>NZ_JBVHRF010000001.1:588283-1245264 GCF_055567035.1 Streptomyces sp. NPDC027185 | reverse complement strand
GGTTGATAGGCCAGATATGGAAGCACTGTAAGGTGTGGAGTTGACTGGTACTAATAGGCCGAGGGCTTGTCCTCAGTTGCTCGCGTCCACTGTGTAGGTTCTGAAGTAACGACCTGTGATGTGCCGGGTTGGTTAACTTCATAGTGTTTCGGTGGTCATTGCGTTAGGGAAACGCCCGGTTACATTCCGAACCCGGAAGCTAAGCCTTTCAGCGCCGATGGTACTGCAGAGGGGACTCTGTGGGAGAGTAGGACGCCGCCGAACAATTTTTGGGGAAAGCCCTGCATCTTATGGTGCGGGGCTTTCCGCATTTTCGGGGAAAAGACCAATTGCTCCGGTCTTCGTAGCCAGTTTTGGGTTGCGGGGCCGGGGCATTTTTGCGTTGTGCCGGTGATGGGGCGGCGGCCCTCCTCGGCCCTTCGTTGGCCTTCCACGCCGGGGAATGCCAGCATGCTCTCGTGTGTCGTTGTGCGGGGCTGGTTCTGGAGAGGGCGGTTCTTTGGCCCTGGGCTGTCCCTTGGCGTTGAGAGGGAGGCGTTGGGGCGGTTCTCACTGTGGCCTCGGGGCGTATAGGAGCGACTGGGCGGGATGGCTGGACCGGTTGTGCGGGAGGTCGGGTTCATCTGCGTAATTCGGTGCGTATAGGGGAGCGGATATGGCTCCGCCCCGGCTCCCTGGGGGAGACGGGGCGGGCGAGGGGGTTTCCGGCCGGTGCCGGGGTCAGTTCTCCGTGGGGGAGGGGGACTGGGCGGGGACGGTGGGGGTGTCGTAGTCGGTGAGGCCGGCGGCGCGGGCGAGTTCGATGTCGAGGGACTCGCGGCGGATGCGCTGGTCCATGTAGAGGAGGGCCGTCACGCCCGCGCTGAGCGGGAAGGTGAGGGTGGAGCCGATGACGGCGCCGAGGCCCAGGAGGGTGAGGAACGTCCAGCCGGTGGTGGGGGCGGTGCCGTTCAGCCAGCCCATGAGGTTGTCACCGTCGATGATGAAGGCGATGAGCGTGAGAGGGATCTGGACGATGAACTCGACGATGCCGACGAGCAGGTACATCAGGAGTTGAATGCCGAGGATGCGCCACCAGGAGCCGCGGACGAGCTTCGCGGAGCGGCGCATCGAGGCGACGATGCCCTGCTTCTCCAGCATCAGGGCGGGCGGCGCGAGGCAGAACCGCACCCACAGCCAGACGGCGGCGGCGCTGCCGGCCAGGAGGCCGAGCGAGGCGAGGGCGAATCCGGCGGGTGCGGAGCCGACCGCCACGAGGATCCCGCCCGGCACCGCGGCCACCAGGATCACGGCGGTGAGCAGCAGCATGAGCAGGAAGAGGAGGCCGCAGAGCCGGGGCAGCTGAGAGCGGGCGTCCCGCCATGCCTCCCCGGCGGTGACCGGGCGGCCGAGGACGGCGCGGCTGACGATCATGGTCAGCAGGCCGGTGGCGAGGATCGTGGCGAGCAGCCCGATCAGCGCGGTGATGCCGTTGCCGAGGACCGTCCGGCCCAGCTCGCGGAACGCCTTGGTGACGGCCTCGGTGGAGTCGATCTCCAGGACCGGGGCCCGGCCGGTGTCCGGGAACCACAGGCCCGTCACCAGGGTGATGGCGACCTGCGCCACCACGGCGATGACGAGGGAGATGCCGAGGACGGTGCGCCAGTGGAGGCGGAGCATCGAGAGCGCGCCCTCCAGGATCTCCCCCACGCCCAGCGGGCGCAGCGGGATGACCCCGGGCTTCGCGGCGGGCGGCACCGGGGACCAGTTGCCGCCCCAGGGCGGACCGCCGGGAGCCTGGCCGCCCGTACCGAGACCTGCGGTGGCGCGGCCGCGGGGGCCGGGGACACCGGCGGGCGTGGACCACGTACCGGCGGGTGGTTGCTGTTTCGACCACTGCGGGGGAGCCGGCGTTTCCTCCGTGGCGGGGCCGTCGGGCGGTGGGCCGTCGGGGTGCTCCCGGGCGCCGCGGTCCGGCTCGTCGGAGGGGGCGGATCCGGGCGAGGCCCAGCCCGGAGAGTTGTTCATCGTCGCTCCTTCATGCTTCCCGGCCGCCGCCGTGGCGGCCCGGGGACCGGCTTCCGCGGCGGCAGTCATCGTGTCATGGCAGGTGGTGCCCCGTGGCTGTGGCCTGGAGGGGGTGGTTCTGCTCGGGCGGGCGGCGGCGGCAGACTGGGCGGATGGCCGAACGTGCTGAAGTACCCGAGACCGGCGCGGTGGCGCCCGTCGTCCCGTCGTTGCGCTGGGCGGAGCCGCCCAGCGACCCTGCCGTGGTGTTGCTCGACCAGACCCGGCTGCCCGCCGAGGAGACCGAGCTGATCTGCGCGGACGTGCCGCAGCTGGTGCGGGCGATACGGACGCTGGCGGTGCGGGGTGCGCCGTTGCTGGGCATCGCGGGCGCGTACGGCGTCGCGTTGGCGGCGGCGCGCGGTGACGACGTGGGAGCGGCGGCCGACGCGCTGGCACACGCCCGGCCGACGGCCGTGAACCTGGGATACGGAGTACGGCGGGCGGCCGCGGCGTACCGGGCCGCGGTGGACGCCGGTACGGGCGCGGAGGGCGCCGCGGCGGCGGCGTTGGCCGAGGCGCGCGCGGTGCACGCCGAGGACGCCGACGCCAGTGCGCGGATGGCGCGCCACGGGCTGGCGTTCCTGGACGGGCTGCGGCCCGGGGGCGGGCACCGGATCCTCACCCACTGCAACACGGGCGCTCTGGTGTCCGGCGGGGAGGGCACCGCGCTGGCGGTGGCGCTCGCCGCGCACCGGCGGGGCGCGCTGCGCCGGCTGTGGGTGGACGAGACCCGGCCGCTGCTCCAGGGCGCGCGGCTGACCGCGTACGAGGCGGGACGGGCCGGGATGCCGTACACGGTGCTGGCGGACGGGGCGGCGGGTTCGCTGTTCGCGGCGGGGGAGGTGGACGCGGTGCTGATCGGGGCGGACCGGATCGCGGCGGACGGCTCGGTGGCCAACAAGGTGGGCAGCTATCCGCTGGCGGTGCTGGCCCGGTACCACCGGGTGCCGTTCGTGGTGGTGGCGCCGTTGAGCACCGTCGATCCGGCGACCGCCACGGGTGCGGACATCGTCGTGGAGCAGCGTCCGGGGTGTGAGGTGACGGAGTTCCCGGTGGCGGGCGGGCGGTCCCTTCCGGTGGCGCCGGTGGGGGCGCCGGCGTACAACCCGGCGTTCGACGTGACGCCGGCGGAGCTGGTGACGGCGATCGTCACGGAGGCGGGGGTGGTCTCGCCGGTGACCCGGGACGGGCTCGCCGAGCTGTGTTCCACGTCACGTTGGAGTACGTCACGATCAGGTAATGGGATGATGGCCGAATGAAGGGACGCGTCCTCGTCGTCGACGACGACACCGCACTGGCAGAGATGCTCGGCATCGTGCTGCGCGGCGAAGGCTTTGAACCGTCGTTCGTGGCGGACGGTGACAAGGCGCTCGCCGCCTTCCGCGAGAGCAAACCCGATCTTGTGCTGCTCGATCTGATGCTTCCCGGGCGGGACGGCATCGAGGTGTGCCGGCTGATCCGGGCCGAGTCCGGGGTGCCGATCGTGATGCTGACGGCCAAGAGCGACACCGTGGATGTGGTGGTCGGCCTCGAATCGGGGGCGGACGACTACATCGTCAAGCCGTTCAAGCCGAAGGAGCTGGTCGCCCGGATACGGGCCAGGCTGCGGCGATCGGAGGAGCCGGCGCCCGAGCAGCTGGCCATCGGTGACCTGGTCATCGATGTCGCCGGGCACTCGGTGAAGCGGGACGGCCAGTCGATCGCGCTGACGCCGCTGGAGTTCGACCTGCTGGTGGCGCTGGCCCGTAAGCCGTGGCAGGTGTTCACCCGTGAGGTGCTGCTGGAGCAGGTGTGGGGCTACCGTCACGCCGCCGACACCCGGCTCGTCAACGTCCATGTGCAGCGGCTGCGCTCGAAGGTGGAGAAGGATCCCGAGCGGCCCGAGATCGTGGTGACCGTGCGCGGCGTCGGCTACAAGGCCGGGCCCAGCTGATATGAGCCGGACCGGTGCGGCCCCGGAGGAGAAGCGGGGGCGTTCCACCGACCCGGTACGCGGAACGTCCCTGTCGGCGCGGGTGGTCGCGCGGTTGCTGCGGGGCGGGCAGTTGCTGCCGGACGGTGCGGTCAGCGGTCCGGTGCATCCGTTGCTGCGGCTGTTCAGCCGGTGGGTGCGGCGGCCGTTGCTGCCGGCGCTGCGGCTGTGGCGGCGCAACATCCAGCTGCGGGTCGTCGCCTCGACGTTGCTGATGTCGCTGGTCGTGGTGTTGCTGCTCGGTGTGGTCGTGGTCGGGCAGGTCCGTAACGGGCTGCTCACCGCGAAGGCGCAGGCGGCGCAGAGCCAGGCGGCGGGCGGTTTCGGGGTGGCGCAGAAGCTCGCCGACGGCGCCGGTGCGGGCACCGGCGCCACCGGCGACGACGCCGCGCGCTCCGGGCGCGGCACCCAGGACTCCGCGACCTGGCTGACCGGCCTGGTCGAGCAGTTGGCCAGTGGCGGTCAGGGCGTGTTCTCCGTCGTGGCGCTCAGCTCGGACTCCGACGAGCCGTTCGGTGATGCCAGCCGTGGCACCCGGGGGCCGCGCGCCTCCGGGGACGTCGATCCGGAGGCGAGCGTCCCGCCGGATCTGCGGCGGAAGCTGGACGCGCGGGCGGGTACGTTCCGGCAGTACACGCAGATCAAGCGGGTCGGTTCGGACGAGGGGCTGCCTGCGCTGATCATCGGTAAGCGGCTCAACGATGTGAATGGCAACCAGTTCCAGCTCTACTACCTCTTCCCGTTCACGCAGGAGGCGGAGACGCTGAAGCTGGTGACGGGCACGTTGGCGACGGCCGGGGTGTTCGTCGTGATCCTGCTCGGCGCGATCGCCTGGCTCGTCGTGCGGCAGGTCGTCACGCCGGTGCGGATGGCCGCGGGGATCTCCGAGCGGCTGGCCGCCGGGCTGCTCCAGGAGCGGATGAAGGTCACCGGTGAGGACGACATCGCTCGTCTGGGTGAATCGTTCAACAAGATGGCGCAGAACCTCCAGCTCAAGATCCAGCAGCTGGAGGAGTTGTCCCGGATGCAGCGCCGCTTCGTCTCGGACGTCTCGCACGAGCTGCGGACGCCGCTGACGACGGTCCGGATGGCGGCGGACATCATTCACGAGGCGCGCGAGGACTTCGACCCGGCGACGAAGCGCTCGGCGGAGCTGCTGCGCGGGCAGCTGGACCGTTTCGAGTCGCTGCTGGCCGAGCTGCTGGAGATCAGCCGGTTCGACGCCGGCGCGGCGGCGCTGGAGGCCGGGCCGGTCGATCTGCGGGACGTGGTGCAGCGCGTCATCGAGGGCGCCGAGCCGCTGGCCGAGCGGACCGGGACGCGCATCGTGGTGCGTGGCGCGGAGCAGCCGGTGATCGCCGAGGCGGACTCCCGGCGGGTGGAGCGGGTGCTGCGCAATCTCGTCGTCAACGCCGTCGAGCACGGTGAGGGCCGGGACGTGGTGGTGCGGCTGGCGTCGGCCGGCGGGCCCCGTGGCGGCGCGGTGGCGGTGGCGGTGCGCGACTACGGCGTGGGGCTGAAGCCGGGCGAGGCGGCCCGGGTGTTCAACCGTTTCTGGCGGGCGGATCCGGCGCGGGCGCGGACGACGGGCGGTACGGGGCTGGGCCTGTCGATCGCCGTCGAGGACGCCCGGCTGCACGGCGGGTGGCTCCAGGCGTGGGGCGAGCCCGGTGGCGGTTCGCAGTTCCGGCTGACCCTGCCGCGTACGGCGGGTGAGCCGCTGCGGGGCTCGCCGATCCCGCTGGAGCCGGAGGACTCGCGGCGCAACCGCGCGGCGGCTGCCGCGGCCCGGTGGCCCGGCGGGCGTACCCCGGCGGCCCTGCCGGCGGTGTCCCGGGCGGCGCTGCCCGCCGGGCCCACCGGACGCGGTGCGTCGGCGGAGGGCGTACGGGACGAGAAGGCGGCGCGCGGGGCGCCGTCGCGCGCCGGTGAGGCGGCCCCCGGTGAGGCGGCCGGAAACGGCCGTGGCGGGGACCGGGAAGGTGAGCTGGGTGAGCGCTGAGCAGGGACGACGGCGGGGGGCTGCGGTCTCCCCGGTGCGCCGGGGCGCGGCCGCGGGGCCGGGCGGGACGGATGCCGAGGCGTCGCGCCCCCGGGCCGCCAGGGGCCGCAGGGGTGTCCGGGGCGTGGCGGTGCTGGGCAGTGCGGCGCTCCTGCTGGCCGGGTGTGCCTCGATGCCGGAGAGCGGGGACGTCAAGGCGGTCGATCCGTCGCCGCGCGCCGACGGTGATTCGCAGGTGCGGGTGTACGGCGTACCGCCGCAGGACGGTGCGCAGCCGACCAACATCGTCCGCAGCTTCCTCGACGCGACCACCAGCGACGAGGCGGATTTCCGGACGGCGACGCAGTATCTGGCGCAGTCGGCGCGGCGGACGTGGCGGCCGTTCCTGGTGACCAACGTGCTCCAGGAGCGGCCCAAGCCGGAGAGCGGGCCGCAGGTCCGGGGCGACCGCGACGGATACACCGTCACGCTGTCGGGCAGTCAGGTCGCCACGGTGGACGCCGGACACGCGTACACACCGGAGGAGAAGCCGTACCACCGCACGATCCACCTCATCAAGGAGAAGGGGCAGTGGCGGATCGACCGGCTGCCCAACGGGCTGGTGCTGGGGCAGTCCGACTTCCAGCGCATCTACCAGTCCGTCAACAAGTTCTACTTCGCGTCCTACAAGACGGAGTCGCAGGAGCCCAAGGCGCGCCGTAACGTCCTGGTCGCCGATCCGGTCTATCTGCGGCGGCGGATAGACCCGATCACGGCGAGCGTGCAGGCGCTGCTGGACGGGCCGACGAACTGGCTGAATCAGGTCACCGTCTCGGAGTTCCCCTCCCGTACCCGGCTGGCCAGCCGCACCCTGGCGCTCGACGACTCCAACGCACTGCGGGTGAAGCTCAGCAAGGAGGCGGTGAGCACGGACACCGGGCAGTGCCGGCGGATGGCGGCTCAGATGTTCTTCACCGTCCAGGACATGACGCGGGCGTCGAAGATCAGCGAGGTGGAGCTGCAGGGCCCCGCCGGCGACTCGCTGTGCGTCCTGAGCCAGAGCCGGGCGGAGCGGGACTTCGCGCCCCAGCAGCAGTCCGGCGGGCCGGCGGACGAGTACTACCTCGACGCCGAGCACCGGCTCGTCGCGCTGTCGGACGCGGCGACCGAGGCGTCGCCGGTGCGCGGTCCGTTCGGGACGGGCCGGACGCCGCTCGGCTCGGTCGCCGTCGCCCGGGACGAGCGCACCGCCGCCGGTGTGTCGACCGACGGCAGGTCGCTGTACGTCGCCGCGCTCCAGGACGGTACGGAGCGGGGCGGCCCGATGCTGACCAGCGCCGTCAAGGATGGTCTGACCGCGCCGAGTTGGGACGGCCTGGGGGATCTGTGGATCGCCGAGCGCACCGAGCGCGGGTCGCGGCTGCTGCGGATGCGGGAGGGCAAGGGCGATCCGGAGCAGGTGGCGGTGCCCGGCCTCGGTGACCGGCGGATAAAGGCGATCCGGATGGCCGCCGACGGCATCCGGATCGCGGTCCTCGTGGAGGACGGCGGGCGGACGACGTTGCAGCTCGGCCGGGTGGAGCGGGGCGGTTCGTCGGCGCATCCGCTGTTGTCGGTCGAGGAGCTGCGGCCGATCGCACCGCAGCTGGAGGACGTGGTCGCGGCGTCCTGGGCGGGCGGCAGCCGGCTGGTGGTCGTGGGCCGGGAGTCCGGCGGCGTGCAGCAGATGCAGTTCATGGAGACCGACGGATCCGCGTCGAACGTGCCGAGCCTGCCGGGCGTCACAGGCGTCAAGGCGGTGGCGGCGTCCGAGGACGAGACCCGTCCGCTGATCGCCGACGCGGTCGACGGCATCGTCCGGTTGCCGCCGGACGCCAATTGGAAGACCGTGGCGAAGGACGGTACGGCGCCGGTCTACCCGGGGTGAGTGCGCGGCTACGCGGCCGGGGACCGGCGCGCCGGAGGGGTTTTCCACAGGGCTGGTGAGGGGCCGCCCCGCGCGTGACAGTGGAGTCATGCGGGGGATGTGGCGAGAGCTGGCCGGGCTGATGCTGCCGGTCGAATGTGCCGGGTGCGGACGGCCGCGTACGGAGTTGTGCGGGCCGTGCCGCCGGAAGCTGGCGCGCGGTGGGCGCGGCGCGGCCCGGGTGCGCCCGGACCCGCCGCCCGCCGGGCTGCCCGAGGTGTGGGCGGGCGCGGTCTACGCGGAGGAGGTGCGGGCGGCGCTGCTCGCGCACAAGGAGCGGGGCGCCCTCCGGCTGGCCGGGCCGCTCGGGGCGGCGCTGGCAGGCGCGGTACGGGGGCTGTGCGGGCGGCAGGGCGGCGTGGGCCCGCGGGCGGGTCCTGTGGTGCTGGTCCCGGTGCCGTCCGCGCGGCGGGCGGTGGCCGGGCGCGGGCACGACCCGGTCCGGCGGCTGGCGTACGCGGCCGCCCGTGAGCTGCGGGGTACGGGCAGGCCGGCGCGGGTGTGGGCCGGGCTGGCGCAGCGCGGGCCGGTGGCGGACCAGGCGGGTCTGGGCGCCCGGGAGCGGCTGGCCAACATCGCCGGTGCCCTGGAGGTGCGGGGCGGTGGTCCCGGGCCGGTGGCGGGGCCGGTGGTGCTGGTGGACGACCTGGTGACCACGGGGGCGACGCTCGCCGAGGCGCGGCGGGCGGTGGCGGCCGCGGGGTGCCGGGTGCTGGGAGCGGCGGTGGTGGCCGCCCCGGGGCCGTCGTTCGCCGTACGGCCGGCGACCGCGGCCCGGTCAGGGACGTTCCAGGTGGGGGAGGGAAAACCACTCGAACGCAGCTGGTGGCCGTGAGGGGGTGCCGACAGAGGCCGGAGAGAGCTATGTTCGGTTGTGAGGACTTGGCGGACGCTTTGCCTCGTTTGTCGTGCTGGGTGCATATGAGGCCGTTTGCAGCGACCCTGAAATCAGGAGAGTGGAGAGCCCGTCCCCGGGGGAGGAGGAGGTGAAAGTCGCCAAGTCCGAGGCTTCGGCACTCACCGGAGCCTGGTGCAAGAAGGAATCGCGCCGTCCTTCGGGCGGAGCGATCCGGGAACGGAGTTCTGCGTGGACATCGTCGTCAAGGGCCGCAAGACCGAGGTGCCCGAGCGGTTCCGCAAGCACGTGGCCGAGAAGCTGAAGCTGGATAAGGTCCAGAAGCTCGACGGCAAGGTGATCAGCCTGGACGTCGAAGTGTCCAAGGAGCCGAACCCGCGGCAGGCCGACCGTTCCGACCGGGTGGAGATCACCCTTCGCTCCCGAGGCCCGGTGGTGCGGGCCGAGGCGGCGGCCGGTGATCCGTACGCCGCGCTGGATCTGGCCACCGCGAAGCTGGAGGCACGGCTGCGCAAGCAGCACGACAAGCGCTTCTCCCGCCGGGGCAGCGGCCGGATCCCGGCCAGCGATGTCGCGGTGAGCGTCCCCGACGCCGCGAGCCTGAAGCCCAACGGAGAGCTCGCCGCGGACGTGGTGTCCGAGGAGAAGGTGCCCACCAAGAAGGTGGCGTCCCTGGACGTCCAGGGGGACGGTCCGCTGGTCGTCCGGGAGAAGACCCACTCCGCGGCGCCCATGGCGCTCGACCAGGCGCTCTACGAGATGGAGTTGGTCGGTCACGACTTCTATCTCTTCGTCGACGCCGAGACGAAGCAGCCCAGTGTCGTCTACCGGCGGCACGGCTACGACTACGGCGTCATCCACCTGAACCCCGATTCGTTCGGGGAGGAAGGGGCCGGGGGCGCGGGGGGCGCACTCGGCGGCTGACCTCATCCTCATGGTGCCCCGGGCGTGCGCCCGGGGCACCATCGTGCCTGCAAGGAGGAGGAGTTGAGGCCGTATAGAGTTGGTGCCGGGCCATGGCGCAGGGGCACCTGGGGGTGCCGGGGAGCGGCCGTATGGCGTTGATCGGGCTGGCCGCGGGGGCCGTTGTCAACCAGCCTTGTGTCCAAGCTCTGGCCGTCGGGCCGGGCAGCTGACGGGGAGGAACGATGGGGGACAGCTTCGGACCCGTGCGCGGCGACGCGGGCGACGGCGGGAGCGGCGCCGGTGACGGGTTCGGAAGGGGCGGGGATCCGTCCCGCGGGGAGCCGATCCGGGTTCTGGTGGTGGACGACCACGCGCTCTTCCGGCGGGGGCTGGAGATCGTGCTGGCCCAGGAGGAGGACATCCAGGTCGTCGGCGAGGCCGGGGACGGCAGCGAGGCGGTCGAAAAAGCCGCCGATCTGCTGCCCGACATCGTGCTGATGGACGTACGGATGCCCCGGCGCGGCGGGATCGAGGCGTGCACCGCGATCAAGGAGGTGGCCCCCAGCGCGAAGATCATCATGCTGACGATCAGCGACGAGGAGGCCGACCTCTACGAGGCGATCAAGGCCGGGGCCACGGGATATCTGCTCAAGGAGATCTCCACGGACGAGGTGGCGACCGCCATCCGGGCCGTCGCGGACGGACAGTCGCAGATCAGTCCCTCGATGGCCGCCAAGCTGCTGACCGAGTTCAAGTCGATGATCCAGCGGACGGACGAGCGGCGGCTGGTGCCCGCGCCCCGCCTCACCGACCGGGAGCTGGAGGTCCTCAAGCTCGTCGCCACCGGCAGGAACAACCGCGACATCGCCAAGGAACTCTTCATCTCCGAGAACACCGTGAAGAACCACGTCCGCAACATCCTGGAGAAGCTGCAGCTGCACTCCCGGATGGAAGCGGTGGTCTACGCGATGCGGGAGAAGATCCTCGAAATCCGGTGAGGGCCCGACCTCCCGCCGCTCGTCGCTCCTGCTCGGGGGCGGCGCGGGGCCGCCCGGCGTGACGGTGTCCGGCAGGCCGCGCCCCGCACCTCCCGCTCAGCCGCCGAGGCGGGTCAGCTCCCGGTCCAGCGCGGCGGCCAGCGCCGCGTCGTCGCAGCGCGCCACCCGGACGGTGTCGCACCCCACCCAGCCCGCCGCCTCGTACAGCGCCTGGGCCATCGGGCCGACCGCCTTCGGGCCGTCCATCGACACCTGGCGGGCGACGAGCGTGGTGCCCTCGCGGGCCGGATCGACCCGGCCGATCAGGCGGCCCCCGGACAGCAGCGGCATCGCGAAGTAGCCGTGTATCCGCTTCGGGCGCGGGACGTACGCCTCCAAGCGGTGGGTGAAGCCGAAGATCCGCTCGGTGCGCGGGCGGTCCCAGATGAGGGAGTCGAACGGGGAGAGCAGCGTCGTACGGTGCCGGCCGCGGGGCGGCGCCGCGAGCGCCGCCGGGTCGGCCCAGGCGGGCTTGGACCAGCCCTCGACCTCGACCGGCACCAGACCGGAGCCGTCCAGCACGGCGTCGACCTGCGCCGTCTTGAGGCGGTGGTAGTCCGCGAGGTCGGCGCGGGTGGCGACGCCCATCGCGGCGCCCGCCTGCGCCACCAGCCGGCGCACGCACTCCTCGTCCGCCAGCTCGTCCGCCAGCAGCGGGGCGGGTACGGCGCGCTCGGCGAGGTCGTACACCCGCTTCCAGCCGCTGCGCCGGGTGCAGACCACCTCGCCGTACATCAGGGCGCGCTCCACCGCGACCTTCGACGCGCTCCAGTCCCACCACTCGCCGCCGTTCTTCGCGCCGCCCAGCTGGCTCGCGGTGAGCGGGCCGCGCTCGCGCAGCTGGGTGAGGACGGTGTCGTAGGCGGCGGGGGACAGCTCGTGGTGCCAGTGCGGGCGGGCGCGGTAGGCGCGGCGGCGGAAGGCGAAGAGCGGCCACTCCTCGACGGGCAGGATGCAGGCGGCGTGCGACCAGTACTCGAAGCTGCGGTCACCGCTCCAGTAGGCGGCCTCGATCTCCGTACGGGGCAGGGCGCCGAGTCTGCTGTACGGGACCAGCTCGTGCGAGCGGGCGAGCACCGAGATCGTGTCGAGCTGCACCGAGCCGAGGCGGCGCAGCAGCCCGCGCACCCCGGCGCGGCGGACGTCCGCCCCGAGCAGGCCCTGGGCGCGCAGGGCCAGCCGCCGCGCCTCGTCGCGGGAGAGGGAGGTCACGGAGCGTGGTTGCCGAGTCACGGTGGTCATGCCGCACAGAGTAGGGGCGACCACTGACAACGCCCCGGCCCGGAGCCGTCCCGCGCCCCTGACCAGCGACGGAGCCCTGCCCCCTGGCATCTGGACCTGCGGCGGTGCGGCGCCGCGCGTCGCCCGCCCGCACGGTCCCGACCGCCCCGGATCACTCCTCGTACGGCAGATACGGCGTGCGCCGCGTGTCCTCCCCGGGGGCGTCCGGCAGGTCCGAGGGGAGGAGTGAGCCGAGCCAGACGTCGCGGCGGGTGCCCTCGCGCACCAGCTCGCCGCGGAGGGTGCCCTCCCGGCGGAAGCCGGTGCGGCGGGCGACCGCCCACGAACCGTGGTTGCCCGCCTCGGCGCGCCACTCCAGCCGCTCCACGCCCAGGTCGCGGAAGGCCCAGCGGACCACCGCGGCGGCGGCCTCGGCGGTGTAGCCCTTGCCGCGCTGCTCCCGGGCGGTCCAGTACCCCAGCTCGGCCTGGCGTTCCGGGGTGCGCAGCCGCTCCAGGCGGACCAGGCCCACCGCGCCGACCAGCACCTGCGCGTCCCGGGTGAGCACGGCGAACGACAGGTCGGTCTCCTGGCGCCAGCCCTGCGGCGAGAACGTGCCCGTGAAGTGTTCGGCGTCCAGGAGCGTGTACGGGGACGGGACGCTGGTCCAGCGCGGGATGTCCGGGTCCTGGCAGGCGGCGTGCACCGCGGGGGCGTCCGAGGGCCGGAACGGGCGCAGCAGCAGGCGTTCCGTGGTGAGGGTGACGGGTCTCATGGGGGGATTCTCCGGTGCCCGGGGCGCCGCTGCGAAGGGATTTCACGGCCCGGCCCGGCACCTTCCCGCGGCCTCGCGCGTTCATGGGAAGAGGGGCTGGAGGGGTTCGCTGCGGCGGACCTCCCGACCGGACGGTGTCCTCCTTTACGATGGCCGTTGCGGCGGGGCCTGCCCCTTGGAAAATGCCGCGCCCGCGCACCCGACAGTGCAGGCCCGACCGGCAAGGAGACCAGCCCAAGTGTCCGTCTTCAACAAGCTCATGCGTGCAGGCGAAGGAAAGATCCTGCGCAAACTGCACCGCATCGCGGGGCAGGTCAACTCCATCGAGGAGGACTTCGCGGCCCTCTCCGACGCCGAGCTGCGGGCGCTGACCGATGAGTACAAGGAGCGCTACAAGGACGGCGAGAGCCTCGACGACCTGCTGCCCGAGGCGTTCGCCACGGTCCGCGAGGCCGCCAAGCGGGTGCTCGGCCAGCGCCATTACGACGTCCAGCTGATGGGTGGCGCGGCCCTTCACCTGGGGTACGTCGCCGAGATGAAGACCGGTGAGGGCAAGACCCTCGTCGGCACCCTCCCGGCGTATCTGAACGCCCTCTCCGGCGAAGGCGTCCACCTCATCACGGTCAACGACTACCTCGCCGAGCGCGACTCCGAGATGATGGGCCGGGTCCACAAGTTCCTGGGCCTGACGGTCGGTTGCATCCTCGCCGACATGACCCCCGCGCAGCGCCGTGAGCAGTACGGCTGCGACATCACGTACGGCACGAACAACGAGTTCGGCTTCGACTACCTCCGCGACAACATGGCCTGGTCGCAGGATGAACTCGTCCAGCGGGGCCACAACTTCGCGATCGTCGACGAGGTCGACTCCATCCTCGTCGACGAGGCCCGTACGCCGCTGATCATCTCCGGTCCGGCCGACTCCGCCACCAAGTGGTACGGCGACTTCGCCAAGTTGGTGCGCCGTCTGAAGAAGGGCGAGGCGGCCAACCCGCAGCGCGGTATCGAGGAGACCGGCGACTACGACGTCGACGAGAAGAAGCGGACCGTCGGCATCCACGAGTCCGGCGTCAGCAAGGTCGAGGACTGGCTGGGCATCGACAACCTCTACGAGTCGGTGAACACCCCGCTGGTCGGCTACCTCAACAACGCCATCAAGGCCAAGGAACTGTTCAAGAACGACAAGGACTACGTCGTCATCGACGGCGAGGTCATGATCGTCGACGAGCACACCGGCCGTATCCTCGCCGGCCGCCGCTACAACGAGGGCATGCACCAGGCGATCGAGGCGAAGGAAGGGGTGGAGATCAAGGACGAGAACCAGACCCTCGCCACGATCACCCTCCAGAACTTCTTCCGCCTCTACAACAAGCTCTCCGGTATGACCGGTACGGCGATGACCGAGGCCGCCGAGTTCCACCAGATCTACAAGCTCGGTGTCGTCCCGATCCCGACCAACCGCCCCATGCAGCGGCTGGACCAGGCCGACCTGATCTACCGCACCGAGCCCGCGAAGTTCGACGCGGTGGTCGACGACATCGTCGAGAAGCACGCGAAGGGCCAGCCGATCCTGGTCGGCACGACGTCCGTCGAGAAGTCCGAGTACCTCTCGCAGCAGCTCAAGAAGCGCGGCGTCGACCACGAGGTGCTGAACGCCAAGCACCACGAGCGGGAGGCGTCGATCGTCGCCCAGGCCGGCCGCAAGGGCGCCGTGACGGTCGCCACGAACATGGCCGGCCGCGGTACCGACATCAAGCTCGGCGGCAACCCGGACGATCTCGCCGAGGCCGAGCTGCGCCAGCGCGGCCTCGACCCGGTCGAGCACGTCGAGGAGTGGGCGGCCGCCCTGCCGGACGCGCTGGAGCGCGCCGAGGCGGCGGTGAAGGCGGAGTTCGAGGAGGTCAAGGAACTGGGCGGGCTCTACGTCCTGGGCACCGAGCGACACGAGTCGCGCCGGATCGACAACCAGCTGCGCGGCCGCTCCGGCCGTCAGGGCGACCCGGGCGAGTCCCGTTTCTACCTCTCCCTCGGTGACGACCTGATGCGGCTGTTCAAGGCCCAGATGGTCGAGCGCGTCATGGCCATGGCCAACGTTCCCGACGACGTCCCGATCGAGAACAAGATGGTCACCCGGGCCATCGCCTCCGCCCAGTCGCAGGTCGAGCAGCAGAACTTCGAGACGCGGAAGAACGTCCTGAAGTACGACGAGGTGCTCAACCGCCAGCGTGAGGTCATCTACGGCGAGCGCCGCCGCGTTCTGGAGGGCGAGGACCTCCAGGAGCAGATCAAGCACTTCATGGACGACACCATCGACGCCTACATCCAGGCGGAGACGGTCGAGGGCTTCGCGGAGGAGTGGGACCTGGACCGCCTGTGGGGCGCGTTCAAGCAGCTCTACCCGGTGAAGGTCACCGTCGAGGAGCTGGAGGACGAGGTCGGCGACCGCGCCGGGATCACCTCCGACTTCATCGCCGAGGCGATCAAGGACGACATCGCCCAGCAGTACGCCGCCCGTGAGGAGCAGCTCGGCTCCGACGTCATGCGGGAGCTGGAGCGCCGCGTGGTCCTCTCCGTCCTGGACCGCAAGTGGCGTGAGCACCTCTACGAGATGGACTACCTCCAGGAGGGCATCGGCCTGCGGGCGATGGCCCAGAAGGACCCGCTGGTCGAGTACCAGCGCGAGGGCTTCGACATGTTCACCGCCATGATGGAGGGCATCAAGGAGGAGTCCGTCGGCTACCTGTTCAACCTGGAGGTCCAGGTGGAGCAGCAGGTCGAGGAGGTCCCGGTGGAGGAGGGCGCCGAGGCGCTGTCCCTGGAGAAGGAGGCCCCGGAGGCGGTGCCCGCCGGTGCGGGCCGTCCCGAGATCCACGCCAAGGGCCTGGAGGCGCCGCAGCGGCCGGACCGGCTGCACTTCTCGGCGCCGACGGTCGACGGTGAGGGCGGCGTCATCGAGGGCGACTTCACCAGCGACGACGACGCTCCGGCCCGCTCGGAGTCGGACGGCCTGACCCGCGCGGAGCGCCGCAAGGCCCAGAAGGGCGGCCGGCGCCGCAAGAAGTGAGCTGAGCCGTGACGGCGGGGCCCCGGGAGCATGTTCCCGGGGCCCCGCCGTCGTCCGTGGGCCGGAGCCTCACGGGGACGGGCGGGCGCCGGTCGCGGGCGGTGCCCGTGTGCGGTCGTCGCGTACGGGCCCGGTGCGGGCACCGGCGGATGGCCGAGCGGTCGGCGGCGGGCGGGTCAGCCCAGGCCGGTGCCCCAGCCGGCCGGGGTCGGGCCGATGTCCAGGGCGGCGCAGCGCCAGCGGGCGTCGGCGCCCAGCTCCAGCCGGAAGGCGAGGGCGCGCAGCCGCTCACCGTGGGCGATCCGGGCGAACGCCTCGATGACACCGTCCCGCGGCCTGCTCAGCCCGCATTCCCGGACGGTCGGCACGTCGAACGGCCGTGCCCCGGCGCCGCTCCGGGGCCGTAGCGGGGTGAGCGGCGCCAGCTCGATCAGCCGGTCGTACGCGGCGGGCAGTGCGTGGCCGAGGAGGGCGTGGACGGGCAGCTCGCCGGTGAGGGTGCGCAGCAGCTGCCGGGCGAACCACTGGTGCGGCCGGTGCTCCTGGGCGTGCCGCCGCGCGCCGGGCGACGGCAGCGCGGCACCTCCGGCCGCCCTCCTGCTGACCGCGGCCGCAGCGCTCAGGGAGCGCCCCGGGAGGGCGCGTCCGGGAGGCGGGGCCGGGACCGTGCGGTCGGCCGGCGCCGCGTCCGCGTGGCCGGTCGGCGCCGAGGCCGTGAGGTCGGCCCGGCCCGTGCGGGAGGGTGGCGCCGGGCTTACGGGAGGGGTCTGTACCGGGCGGGCGCCGCCGGAGGGGCCGGTGCCCGTGCGGCTTGCCGGCGCCGAGCCCGCGCGGCCGGTGGGCCGGGTGCCGGCGCGCCCTCGGGGGCCCGCGCCGGGTCGGGAACCTCCGGGGCGGCCCGGTGGCCTGCGGCCCGCGGGGGAGCGGGGCGGGGCGCCGCCCGGGGCGCCGGGCGGCGGGGTGTCCGCCCCGGGGGCGGTACGGGCGGGTGGGGTGCCGTCGGAGGAGGCCGCGACGGCGGCGGCTCGGGCCTGGCGGGCGGTCGTGCCGGAGGGGCCGGAGGCCGGGGCGCCGGAGGGTGTGCGGTGGGCGGCGTTCCGGGCGCTGCCGGGGTGTGGTGCGGAGGCGGCGCCGGAGTCCGTCGCCTGGCGGGGGTGGGGGACGGGCGGTAAGCCGTCGGGACGGGCACCGGGCGGAGTGGGCCGCGGTGCGGGGCCCGGTACGGGCCGCGGTGGTGCGGTGGTGCGGATCGGGCCGGTGGTCGTGGTGCTGGTCATGCGGTCGCCCCCGTTCTGCCGGGCCCGGTTTCTTACCGGGCAGTAGCTTCGGTGGGGCTCTTCTACCGACGGAGCGGGGCGCGGGCAACGCGCCGGCCGCGGCGGGAGGGGCTCCGGAAAGTTCACCGTTCCGGGTGGCGGAGGCGTGAACAAGCCTCGGGAAGGGGGTCCGGGCGGGGCGGAACGGTGTCGTCCGGGCTGTGGGGGCGCCCCTCGAAAGGGGACGCGCGCCCGTATGCTGGCTGGCGCCCTCCCGGGCGCCGGGCACCTCTCCGGGCTCGATGAAATTGCGTGAATTGAGTGAAAGCGGCCGTCATGCGCGTCTACGTTCCCCTGACCCTTCCCGGGCTCGCCGAGGCACACGGCAAGGGGGAGCTGGGCCCCGGCACGCTGGACGCGTACGCCGTCACCCCGGCGCTGCGGGAGTGGATCTCCGACGACATCGAGGAACTGGAGTACACGGCGCTGGGCCAGGCGGCCCAGGCGTCGCTGCGGCAGCTCGCCGCGGCGCCGGACGCCGCCCGGCGGCGGGTGGTGGTGGCCGCGGACGTACCGGACGCCGCCGTGACGGCCGCGCCCGATGCCGCGGAGGACCCCGCCGCGGTGCGGGTCAGCGGTCCGGTGCCGATGAAGAAGGCGGCCGCGGTCCATGTGGACGCCGCCGACGCGGAGCAGGCCGTCGCGGCCGCCGCGGACGCGCTGGCCGCCGCCGACGGGGGCGACACCGCAGCGCGGCGGACCGTCGAGGGCGCCGAGGACCACGACCTGATGTGGTTCGGCGTGCAGGAGATCCCGGGCCTGCTGGGCTGAACCGGGCGGGGCACGCCGACGGGGCCGCGGGCCGCACACGCGCCAGGTCCTGCCGCCGGGCTGCGCCGCCGGGTCCGCCCGGGGCCCGCCATCGGTCCGTGCCGCTGGGGCTGGTCCGGTCTGGACACCGGGGAGCGCTGCGCCGCCGGGCCCGCCCGAGCCCCGGCCGTCGGGGGCGCTGCCGGGGCGTCGGCCCGCGTCGCCGGGTCTACCCGATCCCGGCTGCCGGCCCGGTCCTGCCGCCGGAGCGCCCGCCGTCCGCAATGGCCGTTCCTGCCGTCCGCATCCGCGGTCCGCGCCCCGGCTGTGAGGCGTCGCGCCCGGCGTGCGCTTCCGGGGCGGGGGCGGGGCGAGGGGCGTTGTCAGTGGTGCCGGGTACGGTTTTTCGTGTGCCCGGCGCAGGGCGGTGAGCGGACAGGGGGCAGGTATGGGTGAGTACGCCACGCATCTCGTGTGGGACTGGAACGGCACGCTGTTCCACGACATCGACGCCGTGCTCGGCGCGACCAACGCGGCGTTCGCCGAGATCGGCCTGGCGCCCCTCACCCTGGAGCGCTACCGCGCGCTGTACCGCGTGCCCGTGCCGCTCTTCTACGAGCATCTGATGGGGCGGATGCCGACGGACGCCGAGTGGCTGGTGATGGACGAGACGTTCCACCGCCACTACACCGACCGGCGGGCGCGCTGCGGTCTGACCGACGGCGCGGACGAGTTGCTGGCCGGGTGGTGCGCGGCGGGCGGCAGCCAGTCGATCCTCAGCATGTTCGGCCACGACGAGCTGATACCGCTGGTCCGGGGCTTCGGCATCGAGCCGCACTTCCTGCGGGTGGACGGCCGTACGGGGCCCACCGGCGGCGGTAAGAGCGAGCACATGGTGCGCCATCTCGCGGCGCTGGAGTCCGTGGATCCGGGCCGTACGGTCGTGATCGGGGACGCGGTGGACGACGCGGTGGCGGCCCGGCACGCGGGGGCTCTGGCGGTGCTCTACACCGGTGGCTCGCACAGCCGCGAGCGGCTCCGGGCGGCGGGCGTCCCGGTCGTCGACACTCTCGCCGAGGCGGTTGAGGTGGCCGGAAATCTCACGGCGTGAGCCGGTGCGGTGACGTGCGGTGGCGCGTGCGGAGTTCCCACCGCGCCCAGCCGCTTTCCGTCCGGAAATGACCGCCCCGTAACGACTCGGGACCGCACGGATACACCTGGCATAAAGGCGCCGGGAGGGCGTTGTCCGGAAGGGCTAAGTTCGGGGGAGAGATTTGGACGTGAAAGGCCGATGACGGCACCGAAGCGAAGAGCGATAGCCTTGCAGCGTGATCAGCGCGATAACCCGCGGGGGCATCGAGGTCCCCGCCGTGCGCCCGGGACACGTACGTGACCGGGCGGCCGCTGGTCTTTGCGGCCACGAGCGTGTGACGACTCCGTCAAAAGACTGCGCATACGCCCCGGCCCTCTCTCAGCGCGGCATAGCGTCGGCAGCGACAGGACACCCCGCGTCACCGCGGCGTTGTGCAGCATCCACGGAGTTCTTCCACGACGTCACGCAACGGCGCGCGACAGGAGCCAGAGGACATGCAGAACAAGCTGGATGAAGCCAGGACCGAGCTGCTTGAGCGGGCGGCTCGGGTCGTTGAAAGCAGCCCGGCCGGGAGCAAGCAGCCGGTGAGAGGTCTCGACAAGGAGACCCTCGCGGGCTATCTCCAGCGTTACTACCTGCACACCGCCGTCGAGGACCTCGCGGACCGTGACCCGGTGGACGTGCTCGGCGCCGCGATCTCGCACTTCCGTCTCGCCGAGAAGCGCCCGCAGGGCACCGCCAACGTCCGGGTGCACACCCCGACCGTCGAGGAGAACGGCTGGACCTCCAGCCACTCCGTCGTCGAGGTCGTCACCGACGACATGCCCTTCCTCGTCGACTCGGTCACCAACGAGCTGTCCCGCCAGGGCCGCGGCATCCACCTGGTGATCCACCCGCAGGTCACCGTCCGCCGTGACGTCACCGGCAAGCTCCTGGAGGTCCTCGACCCGGGCGAGGCGAACGGCACCGCCGCCGCCGAGCCCACGACCAAGGGCAAGGGCCGGACCACCAAGGCCAAGGCCGCCGCCGCGAAGACCGGCGCCAAGGCCGGGCTGCCGCACGACGCGGTCACCGAGTCGTGGATCCACGTCGAGATGGACCGCGAGACCGACCGCGAGGACCTCAAGCAGATCACCGCGGACCTCCTCCGGGTGCTCTCCGACGTCCGCGAGGCCGTCGAGGACTGGGAGAAGATGCGCGGCGCCGCGCTGCGGATGGCCGATGAGCTGCCGTCCGAGCCGACCGCCGACGACCTGCGCGACCAGGAGATCGACGAGGCCCGCGAGCTGCTGCGCTGGCTCGCCGACGACCACTTCACCTTCCTCGGCTACCGCGAGTACGAGCTGATCACCGCGCCCGGTGAGGGCGGCGCCGAGGAGGACGTGCTCTCCGCCGTGCCCGGCACCGGTCTCGGCATCCTGCGCGCCGACCCCGTGCACGCCGAGGACGACGGTCACCCCGTCTCGCCGTCCTTCAACCGGCTGCCCGCCGACGCCCGCGCCAAGGCCCGTGAGCACAAGCTGCTCATCTTGACCAAGGCCAACAGCCGCGCCACCGTCCACCGCCCGTCCTACCTCGACTACGTCGGCGTCAAGCGGTTCGACAAGGACGGCAACGTCATCGGTGAGCGCCGTTTCCTCGGCCTGTTCTCGTCGGCGGCGTACACCGAGTCGGTGCGCCGGGTGCCGGTGATCCGCCGGAAGGTCGCCGAGGTCCTGGAGGGCGCCGGCTTCTCGCCGAACAGCCACGACGGCCGTGACCTGCTCCAGATCCTGGAGACGTACCCGCGCGACGAGCTGTTCCAGACCCCCGTCGACCAGCTGCGTTCCATCGCCACCAGCGTCCTCTACCTCCAGGAGCGCCGCCGGCTGCGGCTCTACCTGCGGCAGGACGAGTACGGCCGCTACTACTCCGCGCTGGTCTACCTCCCGCGCGACCGCTACACCACCGGTGTCCGGCTGCGGCTGATCGACATCCTCAAGGAGGAGCTGGGCGGCACCAGCGTCGACTTCACCGCCTGGAACACCGAGTCGATCCTCTCCCGGCTGCACTTCGTCGTCCGCGTCGCGCCCGGTGCGACGCTGCCGGACCTGACCGACTCCGATGTGGACCGCCTGGAGGCGCGTCTGGTGGAGGCCGCCCGCTCGTGGGCCGACGGCTTCGCCGAGGCGCTGACCGCCGAGGTCGGTGAGGAGCGCGCCGCCGAGCTGCTGCGCCGCTACGGCCACGCCTTCCCCGAGGGCTACAAGGCCGACAACTCCCCGCGCAGCGCGGTCGCCGACATCCAGCACCTGGAGAAGCTCGCCGCCGACCCGGGCAAGGACTTCGCGGTCAGCCTCTACCAGCCGGTCGGTGCCGCGCCCAACGAGCGCCGCTTCAAGATCTACCGCACCGGTGAGCCGGTCTCGCTCTCCAAGGTGCTGCCGGGCCTGAACCGCCTGGGCGTCGAGGTCGTCGACGAGCGCCCGTACGAGCTGCCCTGCTCCGACTCCACGCTGGCCTGGGTCTACGACTTCGGGCTGCGGATGCCGGAGAAGGTCAACGGCGACGACGCCCGCGAGCGGTTCCAGGACGCCTTCACCGCCGTGTGGACCGGCGCCGCCGAGAGCGACGGCTTCAACGAGCTGGTGCTCCGCGCCGGTCTCGACTGGCGTCAGGCGATGGTGCTGCGGGCCTACGCGAAGTACCTGCGGCAGGCCGGTTCGACCTTCAGCCAGACGTACATGGAGGACACGCTCGCCAACAACGTCCACACCACCCGGCTGCTGGTCTCGCTCTTCGAGGCGCGGATGTCGCCGGAGCGGCAGAGCGCCGGCACGGAGCTGATCGACGGTCTGCTGGAGGAGCTGGACGGCGCGCTCGACCAGGTCGCCTCGTTGGACGAGGACCGCATCCTGCGCTCGTTCCTCACCGTCATCAAGGCGACGCTGCGCACCAACCACTATCAGCGCGACGCCGAGGGCCGCCCGCACGCGTACCTCTCGATGAAGCTGGACCCGCAGGCCATCCCGGACCTCCCGGCACCCCGCCCGGCGTTCGAGATCTGGGTGTACTCGCCGAAGGTCGAGGGTGTGCACCTGCGCTTCGGCAAGGTGGCGCGCGGTGGTCTGCGCTGGTCGGACCGGCGGGAGGACTTCCGTACGGAGATCCTCGGCCTGGTCAAGGCGCAGATGGTGAAGAACACCGTCATCGTGCCGGTCGGCTCCAAGGGCGGGTTCGTCGGCAAGCAGCTGCCGGACCCGGCGCAGGGCCGGGACGCCTGGCTCGCCGAGGGCATCGCCTGCTACCGCACCTTCATCTCCGGTCTGCTCGACATCACCGACAACCTCGTCGGCGGCGAGGTCGTACACCCGCAGAACGTCGTCCGGCACGACGGCGACGACACCTACCTGGTGGTCGCCGCCGACAAGGGCACCGCGACCTTCTCCGACATCGCCAACGAGGTCGCCGAGTCGTACGGCTACTGGCTGGGTGACGCCTTCGCCTCCGGCGGCAGCGCGGGCTACGACCACAAGGGCATGGGCATCACCGCCCGCGGTGCCTGGGAGTCGGTCAAGCGCCACTTCCGGGAGCTGGGCCACGACACCCAGACGCAGGACTTCACCGCCGTCGGCGTCGGTGACATGTCCGGTGACGTGTTCGGCAACGGCATGCTGCTCAGCGAGCACATCCGCCTGGTCGCCGCCTTCGACCACCGGCACATCTTCATCGACCCGAAGCCGGACGCGGCCACCTCGTACGCCGAGCGCCGCCGCCTGTTCGAGCTGCCGCGGTCGTCGTGGGCGGACTACAACACCGAGCTGCTGTCGCAGGGCGGCGGCATCCACCCGCGGACGGCGAAGTCCATCCCGATCAACGCGCAGATCCGCGCGGCGCTCGGGCTGGAGGCCGGCATCAAGAAGATGACGCCCGCCGAGCTGATGAAGGCCATCCTCAAGGCGCCGGTCGACCTGGTGTGGAACGGCGGCATCGGCACGTACGTGAAGTCGTCGGCCGAGTCGAACGCCGATGTCGGCGACAAGTCGAACGACGCGATCCGCGTCAACGGCGACGAGCTGCGCGCCAAGGTCGTCGGCGAGGGCGGCAACCTCGGTCTGACGCAGCTGGGCCGGATCGAGTTCGCCACCAACGGCGGGAAGATCAACACCGACGCGATCGACAACAGTGCCGGTGTGGACACCTCCGACCACGAGGTGAACATCAAGATCCTGCTCAACGCCCTGGTCGCGGACGGCGACATGACGGTCAAGCAGCGCAACAAGCTGCTCGCCGCGATGACCGACGAGGTCGGCGCGCTGGTGCTGCGCAACAACTACGCGCAGAACACCGCGCTGGCGCTGGCCCAGGCGCAGTCCGGCGCCATGATCCACGCCCAGCAGCGCTTCCTGCGCCGCCTGGTGCGCGACGGTCACCTCGACCGGGCGCTGGAGTTCCTGCCCACCGACCGGCAGATCCGCGAGCGGCTGAGCGCCGGCCGGGGTCTGACCCAGCCGGAGACCGCGGTCCTCCTCGCGTACACCAAGATCACGGTGGCCGACGCGCTGATCCGCACGGAGCTGCCGGACGACCCGTACCTCCAGCACCTGCTGAACGCGTACTTCCCGTCCGCGCTGCACGAGAAGTTCGCCGAGCAGATCGCGGGTCACGCGCTGCGCCGCGAGATCGTCACCACGGTGATGGTCAACGACACCGTCAACACCGGTGGTACGAGCTTCCTGCACCGGATGCGGGAGGAGACCGGCGCCTCGCTGGAAGAGGTCGTGCGGGCGCACACCGCGGCGCGGGCGATCTTCCGGCTGGGCCAGGTGTGGGACGACGTCGAGGCGCTGGACAACCGCGTCGCGGCCGCCGTCCAGACCCGGATCCGGCTGCACAGCCGGCGGCTCGTCGAGCGCGGCACCCGCTGGCTGCTCAACAACCGCCCGCAGCCGCTGGCGCTGTCGGAGACCATCGACTTCTTCCGTGACCGGGTCGCCGCGGTCTGGGAGCAGCTGCCGAAGCTGCTCCAGGGCGGCGCCCGCGAGTGGTACGAGTCCAACCTCGCGGAGCTGACCGAGGCGGGCGTCCCGGAGGCGCTGGCCGTGCAGGTGTCCGGCTTCTCGTCGGTCTTCCCGGCGCTGGACATCGTCGCCGTCGCGGACCGCACCGGCAAGGAGCCGCTGGCCGTCGCCGAGGTCTACTACGACCTGGCCGACCGGCTGCGGATCAACCAGCTCCTCGACCGCATCCTGGAGCTGCCGCGCGACGACCGCTGGCAGTCGATGGCGCGCGCCTCGATCCGTGAGGACCTGTTCGCCGCGCACGCCGCGCTCACCTCGGACGTGCTGGCGGAGGGCGACGCCTCCGCCACGCCGGAGCAGCGGTTCTCGGTGTGGGAGGAGAAGAACGCCGCGATCCTGGGCCGTGCCCGCGCGACCCTGGAGGAGATCCACGGTTCGGAGGGCTTCGACCTGGCGAACCTCTCCGTCGCGATGCGGACGATGCGCACCCTGATGCGGACGCACAGCTGATCACCGGCTGACGCGGCGGGCCCTGTCCGCCCGCACGGCGACGGCCCCGGAGCACCACGCTCCGGGGCCGTCGCCCGTTTCCGGGGCGGGTACGGGCTCACGCCACCCTCCGCGTCCGGGGGCTACTTGTGCGCCTCGTACGCCGAGACGACCTCCTCCGTCGGGCCGTCCATGACGAGTTCGCCCTTCTCCAGCCAGAGGACGCGGTCGCAGGTGTCGCGGATCGACTTGTTGTTGTGGCTGACGAGGAAGACGGTGCCGGCTTCCTCGCGCAGTTCGCGGATGCGGGCCTCGGAGCGCTTCTGGAAGGCGCGGTCGCCGGTGGCCAGCGCCTCGTCGATCATCAGCACGTCGTGGTTCTTGGCGGCGGCGATGGAGAACCGCAGCCGGGCGGCCATACCGGAGGAGTACGTCCGCATCGGCAGGGAGATGAAGTCGCCCTTCTCGTTGATGCCGGAGAAATCGACGATGTCCTGGTAGCGGGCGCGGACCTCCTCGCGGCTCATGCCCATGGCGAGGCCGCCGAGGAGGACGTTCTTCTCGCCGGTCAGGTCGTTCATCATGGCCGCGTTGACGCCGAGCAGGGAGGGCTGGCCGTCGGTGTAGACGCGTCCGGCGGCGGGTGGCAGCAGTCCGGCGATGGCCCGCAGCAGCGTGGACTTGCCGGAGCCGTTGGAGCCGATGAGGCCGATCGCCTCGCCCTTGTGGGCGGTGAAGGTGACACCGCGGACGGCGTGCACCTCGCGGGTCCCGGCGGTGGTGGTCCGGCGGACGATGCGGCGCAGCGCGGAGACGGCGTTGCCGCGGCCGCTGCCGGCGCCGTGGACCTTGTAGACGATGTGGACGCCGTCGGCGATGACGGTGGGGACGCGGTCGCCGGGGGCGCCGGGTACGTCGAGTGCGCCGGGTGCCGGTGCGGCGCCGTCCGCCGCGGTGGCTCCGGTGGTTTCCGCGTACGTGGTGGTGTCAGCCACGGCCGTACTCCTCCTCCGCCTTCCAGAAGAAGACATAGCCGACGGCGCCGGAGAGCAGCGCCCAGCCCAGGGCCATCGGCCAGACGTGGGCGGGCAGCGCGGAGGCGCGGACGGAGTCGATCAGGGCGTACCGCATCAGATCGATGTAGATCAGCGCGGGGTTGGCGTTCAGCGCCGCGGCGATGAGCGCCGGGGCGTGCCGGGTGAAGACCGCGAGGTTGTAGAAGACGCCCGAGACGTACATCCAGGTGCGCAGGATGAACGGCATGAGCTGGGCGGTGTCGGTGGTGCGGGCGCCGATCCTGGCCATGATCATCGCGAGTCCGGCGTTGAAGACGGACTGGAGCAGCAGCGCGGGGATCATCAGCAGCCAGTGCCAGGTCGGCGGCACCCCGCAGAGCAGCACGATGGCGGCGAGCACACCCATGGAGAAGAGCAGCTGCTGGAGCTGGATCAGGGTGTACGCGAGCGGCAGGCAGGCACGCGGGAAGTGCAGCGCGCGGACCAGCCCGAGGCTGCCGGAGACCGCGCGGGTCCCGGCGAGCACGGTGGACTGGGTGAAGGTGAAGACGAAGATCCCGGTGCACAGGAACGGGATGAAGTCCGGGATGCCGCGGTCGGTGTGGAGCAGCATGCCGAAGATCAGGTAGTAGACCCCGGCGTTGAACAGCGGTGTCATCACCTGCCAGAGCTGGCCCAGCCGCGCGGTGGTGTAGAGCGCGGTGAGCCGGGCGGTGGCGAAGGCGGTGATGAAGTGGCGCCGCGCCCAGAGTCTGCGGGTGTACTCCGGCAGGGCCGGGCGGGCGCCGCTGGGCGACAGGCCGTGGCGCGCGGCCAGTTCCCGCAGGTGCGGATCGGGCGCGGCGCCGGGACCGGGGAGCCGGACGGAGTCCGGTCCGGCCGGCGCGGGGGGAGCGAGGGTCTGGGGCATGGGGCCGCTTTCGTACGGGCCGTCGGGCGCGGAACGGGTCCGGTGCGCACCGGCGGGGCGACGGGGTCCGGCGCGCGGGAGGCGCGGGGCGGACGGCGGGTGGGTCGGGGGAGACGGGAGGTCCGGACCGGAGGCCGGGTGCCGTACGGGGTCGGCGTACGGCGGGCCGCGGCGGCTACGTCGGAACGGGACCGTTTCGTCGTGACGTCGGAGCGAGACTAGGACGAGGCGACGTCGAGACGCAACCGTAGCGTCGTGACGCTATGCTCAAGCCATGGCAAAGAACGGCAGCGACAACGGCAGCGGCAACACGTCCGCCACGGCACGCCGGGCCCCGGCCGGCGCCGCCGTGCTGCGGGAGGACAAGACCGCCGCGATCCGGGCCGCGGTCTTCGCGGAGCTGGCCGCGGTGGGATTCGCCCGGATGTCCATCGAGGGCATCGCGCGGCGCGCCGGGGTCGGCAAGACGGCCGTCTACCGGCGCTGGCGCTCCAAGCTCCACCTGGTCCTCGACGTGGTCTCCGCACTGGCCGCCGAGGGGCTGCCGACCCCCGACACCGGCACCCTCCGCGGCGACGTCCGGATGCTGCTGGAGGTCGCCGCGCGGGCCCTGCGCCACCCGATGGCCTCGCAGATCATCCCGGACCTGCTGGCCGAGGCGGCCCGCAGCCCGGAGCTGGCCGGTGCGCTGAAGACCGCGCTCCACGACAGTCAGGAGGGCATGGCGGCGGCGATGGTGGCCCGCGCGGTCGACCGCGGTGAACTGCCCGCCGGCGCCGACGGCCGGCTGGCGCTGGACCTGCTGACCGGCCCGCTGTACTGGCGGCTGGTGGTCGCCCGCGACGACCTGCCGGACGGCTACCTGGACGACCTGGCGGACGCGGTCACGGGGGCCCTCGGTGCGGGGCGGTAACGGCCCGGGTGCGGCGGTCGTGGTGGTCGCGCCGGGCGGGCCGGCCGGGCGGCGGGGCCCGCGCCCGGTGCGTCCCGGGGCGGCCCCGGCCGGTTCGTCCCCGTCAGCGGCGAAGATGCCCGTACGCCCCGCTGTGCGCGTGGGCCACCTCACGGCGGGCGGCGGAACCGTGCGGGGGCCCGGTGCCTCTACACAGGAAAGGCGCCGGGCGTCCGGAGCGCCGTGCGCCCGCCCGCCGGGCGTGTCATCGACGGATGATCCCCGCGGGGGACCGTGCCACGGACGGGTGGCCAGGCGTACGAATAACCGCAGGAATCACCGCCGTTGCCCGTCCGCCGTGCCACGGCGTGAGCGGCCCGGCGCGGTAGTTTTGATGGCTCGTCCGGAAAAGGAAACAGAGGATAGGGGTGCCCGTGCCTGACGTCTCCGTAGTCGTGATCGTCTACAACGACGCAGAACGACTGCCGACCGCCGTCCGGTCCGCCGTGGACCAGACGCTGCACGGTGTCGAAGTGGTCATCGTCGACGATTGCAGCACGGACAGATCGTTCGCCGTCGCCCAGGAGCTGGCCGCGGCGCACCCCGGCAAGGTCCGCGCGCTCCAACTGCCGCAGAACAGCGGCGGCTGCGGCGCCCCGCGCAACCACGGCGTCGCGCACGCCCGCGGCACGTACGTGATGTTCCTCGACAGCGACGACGTCCTGGAGCCCAACGCCTGCCGCAACATGCTCGACGCCGCCGAGCGCACCGGCGCCGACCTCGTCTCCGGTATGTGCGTACGGGTCCACGCCGACACCCGCACCAAGAAGACCGTCGAGTGGTACCCGTGGCTCTACGCCCGCACCCGCACCCTCGAATCGATCTCCGAACTCCCCGACCTGCTGGTCTTCGACACGCTGTCGACCAACAAGTGCTACCGCCGCGAATTCCTCCGCGAGGCCGGACTGGAATTCCCCGTCGGTATCCACTACGAGGACCTGCTCTTCTCCGCGCAGGCCTATGTCGCCGCCCGCCGTATCACGCTGATCCCCAACCACGTCTATTTCTGGAACGTCTTCGAGAAGGCGGCCACGAAATCGATCAGCAACCGGCGCCATGAAATCGCGAACTTCGCACACCGCATGGAAATCCACCGGCGCGTCGACGAACTCCTCGCCGCCGAGGGCCTGGACGACCTGAAGTTCCACAAGGACGTCAAATTCCTCAAGCACGACCTCGTCCTGCACCTGCGGGACCTGCCGCTGCTCGACGAGGGCTACCGCCGCGAATTCGCCGAAATGGCCAACGGCTATCTCGCCGGGATCGCCCCCGAGGCGTACGAGCGCGTGCAGCCGATACAGGCCATCTGCGCCTACCTCCTCGCCAAGGAGGACTGGGCGGCGCTGATGCCCGCGGTCGACACCCTCATCAACCGCGACAAGCTCTCCACCCCGCTCACCGAGCGCGACGGCCGCGTCTACTGGAGCGACCGCCACCTCGACGACCCCGAGGGCCGCCGCGTCCTCGACGTCACCGACGCCGGGTACCACACCCGCCCGATCGGCAAGCTCTTCCTCCGCAACCAGCTCACCGGCTACGCCGACGACGGACTCGGCACCGTCGAGCTGTCCGGCTCCGTCGTCAACCCGCTCGGCGCGCTGACCCCCGCCACCCCGCTGCGCGGCCGGATCGAGCTGAAGGCCCGCCGCCGCAGCCTGCAGACCTTCTCCTTCCCGCTGCGCAGCCTGCGGCTCGACGGCGACCAGATCCTCTGGGACGCGGAGCTGGACCTCGCCCGGCGGCTGCGTCCGCTCGGCGTGATCGACGCGGTCTGGGACGTCCGGCTGATCCTCGACGCCGACGGCGAGATCACCCGCACCCGGCTGACCGTCGGCGGCGTCGATCTCGACACCGCGCACGCGCTGCGTGTCCGCCCCCGGCTGACCCGCCTGGTCTCCGACCGCATCGAGCCCGCCCCCTCCAAGCGCGGCCACCTCACCTTCGTGCTGCGCGCCGAGAGCCGCGCCACCCGCTCCACCCAGAAGCTGCTCGGCGAGGCGCTGCGCAGCCCCGCCGCCGCCCTCGCCAAGACCGGTATCCGCAAGGCCCGCAAGGCCAAGCGGGACCTCTCCTCCGGTGAGACCAAGCTCCGCGTCTACCACGAGGCGCTGTGCAAGCTGCCGGTCCGCAAGGGCCTCGTCGTCTTCGAGAGCCACCTCGGCAAGCAGTACAGCGACAGCCCCCGCGCGATCTACGAGGAGATGCGCCGCCAGGGCATCGCGTTCGAGGCGGTGTGGAGCTACGCCGGGAAGAAGCCCGACGGCTTCCCCGAGGACGCCACCC
The DNA here is from genome assembly GCF_055567035.1 of Streptomyces sp. NPDC027185. Lineage (NCBI taxonomy): Bacteria > Bacillati > Actinomycetota > Actinomycetes > Kitasatosporales > Streptomycetaceae > Streptomyces > Streptomyces sp. NPDC027185. The sequence continues at coordinate 1,215,628 of NZ_JBVHRF010000001.1, read as the reverse complement.
TCGTCAAGCGCTGGAGCTGGCCGTACCTGCGGGCGCTGGCCCAGGCGGAGTTCTGGATCGACAACCAGGGCTTCCCGCTCAAGCTCACCAAGCGCCCCGAGACCACGTACATCCAGACCTGGCACGGCTCGGCGCTCAAGCGGATGGGCTTCGACGAGCCCCGGCTGCGGCTCCAGGCGCGCGCCGCGAAGGACGCCTACCAGCAGGTCCTCGACCGCTTCGACCACTTCCTGCTCCGCTCCGAGCACGACGAGCGCACCCTCGCCCGCGCCTTCCGGCTCCGCCCCGAGGTGCTGCTGCGCACCGGCTACCCGCGCAACGACGCCCTGGTCGCCGCCCGCCGCGCCGAGGAGAGCTCCGGCTCCCGCGTCCGCGGCCCGCTCGCCGAGGAACTGGGCATCCCCGCCGACAAGACGGTCCTGCTCTACGCCCCGACCTTCCGCGCCGCCCCGGACGGCAAGGTCAAGGGCTTCGAGCTGCCCTTCGACGTCGACGAGTTCGCCGCCCGCTTCGGCGACCGGTACGTGCTGCTGATCCGCTCGCACTACCTCAACCATGTCGTCCTGCCGCCGTCCGTCCGCGGCACCGTCATCGACGTCACCGGCCACCACGACATCACCCCGCTGATGGAGCTGTCCGACGCCCTGATCACCGACTACTCCTCGGTGATGTTCGACTACGCCCTCCTCGACCGGCCGATGGTCTTCTACGCGTACGACTACGACGAGTACGCCACCGAGGCCCGCGGCACCTACTTCGACCTCAAGGCCACCGCACCCGGCCCGTTCGTCGAGACCGAGGACGCGCTCTTCGACGCCCTCGACCACCTCAAGTCCGCGGACGCCGAACACCGCGAGGCGCGGCATCGGTTCACCGCCACCTACGGCGAGTACGACCGGGGGGACGCGGCCCGCCGCGTCGTCGACCGGTTCTTCGCCGCCGCGGAGCGCGAAGGAGACGCCAAGTGACCGGCCGCGACATCTACTTCGTCTGCAACAGCACCGATGAGCTGGGCGGGGTGACCACCTGGACCCACCAGATGGCCCGGCTCTTCGCCGAGCGCGGCCACCGGCCGCACGTCATCGGCATCGTCCCGGCCCCGGCGGAGCACCGCGCCGTCCTCGGCGACCTGCCCTACCCCACCGAGACCCTCTACACCGAGCACCCGCCGAAGGTCGCCTCGGCGCGCGGCGTCAAGGGCCGTCTCAACCTCGCCGAGCGGCGCCGCCGCGCCGCCCGGGACGCGGGGATGCGGGAGGCGGCCGACCGGCTCTCCGCCCGCTTCGCCACCGCCCGGCCCGGCGGCATCGTCATCTGCGCGCAGGTGTGGGCCATGGAGTGGGTGACGCTCGCCGACACCGCCGGGATGCCGGTGATCGGCATGACCCACGAGTCGTTCGCCGCCTGCCGGGCCTCCTCCCGCTTCGCCCGCGTCAAGCGGTACTACGCCGGCGTCGACCGGCTCCTCGCCCTCACCCGCGAGGACGCCGACCAGTGGATCCGCGCCGGCATGGACAACGCCGACTTCATGCCGAACCCGCTGCCCGTCATGCCGGACGTCCCCTCGGCCCGTACGGAGAAGGTCGTCGCCAGTATCGGGCGGCTCTCCGACGAGAAGGGCGTCGACCTGCTCCTCGACACCTGGGCCCTGCTCGCCCCCCGCCACCCGGACTGGCTGCTGCGCATCTACGGCTCGGGTGAGGACGAGGAACTGCTGCTCAAACAGCGTGAGGCGCTGGGCCTGGAGCGGTCGGTGGAGTTCATGGGCCGCACCGACGACGTGCCGGAGGCGCTGCGCGGCGCCTCCGTCTTCGCCCAGTCCTCCCGCGCCGAGGGCTTCCCGCTGTCGCTGATGGAGGCGATGGCCGCGGCGGTGCCGTGTGTGGCGTTCGACTGCGCGCCCGGCGTCCACGAGATCGTCAGCGACGGCGAGGACGGGCTGCTGGCCCGCCCCGGCAACATCAACGAACTCGCCGCCCACCTGGAGAGTCTCCTGACCGACCAGGAACTGCGCGACCGGCTCGGCACCACCGCCCGGGAGAACGTCCGGCGCTACTCCACCGACCGGATCACCCGGCGCTGGGAAGACCTCTTCGCCTTCCTGGAGCGCTGACCCGGTACGACGACGGCGCCCCGCACCGGAAAGCCCGGTGCGGGGCGCCTTTCCGTGTGTGCCTCAGCGCGCCTCGGGGTGATGGTGCTGCCATCCGGCCCACGCCGACGTGATCATCTCGCGGACGTCGTGGTGCGCCTTCCAGCCCAGCTCGGCGGCGGTCCTGTCGGCGGAGGCGACGACGCGCGCCGGGTCGCCGGGGCGTCGCGGGGTGACCTCGGCGGTGACCCCGGTGTGCCCGGTCAGCTCCGTGATCAGGTCGACCATCTCGCGCACCGACACGCCCTGGCCGCGGCCGATGTTGAGCGTCAGATCCCGCACCGGACCGCGCTCGGCGAGCTTGTGCGCGGCCACCACATGCGCGTCGGCGAGGTCCGCGACATGGATGTAGTCGCGGATGCAGGTGCCGTCCGGGGTGTCGTAGTCGTCGCCGAAGATCCGCGGCGCGGCGCCCTCGGTGAGCTTCTCGAAGACCATCGGCACGATGTTGAAGACACCGGTGTCGGCCAGCTCCGGGGTGGCCGCGCCCGCGACGTTGAAGTACCGCAGGCAGGCGGTGCTGATGCCGTGCGCCTTGCCCGCCGCGCGGACCATCCACTCCCCGACGAGCTTCGTCTCGCCGTACGGATTGATCGGCACGCACGGGGTGTCCTCGGTGACGAGGTCGACGTCCGGCATGCCGTACACCGCGGCGGACGAGGAGAACACCAGGCGGCCCACGCCGCCGGCGGCCATCGCCTCCAGCAGCGTCTGGAGCCCGTGGACGTTCTCCCGGTAGTAGTGCAGCGGCATCTCCACCGACTCGCCGACCTGCTTCTTCGCGGCGAGGTGCACCACGTCCGTCACCCCGTGCTCGGCGAGGGTGCGATCCAGCAGCGCCCGGTCCAGGGTCGAGCCGACGATCAGCGGCACGTCCTCGGGCAGCCGGGCGGCGACGCCCGTCGTCAGGTCGTCCAGGACGACCACCCGCGGCGCCTCGGCGGACTGCCGCAGGGCCCGTACGACGTGGGAGCCGATGTAGCCGGCACCGCCCGTGATCAAGTAAGTCATGCGCCAATCCTAGGGTTGGAGGTGGGGAAGTCCGGGGGAGTTCAGCGGCGGCGCAGCCGGGCCGCCGCGATCCGCCACACGCTGCGCACCCCGGCCGCGAGCCGTACCGCCAGCGCCCCGCCGGTCGTCGCGTACGGCTGGACCAGCAGCACGGCGTGGCGGCGGCTGGGCAGCACCCGGCGGCGCAGCCCCGGGCCGGTCGCCCGCAGCGAGGCGCGGAAGCCGGTGCCGTCGGCGCACTGCACCCGCGTCATCAGGTCCCAGGCCACCGGACCGCCGTCGGGGGCCGGTCCGTGGTCGGCGAGGGCCGCGAGGTCCATGGCCACCTCGGCGGTCCAGGTCTCCGCGGGCCCCGGCGTCAGCGCGGCGGTCTGCACCGGGCCGCGCCGGTCGTCGGCGCGCCGCCGCCACTCGATGTCGACGGAGACCGGACCGGCTTCGGCGAGCCGTCCGTACATGTCGTGCACCCGCAGCCGGAGCGTCCCGCGGCGGCCGATGACCGGCTCCGCGTCGATGGTCACCGGCAGCCGGTGGGTGGGCTTGGAGTCCAGCGCGTCCAGTTCGACCTGCGGCAGCTCGGGCGACCAGACCGGCCGTCCGGCACCGTCCCGGGCGTACGGCGGCAGCAGCCGGCCGGGCCGGGCGGCCAGCTGCGTCAGCCGGTTCAGGTCGGCGGGCGGCTCGGGCGACGCCAGCACCACCCGGGCCAGCCAGCGGGCGGGCGCGCGGGCGGCCAGCAGCTCGGCCTCGTCGAAACCGTCCAGATAGGCGCGGGTCAGCCGCCACCACTCGGCGCGGTAGGCGGTGTCGCGGGTGTGCAGTTCGCGCAGGTACATCCGCAGGTCGTGGTCGAGGAACTTGGTCCGCGCGGCCCGCGCCAGCTCCGCGCGGCCGGAGTCGCGCAGGATCGCCACGCTGTCGCGGTGCGCCTCGATGCGTGCCTGCCAGTTGCTGACGGCCTTGCGGTCCAGGGAGATCGACTGGCGGGCGGCGGCGCGGCGGACGTGCCAGATGTAGACGCTGTCGGGGATCGTCACCAGCCGCGGCGCGGCGGCCAGGACCCGGGCGGTGAAGACGAAGTCCTCGTAGGTGAAGCGGCCCTCGGGGAAGGCGATGGCGTGTTCGGCCAGGAACGCCCGGTCGTAGAGCTTGTTGACGCACAGGGTGTCGCGCACCAGCTGGGGGCTGGCGCCCGGCGCGGTGTGCACGGCGCGGTCGCGGTAGAGCGCCGGCTGCCAGGGCACGTCGCGGCGGGCCGGCAGCTCCCGGCGGACGCAGGCGCCGGACGCGACCGGCGCGTCCTCGGCGAGGGCGGCGCGCAGCAGCGCCGGGGCGGCGCCCGGCGGCAGCACGTCGTCGCTGTCCAGGAACATCACGAAGCGGCCGGTGGCGGCGCGCAGCCCGTCGTTGCGGGGGGTGCCGCAGCCGCCGCTGTTCTCGGCGCGGTGCAGCACCCGCAGCCGCGGGTGCTCGCCGGCCAGGGCGTCCAGCGCGGCGCCGGTGCCGTCGGTGGAGGCGTCGTCCACCGCGATCACCTCGACGGCCGAGCCGTCCGCCTCCTGGGCCAGCGCGGAACGCACCGCCTCGGCGACGTGGGTGACGTCGTTGAAGGCGATGACGATGATGCTGATCTGCGCGGCCGGAGTGAGGATGGGCCCCGGCGATGGCTCTAGGGCTTCTTTCACAGTCACTACATCTACATTCCGTGTCGACGGCATCTCTTTGCGCGGCGGGCTCCGGTCTCCCCTGTCTCTGCTTCAGAGGGGGATTCCCGCCCTGCGGTTGCGCCCGCCGCCGTGGTTTTCCGTGTCATTGCCGTCCGTTAACGGATACGACATTCCGCGTTGGCAGGCACGTGGCCGCGGGCCACGCCGTTATCAGGTGTAACGACGCGGCCGCCGCCCGATGCCGATGTCCGCCGAACCTCCATCGGCCCGACCACCGCCGGACATCTGCGCTCACCGCAGCAGCACCTCCGCCACGCGCGCCGCGGCGGCCCCGTCGTCGCGGTGGCAGAACGTCTCCCGGAAACGCCGGTACGCCCCGGCGCTCTCCCGGACGACCGCGGGCAGATCGCGCAGCGCGTCGGTCAGCTCACCGGTGGAGGCCAGCCGCGGGCCCGGCGCCACCGCCTCGAAGTCGACGGTGAACCCGCGCAGCGTGTCGCGGTAGTACGGCAGGTCGGGGGTGAGGAAGAGCATCGGGCGGCCGGTGTCGGCGAAGTCGGCGGCGAGCGCCGAGTAGTCGGTGACCAGCACGTCCGCGGCGAGCAGCAGCTCGGTGGCGTCCGGGTAGCCGGTGACGTCGGTGGCGAAGGGCGCGTGGCGGGCCGGGAGCCGGTCGGCGACCAGCGGGTGCCCGCGGACCAGCAGCGCGTGGTCCTCGCCGAGCGCCCGCCGCGCCGCGTCCAGGTCCAGCGGCAGGTGCAGCCGGTGGTGGCGGCGGTCGTAGGCGAGGTGGCCGCGGACGGTCGGGGCGTACAGGACGACGGTGCGGCCGTCGTCGACGCCGAGCCGGGCGCGGACCGCGGCGGCGCGCGCGGCGCGGTCCGGGGCGAAGAACGCGTCGGTGCGCGGCAGCCCGCTCTCCAGCGGCTCCCCGGGGAAGCCGAGCGCCTCGCGCAGGACGGGCGTGCTGTGCGCGTTGGGCGACAGCAGCACGCTCCACTGACGGGCCGCCTCCGGATCCGACGGCCCGCGGCCGTCCGGCGCGTCCGCCCCGATCCGTTTCAGCGGGGTGCCGTGCCAGGTCTGGACGACGAGCTGACCCTGGCGGCGGCGGAAGAAGCCCGGCAGCGGGGTGTTGGCGACCACCCAGCGGCTGTGCGCCAGCGCGCCGTGCCACTCGGCGCTGCCCACGACGACGGCGCGCGCGGTCTCCGGTACGGCGGTCTGCCCGTCGCGTACCGCCCACAGATGCTCCGCGTCGGAGCCCCGGCGCACCAGTTCCTCGTGGACGGCGCGCGGCGAGTCGCCGTAGGCGCGGCCGCCGAAGCTGCTGTAGAGGACGGTGTCGCGCAGCGGCCGCCCGCGGTGCAGCGGGTAGTGCGTCTCGCGCAGCACCCGCCGCCGGTACGGCCCCCGGTCGGTGACCGGCAGCGTCGCCCCGGCGGCCAGGAACGCCTCGTCGTGGTCGCGCCGGTCGAGGGTGAACGGCTTGCCGCGGACCGCCCGGGAGGCGGGCAGTCCGTCGAGGACGGACGGCGCGAAGCGGACCGGGACGTCCGGCGCGGCCGGGCCGGCCGCCCGCAGCCGCAGCGCCCAGCGCCCGGCGGGCAGCGGCAGCCGTCCGCCGGGCGTGGGCAGCGCGGCCAGCGGCAGCGCGCAGTGGAACCGCTCGCCGTCGTGGGTGGTGGGGAAGGCCCACTCGGCGGCGTGCGCGGTGTGGGCGAGCACCAGCTCGGTGGCGGGCGGCGCGCCGGCGGGCAGCGTCCCGGCCAGTAGCAGGGTGCCGTCGATCCGCCACACCACGCGGTCCGCGTACGGCTGCGGGACCCGGTCGTGCACCACCAGATGCCCGGCGGCGGTTGCCGCGGCGACCAGTTGCCGCCCGCGCACCGGCGCCGGTGCGAGCGGCGCCAGCGCGGGCGAACAGGCGATGGGTGCGGTGGCCCCGCCGGGCAGGACGAGGTCGGCGGTCCAGGTGGTCGAGCGCGGAGTGGCGCTTCCGGGTGCGTCCCCGGTGACGCCGGGGGGCGCGGCACTTCCGGGTGCGCCGGGGCGGGGCGTCCCCGTGGCGCCGCCGGGGGACGTGCCGCTCCCGGCGTCCGGGGCGGGGCGGGCCGCCGCGAGCGCGTCGGGCCGGATCCGGACGGTGTGCCCGGGAGCCGGGCGGCGGGGCTTCCAGGGAGGCGGCGGGACGGGGTTCGGGGGCTCGGTCCGCCCACCGGACGCGGCCGCGGGCTCCTCGCGGGGTTCCGGCTCCTCGCCGTACGCGGATTTCCCGCCCTGCGCGGGCTTCCCGGCGTGCTCCGGCCCCCCTTCCCCGGCGTGCTCCGGCTCCTCCTCCGGCGGCGTCGCCGGGAACGACACCACCGCGCCGCTCTCCGTATCGGTCAGCCGCAGCGCGGTGGGGGCGGCGGCGCCGGGCGGGGCGGCGACGGTCAGGGACAGGGCGCCGCCGGTCGCCTCCCGGGCGGTCAGCCGGTACCCGATCCGCTCGACGGTCAGCCGCAGCAGGCCGTCCACGTACCGGGGCGTGACCCGTACGCCCTCCCCGGTGTCGTGGGTGCGCGGTGAGGTGCCGGAGCCGGACTCCGGCGGGCGCAGTCCGGCGGTGCGCACCACGCCCGCCGCGGTGCGGGTGACGGTCACCCGCCAGTCGCCTTCCGGCCACCGGCCGAGCCATCGCAGCCGCCGCGGATCGAGCACCGCCGTGAACCCCGACCAGTCGTAACAGTGCAGGTCCTGGCCGGATTCGGCGGTCGCCGCGGCCGACTCCGCGGGCCGCAGCGGCAGCACGATCCGGCGCCGGCCCTGCGACAGCGTCAACGTCCCCAGGTAGCTGTGCCGGTGCGGGGCGCCCAGGTTGCGGAGGTAGGCGTAGCCCCGCAGGAACAGCAGGTCGTCCCGCCAGAGGGCCTCCTGGAGGTGTGCCCGCAGGGGGAAGTCGTCGCGGCCCAGCCGGGTGACGGCGGACGGCAGCCGCAGCGGCGGATCCAGTGGCAGCGCGGCCCGGCGGCGCAGCGGCACCCCCGTCACCAGGAACGCCGTGGCCTGCCGCCGCTGGTACGCCAGCAACCGCAGCAGATCCTCCGGCCGCCCGGCCCGGACGAGGTACCAGCGCATCCGCGCCTGCACCGGCAGCGCGGCCAGCAGCCGCGGATCGACGCCGGCGAGGTAGGCGCGGGCGTGCTCCAAGAACGCGTCGAGCACCTCGGGACCGGCCCCGGGCACCGCCGCGACGAGGTCGTCCAGCCCCTCGGTGAGCTGCGCCCGGTCGTACTCCGCGCGGCAGGGCACCCCGCGGGTGCGCTCGGGGTCGGCCAGGAACTCCGCGGTCCGGCCGAGCGCCGCGAACCGCTCGGCGACCGCCCGTACGCCGAGCGGGGGCCGGTCCCCTTCGCCCGGTGTCCGCAGCCGGCAGACGGGGGCGCGCAGGACGTCCACGGCGTCGGCGAGGAAGTGGGCGGGCAGCGTCAGCGCCGCGTCGTCGCAGCTGGTGCCCTCGGGGAAGGCCAGGTGGTGGCGGTCCCAGAAGGCGCGCCGGAACACCTTGTTGCCCGCGGGGGTGTCCGACAGCAGCGTGCGGTCCTCGGCGATGTGGGTGCGCGACGCGCCGGTCCGGGCGGCCGGCTGCCGCACCGCGGGCCGCCCGTCCGCCCCGAGCAGCCGCACCCCGCCGGTCGCCAGATCCGCGCCGGACGCGTCGAGCAGTGCCGTCAGCTCCTCGTACGCGCGCGGCAACAGGACGTCGTCGGGCCCGGGGAAGGCGAGGTACGGCGTGTCCGGAAAGGCGTGCCGCGCTCCGGCGTTCCGGGCCGCTCCGGGGCCCGCCCCGGCGGCGCGGACCAGCCGGAAGCGCGGATCGCGGGCGGCGAAGCGGCGGGCCTGCGCGGCCCCCGGCCCGTCCGCTTCCGGCCCGCCGTCCACCATCACCACGTCCAGCGCGGCCGAGGTCTGCGCCGCGACCGACTCCAGGCACTCCTCGGTGTGCCGCGGGGGCCCTGCGGTGCGGTGCACCGGGACGACGACGGTGAGCCGTGGCTTCATACGCGCGACCAAGCCTTTCCGAACGGGGAACCCGGACGCCCCGGCCCCCGGAACCGGACGCTCCCGGGCCGAACGCCCGGACCGGAACCGGGGCGGGAACCTCCGGGGCGGGGAACTGAGGTGGACAACTCACCCGCCCCCGCCCCGGTCACCGCATCTGCGCTGAAAGGGTGAGGGGACGGAGCGGGACCGGGGGCCGGTGCGGGCTCGTCCGGGTGCGTCCCCCGACCGCGGTACGGCCCCGGGGACAGGGGGACCGGGGGCGTCGGCGCCGGGTCCGGCCCCGTCCCCCGCCTCCGCCTCGGCCTCCCCGGCACCCCCGTGCCGGGGAGCCGCGCCGGTCGGTCGGCGTGGTGTGCGTCGCGGCCCGGGGGGATGCCGTAGACCGGAGCCGATGCCGTAGCGGGCCCGGCCGGTCGCCGGGCCCCCAGGGAAAGGTGACCTCGATGCCCGGGATGTCCGGACGGACCGAAACCCCCGCCGCCCCCACCGCTCCCGCCGCCCGCCGCACACCGGCCTCCCGCCGTACCGCGGCCGCCCCGCCGGTCCGCACCGGCCCGCCGACGGGCGCGCAGGACCCGCCCCGGCCGCTGCTGCCCTGGCTGCGCCCGCCGCGTACGCCCTACCGCCGGGCGCTGCGCCGCATCGGGGCCGGGCGGGTGCTGGACATCGGCTGCGGCACCGGCGACACCCTGGCCGGTTGCGCGCCGGGCAGCGTCGGGATCGCCCACGACACGCACTCCGCCGAGATCTGCCGCGCCCGCGGCCTGACCGCGTACACCGCCGACGCCTTTCTGACCAGCGCCCACGCCCGGCCCGGCGGTTTCGACACCCTGCTGTCCGCGCAGGTCCTCCAGCACCTCGACGACGAACAGGTCGAGGGCCTGCTGCGGGCCTATCTGCCGTACGTGCGGCCGGGCGGCGGCGTCGTCCTGATCACTCCGCAGGAGGCCGGCCACCGCGGCGCCCCCGCCCCCGGCCGCTTCACCGACTTCCGCCTGCTGCGCGCCTACGCCGAATCCGCCGGCCTGTCGGTCCGCCGCACCTACTCCTGCCCGCTGCCCCGCCCCGCCGGGAAGGTCCTGGCCGCCAACGCGTTCGTGCTGGCCGCGCGGGTGCCGAGGGAGCGGCTGCCGGGCTGACCCCGGCACACGGCGCGCCCTGGGCCTGCCGGGGCGCGCCGCCGCCCGCGCGCGCCGGGCCGGTGCGGGTGCGCGCCGGGGTTCAGCGGCGTGCGGTACGCGCCCGCCGGGCCTCCACGAGCGCCCGGGTGACGGCCGGGGGCAGCCAGTCCGCCGCCAGTCGCCGCAGCGGTCCCCGCGCCGGACGCGCCGGGCGCCGCCCGCCGGCCCCCGGGACGTGCTCCGGCGCCCGCGCCGCCGCCCCGCCGGCCGGGCGGTGGCGGGAGACCGGATGCACCGGTTCCGTCGCGCCCTTGGCGCTGATCCGGATCAGCGGCGCGCCGTTGACCTGCTGCACCTCGTGCCAGATACCGTCCCGCCCGGCCAGCCACGCCAGCAGCGCGCTCCGCAGCGGCTCCGGGTCGCCCCAGGTGCCGTAGAACTTGGTGCCGGTGATGCACACCGGGTGCAGCCCCTCGTTGGTCACCGCCTGCCAGGTCGCCGCCGCCACCCCCGGGCAGTGCTCGGCGCGGAAGTCGTCCAGGACGACCACGCCGGCGGCGGTCAGCAGCTCCCGGACGGCCAGGATGTCGCCGTGGACGTGCTCGTAGAGATGTGAGGCGTCGATGTGGGCGAAGCGGACGCTGTCCGCCGGGACGTGCTCACGCACCCGGGAGCTGAGGCCCTGGACGATGTCCGGCAGTGTGTCGTGGAAGGCGAGGTAGTTGGCTTCGAAGGCGCGCCGGGTCAGCGTCGCGTAGGACTTCGCCATCTCCTTTGTGTTCGACGCGTCCTCGGCGGGCGAATCGAAGAGATCGCAGACGGTGAACCGTTCCCCCTCCCCGAGCCGCGCGCCCAGGAAGATCGCGCTCTTGCCCAGGTAGGCACCGAGTTCGAGCAGGTCACCGCGGTGCCCCGCGCTCGACTGGTAGGCCAGGAACCAGTCGAAGAGCAGTTGATCCGCGGTGAAGAACCACCCCTTGACCTCGGAGAGCCGGGTGGGGCGCGGCAGCGGTGCACGGGGGTCCGCGAGGGGAGCAGTCATGGCGGTCCGTCTCCAGACGGTCGGAATCCGACGGCTTTACGGCAGCGATCTGACGGCGCGCGACGTGCGGCACAGGACGTACGGCACAGGACGTACGGCACGCCCCCGAGCGCCCGCCACCTCGCACGGCGCCGTCATCGTAGGCGGCGAGAAGTGAACGGAAGGTGGCGAAAAACGGGTCGTACGGAACCGGAAGAGGAGAGGCGTGCGGTGCGGGAGGTGCGCGGACGACCGGCGGGGACCAGGGGGCGCCGCGCCTCCGCTCTCACCCCAACCCTCGGAGTGAAGGGGCGTTGGCGCTCAGTGGCCGGCCGCGATGTGCGTTCGTCGCCGGGTGGTGGTGCGCGAGCCCGGCGGTGGGCGGCCGTACGTGGCCCGGCGCGCGGGGGCCGGGCCGAGGCGGGAAGGGCGGGCCGGGTCCGCGGCGGCCCGGCCCGGACGGGAACCGCGGCCGGACCGCCACGACGGGCCCCGCCGGGCGAGGGCCGTTGCGTCCGGGACGGGCCGGAGGGCGGGGCACGCCCCGGTGCCGGACGGACGGGAGCCCGGCGGTCACGAGGGGCCGGAGTTCAGCAGCCCGCCCGGCCGGGCGCCCCCGCACGTACGCCGGGAGGCCCGGCGCCCCGCCCCCTCACACCAACGGCGGCCCCGCCACCGCCCCCGACGACTGGGCGGCGCGTTGCAGGGCGCTGGCCAGGAGGGCCAGGTCGGTCGGGCCGTTGCCCAGCTCGCGCAGGGGGCGGCGGGCCGGCGGGTCGCCCATCCGTTGCCATTCCAGGGGGACGGCCGTCGGGCGGAGGGTGGCCGTCCGCGGTATCCGGCCGGTCACCCGGCCCGCCTGGAACGGGGCCGACGAACCGTCGCGGGTGCGGTACAGCCGCCCCCGGCCCGGCGGGACCGGCTCCGCCGGATCGTCGCTCTCGCCCAGTACGGCCCGGAGCGCGGCCCGCTCGCCGGTGGCGGTCTCCGCGGTCCGCTCCGGATGGCCGGTCGCGGCGATCAGGTGGACGCCCAGCTCCGCGCCGCCCCGCGCCACCGCCTCCAGGGCCCGGACGACCGAACCCGCCGACGGGCGTCCCGTACTGCCCAGCGCGGGCGCGACCAGCGCGTCGAAGTCGTCGACCAGCACGAACAGCCGGGGCATCGGCGGCACGTCCGCCGCCTCCCCGGGGACGGAACCGGCGCCGCCCCGCGCGCGCAGCCGGAGCGTGCCCGTGGCCGACGGGTCCGGCTCGGCGGCGCCCTCGGGCGTGCGCCGCTGCGCGACGATCCGCGGCGCGGGCAGATGCTTCGCCCGCCACGCGGCGAACGGCGTCCCGCCCAGCACCTCCGCGCGCCGTTTCAGCTCCGACGACAACGCCTGCGCGAACTCCCGCATCCGTACCGGGTCCGACGCCGCCAGATACGTCGTGACGTGCGGCAGGTCGGTGCAGAGCCGCAGCCCCTCACCGCGCTCGCTGCCCCCGCCGTCCACCAGCACCAGCGACAGAAGGTCGGGGCGGTCGGCGGCGGCCAGCGAGGCGGCCAGCGACCGCAGCAGCTCCGTCTTGCCCGAGCCCGGCGCGCCTTCCAGCAGCAGCGGACCGCCGCCGTCGGCGGCGAGATCGGCGGCGAGCGGACCGCGCGGCCCGGCGCCCAGCACCGCCGCCGCCCCGGACGCGCCGCCGTCCAGCGCCGCCGCCCACCGGGCCATCAGCGACGCGGGGGTGGCGCGGGCCAGCCCCAACTCGTCCAGCAGCCGCGCGGAACCGGGCAGCGGGGCCGCCACCCGGGGCGCCGCCCGCCCGCCGTCCGCCGGCTCCGCCTCCCGCAGCGGCGCCAGCGCCCGCGCGCACCGCTCCGCCCACGCGCCGGAGACCGCGTCCAGCGTGGCGACCGTGCCGTTGGGCCCCGAACCGGGCTGGACCACCCGCAGCGCCGTCGCCACATCACCGCTGAGCACCGCGACCGCCCCGCACTCCCCGAACGCGGGCGACGCCACCCGGGCCGCCTCGTACGTCGCGGCCAGCGGGAACGCCGGGGACGCCGCGGGCGTCTCGGCCAGGCACAGCAGATGGACACCGGCCGCCGGACCCCCGGCCGCCAGCCGCGCCGCGGTCTCCCGCAGCGCCGACGAACCGAGATCCCCGTCGACCAGCACGACCGTGAACGGCCCCTGGTGCTGCGCCGCCGCCGCGGCGATCTCCGCCCGCTCGGCGCTCGCCCAGCCCGGCCCCAGCGGCCCGTCGTCCAGCCGCCGCACCAGCTCCGCGGTGCGCGCCGCGGCCTGCTCCCTGTCGTACGCCAGCAACAGCCGGCAGTCCTGGCCGTGGGCCGGGCGGACGTGCGGCAGCCAGCCCAGCCACGACCAGTCGGCGACCCGCTCCTCGGCGGGGCGCGCGCGGTCCGTGCTGAGCAGCACGATCTCCAGAGTGCCGGGGGAGTGCCAGGTGGCGAGCTGGGCGAGGACCGAACGGGCCAGCCCCGTCAGCCGCTCCCGCGGCCCGGCCAGCCCCAGGGAACCGGCCCGCCGCAACTCCACGGCCACCGGCTCCGCGACCCGGCCACCGGCGCGCGAGGCCGTCCCCAGGCGGACCGCCAGCGCGTCCGGATGCCCGCGGTCGCGCTCCCACAGCCGCGGCCCGGGGCCGAGCGCCGTCAGCAGCACCGCGGCGGCGTCCGGCCACCGCTCCGCCTCCGCCCCGGACGGCCCGGGAACCGGCGGCACCGGGGCGGCCGGGGCCTCGGCGCCCGCGAGCGCCTCCGGGGCGGCGGGCTCCTCCGGACCGTCCACCGGCCGCCCGCCCGCCAGCCGCCGCGCCCAGGCACCGATCCCGCCGCGCCGCCCGGACCGCCGCGCCGCCTCGTCCGGCGGGGCCAGCGACAGCTGCCCGCCGTGCGTCCCCGCCCCGGACGAGGTGGTGCCCGACGGCCCGAAGGCGTCCGGCGACGTGCCGTGCAGTGGGGTGTCCCGCCGCTGCCGGGAACGCTCCGGCCCGTCCGCCGCCGCGCCGTAGGGGTGGTGCACGCCGTACGCGTCGTAGTCGTACGCGGAGGTCGCCCCGGGGGCGTCGCCCGCCACGGCGGCGGGCGGCTCCGGCTCCGGACGACGGCTGCCCGGAACGAACGGCACCGGGCCGCCCGGGGCGCCGTGCCCGGACGCCGCAGTGCCCCGGCCGTACACCGTCGGAGCCGTGGCGCCCCCGGGGAGGGCGGGGCCCTGCCCGCCCGGGGCGGAACCGGCGGGCCCGGACGGCGCGCCCGGACGCAGCCGCAGATGGCCCTCGCCGTCCGGGGTCGTCGCCAGCGCCGGATCGGGGACGGCGGCCGGCGGCCGCAGCCGCAGCGCCGACTCACCGACGCGCAGCAGGGCGCCCGGGGCCAGCCGCGCGGGGCCCGCGGTGACCTCGGCGCCGTCCACGGTCGTGCCGTTGGTGGAGCGCAGATCGGCGACGAAGACGGAACCGTCCGGCTCGACCGTCACCGCGCAGTGCATCCGGGAGACGTCCGGATCGTCCAGCGGCACATCGGCGTCGGCGGACCGGCCCACCCGGATCTGACCGCCGTGCAGCAGATGGACCCCGCCCGCGTCCGGCCCGGAGACCACCCGCAGCCGCGCCGGGCCGTGCGGCAGACCGTGCGCGGGATCGGGCCCGGGGGACTGGAGGGAGAGGACCGCGCCGTCGATCAGCGGCGGCTCGCCGAGCGCCGCCCGCTGCGGGTCGAGCCGCTCGGCCCCGGCGTACAGCACGACCGGGCCGCCGGTGTCCGCTCCGGGCCCGGCGACCGCCGTCGCGAGCGAGGTGGCCACCGCCGCGAGCGCGGTCCCGGCGGGGGCCGTCACGAGCACGTCGCAGGCGCGCGCGGGGTGGCCGCCGCGCGGCCCCAGGACGGTCAGCCGGATCTGCATCGCCGTCAACGGTCCCTTCTGCCCGGGGAGTTCGGCGACGGGTCCGCTCAACCCCCCACCGCGCCCGAGCGCATCGGCTCGTACAAGTCCCACCAGCACGCCGCGGACGGGAACATCCACCACGGCATGTGTGCTGTGTGCATCCTCGCACCTGCCACCGACAACCCGTCCGCCGACCGGCGCCCGACGATCTTGCTCGGGGCCCGCGGTACGGCACACCACCGGCGAACGGCGGACCCCGGCCCCGCCCCGCCCGCCCGGTCCGGCCGAAAACCGCCCCCGCCGCGCCGCCCGCCCGTGGCGCGCCGCTCCCCCCGGCGCGGTCCCGGCTCCCCGCCGCGCAACCAACCGCGGGCACCTCGCGTCTTCCCACGGGCCACCACGGGTGACCGGCCCCACGGGCGACGCGGCAGCGCGACGGCGGCGGGAGCCCGCGGCACTACAGTGGGGCGACGGGCCGCGGACGACCCAGCGGACCGGCAACAGTTGATCACCGACCAGGGAGCGCATGACGTGCGGCCGGTAGGCAGCAAGTACCTGCTCGACGAGCCGCTGGGACGCGGCGCCACGGGCACCGTCTGGCGTGCGCGCATGGGGGTCCCCCCTGGCGCGCAGCCTGTCGGAGCTCCTTGGGGGCGGGAGACGGCGGGCGCCGAGGCGGCCGTCGCCGGTGAGCCCGGCGAGACGGTCGCGATCAAGGTCCTCAAGGAGGAGCTGGCGAACGACGCGGACGTGGTGATGCGCTTCCTGCGGGAGCGCTCCGTCCTGCTGCGCCTGACCCACCCCAACATCGTCCGCACCCGCGACCTCGTGGTCGAAGGCGATCTGCTGGCCCTGGTCATGGACCTCGTCGACGGCCCCGACCTGCACCGTTACCTCCGGGACAACGGCCCGCTCAGCCCGGTGGCCGCCTCCCTGCTCACCGCGCAGATCGCCGACGCCCTCGCCGCCAGCCACGCCGACGGCGTCGTCCACCGCGACCTCAAGCCCGCCAACGTCCTGCTCTCCGGGGCCGACGGCGACGGCGAGATGCATCCGATGCTGACCGACTTCGGCATCGCCCGCCTCGCCGACTCCCCGGGCCTGACCCGCACCCACGAGTTCGTCGGCACCCCCGCCTACGTCGCCCCGGAGTCCGCCGAGGGCCGCCCGCAGACCTCCGCCGTCGACATCTACGGCGCCGGGATCCTGCTGTACGAGCTGGTCACCGGCCGTCCGCCGTTCGCCGGCTCGACCGCCCTGGAGGTGCTCCACCGCCACCTCAGCGAGGAGCCGCAGCGCCCCGGGTCCGTCCCCGAGCCCCTCTGGACGGTCATCGAGCGGTGTCTGCGCAAGCGCCCCGAGGAGCGGCCGAGCGCCGAGAACCTCGCCCGCGCGCTGCGCACCGTCGCCGCCGGTGTCGGCGTCCACGCCACCCCGCAGCAGGCCGAGGCGGCGCTCGGCGTCGCCGCGCTGCTCGCCCCCGACCCGTCCCCGGCGCAGGTCCCCGGCACCGAGGGCGGCAGCGGTGACGCCGAGCCGACCCAGGTGCTGCCCACCGGCTCCGCCGTCGACCCGGCCGCCGCCACCAGCGTGTTGCCCGCCACCGGCGCCCCCGCCGGGCCCGCCCCGACCCGCGCCATGCCGCCCGTACCGCCGATGCCGGGCGGCCCGCCCGCGGACGGACCCCAGGAGCCCGAGGGGCCGCACCCCTGGGAGTCCCAGATGCGGGCCGCGCGCGACCGCAACGACCAGACGCAGGTCCAGTACCTCGACCCGGCCGAGGACCCGCTGCGCCGCCGCCCGCAGCGCCGCCCGGCCCCGCAGCAGCAGCCGCCGCAGCCCCAGCAGCCGTACGGACAGCCGGCGCCGGTGCCGTACGCCCAGCAGCAGCCCCCGCAGCAGCAGCGTCCCCAACAACAGCGCCCCCCGCAGCGCCGCCAGGAGCCGCCGCCGCAGCGCTACGAACCGGAGCGCCCCCCGGCCCGCGAGCCCCGGGAGCCGCGCCGCCGCAGCGCCAACCCGATGCGGATCCCGGGCCTCGGCTGCCTCAAGGGCTGCCTGTTCACGCTGGTGATCCTCGTCGTGGCCGGCTGGCTGATCTGGCAGATGATCCCGCAGGAGTGGATCGGCACCACCCAGAGCTTCTTCGACTGGATCGGCTCGACCTACCGCGACGTCAAGCACTTCATCAACAACCTCGGCTAGCGGCGGCAGCCGTCGGCGGACCGCGTGCCCCGGGTGACACACCCGGGGCACCGTGCTGTCCGGGGCAGCTCTCCCGGACGCCACACCCCGGTCGGCCAGTGGATTTATCGACTTCCGGCGGTGATTTCTCCCCCAGAACGGAAGGTTGCCGCCGTCCCGGGCACGGAACGCCCCGCCGTCCGCGTAGCTTTGACGTCAACCTCAGCCCCCGCAGGACGCTCGGGGGCCCGACACGTCGGAGCAGTCTTGGCACGGAAGATCGGCAGCCGGTACACCGCCCACCAGATCCTGGGGCGCGGCAGTGCGGGCACGGTATGGCTGGGCGAGGGCCCCGACGGGGCCGTGGCCATCAAGCTGTTGCGTGAGGACCTCGCCTCCGACCAGGAGCTGGTCGGCCGCTTCGTCCAGGAGCGGACGGCGCTGCTGAGCCTGGACCACCCGAGGGTCGTCGGCGTACGCGACCTGGTCGTCGACGGCAACGACCTGGCCCTGGTCATGGACCTGGTCCGCGGCACCGACCTGCGCACCCGCCTGGAGCGCGAACGGCGGCTGGCCCCGGAGGCGGCCGTCGCCATCGCCGCCGACGTCGCGGACGCGCTCGCCGCCGCGCACGCCGCCCGGATCGTCCACCGCGACGTCAAGCCGGAGAACATCCTCCTGGACATGCAGGGCCCCCTCGGCCCCGGTGGCGCGCACCCCGCCCTCCTCACCGACTTCGGCATCGCCCGCCTCGTCGACTCCCCGCGCCGCCTGCCCCAGCCCGCGTCCGGCTCCGGCCCCGCCACCCTCCGCTCGGCCAAGGTCATCGGCACCCCCGACTACCTCGCCCCCGAGATCATCGAGGGCCTCCCGCCGCGCGCCTCCGTCGACGTCTACGCGCTGGCCACCGTCCTGTACGAGCTGCTCGCCGGGTTCACGCCGTTCGGCGGCGGCCACCCCGGAGCCGTGCTGCGCCGCCATGTCACCGAGCGGGTGGCGCCGCTGCCCGGTATCCCGGACGAGCTGTGGCAGCTGCTCCTCCAGTGCCTCGCCAAGGCGCCCGCCTCCCGGCTGCGCGCCCCCGAGCTGGCCGCCCGCCTGCGCGAACTGCTTCCCGGGCTGGCCGGTATGCCGCCCCTCGACATCGACGAGCCGGACGACGAGGAGGGCCCGGACGGCGTCGCCGAGGACGAGCCCGCCCCCCGGAGCGCCGACGCCGGTACGGCCACGGCGGGTGAGGCCACCCCGGCGCGCGGCTCCGTGGCGCTCGTCCAGGGCGCGGCCCCCGACTCGAACCGCGAGACGCACACCAGCATGCGGGTCCCCGGCCCGGACGAACTGGCCGGCGGCGCGCACGGCACCGCCCGCGCCCCCCGCGCGCCGGGCGAGCGCCGCGCGGGGTCGGCCCGTCACCGCTCGTCACCGGAGGCGGTGCGCCGCCGCCGCGTCCGGCTCGGCGCCGCGGCCGTCGCCCTGCTCGCCGCGGTGGGCCTGGGCACCTGGCTGACCTCGGGCGACGGCGATACGGGAGACGCGGGCCCCGGCATCGAACAGTCCGGTCCGGCGGCGCCCTGACGGGGCCGGGGCACACTGTCGGCGTCAGCCGTTAGGCTGGGTGCGTGGCAGTCGTCGATGTTTCCGAAGAGCTGAAGTCCCTCTCCTCGACCATGGGGTCGATCGAGGCCGTCCTGGACCTCGACAGGATGCGGGCCGATATCGCCGTGCTCGAGGAGCAGGCCGCGGCCCCGTCCCTGTGGGACGACCCGGAGAGCGCCCAGAAGATCACCAGCCGCCTCTCGTACCTCCAGGGCCAGCTGCGCCGCGCCGAGGAGCTGCGCGGCCGCGTCGACGACCTGGAGGTCCTCTTCGAGCTGGCCGAGGACGAGGGCGACGAGGACACCCGCGCCGAGGCCGAGAGCGAGCTGGCCGCCGTCCGCAAGGCGGTCGACGAGCTGGAGGTCCGTACCCTCCTCTCCGGCGAGTACGACTCCCGCGAGGCGGTCGTCAACATCCGCGCCGAGGCCGGTGGCGTCGACGCCGCCGACTTCGCCGAGAAGCTCCAGCGGATGTACCTCCGCTGGGCCGAGCGCCACGGCTACAAGACCGAGCTGTACGAGACGTCGTACGCCGAAGAGGCCGGCATCAAGTCGACCACCTTCGCCGTGAACGTCCCGTACGCCTACGGCACCCTCTCGGTCGAGCAGGGCACCCACCGCCTGGTGCGCATCTCGCCCTTCGACAACCAGGGCCGCCGCCAGACGTCGTTCGCCGGCGTCGAGGTGCTCCCGGTCGTCGAGCAGACCGACCACATCGAGATCGACGAGTCCGAGCTGCGGGTCGACGTCTACCGCTCCTCCGGCCCCGGCGGCCAGGGCGTCAACACCACGGACTCCGCGGTCCGCCTGACGCACATCCCCACCGGCATCGTCGTCTCCTGCCAGAACGAGCGCTCGCAGATCCAGAACAAGGCGACCGCGATGAACGTCCTCCAGGCCAAGCTCCTCGAGCGCCGCCGCCAGGAGGAGCAGGCGAAGATGGACGCGCTCAAGGGCGACGGCGGCAACTCCTGGGGCAACCAGATGCGTTCCTACGTCCTGCACCCGTACCAGATGGTCAAGGACCTGCGGACGGAGTTCGAGGTCGGTAACCCCACGGCCGTCCTCGACGGCGACATCGACGGCTTCCTGGAGGCGGGCATCCGCTGGCGCAAGCAGCAGGAGCAGGGCGCGGGGGAGTAGTTCCCCCGGCGCACGGCCCGGCGGCCTGTCCGCTTCCTCCCGTTCGCACCTTTCTGACGTAGAAACAACTGCTCCTCCCCGGAGGGCAGTTGTTTTTGCTTTCGGCGGTTAGGTCACAGTCGTACGTCCATGTAACGCCCAATTCCTACTCTTTCGGACGTCGGGACTTTATTCGACCTTGACGTTGCGGGGAGAACTGGGAAGGCTGTGCGCGGCATGCGTCTGTCCGGGGTGCGCGTGTGAACGGGGAGATGAGGGGCCCGCCCGAGAGCGGCGCCAGGACTCGTGTACACCCCGGTCCACACCCCCGTACGGCATGCTCCATGACGAGTTCAGCTACTGGGGGTAGCAGACATATGACCAAGAAGACGCGGCTGCGCGTGGCGCGCATTGCGGCCGGTGCGGTGATCGCGGCCGGTGCGTCGCTCACCGCGGCCGGCGCGGCCTCCGCGGCGACGCCTCAGTCCAGCAGCAGCGAGTGCGGCCTGCTGGACCTGTTCTGCCACGACGACGACGGCGGCACCACCGGCGGCGACGACAACGGCGGCACCACCGGCGGTGAGGACGGCGGCCAGGACGACGGCGGCTCCATCGCGGGCACCGACGGTGGCAGCTCCATCGCCGGTACCGACGGTGGCAGCGACGACGGCGGCGACGACGGCGGCTGGATCGGCGGCAGCGACGACGGCGGTTCCACCGACGGCGGTAGCACCGACGGCGGCTCGACCGACGGCGGCTCCACGGACGGTGGCAGCACCGACGGTGGCTCGACCGACGGTGGCTCCACGGACGGCGGCTCCACCGACGGTGGCCAGGACAACGGCGGCACCGACGGCGGTCACGGCAACGGTGGCAACACCGGTGGCCACGGCAACGGCGGTAACACCGGCGGTCACGGCGACGGCGGTAACACCGGCGGTCACGGCGACGGCGGTTCCACCGGCGGCCACGGCACCGGCGGCTCCACCGGCGACGGCACCGGCACCGACAACGCCGGCAGCAAGCCGATCGAGCAGCCGGGCCAGGCCAACGAGCAGATCGGGGACACCCCCGGCCCGGCCAAGCAGCAGCCCAAGGGCGGCGAGCTGGCCGAGACCGGTGCCTCCGGCACGACCTTCCTGCTCGTGGGCGCCGCGACGATGATCGCCGGTGGTATCGGCTTCCGCCTGATGCCCCGCCTGATCAACAAGAACGGCGGTGGCGCGGCCGCGGCCTGACGCCGACCCGTCGCACCACGACCGAGGGCCCGCAGCGCACCCGCGCTCCGGGCCCTCGGGCCGTACCGGACACCTCACCCGCTGTCACCGCGCGGGCGCGCCGCCGGCTCAGACGGCCTGCTGCAGCAGCAGCGCCACCGCGACGACGGCCACCAGCAGCGCCACCAGCAAGGCCGGGTTGACCTGGGCGAACGGGCTCTGCTGCTGGAGCCGCTCCCGGCTGGCGCGGCACACGGGGCAGCGGCCCTCGTTCACAGGGGCCGCGCAGTTGGCGCACACCAATCGGTCGTACGTCATGCGACCTCCTTCTCCTCCGCCCCCAACGTTCAGGGGGACGTGAGTGTTCCTCTACCACTGTGCCAGCTCGGTCACGGAACGGCGCGTCCCGCCGGAATGGACTGGTTTTGTCCCGTGGACGCCGTGAGCAAACGCACCAACCAGGACCACCGGCTACGTCGCCGTGTGAGGTTCGCGTAGGGTCACGCACACCGACGGGAGCCGCAACCCGGCAACCCGTGTCCCTATCCAGGTCGACCGTGGTGTCTTAAGTGATCCGATTCGACAACGTCTCCAAGACTTACCCGAAGCAGAACCGCCCCGCCCTCAGGGATGTGTCCCTGGAGATCGAGCGCGGCGAGTTCGTCTTCCTGGTGGGCTCCTCGGGCTCCGGTAAGTCCACCTTCCTGCGACTGCTGCTGCGCGAGGAGCGCGCCAGCCACGGTGCCGTGCACGTCCTGGGGAAGGACCTCGCGAAGCTGTCCAACTGGAAGGTGCCGCAGATGCGCCGCCAGTTGGGCACCGTCTTCCAGGATTTCCGGCTCCTCCCCAACAAAACGGTGGGCCAGAACGTCGCGTTCGCCCTCGAAGTCATCGGCAAACCGCGCGGCCAGATCCGCAAGACGGTCCCCGAGGTCCTCGAACTCGTCGGTCTCGGCGGCAAGGAGGACCGGATGCCGGGTGAGCTCTCCGGTGGTGAGCAGCAGCGCGTCGCCATCGCGCGCGCCTTCGTCAACCGCCCCATGCTCCTCATCGCGGACGAGCCGACCGGCAACCTCGACCCGCAGACCTCCGTCGGCATCATGAAGCTGCTGGACCGGATCAACAGGACCGGTACGACGGTGGTCATGGCCACCCACGACCAGCAGATCGTCGACCAGATGCGCAAGCGGGTCATGGAACTCGAAAAGGGCCGCCTCGTCCGCGACCAGTCGCGCGGTGTGTACGGCTACCAGCACTAAGCGTGTACGGCCCCCAGTACTGAAAGGACGCCATGCGCGCCCAGTTCGTCCTGTCGGAGATCGGCGTCGGTCTCCGCCGAAACCTCACGATGACCTTCGCCGTCATCGTCTCCGTAGCCCTCTCGCTCGGCCTGTTCGGCGCCTCGCTGCTGATGAGCGACCAGGTCGACACCATGAAGGGCTACTGGTACGACAAGGTCAACGTCTCCATCTTCTTCTGCAACAAGAACGACACCTCCGGCGCCAACTGCGCCAAGGGCGCCGCGACCGAGCAGCAGAAGGCGGAGATCAAAGCGGACCTGGAGCGGCTGCCGATCGTGCAGAAGCCGGTCCTGTTCGAGTCCAGCGACCAGGCGTACAAGCACTACAAGGAGCAGTTCGGCGACACGCCCGTCGCCGGTCTGGTCACGCCCGACCAGCTGCCGGAGTCCTTCCGGGTCAAGCTGAAGGACCCGACGAAGTACGAGGTCATCAAGTCGGCGTTCTCCGAGCGGCCCGGTGTCCAGGAGGTCCAGGACCAACGTGACACCGTCGAGCCGCTGTTCAACCTCCTCGACGGAATGCGGATCGCGGCGCTCTGCGTCATGGGCCTGATGCTGGTCGTGGCGCTGCTGCTGATCGTCAACACCGTCCGGGTGTCGGCGTTCAGCCGCCGCCGGGAGACCGGCATCATGCGGCTGGTCGGCGCGTCCAGCTTCTACATCCAGATGCCGTTCATCATGGAGGCGGCGATCGCGGGGCTGATCGGTGCCGCGTTCGCCTGCGTGCTGATCGTCGGCGGCAAGTACGCCCTGATCAACAACTGGCTGGCGGAGAAGATCAAGGTCGTCGACTTCATCGGGTGGGATTCGGTCGTTTCGGTGCTGCCGCTGATCCTCCTCATCGGTCTGGTGATGCCCGCCTTCGCCGCGTTCTTCGCCTTGCGCAAGTACCTCAAGGTGTGACATCCGCCAACCGCTGACACCAGGCGCCGTACGGTCAACTCACCGTGCGGCGCCTTTGTCTCGCCTAGACTCACCGCCATGTCCGGCCCGTGTCTGTTCGTCAGATCCCGCCGTATCCGCCGCGGGGCGGTGCCGGCGTTGACGCTCGCCGCCGTGCTGGCGACCGGCGCCGCGGTGGGCAGCTGGCACTCCGGCCGCACCCCGCACCCCCGCCCCGCTCCGTCCGCCGCGCAGGGGAGCCGTACGGCTGACCGGGCGGCGGTCGAGAAGGCGGCGGCGGAGGCGATGGCCGCCGGGAAGTCCGGGGCGCAGGCGGCGGCCGAGGTGGTCAGCCGCAGCGGGGACCGCTGGTCGACGATCTACACCGCCGGTGAGTTCGAGGACTTCCAGCGGCAGCTCGACGGGGACTACGTCGGCGTCGGGCTCTGGCTGCGGCAGGTGCGCGGCGGCCGGATGGAGGTCTCGCGGGTGCAGTCCGGCGGGCCCGCGGCCCGCGCCGGGACGGCCCGGGGAGATCAGCTGACGGCGATCGACGGACGGCCGGTCCGGGGCCGCCCGGTCACCGAGGTCGTCGCGATGCTCCGCGGTGACGGTGACGGCCGGGGCGGTGCCGAGGCCGGGCGGGGCCGGGCCGGTACGCCGGTGAAGCTGACGCTGCGGCGCGGCACCCGGAAGTGGAGCACCACCGTCCGCCGCGCCCGGCTGCGCAGCCAGGACGTCACCACCGACCGCCCGGCCGGGGCGTCGGGCCCGGTGCGGATCAGGGCCGAGGCGTTCACCAAGGGCAGCGGCGCGGCGATCCGGGACGCGGTGCGCGCCGCGCCGCCCGGTGCCGGTCTCCTGCTGGACCTGCGCGGCAACACCGGCGGTCTGGTCGACGAGGCCACCACCGCCGCCTCCGCGTTCCTGGACGGCGGGCTGGTCGCCACGTACGACGTGCACGGCCGGCAGCGGGCGCTGTACGCGGGTGGCGGCGGGAACACCCGGACGCCGCTGGTGGTGCTGGTCGACGGCGGCACGATGAGCGCCGCCGAGCTGCTGGCCGGGGCGCTCCAGGACCGGGGCCGGGCGGTGGTCGTCGGCTCGCCGACCTTCGGGAAGGGGTCGGTGCAGATGCCCAGCACGCTGCCGGACGGGTCGGTCGCGGAGCTGACCGTCGGCCATTACCGCACCCCGGCGGGGCGGACGGTCGACGGGCACGGGATCACCCCGGACCTCACCGCCGAGGACGGCGCGACCGCGCGGGCGGTCACGGTATTGAGTGGCCTCGGCACGGGGGCGTAGTGCGAAAATGGCCGCACTATGGCTAAGCAAAAGGGCAAGGACAAGGATCCCGGGCGCAAGCTCGTCGCACAGCACAAGAAAGCGCGCCACGATTACCACATTCTGGACACGTATGAGTGCGGTCTGGTGCTCAGCGGCACCGAGGTGAAGTCGCTGCGGCAAGGCCGTGCCTCGCTCGTCGACGGTTTCGTCCACATCGACGGCAACGAGGCGTGGCTGCACAACGTGCACATTCCCGAATACGCACAGGGCACCTGGACCAACCACGCGGCCCGCCGGAAGCGGAAGCTGCTGATGCACCGCGCGGAGATCGACAAGCTGGAGATGAAGAGCCAGGAATCCGGTCATACGGTCGTGCCGCTGGCGCTCTACTTCAACAAGGACGGCCGGGCGAAGGTCGAGATCGCGCTCGCCAAGGGCAAGAAGGAGTACGACAAGCGGCAGACCCTCCGAGAGCAGCAGGACCGCCGTGAGGCGGAGCGCGCGGTCTCCGCCGCACGCCGTCGCCAGCGCGGTTGACGCGGCGATGGACGCACCGGGCCGGCCACCCGCCGCCGGCCCCGGAATACGCTGGCACCGTCGCGCGTTGTTCACGTACGATGGCTACGCACCCCAGCGAGGGTGTGCGGTCCCGTGACCGTTGTCCGGCTCTGCCGGGCCGGGCGCGGTGCTTTTGAAAAAACAACATGGGGATGATCGGTTTCGACAGCGGATGTCGAAGCAGGGGAAGCGAGTCGAGGAAGCGGCAATGATCTCGTTAACCATATGTCGCAACCAATAATCGCCAACACCAAGCGCGATTCCTTCGCCCTCGCTGCCTAAGTAGCGACCTGCGAAGTGTCAGCCCGGGGCTGTTCCCGACCCGGATCCTGGCATCAGCTAGGGAACTAAACTTCTGATCCCGGTCACGGGGTTCAGAAGGAAATCAAACAGTGACTGAGCCCGTCGGAGACTTGTCCGCGTGATCTCCGGGGCCGAGAAAATCGCAGCGGACTGCACTCGGAGAAGCCCTGATTCCGCACCGTTGGACGCGGGTTCGATTCCCGCCATCTCCACAATTCCCATGTGAGGCCCAGGCCCCGGATGTCCGTCAGGACGCCGGGGCCTGAGTCGTTTCCGCGGGCGCCCGAGCCGGGGCCGGGCGGCGCGTCGTCGCCAGTGCCACCGCGAGGGCGAGGGCCGCCGCCGCGACGGGGACGGCGTACGGGCCCGCGGCGCCGGGCGGCAGCGCGTCCACGGTGCGGCCGCCGGCCGCCGAACCGGCCGCGATGCCGGTCAGCAGCGCCGTCACCGCCAGCGTCATCCCCTCGTTCAGCCGCTCCGGGGGCGTGCGGGCCGTCAGCAGCGCCATTCCGGCGATCATGGCGGGGGCGGTGGCCATCCCGGCGACGAGGAGCGCCGCGGCGACGAGCGGCAGCCGGCCGGTGGCGGCGGCGAGCGGTACGGCCGTCAGCAGCGCGGCCATCGCGGCAAGTGCGGCGACCAGGCGCCGGTGCGGCCTCCCGGCGGGTGGCCGCAGTCCGCACAGCAGACCCGCGGCACAGGAGCCGGCCGCCTGGAGTGCGAGCATCGCCCCGGCAGCGGACCGGGCGCCGTGCCCGTCGGCGTACGCGACGGTGATCACCTCCAGGGAGCCGAAGACCGCGCCGGTGGCGGTGAAGACGGCCAGCAGCGGGGGCAGGCCCGGGGTGCGGAGCGGGGAGCGGGTGCGGCGGGTGGCCGCGGTGACGGGTGGTTCGGTGCGGCGCTGGGTGGCGAGGAGCAGGACGCCGGTGAGCAGCAGGGCCGCGGCGACGGTGGTGCCGGCCTCGGGGAAGACCGTGGTGCACAGCAGGGTGGCCAGCAACGGGCCGAGGAGGAAGCAGAGTTCGTCCGCGGCCTGTTCGAAGGAGTGGGCGGTGTGGCGGGCGGCCGGGTCGTCGCGGAGCAGATACGCCCAGCGGGCGCGGGCCATCCCGCCGGTGTTGGGGGTGGTGGCGGTCGCCGCGGCGCAGAGGAAGAGCGTCCAGGCGGGGGCGGCGCCGCGGACGCACAGCACCAGGGCGAGGGAGCCGGTGACGGCGAGGGCGGTGGCCGGGACGGCGACGCGGGCCTGGCCGTACCGGTCGACGAGCCGCGCCGTCCAGGGGCCGACGACCGCGGTGGCGGCGAGGGCGGTGGCGGTGACCGCTCCGGCCAGCGCGTACGAGCCGTGGATGCGGGCGATCATCAGCAGCGCGCTGACGTTCAGCATGCCCATCGGCAGTCGCGCCAGCAGCCCGGCGGCGGTGAACGCGCGGGTGCCGGGCCGGGCGAAGAGCCGGGCGTACGGGGCGAGGGTGGAGGGGCGGCGGGTGCGCGGGGGGCGGGCGGTGACCGGGCGGGCGGCGAGGAAGAGGATCACACCTTCACCGTGGCCCCGGGCGGCGCGGTGCGTCCAACACCTGTCAACGCGTCATTCACGCAACGCTGTTGTGAGTCCCGGGCCCGGCTGGAACGCTGGCGGGATGCCCCGCGATATCGACCCCCGGTTGCTGCGCGCGTTCACCGCCGTCGCCGAAGAGCTCCACTTCACCCGTGCCGCGGCCCGGCTCTACGTCGCCCAGCAAGCGCTCAGCCGGGATGTGCGGCGACTGGAGCGGGAGGTGGGGGCGAGCCTGTTCGTCCGGACGACGCGGCGGGTGGTGCTGACGGCGGACGGTGCGCGGCTGCTGCCGTACGCGCTCCGGGTGCTGGCGGCGCACGACGCGCTGGCCGACGCGTTCCGGGCGGACGCCGGGCGGCCGCTGCTGGTCGATGTCGGGGCGCAGGCCGGTACCGGGCACCGGGTGCTGGAGGCGGCCCGTGAGCGGCTGCCGGACAGCTGTGAGCTGGTGGCGCGGTTCCACGGCGGGCTGGCGGGCGCGGCGGAGGAGATCGCGGCCGGGCGGCTGGACGTCTCGTTCGGCCGGTACGCCGGTCTCGCGCCCGGGGCGCGGGCCGGGCTGGCGCAGCAGCCGGTGCGGCTGGAGCCGATGGCGGTGTTGCTGGACGCGGGGCATCCGCTGGCCGGGCGGGCGGGGGTGCCGCTCGCCGCGCTGGCCGGGGAGACGCTGTACGCGGCCGCCGGCAATCCGCGGACGACGGAGTGGACGGACCTGGCGGCGCGGCTCTTCGCGGGGCGGGGCGTGGCCATGGCCGCGCCGTTCCCGGAGATCGACGGGGAGCGGGAGTTCGCCCGGACGGTACGGAAACGGGGCTGGTCGGTGCTGGCGAGCACGGAGTTCATCGAGGTGCCCGGGATGGTGCTGCGCCCACTGGTGGAACCGGTTCCGCTGTCACCGGTGAGCATGGTGTGGCGCCGGGGGCTGCGCCATCCCGGCCTCGACGCCCTGCGCGCCGCCGCCCGCGAGCTGGCCTGTGAGGGCGGTTGGCTGACGGTCCCCGAGGGGCCGGTGTGGCTCCCGGAGGGGGACGCGGCGGTGATGGGGGTCGAGGCGGGGGAGTGACGGCGGGGCCGCCGCGGAGCGGGACGGCTGTGGAAGGCGCGCCGCCGGGCGGTGCGGGAAGGGCGGGCGGGCGCCCCGGTGGTCCCGGGCGCCCGCGCCGTTCGCTCCCCGGGGGCGGCTACAGCGCGTACGCCAGGGCGAGCAGGAGCGCGCCGACGGGGGTGCAGAACATGGTCAGGACGCGGAAGACGAGGGACTTGCGGCGTTCGGTGGCGAGGAGGTCCTGCTCGGACATGGCGGCCATCAGGAAGGGGCTGCCGTCCTTGGGGGCGGAGACCGTCAGCGTGCCGCCCTCGTCGTCGCGGGCCTCGCGGCGTACGTAGCAGCGGGTGCCGGGGGCGACCGTCCACTCCTCCTGCTGGAAGCCGAGGGTGCGTTCGTTGCGGGTGATGCCGGGGATGTCGAGGAGGCCGAGGGGTTTGTCGTGGCCGGGCCGGTAGACCTCGAACCGGTCGTGGGTCTTCGCGGCGTGCTCGATGACCTGGTCCCCGGGCAGGACGGTGGTGCGGCCCGAGGCGTCCTCGACGAGGAACGGGGTGGGGCTGAGGAAGTCGGAGACCACCTCGGTGCGCCGCCGCCGCTGGTTGGGCCGGCTGCCGCGGGTTTCGAACTTGCGGGTGACGCGGGTGCGGTACCAGACGCACTCGGTCTTGTTCAGCTCCGAGGTCAGCGGTCCGGCGCCGGACGGGCGGACGACCCCGGCGACCTCGGTGAGCTGCCGGAACGCGCCCGGCCCGACCGCGTCGAGCGCCGCCCGGTGCAGCTGCGACAGCTCCTGCGACGACAGCGTCTCGGTGGTGATCATCGTGCGGACGCGTTTCTTCGCCCGCAGCATCTGGAAGGCGCTCACCACGCCGATACCGACGAGCAGGATCCCCAGGAACGGAATCACGCGTCCTCCTGAACTCTCACGACGTAGGGCCGGACTCTTCCGGCGGCCGGTGGTGGCCGGTGGCGGGCGGACCGGGGTGGATCTCTCCCGGAGCCCTTACGGGGTGGCCGCCGTCCCGTACGGGGCTGCCGTCCGTCCCGTACGGGTCCGGGAGCGTCCCCTACGGGATGTGCCGCTCAGCGGAACAGTTCGCGGAGCCTGCGGTAGCTCTCCGTCAGCGAACCGGCGGTCTGCCGCAGTGACCGGACGAGATGGCCGACGGCGAACCAGCCGAGGAACACCACGGCGAGGACGACGACCGCCCACTCCCACCACTGCATGCGCTTCCCCCGGTGTGCGGAGACCGACCGGGCGCTCCGGTCAGCCGGTCCGACCGGCCGGTCCGGCGGGTCCGGGCCGATCGCGGAGGGAGTCTACCGGCCCGCCCGTGCGCCGCCGGTGCCCGTTTTTCCCTGGTTTTCAGGGGAATTGCCGGGGCGTCGGCCGTGGCGGATGAGGGCGGGGCGTCCGGGGAACGCTTGCCCCGGACGGTGCCCGGCGACGCTCCCCGGCGGTGTTCCGCCACGAGCGGGTCGTATACATCCGGTGTGGCGCACGGTGGTCCCCGGGCCCGTGGTGCGGGGGAGGGGCGGGTGGCGGTGCCGGTCGCGGCAATCGTCCCGTAACAGGTGGGAAATCCCGGTGGTCCGTGGCCGACATGAGACGTTGGCAGACTCGGGGGCCCGGTGCCGCCCGAGCCGCGGCGGGGCCGGCGGCGGACGGGGATCACACGATGCGGGGCGGAACGGGACGACGGACATGGACGAGGCGCAGCGGGAGACGGGGACGGACGCGGGGACCGGCGGGGCCGGGGGCGGAGCGGGCTCCGGCCCGTGCGGTGCCGACGGGGCGAGTGGCGCCGCGGCGGATGGTGCCGGCGGGGTGAGCGGTGCCGGCGGGGCGGGTGAGGCGCCGCCGCTGGCCGGGTTCGCCGTCGGGGTGACCGCGGCGCGGCGGGCCGAGGAGCTGGGGGCGCTGCTGGAGCGGCGCGGCGCGCAGGTGGTGTACGCACCGGCGCTGCGGATCGTGCCGCTCGCCGACGACTCCGAGCTGCTGACCGCCACCCGCGCCCTGCTCGCGCATCCGCCGGACGCCGTCATCGCGACCACCGGCATCGGGTTCCGCGGCTGGATCGAGGCGGCCGAGGGCTGGGGTCTGGGCGAGGCGCTGCTGGACCGGTTGGCCCGGGTGGAGCTGCTGGCGCGCGGCCCGAAGGTGCGCGGTGCGGTCCGGGCCGCCGGACTGCGGGAGAAGTGGTCACCGGCGTCCGAGTCGATGGCGGAGGTCCTCGACCGGCTGCTGGCGGACGGGGTGCGCGGGCAGCGGATCGCGGTCCAGCTGCACGGTGAGCCGCTGCCCGGTTTCGTCGAGGCGCTGCGGGCGGCCGGGGCGGAGGTGGTCGGGGTGCCGGTCTACCGCTGGTTGCCGCCGGAGGATCTGGGGCCGGTGGACCGGCTGCTGGACGCGCTGACCGGGCACGGGCTGGACGCGGTGACGTTCACCAGCGCTCCGGCGGCCAGTTCGCTGCTGCGCCGGGCGGCGGAGCGCGGGATGCGGGACGCGGTGGTGGCGGCGCTGGTGCGGGAGGTCCCGGCGGTGTGCGTGGGGCCGGTCACCGCGCTGCCGCTCCAGGAGTACGGCATCCCCACGCTCCAGCCCGAACGGTTCCGGATCGGGCCGCTGGTGCAGCTGCTGTGCCGGGAGCTGCCGGGCCGGGCGCGGCGGTTGCCGGTGGCCGGGCGGCGGCTGGAGATCCGGGGCCGGGCGGTACTGCTCGACGGTGTGCTGCGGCCGGTGCCGCCGGCCGGGATGGCGCTGCTGCGGGCGCTGGCCGGACGGCCGGGCTGGGTGGTCCCCCGCGCCGAGCTGCTGCGCGTACTGCCCGGCGCCGGGCGGGACGAGCACGCGGTCGAGACGGCGATGGCCCGGCTGCGGACGGCCCTGGGTGACCCGAAGCTGATCCACACGGTCGTCAAACGCGGCTACCGGCTGGCGCTCGACCCGCACGCGGACACGGACAAGTACGGGGGCGCGTAGGGGCGCCGCTCCGGCTGCGCGGCCCTGACGCGGGGGAAGCCCCGGTCTCGGGGGGGGGCGGGCGATGGCCTCACGGGGGCGGCTTTCCCCTCACGGGACGGGCCTCACGAGTTCACGAGTTCTCACGGCGTTCCTCGGGGCCGTGCGGCCCGGCTCCGGCCCGCAAGGGGCGGATTGCGCCCCCTACGGGACGCCGTCCCTCCCGTACGGGATCGGGGGGATTTCCCTACGGGAGGGACGACGGTTCTCAGGGGGCCGGGCCCGGTGCCTCGCGGGCGCGGCCCTCGGGGGCGGCGCCCGCCATCCGTGAGGGAGGCCGCGGCCCCGCCCCGGCCCCGGTCTCACTCCGGATTCGTCACCCGGATCTTGGACTGGCCGTGCTTGCGGGTCTCCCAGTCGTCCATGAAGCGGGCGCGGAGACCGTGCTTCTCCGCGAGGCGGATCAGCGTCTCGGTGCGGTAGTAGAAGTCCTCGCGCAGCACCTGGTGTTCGGCGCCCTCGGTACGGTCGAAGGTGAAGTCGAAGAAGCCGCCGGGCGCCAGGACACGGCCGACGTGCGCGAAGCATTCGTCGATGACGGGGAGCGGCGAGTGCGAGAAGACGCTGTGCGCGTGGACGACGTCGAAGTGGCCGGACGGCAGGAAGTCCAGCTTCAGGTCCTGGACGATCGTCAGGTGCGGCAGCTTGTCCTGGAGTTCGTAGGTGGTCAGGGTCTGCTTCGCGGAGATCAGGATGTCCGGCGAGATGTCGATGCCGTAGTAGTGGCCGGGGTCGAGGTGGGCGATGAAGCGCCAGCCGGCCCGGAGGTTGCCGCAGCCTATGTCGAGCATCCGGTGCTGCGGCGTCAGCCCGTGTTCCGTGAGGTAGTCGAACTGCATCTGCCCGAGCGCCAGCCACCGTTCGTGGGTGCGGCTGCCCACCGCCGCCTCCGGGTTGCGGCCCGCGTCGGACGCCATCACGGCGCGGTAGTAGGCGACGTGCCCGGGGTGGCGCAGCCGCAGCCAGGTGTCACGCGCGGTGCGCCGGACGTACGGGGCGATCTTCGCCGGGTTGCGGACCGCGTAGCCGACCTTGTGGGACAGGCTCGACCGGTTGGTGTGCAAAGGGGTGCGCGACATGGTGACCTTCGTCCTTCGGATGCGGGCGGGCCGACCGGGCGCCGGTCGGCGACACGGCATGCCCGGCCGGGCGGAAACAGGGGCTTTCCGCGACGCCACGGCCGGACTGTACATCAGCTGTATACGCGGAATGTATAGATCGACGCGTGCGGCGACACCTCGCGCGCGGGAGCGTCAACGGTCTTGTGTGTCCGGTCTGTTCGCCGTACGGGAGAGGGGGCGGGGCGCGGCAGGGGTGCGGGCCGGCCCCGCCGGGCGGGCCCGGCCGCCCCGGCGCGGTGGGTGACGGCGGCCCGCGGCGCCGGGCACCCTGGAAGACGCATCCTCGATTCCGAAGGAGTGATCAGGAGCATGGCGGCGCCTGACGAGGGCCTGCGGTTCGACTGCGGGCGGATCTGCCTGGACCTGCTGGCCACCTCCGGCCCGCCGGGCGAACTCCTCACCGGACCCGAGCAGTTGAAACGCTGGCTGACCGGCTCCGGTGTGGTCCCCGCGGATACCGCGCTGGACGGGGTCAACAGTCGCTGGGTGGCGCGTTTCCGGGGGTTACGGGAGGTGGTGCGGCGGGTCCTGCACGCCGAACTGACCGGCGGCGACGCCGTGATCGATCTGGACCTGCTCAACGCCACCGCCGCGGCCGCCGGCCCGCCCGCCGTCCAGGCCGTCCGCGGCCCGGACGGCGCCCTCGCCCCGCGGCTCGCCCGCCCGGCCGACCGCGCCGCGCTGCTCGCCGCCGTCGCCCGCGACGCCGTCGACCTCCTCACCGACCACGCCACCCGGGACCGGCTGCGCCGCTGCGAGGGCGCCCGCTGCCGCCTCCTCTTCCTGGACACCTCCCGCGGCCGGCGCCGCCGCTGGTGCTCCAGCGGCGTCTGCGGCAACCGCGAACGCGTCGCCCGCCACCGCAGACGAGCGGCGGACCGGGGCGCCCGCCCGGCGCCCCCGCGGGGGGACGGCACCGGAGACTGAGCCGGGACGGACCGGAAGCGAGCGGGAGCCCGGCCGCCGCAGGGCAGCCCGGCCCCGGTAGCCGCCCCGGAAGACGACCCCGGGCGGGCCCGCCCCCGGCGGCACCCGACAGGCCCCGCGAACCCGGCCCGCCCCGCCCCACCAGCCCCTCCCCGCCCGGCGCGCGGGGGATCGGATGCGTACGGTGCCCGGGTCGCGTACGGTTGACGGCTGCCCTACGCACACCAGAAGGGGGCCTGGGTGGCCGCGCAGAACGCCACGCACGCACCGGATCACACGCCGGAGCACACTTCTTCGGACGCCGTCGCCCCGGAGCCCGCCGCGGACTCCGGCTCCGCCGCCGCGCCCGCCGGGCTCCGCGAGCGGGAGATCGCCGCGGAGCAGACGCACCTCGACCGGGTCTACCGGCGCCTGGAGGAGAAGATCCACGAGGCGGAGTTCCTCATGGACGACGCCGCCAAGCGCGGTCAGGTCGGCACGCCCGGCGCGTTCGCCGAGCGCGACGCCCAGGTCTTCCAGGCGGGCGTCCACCTCAACCGGCTCAACTCCGAGTACGAGGACTTCCTCTTCGGCCGGATCGACCTGCTCCCCGGCAAGGACGGCAAGAAGGGCCCGGACGGCGCCTTCACCTCCGTCGAGCCCGCCGACGGCGCCGTCACGAACGGCCGCGCCGCCATCGCCGAGACGCTGCACATCGGCCGCCTCGGCGTCCTCGACGCGGACTACTCACCGCTGGTCATCGACTGGCGCGCCCCGGCCGCCGCCCCCTTCTACCGGGCCACGCCCGTCGCGCCGGGCCGGGTCGTACGCCGCCGCGTCATCCGCTCCAAGGGCCGCCGCGTCCTGGGCGTCGAGGACGATCTGATGCGCCCGGACGTCACCGCCACGCTCGGCGGCGAGGAGCTGGCCGTCATCGGCGACGGCGCCCTGATGGCCGCGCTGGGCCGGGCCCGCAGCCACACCATGCGCGACATCGTCGCCTCCATCCAGGCCGAACAGGACCTGGTCGTCCGGGCGCCCGCCGCGTCCGTCACCGAGGTCGAGGGCGGCCCCGGCACCGGCAAGACCGCCGTCGCCCTGCACCGCGCCGCCTACCTCCTCTACCAGGACCGCCGCCGCTACGCGGGCGGCATCCTCATCGTCTCGCCGACCCCGCTGCTCGTCGCGTACACCGAGGGCGTCCTGCCGTCCCTGGGTGAGGAGGGCCAGGTCGCGATCCGCGCCCTCGGCTCCCTCGTCGACGGCGCCGAGGCGACCGCCTACGACCCGCCGGACGTGGCCCGGATCAAGGGCTCCGGCCGGATGCAGAAGCTGCTGCGCAAGGCGGCCCGCGGCGCCCTCGACGCGGCGGCCCCCGCCCCGGCCCCGGACGGCGGCACCCAGCTCTCCTTCCCGGACGAGGACGCCGCGCCGGCCCCGGCCGGTCCGCCGGACCGGCTCCGCGTGGTGGCCTTCGGCGCCCGTATCGAGCTGGACGCCGCCGACCTGGGCCGTGTCCGCCGCACCGCCCTCGGCGGCACCGCCCCCGTCAACCTCCTCCGCCCGCGCGCCCGGCGGCTCCTCCTGGACGCCCTGTGGACGAAGTCCGGCGCCGGCCGCCGCTACTTCGACCCGGAGCTGGCCGCCGAGGCGCGCGCCGGCTTCGACGAGGACGTCAGCACCGAGCCGGTCTTCCAGGAGTTCCTGGACGCCTGGTGGCCGGAGCTGACCCCGCGCGGGGTGCTCGCCGCGATGGCCGACGAGCGCACCCTCGGCCGCTGGGCGCGCCGCGTCCTGACCCCGCGCGAGGTCCGGAAGCTGGCCCGTTCCCTCGGCCGCCTCGACGCCCGGGGCGAGGGCCCGCTCTCCGTCCACGACGTGGCGCTCCTCGACGAACTCCAGCTGATCCTCGGCGCCCCGGCCCGTCCGGCCCGCCCCCGCGAGGCCGACCCGCTGGACCAGCTCACCGGTCTGGAGGAGCTGACCACGGCCGCCGACCGCGGCCCCTCCGGCCGCAGCCGCCGTGAGCGTCTGGAGGAGGAGCGCACCGACTACGCCCATGTGATCGTCGACGAGGCGCAGGACCTCACGCCGATGCAGTGGCGGATGGTCGGCCGCCGTGGCCGCCACGCCACCTGGACGGTCGTCGGCGACCCGGCCCAGTCGTCGTGGTCCGACCCGGACGAGGCCGCCGAGGCGCGTGACGAGGCGCTGGGCACCCGCCCCCGCCGCCGCTTCCGGCTCACCGTCAACTACCGCAACCCGGCCGAGATCGCCGAGCTGTCCGCGAAGGTCCTGGCGCTGGCGATGCCCGGAACGGCGGCGCCGGAGGCGGTCCGTTCGACGGGCCTGCGGCCGCGGTTCGCGGTGGCTTCCCCGGACGGCCGGGGCGCCGCGGCCCTCGACGCGGCGCTGGCCGCCGCCACCACCGAGGAGGCCCGGCGGCTGCTGGCCGAGGTGGACGGCACCGTCGGCGTGGTCACCGCGATGGCCCGCCGCGAACAGGCCCGCGCCTGGCTGGCCCCGCTCGGCGACCGCGTCGTCGCCCTCGGCTCCCTGGAGGCGAAGGGGCTGGAGTACGACGCGGCGCTGGTGGTCGCGCCCGCCGAGATCGCCGACGAGTCCCCGGCCGGCCTGCGGGTGCTCTACGTCGCCCTGACCCGCGCCACCCAGCGGTTGACGGTCCTCTCCGGCGACCGCGACGAGCCGGACGCCGACGGGGTCCCCGACCTGCTCCGCGACTGACGTCCGGGCCCGGCCGGGCCCCGCCGCGGCGAAAGGCGGCGGCCACGGGATTCGCTTTCCGGGAGGGTTTGTTAGCCTTGTCCGTGGCACCGGCCCGATCCAAGCCCCCGGGCCCAACCATCGTCGCTACGAGCGACCACTTGCCGCGAGGCGAGCATGGCGGGTCGGTGTCTCAGACCGCGTGACGGGCGCTCCTCCTCCGGGAGGGGCGCCCGTTGCCGTTCCCGGCACGGGAGGAGCCCACCCCGCCCCGGGCCGGAAACCGTCCTGCCGACGCCCCTTCCGCCCGGCGAATCTCTCTCGTATGGTGGAAGTGTCTTTCCGGAATATAGGGCTGGTTACCGTGTACCGGCTGGTAGGTGGGACGATCGGACGATGCGCAGGGCATCCGCGCTCCTGGGACAGCGCATAGGGAAACAAGGGAAAGCAGAGGAAGTCGGCCATGGCAACGGCGCCTAGCGTCTCGTATTCGATGACGGTGCGACTGGAAGTTCCCGCGAGCGGCACCGCCGTCAGCCAGCTCACCACGGCCGTGGAGTCCTCCGGCGGGTCGGTCACCGGCCTCGACGTGACCGCGTCCGGCCACGAGAAACTCCGGATCGACGTCACCATCGCCGCGACGTCCACCGCGCACGCCGACGAGATCGTCGGCAAGCTGCGCGGCATCGAGGGCGTCTCGCTCGGCAAGGTCTCCGACCGTACGTTCCTGATGCACCTCGGCGGCAAGATCGAGATGTCGTCGAAGCACCCCATCCGCAACCGTGACGACCTCTCCATGGTCTACACGCCCGGCGTCGCCCGCGTCTGCCAGGCCATCGCCGACAACCCCGAGGACGCCCGCCGCCTGACCATCAAGCGCAACAGCGTCGCCGTGGTCACCGACGGCTCCGCCGTCCTCGGCCTCGGCAACATCGGCCCCAAGGCCGCGCTGCCGGTCATGGAGGGCAAGGCCGCCCTGTTCAAGCGCTTCGCCGGTATCGACGCCTGGCCGATCTGCCTGGACACCCAGGACTCCGACGCCATCGTGGAGATCGTCAAGGCCATCGCGCCGGGCTTCGCGGGCATCAACCTGGAGGACATCTCCGCGCCCCGCTGCTTCGAGATCGAGGCCCGGCTGCGCGAGGCCCTCGACATCCCGGTCTTCCACGACGACCAGCACGGCACCGCCATCGTCGTGCTCGCCGCCCTGACCAACGCGCTGCGCGTGGTCGGGAAGGCCATCGGGGACGTCCGCGTCGTCATGTCCGGTGCGGGCGCCGCCGGTACGGCCATCCTCAAGCTGCTGATCGCCGCCGGGGTCAAGCACGCCGTCGTCGCCGACATCCACGGCGTCGTCCACGCGGGCCGCGAGGACCTGGTCTCCGCCGACCCGGACTCCCCGCTGCGCTGGATCGCCGACAACACCAACCCCGAGGGCGTCACCGGCACCCTCAAGGACGCCGTCGTCGGCGCGGACGTCTTCATCGGCGTCTCCGCCCCCGACGTCCTGGACGGCGACGACGTCGCGAAGATGGCCGACGGCGCGATCGTCTTCGCGCTGGCCAACCCGGACCCGGAGGTCGACCCGGCCATCGCCCGGCAGACCGCCGCCGTCGTCGCCACCGGCCGCTCCGACTTCCCCAACCAGATCAACAACGTGCTGGTCTTCCCGGGTGTCTTCCGCGGTCTGCTGGACGCCCAGTCCCGTACGGTGAACACCGAGATGATGCTGGCCGCGGCCCGCGCCCTCGCCGACGTCGTCCAGGAGGACGAGGTCAACCCGAACTACATCATCCCGAGCGTCTTCAACGACAAGGTCGCGGGCGCCGTGGCCGGTGCGGTGAAGGACGCCGCGAAGGCCGGGGACCCGGCTGTGACGGCCACCACTGCACTCTGACGCCCCACGGGGCCTTTCGGGCACGGCGCGTCGCGGACGGGCCACGCCGGGCGGCCCCTAGGGTGGCGGACGGCAACCGGCCGGCCACCACGCGTGGCGGCCTCCGAGCGGTTACGGGTGCGGAACGTCACGCCGACCGGGGCGCCGGCGCTTTCCGTGTGACCCGCCAGGGTGCCGGATTGGCTTTACCGCCGCAGGTGGGGGCAGGATGCGTAACCGGGCGCGAGGGTCTGGCAGCAGACCCGGGTCCGGGGACTGTCCGAGGGCCCTGGCAGCATCGGCTTCGCTGTGCCCGAGACGCGGCTTCGGCCGCGGGGCACGCCCATTGGCAAGAAGAACACGGGAGTACAAAAATGAACCGCAGTGAGCTGGTGGCCGCTCTGGCCGATCGTGCCGAGGTGACCCGCAAGGACGCCGACGCCGTTCTGGCCGCCCTCGCCGAGACCGTCGGTGAGGTCGTCGCCAAGGGCGACGAGAAGGTCACCATCCCCGGCTTCCTGACCTTCGAGCGCACCCACCGTGCCGCTCGCACCGCTCGTAACCCGCAGACCGGCGAGCCGATCCAGATCGCCGCCGGCTACAGCGTGAAGGTCTCCGCGGGCTCCAAGCTCAAGGAAGCCGCCAAGGGCAAGTAAGCCCCCAGCAGGCATCGCAAGGGCGGCCGCCCCCTCTCCGGGGCGGCCGCCCTTCGTCGTCCCCGCAGACGGCCCGGCCGCCTCGCCGGAGCGCCGGTACGCACGCCCGTGGTGTGCTCCCGGGCATATGCACCCCTGTGCGCCCGTACGCGCCCCGCTGCGGACCTGACGGACGGACCCGGGGAAAGAGGGACGGACCGGCGCCGGACCGCCGTCAGCGGGGCGGAGACGGCGACGGACGCGGAGGGCGGCCGGGCCCGGCCGCCCGAAGGCCGCCCGCCGGGCCCGGCAACGCGAAGGCCGCCCCGGCTCCGTACGGGAGCGGGGGCGGCCTTCGCGCGGTGCGGCGGGCGTCAGTCCTGCGGGCCGCCGTTCGGCAGCTCGACCTTGGCGCCGAGGCTGACGAGCTTCTCCATGAAGTTCTCGTAGCCGCGGTTGATCAGGTCGATGCCGTGCACCCGGGACGTGCCCTGGGCGGCGAGCGCCGCGATCAGGTACGAGAAGCCGCCGCGCAGGTCGGGGATGACCAGGTCGGCGCCCTGGAGCTTGGTCGGTCCGGAGACGACCGCGGAGTGCAGGAAGTTGCGCTGCCCGAAGCGGCAGGCGGAGCCGCCCAGGCACTCGCGGTAGAGCTGGATGTGCGCGCCCATCTGGTTGAGCGCCTCGGTGAAGCCCAGGCGCGACTCGTACACCGTCTCGTGGACGATCGACAGGCCCGACGCCTGGGTCAGCGCGACGACCAGCGGCTGCTGCCAGTCGGTCTGGAAGCCGGGGTGGACGTCGGTCTCCAGCGCGATGGCGTCCAGCGAGCCACCCGGGTGCCAGAAGCGGATGCCCTCGTCGTCGATCTCGAAGGCGCCGCCGACCTTGCGGAAGGTGTTCAGGAACGTCATCATCGAGCGCTGCTGGGCGCCGCGGACGTAGATGTTGCCCTCGGTGGCCAGCGCGGCGGACGCCCAGGAGGCGGCCTCCAGGCGGTCCGGGATGGCGCGGTGGGTGTAGCCGTCGAGCTTGTCGACACCGGTGATCCGGATGGTCCGGTCGGTGTCCATCGAGATGATCGCGCCCATCTTCTGGAGCACGCAGATCAGGTCCTCGATCTCCGGCTCCACCGCGGCGTTGGACAGCTCGGTGACGCCCTCGGCCAGGACGGCGGTCAGCAGCACCTGCTCGGTCGAGCCGACCGACGGGTACGGCAGCCGGATCTTGGTGCCGCGCAGCCGCTGCGGGGCCTCCAGGTACTGCCCGTCGGCGCGCTTCTCGATCGTCGCGCCGAACTGCCGCAACACGTCGAAGTGGAAGTCCACCGGACGGCCGCCGATGTCGCAGCCGCCCAGACCCGGGATGAAGGCGTGGCCGAGGCGGTGCAGCAGCGGG
Organism: Streptomyces sp. NPDC027185; assembly: GCF_055567035.1. NCBI lineage: Bacteria > Bacillati > Actinomycetota > Actinomycetes > Kitasatosporales > Streptomycetaceae > Streptomyces > Streptomyces sp. NPDC027185. The sequence goes on along the minus strand of NZ_JBVHRF010000001.1, from coordinate 1,175,978 downwards.
CCGCAGAACAGGATCGGGATCCGCGAGGAACCGGCGTGCGCGTCGATGTCGGCGACGTTGGCGCTCTCGACGTGCGAGGGGTCGAGGACCAGCTCACCGGGCTCCTCGCCGGGCCGCACGGTGACGCCGTGCAGCTGGAGCAGGCCGCGCACCACGCGGACGTCGCGGATGTCGGGCACGTTGCGCAGCCGGCTGGGGCCACTGCCGAGCAGGGCCGCGACCATGGCCTTCGGTACGAGGTTCTTCGCACCGCGAACCCGGATCTCGCCCTCCAGCGGGGTGCCGCCGTGGACAAGCAGTACGTCGTCAGTAGAGACGGTCATGGATCTCGCGTTCCTGGAGACGGGCAGGGCCAAGGAGAAATGGTAAGGGGGCCGGAGGGGGTGTCCCTAGGCACGAGTGGGCCTCCGGCATGTAAGGGCTTTGTCACAACACGCTCGGTTGCGATCATTCTTTGCTTTGTAATCACCAATTGGCCAAAAAAGAGGCCAATTGTCTTGAATGTGATGTCGGGCGTGGGGTGGTGTGCGCCGGTGCTGCCGCCGTACGCCCTGCCCTGCACTCGCACAGGTGTGGGCATCGACTCCCCGCTCCGGCCCGAAGTGCGGGATCATGGCGCCATGACCGAGGCGTCCTCGCTCACAGGCCGGCTGCTCGTCGCGACGCCCGCGCTCGCCGACCCGAACTTCGACCGCGCGGTGGTGCTGCTCCTCGACCACGACGAGGAGGGCTCCCTCGGCGTGGTCCTCAACCGGCCCACCCCGGTGGGCGTCGGCGACATCCTCGCCCCATGGGCGGCGCTCGCGGGCGAGCCCGGCGTGGTCTTCCAGGGCGGCCCGGTGTCGCTGGACTCCGCGCTCGGCGTGGCCGTCATGCCCGGCGGGCTCGCCGGCGCCGACGACGTGCCCACCCTGGAGAGCGGCGTACGGCCCGGACGGGGCCAGGCCACCGCCGCCGGACCGCGCCCGGACGACGCCCGGCCCGGCGCCGCGCCGGGTGAGGAGCCCCCCGGATGGCGGCGGGTGCACGGCGCGATCGGCCTGGTGGACCTGGAGACCCCGCCGGAGCTGCTCGCCACCGTCCTGGGCAGCCTGCGGATCTTCGCCGGGTACGCGGGCTGGGGGCCGGGGCAGTTGGAGGACGAACTCTCCGAGGGCGCCTGGTACGTCGTCGACTCCGAGCCGGGCGATGTCTCGTCCCCCGACCCCGAGGGGCTGTGGCGCGCGGTCCTGCGCCGCCAGCGCAACGAACTCGCGATGGTCGCCACGTATCCGGACGACCCGTCGCTGAACTGAGGCCCGCGGTCCGGCCCGCTCGTGGGCCGGGCTGCTCGCCGGTCCCGCCGGTGACCTCGCCGGTCCGTCCGTCAGCTCGGGGGTTCGGGGGCTGAGGCGGGGCGGGCCAGGGTGAGGAAGCGCTCCGCCAGGGGGTGGGCGCCGCGTTCGGGGACGGCCAGGCGGACGGTGACCGGCGGGGCGTTCTTCAGGCGTACGTAGCGGATGCCGGGGTGGGTGTGGCGGCGGGCGAGGGAGTCGGGGGCGACTCCGACGCCGTGGCCGGCGGCGACCGCCTCCAGCCATTCGTCGACGTTCCCGGCGGTGCAGGCCAGGCGGGGCCGCCGTCCCTCGGGCCACAGTTCGGGGCCGGTGGAGCCGGTGACGGTGTTGACCACCAGCGGCAGCCGGGCCAGTTCCGTCCAGTCCAGGACCCGGCGCCGGGCGAGGGACCGCAGCGCCTCGGTGTCGGCGTCGCCGCCGGGGCCCCGGCCCGCCGTACCGGGGACGGCGCGGGCCAGCGCGGCGACCCGGGGCTCGTGCAGCAGGACGGTGGTGCGGACGGCGGCGCCGCGCGGGAGGGCGCCGCGGACCACGGCGACGTCGGCCTCCCCGCTCTCCAGCCCGGCGAGCGGGGCGTCCCGCCGGACGAGGCGTACGCCGGTGCCGGTGGCGGCGGTGAAGCGGGAGGTCAGGTCGGTGCAGGCGGTGGGCAGCAGGGAGGTGAAGCCGAGCCGCAGCGGCGCGGCCCGCGCGGGGGCCCGCAGGGCGGCGGCCAGCCGGGGCAGCAGCGGCGCCAGGTCGGCGTGGAGCCCGCGGCCCGCGGCGGTCAGCTCCACCCGGCGGGTCGTACGGTCCAGCAGCCGGGCGCCGAGCGCCGTTTCGAGCGCGCGGACGGTACGGGTCAGCGCGGGCTGCCCGATCCGCAGCCGGGCCGCCGCATAGGTGAAACTCCGCTCCTCGGCGACCGCGAGAAACCCCCGCAGGTGCCGCAACTCGATACCGGAACACCCGTCGAGGGCACCGAGCGCGTCCAGGGCGTCGGGGACGGGAGAGGCCGTGACTCCGGCCTCCGGGGAGAGGTCGGGGCCGGGGCCGGGGTCAGGGGAGAGGTCGGGGCCGGGGTCGGGGCCGGGCGCCGGTGCGGCCTCCGGACTCGGGGCGCCGGTACCGGCGGGGCAGGGGTGAGGTGTGGGGCCGGAGGTGCGCGGCGGGGCGGCCGGAGCCGTACGCGTCCCGGTGCCGTCCGGTCCGCCCGCCGGCGGGATGCGGTCGGCCCTGGCCGCTGCCGGTTCCCCGGTCACCGGCCCCCTGCCCGCCGGGGCGCCGGCCCCCGTGTCGTACCGCCCCGCCCCGTGCGGGTGCTCGGTGGCCCCGGTCATCGTGTCGCTCCCTGCCTTCCGCCGTCTCTTCCGCGGGGGCGGGCCGGGTCCTGCTCCGGTCGCCCGGCCCGCCTCGCCGATCTATGCCTCACCAGCATAAATAGCTGCTCGCGGGCATTTCCGGGGCTATCCGGAGAGTGCCTACGTTTCCCCGGTCGGTGCGTGGTGCCGATCGCCGGCCGGTCCGTGGCCGGGCCGCTTCCGGGTGACATCCCGGTGTGAGAGGGGAGTTGAGCGCGCGGTGCGCAAAGTGGGACTGCTGATGCTGGGGGCGTTCACGCTCGGACTGGACGCCTATGTGATGGCCGGGCTGCTTCCGGTGATCGCCGCGGACACCGGTACCCGGGTGGCGCTGGCCGGGCAGTTGGTGACGGCTTTCACCCTCGCCTACGCGCTGGCCGCGCCGCTGGTCGCCGGATTGCTCGCCGGGGTGCGGCCGCGCGCCCTGATCCTCGCCGCGCTGGCGCTCTTCACGCTCGGCAACGCCCTGACCGCCGTGGCCCCGACCCTGGGCACACTGCTCGGCGCGCGGATCGTCGCCGGTGCGGGCGCCGGGGTCTACGCGGCGCTCGCCACGGCGGCGGCCGCCGCGCTGGTGGGGCCCGAGCGGCGCGGCCGGGCGCTGGCGCTGGTGATGGGCGGGATGGGCACCGGCACCGTGCTCGGCGTACCGCTGGGCGTCCTGCTCGCCGAGCGCGCCGGGTGGCGCGCCACGATGTGGCTGGTCACCGCGTTGGGCGCGCTGGCGCTCGCCGGGCTGGCCGCGCTGCTGCCGCCGGTACCGGCCGGTCCCGCGGTGCCGCTGCGCGCCCGGTTGACCGCGCTCGCCGACCGTGCGGTGGCCCCCGTCGTCGGGGTGTCGTTCCTCGCGGCCGTCGCCAGCCTCGGGCTCTACACGTATCTGGCGCCGGTGCTCGCGGCGGCGGGCGGCGTCCGCGAGGTCACGCCGTACCTGTGGGCGTGGGGCGTCGGCGGGGTGCTGGGCAGTGTGGCCGCCGGACCGCTGGTGGACCGTACGGGCCGGGTGCGGGCGCTGGCCGGCGGGCTGCTGGTGGTGATCGTCGTGGCGCAGGCGCTGCTTCCGGTGGCGGCGCCGGTCGCGCTGCCCGCGGCGGCGGCGCTGCTGGTGGTCTGGGGTGCGGTCGGGTGGGCGTTCCAGGTGCCGCAGCAGCATCGGCTGCTGGCGCTGAGCGCGGAGCGCGGCACCGTCGCCCTGGCGCTCAACAACTCGGCGCTCTACCTGGGCTCCGCGGTCGGCTCGGCGCTCGGCGGTCTCGCGCTGTCGGCGGGGCTCGCGCCGTCCGCGCTGCCGTGGGCGGCGGCCGGGGTCGCCGCCGCCGGTCTGGGCCTCCACCTGGTGGGCGCCCGGCGCTCCCGGCACGCCGGGCGCCTGGGTACCCTTGGCGAGTATGAGCACTCTTGAGCCCGAGCCCGAGCGCGGGGCAGGAACGGGAACCCTCGTAGAGCCGACGCCGCAGGTGTCGAACGGTGACGGCGACCACGAGCGTTTCGCCCATTACGTCCAGAAGGACAAGATCATGGCGAGCGCGCTCGACGGCACCCCCGTCGTGGCGCTCTGCGGCAAGGTCTGGGTGCCGGGCCGCGACCCGAAGAAGTACCCGGTCTGCCCCATGTGCAAGGAGATCTACGAGTCCATGGGCGCCGGTGGCGACAAGGGCAAGGACGGCAAGGGCGACGGCAAGAAGTAGCCGGAGCCGCACACCGGCCCGATGCGGACGGTCAGCCCGCCGTCCGCCGGGCGCGGGCGGTGCGGACCGCCGCGCGGGGCCGGTGCGCCGCAGCAGACAGGGCCGAGGGCCCGGGTTCTTTCGTGAACCCGGGCCCTTCGCCGTGTCCGGGGGCGGGCGGTCCGGTGACGGGTGCGGCCCCGTGGCGTACGGGGCCGAGGGGCGGCGGACGGGGAGTGGTGGAGACCTCTGGCGAACCCTTGTCCGACCGGGCAACGCCCTTTAATCTCCTCAGAGTTGTGCACTGCGAAACGCCCGTTGCGTATGTTGCAACACTCTTGGAGGTCCCGTCATGCACCTCTCCCCCCGTCTGGCCGCCGCCGGAGCGGCGCTCGCCCTGACCGCTCTCACCGCCACGGCGTGCGCCCCGGCCACCTCGTCCGGCGCCGCCGGAGGCGACTCCCGCACCGGCACACTGCGGGTCTGGCTCTTCCGGGAGGTCGGCAACGCCCCCAAGGAGAAGGTGGTCCGGGAGGCCGTCGCCGATTTCACCGCCGCCCACAAGGGCGTGCAGGTCACCGTCGACTACATCCCCGTCGACACCCGCGCCCAGCGCGTCAAGGCCGCCTTCAACGACCCGTCCGGCGCCCCCGACGTCATCGAGTACGGCAACACCGACACCGCCGGATACGTCGCGGACGGCGGACTCGCCGATGTGACGAAGGAGTTCGGCGCCTGGCCCGAGGCGAAGGACACCGACCCCACCGCCCGGCGGTCGGTGACCGTGAACGGCAAGATCTACGGCGCCCCGCTCTTCGTCGGCGTCCGCGCCCTCTACTACCGCACCGACCTGTTCGAGGAGCTGAACCTCCGACCCCCGGCCACCCAGGACGAGATGGCCGCCGCCGCGCGGAAGATCCGGGCGGCCCACCCCGCGCTGTACGGACTCGCCGTCGGCGGCACGTACACCTACGGCGCACTGCCGTTCCTCTGGTCGGCCGGCGGCGCCCTCGCCACCGAGAAAGGCGGCACCTACACCGCCGCCCTCACCACCCCGGAGGCCAGGAAGGGCATCGCCGCGTACGCCGCGCTCTTCGGTGACGACAACTGCCCGGCGTCCAAGTGCGCCGGGATGAACGGCAACGACACCGTCACCGCCTTCGCTGCCGGACGCGCCGGAATGGCCATCGGCGGCGACTTCAACCACCGCGCCGTCGAAGCCGGCAAGGTCAAGGGGAAATACGGCGTCGTCCCGCTGCCCGGCCGGAAGGAGGGCGAGATCGCCCCGGCGTTCGCGGGCGGCAACAACATCGGCGTGCTGCGCAGCACCGCCCACCGCACCCTCGCCGTCGACCTGATGGAGCGGCTGGCCGGGAAGAAGGCGCAGCGCGGACTCTTCGACGCGATGGGCTTCCTGCCGACCTTCACCGACGTCCGCGCCGAGGCGGCGAAGCGGCGGCCGTACGTCAAGCCGTTCACCGACACCCTCGACGCCGGTGCGGAGTTCGTCCCCGTCACGCCGGGCTGGGCCACCGTCGACGCCTCGCTGGTGCTGCCCACGATGTACCAGCAGATCGTCAGCGGCCGCAAAAGCGTCGACGCGGCGGCAAGCGAGGCGGCCCGCGCCATGGACGGAGCCTTCCGCAAGTGACCCTCCTGCGCAGCGGGCCCCGCGCCGCCCGCGTCCGCCCCCGCGCCGCACCGCGCGGCCCCGCCCGGAGCCACGGCGGCTGGGCCCCGTGGCTCTACCTCGCCCCGGCGCTGGCCGTCCTCGGCGCGCTGCTGGTCTACCCGATCTACCAGCTCGGCCTGATCTCGTTCCTCGAATACACCCAGGCGCAGGTCAGCGGCGGCCGGCCGACGACCTTCCAGGGGCTGGGCAACTACGCCGCGCTCTTCGGCGACGGGGAGTTCTGGTCGGTCCTGCTCGCCACCGTGGTCTTCGCCGCGGCGTGCGTGCTCGCCACCCTCGCCACCGGCTGCGCGCTGGCCGTGCTGCTCACCCGGGTCCGGGCGCTGCCCCGGCTCGCCCTGATGCTCGCCGGGCTCGGCGCCTGGGCCACGCCCGCCATCACCGGCTCCACCGTCTGGCTCTTCCTCTTCGACCCGGACTTCGGCCCCGTGAACAAGGTGCTGACCGCCCTCGGGCTGAGCGGCTTCGCCGACTTCTCCTGGACGTACGACCGCTACACCGCCTTCGCGCTCGTCCTCCTGGAAGTCGTCTGGTGCTCCTTCCCGTTCGTCATGGTCACCGTCTACGCCGGGATCCGCGCCGTCCCCGCCGAGATCGTGGAGGCCGCGTCCCTGGACGGCGCCTCCGCGTGGCGGATCTGGCGCAGCGTCCTCGCGCCGATGCTGCGGCCGATCCTCGTCGTCGTCACGCTCCAGTCGGTGATCTGGGACTTCAAGCTCTTCACCCAGATCTATGTGATGACCGACGGCGGCGGTGTCGCCCGGCAGAACCTCGTCCTCAACGTCTACGCCTACCAACGGGCCTTCGCCTCCTCGCAGTACAGCCTCGGCGCGGCGATCGGCGTCGTCATGCTGCTGCTTCTGCTCGGCGTGACCCTCGTCTATCTGCGGCTGCTGCGCCGCCAGGGGGAGGAGCTGTGAGCCGACCGCACACCGGGGAGACCGGTACGGGCGGGGCTGCCCGGACGGCGCAGGACCGTGCTCCGCGGGCCGGTGGCCCGGCGGGCGGCGCGTCGCCGGTCCGCGCCGGCGGCACGGCCCGCGCCGCCGCTCCTCTCCGCCGCCGCCGTGGTCGCCGCCGCCCCTGGCGGCCGGCCGCCGAGACCGCGACGCTGCTGATCGCCGTCGTCGTCGCCTTCCCGCTCTACTGGATGGTGCTCTCCGCCTTCAAACCCGACGCCGAGGTGCAGTCGGACTCGCCGCGCCCCTGGACGCTCGCGCCCTCCCTCGACGCCTTCCGGCGCGTCTTCCAGCAGGAGGACTTCGGCCGCTACTTCCTCAACAGCCTCTTCGTCGCCGGAACGGTGGTGGTGGCCTCCGCGCTGATCGCCTTCCTCGCCGCCACCGCCGTGACGCGGTTCCGCTTCCGCTTCCGCACCACGCTGCTGATCATGTTCCTGATCGCGCAGACGGTGCCCGTCGAGGCGCTGACCATCCCGCTCTTCTTCCTGCTGCGCGACGTCGGCACCGCCGTGCCGGGCATCGGCCTGAACACGCTCGGCTCGCTGATCCTGCCGCACCTCGCCTTCTCGCTGCCGTTCGCCATCTGGATGCTGCGCGGCTTCGTCCGGGCCGTTCCCGAGAGCCTGGAGGAGGCCGCCGCGCTGGACGGGGCGAGCCGGGCCCGCTTCCTGTGGCGGATCCTCTTCCCGCTCGTCCTGCCCGGACTCGTCGCGACCAGCGTCTTCTCCTTCATCTCCACCTGGAACGACTTCCTCTTCGCCAAGTCGTTCCTGATCAGCGCCACCGAGAACTCCACCCTGCCGATGGCGCTGCTCGTCTTCTTCAAACCCGACGAGAACGACTGGGGCGGCATCATGGCCGCGTCGACCGTGATGACCCTCCCCGTCCTCGTCTTCTTCGTACTCGTACAGCGCCGGCTGGTCTCGGGCCTCGGCGGCGCGGTGAAGGACTGAAGGGTTCCCGCATGCCTGACCACTCCACCACACACCCCGGCGCCCCGGACCACACCGTCATTCCGCTTCCGCTCCGGGCCGACGGCCTCCCGGACGGCGACGCCTTCGTCCTCGACGCGGCCACCGGCATCGACGCCGGGCCCGGGACCGAGGACACCGCCCACTGGCTGCGCACCGCCCTCGGCTCCGCCACCGCCCTGCCGCTGCCCCCGCACCACGACGGCTGCCGCAGCCGCATCCGGCTGCGCACCGACCCGGAACTCGCCCGCCGCCTGGGCCCCGAGAGCTACCGGCTCACCATCGACGGCGCCCGACTCACCCTCGACGGCGGCGGCCCGGCCGGCGTCTTCTGGGCGGCCCAGACCCTGCGTCAACTCCTCGCCGACGACAGCGCCGACGTCTTCCGCCGCGCACCGCTCACCCCGGGCATCCGCGCCCGGTCACTGCCGCCGCTGCGGATCGAGGACGCCCCGCGCTTCGGCTGGCGCGGCATGATGCTCGACGTCGCCCGGCACTTCACCCCCAAGGACGGCGTGCTGCGCTGGATCGACCTGCTCGCCGCGCACAAGCTCAACGTCCTGCATCTGCACCTCACCGACGACCAGGGCTGGCGGATGCCCATCGACCGCCACCCCGAACTCACCCGCACCGGCGGCTGGCGCGCCCGCACCAAACTCGGCCACCGCGCCTCGCCGTTGTGGACCGACATCCCGCACGGCGGCCACTACACCAAGGACGACCTGCGCGAGATCGTGGCCTACGCCGCGCGCCACCACATCACCGTCGTCCCGGAGATCGATATCCCCGGCCACTCGCAGGCGGCCATCGCCGCGTACCCGGAACTCGGCAACACCGACGTCATCGACACGTCCTCCCTCTCCGTCTGGGACACCTGGGGCATCAACCCGAACGTACTCGCCCCCACCGACAACGCCGTCCGCTTCTACGAGGAGGTGCTGGAGGAGGTCCTGGAGCTGTTCCCGTCGCGCTACGTCCACCTCGGCGGCGACGAGTGCCCCAAGGAGCAGTGGAAGGCGTCCGACGCCGCCCAGAAGCGCATCGCGGAACTGGGTGTCGACGGCGAGGACGGCCTCCAGAGCTGGTTCCTCGGCCACTTCGCCCGCTGGCTCGCCGACCGCGGCCGGTGCCTCATCGGCTGGGACGAGATCTTGGAGGGTGGCCTGCCCGAGGGCGCCGCGGTCTCCTCCTGGCGCGGCTACGCCGGGGGCGTCGCCGCAGCCCGCGCCGGCCACGACGTCGTCATGTGCCCCGAGCAGCAGGTCTATCTGGACCACCGGCAGGACGCCGGGCCCGACGAGCCGGTGCCGATCGGCTTCGTCCGCACGCTGGAGGACGTCTACCGCTTCGAACCCGTCCCCGACACCCTCACCGAGACGGAGGCGGAGCGGGTGCTCGGCACCCAGGCCAACGTGTGGACCGAGGTCATGGAGAGTCAGGAACGCCGTGACTACCAGGTCTTCCCGCGGCTGGTGGCGCTCGCCGAGGTCGCCTGGTCCCGGCTGCCCGCGCCCGCCGACCGCGACTACCAGGAATTCGACCGCCGGATGACCGCCCACTACCCGCGCCTGGACGCGCTCGGCGTCGCCTACCGCCCGCCCGGCGGCCCCCACCCCTGGCAGCGCCGCCCCGGTCTGCTCGGACGCCCGATCGACGGGCCGCCCCCGAACGTGTGAGCCGCCGTACGAACGGGGCGCCCGTGCGGGCCGCTCCCGGGCCGGACGACCGCCGCCCCGGGGCACCGCGCGGGCGCCCCGGCGTGCCCGTACGGCCCCGTACCACCGCCGCCCCGCGGGCCCGCCGCCCCGGACGGAGGCGGACCGGCGCGACGTTCGGGACGGACCACCGCTTCGCGGACCCTCGCGCCGGGCCCCCGCGAGAATGTGCCAGAGTTGCCACGTCCGGACCGTGAGCACGTACCGTACGGCGAGCGGAACTGCCGGGACACCGGGGAAGGGGCAGCTGGCTTGACCACGCACGCACCGCAGGCGTCGCACACGGTGACGTTGCCGGCCTCGCTCGACGAGGCGGTGGCGGCCCTCGCCGCCATGCCCGCCGCCGTACCCGTCGCGGGCGGCACCGACCTCATGGCGGCGGTCAACGCCGGACTCCTCAGACCCGCGGGCCTCGTGGGCCTCGCCCGGATCAGTGAAATCCGCGGCTGGCAGTACCAGGACGGCCACGCCCTCCTCGGCGCCGGACTCACCCTCGCCCGCATGGGGCGCCCCGACTTCGCCGCGCTGATCCCGGGGCTCGCCGCCGCCGCCCGCGCCGCCGGGCCCCCGCAGATCCGCAACGCCGGGACGCTCGGCGGCAACATCGTCAGCTCCGCGCCGACCGGCGACACCCTGCCGGTCCTGGCCGCCCTGGAAGCCACCCTGATCATCGCGGGTCCCGGGGGCGGCCGCCGCGAGATCCCGGTGAGCCACCTCCTGGCGGGCCGCGAGATGCTGCACCCCGGCGAACTTGTCGGCTATGTCCGGGTTCCGCTGCTGCACGCCCCGCAGACGTTCCTCAAGGCCACCGGGCGCACCGGCCCCGGCCGCGCCACCGCCTCCGTCGCGCTCGTCCTCGACCCGGCGCGGCGCGGGGTGCGGTGCGCCGTCGGCGCCGTCGCCGCGATGCCGCTGCGGCCGCTGGAGGCCGAGCAGTGGGTGGCCTCCCTCATCGACTGGGACGGCGAACGCGCCCTCGTCCCGGAGGCCCTGGCGGCCTTCGGCGACTACGTGGCGGCCGCCTGCATCCCCGACCCGGCGCCGCCGCAGGACGGCTCCGAGCCGCAGACCCTGCCGCCCGCCGCGCTGCATCTGCGCCGTACGGTGGCGGCCCTGGCCCGCCGCGCACTTGGGAGGGCGCTCTCGTGAGCGACGACAATCGCAGTCCGCAGTCCGAGCAGGGCTGGCAGCCGCTGCCGCAGGGCGGCGAGTACGAGCAGGAGGCCACGGCCTTCGTGCAGCTGCCCGAGGGGTTCACCACCGCGGCCCTCGGCGGCGGCGACTACTACCAGCCGGGCGCCGACCCGCTCGCCGCACCCGGTCACGGCTACGTCCCCCCGGCCACCTTCACCCCGCCGATCCCCGGTGCCGGCACCGACCCGTCGGCCACCGGCCAGTGGACGATGCCGTTCGCCGACCCCTCCGCCGGGTACGCCGACCCGTCGGCCGGCTACCCCGCCCACACCGGGCAGGACGCCGGGCCGACCGGCACCCCGCCGCACGGCACCCAGTGGGGCGGCGACCACGTCGAATGGCCGGTCGCGGGCGGTACGGACGCCGCCGGCGGCACCGGTCAGTGGGCGGTCCCGGGCGCCCCGGACGACGTCCTGGAGGAGTCCGGCGAATACCTGGTCGACGACGGCCGCCCCGCCCCGCACGGCCAGGGCCCCACGGGCGGCTACCCCGCCACCGGGTACCGCACCGGCTACGACCCCGCCGCCCCCGGTGGCGACACCTACGGCGGCCAGGACCCCGGTCACCCGGCCCCCGACCCGTACGGCTACGCCCCGTCCGGTGACACCTACGGCGGCCAGGGCGGCTACGGCGGTCACCCGCTGGGGCAGGACCCGCTGTTCGGCGGCATCTCCGAGGAGCCGTACCCGCAGGGCGGCGGTCACGGGCTGCCCCAGGACACCGCCCACGGCACCGGTGACGCGTACGGCGCCCAGGAGGCCGCGCCGCCCGTGACGCCGGGCGGCGGCAGCGGCCACTGGTCCCTGCCCGCCGACGCGCTCGCCCAGTGGCCGCCGGCCGACCCGGCCACGTCGCAGGCGCCCGCCCCCGAGCCCTCCGGCCACCTTGCCGAGCCCCCGGCGGACACCGTGTCCTGGACGGTCCCCGCCGCGGCTGAACAGCCCGACACCGCCGGCGAGTTCCCGCTCGACGCGGTACGCGACGGTGCCTACGGGACGTACTCCGGCTACGGCACACCCGCCGAGGACACGGCCGGTCCGGAGGCGCCGGAGACGGCGCACACCGAGGCCCCGCACGCCCCCGGCGAGCAGGGCGCGCCCGCCGCGTCCGGGCCCGGCGCGGACACCGCGCCCCGGCCGCCGGAGCCCGCCGGGGAGCCGCACGCCGTCCCGGACGAGCGCCACCTCACCGCGGACCCGTTCGCCGGGGACGCGCCGTACGCCACCGGGGAGCCGCAGGCCCCGCAGGCGGACGCCGGTCCGGCGGGCACCGCCACCGGCCTGCCCGCCGAGGGCCTCCCCGCGGACGGCCTGCCCGCCGCCGGGGCCCCGGGCGCACCGGAGCCGGAGTCCGGCGTCCCCGGGGCGCCGGGCGCGGAGCCGGACGCACCGGCGTACCACCACGAGCCCGGCCCTGACGCCGTCCACGGGGCCGTTCACGCGCCGGGCGACGAGCCTGCCGCCGCGCCCGCCCAGGAGTCCGTCGCCGCGTCCGGCACGGCCGTCCAGGGCACGCCGGCGCACGGCGTCCCCGTGCCGGAGGCCGCTGCCGAGGCCGTTCCCGCGGCGGAGGACGCCGTCACCGGGGCGCCCCCCGGCGACTCCGCGGCCCCCGTGCCCGGGGCCGGTCACCCGGAGGACGCGCCGGTACCGGGCCCGGCGGACACCGCGACCCCCGGATTCACCGACGGCACCGTGACGACCGACGGCGCCACCGGAGCGATCGGCGGGACGCCGGAGCCCGTTGAGGCGCACGAGGTCGCCGAGGCGCACGAGACGCACGAGGCCACCGGAACGGCTCCCCGGCAGCCCGGCGACGACGGCCTGCCCCCGGCCGCCCCCGGACAGCCCAGGGCCACCGCACCCGAAGGCCCCGAGGCCGCCCCGGAGACGGCCGGTCACGAGCCCGCCGACCACGAGACGTCCGCGGCCCACGCGCCCGCGCCCGGTACGGCCGCTCCCGACGCATCCGCTCCCGACGCGTCCGCTCCCGACCCGGCCCCCCAGGTCCTGCCGCACTCGGGGCCGGACACCGCCGGGGCCGACGCGTACGCCGAGGAGCATCCGCACGCCTCGTACGTGCTGCGGGTCAACGGCGCCGACCGGCCGGTCACCGACGCCTGGATCGGTGAGTCGCTCCTGTACGTGCTGCGCGAGCGGCTCGGGCTGGCGGGGGCCAAGGACGGCTGCTCCCAAGGGGAGTGCGGGGCCTGTTCCGTGCAGGTGGACGGGCGGCTGGTCGCCTCCTGCCTGGTGCCCGCCGCCACCACCGCGGGCAGTGAGGTCCGTACGGTCGAGGGGCTCGCCGAGGGCGGCCGCCCCTCCGACGTGCAGCGCGCCCTCGCCGAATCCGGCGCCGTCCAGTGCGGTTTCTGCATCCCGGGCATGGCGATGACCGTGCACGACCTCCTGGAGGGCAACCACGCCCCCAGCGAGCTGGAGACCCGTCAGGCGCTCTGCGGCAACCTCTGCCGCTGCTCCGGGTACCGCGGGGTGCTCGACGCCGTCGACACCGTCGTCACCGCCCGGCAGAAGGCCGCCGAGGCCGCCGCGGAGGCGGAGGCGCCCGAGGACGCGGCGCACATCCCGCACCAGACGGGCCCGGAGGAGCCCGCCCCGCAAGGGGCGCACGAGCCAGGTCCGCCCGCCCCGGACGGGCACGGTGGCGCCCCCGGCCACGACCCCGACGAACCTTACGGTCCGGACGCACCGCACCGGACGGGAGGCCCCGCATGAGCGGCACGACCGACGCAGCCACCGCCACCCCCGCCGCCGGGGTGCCGATCCCGCCCGTCGAGCCGCCGCCGCACGGGCTGGGCGTCTCCCTGCCGTCCGCCGACGCGTCCGCCAAGACCCAGGGCACCTTCCCGTACGCCGCCGACCTCTGGGCCGACGGGCTGCTGTGGGCGGCGGTGCTGCGCTCGCCGCACCCGCGCGCCCGGATCGTCTCCCTCGACACCGCGCAGGCCGCCGAACTGCCCGGCGTCCGGGCGATCGTCACGCACGCGGACGTCCCCGGGGACGCCGGGCACGGCCGCGGCGTCGCCGACCGGCCGGTGTTCGCCAAGGACGAGGTGCGCTACCACGGTGAGCCGATCGCGGCGATCGCCGCCGACCACCCGGACACCGCGCGGCTGGCCGCCGCCGCCATCGCCGTCGAGTACGAACTGCTGGACCCGGTCACCGATCCGCAACTCGCCTTCGAGGCCGAGCCGTTGCACCCGGACGGCAACCTCATCCGGCACATTCCGCTCCGCTTCGGCGACCCGGAGGCCGTCGGCGAGGTGATGGTCGAGGGGCTGTACCGCATCGGCCGGCAGGACCCCGCGCCCATCGGCGCCGAGGCCGGGCTCGCGGTGCCGCGGCCCGACGGCGGCGTGGAGATCTACACCGCCTCCACCGACCCGCACACCGACCGCGATCTGGCCGCCGCCTCCTTCGGCCTCGACCCCGAGCGCGTCAAGGTCGTGGTGACGGGCGTGCCCGGCGCCACCGCGGACCGCGAGGACCCCGGCATCCAGCTCTCCCTGGGGCTGCTGGCGCTGCGCACCGGCTGCCCGGTCAAGCTCGCCGCGACCCGCGAGGAGTCCTTCCTCGCCCACGCCCACCGCCACCCGACGCTGCTGCGCTACCGCCACCACGCGGACGCCGACGGCAAGCTGGTGAAGGTCGAGGCGCAGATCCTGATGGACGCCGGTGCCTACGCGGACACCTCCGCCGAGGCGCTGGCCGCCGCCGTCTCCTTCGCCTGCGGCCCGTACGTTGTCCCGCACGCCGTCATCGAGGGCTGGGCGGTGCGTACCAACAACCCGCCCTCCGGCCATATGCGCGGTGAGGGCGCGATGCAGGTCTGCGCCGCCCACGAGGGGCAGATGGACAAGCTCGCGGCGCGGCTGGGCCTGGAGCCGGACGAGATCCGGCGGCGCAACGTCATGGCCACCGGCGACCTGCTGCCCACCGGGCAGACGGTGACGTGCCCCGCGCCCGTCGCCGAGCTGCTGCGCGCGGTCACCGAGGCGCCGCTGCCGGAGCTGCCCAAGGACACCCCGGAGGCGGAGTGGCTGCTGCCGGGCGGCCCGGAGGGCGCCGGGGAGCCGGGCGCGGTGCGCCGCGGCGTCGGCTACGCGCTGGGCATGGTGCACATGCTGGGCGCGGAGGGCGCCGACGAGGTGTCCACCGCGACCGTCAAGGTCAGCGGGTCGGTCGCCACCGTCATCTGCGCCGCCGTGGAGACCGGCGGCGGATTCTCCACGCTGGCCCGGCAGATCGTGCAGGAGACGCTGGGCGTCGAGGAGGTGCACATCGCGGGCGTCGACACCGATCAGCCGCCCGCCGGACGCGCCTGCCACGGCCGCCACACCTGGGTCTCGGGCGGCGCCGTCGAACGGGCCGCCAGGATGGTCCGCACCCAGCTCCTCCAGCCGCTGGCCCACAAGTTCGGGATGTCCACCGAACTGCTCCAGATCACCGACGGCAAGATCACCTCGTACGACGGGGTGCTCTCCACCACCGTCGCGGAGGCGCTGGACGGCAAGGAGCTGTGGGCCACCGCGCAGTGCCGTCCGCATCCGACGGAGCCGCTGGACGAATCCGGGCAGGGCGACGCGTTCGTGGGGATGGCGTTCTGCGCGATCCGCTGCGTCGCCGACGTCGACATCGAGCTGGGCACCGTCCGCGTGGTGGAGATGTCCGTCGCGCAGGACGTCGGCCGGGTGCTCAACCCGCGGCAGCTGCGGGCCCGGATCGAGGCGGGGGTCACCCAGGGGCTGGGCGCCGCGCTGATGGAGAACCTGCGCACCACGCGCGGTCAGGTGCGCCACCCGGATCTGACCGGTTACGCGCTGCCGACCGCGCTGGACGCGCCGGACATCCGCATCGTGAGCCTGGTCGAGGAGCGCGACGTGGTCGCCCCGTTCGGCGCGAAGGCGGCCAGTGCGGTGCCGGTGGTGACCTCTCCGGCGGCGGTGGCCTCCGCGGTCCGCGCGGCCACCGGCCGTCCCATCGGCCGGCTCCCGATCCGCCCGCAGGCGGCGGTGGCGCAGAGCGCGCAGGGTGTGCCGCAGGCGCACGCGTAGGGCCTTTCCGGGGCCCGCCGGGCCGTACGTCCTCGGGGCGGGCGGCCCGGCGGGCTCTTCCCGGTGCGGGGCGGCGGAAAAGACCTGAAGGCGGTCCCCGCCGAGGTCGGGGCCGCCTTCAGGACGTACGGCGGTCCGTTCCGGGACGGTGCGTGGAGCACGACGACGCGACAGCGCGCCGTCCGCGGAACGAACGCCGTCGAGGGCGGTCCACCCGCAGCGGGACCGCCCTCGATGAGTCCCTGATCGAGGGACCGGAGGCCGTGGCGGGAATCGAACCCGCGTAACTCGCTTTGCAGGCGAGTCCCTCAACCACTCGGGCACACGGCCGGGATGAGGCGATGCACCGACTGTAGGCAGACCCGCGCGGCCCCCGGAAGCCCCCGGCCCGCCCCGCCACGAGCCCGCAACACGGCGCACACGTACGGCAATACGCGGCAACGAGCGGTCACGCGGAGCAACGCGGGGTTCATCCGGCGGGCAGTGGCGGCCACCCGTCGGCGTGCGCCGCCCGTACGGGACCCGGGCGCCGGGCCCGTGCCCGCCCGCCCGTACGGGGCCGCCCGTACGGGTCCCGCGCCCGGCCCGTACGAGACCGGTCCCCGTCCCCTACGAGACCGGTCCCCGTCCCCTACGAGACCGGTCCCCGTCCCCTACGAGACCGGTCCCCGTCCCCTACGAGACCGGTCCCCGTCCCCTACGGGGCCGGCGCCCGCCGCGGCGCACCCGTCCCGTACGGGGTCCCTGCCCCCTCCCGTAAGGGGAGGGGGCAGGGACCGTCGGCCCCCGTCGTAGGCCCTTCGGCCGAGGGAGATACCCGTCGGATGTCCGGGCCGGGGACAGGGGCTGTGCGGCGTGTCGGCCCTTACGCTGGGGCGATGACCGCCGACGCCGCGCGCGACAGTGATGTCGTCATCTCAGCCGATCCGTCGTCCGCCTCGGACGGGCCGGGGCCCGTCGGGGAGGGCGGGCCGCCCGATGGGGGCGTGTTCGGGCGGGGGTACCGGGCGCTGACGCTCGGGATCGTCTCGGTGGTGTCGCTGATCGCCTTCGAGGCGAGTGCGGTGAACACCGCGATGCCCCTCGCCGCCCGCGCGCTGCACGGCATCGGGCTGTACGCCTTCGCCTTCTCCGCGTTCTTCACCACCAGCCTCTTCGCGATGGCGCTGGCGGGGGAGTGGAATGACCGGCGGGGGCCGCTGGTGCCGCTGTTCACCGGCATCGGCGGGTTCGGCGCCGGGCTGGTGATCGCGGGGGCGGCGCCGACCATGGGCCTGTTCGTCGCGGGGCGCGGGGTACAGGGGCTCGGCGGCGGGCTGGTCATCGTCTCGCTGTACGTCGTCGTCGGGCGGGCCTACCCGGAGCGGCTGCGGCCGGCGGTGATGGCGTCGTTCTCGGCGGCGTGGGTGCTGCCCGTGATCGTCGGCCCGCTGGCCGCCGGTTCCGTCGCCGAGCACGCCGGCTGGCGCTGGGTCTTCCTCGCCATCCCGGTGCTGATCCTGCTGCCGCTGGCGGTGATGCTGCCCGCGCTGCGCGCCCTGCCACGCGAGGCGCCGGACCCGCGCGGCGGCCTCGGCGCGGTGCTCCGCAGCCGCCGCGCCCTCCTCGCGCTGGCCGTCGCCGCCGGTGCCTGGCTGCTCCAGTACGCGGGCGGGCAGCTGACGCCGTACGCGGTGCTCCCGGCGGCCGCGGGGCTGGCGCTGCTGGTGCCCGCGGTACGGCGGCTGCTGCCCCGGGGCACGTTCCGGGCGGCGCGGGGGCTGCCGATGGTGGTGCTGATGCGCGGGCTGGCGGCCGGTGCGCTGGTCACCGCGGAGAGTTTCATCCCGCTGCTGCTGGTGACCGAGCGCGGGCTGTCCGCCACCCTCGCCGGGCTCTCCCTCACCGGCGGCGGTCTGACCTGGGCCCTCGGCTCGTACGTCCAGAGCCGCCCGCGGTGCGAGCCGTACCGGGAGCGGCTGATGGGCGCCGGGATGGCGTTCCTGGCGGTGGCCGTCGCGGCGGTGCCGCTGGTGCTGGCCGACGCGGTCCCGGTGTGGACGGTCGCGGTGGCGTGGACGGTCGGCGGTTTCGGGATGGGGCTGAACATCTCCAGCGGCGGGGTACTGCTGCTGAAGCTGTCCCGGCCCGAGGAGGCGGGCGCCAACTCCGCCTCGCTCCAGATGGCGGACGCGCTCGGCAACGTCGTTCTCGTCGGTCTCGGCGGCGCCCTCTTCGTCGCCTTCGGCGGCGGCTCCCCGGCCACCGGCGCGGGCCCCCACCCCGCCGCTGCCGCGCCGCCCGCCGCCTTCCTCGCCGTCTTCGCCGCGATGGCCGCGGTCGCCGCCCTCGGCGCCGTCCTGGCGGGACGGCTGCGACCTGCGGAGACGGTGTAAGGGAGAGGGACGGGGGTGCGGCAATCCGGTACTGAAGTGACCCCATTCTCGGTACCATTTCGGTATGGCTATGAATTTGCGTCTCGATGACGACCGGACGGAAGCGCTGAAGAAGCAGGCTGAGCTGGAGGGGCGCAGCATGCACGCCGTGGTGCTCCGGGCGGTGGACGACTACCTGGCGCAGCACGCACGGGAGGCGATGGTGCGGGAGGTGGGCATCCAGGAGGCGGCAAAGTGGCGCGAGCTCCTGGAGCGCCTGAAGTGACGGTGTTCTACCTCACCGCGGAGGAAGTCCTGTCCCTCGCCGGGATCGCCTGCGACGACATGCGCATCGAAGTGCGGGACGCGGGGCTTCTGGAGTCGGCCGTGCACCGGCCGTCCGCGGAGATGTTCGGTCAGGAGGCGTACGCGGACGTTTTCGGCAAGGCGGCGTCGCTACTCCAGTCGCTCGTCATCAACCATCCGCTCGTCGATGGCAACAAGCGCACAGCGTGGCTGTCATGTATGGCGTTCCTCCGTATGAACGGCGAGTCGCTCCGACCCGACATCGACTTCGCGGAACGGTTGGTGATCGACGTGGCGACCGGGAAACTTGAGGATGTCCTGGTCATCGCCACACACTTGCGGTCGTTGCGGGAGAGGCTGACGTGACGCTCGCCCCACTTGCGGGGAATGCGGCGCGAGCCACCCGCCGCCCCGCCCCGCCCCGGTAGGCTGACGCGGTTGCCGATCGCCGAGTCAGCCGACGGAGACCGTGACTACCACCACCAGCGCCACCAGCAATCACCACCTGTCCCCGGCCTTCCCGGGCCGGGCCCCCTGGGGTACCGCGAACAAGCTGCGCGCCTGGCAGCAGGCGGCCATGGACCGGTACATCCAGAGCCAGCCCCGGGACTTCCTCGCCGTCGCGACCCCCGGGGCCGGGAAGACCACCTTCGCGCTCACCCTCGCCTCGTGGCTGCTCCACCACCACGTCGTGCAGCAGGTGACCGTCGTCGCCCCGACCGAGCACCTGAAGAAGCAGTGGGCAGAGGCCGCCGCGCGGGTCGGGATCAAGCTCGACCCGGAGTACAGCGCGGGCCCGCTGGGCCGCGAGTACCACGGCATCGCGATCACGTACGCCGGTGTCGGCGTCCGGCCGATGCTGCACCGCAACCGCATCGAGCAGCGCAAGACGCTGGTCATCCTCGACGAGATCCACCACGCCGGTGACTCCAGGTCGTGGGGCGAGGCGTGCCTGGAGGCGTTCGAACCGGCCACCCGGCGGCTCGCGCTGACCGGCACGCCGTTCCGCTCCGACACCAACCCGATCCCCTTCGTCACGTACGAGGAGGGCAACGACGGCATCCGCCGTTCGTCCGCCGACTACACCTACGGCTACGGCAACGCCCTCGCCGACGGCGTCGTCCGGCCGGTGATCTTCATGTCGTACAGCGGCAACATGCGCTGGCGGACGAAGGCGGGTGACGAGATCGCGGCGCGGCTCGGCGAGCCGATGACCAAGGACGCCGTCTCGCAGGCGTGGCGGACCGCGCTGGACCCGCGCGGCGACTGGATGCCGAACGTGCTGCGCGCCGCCGACCAGCGGCTGAGCGAGGTCCGTAAGAGCATCCCGGACGCCGGGGCGCTGGTCATCGCCTCCGACCAGGAGCAGGCGCGGGCGTACGCCAAGCTGATCCGGGAGATCACCGGGCGCGGCGCGACGCTGGTGCTCTCCGACGACAGCGGCGCCTCGCAGCGCATCGACGACTTCGCCGCCTCCGACGACCGCTGGATGGTCGCGGTCCGGATGGTGTCCGAGGGCGTCGACGTCCCGCGCCTGGCCGTCGGCGTGTACGCCACGACGATCTCCACCCCGCTCTTCTTCGCGCAGGCCGTGGGCCGTTTCGTACGGTCCCGCAAGCGCGGTGAGACGGCGTCGGTGTTCCTGCCGACCGTCCCGACGCTTCTCGGCTTCGCGAACGAGATGGAGGTCGAGCGCGACCATGTGCTCGACAAGCCGAAGAAGGACGGGGACGAGGATCCGTACGCCGAGTCCGAGAAGGAGATGGACGAGGCCAACCAGGCCCAGGATGAGGACACCGGCGAGCAGGAGCAGTTCTCGTTCGAGGCGCTGGAGTCGGACGCGGTCTTCGACCGGGTGCTCTACAACAGCGCCGAGTTCGGCATGCAGGCGCACGCGGGCAGCGAGGAGGAGCAGGACTACCTCGGCATCCCCGGGCTGCTGGAGCCGGACCAGGTGCAGATGCTGCTCCAGAAGCGGCAGGCGCGGCAGATCGCGCACTCCAAGAAGAAGCCCGCCGAGGAGGCGGATCTGCTGGAGCTGCCCGCCGAGCGGCGCCCGGTGGTCAGCCACAAGGAGATGCTGGAGCTGCGCAAGCAGCTGAACACGCTGGTCGGCGCGTACGTCCACCAGAGCGGCAAACCGCACGGCGTGGTCCACACCGAGCTGCGCCGGGTCTGCGGCGGCCCGCCGAGCGCGGAGGCCACCGCCGGCCAGCTCACCGAGCGGATCAAGAAGGTCCGGGAGTGGGCCACCCGGATGAAGTGAGCGGGCGCGGCCCGCGGAGCTGAGGTGAGGAGGCGGTGTGCCGGGCGCACCGCCTCCTCGCGTACGGTGCCGGGGCGGGGGCGAACTGCGCCAACCGCGGTGCGGACAGGGAAAGTTACCCGCGCGGGTCAGTCGGAATTTAGTGAACATTCCGGACGGGAAAGACCGGATTCTGGACGGGGACTTCCGCTGACCGGACCAGCTCGCTACTGTCCCGTCACGCACACGCCCCGTGGCAGCGCCGCCGCGGAGCGCAGCCGGTGCATGCGGCCGGCGGCCTCTTGCGCGCGCTGCACCGGGACCGCAGCGCCCCGCGCCGATGATGCCGCCACTCGACCAGGAGGGGGCGTCGTGACCGCGGAGACCTCCCAGACGCTCGACCGGGGACTGCGCGTCCTCAAACTGCTCGCCGACACCGACCACGGCCTGACCGTCACCGAGCTGTCCCAGAAGCTCGGGGTCAACCGCACCGTGGTCTACCGTCTGCTGGCCACGCTGGAGCAGCACGCGCTGGTCCGCCGTGATCTCGGCGGCAGAGCCCGCGTCGGTCTGGGCGTGCTGCGCCTGGGCCGGCAGGTGCATCCGCTGGTGCGGGAGGCGGCGCTGCCCGCGCTGCGCTCGCTCGCCGAGGACATCGGCGCCACCGCGCACCTCACCCTCGTCGACGGTACCGAGGCACTGGCCGTCGCCGTCGTGGAGCCGACGTGGACGGACTACCACGTCGCGTACCGGGCCGGGTTCCGGCATCCGCTGGACCGCGGCGCCGCCGGGCGGGCGATCCTCAAGGCCCGGCAGGGCCGGGTCCAGGACGCCGGGCTGGCGCTGACCCACGGCGAGCTGGAGGCGGGCGCGAGCGGCGCCGCCGCCCCGCTGCTCGGCGTCAGCGGCATCGAGGGCAGTGTGGGCGTGGTGATGCTCGCCGACGCGGTCTCCGAACGGATCGGGCCGCGGGTGGTCGACGCGGCGCGGGAGGTCGCGGAGGCGCTGCGCTGAACCGGCCGGGCGGTGCGCGCCGCCGGGCCGTCCGCGGGGTGTGCCCGTGCCGGACGTGCGGTGCCGGTGCCCGGCCCGGGGTCCTCTAGGGTGGCGGGGTGTCCTCCCGCGCTCGTGCCCTGACGATCTGTGCCGCCCTGGTCCTCGCCCTGCTGCTGACCGCCGCCCTCGCGCCGCTGCCGTACTCGCTGGCGTACCCGGGGCCGACGGCGAACGTCCTCGGGGACAACAAGGGGAAACCGGTGATCACCATCTCCGGTGCCGACACCCGCCGGACCAGCGGGCAGCTGCGGATGACGGCGATCGTCGCCACCGGGCCGGACGCCCCGGTGCACCTGCCGGACCTGGTCCGGGGCTGGTTCCGCGCGGACGAGGCGGTGATGCCGTCCGAGTCGGTCTACCCGGTGGGTGACAACACCGAGGAGGTCGCGCGGCACAACGCCGAGGAGATGAAGGAGTCGCAGGACGCGGCGGTCGGCGCCGCGCTGGGGCAGCTGCACCGTTCGGCCCGCGACGTGAAGGTCAGCCTGCGGCTGGCGGACATCGGCGGGCCGAGCGCCGGGATGATGTTCGCCCTCGGGATCATCGACAAGCTCGACGGGGACGGCGCCGGGGGCGAGCTGACCGGCGGCCGGACCATCGCCGGGACCGGCACCATCGAGACCGACGGGAGCGTCGGCCCGGTCGGCGGGGTGCCGCTGAAGATGCGGGCGGCGCACCGCGACGGCGCCCGGCTCTTCCTCGTCCCCAAGGGCGAGTGTTCCCAGGCGGTCGCGGAGCGGCCCGACGGTATGCGGCTGATCCCCGTCACCACCCTCAAGGGCGCGCTGGACGCGCTCAAGGCGCTGAAGAGCGGCGGGTCGGTCCCGAGCTGCTGAGGCGGGGCGGGGGGCCGTGCGGTGAGCCCGGCCGGGCCGGGAGGCGTACGGCCGGGGCCGGCGGCCGTCCTCTCACCCCTCCTTGATGAACCCCTTGGCGATCAGCCACTCCTTGGCGACCTCGTGGGGGTCCTTGCCCTCGACGTCGACCTGGGCGTTGAGCTTCTGGGCGACGGCGTTGTCCAGCGCCTCGGTGACGGGGTTCAGGAGTCCGGCGATCTGCGGGTACTTCTTCATCGTCGGGGCGTACATCTCGGGCGCCGCGTTGTAGTTGGGGAAGAAGCGCTTGTCGTCGGCGAGGACGGTGAGGTTCATCGCCTTGATGCGGCCGTCGGTGGTGTAGACCTCGCCGAAGGTGCAGGCGGTGCCCTGGGCGGTCTGGGTGTAGACGACGCCGCTGGTCATCTTGTGGATGTTGCCGGGCGGGAGCTTCATGCCGTACCGCTTCGCCATGCCGGGCAGTCCGTCGTTGCGGGCGGCGAACTCGCTGTCCACGCAGAGGGTGACCGCGCCCGGGTCCTTCTTCAGCAGCGCCGCCATGCCGGAGAGCGTGGTGACACCGTACTTGCGGGCGTTGGTGCGGTTGAGGGTGAACGCGTAGGTGTTGTTGAGGCGGGCGGGCGGCAGCCAGACGAGGTCGTTGGCGCGGTCGGCGTCGCGGACCGCGACCCACTGCCGGTGCGGGTCGGTGATCGGCGTCTCGTGGCCGAGGTAGGTGATCCAGCCGGTGCCGGTGTACTCGTACATGCCGTCGGCGGTGCCGCTGCGGACCGCCTCGCGGGCGCCGATGCTGCCCTGGATGTTGGTCTTGTCGATGACGGTGGCGCCGGCCGCCTCGAAGACCAGGCCCATGATCTGGCCGAGGATGATGTTCTCGGTGAACTCCTTGGAGGTCACGGTCAGCTGGGCGCCCTTGAGGGGCAGACCGCGGCCGAGGGTGCCGGGGCGGACGTTGTCGGTCATCGGACTGCCGCTGACCAGGCCGCAGCCGCCGAGGAGGGTGAGGACGGCGGCCAGGGCGGCGGCGCGGGCGGTGCGGCGCGGGCGGCGGCGCGGCCCGGGGCTCGGTGCCATCAGCGGGTTCCCTCCAGACCGTGCGGCCGCAGCAGCACTTCGGCGAGTTGGGCCACCCAGTCGACCAGCAGCGCGAGCGCCACGGTCAGGACGGAGCCGAGGACGAGGACCGGCATCCGCTGGGTGATGATGCCGGCCGAGATCAGGTCGCCGAGCCCGCCGCCCCCGCCGAACGTGGCGAGCGTGGCGGTGCCGACGTTCAGCACCAGCGCGGTCCGCACCCCGGCGAGGATCAGCGGGACGGCCAGCGGCAGTTCGACCCGGGCCAGTACGCCCGCCGCGGACATGCCGATACCGCGGGCCGCCTCCGTCAGCGTCGGGTCGATGGCGCGCAGCCCGGCGATGGTGTTGGCGAGCACCGGCAGCACCGCGTAGACCACCATGCCGATGATCGCGGCTTTCGTGCCGATGCCCAGCCAGATGACGAGCAGCACCAGCAGGCCCAGGGCGGGCACCGCCTGGCCGAGGTTGGCGACGGCGACCGCGAACGGCGTCACGCGGCGCAGCCGGGCGCGGGTCAGCGCGATGCCCAGCGGGATCGCGATGATCAGCACGAAGAAGGTGGAGACGGCGGTGAGCTGGATGTGCTGGCGTACCGCGAGGCCGACCTTGCCGTTGTCGACGGCCTGGTGGGCGATGGAGTCGAGGCGGGCGCCGCGGAACCACAGCCAGGTGGCGAGGAGCGCGGCGGCCAGGAACAGCGGCATGGCCAGCGCCTGCTGCCAGGTGATCCGGCGCAGCCCCCGGGGCGGCGCCGCCGACGCCGTGGCGGGCGCGGCGTCCTCCCGTTCGGGTATCTCGTCGCGGAACGCCAGCCCGCCGACCTCGTGTTCGCCCGGCGGCCGTTCGTCGCGGGGGGCGCGGCGCTCCTCGCGGGGGCTCATGCCGGGGCTCCGGCGCCGCCCTCGCCCACGCCCTCCTGGGCCATGCGGGTGCGGCGGGCCCGCGCCTCCTCCAGCTGGTGGCGGTGTTCGACGGCCTCCAGGCGGTCGGCCTCCAGCAGTTCGTGGACGTTGTTCATCAGCGTCTCCATGTCGACGACGCCGATGTACTCGCCGCGCCGCCCGGTGACCGCGACCCGGCCCGCGTTGTCGGTGAGGACCGCCTCCAGCGCGTCGCGCAGCGTCGCGTCGCGGGTGACGGTGTCGTGCACCAGCGTCCCGGCGCGCGCCAGCGTCCCCTTGGCGCGCATCAGATCGCCGCGCCGCAGCCATTTGTACGGGCGGCGGTGGCGGTCGAGGAGGAGCACCTCGTTGGTGTCGCCGTCGCGCAGCAGGTCGAAGATGGACGACAGCGGGTCGTCGACGCCGGCGGTGGCGAAGTCGACGACGCCGACGTCGCGGACGCGGGTGAGGTTGAGGCGTTTGAGGGCGGCGCCGGCGCCGACGAAGCCGGAGACGAAGTCGTCGGTGGGGTTGGTGAGGATCGCCTCGGGGGTGTCGAACTGGGCGATGTGGGAGCGCTCGCGGAGCACCGCGATCCGGTCGCCGAGCTTGATCGCCTCGTCGAAGTCGTGGGTGACGAAGACGATCGTCTTGTGCAGCTCGTGCTGGAGCCGGATCAGTTCGTCCTGGAGGTGGTCGCGGGTGATCGGGTCGACGGCGCCGAACGGCTCGTCCATCAGCAGCACCGGCGGGTCGGCGGCGAGCGCCCGCGCGACGCCGACGCGCTGCTGCTGTCCGCCGGAGAGCTGGCGAGGGTAGCGCCCGTGGAACTCGCCGGGATCGAGTCCGACGAGGTCGAGCATCTCCTCGACCCGGTCCTTCGTCCGCGCCTTGGACCAGCCGGTCATCTTCGGGACGAGGGCGATGTTCTGGGCGACGGTCATGTGCGGGAAGAGGCCCGAGGACTGGATGGCGTAGCCGACGGTGCGGCGCAGTTTGACCGGGTCCATGCCGGTGACGTCGCGGTCGCCGATGCGTATCCGGCCGGACGTCGGCTCGATCAGCCGGTTGATCATCTTCAGCGTGGTGGACTTGCCGCACCCCGAAGGGCCGACGAAGACGACCAGCTCACCGGCGTTGATCTCCATGGTCACGTCGTCCACGGCGGGCGCCGGACTGCCCGGGTAGTGCTTGGTGAGGTTCTCCAGCCGGATGCCGGCGCCGGAGACGGCGGCGGGCGCGGCGGCCCCCTCGGCGGTGGGCACGGACGTCTCAGGCACGGATCCCCCTGGGAATGGTCAGCCGTCCGATCAGGACGTACGCGGCGTCGAAGAGCAGGGCGAGGACGACGATCCCGAGCGTGCCGGAGAGCACCTGGTTGAGGGCGTTGGCGCTGCCCAGCGACGAGATGCCGCGGAAGATCTCGTTGCCGAGACCGGGGCCGGACGCGAAGGCGGCGATGGCGGCGATGCCCATCAGCATCTGGGTGGCGACCCGGATGCCGGTGAGGATCGGCGGCCAGGCCAGCGGCAGCTCCACCCGCAGCAGCCGGGCGGTGCGGGACATCCCGATGCCGCGCGCCGCGTCCACCAGCGTGGCGTCCACCCCGCGCAGTCCGACGATGGCGTTGCGGACGACGGGCAGCAGTCCGTACAGCGTCAGGGCGATGACGGTCGGGGCGACGCCGAGGCCGACGATCGGGATGAGCAGACCGATCAGGGCGAGTGAGGGGACGGTGAGGATCGTCGAGGTGGCGGTGGTCGCGAGGTGTCCGGCCCATTCGCTGCGGTACGTCGCGACGCCCAGCGCGACGCCGAGGACGGTGGCGGCCACCATGCACTGGAAGACCGCGCTGGCGTGCTGCGCCGCGTCGGTCAGCAGCTGGGCGTGACGGCTGCCGAGGTACTCCCAGAAGCTCACCGGCCCCCTCCTCCGTCAGTCCTCCGACGCCTGTTGCACCAGAGGGATGATGCGCAGCGGGACCGGATTTTCCATCACGATCGCCGTCGAGGCCCGCACGATGCCATCAAAACCGACCACCAGGTCGATCACCCGTTGGAGATCGGCGTTGGAGCGTGCGACGAGCCTGCAGAGCATGTCCCCATGTCCGGTCGTTGTATGCAGCTCCAACACTTCAGGAACGGTCGTCAAGTGAGCACGTACGTCTGCTCCTTGGCCTTGTTTGATCTCCAATGTGGCAAATGCGGTCACCGGGTAGCCGAGCGCCGCCGGGTCCACCTCCGGGCCGAAACCCCGGATGACTCCATTCGACTGAAGCCGGTCCAGCCGCGCCTGGACGGTGCCGCGCGCCACGCCCAACCGCCGCGACGCCTCCAGCACCCCGATCCGCGGCTCGCGCGCCAGCAGCTCGATGAGCCGCCCGTCCAAATGATCGATCGCCACCGCGCATCCCTCCGTTACCGATGGTCATCCTGTACAGATAGCCCGGCCGAACCCCCGAACCGCTAGGCATAGTGCCCAGCAGATGCGCGAACTATTGCGCACCTTGTGGATCGGGGGGACTCTGCGGCCATGGCAGACACGATGCACACTCAGCCCACCCCCGGCACGGCCCGACAGGCGGACCCCTTCCCGGTCAAGGGGATGGACGCGGTCGTCTTCGCCGTCGGCAACGCCAAGCAGGCCGCGCACTACTACGCCACCGCCTTCGGCATGACCCGCGTCGCCTACTCCGGACCGGAGAACGGCAGCCGTGAGACCGCCAGTTACGTGCTCGAATCCGGCGGCGCCCGGTTCGTCTTCACCTCCGTGATCAAGCCGTCCTCCGCCTGGGGCCGCTTCCTCGCCGACCACGTCGCCGCCCACGGTGACGGCGTCGTCGACCTCGCCATCGAGGTCCCCGACGCCCGCGCCGCGTACGCCTACGCCACCGCCCACGGCGCCACCGGCATCGAGGAGCCCTACGAGACGAAGGACGAGCACGGCACCGTCGTCCGCGCCGCCATCGCCACCTACGGCGAGACCCGGCACACCCTCGTCGAGCGCCGCGACTACACCGGCCCGTACCTGCCGGGCTACGTCGACGCGAAGCCGCTCGTCGCCACCGGACCGCGCCGCTTCCAGGCCATCGACCACTGCGTCGGCAATGTCGAACTCGGCAAAATGAACGAGTGGGTGGCCTTCTACAACAACGTCATGGGCTTCACCAACATGAAGGAGTTCGTCGGCGACGACATCGCCACCGAGTACTCCGCGCTCATGTCGAAGGTCGTCGCCGACGGCACCCGCAAGGTGAAGTTCCCGCTCAACGAGCCGGCCATCGCCAAGAAGAAGTCGCAGATCGACGAGTACCTGGAGTTCTACGGCGGCCCCGGCGTCCAGCACATCGCGCTCGCCACCAACGACATCGTCGCCAGTGTCCGCGCCATGCGCGAGGCGGGCGTGGAGTTCCTCGACACCCCCGACTCGTACTACGACACCCTCGGCGAATGGGCCGGTGAGACCCGGGTGCCCGTCGAGACGCTGCGCGAGCTGAAGATCCTCGTCGACCGCGACGAGGACGGCTATCTGCTGCAGATCTTCACCAAGCCGGTCCAGGACAAGCCGACCGTCTTCTTCGAGATGATCGAACGGCACGGCTCGATGGGCTTCGGCAAGGGCAACTTCAAGGCCCTCTTCGAGGCGATCGAGCGCGAGCAGGAGCGCCGCGGCAACCTCTGACCGCCCGGCCGGCGGCCCCGGGCCGCCGGCCCGCACACCGCGGCGCCGCCGGGAGCTTCCCCGCGCCGAACCGGCCGGCGCCCGGCCGCGTCCGGCCCGCCCGCCCCGTCCGACGGGGTGGCGGGCCGCCGCGGCACGCCCGCCGCGGGGCCCGGCCGCCGCCGGTGCGAACGGCCGGGTTCCGCCCCCGTCGTGATCTTCCGTACGGCCCCCGCGGATGCGACGCTGACGCCATGGACCTTCTCGCACAGCTGCGCGCCGGCCTCCCCGACGAAGCGATCCTCACCGACCCGGACGTCACCGGCGCCTACGCCCGGGACATGGCGGGCTTCTGCGACGCCGGGCGCCCCGCCGCGGTCGTCCTGCCGCGCACCACCGAAGAGGTCCAGCACGTCATGCGGACCGCCACCGCGCTGCGCGTCCCGGTCGTCCCGCAGGGCGCCCGTACCGGCCTGTCCGGCGCCGCCAACGCCACCGACGGCTGCCTGGTCCTCTCACTCGTCAAGATGGACCGCATCCTGGAGATCAACCCCGTCGACCGCACCGCCGTCGTCGAACCGGGCGTCGTCAACGCCGTCCTCTCCCGCGCGGTGAACGAACACGGCCTGTACTACCCGCCGGACCCCTCCAGCTGGGAGGAGTGCTCCATCGGCGGCAACATCGGCACCGCCTCCGGCGGCCTGTGCTGCGTGAAGTACGGCGTCACCGCCGAGTACGTCCTCGGCCTCGACGTCGTCCTCGCCGACGGCCGGCTGCTGTCGACCGGCCGCCGCACCGCCAAGGGCGTCGCCGGCTACGACCTCACCCGCCTCTTCGTCGGCTCCGAGGGCACCCTCGGTGTCGTCGTCCGCGCCGTCCTCGCCCTGAAGCCGAAACCGCCGCGGCAGCTGGCGCTCGCCGCGGAGTTCCCCTCCACCGAGGCCGCCTGCGCGGCCGTCTGCGCGATCATGGCCGAGGGGCACACCCCGTCGCTGCTGGAGCTGATGGACCGCACCTGCGTCCGCGCCGTCAACGACTACACGCACATGGGCCTGCCCGACACCACCGAGGCGCTGCTGCTCGCCGCCTTCGACACCCCCGACGCCGCCGCCGACCTCGCCGCCCTCGGCGCGCTGTGCACCGCCGCGGGCGCCACCGAAGTGGTCCCCGCCGACACCGAGGCCGAGTCGGAACTGCTGCTCCAGGCCCGCCGCGTCACCCTCCTCGCTCTGGAACGCGTCCGCTCCGCCACGATGATCGACGACGTCTGCGTCCCCCGCTCGCAGCTGGCCGCGATGCTTCGCGGCACCGCCGCCATCGCCGCCGAGTACGACCTGACCATCGGCGTCTGCGCGCACGCCGGGGACGGCAACACCCACCCCACCGTCTGCTTCGACCCCGCCGACGCGGACGAGTCCCGCCGCGCCCGCGCCTCCTTCGACAAGATCATGGCGCTCGGCCTCGAACTGGGCGGCACGATCACCGGCGAACACGGCGTCGGCGTCCTGAAGAAGGAGTGGCTCGCCCGCGAACTGGGCCCCGTCGGCCTGGAACTGCACCGCTCCATCAAGCAAGCCTTCGACCCGCTGGGACTGCTCAACCCCGGGAAGCTGTTCTGACGCGGGACCGGGCCCGCCACCGCCGTACGGTCCGGGCGCCGCGTCCCCGCCCCGTACGCCACCGGGCGCGCCGCACCGCCGGATGCGGCCCCGCCGCCCCGGACGCACGATGGGAACTGCCCGCCGCCTTCCGCGCGGCGGTGACCGTACCGGCCGGGCCCCGCCCGGCCGCCGCGCTACTCAGGGAGCGAGCAGCCGATGCCAGCCAGCGCAGCGACCGCAGACGGTGAGACGTACGACGTGATCGTGGTGGGCGCCGGCCCCACCGGCGAGAACGTTGCCGACCGGGCGCACGCCGCCGGGCTGAGCGCCGTCATCGTCGAGAGCGAACGCGTCGGCGGCGAATGCTCCTACTGGGCCTGTATGCCGAGCAAGGCGCTGCTGCGCCCGGTCACCGCCCGCTCCGAGGCCCGCCGGGTGCCCGGCCTCAAGGACGCGGTCGCCGGCCCCCTCGACGCCGAAGCGGTCCTCGCCCACCGCGACGCCTTCGCCTCACACTGGAAGGACGACGGCCAGGTCCGCTGGCTGGAGTCGGTCGGGGTACCGCTGGTCCGCGGTCAGGGCCGGCTGGCCGGTCCGCGGAAAGTCGTCGTGGACGGGGAGCGGACGCTGCACGCCCGGCACGCCGTCGCCCTCTGCACCGGCAGCCGCGCCGTCCTGCCGCCCATCCCAGGGCTCGCCGACGCCGCGCCCTGGACCAGCCGCGAGGCCACCAGCGCCGCGTCCGTACCGGGCCGGCTGGTCATCGTCGGCGGCGGTGTCGTCGGCGTCGAGATGGCCACCGCCTGGCGCGCCCTGGGCGCCGCGGTCACCCTCGTCGTACGGGGGGAGGGGCTGCTGCCCCGGATGGAGCCGTTCGCCGGGCAGCTGGTCGCCGCGTCGCTGGCCGAGGCGGGCGTACTGCTGCGGACCGGGACGGGCGTCACCCGGGTGCGCCGGGAGGCGCCGGGCGGACCGGTCACCGTGGAACTGGACACCGGCGACGAGATCGTCGCCGACGAGCTGCTGATCGCCACCGGCCGCGCCCCGCGCACCGACGACCTCGGTCTGGAGACCGTCGGCCTCACCCCGGGCTCCTGGCTGACCGTCGACGACACCTGCCGCGTCACCGACCTCGCGGACAACGACTGGCTCTACGGCGTCGGCGACGTCAATCACCGCGCGCTCCTCACCCACCAGGGCAAGTACCAGGCCCGGATCGCCGGAGCCGCCCTCGCCGCACGGGCCCGGGGCGTCCCCCTCCTGGAGACCGACCGCTGGGGCGCGCACGCCGCCACCGCCGACCACGTCGCCGTCCCGCAGGTCGTCTTCAGCGACCCGGAGGCCGCGGCGGTGGGCCTGAGCCTGGCCGAGGCGGAGCGCGCCGGGCACCGGGTCCGCGCCGTCGACGTGGACCTCGGCGCCGTCGCCGGCGCCGCCCTCTACGCCGACGGCTACCGCGGGCAGGCCCGGATGGTCGTCGACCTGGACCGCGAGACCGTCATCGGCGCCACCTTCGTCGGCCCCGGGGTCGGTGAACTGCTGCACTCGGCGACCCTCGCGGTGGCCGCCGAGATCCCCCTCGAACGCCTCTGGCACGCCGTGCCCGCCTACCCGACGATCAGCGAGGTCTGGCTGCGGCTGCTGGAGGCGTACCGCGGCTGACCCGGGAGCGGGCCGGGGGTGCGGGGTGCCAGGTGCCGGGCGGGGGATCGGTGATCCGGCGCCCGGCACGGCGTCCGGCACGCTCACGCACCCGCGTCCGGGGTCTCGTCGGACGGCCACGGCTCGCCGGCCCAGGGCGCGTCGCCGGTCGCCATCGCCAGCAGTTCGCTCAGCCCTTTGTCCATGCCGAGGTGCTCCTGCTCCGAGCCCGGGGGGACGACCCGCAGGGTGCGCTCCAGCCACGCCGACACCGCCGCGGCGGGCGCCTCCAGGAGCGCGTCCCCGTCCGGCGAGCTGAGCGCCATACAGACCAGGCTCCGGCCGTCCACCTTCGTCGGCCACACCCGCACATCGCCGTGACCGCAGGGCCGGAACACGCCCTCGACCAGCAGTTCGCGCGCGAACGTCCAGTTGACGGGCGCGTCCGAGCCGATGTGGAAGGTGATGTGGACCGCGTACGGGTCGTCGGTGCGGTAGGCCAGCCGGGCCGGCACCGGAACGCTCTGCTCCGGGGAGACGACCAGACCCAGTTCCAACTCTCGCTCCACCACGCTGTGCATCGGTTTTCCACCTCTCCGCTTCGCTGTACGGGCCCCGTGTCTTTCCGCCCGCACAAGGAGAGAGGCCGCAGGCACACGGATCCTTACGCCACTTCCGGAAAATTCTTCGCGGATTTTTTCGCCGCCTCCGTCCAGGTGGTTCCGCGCATCCGGCCGACCGGTACGGAACGGCCCTTACGGGACCGGTGCGGCGCGTCCGGGCGGCGGAGCGCACGGGTTCGTCCGGGGATGTCCCCACCGGATGTCTCGGGCCCGCGTTCGAGGCTCCGGCCGCCCGTTCGCCTCCCGCTCTGCCGCCCCGCCGTTCTTCGTTAACCTCCTCCGTGGACGATCGACGCCGAGCACGGTGCCCCCGCGGCAGCCGGGGCGCGGCGGACGGTCACGCCGAGGGCCCCGGAAGCGGCCCCGTCCCGCGCGCGGCGCGGCCGGGGGCCATCCGGAGGCAGGCGGCGCAGCGAGCACAGGCGTGGGACGTGAGGGGAGTTGGGGACAGTGGCGGAATCCCCCGGTAGCAGTGGAAACGTACCCGTTGGAGGGTATTACCCGGACCCGTCCATCCCCGGCTACATCCGGTACTGGGACGGGGCCGCGTGGGTCCCGGGCACCAGCCGGCCGGCCCCGGCCGAGGGCGAGGCGATGCCCGCACCGCCGCCGGGCGCCGTACCCGCTCCGGCCCCCGCCCCGGCGGCCGCGCCACCCGCCGTCCCGGCGGCGGAGGAGACCGGCCCGGTCTTCCTCGACGACTCGACCGCCGCCCCGGGCGCGGGTGGCGAGGCCCCGCTCTCCTGGGACGATCCGGCCCGGCTGCACGGCAGCGGGCCCGCGCCCGCCTCCGCCTGGCGGGCCGACGCCGCACAGCAGGGCGGTACCGGCGCAGCCGGCCCCGTCTCGTGGGGCGCGCCCGACGCGTCCACGGAGGAGTCCGCGGGCGCGGTGCCGCCGCCGCGGGAGCGTGGCGGCGGCGACGCGGAGTCCGGGCCGCGGGACGAGGAGCCGGAGCGGCCCGCGCGTCCGGACGGCACGGTCGCCATCCGCGCGGTCCGTCCGCCCGCCCGTGACCAGGGCACCACCGCGATCCGTGCAGTGCGGCCGGGCGACGGCCCGGCGCCCAAGGACGGCGGCACGATGGCGATCCGGCTGCCCCAGCGGCCCGGCCCGGCCGCGGGCCAGGGCGCCGGGGCGCAGGGCGGTCCCGCGGGGCAGGCACCGGCCGGCGGCCAGCTGCTGCCCGCCGCTCCCGCCCCGCCCGCCGCCCGGCCAGGTCCCGGCGGGCCGGGCGTTCCGGCGCCGAGCGGACCGCAGTCGATGCCCGGCGCGGGCGCGGGCGGACCGGCCTACCCGCCGCATCCGCAGCACCCGCACCCCCGGCAGGCGCCGTTCAACCCGCCGCAGGCGCCGCCCGCGCCCGGCCCGGGAGCGGTGCCGCCGCAGGCCGGTCCGCAGCCCGGTCCGGGTGCCGGGGGCGGTTTCCCGTTCCCGGGCGGTGCGGGTGGTGACGACGGCGTCATCCCGTGGAAGCCGCCGACCGCCGACCCGTTCGCCACCGAGCAGGCGCATCCGGCGGCGCTCGGCCGCCGGCTGGCCGCCCGCCTGATCGATCTGGCGCTCGTCGCGGTACTGACGGTCCTCGTCGCGCTGCCGCTGTGGGGCGGTGCGGTGGACCACATCGACGCGAAGATCGCCGCGGCCAAGGAGTCCGGCCGTGAGGTGACGGTCTATCTGCTCGACGGCGGGACGGCGCCGCTGTTCCTCACGGTGCTCGCGGCGGTGGTGATCGGCGGCGGGCTGATCGAGCTGCTGCCGACCCTCAAGTGGGGCCGCAGCCTGGGCAAGAAGGTGTGCGGGGTGCGGGTCGTGGACATCGAGAGCCACGACACCCCCGAGCTGATGGCCCTGATCAAGCGCTGGCTGGTCCTCGGCGTGCTCGGCTTCCTGATCGTCGGGGTGCTCGACGCGGTCTGGTGCCTCTTCGACAAGCCCTGGCGCCAGTGCTGGCACGACAAGGCGGCCCGCACGTTCGTCGCGGCGGACTGAACGGCGGACTGAACGGCGGACGGGGCGGTGGCCTGAAGCCTGTACGGGGAGCGGCGGCCTGAGCCGCTGACCTGCGGCGGAGCGCCCCGGGACGCGGCACCCGGCCGGTGCCCCCGGGCCGGGCCCGCGCCTCGCCCCTGCGGCCGGGCCCCGCGCCTCGCCCCGGCGGCCGGGCCGGACCTCCAGCCCTGGCCCGTCCCGAGGCCCGGCACCCCGGCCCGGCTCAGGGCCCGCACCACCGCGCCCGCCCGGCCCCCGCCGCCCCGCTTCCACGGCCCCCGGCTCCCCGCCGGGGGCCGGGGGCCGTTCCGTCCCGGGGACCGTCGCCCCGGGGCACCGGCGTGTCGTCCCCCGAACGGACTTCGCCGGATGCGCCCCGTGCCCGTAGGGGGTCGACTCGGGCCATGAGCAGCGAGCAGCCCCCGTCCGGAGCCGGTGAACCGCCGGAGGACGACCCGTTCCTGAAGAAGCCCCAGGAGCCGTCGGCGGGCGGCGCGCCGCAGGGGGAGCCCCCGCCCGGCGGCCCCGGGCCCGGCCAGGGCTCCGGCGGCCCCGGGACGGGCGGCCCGTACGGCGGTGGCCCCCCACCCGGTGGCCCACCGCCCGGCGGCGGCCCGTACGGGGGTGGCCCGTCCGGTCACGATCCCTACGGGGGCGCGCCCCAGAGCGGGGGCCCGTACGGGGGTGCCCCCTACGGGGGTGCCCCCTACGGGGGCCGGTACGCCGGCAATCCGTACGGCGGGGAGCACGGCGCGGCCGATCCGCTCGCCGGGATGCCGCCGCTCGCGGGGCGGGGGCGGCGGCTGGTGGCGCGGATCATCGACGCGATCATCATCGGTGTGCCGGTCGGCCTGATCATGAGCGGCATCGTCGGTTGGGTCGACTACACCAGCACCAGTAACGCCGAGACCGGCAAGCAGGCGACGGTCTCCGGCGTGACGATGCTGGTGTACCTGGTCTACGAGGGGCTGATGCTGACCCATCGCGGGCAGACCGTCGGCAAGATGGCGATGCGGATCCGGGTCGCGATGCTGACGGACGGCTCGGTGCCGACGACCCAGGCGGGCTGGGTGCGGGCGGCGGTCTACACACTGCCGGAGATCGTGCCGTGCTGCGGGCTGATCTTCTGGTTCGTCAATGTCGTGTGGTGTACCTGGGACAAGCCCTATCAGCAGTGTCTGCACGACAAGGCGGCCAAGACGGTGGTGGTGTCGACGGCCTGACGCCACGTCGGAACGCCCGCGCCCCGGTGACGGCCCACGGCCCGCCGGGGCGCTGCCCTGTCCGGTGAGCGCGCCGCGCCGACCGGATACCGTACGTCGCTGTCGTGTCCAAGTCAAGATCTGTCTTTTCGGGCGCCGCTCCGGTCAAATTCCCTTCACCATGCCCGCGCGAAGGGGAGGAAAGCGCACGTGAGAGAGCGAAGAAGGGTGTTCACACCGGCCGTCCTGGCCACGGCGATCGCCGCGGTCGGGGCGGCCTCACTGTCGTCCGGGGCCGCCGTCGCCGCCCCCGACACCCACCCGGCCGCCGCCCGCCGCCACGACCCCGCCCCCGAGCGGAGCGGCGACCACGACCTCAAGGGCCCGTACAGCGACCGGCAGGCCGCCCGCCGCGAGGAGGCCGTCAAGCAGGTCCTGGACGGCGACGCCGAGCCGACCCGTAAGGGTGCCTCACAGGTCGTCAAGCTCGGGAAGAGCAAGTACGTCGAGCTGGCCCGGGAGAAGACCGACAAGATCTTCACGATCCTGGTGGACTTCGGCGACAAGGTCGACGACACCACGACGTACGACCCGGACGGCGACGGCCCCAAGCCGCCCGAGAAGAAGTACGGCGGCACGCCGGGCCCCGCGCACAACACCATCGCCCGCCCGGACCGCAAGAACGACAACAGCACCGCCTGGCAGCCCGACTTCAGCCGGCAGCACTTCCAGGACCTCTACTTCTCGCACGACAAGAAGAAGCAGTCGCTGGCGAAGTACTACGAGAAGCAGTCCTCCGGCCGCTACTCCGTCGACGGCGAGGTCACCGACTGGGTCAAGGTCGACTTCAACGAGGCCCGTTACGGCTCCAACTACTGCGGCGACACCAACTGCGCCAACGCCTGGGACCTGGTCCGCGACGGCGTCAACAAGTGGGCCGCCCAGCAGAAGGCCGCCGGCCGCACCACCGCACAGATCAAGGCCGACCTGGCTCAGTACGACCAGTGGGACCGCTACGACCACGACGGCGACGGCGACTTCAACGAGCCCGACGGCTACATCGACCACTTCCAGATCGTGCACGCCGGCGAGGACGAGTCCGCCGGCGGCGGCGCCCAGCAGACCAACGCCATCTGGGCCCACCGCTGGTACGCGTACGGCACCGACGCCGGCAAGACCGGCCCGGCGGACAACAAGGCCGGCGGTACGCAGATCGGCGACACCGGCATCTGGGTCGGCGACTACACCATGCAGCCGGAGAACGGCGGCCTCGGCGTCTTCGCCCACGAGTACGGCCACGACCTCGGCCTCCCCGACGAGTACGACACCACCGGCAGCGGCGAGTCCTCCGTCGATTTCTGGTCACTGATGTCCGCCGGCTCCTGGCTGGGCACCGGCAAGGACGCCATCGGTGACCTGCCCGGCGACATGAGCGCCTGGGACAAGCTCCAGCTCGGCTGGCTGAACTACGGCAAGGCGAAGGCCGCCACCCGCTCCACCCACAAGCTGGGCGTCGCCGAGTACAACACCAAGGACAAGCAGGCGCTCGTCGTCGACCTGCCCGCGAAGAGGGTGAAGACCGACATCGTCGAGCCCGCCCAGGGCGCCCACCAGTGGTGGAGCGGTATGGGCAACGACCTCAAGAACACCCTCACCCGCCAGGTCGACCTGACCGGCGCCGCCAAGGCACAGCTCGCCCTCAAGGGCTGGTGGGACATCGAGGAGAACTACGACTTCCTCTACGCCGAGGTCTCCACCGACGGCGGCGCCGACTGGACCGCGCTGGATGGCACCGCCGACGGCAGGGCCATCCCCCGCGACGGCGGCGACAAGCCCGGCCTGACCGGCACCTCCGGCGCCTACCGCGACCTGGTCTTCCCGCTCGACGCGTACGCCGGCAAGAAGATCGACCTGCGGTTCCGCTACCAGACCGACGGCGGACTGGCCCTCAAGGGCTTCGCCGCCGACGCGCTCGCGATCACCGCCGACGGCAAGCCGGTCCTCACCGACGACGCCGAGAGCGGTGACAACGGCTGGAACGCCACCGGCTTCTCCCGCATCGGCGCCTCCTTCACCAAGGACTACCCGCAGTACTACCTGGCCGAGAACCGCCGGTACGTCTCGTACGACAAGACTCTGAAGACCGGCCCGTACAACTTCGGCTGGACCACCGACCGGCCCGGCTGGGTGGAGCACTTCCCCTTCCAGCCCGGCGTGCTGATCTGGCTCTGGGACACCTCGCAGGCGGACAACAACGTCGGCGAGCACCCCGGCCGTGGCCAGATCCTGCCGGTCGACGCCCACCCGAAGGCCGAGAAGTGGGCCGACGGCAAGCTGATGCGCAACCGCTTCCAGACGTACGACGCGACCTTCACCAAGCGCTCCACGGACGCCCTGCTGCTCCACAAGGACGGCACACCGGTGAAGATCACCTCGAAGAAGGGCGTCACGCTCTTCGACGACCACAGCGGCGTCTACTACGACAGGACGAACCCGACCGGCGGCGTGCTCGTTCCTGACACCCACACCCGGATCAAGATCGTCAAGGAGGTCAAGGACGGCTCCACGGTGACGCTCCAGGTGGCTCCCGCCACAAGCAAGTAGGAAAACCGCAGGTCAAACCTTGATCGGCCGTCGCCCTCTAGCGGGCGGCGGCCGATCGGGCTTAGATGCGTCCTACGACAGCTTGCTGACACCCAGCCTCACGGGGGAGAAATGCAGAGGTCCCAAGGCGGCTTCATCCGGCTTCCCGGCGGAAGCGTGGTGGTCGCCCTGGCGCTGCCCAGACCCGGGTGCGACGACCACCGGGTACGCGTCCTCGTCCACGCCGCCAACCGCCAGCGCGCCCTGACCAGGCTGCGCAACCTCGGACTGCGCGCCGTCTACCTGCGCGGCAACATGCGCCCGCCCACCCCGGACGAGGTGACCGCCGTCCTCCACCACCCCGACGGCCTCGTCTGGCGCCAGACCCCGGACGACGACACCGAGTCCTGGCACCCGATACGCGCCCTGCTCCGCCCGGCACGGGCCGCCTGACCCGCGAGGCGGCCGGGGAGCGTCCGCCGGCGACCGGGCGCCCGCCCGCCGGTGACCGTCCGGCCGCCCGGTCTCCGGTACCGGCCCCGCTCCGTCAGCCCCCGGCGAGCACCGGCGCCCCGGTCAGCTCCGCGCCCGCCTGTCGCAGCTGGGCCAGCGCCCGCTCGGTGGTCGGCGCGGACACCGCCGCGGTCAGATCGAGCAGCACCCGGGTGCGCAGCCCGGCGCGGAGCGCGTCGAGCGCGGTGGCCTTCACACAGTGGTCGGTGGCGATGCCGACCACGTCCACCTCGGTGACGTCATGGGCGCGCAGCCAGTCGGCCAGCCCGGTGCCCTGGCCGTCCGCCCCCTCGAAACCGCTGTACGCGGCCGCGTACGCGCCCTTGTCGAAGACCGCGTCGACGGCGCCGGAGGCGATGGCCGGCGCGAAGTTGGGGTGGAAGCCGCCGCCCTCGGTCCCGGCCACGCAGTGCACCGGCCAGGAGTCCACGAAGTCCGGATGGTCGGAGAAGTGCGCGCCGGGGTCGATGTGGAAGTCGCGGGTGGCGACCACATGGCGGTAGTCGCCCGCGGCCCGGTCCACGTGCTCGGTGATGGCGGCGGCGACGTCCGCACCGCCCGTCACCGCGACGCTGCCGCCCTCGCAGAAGTCGTTCTGTACGTCGACGACGATCAGTGCCCGGTGCATGGTCGGTGCCTTTCCGACGGAAGGGAGTGACGGCCGGTGCCGTGGTGAAGGGTGGGGCGGTGGCCGGTACGGCCGAGACTAGCCACGCCCCGGCCGCCCGGGGAGGGGGTGTGCGCCACCCGGGTGGCGGGCCGCGGCGTCACGTCCGCCGCGGCCCGGTGTCTCAGCGGTACTCGGTGGGCAGCACCGGCTCGCCGCGGGAGAGCTGCGTCGCCGAGAGCGGCAGCTTCGCGCGGGCGGCGATGTGCCGGTCCCGGGCGGCGTCCAGCGGCTCGCGGGCGACCACCTCACCGCCGGTGACCAGCGGCACCAGCAGCTGGTGCGGGGCCAGCTCCGCGGGGATCTCGCCGGTGCCGACGACCTCCGCCTCGGCGACGCCGTGCTCGTCCGGCCGCCGCGCGGCCCACTTGCGTCCGCCGACCGACGACTTGCCGCCCAGCGACTTCTTCGCGACCGGCCGCAGCGGCGCGTCGGGCGCGTCGCTCTGCGCACGGGCGACCAGCTTGTACACCATCGAACACGTCGGGTGCCCGCTGCCGGTGACCAGCTGGGTGCCGACGCCGTACGCGTCGACGGGCGCGGCGGCGAGCGAGGCGATGGCGTACTCGTCGAGATCGCTGGTCACCACGATCTTGGTGTTGACGGCGCCCAGTTCGTCCAGCTGCTGGCGCACCCGGTGGGCGACGAGCAGCAGATCGCCGGAGTCGATCCGGACGGCGCCCAGCTCCGGACCCGCGACCTCGACGGCCAGGCGCACCGCCTCCGTCACGTCGAAGGTGTCGACCAGCAGCGTGGTACCGCGGCCGAGCGTGTCGACCTGCGCGGTGAAGGCGTCCCGCTCGGTGTCGTGCAGCAGGGTGAAGGCGTGCGCGCTCGTCCCGACGGTCGGGATGTGGTAGCGGAACCCGGCGGCCAGGTCGGAGGTGGTGTGGAAGCCGCCGACGTACGCGGAGCGGGCGGCGGCGACCGCGGCCAGCTCATGGGTGCGGCGGGCGCCCATCTCCATCAGCGGGCGGTCCCCGGCGGCCACCGACATCCGGGACGCCGCGGCGGCGACCGCGGAGTCGTGGTTGAGGATGGAGAGGATCACCGTCTCCAGCAGCACCGCCTCGGCGAAGGTGCCCTCGACCCGCATGATCGGGGAGCCGGGGAAGTAGACCTCGCCCTCCGGGTAGCCCCGGATGTCGCCGCGGAAGCGGTAGCCGGCCAGCCACTCCAGCGTCGCCTCGTCCAGGATGCCGCGCTCGCGCAGGAAGCCCAGGATGGTCTCGTCGAAGCGGAAGTTCTCCACCGCGTCCAGCACCCGGCCGGTGCCGGCGACCACGCCGTAGCGGCGGCCCTCGGGCAGGCGCCGGGTGAAGACCTCGAAGACCGAGCGCCGGTCGGCGTTCCCGGACCGCAAGGCCGCCTGCAGCATGGTGAGTTCGTACTGGTCGGTGAAGAGCGCCGTCGACGGCACCGCCACCGGCAGCCCCAGGTCTGCTGTGTTCATGCGGACGATGCTACCCCCATTACTCGTCAGATTGACGATTTCTGGTGGCCGGTCCCGTGACGCCGCTCACGGCGGCGCCGCGGCCGGTGCCGGGCGCCGCCCGCCGGGCGCCGGTAGCGGGCCCCCGGCGCCCGGCCCGACCCACCTGCCCAGGGGCGTTTGTGCGCGGCCCGGCCCCGGGTGGCAGCATGGGGCGTGTGAGTGTCCCAGTGGAGATCGAGCGCCCCGAGTCGAGCGAGGCACCCTACGAGGTGCCCGAACCCGACGTTCCCTGGGTCACGGTCGTACACAACGACCCCGTCAACCTCATGAGCTACGTCGCCTACGTCTTCCAGTCCTACTTCGGCTACAGCAAGGACAAGGCCCACCAGCTCATGCTCGACGTCCATCACAAGGGCCGCGCCGTGGTCTCCAGCGGCAGCCGCGAGGAAATGGAGCGCGACGTGCAGGCCATGCACGGCTACGGCCTGTGGGCGACCCTTCAGCAGGACCGCTGATGGCCGGCCACTTCGAGTCCCAGCCCGGCGGCGGCGCGGCCGTCACCCTCGACGAGGTCGAGATCTCCATCCTGCGTAGCCTCGCCGTCCAGCTCCTGGAGCTGGTCGGGCCCGGCGACGAGAGCGGTGACGCCGCGGAGGACCTGCTCGCCTCCGTCTTCCGGGACGGCCCGAGCGAACCGCCCGCCGACCCCGTCCTCGCCCGCCTCTTCCCGGACGCGTACGGCGGTCCGGACCGGGTGCCGGACGACGACGTGATCGCCGCGTCCGCGGAGTTCCGCCGCTACACCGAGAACGATCTGCGCACCCGCAAACGCGAGGACGCGCTCGCGGTGATCCGTTCGCTCGACGCGCTGCACCCCGAGCCGGAGACCGGCGCCGTGCTGCGCCTCACACCCCAGGAGTGCCACCGCTGGCTCGGCGGGCTCAACGATCTCCGGCTGGCCATCGGTACCCGCCTGGAGGTCACCGACGAGGACGACGGCGGGGAACTCCTGCGGCTGCCGGATTCCGATCCCCGTAAGCCCATGGTGCTTGCCTACCTCTGGCTCGGCGGTCTCCAGGAAACGCTCGTCGAATCGCTGATGGCCTGAGTCCCGGTTACCATTCCTCAAGCGTTCGCTCAGAGAATGCTCAAATCCGGATAACGATCCCATCTCACGCGCGTGCGCCTTGCCGATTGTTTAGGGCTTTGTCCTAATTTTCGTGTGACCTTGCCATACAACGTCCCTGGTCGCCCTCCAAGGCGCCGTGATAGATGTTCACGACCTGCCGTGAGCGACGCCACCCCTGTCGCTGCGGGAGCGCTGAGCCGGCCACCGCCGGCGTGCAGGAACTCCATCCGGGGGGATCGGAACCCGATCCGGACAGACCGGGTCGGTATGGAGAAAGGCGCACCACTCATGACCTCTGTGCAGGTCGATAAGCAGCACGACGGCAATGAGGCCGCTGGGAACAGCTCCGAGGAGGGCTACCAGCGGGGTCTGGGAAACCGCCAGATCCAGATGATCGCCATTGGTGGCGCCATCGGTACCGGCCTGTTCCTCGGGGCGGGCAAGGCGATATCCAAGGCGGGGCCGAGCATCATCCTGGCCTACGCGATCGTCGGCCTCGTCATCTTCTTCATCATGCGGGCGCTGGGCGAACTGCTCATGTACCGCCCGGTCTCCGGCTCCTTCTCGGAGTACGGACGCGAATTCCTCGGCCCCTTCATCGGCTTTGTGACCGGCTGGACCTACTGGCTTTTCTGGGTCGTGACCGGAATCACAGAAGTTACCGCGGCCGCCACCTATATCCACTACTGGAACCAGGACATCCCCCAATGGGTGTCCTCACTCGTCTTCACCGTCGCGCTCTTCGGGATCAACCTGATCTCCGTGAAGATCTTCGGTGAGCTCGAATTCTGGTTCTCGATGGTCAAGGTCACCGCGATCATCGGCATGATCCTGATCGGTCTCGGCGTCATCATTCTCGGTTTCTCCAACGCCGGTGACACCGCTTCCTTCACCAACCTCTGGGCCGACGGCGGATTCTTCCCGAAGGGCATCGGCGGCACGCTGATGACTCTTCAGATCGTGATGTTCGCGTTCCTCGCCGTCGAACTCGTCGGCGTCACCGCGGGCGAGGCGAAGGACCCGAAGAAGGTTCTGCCCAAGGCGATCAACACCGTTCCGTGGCGCATCGGCCTGTTCTACATCGGCGCGCTCATCATCATTCTCTCGGTCGTCAGCTGGACGGTCTTCGAGCCGGGCGTCAGCCCGTTCGTCCGCGCCTTCCAGGAGATCGGCCTGCCCGCCGGCGCCGGCATCGTCAACTTCGTCGTGCTGACCGCCGCCCTCTCGTCCGCCAACTCCGGGATGTACTCCACCGG
This sequence comes from Streptomyces sp. NPDC027185, assembly GCF_055567035.1. Lineage (NCBI taxonomy): Bacteria > Bacillati > Actinomycetota > Actinomycetes > Kitasatosporales > Streptomycetaceae > Streptomyces > Streptomyces sp. NPDC027185. The sequence goes on along the minus strand of NZ_JBVHRF010000001.1, from coordinate 1,132,968 downwards.
CCGCATGCTGCGCGACCTCGCCCTCAACGGCCAGGGCCCGAAGGTCTTCACGCACCTGAGCAAGAACGGCCTGCCCACCTGGGGCACCGGCGTCTCCGTCGCGATGATGCTGGTCGGCGTGTGGATCAACTACCAGTGGCCCGGCGACGCGTTCAACTACGTCGTCTCCTTCGCCACGATCTCCGGTATGTGGGCCTGGATCGTCATCCTCTTCTCGCAGCTGCGCTACCGGGCCAAGGCCAACCGCGGTGAACTGCCGCAGTCGGACTTCAAGGCGCCCGGCGCCCCGTACACCTCGATCTTCGCCCTCGCGTTCATCGGCATGGTCATCGTGCTGATGGGCATCGACCCGGACGCCCGCATCTCGCTGTACGCGGCGCCGATCTGGGCCGTCATCCTGGGCGTCGGCTACCTCTCCATCAAGCGCCGCTCGGCCGAGGTCTTCGCGACCCGCGCCGCAGCCGAGGTCAAGTCCGGTCAGAACACCAAGAACTGATCGGCCGCACCTCCGGCGACGGGCCCGTACGCATCGCATCCCGCGGTGGGTACGGGCCCGTCGCCGTACCCCGGGCTCCACGGGGCCCGGCGCCGTACGGGCCCGCGCCGTCCGTCCGCCCGCCCCCGCGCACCCGCTCCCGGGCGCCGCGGACGCCCTCCTATCCTTGCCGCATGCTGACCCTGACCCAGGACCTCCACGACCGGATCGTCGCGCACGCCCGCCAGGACCACCCCGACGAGGCGTGCGGCATCGTCGCGGGACCGGCCGGCAGCGACCGCCCCGAGCGGTTCGTCCCGATGCTCAACGCCGCCCGCTCGCCGACGTTCTACGAGTTCGACTCCGCCGACCTCCTCGCCCTCTACCGCGACATGGACGACCGCGACGAGGAGCCGGTGATCGTCTACCACTCGCACACCGCCACCGAGGCGTACCCCTCCCGCACCGACGTCAGCTACGCGGGCGAGCCCGGCGCGCACTACGTCCTGGTCTCCACCGCCGACACCGACGACGCGGGCCCCTTCCAGTTCCGCTCGTTCCGCATCGTGGACGGTGAGATCACCGAGGAGGAGGTCCGGATCGTCGAGGCGTACGCCTGACCGTTCCGGGCGTGGGCGGGCCGCGTCTCCGCCGGGCCGGTCCGCCCGCCGCCACCTGGGGTTTTCCGGGACGCGCGGGATCGGCCCGAGCGGGCCGCCGTCCGTCGCGTCCCACCTGCCGTACAGAACCGTCCGCATCATGGGACGAGGTATCAAAACCCGGACCGGGAATCGATACGATGACCGCATGGTTGACCACGACGTGAGCGAGCAGAGGAGGGCCATGCGCCAGCAGGCTCCGCTCGCCACGCGTCGCTCCGCCTCCGCCCTGCTGGGCGCGTTCGGCTGCGGAGCCGCCCGGCTGCACATCGATCTGTGCCGCCTGACCAGCGCCTTGTGTCCGGGCCGCGCAGCGGCCTGACCGGCCCCGCACCACCCCGCCGCACCCGCACCGCCCCAGGCCGTGCACACGGGACGCACCGCCACCCCGCCCCCGCACTCCGACAGGAGCACTCTCATGGCCATCGAGGTCCGAATCCCGACCATCCTGCGCACCTACACCGACGGCGCGAAGGCCGTCGAGGGCGGCGGGGACACCCTCGCCGCGCTCATCGACGACCTGGAGAGCCGCCACGCGGGCATCAAGGAGCGCCTCGTCGACGGCGCGGAGCTGCGCCGCTTCGTCAACGTCTACCTCAACGACGAGGACGTCCGCTTCCTCGACGGCATCGCCACCAAGCTGACCGACGGCGACAACATCACCATCCTCCCCGCCGTCGCCGGCGGCTCCACCGCCGCCGACCGCCCGGCGGACCTGGCCTGACATGCGGTACGACTCCCCGCTGGCGGCGGTCGGGAACACCCCTCTCGTCCGCCTCCCGCGCCTCTCCCCCTCCGCCGACGTCCGGATCTGGGCCAAGCTGGAGGACCGCAACCCCACCGGCTCCGTCAAGGACCGCCCCGCGCTGCACATGATCGAGCAGGCGGAGAAGGACGGCCGCCTCACCCCGGGCTGCACGATCCTGGAGCCCACCAGCGGCAACACCGGTATCTCACTCGCCATGGCGGCCAAGCTCAAGGGCTACCGCATCGTCTGCGTGATGCCGGAGAACACCTCGTCCGAGCGGCGCGAACTCCTCGCGATGTGGGGCGCCGAGATCATCTCCTCGCCCGCCGCCGGCGGCTCCAACACCGCCGTGAAGGTCGCCAAGGAACTCGCCGCCGAGCACCCCGACTGGGTCATGCTCTACCAGTACGGCAACCCCGACAACGCCGGCGCGCACTACGCCACCACCGGCCCGGAGATCCTCGCCGACCTCCCGTCCGTCACCCACTTCGTCGCGGGCCTCGGCACCACCGGCACTCTCATGGGCGTCGGCCGCTACCTGCGCGAACACCTCCCCGGCGTGCAGATCGTCGCCGCCGAACCGCGCTACGACGACGTCGTCTACGGCCTGCGCAACCTCGACGAGGGCTTCATCCCCGAGCTGTACGACGAGTCCGTGCTCACCACGCGCTTCTCCGTCGGCTCCGAGGACGCCGTCGCCCGCACCCGCGAACTCCTCGCCGAGGAGGGCATCTTCGCCGGCATCTCCACCGGCGCCGCCCTGCACGCCGCGCTCGGCGTCGGCCGCAAGGCGGTCCGCGCCGGACAGAGCGCCGACATCGTCTTCGTCGTCGCCGACGGCGGCTGGAAGTACCTCTCCACCGGCGTCTACACCGCCGAGTCCACCGAGGCGGCCATCGCCACCCTGCACGGCCAGCTCTGGGCCTGACCCGAGGCGGCACCTCCGGCGGGCGGGCCTTCGGGGCCGCCCGTCACCCCTCCTCCCGCCGCCCGTCCGCCTGGCCGCCGTCGTCCCGGCCGGCCGTACGGTCACCGGCGCCGGGCGCGCCGTCCGGCGGCGGAGGCGGCGCGGAACCCCGGGAGCCGGCGCCGTCCGCCGGGCGTCCGGCCGCTCCCGTACGGCCACCGCGCCGCCGGGGCGGCCTCCGGCTCCGCCCCCGCCCGTCGACCACCGCCGCGACCAGCGCCAACGCGAGTACCGCGAGCACCGCGGGCCACCACGAGCCGTCCATCGCCGCTCTCCCCTCGCCGCTTCCGGTCCGCCGTCCGCACCGCTGCGACCGTACCGGCGACCGGCTCGCACGGCACGGCGGGCGGGTCCCCCGTACGGCTCAACCGGGCTGGTGATTCCGCCCACAGCTCGCCCCGCCACAGGAGCGGCGCCCCGCCACGCGCCTTACCCTCGTGGGCACCGCACCGCGCGAGTGGACCCGCCGCGCACCCGTACGGCCCGGCGAGGCAGCCGGCCACCGCCGGTCCGGCCGGGTCCGCCGCTCGCCGTCCCCGCACAGGAGGTTCACGCCCGCATGAAGCTCACTGTCGTCGGATGCTCCGGGTCGTTCCCCTCCGCGGATTCGGCCTGTTCGAGCTACCTCTTGGAGGCCGACGGCTTCAGGCTGCTCCTCGACATGGGCAACGGCGCCCTCGGCGAGCTGCAGCGCCACTGCGGTCTCTACGACCTCGACGCCATCTTGCTGTCCCACCTCCACGCCGACCACTGCATCGACCTGTGCGGCTACTTCGTCGTCCGCTACTACCGCCCGGACGGCGGCCGCTGCGCGCCGCTGCCGGTGTACGGCCCGGCCGGAACCGAGCGGCGGTTGACCGCCGCCCACGCGGACCTGCCGCACAACGGCGCGATGAGCGAGGTCTTCGACTTCCGGACGCTGACGGAAGGAACGTTCCGGATCGGCCCGTTCACCGTCCGGGCGGCGCTGGTGCGCCACCCCGTCGAGGCGTTCGGCTTCCGCATCGAGCACGGCGGACGGTCCCTGACGTACTCCGGCGACACCGGGCCCTGCACGGCGCTCGACGACCTCGCCGAGGGCACCGACCTCTTCCTCTGCGAGGCGTCCTTCACGCACGGCAAGGAGGACATCCCCGACCTGCACCTCAACGGCCGTGAGGCGGGCGAGGCCGCCGCCCGCGCCGGAGCCGGACGGCTGATCCTCACCCACATCCCGCCGTGGACCGACCCGGACATCACCCTGCGCGACGCGCAGAAGGTCTACGACGGCCCCGTCGAGACGGCCCGCGCGGGCACGGCCCACGAGGTCTGACGGGCCCGGACCCGCGTCCGGACATACGGAAAGGGCGGCGGCCCCCGAGTGATCTCGGGGGCCGCCGCCCTTTCCGTATCCGGGTGTCGCGGGCTGCCGCTACTTCGCCGCCTTCGCGGCGGACTGCTCCGTCTCCGGGACCTCGTCCTCGGGCTCACGGCCCGGCGTCGGGAGGTTGAACTTGGTGATCGCGAAGCGGAAGAGGACGTAGTACACGACCGCGAAGCAGAGGCCCACCAGCGCCAGCAGCCAGGGCTTGGTGGCGATGCCGAGGTTGAGGACGTAGTCGATCGCGCCGGCCGAGAAGCCGAAGCCGTCCTTCATCCCCAGCGCCCAGGTCAGGGCCAGCGACACACCCGTCAGCACGGCGTGGATCGCGTACAGCACCGGTGCGATGAACATGAACGTGAACTCGATCGGCTCGGTGACGCCGGTGACGAAGGCGGTCAGCGCCAGCGAGAACATCATGCCGCCGACGACCTTGCGGCGCTCCGGGCGGGCGCAGTGCACGATCGCCAGACAGGCGGCGGGCAGCGCGAACATCATGATCGGGAAGAAGCCGGTGGTGAACTGACCCGCCGTCGGGTCACCCGCCAGGAAGCGGGCGATGTCACCGTGCTTGCCGTCGAAGTCACCGGCCTGGAACCACGGGAACGAGTTGAGCAGGTGGTGCATGCCGACGGGGATCAGCGCGCGGTTGGCGACACCGAAGACACCGGCACCGGCCGCGCCCGAACCGACCAGCCACTCACCGAAGTTGTGCAGCCCGGTGCCGAGCACCGGCCAGATGTATCCGAAGACGATGCCGATGACCAGACCCGCGAAGGACGAAAGGATCGGCACCAGCCGGCGCCCGCTGAAGAAGCCCAGCCAGTCGGGGAGCTTCTTGCGGCTGTAGCGCTGGTAGAGGAGGGCGACGACGATGCCGATCACCACACCGCCCAGCACACCGGCGTTCACCGGCGGCGCGACGTCGGCTATCTTCCCGTCGACCACCTGCTGGACCTTGGGCAGGCTGTCGTCGGTGAAGGTGCCCAGCACCTTGCTGAAGACGAGGTAGCCGACGACGGCGGCGAGCGCGGTGGAGCCGTCGGCCTTCTTCGCGAAGCCGATGGCGATACCGACCGCGAACAGCAGCGGCATGTTGTCCAGGAGCGCCCCGCCGCCCGCCGCCATGAACTCGGCGAGCTTGTTCAGATACGCGGGGAAGTTGTCCCGGCCGAGCATGTCGGGCTGGCCGAGGCGGACCATGAGCGCCGCGGCGGGCAGCGTGGCGATCGGCAGCATGAGGCTGCGGCCGATGCGCTGGCCGACGGCCATGGCGGCGGAGCCGCGGCTTTTCTTTTCCGGTGCCGCCGAGGCAGTGGCCGAACTCATCGGATTCCTCCAGGTGAGGCGGGCACTCATGAGGGGCGGCCCGCTTGTCTACACCACTCAGTGGTTTAGACCATTCTTAGCACGTGGCCCCGGCGCAAAGGAATCCATTCTTCGCAGTGGTGTGGACCACATGCGGACCGCCCCTGGAGGAGTGCACCCGAAACCCCGGAAGCAACCCCGCCCGTACGGGTAAAAGTGCAGGTCAGAGCGGGTTTTCGCGAGACGCCGCCGAACGGTCCGCGCGCCCCGCGCCGACCGCCGCCCCCCTCATCGCCCGCCCACCGTACGGCCTCGCCGCCCCCGCCCCGCAAATCCGGAAACCCCCTGTGCCGCCCCGGTCACTTCACGTTCTCCCGCTCCAATTCCTCTGCCACTTCCGCCGGCTCACGCCCGGGAGTCGCCAGATCGAATTTCGTGATCACGAACCGGAACAACGCGTAGTAGAGCACCGCGAAGCACAACCCGATCGGAATGATGAGCCACGGTTTCGTCGCCAGCCCCCAGTTGATGACGTAGTCGATCAACCCCGCCGAGAAACTGAAACTGTCGTGCACCCCCAGCGCCCAGCACACCGCCATCGACACACCCGTCAAGACCGCGTGGATCCCGTACAGCACCGGCGCGATGAAGACGAAGGAGTACTCGATCGGCTCGGTGACGCCCGTGACGAACGACGTCAGCGCCACCGACAGCATCAGCCCGCCCACCTCCTTGCGCCGCCCCGGACGCGCGCAGTGCGTGATCGCCAGCGCCGCCGCGGGCAGCGCGAACATCATGATCGGGAAGAAGCCGGTGGTGAACTGCCCCGCCGTCGGATCGCCCGCCAGGAAACGGTTGATGTCGCCGTGCACCACCGTCCCGTCCGGCTTGGTGAAATCGCCGAACTGGAACCAGACGAACGTGTTCAGGAACTGGTGCAACCCCACCACCAGCAGCGCCCGGTTCGCCGTCCCGAAGATCCCCGACCCGATCCAGTCCAGATCCGTCAGCCACTTGCTGAACGAGGTCAGCGCCGCACCGACCGGCGGCCACACGAACAGACAGACCGCCGCGAACGCCAGCCCCACGAACGCCATCACGATCGGCACCAGCCGCCGCCCGTTGAAGAACCCCAGCCAGTCCACCAGCTTCACCCGGTGCAGCCGCTGCCAGCTCCACGCCGCCGCGAACCCCATCACGATGCCGCCGAACACCCCCGGATTCTGGAACGCCGCCTGCGCCGCCGTCCCCTTCCCGTCCACACACACCCCGCCCCACGGCCCTGCCTGCGTGAACGCCTGCCCCGGCGGACACGACTCCGGGAACTGGTGCAGCACCGCGAAGTAGACGAGGAATCCCACCACCGCCGCGAGCGCCGTCGATCCGTCCGCCTTCTTCGCCATCCCGATCGCGACCCCGACACAGAACAGCAGCGGCAGCCCGAGCCCTGAATCCAGCAGCGCCCCGCCCGCACCCGCGAAGACCTTGGCGACGGAGTCCCAGCCCAGCCCCTCCGCGCCGAAGACGTCCGGCTGCCCCAGCCGGTTCAAGATGCCCGCGGCGGGCAGTACCGCGATCGGCAGCTGAAGACTGCGCCCCATCTTCTGCATGCCCTGGAAGAGAGAGGCGCCCCGCTTCCCGCGGGGTGCCGCCGCCGCGCCAGAACTCATCCGCCACCTCCGGCAACCGCCGCCGACACCGTGCCCGGCGAGTGCCGCATACTGATGGTGTAGACCACTTGTGGGTGCGGCCCCGGGCCCCCGGTACGCACTCCGGGTGATCGCTATCCTTCGCCAGACGGCGGACAAACGCCCGTAAAGCTGGGCTGAACGTGCACTACGGTTCGTGGCCGCAGGGCACCCCCGCACCCCGCAGCACCGCCCGGCACCCGCGCCGGCGGCCGAGACAAGCAGGAGTGGACATGGCATCCAAGGCCGAGAAGATCGTCGCCGGGCTCGGCGGACTCGACAACATCGAAGAGGTCGAGGGCTGCATCACCCGCCTGCGCACCGAGGTCGCCGACGCCTCCCTCGTCGACGAGGCCGCCCTCAAGGCCGCAGGCGCCCACGGCGTCGTCAAGATGGGCACCGCCATCCAGGTCGTCATCGGCACGGACGCGGACCCGATCGCGGCGGAGATCGAGGACATGATGTAGCGGCTGCGTCCGCCTACCGGGCCCCGGCTCCCGTACGACCGTGTACGGACCGGGGCCCGGCGGCGTTCCCGGTGCCCCGCCCCGGGACGCCAGGACCAGCCCGTTCCGGCCGAGGTGCCCCTCGCCCCGCCCGGTCCCCGCCCCCGTTCCCGCTAGGCTCTACGGCATGTCTCGTATCGACGGCCGTACGCCCGAACAGCTCCGCCCGGTCACCATCGAACGTGGGTGGAGCAAGCACGCCGAAGGCTCCGTCCTCGTCTCCTTCGGTGACACCAAGGTCTTCTGCACCGCCTCCTTCACGGAGGGCGTGCCGCGCTGGCGCAAGGGCAGCGGTGAGGGCTGGGTCACGGCCGAGTACTCGATGCTGCCGCGCTCCACCAACACCCGCGGGGACCGCGAGGCCGTCCGCGGCAAGATCGGCGGCCGTACGCACGAGATCAGCCGGCTCATCGGCCGTTCGCTGCGCGCCGTCATCGACTTCAAGGCGCTCGGGGAGAACACCGTCGTCCTCGACTGCGATGTCCTCCAGGCCGACGGCGGCACCCGGACCGCGGCCATCACCGGCGCGTACGTCGCCCTCGCCGACGCGGTCGCCTGGGCGCAGGGCAAGAAGCTCGTCAAGGCCGGCCGCAAGCCGCTGACCGGCACCGTCTCCGCCGTCAGCGTCGGCATCGTCGACGGCACGCCGCTCCTCGACCTCTGCTACGAGGAGGACGTGCGGGCCGAGACCGACATGAACGTCGTCTGCACCGGTGACGGCCGTTTCGTCGAGGTCCAGGGCACCGCCGAGGCCGAGCCCTTCGACCGCGCCGAGCTGAACGCCCTCCTCGACCTCGCGGTCTCCGGCTGCGCCGACCTCGACGCCGCTCAGCGCGAGGCTCTCGCCCGCACCCTCTGAGCCCGGGGCCTTCGCGGAAGGCCCGCCCGCTCCGGCCGCGTCCCCGTGGGGCGCGGCCGGAGCGGTTTCCCGGCGTCCGGCGGCAACCAAAACGCCTCGCCCCGCGTTCTTCCCCATACCTGCTTTACCTGTTCATGACTTGGGGGAGGAACCGTCCCATGACTTCACGCACCCGCAGCACCCGCCGACGCCCCGTCGCCACCGGCCTCGCGGCCCTCGCCGCCGCGGCGCTCGCGATACCCGCGCTCACCGGCTGCGGCGCCGTCGACACGGCGATGGACTGCGCCCGTACCGCCACCGCCGTCGTGAACGGGGTCGACAAGCTCCAGAAGACGGCGCAGGACGCCGCCGACAACCCCGAGCAGACCGAGAAGGCGCTCGACGGTCTCGACCGTGACCTCAAGGGCATCGGCGACGCCACCGGCGACCCGGACCTCACCAAGGCGCTGAAGAGCATGAACGACGGTATCGACAACGCCCGCAAGGCCCTTCAGGACGGCAAGGACCCCGACCTCCAGCCGCTCGCGGACGCGGCCGGTGAACTGACCAAGGTCTGCTCCCCGGGATGAGCGGGGCCGGCGCCCCGGGATAATCACTGTCCATGCAGCACACAACCGAGCAGGACGGCCCCCGCCGCCTCATCCTCGCCACCCGTAACGCCGGCAAGGTCACCGAACTCCGCGCGATCCTCGGCGCCGCCGGTCTCGATGTCGAACTCGTCGGCGCCGACGTCTACCCGGAGATCCCCGACGTCAAGGAGACCGGCGTCACCTTCGCCGAGAACGCCCTGCTCAAGGCGCATGCTCTGGCCCGCGCTACCGGTCACCCGGCCGTCGCCGACGACTCCGGCCTCTGCGTCGAGGTCCTCGGCGGCGCGCCCGGCATCTTCTCCGCCCGCTGGTCCGGCCGGCACGGCGACGACCGGGCCAACCTCGATCTGCTCCTCGCCCAGCTCTCCGACATCGACGAGCCGCACCGCGCCGCCCACTTCGCCTGCGCCGCCGCCCTGGCGCTGCCGGACGGTACCGAGCGGGTCGTCGAGGGCACCCTCGACGGCACGCTCCGCCGCGCCCCGTCCGGCACCGGCGGTTTCGGCTACGACCCGATCCTCCAGCCCCTCGGCGAGACCCGTACCTGCGCCGAGCTGTCGGCCGAGGAGAAGAACGCCATCAGCCACCGCGGCAAGGCGTTCCGGGCGCTGGTTCCGGTGGTGCGGGAGCTGCTGGGCTGAGTCCGTACACAGAGAAATGGCCTGCGCATCGAAGCTTCGATTCGCAGGCCATTCGCGTGCGGCGGAAGGGATTCGAACCCTCAAGCCCTCACGGGCCACAGATCCTAAGTCTGCTGCGTCGCCATTGCGCCACCGCCGCCAGCCGTCCTCATCGTACCGGCAGTTGTCCGCCGTGTACGGCCGCCCCAGGCACCGGATGCGGGGGAGCGCGCGGGGGCCGGGGATCGCTCCCCGGCCCCCGTCACCTTCACGCGGCGCCCTTCGGGGTGCCGGTCGCCGGTGTCAGAACTTCGGTTCCTGGTTCTGGGCGGTGATCATCTCGACGGCTTCCTCCTTGGTGGCGACGGAGGGCGGGGAGCCGGCCAGGGGCTGCTGGGCGGTCTCCGTCATGCAGGCGACGGCGATGATGCCGACGAGGGCGGCGCCCATCGTGTAGTAGGCGGGGACCATGACGTTGCCGCCGAAGGCGTCCATCAGGGCGGTGATCACCAGCGGGGTGGTGCCGCCGAAGATCGAGACGGCGAGGTTGTAGCCGATGGAGAGCGAGCCGTAGCGGACGTTGGTGGGGAAGAGCGCCGGGAGGGCGGCGGACATCGTGCCGAGCAGGCAGACGAGGGAGAAGCCCAGCAGGAGCATGCCGGTGATGACCGCGCCGAGGCTGCCCTGCTTGACCAGCAGGAAGGCGGGGACGGCGGTGACGAAGAAGCCGAGCATGCCGCTCATCAGCAGCGGTTTGCGGCCGAAGCGGTCGTTGAGCCGGCCGACGGTGGTGATGACCACCGCCAGCACGATCATGGTGGCGAGCAGGAGCAGCAGCCCGTGCGACTCCTTGTAGTGCAGGGCGTCGGTGAGGTACGTCGGCATGTACGACAGGAGCATGTAGACGCCGATGTTGTACGCGCCGACGAGGGCGACGCACAGGATCAGGGTGGGCCACTGCTGGGCGAAGATCTCGCCGATCTTCTTCTTGGGGGCGTTCTCCGAGAGGTGCGCGAACTCGGCCTCCGCCTCGACGGGGGAGCCGGTCGCTGAGTGCGTCTGGGACGCCTCCAGCTTCTGGAAGGCGGGCGTCTCGTCGAGCTTCAGCCGCAGGTAGAGACCGACCAGGCCGAGCGGTCCGGCGACCAGGAACGGCACCCGCCAGCCCCAGTGGAGCATCGCGTCCGAGCCGAGGGCGGTCTGGAGGGCCAGCACGATCCCGGCGGCGCCGATGTAGCCGATCAGCGTGCCCATCTCCAGGAAGCTGCCGTAGTAGCCGCGCTTCTTGTCGGGCGCGTACTCGGCGATGAAGGTGGCCGCGCCGCCGTACTCACCGCCGGTGGAGAAGCCCTGCACGAGCCGGAAGACGATCAGCAGGACGGGCGACCAGAAGCCGATCAGGGCGTACGACGGGATCAGGCCGATGCACAGGGTGCCCAGCGCCATCATGATCATGGTCAGGGCGAGGACCTTCTTGCGGCCGATGCGGTCGCCGAGCGGACCGAAGAACGCGCCGCCCAGGGGCCGGACGAGGAAGGCGACGGCGAAGGTGGCGAAGGAGGACAGCAGGCTGGTGGTGTCGTCGCCGCCGGGGAAGAAGACCTTGCCGATGGTGACCGCGAGATAGCTGTAGATCCCGAAGTCGAACCACTCCATGGCGTTACCGAGGGCGGCCGCCTTCACCGCCCGCTTGACCACGCGCTCATCGGTGATGGTGATGTCGGTGCGCCGAAGTTTGGGATTCCTGCGCCGGGCTATGGCACGGAAGAGCGCGCGGTGGCGCTTGAGCGCCTCCGGAGCGGGTTCGGAGGCGGGGTCTGCTTCGGTGCTGCCGGTCGGCACGAGGCGGTCCTCTCGTTCAGAGCGCGAAGTGCGCGGGGATACGACGGGTGCGCCTGCGCAGTCGAGCGCGGATCAAACCACCATCACTCCCGAAGGGGAGGTACGTCACTCCGGCTGAGCCGTCCGGGGAAGCCACTGTGGCCTGGGGTTTCGGGCGCCGCAAGCGGAGCCTTGCCGCGCCTGGCCGAAAGGGCGCTGTTACAGAACTGGTACCAAGCCGCGTGGTCATCGCCGCGTGCGGGCAATCAGCCCGTGCGGGGGGCCGGGCAAGGTGGGCCGGTGCCGTTGCCATGTGTCCGCGAAGCCGCCGTTCGCCGGGCCCCTCGCGGGGAGTGGTGGCGCGGGGTGTGCCGGCGGGGGTGCGGGGCCCATGGTCCCGGAAGGAGAGGGCGATGGGCGACCGCGTAGGGGCGCGCCGGCTGCGGTGGCGTACCGCTGTGCCGGTGGGCGCCGTGCTCACGGTGGTGATCGCGGCCGGGGTGTGGGGCGCGCAGGCCGGCCGGCACGCGTCGGCGGTGGACGCGGCGCCGCAGACGTCGGCGGCGCGGCAGCGGGCGTCGGCGCCCGGTCAGGCGCCGCGGAAGACATCGTCCGAGGGGCTGCCCGGCGTCCGTGACTGCGGTTTCGGCGAGCCGGAGGTCGAACCGCGGGTGATCACGCTGACCTGCGCGGATTCGGGGATGGTGGCGACCGGGATCACCTGGGAGCGGTATGGCCGTACGTCGGCGGAGGGCCGGGGCGTGGTGCAGGTGGAGAAGGCGGCGGCGGGGGCGGCGGGGGACGCGGTGTTCCCGGCGACGTTCCGGCTGTACGGCGTGCGGACCGTCGAGGGCGGGCGGGCGTTCACCGGACTGGAAGTGACGTACGACGGCTCGACGCCGCTGGGGGACACGACGGAGATGTACAGCCTCGCGTGATGGGGATCAGGGGTCGGATCGCGCTGGCCATCTCGGGTATGACGGCGCTCGCCGTGGTGGTGCTGGGTGTCGCGGTGCACCACATCGCCGACGCGGGGCGGGAGCGTGCGGCACGCGCGTACCAGGATGTCCGGCTCAGCTCCGCGGTGCAGATCTACGAGCGGGACGGGACGCTGGCGATGGGGGCGCAGCTGGATGACGCGGCGTTGCCGGCGCCGCTGCGGGAGGCGGTGTTCGCGGGGCGGTCGGGGACGTATCTGAGCGGTGGTGACGATCCGCGGGTGTGGGCGGCGACGGGCGTCGGGGACGGGACGGGCGGCTCCCGGTGGGGGCGGTCGCTGTCGGTGTCGGCGGCGTATCCGCAGGACGATCCGGCGCGGGTGGCGCTGGACCGGGCGCTGCTGGTCGCGGGTGCGGGCACGGTCGTGCTGATGGCGGTGGTGTCGTGGTTCGTGGCGCAGCGGCTGTCGCGGCGGTTGCGGCTGAGTGCGGCGGCGGCGCGGCGGATAGCGGCGGGCGCGGGCCCGGAGCTGGAGTGGGACGGTTTGGCGAGCGCGGGGCGGGACGAGGTGGCCGAGTTGGGCCGGAGTGTGCATCACATGGCGACGTCGCTGGCGGCGCAGGCGCAGGCGGAGCGGGAGTTCACCGCGGATGTGGCGCATGAGCTGCGGACGCCGGTGGCGGGGCTGGTGGCGGCGGCGGAGCTGTTGCCGCAGCCGCGGGCGGTGGAGCTGGTACGGGACCGGGCGCAGGCGATGCGGCGGCTGGTGGAGGACCTGCTGGAGGTGTCACGGCTGGACGCCGGGGTGGAGCGGGCGGACGTGGACGCCTGTGAGCTGCCGTCGCTGGTGCGCGGGATCGTGCGGCGGGCGGCGGGGCAGCGCGGGGTGGACGAGGTGTCGGTGGCGGTCGAGGGGGAGCCGCGGATCGTGGAGACGGACCGGCGCCGGGTGGAGCGGGTGCTGGTGAATCTGCTAGCCAACGCGGAGCGGCACGGGAAGCCGCCGATCGAGGTGGTGGTGGCGGGCAACCGCATCGTGGTGCGGGATCACGGTCCGGGGTATCCGGCGGAACTGTGTGCCGAGGGGCCGCGGCGGTTCCGTACGGCGGCGCCGGAGCGGGGCACCGGGCACGGTCTGGGGCTGACGATCGCGGTGGGCCAGGCGGAGGTGCTGGGCGCGCGGCTGGACTTCGGGGTGGCCGAGGGCGGCGGCGCCGAGGCGGTCCTGGAACTGCCGGACCGGGTGCGGGTGGCGGCGGACGGGGCGGTTTGAGCGGCGGGCCGCAGCCGGCCGGGCGGAGACCGGGGGCCGGTGGGGCGCCCCGCCACCGGCGGGCCCCGGCCGGCCGGGCGGCGGCGGGTCCGCGAACGGCCGGCCGGCCGGGCGGCGGCGGGCCGCGGTGGGCCGCCCCGCCTCTCCGCCCCGCCCGCCGGACCGCGGAGGCACTCCGCCCCGCCCGGCGACCCCGCTGCTCAGGCCGTGGGCGCCAGCTTCAGGTCCTTGATGATCTTGGCGACGTGGCCGGTGGCCTTGACGTTGTAGAGGGCGCGTTCGACCTTGCCGTCCTCGTCGACGATGACGGTGGAGCGGATCACGCCGGTGACGACCTTGCCGTACAGCTTCTTCTCGCCGAAGGCGCCGTACGCCTGGAGGACCTGCTTGTCGGGGTCGCCGAGGAGCGTCACCTTCAGCTCCTCCTTCTCGCGGAACTTCGCGAGCTTCTCCGGCTTGTCGGGCGAGATGCCGATGACGTCGTAGCCGTGACCGGCGAGGAAGTCGAGGTTGTCGGTGAAGTCGCACGCCTGCTTGGTGCAGCCGGGGGTGAGGGCGGCCGGGTAGAAGTAGACGATGACCTTGCGGCCCTTGTGGTCCGCGAGCGAGGCCTCGTTTCCGTCCGCGTCGGGCAGGGTGAAGGCGGGGGCGGTGTCGCCGGGCTGCAGTCGCTCGCTCATGACTCTCCTTCGAAGGTTCCGTACGCCCCGAGATTACGGTGTCGGGCGGACGGCGCGGCGGCGCCCGGGGTACCGGGCCGCGCGTTACCGGGGGTGCTGTGGGGCGAGCGGTGGCGTGAGCTGACAGACTGTGGACACGAATCGGTCGCATGTGTGGTGGCCGGTTTCCGTACGGGGCCTCGTGCCCGGTCTCGTACGTATCGGCCCGAGACGACGGAGGCAGCGCGGTGTCGGAAGCCAGGACCCCTGCGCAGATCGAGGCGGACATCGTCCGCAGACGGCAGGATCTCGCCGTGATGCTCGACGAGATCGGTGTGCGGCTGCACCCGAAGACGATCATCGGTGAGGCGAAGGCGAAGACCGTCGAGGCGGTGGACCGTACGGCAGGCCGCGCCTATGTGGCGGCCAACCGTGTGGTCTCGGACGTCCGCGCCCAGCTGGTGTCCGAGGACGGTGCGCCGCGGCTGGAGCGGATCGTGCCGGTCGCGATGGTCGGTGTGGGCATCGTGGGTCTGCTGGTGGCGCGCTCCCGTAAGCACCGCGACTGAAGTGCCGCCCGGCGTCCGGGGCACGGCCGGGGTGCGGGTACCGTCGTGCCGTGAGCCCGAATAACGCCAAGGACACCCACGACAAGCTGCCGATCCGGATGCTGCACGACCGTGTGCTGGTGCGGACGGACATCCCCGAGGGCGAGCGTCGCTCGACCGGGGGCATCGTCATCCCGGCCACCGCCGCCGTCGGCCGCCGGCTGGCCTGGGCCGAAGTGGTCGCCGTGGGACAGAACGTACGGACGGTGGAGATCGGTGACCGGGTGCTGTACGACCCGGAGGACCGCGCCGAGGTCGAGGTGCGCGGTGTGGCGTACGTCCTGATGCGCGAGCGCGATCTGCACGCGGTGGCCGCGGAGCGGCTGGAGGGCTCGGACGACGCGACGGGGCTGTATCTGTAGGACGTCTCCGGAGGACGGTCGCGGGATCCGCAGGACGGTCTCCCGGACCCGGGGACGTTTTCCGGGGCCTTCCGCCGCAAGGGGGGCGGGCCCGCGGGATGTACGGGCGGTGACCTGGTCACCGCCCGTTTCGTATGCCCGCCGGCGGGCGGCCCGGGGCGGTGGGTGTGCCGTCCTCAGTCGTCCGGTGCCGGGCGGGCGGTGGTGGCCGCCGGGCCGCGGAAGGTGGCGCGGTAGGCGCTGGGGGTGACGCCGAGCCGGGCCAGGAGGTTCTGGCGCAGCGAGACGGAGGTGCCGAAGCCGGTCCGGGAGGCGATGTGTTCGACGGTCATGTCGGTCTCCTCCAGCAGTTGGCGGGCGCGTTCGGTGCGCTGGAGGGTGAGCCACTGCATCGGCGGGGTGCCGGTCTCCTGGCGGAACTTCCGGGAGAAGGTGCGCATGCTCATCGCCTGGCGGCGGGCGAGGTCGCGCAGGGTGATCCGTTCGTCGAGGTGGGCCAGGGCCCAGGCGCGGGCGGCGGCGGTGGTCGGGCCGCCCGCGGCGGGGACCGGATGGGGGATGAACTGGGCCTGCCCGCCGTCCCGGTAGGGCGGTACCACCGTGGCGCGGGCCACGTCGTTGGCGACGGCGGCGCCGTGGTCGCGGCGGATGAGGTGGAGGCAGAGGTCGATTCCGGCGGCCTCGCCCGCGGAGGTCAGGACGTCGCCCTCGTCGACGTAGAGCACGTCCGCGTCGACCCGGACGCGGGGGTGGAGGCGGCGCAGCCGGTCCGCGGATTTCCAGTGGGTGGTGGCGCGGCGGTCGTCGAGCAGCCCGGCGGCGGCCAGGACGAAGGCGCCGGTGCAGATGGAGGCGGTGCGGGCGCCGGGGCGTATGTGGCGCCAGGCGGCGGTGAGTTCGGGGCCGAGGACGCCGTCGGTCTCGGTCTCGTCCAGCTCGTGGGTGGCCGGGACGAGGACGGTGTCGGCGTGGGCGAGGGCCTCGGGACCGTGGGGGACCTCGACGCGGAAGTCGGCGTCGGTGCGGATCAGCCCGGCGCGGGGCGCGCAGGTCGTCACCGTGTACAGCGGGTCACCGGCGGCGGAGCGGGCCTGGCGGAACATCTGGTGGACGATGCCCAGCTCCATGGGCATCACACCGTGCCGCACCAGCGTGACCACCCGGTGCGGGGCGGCCGGGTCCGTGGTGCCGCGTGCGGTCATGGCACGATTCTTTCACCCTCTGGCACGCTGGCCACTGTCGAGGCGCGGGCGGGCGGCCAAGAGTGAGAGGTATGTCCTCCAGTGCAGCCAGCCCCCCTCAGACAGAGCCGGCACCGTCCCCGCGTGGCGGGGGATTCCACCGTGCGTGGCTGATCGCTCTCGTCGGCTTCGTGGTCATCACCTGTGCGGGCACCTTCACGGGGATGCCCAATCTGCTGGTGAACCCGTTGCACGAGACCTTCGGCTGGTCCCACGGCACGGTCAGTCTCGCCGTATCGGTCAACACCGTGCTGTACGGGCTCACCGCGCCGTTCGCGGCGGCGCTGATGGACCGGCTCGGTGTGCGCCGGGTGGTGATCGGCGCGCTGTGTGTCATCGCGGTCGGCGCGTGCCTGACCACGGTCATCTCCTCGCCCTGGCAACTGGTGCTGTGCTGGGGCGTGTTGGTGGGCCTGGGCTGCGGCTCCATCGCCATGGCGTTCGGCGCGCTGATCGCCGACCGCTGGTTCGCCGCCCGCCGGGGACTGGTCACCGGCTTCCTCAGCTCCGCCACCATGTTCGGCGGCATGGTCCTCCTGCCGCTGCTGGCCGAGGTCACCAACCGCTCCGGCTGGCGGGCCGCCACCCTGGCCGTCGCGGGGGTCGCCGTGGCCGTCGCGGCGCTGTCGTTCCTGCTGCTGCGCGACCACCCCGCCGATCTGGGGCTGGCGCCGTACGGTGCGCTCCGGCCGGTGCCGCGGCCCGCCCCGGCGTCGGGGACGGCGCTGCGGGCCCTGCGGGTGCTGCGTTCGGTGCTCAAGCCGGGGCCGTTCTGGCTGGTCGCGGGCACCTTCGCGGTGTGCGGCGCCTCCACGAACGGGGTGATGATGGCGCACTTCGTGCCCGCCGCCCACGACGCGGGCATGCCCAGCACCACCGCGTCGACGCTGCTGGCGATCATGGGTGCGCTCAACGTCGTCGGGACGATCGCCGCGGGCTGGTGCACCGACCGCTTCGACCCCCGCTGGCTGCTGGCCGCCACCTACGCGCTGCGCGGGGTCAGCCTCGCGTTGCTGCCGGGGCTGATGGGGCCGGGGATGACGCCGTCGATGCTCTTCTTCACGGTCTCTTTCGGCCTGCTCGACCTGGCCACCGTGCCGCCGACGATCGCGCTGTGCCGGGAGTTCTTCGGCACCGAGAGCACCATCGTCTTCGCCTGGGTCAACGCCGCCCATCAGGTGGGCGCCGGCTTGGCGACGCTGCTGGCCGGAGTGGTC
Organism: Streptomyces sp. NPDC027185; assembly: GCF_055567035.1. Taxonomy (NCBI): domain Bacteria; kingdom Bacillati; phylum Actinomycetota; class Actinomycetes; order Kitasatosporales; family Streptomycetaceae; genus Streptomyces; species Streptomyces sp. NPDC027185. Next base: position 1,115,068 of record NZ_JBVHRF010000001.1, on the reverse strand, counting down.
CGGGACCGCAGCGGCAGCTACACCACCGTCTGGTTCGGTGTCGCCGCGCTGTGCGGCCTCGCCGCGGTGCTCTGCCTCAGCATCAGGATGTGCCGGAAACCGTCGGGGGCACTTGCGGCGGGCAACTGAGAGGCCGGATTCTTTCCTGCTGTCCAGGACTGTCCACCCCCCGCCGGCCCGTACGCACGCGGTGCCCGGTACCACGTCACCGTGATGGAGAGGGACTGCATGCTTGAGGCACTGGGAATGAGTACGGCCACCGAAGCGGTCTACCGCGGGATGCTGACGCACCCGCAGGAGGGGGCGGCGGGACTCGCCGCCCGCCTCGGGCTCCCCGAACACCGGGTCCGCGAAGCCCTCGACGACCTGAGCGCGATGTCCTTGATACGCCCCGCCACGGACGATCCGTCCCGGCTGCACACCGTGCAGCCGGAACTCGCCGCCGAGTTACTCCTGGCCCGTCAGGAGGCCGCGCTCGCCGCGCAGCAGCAGCGTCTCCAGGAGGCGCGGGCCGCCGCGCTGCGGCTGACCGTGGAGGTGGCCGCGCCCGCGGCGGCCCTCCACGGCGACGGCATCGAGATCCTGCACGGGACGGACAACATCCAGGACCGGCTGGTGAGGGCCGGTTCCGCACCGGGCACGGCGGTCCACGCCTGTGTCTCCGGCCGGCCGCGGCAGAGCGCCGAGTGGCGGATGTCGGTGCCCGCCTGCCACCGCGTGCTGGAGGGCGGCGGCACCGTACGGGCCCTCTTCCTCGACAGCGTCCGTACGGCCCCCGAACCGGCGGCGCAGGTGGCGCAGCTCGCCTCGCACGGCTGCCGGGTTAGGACCGCGCCGTCGCTGCCCGGCCCGTTCCTGCTCTGCGGCCGGCGCGTCGCCTTCGTCCTCCAGCAGGACCGCCAGGGTGAGCTGGAGGCGCTGGTGACGGAGGCACCGGCGCTGGTCTCGCTGCTCTCCGCGCAGTTCGACGGTCTGTGGCGCACCGCGCAGGAGCTGCGCGAGCCCGCCCCGGCGCGCGGTGGCGGGACGGTGAGCCGGCAGGAGGCGGAGGTGCTCCGGCTGCTGCTGGAGGGCCATACGGACGAGGGGGTGGCGAAACGGCTGGGTGTCTCGCACCGCACGGCGCGCCGGATCGCGGCCACGGTGATGACCCGTCTCGGAGCGCGCAGCCGCTTCCAGGCGGGGGCGATCGCGGCACTGCGGGGGCTGATACGCGAGTGACGCCCCGGGTGCTGCGTTCCCGGGCCGTCTGCCCCCTTGCCTTGCCCATCCCTGATACGCGACGGACGCCCATGATGTACCTCGTCCACCTCACACTGGTCCCTCCGGGAGCCTCCGCCGTCCTGCCCCCGGGGCTGAGGTCGGATCTGTACCGGAACGCGGTCCCGGACCTTCTCGACCATGTGTCGGTGCATCCGTCGGCCGAGCCGTATCCGGTGGTCGGGCTGTACTTGCGGATCGGGAGTCTGGAGGAGGCGGAGTCGGCGGCGCGGGACATCTGGAACACGGTGAGCGAGCGCACCGCGCTGGCCGGCTGGCGGCTGTACCGCGCGGAGGTGCCGCTCCTGCCGCCCGGTCCCGAGGACTGAACAGTCCAGGGCCTGTTGCGGCCGCCGTCTCCCCCTTCCGCGGGGGTGCCGGGACGAATCATGATCGTTCTCGTCCGACACCGGCACCCTCAGAAGGGGGAGACGATGCGTTCACCGCTGGCCCACCGGGCCCGGTCCGGGGCGTCCGCACCCGTTCCCGTGCTCTTACCCTCGACCGGCGTGCGGGGTGAGCACGCAGATGTCTGAGGGCCACCCGTCCGGCCACCGCGCGCTCGCCGAGCGGTTCGGGACGCCGTTGTACGTCTACGAAGGGGAGGTGCTGGCCGGGACCTACGACGCGCTGCGCCGCAGTCTGCCGCGTCGGGTCGAGGTGTTCTACTCGCTCAAGGCGAACCCCAACGTCAGCGTCTGCGCGTTCCTGCGCGGGCTCGGCGCCGGCGCGGAGGTCTCGTCGTACGTGGAACTGCGCACCGCGCTGCGGGCCGGTGTCGCCCCCGAGGACATCATTTTCCTCGGCCCCGGGAAGGACGAGCGGGAACTCCTCGCGTGCCTGGACGCGGGCATCCACGCCGTGGTGTGTGAGTCGCTCGACGAGATCGTCCGGCTGGACCGGCTGGTGGCGGAGCGCGGTGGCGCGCCGTGTCCCGTGATGCTCCGGGTCAATCCGGCCTTCGGCAGCAAGGGTTCGGGGCTGGCGATGGGCGGCAAGCCCCGTCAGTTCGGTATCGACGAGGAGACGCTGCGGGGCGCGAAGAGCCTGCTGGCCGGGGCGCGGCACGTCCGGGTCAAGGGCGTCCACGCGTACATGGGGACGCGGTTCCTGCACCACGACGATGTCGCGGGCAACACCGAACGCATCCTGGAGATGGCCGAGCGGCTCGCCGCCGAACTGGGCTTCGCTCTGGAGACGGTGGACTTCGGCGGCGGTCTGGGCGTCGCGTACTTCGACAACGAGTCCGATCTGGATCTGCCGGCCCTGGGGGAGCGGATCACCGCCGCCGTCGAGCGGTTCGCCGGGCGCCACCCCGGCTGCCGGCTGATCATGGAGCTGGGCCGCTACCTGACGGCGATGTCCGGTACGTACGTGGTCGAGGTCCGGTACGTGAAGGAGTCCATGGGGGATCTCTTCGCGGTGGCGGACGGCGGGACCAACCACCACATGGCCGCGGTCGGGGTCGGCAGCTTCGTCAAGCGGAACTTCCCGATCCGGCACCTGACCCGCCCCGATGACCCGGCGCTGCACGCCTACACCGTGACCGGTCCGCTCTGTACGCCCAACGATGTGATCGCCAAGCGGGTCCGGCTCCCCGAGGTCCGCCCCGGCGATCTGCTGGGCGTGGCCCGCTCCGGCGCGTACGGCCCCACCGCCTCCCCCGGGCTCTTCCTCAGCCACGGCTTCCCCGCCGAGGTGCTGACCTACCGGGGCGAGGCACACCTGGTGCGCGCCCGCGACACCAGCGACGACCTGCTGGCCAAGCAGCGCCTCGTAGACCTGAACCCCACTTCGTGAGCGGACCGGGCGCCCCGCGGGTCCGCGTCGGTGTCGACGTCCTGGACCGCGGGGAACTCAGCCGTCTGCTGACCCGGCAGTGGTTCCTCCGGTTCTGTTTCTCACCCCGGGAACTCGCCGACGCCGACACCCTGAACGGCGAGCGCCGCGCCGAATTCCTCGCCGGCCGGTTCGCCGCCAAGGAAGCCGTCATGAAATCCCTCGGCATCGGCCTGCTGCACGGCATCCCGCCGCACGAGATCGATGTGCGGCGCACCGGCGGCGGCGCCCCCGAGGTGCGGTTCCGGGGCCGCGCCGCCCGGCTGGTGACCTGGCCGGTGGCGCTGTCCATCGCCCACAAACAGAACGTCGTGACGGCCGTGGCGCTCTCCCTGCCGCCGCCGTCCGCCTCTGGCGCACCTTCCTTGACCGCCGCCCCATCCAAGGAGTTGAAGCAGCCCATGACCCCAGCTGCCGCCGCCCGCGCCCCCCGCGACACAGCCCCCGGGACCGTCGCGTCGTTACGGCTGAGGATCGGCCAGGAGGACGCCCACTACGGGGGCGGCGTCGTCGACGGCGCCCGCATCCTGCGTCTCTTCGGCGACCTCGTCACGGAGATCACCGTCCGCACCGACGGCGACGAGGGGCTGCTGGCGCAGTACCACGACGTCCGGTTCGCCGCCCCCGTCCGGCCCGGCGACTACATCGAGGCGCGGGGCCGGCTCGTGCGCAGCACCCGGCTGCGCCGCGTCGTCGAGCTGGAGGCGCACAAGGTCATCTCCGGTTCCCCGGAGGAGGGGGCCAGCCGCGCGTACGTGCTCGACGAGCCCCAGCTGGTGTGCGCCGCCACCGCCACCACCGTCGTCCCGTATCCGCCCCGCCGCAAGGAGAAGTGATGCACGGCGTCCTGCACGACATCCTGGAGAGCGCCGCCGCCCGGCATCCGCACGCGCCCGCCCTCCGCTCGCAGCACGGCGCCCTGACCTACGCCGAGTTCGAGGCGGCGGTCGCCCGGACCGCCGTGCGGCTCCGGGCCGAAGGGCTCGGCCGCGGTGACCGCATCGTCATCACCGCCGGTGACGCCCACGGCATCGGCATCGTCCTGACCGCCTACGCGGCGTCCCGGCTGGGCGCGGTCTTCAGCGTCCTGCACGAGCAGGTCCGCGGCGAGCCGCTGCGGCACGTCCTGGCCGACTGCGAGCCCCGCGTCCTGGTCTGCGACGACGACAGTGTCCACAAGGACGCGGCCGACCACGGCGCCCGCTTCCTCCTCCTCGACGCGCTCACCGGTGACGACTCCGGGCAACCGGCGCACACCGCCCCGCGGTTGCAGGCGCCGGGCCCGCTGCCTGTCGACCCGGTCAGCCTGATCTACACCTCGGGCACCACGTCCCTGCCGAAGGCGGTGGTGAGCACCCATCAGCAGGTGCTGTTCGCCGCCTCCGCGATCCAGCGGTGCCTGCGCTACCGCGCGGACGACGTGATCTTCTGCCCGCTGCCGCTCTCCTTCGACTACGGCCTCTACCAGGTCCATCTGGCCGCGCTCAGCGGCGCCTGCCTCTACCTCGCCACCAGCGCCGAGGCCGGGCCCCCGCTGCTGGGCCGGCTGTCCGCGACCGGGGCGACGGTGCTGCCCGCCGTGCCCACCGTGGCCGACCGGCTCGCCTGGCTGGTGCGCCGCAGCAGCGGCGGCGGGCCCGGCAGGCTCCGGCTGCTCACCAACACCGGCGCCGCCCTCGCCGAGTCCACCCTGGCCGAACTCCGCGAGGCCCTTCCCGACCTGCGTATCCAGGTCATGTACGGGCTGACCGAGTGCAAGCGGACCGCGATCATGCCGGTGGACGGGGACCTGGGCCGCCCCGGCTCCTGCGGGGTGCCGCTGCCCGGCACCGAGGTCTTCGTGATCGGTGACGACGGGGAGCGGCTGGCCCCCGGCGAGATCGGCCAGTTCGTGGTGCGCGGGCCGCACGTGATGGCCGGCTACTGGCGGCGTCCGGACCTCGACGCCGAGCGCTTCCCGCGCGTCGACGGCCTGTTCCCCGAACTCCGCACCGGGGACTACGGCTGGCTGGACGAGGACGGCTACCTCTACTTCTCGGGCCGCCGCGACGACCTCTACAAGGAGCGCGGCTTCCGCATCTCCACCACCGAGGTCGAGGCGGCGGCGCGGAAGATCCCGGGCGTGACGGCCGCCGCGGTCCTCGCGCCCACGGAGGACAGGCCCGCCGTCCTGGCCGTCACCGGTGAGCTGACCGGTGACGAGGTCCGGCGGCTGCTGCCCCAGCACATCGAACCGTTCAAGATCCCGCGCCGCTGCGTCCACCTTCCGCAGCTCCCGGTCAACGGCAACGGAAAGGTCGACCGCAAGCGGCTGGCGCTCCTGGTCGGGCCCCCGACCGGGCACCCGACCGCGGCCGGCTGACCGGCCGGCCCGCCGCCCCCTTCCCGGAAAGGAACCGTCATGGACCGCAACGACGTGCGCCAGGCCCTTCAGTCCGCGCTCACCGACGTACTGGAGCGCCCGGTCACGGACCTGCGCGGAGAGGTCAAACTCTTCGACGACCTCCACCTCGACTCGACCACGATGCTGGAGATGCTGATGGCCCTGGAGGACTCCATCGGCCTCACCGTGGACCCCGAGGAGCTGGAGGTGGAGGACTTCGTCTCCGTCGACACCTTCACCGATTTCGTGCTCGGCCAGCTGGCCGGCGCCTGAGACCGCATCCGGCACCCCGGCCGGACGGCGGCCCTTCCGCCCCGGCTGTTCCCTCCCGGCCGCCAGGCCCCCGAGAAAGGACACCGCGCCGTGATCATCCGTTCCTTCCAGGATGTCGAGAACACCGACCGCCACGTCAAGGGCCACCTGGGCACCTGGGAAAGCAAGCGCATCGTGCTGGCCCGGGAGGGGGTGGGCTTCTCCCTCCACGAGACGACCGTCTACGCCGGTACCGAGACGACGATGCACTACGCGAACCACATCGAGGCGGTCCTCTGCACCGAGGGGGAGACCGAACTGACCAATGAGGAGACCGGCGAGAAGCACCTGATCACGCCGGGCACGATGTACCTGCTCGACGGCCACGAGCGGCACACGCTCCGGCCCAGGGTCGACTCCAAGTTCGTCTGCGTCTTCAACCCGCCGGTCACCGGCCGGGAGGACCACGACGCCAACGGCGTCTACCCGCTGCTGACCGAGGAGTCCTCCGCGTGAGCAACGCCGTCCCCGGCGCGGTGGACGCCACCGGCCCGAAGGCCAAGGACATCGCCTACCGGAACCCCGGGGCGGCGGACGGCCCCGTCGTCTGGCAGCTCGTCAAGGACACCCCGGGCCTCGATTCCAACAGCCCGTACTACTACACCCTGTGGTTCCGGGACTTCGCCGACACCTCGCTGCTGGCCACCGTGGACGGGACGACCGTCGGCTTCCTCACCGGCTACCGGCGGCCGGACGAGCCCGGTACCTATTTCGTCTGGCAGACCGCCGTCAGCCCCCGGCACGGCATCCCGTTCCTCGGCGTGAAGCTGTTCCAGGCGGCCGCCGACCGCGAGGTGGCCCGCGGTGCCCGGTACGTCGAGGCGACCGTCTCGGCCGACAACAAAGCGATCATCATGGTGCTCAAGCAGTTCGCCAAGAAGCACGCCGCCCCGGTGCACACCGAGGTCCTCTTCCCCGCCGGGCTCTTCCCCGACGGCAGCCACCACGACGAGATCCTCTACCGCATCGGCCCGATCACCACGGCCTGAGCGCCGGCGGCGCCGTCCCGCCGCGTGCCCCGTCCCGGCCTTCCCCGGGGCGGGGCACGCGGCGCTTCCCGGGCACCCCGCCGTACGGGGGCGGGCCCGCGCGGTACCGGCGGTGATCGAGGTCACCGCCCGTCCGGCGGGCCCCGTTGCTAGCCTCGGAAGCACCCGACGAGACGCGCCGTACCGGGCAGGAAAAGACGACGCACCCCTGTTGAAGCGCTTTTCACGGAGGTGCCGTCATGGCATGGATCCTGCTCGCGGTCGCCGGTCTGCTGGAGGTCGGCTGGTCGATCGGGATGAAGTTCACCGACGGGTTCACGCGGCTGTGGCCGAGCGTGTTCACCGGCGCGGGGATCGTGGCGAGCATGCTGATGCTGTCGGTCGCGGCACGTACGGTGCCGATCGGTACGGCGTACGGCGTGTGGGTCGGGATCGGCGCCGCCGGTGCGGCGGTGGTCGGGATGGTGGTGCTCGGTGAGCCGGTGACCGCCGCCCGGATCTTCTTCATCTGCCTGCTGCTGGTCGCGGTGGTGGGCCTCAAGGCGACCTCGGGCCACTGAGCCCGCCGGACGGCGGCGCGCGCCCCGGGACCGTGTTCTGCGCACGGTTCCGGGGCGCGCCGCTGTCCGGGGCGGTGCCGTCGTGGCGCGCGGGGCGGCGTGTTCAGTCGGCGGTGAGCAGTTCGGCCAGCCGGAGGGTGTCGTCGAGGTAGCGCTCGTAGGGGAATCCGGCGGCGACGAGCGCGGTCCGCAGCTCCTCGCCGAGCGGCTTGCCGGCGGCGTGGAAGGCGTCCCGTCCGGCGTCGGTGAGGCGGACCAGCCGCCGTCGCGCGTGTCCGGGGTCGACGGTGATCCGCACCAGAGCGGCCGCTTCGAGCGGGCGCAGCGCCCGGCTGATCGCCGGGTCGGAGACCGAGAGCGCCTGGGCGAGCCGGTGCTGTGTCGCCGGTTCGATCTCCTCCAGCGTGCCCAGCAGCCGTATCTGACTGTAGGTCAGGGCGTCGGGGCCGTCGGTGCGCCGCCGGGCCGCCTCGCCCATCAGCATGACCACGCGGTGCAGTGCGTCTGCGAGTCCGTCATCCACGGTCTCCACTGTACCTGACTGTTGACGGGTTAATATTAACGGGTTAAGGATGAGGTTCATGAACCTCACGTTCTCCTATCTCGCCCGATCCGCCTTCCCGCTGGTCTGGATCCTGGTCCCGGCCGCCGGAGCCTTCCTGCGGGCCCGCCGTGCCACGTCGCCCCGCCAGGCGCTGGAGATCTGGCAGCGCTGGTGGGCCATCGGTGCCTTCGGCTGCGGCAGCCTGTGGATGACGGTCGCGTTCCTGGCCTTCCCGGACGTCATGGCCACCGCGATCGGCTTCGACCGGACGCCCTTCCTGTTCGAGATCGCCTTCGCCAACGTCGGGCTCGCCGTCATGGGCTTCCGGGCCGCTTCGGCGTCCGCCCGCGAGCGCCTCACCATCGGGCTCGGCGGCGGGATGTTCCTCTGGGGAGCCCTGGCCGGCCACCTCTACCAGTGGTTCGCCGGCGGTGACCACGCCCCCGGCAACACCGGCGGCGTCCTCGTCACCGACCTCCTGCTCCCCGCCGTCATGATCATCCTGGCCGTACGGTCCCGGCGCCTGGAGGCCGTGTCCGGCCCCGCCGCGCCCGCCGTCGCCTGAGCCGCGGGGAGGGGGTCCGGCCATGGAGAACCACACCCTTCACCCACCCGGCGACGGGAGCGGCGAGGCGGCGGCGCCCGCCCCCGGGCGGCTCCTCGCGTTCGTCGACGCGGCGATCGCGATCGCCCTCACCCTGCTGGCGCTGGACCTGCCCGTCCCCGCCGGTGCCACCACCGGCGCGATGCTGGGTTCGGTGGTGGACCACGGCACGGAATATCTGGCCTTCGCGCTCGGTTTCGTGGTGATCGCCGCCCACTGGCGCGCCCACCACGAGATCTTCCAGCACGTCCGCGCGCTGAACCGGCGCCTGACCGGCCTCACCCTGGCCTGGCTGTTCCTCCAGGTCCTGGTCCCGTTCGCGACCCGGGTGATCACCGCCGACGGTGCCTTTCCGCCCCGGTTCAGCCTGTACGCGCTCGTGCAGGTCCTGGCGTCCGCGTCGTGCGCGCTGATCATCCGGGAGGTCCGGCGTGCCCGTCTGTACCGCGCCGGTGCCCCGCCCCGGGTGTTCACCGAGAACCTGGTGCGCAGCGTCTGCCTGGCCACGGGGTTCGGGCTGTCCGTCCCCCTCGCGTTCCTGACGGGCGGCTCCGGCGCCTACCTGTGCTGGCTCGCGGCGCCGCTCGTGCTCGTCGTGGTCCGCCGGGCCCGGGGCCGCGCGCCGTCCGGCGCTCCCTCCTGGGCCGTGTACCGGAAGTGGATCATGAGGCATGAATGATCACGGTCCATGGGGCGGGGAGATCTGACGGACGAACAGTGGGTGGTGCTGGAGCCGTTGCTGCCGAAGGGGACGAAGGCGGGGCGACCACCCGTCCGGTCCCGGCGGCAGTTGATTGCCGGGGCGCTCGCGCGGTGGGTTCACCACCGAGCTGCACCTGGCCGTCGAGCAGGGCCAGAAGCCCATGGCCGACGAGACGGCCAGGGCCTGCCCGGCCTGTGGGGTTCGCCATCCGGGTGAAGGGCTCGGCGGCGCCCGGCCGCGCGATCTCCCATACGGCGAGAGCTATAGGAGTTCCGCCGGCACAAGCGTCGCTGGTACTGCCGCGAGGCTGGCTGTTCCCGCCGGTCCTTCACCGAGCAGATCCAGCAGATCCCGGCCGGTGCCAGGCTGACCACCCGGCTGCGGGGTGCGGCCGGACGCCGCATACGGGACGCCGGCTCCTCAGTCATCCAGGTCGCCCGCGACCTGCATCTGTCCTGGCCGACCGTGTGGACGCCTTCCGCGTCCAGGCCCGTGAGGTCACCGCTCAGCCGCTGCCCGAGGTGGAGGTGCAGGGCATCGACGGCACTGGCCGGGCAGGACGAAGTGGGCACAAGCCCTGGAGACCGGCAAGTGGCGGTTGGTGCGCGACCGGTGGTACACGCTCTGGGGGCCGGCGGGCTGCTCGGCCAGGTCGAGGGCGGCACCGTCGCCGAGGTTCCGGCCTGGTTGTGCCGTGCCCAAACCCCCAGCAGAGCGGCACCTCCGACCGATGCCTCCTCTGCTGACACGGCCGGCCCCGGCCGCCACACGCAGGCAACCCCTCACGTGGTGGTGCTCAAAGTGCACACCGCCGATCGGCCCCTGGGCTTCGACTTGCGGCGCCGTATCCGGGATCACATCCTGAGATCAGGGGTGTCAACCGCTATCGGTCAACGCTCACCACCCAACGGAGGCAGGAATGACCGGGAACCGTTTGACGGAAGAGCATCTCGAAATCCTCAGGAAGAGCGGGCTCATCAACACGGACGTCACGCTCAACCAGCTTTTGGAAGCTGGGGTCGAACTGGGAAAGCTCAATCCCGACCCTGAGCCCGGCGAGCCCATGGCTGCGAGACTGGTCGGTCCGTGGTACGCATACGAGCAGTAGCCGTGGTTTCACGGTGCCCGATCGATCTGGCCGCGACCCTCGCCGGGTGGGTCGATCGGGAGCTTGAGCAGTTCACGCCGTGGAGCAAGCCGGGTGCGACTACCCCGAAATCGCTGCAGCGGTTCGCAGAGTTGGCCATCCTCTACGACGTCCTGGATCGCTCACCCCTGGACTTCGCCGTGCTCAACGACCGCTGGCGGCCGTTCCTCGAACAGCACCTCGCCGACCCCGCGTTCGGGCAGCTCGCCCGGACGCGGCTGGAGTGGGCGTGGGACCTCCTGCTCCCCTATCTGATCCTCCGTCGGCGCGGCCTGCGCAGTGACTACCACGAGGCGACTCTGGCCCACGCGACGAAGGCCGGTTTCCCGCACGCCGCAGAGGTCATCCCGTACCGCGAACTCGACCACGCATACTTCGCGCGCGCCACCGGCACTGTCGACGTGCCACAAGCAGCCTTCGACGAGCTCCTGGGCCGGACCTTCGCCGCGCGTTCAGCGTGCCGCTTGCTGCTGGACCGCGAGGCGACGTACGCCCTCACGCACGCGCTGCTGTACGCGGGCGCCTTCGGTCAGGAGCGCGTGCCACGGGATGCGCTGCCGAACGTCGCTGCGATCGTTGACAGCATGACCATCGACTGCGCCGTGCATGAGGAGTACGACATGCTCGGCGAGCTGCTCACGTGCGGTCTCGTGTTGGAGGACTGTCGGCCCGACGTGCGGGCGCTCGCGCTGCCGATCTTCCTGCAGAGCCTCGACGCCACCGGGAGCCTGATGCCGAACGGCCGGGAGACCGAGCGGTCGTTCGCCGCCTGCTACCACACCACCCTCGTCGGATTGATCCTGTGTGCATCGTTGACTCGAATGACCTCCTGAGCCGACTCGACGCGACCGCCCGTGCAACGGTCCGGTCCCTGGCAGTCGCCCCGCCAGAGATCGCGGCAACCGCTGGCCAGCTCGAACGCTTGCTCGCAGAGGCTCAGCCGCTTGTCGCGCCGTTGCCGGATCCGAAACCCGGCCAGCTCACGTCTGCTGCCGTACTGCGTCGCAAGACCCGCGACTACCCGCAGCTGCTCGACGAGTCGATCGGCGGGGTCGGACCCGACGCGATGCTTGGCTACGTGACCGCTGAGTGCGCACTGGTGGCGTTGCGCCACCAGGACCTGCAGGGAGCCCTCGCGATGCTCTTCCTGTCCACCCTGTGCTCGCGCGAGTTGGAGGCCAGCGCCATCGAGGCGCTGCACCACCTGCTGGTGGCCACGGACGCCGACGGCGCGGTGGGTCTGCTTGAGCTCAACGTCCGTCGCGCCGGAATCGACGCGGCAGAGGCAACGCTGGCCCAGCAGCGCCTGGGCTTACGATTCGTCACGACAGCGGTGCAGATCCGCGGCGTGGCAGCGCTCAGCGCGACCGCTGCGGCTTGAGGGCCCTGATCGTCATCCGCATGGGCGAGCGCCGGGCCGGAAGTCGGAGGTGGGCAGGCCTGAGGCTCACCCCGGCGGCGTCTGCGCACTCCGCTCGGGCAGCCACCGGCTGGGGACGCCGTGGAGCACCCGTGGGAGCAGGCGGGGAGCAGTTGGATGCGCTCAACCGCATTGAACGTCAACCAACTGACACTTTCGCAACAGGCCCTAGTACTCGTCCCCCTCGCCCCCGCCGCTGCCGCCGCTGCCGCCGCTGCCGCCGGGGCCGGGCGGCGGGCCCGCGGTGGGGCCGGTGGGGCCGGTGGTGCGGCGTGGGCCGCCGGAGGGCGGGGTGGAGCCGGGGGTGGTGGAGGAGGAGCCGGAGGGTTTCGGGGTGGCGCCGGAGGCGGACGGGCCGGGGGAGGTGGGGGTCTTGGTGCCGGGCTCGGGTTTCAGGTCGAAGGAGCGGACCGGCTTCCCGCGCAGCGCGGCGGCCGTGTAGTCGGCCCAGATCTGGGCGGGGAAGCCGCCGCCGTTGACCCGGGGCAGCCCGGCGGCGCCGTAGAGCGGCTGCTGGGCGGCGGTGTCGGGGTGCTGGCCGAGGACGGCGACGACGGTGGCGAGTTCGGGGGTGTACCCGGCGAACCACGCGGCCTTGTCGTCCTCGGCGGTGCCGGTCTTGCCGGCGGCGGGCCGCCCCGCGGCCTGGGCGGCGGTGGCGGTGCCGCCCTCGACGACGCTGCGGAGCACGGCGGTCGTGGTGTCGGCGGCGGCGCGGCTGACCGCGGTGGTCTCCGGCCGGTCGGGCAGCGGGAGCGGCTGTCCGCTCCGGGTGACCTTGGCGACGAGGGTGTACGGGCGGTGCCGTCCGTGGTGGGCGAGGGTGGCGTAGACCTGGGCCATGTCCAGGACGCTGGGGGTGGCGGTGCCCAGCGAGATGGCGCCCTGGGAGGTGGCCAGGCCCGGGGCGTCCTCGGGGATGCCGAGGGCGACGGCGGTGTCCTTGACCTTGGCGGGGCCGACGTCGATGCCCATCTGCGCGAAGACGGCGTTGACGGATTTGTCCATGGCGGCGGTGACGGTGATGTTCCCGTACGAGCGGTTGTCCTCGTTGGCGGGGGCGAAGCCGGTGGGGTGGCCGCGCTGGACGGTCATGCGCTTGTTGGTGCCGTCGTAGGAGGTGTTCGGGGTGATGCGGGCGCCGCTCTGGGTGACCGAGCGGTTCTGTACGGCGGCGGCGAAGACCAGCGGCTTGAAGACGGAGCCGACCTGGTAGTCGCGGCGGGTGGCGCTGTTGACGTACTGCCGGGCGTAATCGGTGCCGCCGTAGAGGGCGACGACGCGGCCGGTCGCCGGGTCGATGGAGGCGCCTCCGGCACGGACGGCGGCGTCGACCGGGCGTTTGTCGCTGAGCCGGTCGGTGAGTTTGGCGTCGACGGCGCGGCTCAGGGCCTCCTGGCTCTTCCGTTCCAGGGTGGTGGTGATGCGGTAGCCGCCGGAGCGCAGGGTGTCCTCGTCGACGAGGTGGTGGTCGGTGAGGTAGTCGGTGACGGCTTTGACGACGTAACCGCGCTGGCCGCTCAGGCCGTTGGGCGTGGTGGTGGCGCGGGGGGCGGGGAAGGTCATGGCGTCCCGGTCGGCGGCGCTGAGCCAGTGTTCCTTGACCATGCCGTTCAGGACGTACTTCCAGCGGCCCAGGACGCGGGGGCGGTTCTCGGGGTGGGCGACGACGTCGTACGCGCTGGGGGCGTTGAGGAGGGCGGCGAGGTAGGCGCCCTGACCGGTGGTGAGCTGGTCGACGTTCTTGCCGTAGTACGCCTGGGCGGCGGCCTGGATGCCGTAGGCGTTGCGGCCGAAGTAGCTGGTGTTGAGGTAGCCCTCCAGGATTTTGTCCTTGCTCTCCTCGCGGTCCAGCTTGATGGCGATGAAGAACTCCTTGACCTTGCGGGTGACGGTCTGTTCCTGGCCGAGGTAGTAGTTCTTGACGTACTGCTGGGTGATGGTCGAGCCGGACTGTTTGCCCTTGCCGGTGGCGGTGTTCCAGGCGGCGCGGACCATCGCGGCGGGGTCGACGGCGGATTCGGAGTAGAAGTCGCGGTCCTCGGCGGCGAGGACGGCGTGCCGGACGTTCTCCGGGATCTGGGCGAGGGGGACGCTCTCGCGGTTGATGTCGCCGTCGCGGGCGAGTTCGGAGCCGTCGGCGTAGAGGTAGACGTTGCTCTGGGCGCGGGCGGCGCTGTTGGCCTCGGGGATGTCGACGAGGAGATAGCCGGCGACCAGTCCGCCGCCGACGACCAGCACGATCAGCAGGGCGGTGCCGAGGACCATCCGCCAGGTGGGGAAGGCGCGGCGCCAGCCGGTGCGGCGGGGGCGCCGGGCGGTGTCCTTGCGCTTGCCGGGGCGCGGCCCCCACGTCCGGGGGTCGCCGTTCTCCGGGCCGTGCGGCTCTTCGCTCATGTCTGGTGGGACTCCTCTGCCGCGCCGGGCGGATGCCGCGGCGGACCAGCGCCGTACGGAATGCGCGAGATGGGCGGATTGGTGATTCGTGTACCGGTATGTACTGTCGCATCATCTGATCCGTTCCCGGGGTACGGCACACACCGGTGACCGTTCGGCCCGCGGCCGGACGGCGGCGCCGGATCCCTCCGGCGGGTGAGAAATGCGGTGGTGCCCGTGGCGGACGTGCCACTAGGGTCTGGAGTTTGCCGCCGGGCCGCCGCGTCCGGCAGGTACGCCGCCGGTCCCGAGGCCCGGCGCGTACCCCTTCCGGAACCGCCCGGGGCGGCGCCCGCCGCCCGCCCCTGACTCCCCGTCCGCCTCCGCACCCCGCCCGGCCGCCGCGTCCGTACGCGCGCCCGCCCGGCACCGCCCGCCCGTCGCCCACGGGCGGGCACCTCTACGCGCCCGGCCTGCCGGGCACCCGCGCGCCCGGCGGACCGGGCGTCGTATCCCCGCGCCCCGGCGCGGCCGGCCGTGCGTGGTCGCGCCCGCGGCGCCGTACCGGAAAGGCAGAACGGACCGATGCTGTACGCGGCCGTGGCGACCGGAAGTTTCCGGCGCTACGCCACCTACCGGACCGCCACCGCGTCCGGCGTTTTCACCAACACCGTCTTCGGCTTCATCATCGCCTGCTCCTACACCGCCCTCTGGGACCAGCGGCCCCACCTCGGCGGCTACGACCTGCCGCAGGCGATGACCTTCGCCTGGACCGGTCAGGCGCTGCTCGCAGCCACCTCGCTGATGGGCGGCGGCGGGATCGACGAACTCCAGGACCGCATCCGCACCGGCGACATCGTGGTGGACCTGCACCGCCCGGCCGATCTCCAGCTGTGGTGGCTCGCCGCCGACCTCGGGCGGGCGGTGCTCCAGCTGATCGGCCGGGGCATCGTGCCGCTCGCCGTCGGCGCCTGCTTCTTCACCCTCGCGCTGCCCGACGAGCCGTGGACCTGGCTGCTGTTCCTGACCTCGGCGGTGCTGGCCGCCGTCGTCAGCTTCGGGCTGCGGTATCTCGTGGCCCTCACGGCGTTCTGGCTGCTGGACGGCGCCGGGCTGGCGATGATCGCGGGTCTGGCGGCGCTGTTCTTCTCCGGCATGGTGCTGCCGCTGCCGGTCTTCCCCGACGCCCTCGCGCACGCCGCGCAGGTGCTGCCCTGGTCGGCGCTGCTCCAGGTGCCCGCCGACATCCTGCTCGGCGCCCGCACCGGCGCGGGCGCGCTGCACGGTCTGCTGTTCCAGACCGCCTGGGCGCTGGCCCTGCTCGCACTGGGCCGGCTGGTCCAGTCGTACGCGACCCGGAAGGTGGTGGTGAACGGTGGCTGACCAGGTACGGGCGGCCCGCGCGGCGGATGCCGGGGGCCGGGCGGAGGTGGTGGCCCAGGGGCTGCGCGCGTACCGGCTGCTGGTGTGGATGTGGATCCGCTCGACGCTCGCCTACCGCGCGTCGTTCGCGATGATGACGGTCGGCAACTTCGCCGCGACCGCGCTGGACTTCGTCGCGCTGCTGCTGATGTTCTCCCGCATCGACGTCCTCGGCGGCTTCTCACTGGCCGAGGTCGCCCTGCTCTACGGGCTGGCGGGCACCGCGATGAACCTCGCGGACCTGCTGATGGGCAACATGGACCGGCTCGGCAGCCGGATCCGCGACGGCACACTGGACACGCTGCTGCTGCGTCCGGTGCCGGTCCTCGCGCAGCTGGCGGCCGACCGGTTCGCGCTGCGGCGGCTGGGCGGCATCTGCCAGGCGCTGCTGGTGCTCTGCTGGGCGCTCGCCCATGTCGAGGTGGACTGGACGCCGGGCCGGGCGTTGATGGTGCCGGTGACGGTCCTGACCGGCGCCGCGATCTTCGGGGCGGTCTACGTCGCGGGCGCCGCCTTCCAGTTCTGGGCGCAGGACGCCGCGCAGGTGCAGAACTCCTTCACCTACGGCGGCCGGACGATGCTCCAGTACCCGCCGGCGGTCTTCGCCCAGGACCTGGTGCGCGGGGTGATCTTCATCGTCCCGCTGGCCTTCGTGAACTGGATGCCCGCCCTCTGGCTGCTGGGCCGCCCCGAACCGCTGGGCCTGCCGCAGTGGGTGGCCTTCCTGGGCCCGGCGGTCGCCGTACTGCTCTGCACGGCCGCCGGGCTGTTCTGGCGCCGCGCCCTGTCCGCGTACCGCAGCACCGGCAGCTGAGATGAATCAACAGGCTTGTGAGGAAAGGGAGTTGTGGTGACAGAGGCGCTGATCGAGGTCGCCGGGGTGGAGAAGGTCTTCTCCGTACGGCGGAAGGCGGGGCGGCTGCGCCGGGTCCGCGAGGAGGTGCGGGCCGTCGCCGGGCTGGACTTCACCGTCGCCCGCGGCGAGATGGTCGGCTACATCGGCCCGAACGGCGCCGGGAAGTCCACCACCATCAAGATGCTGACGGGCATTCTGATGCCCAGCGCCGGGCGGCTGCGCGTCGCCGGTATCGACCCGTTCACCCGCTCCGGCGCGGGCGGCGCCGCGGGCGGACGCCTGCGCCTGGCCCGCCGGATCGGTGTCGTCTTCGGCCAGCGCACCACCTTGTGGTGGGACCTGCCGCTGAAGGACTCCTACGAACTGGTCCGCCGGATGTACCGCGTCCCGGACGCCACCTACCGCGCCAACCTGGAGCGCTGTGTGGAACTGCTCGACCTCGCGCCGCTGCTGGACGTCCCCGTACGGCAGCTCTCGCTGGGCCAGCGGATGCGCGGCGACATCGCGGCGGCGCTGCTCCACGACCCGGAGGTGCTCTATCTCGACGAACCGACGATCGGCCTCGATGTCGTCAGCAAGGCGAAGGTCCGCTCCTTCCTGAGCGACGTCAATGCCGAGCGCGGCACCACCGTCCTGTTGACCACCCACGACCTCACCGACATCGAGCAGCTGTGCCGCCGGGTGATGGTCATCGACCACGGCACGCTCGTCTACGACGGGCAGCTCGCCGGGCTGCGGGAGGCGGGCGAGGGCGAACGCACCCTCGTCGTCGACCTGGACCGCGAACTCCCGCCGATCGACGGCGTCCCCGGCGCCCGCACCGTCAAGGTCGCCGGTCCCCGCCAGTGGCTGGCCTTCCCCGCCTCGGCGAGCGCCGCGCCGCTGGTCGCGGCGCTCGCCGAGCGGTACCCGCTGGTGGACCTGTCGATCCGGGAGCCGGACATCGAGGACGTCATCGCCCGGCTGTACGCGGGAGAGGGGCCGGGGGTGGCGGGCCTGACGGTCGCATGAGCCGGGGCCCGCGCACTGCACGGCCTGGTCCGCTCCTGCCGGGCCCTCCCAGGGCAGCGCTGCCGGCCGAGGGTGAGCGCGAGGACCGGCACCACCACGAAGGAGGTGGCGACAGGGCGCCGTACCCGGTGCATGCATTTCTTCCTCATGCTTTTCTCCCTACGGCAGGAAATCCGGTCAGTTCACCCGCATACGCAGGCGCGACAGGCGGGGGCCGGTGCGGAAGAGAAAGCTGACGGCGCCGCACACCAGCCAGCAGGCGGCGACGAGCCAGGAGGCGGGGTTCGTCGCGGGGAGGGTGGGCCAGGACCACAGGGCGCCGGGGAAGGTCCCGCTCGTACTGCCGAGGAAGAAGGCGGGAAAGGCGAGGACGAGCGGGGCCACCCAGAATCTGTCGAATCCGATGAGTGTCGCCGCGATGAGTGACACCCCGAGGAATCCGAGGTAATTCCGCAGCCCGGTCTGCGCCAGATCGCCGGCGGCGCAGGCGTAGGAGAGGTACTGCACGAGTGCGGCGATGACGGTGGCGAGGAGGAGATGCCACCGCTGGAGGCGGGATTCCTCGCGGGGCGCCGCGTTCTCGAATGCGCTCAGGTCGGAACGGCAGGAGAGGGCGACCGCCGCGCCGGTGAGGAGCGGCAGCAGTTCGATGAGCGTGGTGTGTTTCTCGGAATCCTCGGTGAAGGACGGAATGACCAGCGGGAAAGCGCCCCATATGCCGCCGAGTACGGCGCTGAGGGCGAGTGCCGCGACCGGTCCGCCCAGCCTTTTGGCGCGCAGCCGCAGGAGGAGGTAACTCCGGTCGGGGGAGAGGGAGCCGAGCGCCGTTCTCACCCCGTTCACGCTTTTCCGCACGGGGAGGAAATGGTCTTCACCCAGCGTGCCGCCTGTGCCTTCTGGTCGGCTTCCGGCTGCTTGAGGACCTTCTCCACCCGCTTGGTCGGGTCGAATCCGGTGTACACGTAATGGTCCCGGACGGAGCCGCCCCGTACTTTCGCCTCGACCCAGGCGCTGGTCAGGGCGGATGCCGCGACCCGCTTTTCGAGTTGGCGTTCGGTCTCGTCCGCGCAGTCCCGGAACGGTGGCAGCGCCTCGTCGATCAGACCGCTCCATACGGCGGTGCCGCCGTAGCCGACCTCGATGCCCGCGCCTTCGCCGCGAATGCCCTTCTCGGCGTAGGTGACGCCCTGCGGGGCGATTCCGTGGGTGACGGCTTCCACCTTCTCGATTTTCTTCTTCATCGCGGGGAGATAGGTGGCGTGGTCCGCCCAGAAGCAGAGGCGGGAGGCGCCGGATTCGGCGCAGGCGACGTTGGAGTCGTCGGGGGTCCGCGCCTGCGTCAGCGGCATACCGCTGCCTGCGAATGCGCCGACGACGAGAAGCGCGGCGGAGGCGGCGAACACTGTGCGGGGCAAGCCGTTCCCGGTGTTTCCGGCATCGCTCCCGGCGTCCCGCGAACCGTTTCCGGCATTCCGTCCGGGCAGCCCCGGAAACCGCGCGCGGACGGCGGAGGCACAGCAGGCGAGGGCGAACGCGGCCACCGCGAGCAGTGCCTTCAGGGCGAGGGCGGAGAGGCCGACTTCCTGGTCGACGACGGAGACGGAGGGAATCCAGAAGCCGAGTGCGGAGTACTGCGGGAGGAGGGAGATCAGCAGGTAGCAGAGCACCGCGGCGGCCAGTGCCGTGAAACGGGTGGGGATCAGCCGGCCCGCGGTGTAGGCGACGGCCACCACGGCGCTCAGGCTCAGCGCGCTCGCCGCCCACATGGCCGGGGCGGGGCTGCCCGGCGGGCCGGACAGTGCGGTGTCCGCCAGCGGGACGAGAGCCGATACGGCGTACAGACCGACGGTTCCGGCGAGCAGCGCGGTGATACGCGTGAGGTCGAGGTGCCATGCGGGCCGGGCGTGTGCGGTGAAGACGTCGTCCCGTTCGGAGGTGGACGCCGTGTAGCCGCGGTGGGCCGCGGCCATCGCACCGGCGACGAGGAAGACGACCACCGGCTGGGTCACGGCGGAACTGGTCTCCGGCCACAGACCGCGCCAGGAATCCAGCAGGAAGTAGAGAATTCCCCAGTAGACGGCGGCTGCCGCGGGGGACCAGCGCAGCAGCGGGCTACGGCGGATTTCCGTTCTGACGAAGCCCACGGTCAGCTCTCTCCTTCGATCACAGAGGTGTACCCGCGTTCGAACTCCGTGTCGCCCGCGGCTCCGGGCTTCGCGCGGCTTTCGAGTTGGGCTGCCGTGCCCCGGAAGAGGAGTTCGCCCTGGTGCTGTACGCCGATTCCGGTGCAGGTGAGGGAGGCGTCCTCGGCGAGGTGGGTGCTGAGTACGACGCTCGATGTGCGGCTCAGGTCGCGGACGAGGTTCCGGAAGTCCGACCGTTGCTGCGGGTCGAGTCCGGTGGTGGGTTCGTCGAAGATGATGAGCGCCGGTTCGCCGACGATCGCCTGGGCGATGCCGGCGCGGCGCAGCATGCCGCCCGACAGTTTCCGCAGGGGCGTCTTCGCCTTTTCCGTCAGTCCGGTCCGTTCCAGCGCCTGTGCGGTGGCTTCGGGTATCCGCTTCGACGGCATCTCGCGCAGCCACGCGCAGTAGGAGACGAACTCGAACACGCTGAAATTCTCGGGGTAGTCGAACGACTGCGGCAGGAAGCCGATGTCGCGGCGGGCGGCGCGCAGTTCTTTACGGCCGCGCAGCGGCGTTCCCCGGAACGTGACCGTGCCCTTTTTCGGGGATATGCGGGTGGCCATGGTGCGCAGTAGCGTGGTCTTTCCCGCGCCGTTGGGGCCCAGGAGGCCGAATGCGCCGATTCCCAGGGAAAGGCTTATTCCGTTCACGGCGATACGTGAGCCGTAGCCTTGGGTGACGTTTTCCAATTCCAGAATGTTCAAGGCGTTCCTCGTGAAATGCCTCAGGGCGGCCTCATGGCCGCCCCAAGGGTGTTCAGCGCTGGTGGTCGGTGGTCAGCGCGTTTCCACGGTGATGCCGCGGATGCTGAAGCGGCACTCGGGGGCGCCGCGGCGGGTGGTGCCGCCGGACTGCGCGTACCAGCCGTTGCGGAGGTCGGCCTGCGCCACGCAGTCCGACTCGATGCGCCAGGTGGCCTTGCCGGTGCACTCGGCCCAGCCGCCGGTGTTGCCGACGCTCTTCTTGCAGCTGAAGCCGGAGCTCTTCGCAAGGGAGATGCCGGGGGCGGTGTCGCTGGCGCTGGCCTGGCCCGCGGTGAGGGCGACGACCGCGAGCGCCCCGGTGGCGGCGGTCAGCATGCCCTTGACGATCTTGCTGTTCACTTCGGTTTTCTTTTCTCTCGGTCCGGTGAATTACTGCTGGATGTAGACGGCGCGGATCTTGAAGGTGCAGCCGACGTACATACGGTGCTTGCCGCCGCTCTGCACCATCCAGTCGGAATAGTCATCGGGCTCGGTCACGCAGTCGGCCCGTGCCCGCCACTTGCCCTTGCCGGTGCACTCGCCCCACCCGCCGGTCTTTCCTGCGCTGGTCTTGCAGGAAAGTCCTGCGGCCGTCTGAGCGGTCGGTGTCGCCTGCGCGGAACCGGGGATCGCGAGGGCGACGACGGCCGCCGCGCTGATACCCAGCGCGGTCTTGGTGGCCATATTCCTGAACCTCATGCGGTCTTCTTCCTGTGATCTTTGGTGCGTGCGCGACAGGGCGCACAGCGAAGAGGCCACCCCCGCTTTCTCTGGGGCGGCCTTCCGCCGAGGATCTTATGCCGCATGATCCAGAAGTGATCTCGTGGACCGGAGTGCGGGAATGCGGTAATTGCTACCCGAGGTAAGTGAAGGACTTGTAAAGGCCGTTAGCGCTCCCGGGAATGGCGACCCGCTTCAACTCGCATTGTCCGCCTGCGTCTTGAGAGGCCGTAATTACTGACGGACCACACCATCGCGGCGTTAGGTTCAAATCGCCCCATAGTGCGGTAAGTTGCGGCGCCGCGCCGGGCCGGTCCATGCCGTCGGGCGCCGCGGTGAGGGGGATGCGGAGCCCGCCAAGGGGCAGCCGGGGTTGTGAAATCGTTACCGTATGAGACGGTTACCGGCAGTTCGGGCAGTTGATCGCGCGGAGCCATTCATCGACCGGTTCGCCCGCCCCGGCGCCGCATTTCGGGCGGGGGTCGTCGGTGCCGGTGAGTTCGTGGACGCGGAGGACGTCCTCGCCCACGGTGCCGGCGCGTGGCGCGGCGGGGGAGTCGTCCCCGGCTGAGGGGTGAGCGTTCACGGCTGCCTCCAGGGGTCTTCGGCGAGGACGTAGAGCGGGTGGGTGAGTCCGCCGATGCGGTGCCGGAACGGCTCCGGCGGCGGCTGTCCGCCATCGCCCGGCGTCTGACCTGGCCAGATGCTCAGCGTGTGGACGCGCTCGGCGTCCGGGAGGGTGACGAAGAGGGCGTGCCCGCGCTTGATGTGCTCGCGCGCCGCCCGTTCCTCCGCCGCGTCCTGCGCCCACGCCCGCACCTGCCGGACACGATCCGGTACGCCGACGGCCACCGGTCCCCGCATCGCCCACGCCCACGCCCGGGGCGACCGCGCCGGAGCGGGCGCGACCCGTTCCGCGAGGTGGAGCGCCTGCCCGCGCAGCCACCGGACGGCGAGGACGGGCGAGACGGTCCACAGCGCGCCGACCGTGTGCGTGGCGTCGGCGTCCGAGTGCGTCTGCCGCCGCTGGAGGCGGACTTCGGCGAGGTAGCCGGTCACAGGATCTCTCCCCGGCTGCGCGCGTTGACCAGCGTGATCCCCGCGATCAGCCGCTCCGCGCGGGACGGGCGGCGAAGGTGCGCCGCGTCCACCACCCACTCCTCGCCGCCGGTCAGCGACCGCAGCGACCACGCCCCGCACAACTCGCTCTTGGCGAAGGCGAGACAGCGGCGCTCGGCGTCGGCGACGAGTTCGCCGCGCTGCGGGCGGTAGGGAGTCTGATCGCGTTTTCCGGACCTGCGTTCGACGGACACGTTAGTGCCTCTCCGTAGTCATTCCGCTACCAGGGAGGTTCAGGCTGGCTTACGTTGGGAGCACCGTTCAACGTGTGTCAGGGGGAGGAAAAGTTGGTGATCATGCCGTGAATCGCAAGGAGTTGGACCCGGACAAGTCGCCGGAGGCCGCGTTCGGGGCGCGTTTGCGCACGTTACGTGAGGAACGCGGCTGGACGCAGGAGGAGTTGGCCGAGCGGATGGGGTATTCCGGCACCCATATCTCGGCCGTGGAAACTGGCCGCAAACGCCCAACTCTTCCACTCGCCCGGCGGGCGGACGTAGCGCTGGGCACCGGGGAAGAATTCGAACGCGCGTGGCGCAAACTCCAGAACTCCGGCCTGCTGGAGGGCTTCCCGCAGTTTGTCGCCCATGAGGCGCAGGCGGCGGAGATCCGGTTGTACGAGGTCGGGGTGATACCGGGGCTGGTACAGACGCCGGAGTACGCATCGGCGCTGCTGGAGAGCGTGGTGAAGCGTGGAGCGATCACCGAGGAGCAGGCAGAGGAACGAATCGCGGTCATCGAGGAGAGGCAGGAGACTCTTGCCCGGACGCCCGCGCCGCTGGTCTTCGTGATGCTCGATGAGAGTTGTCTCCGTCGGCCTGTCGGCAGGCGAGACGTCATGAACGCTCAGTTGGAGCGGCTGGTTGAGTTTGCCAAGCTGCCGAACACGGTTCTTCAAGTTGCGCCGTTCGCCATGGGAGCCCGACGGCCGCTGAGCCTGCCGCTCTACCTGCTGACTCTGCCCGACCGCTCCCTCGTGTCGTACGCAGAGTCAGCCCACCAGGGCCATCTTGAGCGGGACATCACATTCGTACTGCCTCTGCTGACGGCCTACCATCAACTACAGGCCGAAGCGCTCTCCCAAGCGGAATCTGTGGCCATGATCCAGCAGTTGCGAAAGGGCTCCCCATGACGACCGAATCTCTCCGTTGGTTCAAGTCCTCGTACAGCGAGAACGGCGGCGCCTGCATCGAGATCGCCGCTGACCTCGCCGCCTCGCGCGGCATCGTCCCCGTCCGTGACTCCAAGGACCCGCAGGGCCCGGCGCTGAGCGTGCCCGCCACCGCCTTCGCGTCCTTCGTCGCGGGCGTCAAGGCGGAAGAGTTCCGCGCCTGAGTCAGGCCGACGTACGGCGAAAAGCCCCGTCCACCTCTCGACCGGAGGCAGGCGGGGCTTTCGTATGCCCTCTCGCGGGCGCCGCCGTCGCGCTTCTACCCTCGGACCGATCCAGGAGCGTGCCGACAAGGCTGCGAAAGGGAGTGCCGTGATGACCGAGCCCCTGCAATGGTTCAAGTCCTCGTACAGCGAAAACGGTGGCCAGTGCGTCGAGGTGGCCGCCGAGCGCTGGTTCAAGTCCTCGTACAGCAACAACGGCGGCCAGTGCATCGAGATCTCCGCCGACCGCTGGTTCAAATCCACCCACAGTGACAACGGCGGCGCCTGCGTCGAGGTGACCGCCGTCCTCGTCGCCTCACACGGCGTCGTCCCCGTCCGCGACTCCAAGGACCCGGACGGCCCGCGCCTGACCGTCCCCGCCACCGCCTTCGCGTCCTTCGTCGAAGGCGTCAAGGCGGACGCGTTCCACGCCTGAACCGGACCGCGTACGACGGAAAGCCCCGCCCGCCTCCGGTCGAGAGGCGGGCGGGGCTTTCCCAGGTCAGCCACGCCGGGGAGGCCGGGGCAGCCCGATTCAGGCCGGATCAGGTCGGGTCGGGCACGGGAATCCAGCCCGTCCACTGGCCCTCGTGGTTGCGGATGTTGACCCGGTACGCACCGTCGGGGTGGAGGGCGACGATGTCGAAGGCCCAGCGGTCAGTGCCACCCCAGCGGTGGCCGACCTCGATCCGCCCGACGGCGTTGCCGCCCGTGGAGACCCAGCCGGTCCACTTGCCCTTGGTGTTGTTCCAGCGGGTCCACACCGCGCTGTCGGCGCCGACGAGGAACTCCTGCTTGGTGCCGTCGGGGTACTTGTAGGTGGTGACGCCGTACTCGCAGACGTACGTCGCGCCGGCGCGCTTGCAGTGGCTCACGGCGTTGGCGGGCGCCGCGGTGACCGCGATCCCCGCCAGAACGGCAGCCGCGACGACGGCTGCCTTGATCTTCTTCATGGGAGTGCGTGCTCCTAGCTCGTGCACGGGTGGTTCACCCCCAGCTTCGCGGTGGGGGCTTGCGGCACGCTGACGTTCCTCTTGCGCGCGCACGCGGCGCGCGGGGTGCCGGTCCGGCGGACCGCCGCCGTACACCTGTCCGCTCCCGGCCGGACCTGAAGCGGACAACCCGGAGGCCGCCACCAGCCTGGGCTCCGTCCTCCCGGTGCGTGACTCCAAGGATGTCTCCCGCACCCGCTCATCTTCTCCTCGGCCTCATGGACCGGATCGAACCATCACCGCGCGGGAAGAGCGTCGGCACGGACGCCGCCGCGCCGAATACTCCTCGGCGTGGAACCGAATGGCGGCCTCGAACGTGCTTGATGCTGTTGGAAGTTGAGAACCACAAGCACTCTCATAAGCGGATCCCTGGAACAGGGGCGTATGAAGATGCTTCCACGCCCCGATTGCGGGGCCTTGGTTCTTGAGACGCGAGCAGGTTCTCTCCAGCCCTGAACTTCCGAGAGCGAAGGTGAAGAAGTGAAGAGGATGCGTGAAATGAGACGCCGGGCACCGCGGGGGCTCCTGGCGTCCGTCATGACCTGCGTCCTGGGTGCAGGAGTGTGGCTGGGCACGGCGACCCCGGCCAATGCCATCGAGGACGGCTGGGAGACCGAGCCCAGCCCGGGAGACCGCACCGATATGGCACAGATCTGGGCCGATTCCGACGGCGATACGCTGGAGCGGTTCATCTGCTCAGGGACTGTCACGAGCAGCAATAAAATTCTGACAGCAGAACACTGCTTCGATCATGTCGACCCTGAGAACACTTTCGTGTTGGTGGGCGACAAGAAGCGTGGCGTGGGCGACCGGCATCGCGTCATCCGCAAGGACAGCCGAGGTGATCTCGCGGTGCTCACCGCGGATGTGTCGCGCGGTTCCAGGCTGAACACCAGGGGAGTTCCCTACGCCGAGCTGGGGCCGAACAAGCCGGTGCGGCTGAAGGAAAAGGCGCAGTCCTTCGGATGGGGGAAAACATGCGCCACGTGTGGCCCGTCCAAAACTCTCAAGGGCGTGAACACGAAGGTCAACGACAACGACGGCCTGGTGCGTGACACGAAGGGCGGTCTCGGCTACCGGGTCCGGACCACTGACGGCCGTATCCGCAAGGGAGACTCCGGCGGTCCGAACGGCTTCTTCGATGGCAATACGCGGGTCATAACCGGTGTGGCTTCGCGTGTCAAGCTGGAAGGCCCGCCCGATGCCTACATGTCCGCGACCTACGACAAGAAAGGTTGCAAACCCGACAAAGATTGCGTCTATGAATGGCTGCAGAAGGAGGCCGGGATGGTGGTCAACAGGAGGGAGCACAACGACCTCCGGCGCCGCGTGATGCCACTGGGTGACTCGATCACCTTCGGCAAGGAGAGCTCCGACGGCAACGGCTACCGCGACGAGTTGCACGACGCCCTCGAAAAAGAAGCCGGCAAGGGAAACGTCGACTTCGTCGGCAACGTGCGCAACGGCACCATGTCCGACCGGGACAACGAGGGGCATCCGGGCAAGCGCATCGATCAGATCGCGGATTACGCCAAGTGTTCCGTGCCTCGGTATCAGCCGAATGTGATCACGCTGCACGCCGGGACCAATGACTTCAACCAGCGCCATGATCTGTCGACGGCGCATTTGCGGATGAAGGATTTGATCAGCATGGTGCTGAACGAATCGCCGAAGGCGGTGGTCGTGGTCGCGAAGGTCCTTCCGACCGCGAAGCCCGGTATGCAGCCCCGCATCGACGCGTTCAACGCCAAGCTGCCCGGTGTCGTCTCCGAACTCCGCGCGCAGGGTAAACATGTGGTGCTGACCGACACCAGTGACGTCAAGGTCAGCGACGGCCTGGAGAACGACGCCCACCCCAACGACGCCGGCTACGCGAAACTCGGCTACGACTTCGCCAGGGGAATCAAGGAAGCCGCGGACAAGGGGTGGATCGAGAAGCCCGCTCCGCAGAAGCCGGACGCCGGATGCAACACGGACGGCAGCAAAGCCGGACCGGGCTGGCGCGCGCTGGGCACCGTCGCCCCCGGGATGGCCTCCCCCTCGGGCAAAACCGACCTCGCCGACTTCGACGGGGACGGCCGCGACGACTACGTACGCGTCGGCGAGAGCGGCCAGATACGCATCGCCCTGAACCGCGAGGGAAAGCCCGGAAAACCGCGCTGGAAAGAGGTGACCTCCCGAATTTCCTTCCGTGGGCTCAGCCGTGAATTCCGCCTTGCCGATGTCGATGGGGACGGGCGCGTCGACATCGTCAGTCCCCCTTCGATGAGCACCGGCAACGCGCGCTTCTACCGGAACTTGGGCCTGAAGGACGGCGAACTCGGCTGGAGCTGGTCGGATGTCCCGTTCTTCCGCGGTGTCCCGCCGGAGTCCATCCGGTTCGCCGACGTCAACGGTGACGGCCGTGATGACTACCTCAGGGTCGGCGAGAACGGTTCCGTCCACGCCTACTACAACCTCCCGGGGAAGAAGGGAAGTTGGAGCTGGCACTGGAAGGAACACCGCAACTGGGCCCCGGGTGTCTTCTACGGCTCCCGGAGCAGACTGCGGCTGGCGGACGTCAACGGCGACGGCAAGGCCGACTACCTCATGGTCGGCAAGCGGGGAGCCGTGCACGCCTACCTCAACAACGGCGGTCGCGGCCACGGCGGCTTCACCGAGCGCCGGTACTTCGTCAACGAGACCGGCTACCCCGGTGACAAGGTGGCGTTCCGCGACATCAGCGGCGACGGCAAGGCCGACTACACCGTCGTCTACGGCGGCGGATCCGTCCGCGCCTGGCTCAACCAGGGCGGCAACACGTAGGGCGACGCAGGGCACGCGCGCCTCGTCGTGAAAGAGAGTGCAGCGGGCCGTACTCGCCGGGAGCGGTGGGTACGGCCCGTCCTCTGTGTGGCGGCGCGGTGGCGATGCTTCCGGCCCGACCCGGCGACGGCCGGACAAATGCCGTGCGGTTCCCGCGCCGCTGTGCTGGGATCGGACGCCATGACGTCGTCGCACCTCCCGCAGGGCCCCCGTACCCCTGGGTCTGCCGGTTCTCCCGGCTCCCCTCCCCGTTCCGAAGAGGCCGACGTGCTGGCTCGGATGGAGCGGAACGTGGCCGAGCACGCCTGCCACCTGCACCGGAGCATGGCCGGCGCGACCGTCACCGAGACCGGGGACCTGCTCATCGCCGACAGCGGACTGGACGACGACACCTTCAACATCGTCGCCGCCGCCCGCTTCACCCCCGAGGACGCCCCGGCCCGCATCGCCGCGACCCGCCGGGCGCTGGCCGCCACCGGCCGCCCCTTCTCCTGGTGGGTGGGGCCCGCCTCGACACCGCCGGACCTGAGCGCACGGCTGACGGACGCCGGGGCGCCGGCCACGGAATATGAGACGGCGATGTGGGCCGAGCTGGACGAGATCCCAGGGCTGTCCGGCCCACCGCGACCGGGCGCGATCCCGCAGCCGTCCGCCGTACCGGAGCTGGACATCCGGCAGGTGACCACCCCCGGCGAACTGGCCGACCACGCCACCGTCCTCGCCGCGAACTGGACCCCGCCCGCCGCCACCGTCCGCCGCTTCTTCGACCGCGCCGCCCCGCAGGCACTCGCCGCCGACTGCGCCGCCGCGTACCTGGTCGGCTACGTGGACGGCCACCCCGTCAGCTCCGCCGAGGTCTTCTGCCACGCCGACGTCGCCGGGATCTACAACATCAGCACCCTGACCGCCCACCGCCGACGCGGCTACGGCGGCGCCCTCACCCTCGCCGCCCTCCACACCGCCCGGCAACGCGGCCACCACCGCGCCGTCCTCCAGGCATCCACCGACGGCGAACCCGTCTACCGCCGCCTCGGGTTCCGCTCCTGCGGCCGGTTCAGCGAGCACGCGGTGGGGGGCTGAGGGGGAGACACCTCCGGGGCCCGTACGGAGACGGGGCGTGGCACGGAGGTGCCCGCCGCCCCCAGGGCGCCGACCGGGGGGCGGAAGGGGCCCGGGGCGTGCGGTACCGATCGGCCGGGGGCCGGAAGCGGAAGCCTTCAGGAGCCGAGGGACAGCTCCCGCAACTCCTCCGAAGGCAGGAAACCGGAACGCCGGTAGAGCGGATCACTGCGCTCGGACGGCCAGACGATCAACGTCTCGAAACCGGCGGCGCGGCAGTGCGCCTTCAACGCCTCCAGGAGGGCCGCGCCGGTCCCCCTGTTCCGCTGCGCCGGGGTGACGTAGAAGTTCGTCACGTACCCGATCGGCGCGTTGTCCTCGTACGGCTCCGGCATCCGCTCCACCGGGCAGAGGAAGACATGGCCGCAGACCTCCCCGCCGCTCTCCGCGACCCAGGCCAGCCAGCGGCCGTCGCCGAGCCGGTCCCGGACCCACCGCTCGGCCTCCTCCACGGGACGGTCCGGCTCCGGCGGTCGCCCCGCGTGGTCCTCCCGCTTGAACCTCCAGCGCAGTACGGCCAGCGAGCGGGCATCGGAGGGGCGGGCCGGGCGCACGGCGAACTCTGAGGTCATGGGGCGAGTTTCGCGGGAGTGCGGTCGTGGGGCGAGGGGATTTCGGGGGCGGTTGCCCGGCCGCCGGGGGCGGCCGGTGGCCGGGGGACGTCCGCGAGGGGGTGGGCAGCCGGGCCGCTGCCTCAACGGTCAGCTCCTGGCCCGGCGGCCCGCTCCCGCCCCACCGGGCAGCTCAGCTCCGGCAGTGCGCGGTTCGGTGAGCAGCACACCAGCGCCAGGGAGAGGAACGCCGGACGTTCCAGGTAGAAGCCGTGGGCGACGTCGCCGCCCCGCGCCAGCCGTTCGGCGGCGCGGCGGGCCAGCGCCGCCGCCCGCGCGGGCGCCCGGTCCGCCGCCGACGCGAACCGGGGCCCGTACGCGGTCAGCCGCTCCCCGAGCCAGTCCGCCGCCTCCGCCGGCCCGTCCCAGGTGCCGCGTACCAGCGCCCCCGGCTTGATCAGCCACCGCGCCGTCTCCAGCGGCGGCAGATCCACGACGGGGAACTCCGCCGCCACCTCCCGGTACCGGCGGACCAGCTCCGGCCTGCCGTCCGCCGGCGGTGGCTCGGGAAACGGCGGCCGCCGCAACGCCTCCTCGTCGAAACGCTGCTTGGGGCCGGTCCATGCGTAGGCGTGGAAGTGCAACGGAGGTTCCTGTCAAGGGAATCGGCGGCTGCCCCGTCCCGTGGAGGCGGGGCAGCCGGGGAGCGGCCGGTCAGGCCGGAACGGTGAAACGGGCCGGGTCGATGCCCGCCGCCGCCAACTCGGCACCGGTGAACCGCAACGGCTCCGCCCCGGGCCGCTTGCTGTCCCCCAGCGCCCACACACCGGGCCCGATCTCCGCGAGCGTCGCGCAGGCCTCACCGTCGGGATGGGTGTTGCCGCCGCAGGCTTTCCGGAACGCGATGCCGTCCAGGGGAAGTGCGTAAAGGTCGGACGCGGACATGGGGTGCCTCCCTGTTGTCGAGGTCGCGGCGTTTGTCGCCGTGAATTCATCATCGGGATGGCAGTCCGGGGAATCCAGTATTATTCGCGTAGCCGGATAGAAGAATTCGGGCGATATGGCGAAGCGATTCTGCGCGGCCCCACCAATCATGGGTGGCAGGTGCGCGCCCATTCTCCGAGTACGGACCTGGCCTCGTCGCCGAACAGTGCGTGGGCCTCGTACAGGGAGAAAACCTCCAGGTGCTCGGAGATATCCCTGGGGTCCTGGAACGCGATGCGTCCGGTGAATGTCTCGACCGTCGCCAACCGGCGGTCGTACACCGTGAAGGTGTTCAGCGGGCCACGCCCGATCCCTGTCCCCAGCGGGATGACGCCGATACGTACATGAGGGAGGCGGGACACCGCGATCAGGCGGTCGATCTGTACGGCCAGCACGGCAGGGGGCACCAGGGCCCACCGCACCGCCTGTTCGGTCAAAAGGAACGTGAAGTGCTTCGTGCCGTCGTGGAGGACCGCCTGCCGCTCCAGTTTCCTGGTCACCGTTGCCGAGATGTCCACCGGGGAATGCCCGAGGCTGGCCTTGATGTACTCGGGCGTGGCCAGGAGCCCCGTCACCATCGCGGGGAGGAAATAGCGGAGCGTCGTCGCCTCGGCCTCCAGACCGGCCAGCTCCGCCTGGCGTTTCTCCAGGCCCCGGCGCCATGACGCGCGCTTGCCCTGCCACTCCGTGTGGGCGAGCCGTGCCAGCGAAGCCACTTCCGCCACGAATTCCGGCGGTGCGTCAAGGGCCCGGAGAATCAACTCGACATCGACGAGGCCCGGCGTGATCCGGCCGGTCTCGATGTTGCTGAGCTTGGTCTGCGACATATTGCAGCGCCGAGCGAGCCAGACCTGAGTGCGTCCGGCTCGCTTGCGCAGGGTGCGGAGTGTTTCTGCCAGGTCGGCCTTCGACCGGCCCAGCTGATCAGGGTCGAAGGTCAAGGCCCTTCACGTACTCCTCGAAGGGCACCGCGTGTTCCAGGGCGATGCGCTTCTGCTCCAGGTATGAGGAAAGGTCTCCCTCGTAGGTTTCGCGGTTTATCTGGGTGCCGTCGGGGCGGTAATTCAGATGGGCAATACGGGAGGTGTCGAACATCCACCAGTCGCGTCCGGAGAGCGGCAGGCCATAATTCTCCCGCGTCACGTCCAGAATGCGGATGTCCTCGCCCGCTGCGATGTTTCCGGGAATGCTCCAGGAGAATTGATACCGCTGGTAGTCGGTGAGCGGCTGCCACACGATGCGGACCCGCCCGATGTACCTGCCGTCGGCGACATAGCCGCGCACCCGCTCGTGCCAGCGGGCATTGTGGCCGACGGGCTTCTCCTCGCCCCGCAGGAAGCGGGCGAAGTTTTCCTGCTCATTGGGCATGGTGTACGTGGGCTGCGCCTCGAACCGCCATGCCTCCCGCGTGAAGGCGTCGAAGAACCGACGCCAGTCCTCACCATCCAAGAGCACGGACGGCCTCCTTCAGGACGGGCTCGGGGATCTCCACCAGACCCTCGCCCGTGGGCGGGGTGAAGGCGGTGGAAACGGGTCCTTGGATGATGAACGCTCCGTTCTTCGCCCGGTAGACGTTCGGGCAATCGTCGTCGTCGCAGTTGGGCCCGCCGACGTTTCCGGTAAGGCGAGTCAGTTCCGCACGTGCCATGGTTCCCCTCCTCGTCGGCAGGGCCGTTCCCCGCCGACGAGGAGGACGGTAGGGCGCGCGGGGGCCCAGGGTCCACGCCATCCCGCCTTTATTCGCGTTGTCGGGTAAAGAGGCCCGTCAAGGCCCCAGCCCGCCCGCCCCCTCACAGAGAAGCCGGCGCGGCCCGTCGCAGATGGTCCAGATTGACCGCGTCGGCCATGGCGCGGAAGCCCTCGTCGCTGGGGTGGAGGTGGTCGCCGGAGTCGTAGGCGGGGCGGAGGCGTTCGGGGGACCAGGGGTCGCGGAGGGCCTTGTCGAAGTCGACGACCTCGTCGAAGACGGAGCCGGAGCGGATGGTCGCGTTGACCTGGCTGCGGACCGCTTCGAGCTTGGCGTTGTAGCCGCGGTGGCCGCTGAACGGGGTGAGGGTCGCGCCCGTCACCCGCAGACCGCGGGCGTGGGCGTCGCGGACGATCTGCCGCATCCCGGCGATGATCTTCCGCGGGTCGTACTGGCGCGGCGTCTTGAGCAGGTCGTTGATGCCGGTCTCCACCACGACCGCCTTCACGCCGCTGCGGGAGAGCGCGTCGCGGTCGAAGCGGGACAGCATGCTGGGGCCGTTGTTGGGGGAGAAGCGGGAGCCGTCGACGAGCAGGCGGTTGCCGCTGATGCCCTGGTTGAGGACGCCGTAGCGGGGGGCGCCCGGTTCGGTGCGCAGGCGGGTGGCGAGGAAGTCCGTCCAGCGGTGGTTGGCGCCCGCGGTGGAGGTGATGCCGTCGGTGATCGAGTCGCCGATCACCACCACCGCGCCGTGCGCCTCGTTGCTCCACACGTCCACGCCGGTCAGATAACGCCAGTACGGGCTCTGCTCGGTGTACGCGGCGCCCGTCGTGTCCTCCGTACGGTCCCCGCGCGCCAG
The DNA here is from genome assembly GCF_055567035.1 of Streptomyces sp. NPDC027185. NCBI lineage: Bacteria > Bacillati > Actinomycetota > Actinomycetes > Kitasatosporales > Streptomycetaceae > Streptomyces > Streptomyces sp. NPDC027185. The sequence continues at coordinate 1,082,506 of NZ_JBVHRF010000001.1, read as the reverse complement.
GTACGACGTCTGCCGGGCGTAGGGGTGGTACGTGGCGGGGCCGGACGGCGACGGGGAGTACGTGGTGACCAGCAGGTCCGCGTCCTGCGGGACGGACAGCCGGACCGGGTCGCTGGTGACCGCGCCGCCCGCCGGTATGGTCACCGCCGGGCGCCCGCCGAAGGCGAGGCGGCGCATCGTGCCCGCCGCGGCCGTCGGGTCGCTGGGCGCCGCGGCCAGCGCCAGGGAGGCGTGGCTGACCGGCAGCGGGCGGGTGCCGTAGAGGTTCGACAGCTGGATGCGGGCGCGGGAGCCGCCGACGCTGGTGTGCACGACGTTCCGGATCGACATGCCCGCGTAGCCGTCCAGGGTGCCCGGCTCCGCCGCCGCCGCCGACGCCGACCACGTACCGACCCACTGGCCGGAGACGGCGGGCGCCGCCGGGTTGCGGGGCTGGTGGGTGGCGGTGCCCCAGGACCCGCCGGCGCCGCCGAAGCCGACGAAGATGGCGGTCGAGACGAGCACCACCACGGCCGCCAGACCGGCGAGCAGGGCGTAGCCCACACTTTTCTTCATGCGGGGCGGATCTCCTGGGACGGCGGAGCCGCAGGCTCCGGGCGGGCAGGGGCTGCCGGGCGCGTCGGCTGCGCCGCCTTCGCCGTGCGGAAGGCGGCGGACCTGGGCATCCGGCGATCAGCGGCACCGTTGCGGTCCGATCGGTCCCGCCATGATCCCACGGCGGACACGGGGGGCGCCCGGCGCCCTTCGCGCGCCCCTCCTGGGAGGGACGCGCGGGAACCGCGGCGCGTTCCCCGGGCGGATACCGGGTGGGTCACAGTTGACGCAGACGGCCGGCCGCCGCCGGGGCACGGTGGCGGCGCGGCCGGCCCGCGGTGCGCCGCACCGCGGGATCCGGGAACGGGTGGAGTGGATGGAACGTACGCAGACGACCTCGGCGCCGCACGCGGCCCAGCCGGCCGGAACCGGCCCGGGAACCGCCGCCGACCAGGAAAGACGCCGGGCCGTACGGCGGATGAAGACGCTCGCCACCGGCCTGCTGCTGGGCGTCGCGGTGCTCTACGCCCTGGCGAAATGGGCCGGGACGGTGGGCGCCGGAGGCTGGGCCGGATACGTCGCCGCGGCCGCCGAGGCGGGCATGGTGGGTGCGCTGGCCGACTGGTTCGCGGTGACCGCGCTGTTCAAACGGCCCATGGGACTGCCCATCCCGCACACCGCCATCATCCCCACCAAGAAGGACCAACTGGGGCAGAGCCTCGGCGAGTTCGTCGGGGAGAACTTCCTCTCCGACGAGGTGGTGCGCCGCCGGCTGCGCTCCGTCGGCATCGGCCGCCGCCTCGGCGGCTGGCTGGCGGAGCCCCGTAACGCCGACCGGGTCACCGCCGAACTGTCCACCGCGCTGCGCGGTGCGCTGACCGTGCTGCGCGACAGCGACGTCCAGGCGGTCGTGGGGGAGGCGATCACCCGGCGGGCCGACGCGCAGGAGATCGCGCCCGGACTCGGCACCCTGCTCGGCAAGATCGTCACGGACGGCGGCCACCGGCGGGTGGTGGACCTGGTGTGCGCCCGCGCCCACGACTGGCTGGTCACCCACGGCGACTCGGTGATGAGCGCGGTCTCCGGCGGCGCGCCCGGCTGGACCCCGCGGTTCGTCGACCGGAAGGTGGGCGACCGGGTCTACAAGGAACTGCTGCGCTTCGTCACCGAGATGCGGGACATGCCCGAGCACCCGGCGCGCGGCGCCCTGGACCGCTTCCTCACCGACTTCGCCGCCGATCTCCAGCACGATCCGGACACCCGGGCCCGCGTCGAACGCCTCAAGTCCGAGGTGCTGGCCCGCGGCGAGGTGCAGGACCTCATCACGTCCGCCTGGACCGCGGTGCGCACGATGATCGTGGCGGCGGCGGAGGACGAGAACAGCGAACTGCGGCAACGGGCCCGCGCCGCCCTCCTCTCCCTCGGGCAGCGCCTCGCCCGGGACGGACGCCTCCAGGGCAAGGTCGACGGCTGGCTGGAGGGCGCCGCCGTCTACGTCGTGACGACGTATCAGCACGAGATCACCGCCCTCATCACCGACACCGTCGCCTCCTGGGACGCCGAACAGACCTCCCGCAAGATCGAGGCCCATATCGGCCGCGACCTGCAGTTCATCCGGATCAACGGCACCGTGGTGGGCGCGCTGGCCGGACTGTGCATCTACACGGTGTCGCGGGCGTTCGGGGGGTGAGGGCGGCCCGCGCCCGTACGGGGCCGGGGCGCGCGGCCCGCGGCTGACGTTGCGTCAGTCCCAAGGCCGTACGGACGCGGGCGTCCCGCCCACACCCCTGGTGACCTCCGCCCGCACCGTCTACCGTGCCCGCGTGCAGGGCTCCTGGGAGCGGGCGGTCGCGGTGCGCGGACGGCGGGCACCGGTACGGGCGGTGCGGGTGTGCGCCGAGGCGCTGGTCAGCTGCGGGGTGGTGCTGTTACTGCTCGTCGCCCATCAGCTGTGGTGGACCAACCGGCAGGCGCAGGACGCCGCGCGGGACCGCGTCGGGCAGCTGGAACGCCGGTGGGCCCACCCGGAGCGCCCGCCCACCGGGGCGATCGGTGCTGCGCCGGCGACCGGCCCTGCCCCGGCCACCGGCCCGCCGCCGACGGCCGCCGCGCCCCGTGCCCCGGCCGCCCGGCCCGCGCCGCCGCCCCGTCCGGACGCCGGGTACGCGGTGCTGCGCATCCCCCGGCTCCGGCTGGCCGTCCCGGTAGCCGAGGGCACCGGGCGCGCCGCCGTCCTCGACAAGGGGTACGTCGGGCACTACCGGGGCACCGCGCAGCCCGGCTCCGCCGGGAACACCGCGCTCGCCGGGCACCGCAACACCCACGGTGAGCCGTTCCGCCACCTCGACCGGGTGCGGCCCGGCGACACCGTCCGTATCGACACCGCCGACGCCGTCCACACGTACACCGTCCGCGCCGTGCTGCCCCGCACCCTGCCCGGTGACACCGGGGTCCTCGCACCCGTGCCGCGCAGCACCGTCCACCCCGCGTACGGCTTCACCGCCCCGGGCGCGTACCTCACCCTGACGACCTGTACGCCGGAGTTCACCTCCACGTACCGGCTGATCGTCTGGGCGGTGCTGCGCGCCACCGAGCCGCGCTGACGGGCCTGCCGCCGGGGGCGACGGGCATGCCGCCGGGGGGCGGAGGAGCGCCTAAGCTCTCGCCCCGTGCGAAATCAGACACCCGGCGGCGTGCCCCCGGGCTCCCGCAAGCGCCCGGCGCTGCTGTGGCTGCTGCTGCCCTACGTCCTCTTCCTCGCCGCGTTGCCGCTGGTCAACCGGGTCACGCCGACGGTGTTCGGGCTGCCGTTCCTCTTCTTCTGGATGCTGCTGGCGACCGTCGCGACACCGGGTGCGGTGTGGCTGGCGCGCCGCGGTGACCTGCGGCGGGGGCACCGATGAAGGCCACCGTCGCCACCTCCGTCTTCGGCGCCTTCATGGCGTTGACCCTGGTGCTGGGCCTGCTGGCGGTGCGCGCCCGGCGCGGCGGACGCCGTGAGCGCGGGCTCGCCGAGTGGTCGGTCGGCGGCCGCAGTCTGGGCACCGTCTTCATCTGGGTGCTGATGGCCGGTGAGAGCTACACCAGCTTCAGCTATCTCGGCGCCGCCGGCTGGGGCTACCGCTTCGGCGCCCCCGTCCTCTACGTCATCGCCTACATGTCCTGCGGCTACGCCCTCGGCTACGTCGTCGGCCCGATGCTCTGGGCGTACGCGCGCCGCCACGGACTGGTCGGCATCACCGACATCGTCGCCCACCGCTACGGCCGCCCCTGGCTGGGCACCGCCGTCGCCCTCTTCGCCACCGTCTGCCTGCTGCCGTACATCCAGCTCCAGATCACCGGCATGGGCGTCGTCGTCTCGACGATCTCCTACGGCGCGATCAGCCTCAACTGGGCCTACTTCCTGGGCTTCGCGCTGACCACCACCTTCGTCGTGGTCAGCGGACTGCGCGGCAGCGCCTGGGTCTCCGTCCTCAAGGACGTCCTGGTCATCGCCACCCTCGGCTTCCTCGTCGTCTACGTGCCGCTGCACTACTTCGACGGGTACGGCGACTTCGTCCACCGGGTGGTCGCGGAGAAGCCGCAGTGGCTGACGTTCCCCGGGCACGAGTCGGGCGGGCTCGGCCAGGGCTGGTTCCTCTCCACCACCGTCGTCAACTCGCTGACCGTGGTGATCTTCCCGACCACCGTCGCCGGCTACCTCGGCGCCCGCAGCGCCGACACCCTGCGCCGCAACGCCGTCTACCTGCCCGCGTACAACGTGCTGCTGTTCGTGCCGGTGGCGCTCGGCATGGCGGCGCTGTTCGTGGTGCCGGGGCTGACCGGCGCCGCGTCCGACCTGGCGCTCTTCAAGCTCGTCACGGACTCCCTGCCGGCCTGGGCGGTCGGCGTGATCGGGGTGGCCGCGGCGCTCTCCTCGATCGTCCCGATGGCAGTGTTCATGCTGGTCATCGGCACGATGTGGGGCCGCAGCGTCTTCGGCGCGCGGTCCGGCGGCGGGGCGGGTACGGGCGCGGAGCCGCCGCTCGACGGCCCGGCCGGGCAGCGCCAGAAACGCTGGTCGCAGCTGGTCGTGGTCGCCGCCGGCACCCTCGCGCTGCTCCTGACCTACTTCGCCCCGCAGACCCTCGTCCGCCTCTCCCTCATCTCGTACGAGGGCATGGCCCAACTGGTGCCGATGCTGCTGCTGGGGCTGGTATGGCGGCGGCTGACCTGGCAGGCGGCGGTCTCCGGCGCGGTGGCCGGGATCGCTCTCGTCTGCGGGGCGGTCTTCAGCGGCAACGACCCGCTCTGGGGCGTCAACGCGGGCCTGCTCGCCCTGGCGCTCAACGTCGCGGTCGCCCTCACCGTCACCCGCTTCGGTCCGCGCGCGCACGACCCCCGCCCGGACACCGAGGTGCTGGCGCTGGACGACGAGTTCCCGAGGGCGGGGGAGCGGCCCGACGCGGGGGAGGCGACGGCGGCGAAGGCCGGATGAGGGGCCGGATGACCGGGTGAAGGGGAGCGGACCGCGTCCCGCGTGCCGGGCCCGGGTCGCGGGGTGACCGGCCCGTTCCCCGGCGTGGTCCGTGCCACAGCCCCGCCGCCCGTCACCCGAACGGCCCGCACCGTGGTTACCCTGGGCGCGACGACAGCTCCCGCGCCGCCGTGGCGCGGGCCGCGCCGGGCTCCGGTGCGGTGACCGACGGCCGTGAGGAGGCGCCCGGTGGCCCGTATCGCCGAGATCTGGCGGCTCCGCACCTCCGCGCTGACCCTCCTCGTCGTCGGGCTGCTGCTGGCCCAGAGCGGACTGGCCACGGCGCTCACCGCGGCCGCGACCACCGGCGCCATCCTGCTGCTGTGCCGGGCGTTCCTCCTCGGGGTCCTCGCCGGGTGCGCCCGGCCGATGCCGCCGGGCCGGGTCCGTACCGCGATCCGGGACCGGGAACGGCGCACCGCCTTCCTGCCGCAACGCGATCCGGACGCCGCGGGCCGCCCGCGGCCCCGGGCACCTGGCCGCGCCCTCCCGACGGCCGCGTAGACGCACCGGCGACCGCCCGCCCCGCCGCCCGCCGGGCCCGTTCGCGGAGCCCGGCCCGTATCCGGAAGAGCCCGCCACGGCGCCGCGCCGCCGGGACCCGCCCGTACCGGGTGGAGGACCCGCGCGTACGCCCTCCGGCGCGCACCCGCTTTCCGGAACCGCTCCGTGAGCGCACGGCTTCGATCCCCGCGCCCGGACGTTCCGGAACCGTTCCGACCGCACCGCCCGGCCCCGTACCACGGGCCACCGGACGCGGCCGGAGCGGCGATCCGGTCAGGGCGCCCGCCCCGCACGCCCCGCGTCCCGCACGGCCCGTCACGCCGCTTCCATCCGGCACGACGAGACCCGTGGAGGGCTCACCCATGTCTGTTTTCGGTCCGCTCGGCACGCTGCTGGCGCACGGCGCCGAGGCGCTCACCCCGCTCTTCGGCGCCTCGGCCACGGCCGCCGCCATCGTCCTGTGCACCCTCGCGGTCCGCGCCGCACTCCATCCGCTCGCCCGCGCCGCCGCCCGCGGCGAACGGGCCCGCGCCGCCCTCGCCCCGCAGCTCACCGCCCTCCAGCGCAAGCACAGGAAGGACCCGGAGAAGCTGCGCCGGGCCACCACCGAGCTGTACGCCACCACGGGCGCCTCCCCGCTGGCCGGCTGCCTGCCGTCGCTGCTCCAGCTGCCCGTCTTCTTCGTGATGTACCACCTGTTCTCCACCGGCGGCGGCGCCGGGCTGCTCGGCCACACCTTCCTCGGCGCGCCGCTCGGCGGCCACTTCCCGCAGGCGCTGGCCGACGGCGGCCCGTTCGGCCCGCAGGGCCTGGTCTACCTGGGCCTGTTCGCGCTGGTCGCGGCAGTCGCCACCTGGAACGTCCGGCGGGCGCGGACCGCGGCGGCCCGCCGGCCGGAGACCGCCGCCCCCGCACTGCCGGGCGGCGCGGGCCTGACCAAGGCGCTGCCGCTGCTGTCGTACGCCACGCTGCTCACCGTCGCCGTGGTGCCGCTCGCCGCCGCGCTCTACGTCGTCACCACCACCGCTTGGACGGCCTGCGAACGCGCCCTCCTCCACCGCGACCGGCCCGCCGAGCCGACCGGCACGGGCCCGGACGGCGGCACCCGGGCGGACGCGGTGCCCGCCCGGACCTGACCGGCGCGGCCGGGAACCCACCCCGTTCCCGTACGGGAACGCGTACCGGCCCCCGTTCCCGTACGGGCACGGTTTCCGGCCCCCTGCTGTACGCCGTTCCCGTACGGGTACGCTTTCCGGCCCCGCGTTCCAGTACGTGGACGGGGGTCTTGCGGAGTGGGCGGGGTTCTTGGACGATCGGCCAATTGCTCGATGGCCGTCCCCATCGGCCGGCCCGGGAGGACCCTTCCGGGCCGACCTTCGACCACGGGAGTCGTACCGATGAAGCTGCTGCGTGTCGGACCTACAGGGGCGGAACGCCCGGCGCTGCTCGACGCGGACGGGGTCCTGCGGGACCTCTCCGGACTGGTGCCGGACATCGACGGGACACTGCTCGCCGACGAGGCGGCGCTCGCCCGCATCCGTACGGCGTCCGGTACGGGCGAACTGCCCGCCCTCGACGCGGCGGGGCTGCGCACCGGCCCGCCCGTCGCCCGGATCGGCAAGGTCGTGTGCATCGGGCTGAACTACCACGACCACGCCCGCGAGACCGGTGCGGCCGTCCCCGAGGAGCCGATCATCTTCCTGAAGGCACCGGACACGGTCGTCGGCCCCGACGACACGGTCCTGGTGCCCCGGGGCGCCGAGAAGACCGACTGGGAGGTCGAACTGGCCGTCGTCATCGGCCGCACCGCCCGCTATCTCCCGGACGACGACGCGGCGCGCGCCGCCATCGCCGGGTACACCGTCGCCCACGACGTCTCCGAGCGCGCCTTCCAGATCGAGCGCGGCGGCCAGTGGGACAAGGGCAAGAACTGCGAGACCTTCAACCCGCTGGGCCCCTGGCTGGTCACCGCCGACGAGGTGCCCGACCCGCAGAACCTCGGGCTGCGGCTGTGGGTCAACGGCCAACTGCGGCAGCGCGGCACGACCGCCGAGCAGATCTTCCCGGTGGCCGAGACCGTCCGGTACGTCAGCCGGTTCATGACGCTGTACCCGGGCGACGTCATCAACACCGGCACCCCGGCGGGCGTGGCCATGGGACAGCCGGAGCCCAAGCCGTACCTGCGGGCGGGCGACGTCGTCGAGCTGGAGATCGACGGCCTGGGCCGCCAGCGCCAGCAGCTCAAGGACGCCTGAGCGGGGGCGCGGCGGGGCCGGCCCGGGGCCCGTTGGCTGACGGGCGTCGGCCGGGGCGGCTCTGAGGCGCGTTGCCCGGCGGGGTGCCGGTCGGCGCCCCGGGGGTGCGTGATCCGGGCGGGGCGTTGACCAGGGGGTTCGTCCCTGAGCCGCTGCCTGGCGAGGGTCCGGCCCCGGGCGCGTGGTCGGCGCTGCGCCCCGGGGGCGTGGGCCGGAGGCCGGACCGCGTGGCCCGGCGCGGCAGGCCCGGTGTGGTCGGGGCGCGGTGTCCGGGCGTGTCGCTACGGCAGATGGTCCCTCCGGGGCCCATCTGCCGGTCGGTTTTCGGCGACGCGCCCGGGTGCTCCCCCGCGCGCGCGGATGATCTCCGCATAGTGCCCGGCATGCCAGGAAAGCAGAAAAGATGGTTGAGGGCGGCGCTGGCCGCCCTGGTCGGTACGGCGCTCGCCGCACTGCTGGGGCTCGGCGCCGCCGTGGTGTTCGCCGATCCCCTGCCGGGCGGGCTCGGCCCCTGCCTGGGCAGTGGCTGCCCCGGCTCCTACAACGACCCGAACAACGGCCCGATCGCGGGCCGGGACGAGAACATCAACATCTACGTGGGCGGTGACTACCGCGTCGGCGGCTCGGCCGCCGAGGCCGAGGGCAAGATCGTCACCCTCGGCGATTTCTCCATGAACAAGACCGGCGGCTCGGGCGTCTACAACGTCGGCGTGGTCGGCGTCGGCTCGCGGGTCCCGCCCCCGAACGGCTCCGACTTCCTCACCGTCGGCAACAACGTCACCGTCGCGCCGGGCCAGCGCCTCCTCGCCGAGGAGGGCGCCACCTCCGGTGTGGTCAAGTACGGCGGGACGCTCAGCGGCACCGTCAGCCCGCGCGCCGAGTACGACCCGGCGGCGGCCGACCCCTACCGCAACCTGCGCGGACAGCTGACCGAGTCGAGCGCGTGCTACGCCCGTGTCGGCGGGGAGCAGCGCCCCGCGACCGGCACCGCCGTCAACCAGGGCTACCAGACGCTCTTCCGCGGTGACGGCACCTCGCAGCTCCAGGTCTTCAACGTCGACTTCGACATCGCGTCGGCGAGCGGCGGTGATCAGGGCATCGCCTTCGAGAACATCCCCGACGGCGCGACCGTCCTCGTCAACATGCTCGGCACCAGCCGCACCATCAGCACCTACATCGGCCACGACCTCCAGCCCCAAGGCATCCGCGAGCGGCTGCTCTGGAACTTCCCGGACGCCACCTCGGTCACCTTCAAGGGCAGCGCGCAGTTCCAGGGCGCCGTCCTGGTCGGCCCGCAGTCCAGCCTGACGACGGTCACCGTGCCCGGTATGAACGGCCGCTTCTTCACCGCCGGTTCCCTGGACCACCTGGGCACCAGCGGCTCCGAATTCCACAACTACCCCTTCACCGGCGACCTCCCCGACTGCACCCAGACCCCCTCCCCGACCCCGTCCCCGACGGAGCCGACGGCCACCCCGACCGAGCCCACGACCGGTCCGACGGAGCCGACTGCGTCCCCGACGGAGCCGACTGCGACGCCGACCGAGCCGACGGCCACGCCCACGGAGCCGACTGCGACCCCGACGGAGCCGACGGCCACGCCGACCGAGCCGACTGCGACCCCGACGGAGCCGACGGCCACGCCGACCGAGCCGACCGCGACCCCGACCGAGCCCACGACCGGTCCGACGGAGCCGACGAGCCGTCCGACCGAGCCCACCGGGCGTCCGACGGAGCCGACGAGCCGTCCGACCGAGCCCACCGGGCGTCCGACGGAGCCGACCGGTTACCCGACGGAGCCGACCGGCCGTCCGACCGAGCCGACCGGTTACCCGACCGAGCCCACCGGCCATCCGACGGAGCCGACCGGCTATCCCACCGAGCCCACTGATCACCCCACCGAGCCGACCGATCACCCGACCGAGCCCACCTGGTACCCCTCGGGGCACCCCAGCGCCTCGCCGAGCGACGGCCACGGGGGCTGGAGTGACGGCGGGACCAGCGGTGGCGGCCACGGCCACGGCTCCGGCGGTGGCGACGGCGGCCATGGCGGAGGTCACGGCGGAGGCCACGGTGGTGGTCACGGCCACGGCCACGGTGACGACGAGCTGGCCGCCAGTGGTGCGAGCAACCCCTGGCTGATCGGCTCCGCCACCGGTGCGCTGATCATCGGAGCGGCGCTCATCCTGTTCATCCGCAACCGCCGCACCAGCTGAAACTGATCCACCCGGTGGCCGGCCCCTGAGCCCCGGCCGCCCTCACCCGGGGCCCCGGCCACAGCCGTGACCGGGGCCCCGTCCTGGCCGGGGCAAGGCACAGCGGGCAGAGGCATGCGGCAGGCGGGCGGGAAGGTCGTCGGTCCGGGCCGCGTGGGGGCGGACAGCGGTACGGGTCCAGCGGCTCGGGCTCGGCCCGCGGGCCCGGATACCCGGCCCGGGGAGCCCAGGCCCGGCGGCCCAACCCAGCTGTCCGGCCCTGGGAGGTCGGCTCCCGGAGGTCGGCTCCCGGAGGTCGGCTCCCGGAGGTCGGCTCGGGGAGGCCGGCCCCCGCCACTCGGGCTAGGAGACCGACCCCTGGAGGTCGGCCCCACAGCTCGGGCCCGGGAGACCGAACCCCGGTCACCCGGCCCCGGCAGGTCCGGGCTCGGGCATCCGTCCCTGGCCCCGGCCCCGCTCTCAGGCGCCGGGTATCCCGATCCGGACCGTGCGGGCCTCGGCCGCCGACAGCTTCGCGGCCTCCAGGACCCGCAGCGTGTCCGCCGCCTCCGCCGCGGTCACCGGCGGGCGGCCACCCTCGCGCAGCGCCCGCGCCACCGCCGCGTAGTACGCCGGATAGTCGCCGGGCAGCGTCGGGACCGGCGTACCGCCCCCGCTCAGCGGGGACTCCCCGGCGCCGAGGCGGCCCCAGGCGGACTCCGGCTCCACACCCCACGCCACGCCCTCCTCACCAGGGCGGGCGCCCGCGCGCAGCGCCGCCTCCTGTGGATCGAGGCCGTACTTCACATATCCGGCCTCGCTGCCCAGCACCCGGAAGCGCGGGCCCAGCTGAGCGGCGGCGGCGTTCACCCACAGATGGGAGCGGACCCCGCTGGTGTGGGTGAGGGCGAAGAAGGTGTCGTCATCGGCCTCCGCGCCGGGCCGCCGCACGTCGGACTCGGCGTGGACGGACGCGACGGGGCCGAAGAGCGTCAGCGCCTGATCGACGAGATGGCTGCCGAGGTCGTAGAGGAGACCGCCGATCTCCGCCGGGTCGCCGGACTCGCGCCAGCCGCCCTTCGGGCGTGGCCGCCACCGCTCGAAGCGCGACTCGAAGCGCCGGACCTCGCCGAACGCTCCCTCGTCGAGCAGCTTGCGCACCGTGCGGAAGTCGTTGTCCCAGCGGCGGTTCTGGAAGACGGAGAGCAGCAGGCCGCGGTCGGCGGCGAGCGCCGCGAGACGGTCGGCCTCGGCGGCGGTGGCGGCGAGCGGCTTGTCGACCACCACCGGCAGGCCCGCCTCCAGCGCGGCGGAGGCCAGCGCCACATGCGTCTTGTTGGGCGTAGCCAGGACGATCAGATCCAGCTCACCGGCGCGGGCGAGGACCTCCTCGGGGCCCGCGACCGTCCGTATCCCGGAATGCTCCGCGCGGGCCTGCGCCTGCCGCTCGGGGCTGCGGGTCGAGACGGTGTCCAGCACCAGGCCCTCGGTCGCGGCGATCAGCGGGGCGTGGAACACCGAGCCCGCCAGGCCGTAACCGATCAGGCCGACGCGGAGCGGCGCGCCGTCGCGGGCCGGGGGTACGGGGGTGCCGGGGGAGTCGCTCATGAACCCACTTAAGCAACAGTGTTTCCGAAGTGCAAGGGCTGGGGACAATGCAGACGTGACCAGCTACGACCACGAGCCGCCGGAGCACCCCGGAGCGTCGGCCGCCGCCTCCCACGCCGCCGGTGCCGCGGCGGGCTTCAACCTCCCCGCGCTGCGCGGGCACAACGCCGCGCTCGTCCTGGGCCTGCTGCGGGCGGCGGGGGAGGAGGGCGTCAGCCGACTGGAGCTGGCGGCCCGTACGGCGCTGACGCCACAGGCCGTCAGCAAGATCACCTCCCGGCTCCGCGCCGACGGCCTCGCGGTGGAGGCGGGCCGCCGCGCCTCCACCGGCGGCAAACCCGCCACGCTGCTGCGCCTCGTCCCCGGCGCCCGCCACGCCATAGGCGTCCACCTCGACCGGGACGAAGCCGTCGTCGTCCTCGCCGACCTCGCGGGCGCCCCGGTGGAGGTGCGCCGCGCCCCGCTCGACCTCACCGCGGGCGCCGAGCCGGTCCTCACCGCTGTGGAGCGGCAGGTCGCCGCAGTCCGTGCGGTGGCCGGCGCACCGGACGTGCTGGGCGTCGGCGTCGCCTGCCCCGGCCCGCTCGACCACACCACCGGGGTGCTGCGCCAGGTGACCGGCGCCCCCGGGTGGGACGGCTTCCCGCTGCGCGACGCCCTGGCCGAGCGGCTGGGACTGCCGGTCGTCGTCGACAAGGACACCAACGCCGCCGCTCTCGCCCTGGCCCACGGCCCCGGCCGCCCCGGCTCGTTCGCCTACCTGCACCTGGGGACGGGCCTCGGTGCCGGGCTGGTGCTCGACGGCGCCCTGTACCGGGGGCCGCGCACCGGCGCCGGGGAGTTCGGCCACCAGGTGGTGTGGTGGGACGGCCCACGTTGCGCATGCGGTCGGCGCGGCTGTGTGGAGGCGCTGTGCCTGGAAGCGCTCGCCCGTGACGACCTGCCCGGCGCGGCCCGCGCGCTGGGCGTCGGCGCCGCCAACCTCGTGGAGCTGCTGGACATCGACCGCATCCTGCTCGGCGGCCGCACGATCGCCGCACACCAGGACGCCTTCCTCCACGGCGTCACCCGGGAACTGACGGACCGTGCCACCGTCCGCGGTGCCTCGTCCCCACCGGTGACGGTCGCCCCGGCCGGCACCCCCTGGACAGCGGCGGAAGGCGCGGCCCACCTGATACTCGCCCCCCTCTTCGGGGCCGCGACGGGCGCGATCGGCCCACAACGGCCCCTGGAGGAAGGGGAACTCGCCGCCCGATAGGGCGCCGTCCTCGAAGGGCCCGGCGGCCAAGGGCCCGCACCCGGCCCACGCGCCGGAAGGTCCCGGGCTCCCGAGGAGGCGCCGGAGCCTCGGGCCGACCGCCATATGCCCGGCCCTTCCCGGCGCCGGTATCCGTCCGCGTTCGGCGGTGGATGTTCCCGGCGGCCGTGCCTGGCCCACGGGGCCGGAGGAGCCGGGGCGTGGAGGCCGGAGCCTCGGGGCGACCGGCGCCACCCGCTCCCTCCCGGCGGCGGCTTCGCCGCGTCCGGCGGGGAGCACGTTGTCCGGCGGGGAGGGCTTCCCGGTGGCTCGGGCGTTCGCGCACGCCCGCCCTGACGGAAAGTCATCTGATAGGGCGGGATCCGGCGGCCGGTCGGGTGCACACGCGCCCGGCCTCCCGGGGGCGGCCGTCCACCGTGGCAGGGTCCGGCGCATACGGTGCGTGGCGGCCGGGGGCCGCGTCGCCGTATGTCCTGGCCGGCGAGCAGCAAAGGACCGTCATGGCGACGCACCCGCCCGAGCCCCCGCCCACCGAGGCGGTCGAACCAACCGCACGCCCCACCGAGCCGCCCGGATCGGCAGCCCCCGCCGCCACCTTGACGGGACATGCTGCGCTCGTCGTGGGTGCGGCTGGGGCCGTCGCGGGTCCGGTCGCGTCTGCCGTGGGTCCGGCTGCGCCCGTCGCGGGTCCGGTCGCGTCCGTCGTGGGTGCGGCTGCGTCCGTCCCAGGTCCGGTCGCATCCGTCGCGGGCCCGGTCGCATCCGAGGTCGGCGCGGCGGCGTCCGCCATGGGCCCGGCTGCGCCCGCCGTAGCCCCGGCCTCGCCCGCGGTCGTTCCGTACGGTCCGACCGGGGCCGCCCCCGAATCCGCCCGGCCGCCCGCGGCTCGACCCGCTCGTCGCGCCGATCCCGGACGGCTTCCCGGAGCCGTCCGGTGGTCTCCGGGCCCTACGTTCCGGGTGATCTTCACCGGAGCCCTGTTGGCCGCCGCCTGTGTCATCGCCCCGGCTCTCGCGGTGGCCGCCGAGGCTCCGCCCGCCGCCGCGGCGGCGAATGCGGCTCCGGCGTACGCGGCCCCAGCCTTCCGCACCCCAACCACGATCCCCTCCGGAGAGCCGGATCCGTATGCCAGGGCTCGGGCCGCCGACCACCCCGCAGGGGCTACCGGGAATCACCCCGTGTGGGTCACCGCGGATCACCCCATGCGGGCCACCGGGGATCGCCCCGTGTGGCTCACCGGGGCCCGTCCCGTGCGGGCCCCCGGGGGCCGTCCCGTACGGCTCACCGGGGATCACCCCGTACGGGCCACCGAGGACCATCCAGTACGGGCCACCCGGGGCCGGTCCGCCGACGTGTCCCCGGTGTCGCACCGCGTTCGGCCCGTCCGGTCGCAGGAGTTGGCCGATGCGGGGCAGGGGCCGATGCCCGCCCTCGCCGCCACTGCCGCGGCCCTCTTCCTGGGCGGCGCCGGACTGCTCGCCGCCGCCCGGCGGCTCCGCGGCTGAACCACCGGGCCGGGCACATCCGCTCGGCCCGCCGGGGCCTCGGTCCGAGGCCCCGGCTTCCGTCCCGGCACCCGCGCCACGCCCCCCACCCGCCTCCCGCGGCCGGACCGCCGCGGCTCGCCCCGCTGCCCCGCGCTTCCGCTCCGCCCCAGGTCAAACCGTCCGCAACCCACCTTCCGCGCCACCGGCACCCCACCGCCGTGCTCCGCCCGTGCGAGGATCGCGCCGTGGATTTTCCGTACGGCCAGAAGCCTGGCGCGCCCGTCCGGTCCGGTATTCCCGAGCACGGGCGCATACCGAAGTACTACGCGGCGAAGGTCGGTATCGCGGCGCTGCTCGACGCGCTGGGGGAGGGGGAGCCGCTGCCCGCCGAGCGGGATCTGGCGCAGCGGTTCGAGGTGTCGCGGGAGACGCTGCGGCAGGCGCTGCGGGAGCTGGTGCTGGAGGGGCGGTTGCGGCGGCTGGGGCGGGGCACCGTCGTCGCCGGGCCGAAGCTGGAGCAGCCGCTCTCCCTGGCCAGTTACACCGAGGGCGTCCGCAACCAGGGACGCCGCCCGGGGCGGCAGCTCATCGGGCTGGACCGCTTCCCGTGCCCGCCGGTCCTCGCCGTCGATCTGGGGCTCACCGCCGGGGACCCGGTCTGGCACATGGAGCGGGTGCTCCTCGCCGACGACGAGCGGGTCGGGCTGGAGAGCACGTACGTGGCGGTGGCGCGGGTTCCGGATCTGGACACCGCGTTCGCGCCCGACTCGTCGTTCTACGCGTACCTCCACGAGGAACTCGGCATCGGATTCGGGGACGCCGACGAGCGGCTGGAGACGGTGCTCGCCACCCCGCGCGAGGCGCTGCTGATCGGGACGCCCGGCGCGCTGCCGATGCTGCTCATCCACCGGTTCTCACGGGACACCGAGGGCCGGCCGCTGGAACGGGTCCGCTCCCTCTACCGCGGCGACCGCTTCTCCTTCACCACCCACCTGAACCCGGGCACCAGCGGCTGACACCGGCCCCCGGCCCGGGGCCCCGGGACACCGGCACCGGCGCCGGGCTGCGGCACGCCACCCCACCGCTCAACACCCGGCCGCACAGGCGCACTTGGACCTCCAGGCCCAGCCCCCGAGCCGGGCCGATCCAACCGCCCCTGCCCGGAGGCCCGTCCCCCGGAAAGCCCGGCCGACTCCTCGCCCCTGGCCCCGGCACCTGTCGCCGCAGGCCGCCGAAGCTGCCCACCGCCCCCCGCAGCCGAATCGCCGCACCCCGGCACCGACCCGCACCGGCCCGCGCCGGCACCCGCTCACCCCCTCCAATATCACAAACGCATAACGGGTCTAGTCCAACATTGCGGGCCCGTTCACACACCCGTCGCCGAAGCGACCGTTCAGGGTCACCCATCGCCACGAGCGTCTGCGGCATGCGAGTCATAGTCGTCGGAGCCGGGGTGCTGGGCACCATGCACGCCTGGCAGGCAGTCGAGCGGGGCCACGAGGTCCTGCACATCGAGCGGGAGGCCGAGGCCCGTGGCGCCTCGGTCCGTAACTTCGGGCAGATCTGGGTCAGCGGGCGGGCCGGGGGCGAGGAGCTGGCCACCGCGCTGCGCGCCCGGGAGCTGTGGGAGGAGATCGGCGCCCGCGTCCCCGGGATCGGCTTCCGCGCCACCGGATCGCTCAGCGTCGTCATGAACGAGGCCGAGCGCGCCGTCGCCGAGGCTGCCACCCGCCGCCCGGACGCCGCCGACCGCGGGTACGCCCTCCTCGACGCGCCCGCCGCCCGCGAGATCAACCCGGCGCTGCGCGGCGACTTCCTCGGCGCCCTGTGGTGCGAACGGGACGCCGCCGTCGAGCCCCGCGTCGCCCAACGCGCCCTCAAGGACGCCCTGCTGGCCTCCGGCCGCTACACCTACCTCGGCGGCCGCGAGGTCCGCGACGTCACCGACGGCCGGACCGTCCGCGACGACCACGGCGACCTCCACCACGGCGACGCCGTCCTCCTGTGCACCGGCGCCTGGCTCGGCGGACTCGTCCGCGAACTCGCCCCCGACCTGCCGGTCCGCCGCGTCCGGCTGCAGATGATGCAGACCGACCCGCTCGGCGAGCGGCTCACCACCTCCGTCGCCGACGCCGACAGCTTCCGCTACTACCCCGCCTACGCGAGCGAGGCGCTGGACGCGCTCGCCGCCGTCCAGCGGCAGACGCCGACCGCCGCCGCGCACAAGATGCAGCTGCTGATGGTCCAGCGCGCCGACGGCGGACTGACCATCGGCGACACCCACGAGTACGAGACACCGTTCGGCTTCGACGTCGTCGAGGACCCGTACGCGCACCTCACCGGCGTCGTCGAGAAGATCCTCGGCCGCCCGCTGCCGGCCGTCCGCCGCCGCTGGGCCGGCGTCTACGCCCAGTGCACCGACCCCTCCCGCGTCGTCCACCGCCAGCAGGTGCGCGACGGCGTATGGCTGGTGACCGGACCGGGCGGACGCGGGATGACCTGCTCACCGGCCATCGCCGAACAGACCGCGAACGAACTGGGCTGGTGACCACCTTGACCGCCACGCATTCCGCGCCGCACTCCCCGTACGCCACCGAACTCGTCGTCCTCGACATGGCCGGCACCACCGTCGCCGACGACGGTCTGGTCGAGCGTGCCTTCGACGCCGCCGCCCGCCACCTCGGCGTCGTCCCCGGCAGCGGCGAACACGCCGCCATGCTCGACCACGTCCGCGCCACCATGGGCGAATCCAAGATCTCCGTCTTCCGCCACCTCTTCGGCGACGAGGACGCGGCGCAGCGCGCCAACACCGCCTTCGAGGGCGCGTACGGCGAACTCGTCGGCGAGGGCCTGATCGCGCCTGTCCCCGGCGCCCGCGAGGCCATCGAGGCGTGTACCGCCGCCGGGCTCACCACCGTCTTGACCACCGGTTTCGCCCGCGTCACCCAGGACGCCATCCTCTCCGCGCTCGGCTGGCACGGCCTCGCCGCCCTCACCCTCTGCCCGGCCGACGCCGGACGCGGCCGCCCCTGCCCGGACATGGTCCTCACCGCGCTGCTGCGCACCCGCGCCACCCACGACGTGGCCCGGATCGCCGTCGCCGGGGACACCTCGTACGACATGCTCAGCGGCCGCCGCGCCGGAGCGTCCGTCGTCGCCGGGGTGCTGACCGGCGCCCACGACGCGGCGCGGCTGACTCGGGCGGGCGCCACCCACGTCCTCCGCTCGGTCGCCGAACTGCCCGCACTGCTCGGGGTGGCGACATGACGGCGGCCCAGGCGGCACCCCCGTCGGGGATCCGCTTCGACGGCGTCCACGTTGCCTACGGTGACACCGTCGTCCTCGACGGCCTCGACCTCACCGTCGAACCGGGCGAGTTCATGGCGCTGCTCGGGCCCTCCGGCTCCGGCAAGACCACCGCACTGCGGGCCGTCGGCGGCTTCGTCACCCCGCGCCGCGGCCGGATCCTGATCGGCGGCCGCGACGTCACCGACCTGCCGCCGTACAAGCGCGGCATCGGCACCGTCGTCCAGAACTACGCGCTCTTCCCGCACATGAAGGTCGCCGACAACGTCGCCTTCGGCCTCAAGGCGCAGAAGGTGCCGCGCGCCGAGACCGGCCCCCGGGTGCGCGAGGCGCTGGAGATGACCGGTATGGCCGGCTACGCCGACCGCCACCCCCGCGAACTCTCCGGCGGCCAGCAGCAGCGCGTCGCCCTCGCCCGCGCCCTCGCCATCCGCCCCGGCGTCCTCCTCCTCGACGAACCGCTCTCCGCCCTCGACGCCACCCTCCGCTCCGACATGATGGGCGAACTGGCCCGCCTTCACCGCGAGTTGCCGGACGTCACGATCCTCTACGTCACCCACGACCAGGTCGAGGCGCTGACCCTGGCCGACCGGATCGCCGTGATGGACACGGCCCGGCTCCGGGACTGCGGCACCCCGCAGGAGCTGTACCGCCGCCCGCGCACCGCGTTCACCGCGTCGTTCGTCGGCACCGCCAACCTGCTGCCGGTCACCGTCGCCGACGACGGCGTGGACCTCGCCGGACAGCGGCTGACCGTCCCCACCGGCGACGCGGTCCCCGGCGCCACCGCCACCCTCTGCGTCCGCCCGCACCTCGTCGGCGCCGGCGCGGCACCCACTGCGGACGCCAACACCCTGCGCGGCACCCTCACCGGCATCCAGTGGCGCGGCGCCACCCACCGCCTCACCGCCGACGTCTCCGGCCACCGCGTCCTCGCCGACGTCCGCGAACTGCGCGAACCCCCGGCCGTCGGCGCCGACATCACCCTGCACTTCGCGCCCGGCGACGCGGTCCTCGTCCCGGCGCAGCTCACCGGCGGCGCCGATGTCTAGCGCGACCACCGCCCGCCCGGCGGCGACGGGGGCGCACCCCGAAGCGGCCCGCGCCCCCGGAAGGCGTCCGGCCCGCCGCCCCGGCGCCGTGCTCCGGGCGCTGCCGCCGGTCGCCGCCCTCGCGCTGGTCTTCCTCTATCCACTGGCCCTGGTGGTGTGGCAGTCCTTCTCCCCGGAGGACGGCGGCCGCTCCACCGCGCCGTACGCCCAGGTCCTGGCCGCGGCGTCGTTCCGCGACGCGCTGGTGGTGACGGTGGGGATCGCGGCGGGCGCCACCCTCGGCGCGGTCGTCCTCGGTTCGGTCCTCGCGCTGATCATCGCGTTCGTACCGTTCCCCGGCGGCCGGGCCCTCGCCCGCTTCATCGACGTCTTCCTCTCCTTCCCCTCCTTCCTCATCACCCTCGCCCTCCTCTTCCTCTACGGCACCGTCGGCATCGCCAACGGCCTGTGGAGCGACGTCACCGGCGCGGCGGGCGGCCCCTTCGACTTCCTGCACACCCCGTGGGGCGTACTGCTCGCCGAGATCACCTACTTCACGCCGTTCGTCATGCGCCCGCTGCTCGCCGCCTTCGCCCAACTGGAGACCGGCCAGCTGGAGGCAGCCGCCTCGCTCGGCGCCCGCCCGGCGCGGATCGTGCGGACGGTGATCCTCCCGGAGGCGCTGCCGCAACTCGCCGCGGGTGGTGCGCTGGTCCTGGTGATGTCCCTCAACGAGTTCGGCATCGTCCTCTTCACCGGCGCCAAGGGCGTCGTCACCCTCCCGGTCCTCGTCTACACCAAGGCGATCCTCGACGGCGACTACACCGGCGCCTGCGTCGTCGCCGTCGTCAACATCGCCCTCTCCGCCGCCCTGTACGCCCTCTACCGGTACGTCATGGCGCGTACCGCAGCCGGAGGTCACCGCCGTGCTGCTGCATAGCAAGGCCGCCCGCCGGAGCGCGCACGCCGTGTTCTGGCTGCTCTTCCTGCCGCTGTTCGCGCTGCCGCTGCTGGTCATCGTCGCCGCGTCGTTCGCCACCGCCTGGAGCGGCGCCCTGCCCTCGGGCGTCACCCTCGCCCACTACCGCGACGCGGTCCACGGCGACTCCCTGAGCGCACTGCTGACCAGCGCCGCGACCGCGCTGGCCGCGAGCGTCCTGGCGCTGACCGCCGGCACCTGGGCCGCCCTCGCCGCCCGACGGCTGCCCCGCCGTGCCCGCCGCGTCCTGGACGGCCTCTTCCTGCTGCCCCTCGCCGTCCCGTCCGTCGTCGTCGGACTCTCCCTGCTGGTCGCCTTCTCGCAGCCCCCGCTGCTCCTCAACGGCACCCCGCAGATCGTGATCATCGCCCATACGGTGCTGGTCACCGCCTTCGGCCACCAGTCCGTCGGCGCCGCCCTCACCCGCCTCGACCCGGCGTACGCACAGAGCGCCGCCGGCCTGGGCGCCCGCCCCGCGTACGTCCTGTGGCGGGTCGAACTGCCGCTGCTGCTGCCGTCGCTGAGCGCCGCCGCCGGACTCTGCTTCGCCCTGTCCATGGGCGAGCTGAGCGCCACGATGATGCTCTACCCGCCCGACTGGATGCCGCTGCCGGTCCAGATCTTCGCCACCACCGACCGCGGCGCCCTCTTCGCCGGCGCCGCCCTCGCCGTCGTCCTGATGGCCGCCACCCTGCTGGTCCTCCTCGCCGTCTCCCGCCTCCGCACCCGCGCCGCCCACCGCTGACCGGCCGGACCCCTCCCTCCCTGGAGCCTCGCCATGCGCCACCGCCCCCGCCGCGCCCCGCTCACCGCCTGCGCCGCCCTCCTCGTCCTGCCCGCCGCCCTCACCGCCTGCGGCACCTCCGCCGACCCGGACGCCGCGGAGATCACCGTCTACAGCGCCGACGGACTCCGCGGGGAGAAGGGCGACGGCTTCTACGACCAGGTCTTCAAGGACTTCGAGAAGAAGACCGGCATCAAGGTCAACTACGTCGAGAGCGGCTCCGGCGCCGCCGTCCAGCGCCTGGCCCGCGAGCGGTCCCACACCCAGGCGGACGTCATCGTCACCCTCCCGCCGTTCATCCAGCAGGCCGACGGCAAGGGGCTGCTCGCCACGTACCGCCCCAAGGGCTCCGAACAGGTCGCCGCCGGGGACAAGGACCCGGCCGGCCGCTGGACCTCCGTCGTCAACAACTACTTCTGCTTCATCCACAACACCGAGGGCCTGCCCGAGCCCCCGAAGACCTGGCAGGACCTGCTCGACCCGAAGCTCAAGGGCAAGCTCCAGTACTCCACCCCGGGCGTCGCCGGCGACGGCACCGCCGTCCTCGTCAAGGCGCTGCACGACTTCGGCTCCACCGACGCGGCCATGACGTACTTCGCGAAGCTCCAGACCAACAACGTCGGCCCGTCCTCCTCCACCGGCCAACTCGCCCCCAAGACCGACAAGGGCGAACTCCTCGTCGCCAACGGCGATGTGCAGATGAACTACGCCAACACGAAGTCCCTGCCGCACCAGGGCATCTTCTTCCCCGCGGCGAAGCCCGGCGCCAAGCCCTCCACCTTCGCGCTGCCGTACGCCGCGGGTCTGGTCAAGAACGCCCCGCACACCGCCAACGCCAAGAAGTTCCTCGACCACCTGCTCTCCGAGCCCGTCCAGCGCCAGGTCTCCGCGGTCGGCGGCGGCTTCGCCGCCCGCCAGGACGTCAAGGCCACCGACGCGCGCGCCAAGGAACTGTCCGCCCTCATGAAGGGCGTCGACATCTTCGAGCCCGACTGGAAGGACATCGACAAGAACCTCCCCCGCTACCTCGACGCCTGGCGCAAGGCCACCGGCAGCTGACCGGGCCCCACCGGGACGGGGCGCCCGCGGCCCCGTCCCGCCCGCCCGTAGGCTGGGCGTGCAGGCACCGGCGGGATACCGTCGGCCGCCCCAGGTCAACACGTACGGCAGGAGTCCGGCAGTGGCAGAGCGCAAGCCGATCGAGTCATGGCTCACCGACATGGACGGCGTCCTGATGCACGAGGGCATCCCCGTCCCCGGCGCGGACGCCTTCATCAAGCGGCTCCGCGAATCCGGCCGCCCCTTCCTCGTCCTGACCAACAACTCCATCTACACGGCACGGGATCTGCACGCCCGCCTCAACCGCATCGGCCTGGACGTGCCGGAGGAGAACATCTGGACCTCCGCCCTCGCCACCGCGAAGTTCCTCGACGACCAGCATCCCGGTGGCTCCGCCTACGTCATCGGCGAGGCGGGCCTGACCACCGCCCTGCACGAGGTCGGCTACGTCCTGACCGACCACGAACCCGATTTCGTGATCCTGGGAGAAACGCGGACCTATTCGTTCGAGGCCATGACGAAGGCGGTGCGACTGATCAACAACGGTGCCCGTTTCATCGCCACCAATCCCGACGAGACGGGGCCCTCGGCAGAAGGGGCCCTTCCCGCCACCGGAGCCGTCGCGGCGCTCATCACCGCGGCCACCGGCAAGAAGCCGTACTTCATCGGCAAGCCGAACCCCTTGATGATGCGGACGGCCCTGAACACGATCGGCGCACACTCGGAGACCAGCGCCATGATCGGCGACCGGATGGACACGGACATCCTCGCGGGGCTGGAGGCGGGTATGGAGACCTTCCTCGTCCTCACCGGGCTGACCGCCAAGGACGACATCGACCGTCACCCGTACCGGCCGACCCACGTCAGGGACTCCATCGCGGACCTCGTCGACCTGATCTGACGGAACCGGGGCCCGGCGAGAGCCGCCGGGCCCCGCTCACCTGAACGGGGCACCGCCGCCGCGCCCCGGATGCGGGCGCCCCCGCACGGGCGGACCTTCGGAGTATGCGGAGGTTCACCATGCGCACGCTACTGCTCACCCTCTGTGCCGCCCTCCTGTTCCACGTCGCGGCAGGCACCGCGGCGGCGGCACCCGTCCACCCCCTCGCGAGCGGCACCGCCGCCGAGATGAGCGGCCCCCAGGCGGTCGGTCTGGTGCTGGCCGGCGGCGCGATACTGATCATCGCCGGCCAACTGCTCCGGCTCCGGCTACGCATCCGCCGCGAACGCCAGACCGGCGGCACCGATGACACCTGAGCCGCCCCCCGCCCCCTCCCTCGGTACCCCTGCGCGGCCCGCACCCGCTCCCGCCCGCCCCGACCCGGCGCCCGCCCGCTCCCGCACGGATCCCGCACCCGCCCACGCCCGCACGGATCCCGCGCCCGCCCACGCCCGTACGGGACCCGGGCCCGCCCACGCCCGCCGGTTCACCGGCGCCGCCTGGGCGGTCCTGCTGCTCGGCCTCTGGCTCTGGGGCGGTGACAGCGCCGTCGCCCGGCTCACCACCACCGGCGACATCGCCGCCGCCGGCCGCCCGCCCGGCCCGGCGCCCCTCCGCGCCCGCCCACCGCTGCCCGCCGCCACCCCGCGCACCCTCACCGTCCCCGCCCTCGGCCTGCGCGTACCGCTCACCCCCGGGCCTCCGGGCGCCGCCACCCCGGCAGCGTCGGGGGACGGCCCACCCGGCTGGTACGCCTACGGGCCGCAGCCCGGTACGCCGGGCGTCGCGGTCCTCCTCGGCCGGGGCCCCACCGCCGAAGGCCCGGCCCGCCTCGCCCCCGGAGCCCGGGTGGACGTCCGCCGCGCCGACGGCACCACCGCCCGCTTCACGGTGCGGGACGTCCGGCTCCACCCCCGAGGCGCGCCCCTGCCCGCCGGGGCCACCGCCGCCCGCGCCCCGCACCGAGCCGAACTCCGCCTGATCACCCGCAGCGCCACCGCCCCGACCGCCGTCGTCTCCGCCTACCTGACCGGCCACGGGAGCGACGGCGCCGTGCCCTGAGACGAAAAATTGCGGACATGCGACGAAGGCCCCCACCGAAGTGAGGGCCTTTCGCCTGTCTGTGCGCCGCCAGGGACTCGAACCCCGGACCCGCTGATTAAGAGTCAGCTGCTCTAACCAACTGAGCTAGCGGCGCCTGCTGACCTGAAGAACTTTACACGACGTTCCCGGGCACCTTTGACCACCTCGGACCACCGGCGGCCTTTTCATGCCTCCGTGGGCGGTGAGGTGTGTCACACGGCCGCGACCGGCCCGGATGGCGGATGCGACCGACCTCCGGACGGCGGACGCGACCGGCATCCGGGGGCGGGCGAAAGTCCCGTGCCCTCGGGACCTTCGGCAGGTGGGCCGCCCGCCACCGTCTGTGAGGATCAAGATCACGGCATTGCGCCATTGGCCGGACGGCCGACATGCGGCCCGGGGCGCCCCTTGCGAGGCTGGGACGGGAGCGGGGCCAGGCGTGAGCGGACGGAGGGCGACGGCGGTGACGGCACATCAAGCTGTGGTTCCAGCAGGCCGGATGAGGCCGTTCGCGCCCGCCCCGGCCCACCGCCGCACCTGTCGGCCCGGCCGCGCCGGCGCACCCGGGGCGCCCGCCACCCGCTATCCGGAGCGATGGCCTCCGTCACTCGTTGCCCGCCGCCTGCAACCCCGTAACGCCGCCTCACGTCTGCTTAGACGCGCACCCCACCCGGGTCCGCCGGGACCGTCCCTCCCTCGGAAAGGTTGATCGTCATGGTGTCGACAGCCAAGCGCACCCTCGACATGTCCCTGCTGCTCGGTCCGGACGACGAGGTGCCGGTGGCGGGCCGCTTCAGCTACCGCAGCGACCGGCCGTACGAGGTCGAGGTCGACTTCATCACCCGCGGCGTCACCGCCGCGACCTGGGTGTTCGCCCGGGAGCTGCTGCTGGGCGGGGTCCATGGCGAGCAGGGCGAGGGGGACGTACGGGTGTGGCCCGCGGGACCGGTCGGGCGGCGCCGGGTCCACATCGAGCTGTTCAGCGACGACAGCGTCTGCGAACTGTCGGTGCGGGCCGCGGAGCTGTCCGCCTGGCTGGAGCAGACGACGGCGATCGTGCCGCCCGGCCAGGAGGACCGCTACCTGGAGCTGGACAGCCACCTGGCCCGGCTGCTGGCGGGGAAGTGCTGAGACGGCGATGACTGTGACGACGGTGAGGACGATGATGACGACCGGGACCACGACCGCCGAAGCCCCGGAGACGGCCGCCCCCGCGCGGCGCCGCCCGGCGGCGTCGCCCGTACCGCGCACCGGCCGGGCCGCGACCGTCCCCCGGCAGGGCTCGGGCCCCGACCTGCGGAGCGCCGCCGGCGCCGCGACCGGGGACGACGGCACCCGCGGTGACGCCCGTACCCACGACCCGCGGGTGCACGGTTTCCTGCCCGAGCGGCCCCCGGTCCGCACCATGATCGGCACCTGGACCCTGCTGGACGCCCTCGCGCGGACCGTCGCCCTCGCGCCGAGCGCCGCGGACGCCGTCGCCGCCGTCGAACGCTCCGCCCGCGCCGGGGAGCTGACCGCGCTGCGCCAGCGGGTCTCCCGGCTCTCGCCGCGCAACGCCGAGGCAGCCGCCATGCGGATCGCCGTGATCGCGGTGGCCTGCGGCTGGTCCGGGCTCGACCCGCAGGCACCGGCCGCCCGCCGGAGCGCCGACGGCGGCTTCCTCGACCTGTGGTCCGCCATCGCGCACCGCATCGACCACGACCAGTTCGTGGCGCTGCCCGCGCTGTCGCTGCACAACTGGGCCCCGGAGCGGAAACCCCGCCGCCATCTCCCCATCGACCAGCTCGCCCGTACCGAACAGCTCGTGCCGATCGTGCGCTGGGCCCCGGAGGGTGAACCGCTCTGCCGTCTCGACCGGCTGATGCTCGCCGTGACCCGGCTGGAGGCGCACGGCATCTGGCTCTTCCGCCTCGCCGAAACCCTCGCGGGCCGCGCCCCGGACGACTCCTCCACCCCGACCGCGCTGCGCCGCCTGGTCCGCATCCAGCGCGCCCTGCGCGCCCAACTCTACGAAGAGACCGCCGAGTTGGCGGACGCCCCGGCCACCGCCCGGCAGTCCGAGGTGATCGCGACGCTCGCCGCGCAGGGCGCCCTGGAGCCGCCCGTGCTCCAGGCGGCGGACGCGGTCCTCGGCATCGGCGGACGCCGGATGGGCGAGGGCGGCCGCCAGCTGTTCCGCCGCCACCTCCCGGCCCACCACCGCGCCTGGCTCAGCGCCATGGACCGGCACTGCGCTCCGGTCCGCACCCTCGCCCACCGCGGTGGCCCCGACGCCGCCGTCTACCGCGAGGCCCAGGAATCGCTGATCGCCCTGCGCCGCACCTACACCGCCCTCATCCAGGCCGCCGCCGGCCCCTCCGCCACCCCCCTCCCGGCCGCAGCCGCCTGACCACCCCGCGCCGGGCCGTACGCCCCCAGGCCGTACGGGGGAACCTCCGGGCCTCCGCCGCCGCTGACCGCACCGCACGCTTCCGGTCCGGACGGCCGCCTGGTTCCCGTGGCGGCCGCGCGCCCCCGCTGCCCGCCGTCCTCCCGATTCCCACCCGCCGGGCCGCCCGCCGTCCGGTCGCCTCGCGTCCGCCGGGCCGGCCGCCTGCCGTCCGGTCGCCGTCCGGTCGCCTCGCGTCCGCCGGGCCGGCCGCCCCGCACCCGTACGGCATTTCCCGGGCCCGGCGCTCGCCGCCGGGCGACGCCCCGCGCTCGCCGCCCCGGCCCTGTGCCCGCCTGGCCACGGTCCGATCGCGCCCGTACGGCAGCCCTGGACGTGACGCCCCAGGGGCCCCGCGCCGCCCCTGACCTGCGCCTGCCGTCCCCGCCCCGGCCTCCGCCGCGCGCTGCGCGCCGCCCCGCCCGCCCGTTTCCGCCGGGCCTGGCCGCTGCCGCGCCGGGCCGTGCCGTCCGCGCCCTCGTTTCCGGGAGTCCGGAATCCCGGTTGTTATTGGTCTGGACATGTCGTGCGTCCGCTCGTAGCCTCGCGTTGGTCTAGACCGCACCGCACCTTCCCCCTCGTTGGAATCCCCACGTCCTCCAGGAGCGAGCTATGCGCAAGAGGTTCAGTGCCACCATGATCGGGCTCGGCGTCATCGGCGCCTCCCTGCTCTCCACCAGCAGCGCCTCCAGCCACGGCTACAGCGACGCACCGGTCAGCCGTCAGTCGCTCTGCGCCCAGGGCACCGTCAAGGACTGCGGCGCCATCCAGTACGAACCGCAGAGCGTCGAGGGCCCCAAGGGCTTCCCCGGCGCCGGGCCCGCCGACGGGAAGATCTGCTCCGGCGGCAACGAAGGCTTCGCCGAGCTGGACGACCCGCGCGGCGGCGACTGGCCCGCCACCAAGCTGACCGGCGGCCAGGGCTACACCTTCCAGTGGCGTCTCACCGCCCGCCACGCCACCACGGACTTCCAGTACTTCATCACCAAGGACGGCTACGACCCGAGCAAGCCGCTCACCCGCGCCGACCTGGAGCCCGAGCCCTTCATGACCGTCCCGATGGGCGGTAAGCAGCCGGACGCCACCTGGCAGTCCCAGGGCACCGTGCCCACCGGCAAGAAGGGCCACCACATCATCCTGGGCGTCTGGAACATCGCCGACACCGGCAACGCCTTCTACGCCTGCTCGGATGTCGACCTCTCCTGATCCGGTGACCGCCGAACGGCGGGCCCGCCGACGCGGGTGTCCCCACCGGCGGGCGCCCGGGTGTCCAGCGCCCCGGCCGTCCGACCGTCGCCCGCGTCCGGGCCCGCCGTCCGGCCCCCGACGTCCCGGCTCCCCGGCGACCCGGCCTCCGGAGCCCGTCCGGCCCGCGCGTCCCCGATCCGTACGGTGACTCCGTATGGATGGCGGGCCGGGCGTCCCCGCCCCGGAGGCCGGGCGTCCGCTCGGGGTGCCCCCGGTCACGCCCCCCGTGCGCCCCTTGTACGCCGGGGCGTAACCGGCCACCGCGCACGTGCACAGGCCGCTCACCACCTGCCGTGAACGCCGAAGTGGGCGCCTCCGGAAAAACCGGAGACGCCCACTTCACAGGTGCGCCGCCAGGGACTCGAACCCCGGACCCGCTGATTAAGAGTCAGCTGCTCTAACCAACTGAGCTAGCGGCGCGCGCTGACGAAAGAAATACTACCTGCTTCCCGGGGGTGCTTCTGACCACCCCGCCCGCGGGCCCGCGCCAGGTCAGATCGCGAGCGACAGCAGCACCGGAGTGGCCCGGCGGTTCAGGGCGTCGGCCGCCTGCCGCAGCCGGTGGGCGTTCTCCAGCGGCATCGACAGCGCCAGGCAGCCCACCGCCGCACCCGCGGTGATCGGCACCGCGGCGCAGACCGTGCCCACCGCGTACTCCTGGAGATCGAGGACCGGGACGGTCGGCGGCTGGCTGTCGAGCTTGTGGAGCAGGATCTTCTCGTTGGTGATCGTGCGGGAGGTGAGCCGGGCGGCCTTGTGCCGGGCCAGATGATCCTTGCGTCCGTCGTGGTCGAGCTGGGCCAGCAGACACTTGCCGACCGCGCTGGCGTGCGCGGTGCGGTGGAACTCCGCCCACTCGTTGACCTTCGGGGCGAGCGGGCCGTCCGCGTAGTGCAGGATCTTGACCTCGCCGTCGATGTACCGGCTGATGTAGACCGCCGCGCCCACCGAGTCCCGCAGATCGTCGAGGGTGATCTGGAGCTTGTCGCGGAGCGCCTGATCGCGGTCGCCGCCGGTGCCGAGCAGCAGCAGCGACTCGCCGACGACGTACGCGCCGTCCGGCACCTGCTCGACGTACCCCTCGCGCCGCAGCATCGTCAGCATCTGCGCGAGATGGGTGGCGGGGAGGTTGGTGCGGCGGGCGATCTCGACATCGGTCACGCCGCCGCTGTGCCGGGAGACCGCTTCGAGGACGCGCAGGGCGTGCTGCACCGAAGCGAACGGCGCGGTCGGATCGGGCTTCAGCGCCACGGTGGCCCCCTAGCAGGTCGGTACCGCTTGCGTCGTATCCGCCACCGTCGGGCGCGAGCGGCGCGGGCCGCCGGCTGTTCCCGGGCGGCGGGACTTCTATCACGATAGCGGCCAACGACCTTCGATGGAGAGGGTCTTGACCGAAAACCACACTCCGCCGGTGGCTCGCGCTCCGGTTTCCGGTACCGCATATGCCATGGTCACAGGCGCTTGCGGGCGGCCGGGACGCGGTGGCGCCCGGCCCGGCGAACGGGGCCGGGCGCCACCGGGCGGCAAGGCCGGACGTCACAGCACCGCGCGGAGGAACTCCCGGGTCCGGTCCTGCTCGGGGTCGGTGAAGATCTTCTCCGGGGAGCCGGACTCGATGACCCGGCCCGCGTCGAACATCAGCACGTCGTCGGAGATGTCCCGGGCGAAGGACATCTCGTGGGTCACACAGAGCATGGTGATGTCCGTGGTGCGGGCGATGTCCCGCAGGACGTCCAGCACCCCGGCCACCAGCTCCGGGTCGAGCGCCGAGGTCACCTCGTCCAGCAGCAGCACCTGCGGCCGCATCGCCAGCGCGCGGGCGATGGCCACCCGCTGCTGCTGGCCGCCGGAGAGCTGCGTCGGGTACTTGTCGAGGTGCGCGGTCAGTCCGACGAGTTCGAGCAGGTCGCGGGCGCGTTCCTCCGCCTCGTCCTTGCCCAGCCCCAGGACGTGGACCGGCGCCTCGGTGATGTTGCGCAGCACCTTCATGTTGGGGAAGAGGTTGAACTGCTGGAACACCATGCCGATGTTCTTGCGGACCTCGCGGATGTGCTTCTCGCCGGCGGGTATCAGCCGGCCGCCCTTCTCCTCGTGGGTGAGATAGGCGTCGCCGACCTTGATGGTGCCCTCGTCCGGCGTCAGCAGCGTCATCAGCAGCCGCAGGATCGTCGTCTTGCCGGAGCCGGACGGGCCGATCAGCGTGACGTGCTTGCCCGCCTGGACGGTGAAGTCCAGCGCGTCCAGGACGGTGTGGGGCCCGAACCGCTTGGTGACGCGGTCGAAGCGGATCAGCTCGGTGCCGCCGGGGCGGGCGGCGTCCTTCGTGAGGTGCGTGTCAGCGGACAAGGCGGCGCTCCAGGGCTCGCAGGAGGAGAGAGGTCGGGTACGAGATCACGATGAACAAGGCGCCGACGACGGTGATCGGCTCCATGTAGTCGAAGGTGGTCGCGCCGATGGTGTTCGCCTGGAACAGCATGTCGCCCACGGTGATCGCGGCGAGCATCGGTGTGTCCTTGAACATCGCGATGACGTAGTTGCCGAGCGCGGGGACCACCCGGCGCAGCGCCTGCGGGAGGATGACCGCGGTCCAGGTGCGCCGGCGCGGCAGGTTCAGCGCGACGGCCGCCTCCCACTGTCCGGCGGGCACCCCGTCGATCCCGGCGCGGTAGACCTCGGCGGTGTACGTCGAGTAGTGCAGCCCGAGCCCGATGACGCCGGTGACCAGCGGGGAAAAGGTGAGTCCCCAGCTCGGCAGCACGAAGAAGAGGAAGAAGAGCTGCACCAGCAGCGGGGTGTTGCGGACGAATTCGACGACCGCGCTCACCGGCCACGTCACCCAGCGGTTCGACGACCGCAGGGCGAGCGCCCAGACCAGACCCAGCGCGAACGACACCAGCGACCCCAGCAGCGTCGCCTCGACGGTGACGCCGAGACCTTTCAGCAGGTCGGGCAGGATGTCGCCGACGTACCCCCATGACCAGGTGTTCACGGCTTGCCACCTCCGGCGGCCGGTGCGGCGGTGCCCGGGGCGGGGGTGCGCGGGAACAGACCGCCGGAGCGTTCCGGGGCCTTCCCGACGGACGCCTTGGCGCGCCGCTCCACCAGCCGCATGATCCGGGTCACCACGAACGCGATGACGAAGTAGAGGACGAGGATGATCCCGTAGACCTGGGCGCTCTCACCGGTGGAGAGCCGGGCGAGCTTCGCCTCGAAGGTCAGCTCACCGATGGAGAGCAGCGACGCCAGGGCGGTGCCCTTGAGCAGTTCGACCAGCAGGTTGGTGAACGGCGGCAGCATCTCGGGCAGCGCCTGCGGCAGCAGGACCTTCCGCATCCGCTGCCAGGGCGTGAAGCTCAGCGCGATGGCCGCCTCCCGCTGCGCGGGGGCCACCGCGGCCAGCGCGCCGCGCACCACCTCGGAGCCGTACGCGCCGTACGACAGGCCGAGCGCGAGGGTGCCGGCCCACACCCCGGCCAGCTGCCAGCCCAGCAGCGGCAGGGCGAAGAACAGCCAGAACATCAAGACCAGCGCCGAGGTGCCGCGGAAGATCTCCACGTACGCGCCCGACAGGAAGCGCACCACGCGCAGGCGGGAGGTGCGGGCGATGCCGATGCCGAAGGCGACGGCGGCGGCCAGCGCGGCGCTGTAGACCATCAACTGGACGGTGATCCACACGCCTTTGAAGAAGAGTTCCCACAGTGCTCCGGTCACCGTTTGCACAGCTCCTTCGTCGTGAGATCGGTCATGAAGTCCTCGGTGAATCCGAACGGCCGTACCAGCCGCAGGAGTTCACCGCTGCGCTTCATGGCGTGCAGCTCGCGGTTGAACGCGTCGCGCAGCTTCGTCTCACCGATCCGGAAGCCGTAACCGCCGCCGTCGCGCTGCGGGACGCCGTCCACCTCCGGGGTGAACGGCTCGGTCATCTCCACCCGCGGGTGCCGTCCGGTCCGCAGCGTCTCGATCATGGCGAGTGCGGTGCCCGCGAAGCAGTCGATGCGTCCCGCCTCCAACGCCTCCATCCCGGCGATGGTGTCGCCGTAGGTCTGGATGACGTTCTTGTGCACGCCGTTGCCGACCGCGTAGTCCAGCTCCGCGTATCCGACGCCGGTGCCCATCCGGAAGCCGCCGCGGGCGATGTCACGGTAGGAGTGGATTTTCTTCGGATTTCCCTTGGGGACGAGAAATCCGTCCTTCGACTCGTAATCCGGATCGGAGAAGAGCACCGCCTGGCAGCGGGTCTTGTTGATGAACATTCCGGCGACGATGACGTCGAACTGGAAGGAATGCAGCCCGGGTACCAGGGCGCCGAATTCGACCGGTACCGGCTCGAAATTCCGGACACCCATTTTGCGGAAGATGGTGCGGGCGACGGTGGGTGCCTCGCCCGTCAGCTCGCCGTTCTTGTCGATGTACGCATAAGGCGCCTCTCCGGCGATCCCCATACGCACCGTGCCGCGCTCCCGCAGATCATCGAGGAGATGCCCGCCGTCCGTGGCGCCGGTGACATCGACCCGGGCGCACCCGGTCGCCGCCGTCAGGGCGCCTGCCGCACCGAAAGCCGCCGCTCCTGTCAGCAGTGAGCGGCGGCTGATCCCTCTGACACTGATGCCTGAATCTTTCCCCTGTGGTGGAGCCATGGGCGCGCCACTACCCGAACTGTTCGAATGTATGCCGCTTGTTTCCGGCCCTTGATGGAACTGCTGCCCGAGCGTGGTGTAAATCCGTTATCACCGCCTACGGTGAGAGTGCCGGATTGTGCCGCAGTGACAGCGTTATGCGTCATCGGCGGGCGTGTGCGGCCGTGTGGACAGGTATGTCGCCGCGGCCGGCGCCCGGTTTTCCCGTGGACGCGGGTGGAATTCACCGATTCGCCCGGCGCCGCCCTCCCGGATCCCGGGCCGTCCGGCGGATAGGCAGGCGGGAGGGCCGGGCGCGGGGCGGGTCCGCGCGGCCCCCGGGGTACGGCCCGCGCCGCGCCCGGCGGCGCCCGCACCGGCACACCACGGACCGAAGGAGACCTCCATGACCGACCGTTTTCTCGACGTCTCGCTGGACAAGCGCGGCGTCCACTGCACCGCCCGGCTGCTCGACGACCGCGCGCCGCGCACCTGCGCCGCCGTCTGGGACGCGCTGCCCCTGGGCGGTGACGTCTACCACGCCAAATACGCACGTAACGAGATCTACACCCTCCTCGCGCCGTTCGCCCCCGAGGAGCCGCCGCTGGAGAACCCCACGATCACCCCGATCCCCGGTGACCTGTGCTACTTCACCTTCAGCGGCACCGAGTTGGGCACCTCCGCGTACGGCTACGCCGACGGCTCCGCGGCCCGCACCCGCGCCACCGTCGTCGACCTCGCGCTCTTCTACGAACGCAACAACCTGCTGATCAACGGGGACGCGGGCTGGGTCCCCGGCATCGTCTGGGGCACGATCGTCGAGGGGCTCGACCGGATGGCCGACGCCTGCCAGGACCTGTGGCGGGCCGGCGCGGTGGGGGAGAGCCTCAGCTTCCGCCGGGCGTAGCCCGTCCGGGGCGCGGGGCGTGCGGCGATCCGGCCGGGGCGCGCGGCACGGGCGGGCGCGCCCCACGGGCCCGACTCCGGCTCGGGCCCGCCGTCCACGCCGGCGCCCGATCCGGGCGCCCCGTCACCCCCAGGCCGCCGGAATTCCCGCCGCCCCCGCCTCGTACAGCGCGTGTGCCGCGCGCAGGACCAGCGCGTCGGCGTGGCGGGCCGCGATCAGCTGGACGCCGATCGGCAGACCGTCGCGGTCCAGGCCGCAGGGGAGCGTGGCGGCGGGCTGCTGCGTCATGTTGAACGGGTAGGTGAACGGCGTCCAGCCCGTCCAGCGGCCGAGCCCGGAGCCGGGCGGCACCTCGGCGCCCGCGGCGAACGCGGTGTCCGGCAGCGTCGGCGTCACCAGCAGGTCGTACGTGGTGTGGAAGCGGCCCATGGCGGTGCCGAGCGCCATCCGGGTGTCGACGGCGGCCAGGTAGTCCAGCGCACCGTACCGGGCGCCGATGCCGCAGATCTCCGCGAGCCCGGGGTCCAGCAGCTCCCGCCCGGCCGGGTCCAGATGCTCCACCACCCGCGCCGCCCCGCTGAACCACAGCACATGGAACGCCTCCACCGGGTCGGCGATCGGCGGATCGGCCTCCTCGACGTGCGCGCCCAGCGACGCCAGCGTCTCCACCGCCGCGCGCACCGCCGCCGCCACGTCCGGCGCGACCGGGACGTCCCAGCCGAGCGAGGGGCTGTACGCCACCCGCAGCCCGGCCACCGGCTCCGCCAGCGCCGCCACGTACGAGCCGCCGACCGGCCCCAGTTGCGACCAGTCGCGCGGATCGGGCGCGCTGATCACGTCCATCATCAGCGCCGCGTCCGCCGCGTCCCGCGTCATCGGCCCGACGTGCGAGAGCGTCCCGAACGGGCTCGCCGGGTACAGCGGCACCCGCCCGTACGTCCCCTTCAGGGCGAAGACCCCGCTGAACGACGCGGGGATCCGCACCGATCCGCCGCCGTCGGTGCCCAGGCTCAGCGGTCCGGCGCCCAGCGCGAGCGCCGCCGCGCTGCCGCCGCTGGAGCCGCCCGAGGTGCGCGACGGGTCGTACGGATTGCCCGTGACGCCGTCCCGGGGGCTGTCGGTGACGCCCTTCCAGCCGAACTCCGGGGTGGTGGTCTTGCCGAGGAACACCGCGCCCGCCTCCCGCAGCCGGGCCACCGACGGCGCGTCCTCGTCCCACGCCGCGCCGTCCGGGGAGAGCGTCAGCGAGCCCCGCAGCGTGGGCAGCCCCCGGGTGAGCAGCAGGTCCTTGACGGTCACCGGGACGCCGTCCACGGGGCCGGCCGGCCGCCCGGCGCGCCAGCGCTCCTCGGAGGCGCGGGCCCCGGCGAGCGCGCCTTCGGCGTCGATCAGGGCGAACGCGCCCGTCCGCTCCTGCGCGGCGCCCGCCCGCTCCAGCGCGGCGGTGACCGCCTCCACGGGCGAGAACGTACCGGCGGCGTACCCGTCGGTGAGCTGCCGGGCCGAGAGCGTGGCGAGCCGGTTCGGTGCTGACATGGGCGTCCTCCGGTCGGGCGGCCGCCCCGGGGCGGGGCGGGGACGGATGGCGGCGGGCGGTCCGGCACGGCCGGTGCCCGGGGCGGACGGACGGCGCCCCGGTCACCGCACCGGGACGTAGCCGAGCCGTTTGTCGACGACGTTGTGCAGCGGCTCCCCGGCCGCCCAGCGATCGAAGTTCTCCTCGAACTGTGCGGCCAGGACGTCGCGCCAGCCCAGCGTGTCGCCGCTCATGTGCGGGGAGACGAACAGGCCCGGCGTCTGCCACAGCGGGCTGTCCGCCGGCAGCGGCTCCTGCTGGAAGACGTCGAGCGCGGCGCCCGCGAGGTGCCCGGAGCGCAGCGCCGCGACGAGCGCGTCCTCGTCGACGAGCGGGCCCCGGCCGACGTTGACGAAGGACGCCCCCGGGCGCATCGCGGCGAACGTCTCCGGGCCGAACAGGCCGCGCGTCGTGTCGGTCAGCGGCGCCGCGCAGACCACCCAGTCGGCGCCGCCCAGCAGCGGGCGCAGCGCCTCGGCGGCGTGCACCGTGCCGAACTGCGGGTCGCCGGTGCGCTCCCGGCGGCCCACCAGCTCGACGGTGACACCGAGCGCCTTCAAGGTGGTGCCGGCGGCCCGGCCGATGGGGCCCGAGCCGACGACGACGGCGTGCGTGCCGGCCAGCCGCCGGGTGTCGCGGTGCTCCCAGTGCCGCCGCCGCTGGCGCTCCCAACTCCCGTGGAAGTCCTTGGCCATGGCCAGGACGAGCCCGGCGACGTACTCCGCGATCGGCTGCTCGAAGACGCCGCGGGCGTTGGTCACCACCGTGTCGTCGGCGACCAGCGCCGGGCAGAGCAGCCGGTCCACCCCGGCGCTCGCGGTGTGCACCCAGCCGGGCCGCGGTCCGGCGACCGGCCAGGCGTCGCGGATCGCGTCGGAGGTGAAGTCCCAGGCCAGCAGCACATCGGCGGTGGGCAGCAGCCCGGCGAGGGTGGCCGGTTCGGCGGTCACCACCCGGGCCCGGCCGGTGAGCCGGTCCAGCTTCGGCGGCGGGTCGGAACCCAGGACGAGGACGGTGCTGTCAGGCATGGGCCAAAGCCGTTCTGAGATGTGGACCGGGGCGGCGGAACCGGGGGCGGCGGGCGGCGGAGGGACCGGGGCGGAGGCGCGGGACGAGAGGCCGAGAAATGCCGGAGATGTGAGGATTGACCACGCTAAGAAGTCGTATCTACCGTGTCAACAACGGCACTGTTCCGACGTCCCGGCTCGTCCCGGCTGTCTTTCCCCTCTGGCCAGGTCCTGGCCACTGCCCTTCGTTCTCCTAGGGGCTTACATGGACGTCTCCTTCCTCGGTGGCCCTCAGCCCCAGCTCGGTGTGGGCGTCGTCGCGCCCTTCGACTTCGCCCTCGACCGTGAGCTGTGGCGCTGGGTACCGGACGACGTGTCCCTCCACCTCACCCGTACCCCGTTCGTCCCCGTCGAGGTGAGCCTCGACCTGGCCCGTATGGTCAGCGAACACGAAACGCTGCGCGCCGCCGTCGAGGCGCTGAGCGCGGTCTCTCCGCAGGTCATCGCCTATGCCTGTACGTCCGGAAGTTTCGTCGGCGGCCTCGCGGGCGAGCGGGCGATGACGGCGGCGATGGTCCAGGCGGGGGCGGTCCCCTCCCTCACCACCTCGGGCGCGCTCATCGAGGCGCTGCGGGAGCTGGACGCCTGGCACGTCGCCGTGGTCACGCCGTACACGAGGTCGGTCACCGACTCCCTGGAGGCGTTTCTCGGCGAGGCGGGCGTGACGGTCACCGGACGCGCCTACCTGGGCCTGACCCGGCACATCTGGCAGGTCCCCTACCGCGAGGTCGTCGCCATGGCCCGCACCGCCGTGACCGACCGCACCGACGCCCTCTTCATCAGCTGCACCAACCTCCCGACGTACGACGCCATCCCGCAGCTGGAGGCCGAGCTGCGGATGCCGGTGCTCTCGGCCAACCAGGTCACGCTCTGGGCCGCGCTGCGGGCGATCGGTGTCCACGCGGTCGGGCCGTACCAGGCGCTGCTGGACCCGGTGGCCCGCGCCGGTCCCGCCGCGATGAACTCCGGTGCCCCGCCCGCCCCGGAGGTGCCCGGCACCCGCCCGGACGAACCGCCCCCGCCGGAGCCCGCCCCGCCCGAGGCCGCCCGTACGGCCCCGCCCGCGGAACCGGCCCCGACCGCCGAGCCCCCGGAGCGCCGCCCGCGAAAACCACGGGCCCGGCGGGGCGGCACCCGCCACTGAACCCGGCGCCGCCCGACGGCGCGCGGACCCCGGCCCGCGCGCCCCGCACCGCCGCGCCGTCCCCCGACCCGAGCCCCCACCCAAGGGAGAACCGCATGACCACGGTCGGCTTCCTCTACCCGGGCCACTCCGCCGAGGACGACTACCCGCGCCTCGCCCGGCTCCTCGGCGAGGGCATCGCCCTGCCCCTGGTCCACACCGACATCGGCGAGGACGCCCACCGGGTCGACGCGCTGCTGGAGATGGGCTCGGCGGCGCGGCTCGCCGCCGGCGTCGGCGAACTGCGCGCCCTGGGCGCCGAGGCCGTCGTCTGGGCCTGTACGAGCGCCAGCTTCGTCTTCGGCCGGGAGGGCGCCCAGCGGCAGATCAGGGAGTTGTCCGCGACCGCCCGGCTGCCCGCGTCGAGCACCTCCTTCGCGTTCACGGGCGCGGTGCGGGCGCTCGGCGTCCACCGGGTGGCGGTCGCCGCGACGTATCCCGAGGACGTCGCGGAGCTGTTCCGGTCCTTCCTGAAGGCGTCCGGCACCGAGGTCGTCGCCACCCGGGGCAGCGGCATCGTCACCGCCGCCGAGGTCGGCACCTGGGGCCGTGACGAGGTGCTGGCCATGGCCCGCGCGGGCGACCATCCGGACGCCGAGGCGGTTCTGCTGCCGGACACCGCCCTGCACACCGCCGCGTACCTGACGGACCTCGAAACCGCGCTGGGCAAACCGGTCCTCACCGCCAATCAGGTCACCGTCTGGGAGGGTCTGCGCCTGGTGGGCCGCACCGTCGAACGCCCCGCCCTGGGTACCCTCTTCACCCCCGCCGCGCACCGGGAACGGTGAGACGGCGCCCGCCCGGAAGCCCTCGCGCGGCGCCGCGGCTCCCCGGGCGGGCCGGCGCCGCCGCGCCGCCCCGGGACGGATTCACGGGAACGGGTGAACCGGCTCCGGGAATAACCGGAGCTGTTCTCCGGTTATCGTGGCCGCAGACCGGCGAAGCGAGGAGGACCCGCCCGTGAGCGGCGAAAGTGACCAGCAGGCCCAGCGCGACGAGATCCGCGGCACCGCCCAGGGGGACGCGCCCGTCCCGCTCTCCGTCCTCGACCTCGTGACGGTCGGTGCGGGCAGCTCCGCGGCGGACGCCGTCCGCACCGCCGCCGAGCTGGCCCGCCTGGCCGAGCGCCGCGGCTTCCACCGCTACTGGGTCGCCGAGCACCACTCCATGCCCGGCGTCGCCTCGTCCTCCCCGGCGGTCCTCCTCGCCCACCTCGCGGCCCACACCGAGCGCATCCGCCTCGGCTCCGGCGGCGTGATGCTGCCCAACCACGCGCCGCTGGTCATCGCCGAGCAGTTCGGCACCCTGGAGGCGATGGCCCCCGGCCGCGTCGACCTCGGCCTCGGCCGCGCCCCGGGCACCGACGGCGCCACCGCCGCGGCCCTGCGCCGCACCGAGCGGCTCCATGAGGGCGCAATGGGGTCTCCCCTGGTCGAGCGGGGTCGAGACCTTGGGGAAGAGTTCCCGCAGCAGCTCGCCGAATTGACCCGCTTCCTGGACGACACGTTCCCCGACGGCCACCCGTACGCCCGCATCCACGCGGTCCCCGGGCCGGTCCAGGCGACCTCACCCGGTGGCGTGCAGTCCGCGCACCGCCCGCCGCTCTGGCTGCTCGGCTCCTCCGGGTTCAGCGCCCGGCTGGCCGGCACCCTGGGCCTGCCGTTCGCCTTCGCCCACCACTTCTCGGCCGCCAACACCGTGCCCGCCCTCGACCTCTACCGAGCGTCGTTCCGCCCCTCCGAGGTGCTCTCCGAGCCGTACGCCCTGATCGGCGTCGCCACGCTCGCCGCCGAGGACGAGCGGGAGGCCCGCCGCCAGGTCATGACCGGCGCGCTCTCCATGCTCCGGCTGCGCACCGGCACCCCCGGCCTGGTCCCGAGCCCCGAGGAGGCCGCCGCGTATCCGTACAACGGCCACGAGCGCGACTTCGTCGACGGCTGGCTCGCCAACATCGTCCACGGCACCCCCGACGCCGTCCGCCAGGGCCTCGACGACCTGACCCGGCGCACCGGCGCCGACGAACTCATGCTCACCGCCAACGCCCACGGCGCCACCGCCCGGCTGCGCTCCTACGAGCTGATAGCCGACGCGTACGGGCTGCCGCGCGACTGAGCCGGTCGGGACCGGCCCCCGCACACCGCGCGGGGGCCGACCCGCCCACGGAGCGGCCGGGCGGGCCGACCGGCGCTGTGGCGCCGGGCGCCGGCGCCGGTCACAGCCCGTCCGTCCGGGGCGCGCGCCGGGCTGCCGTGCGCACTGCTCGCGGTACGGCCCGCAGCGCACCGTGACGGGGCCCGGCCGGGGGCGCGCGGTGGCCCGGCGCACCGGCCCGGGAGCGCGCCGTCGGCCGCCCGCCGTTCCCGCCGCGCCCCGTCCGGCGCGGGCCCGGTCAGAAGTCGTCCGTCCGCTCAGAAGTCGTCGGTCCGGCCGTCCGCGTCGAGCAGGGCGGTGATCCGCTCCGGGGGGAGCGGGCGGGCGTAGAGCCAGCCCTGGCCGGTGTCACAGCCGATCCGCCGGAGCCGGGCAGCCTGCTCGGCGCTCTCCACGCACTCCGCGGTGACCGTCAGCCCCAGCCGGTGCGCCAGTGCGACCAGCGCCTCCACGATCGTTTCATCGGCCGGATTCGGATGCTCCTGTGACCGAAAACCGCTGACGAACGAGCCGTCGAGCTTCAGGACGGAGACCGGCAGCCGGCTGAGGTAGGCGAGGTTGGAGTAGCCGGTGCCGAAATCGTCGATGGCGATCCGTACGCCCATGTCACTCAGCGCCTGGAGGGCCTGGAGCGGCCGTCCGGCCGAACCCATCACCGCCGACTCGGTCAGCTCCAGCTGCAACAGCTCCGGCGGCAACTCGGTCTCCGCGAGGATCCCGGCCACGTCGGCGACGAGATCGGAGTCCCACACCTGACGTACCGCCACGTTGACGCTGACGACCAGCGGCCGCACGGCGGGCCGCGCCAGCTGCCAGGCGCGGGCCTGCCGGCAGGCGGTCTCCAGCACCCAGCGGCCCAGTTCGACGATCGAGCCGTTCTCCTCGGCCAGCGCGATGAACCGATTCGGCGCCAGCGTGCCGAACTGCGGATGCCGCCAGCGCACCAGCGCCTCCACGCCCTCGGCCCGCCCGTCGCCCAGCCCCACCAGCGGCTGGTACTCCAGCGTGAACTCCCCGCGGTCCACGGCCGGCCGCAGCGTGCTGGACAGCGCCTGCCGGGTCATCCGGTGCGCGTTGCGCTCGGGGTCGAAGAGCGTCCAGCGGGCCTTGCCGTCCTCCTTGGCCCAGTACAGCGTGGTGTCGGCCGCCTGCATCAGGCCGGTGGCCGTCGTCCCGGCGGCGGTGCGCTCCACCACACCGATGCTGGCCGAGACCGACAGCCGCTGTCCGGCCAGGTCGAACGGCTGCGCAAGGGCGTCCAGCGCGCACTGCGCCAGCTCCGCCACCTGGTCGGTACCGGTGGAGTTCTCCACCAGCAGCGCGAACTCGTCACCGCCGAGCCGGGCCACCAGATGGCCGCGGGAGGTGTCGTCGTCCCGCGCGCCGGTCCGCTCCGCGCAGCGGCTCAGCCGCTGCGCCACCGCGCTCAGCAGCCGGTCGCCGACGCGGTGCCCGAGCGTGTCGTTGACCGCCTTGAAACCGTCGAGGTCGAGGTAGCACAGGCCGATACGGCCGGTGCCCGACGGTTCGAACGACGCGGCCTCCAGTGCCGCCGACAGCCGCTCGAAGAAGAGCGCGCGGTTGGGCAGCCGGGTCACCGGATCGTGCATCTGGAGATGGCGCACCCGGGCCAGCAGATCGTGCCGGTCGCTGCTGTCCGCGACGGTCAGCAGGAACCGTTCGCCGTCCGGCAGCGGCTCGACGCCGACCTCCACCCAGAGGGTGTGGCCCGCCGGGTGCTTGAGGCGGCGGGTGCAGCGCAGCCGGTCGCTGCGGCCGCACAGCACCTCGCGGTAGGCGGTCCACAGCCGGGGGTCGGAGCCGAGGTCGGTGAGGTCCGCGGCGGCGGCCGAGGTCAGCCGCGCGGGGTCGGTGCCGAGCAGCTCGCCGAAGGCGGGGTTGGCCGCGATGATCAGGCCGTCGCCGTCCAGCAGGGCCATCGGCAGCCGGGCGGCGTGGAACGCGGCGCGGTAGTCGCCGAACGCCGTGGCCGGGCTCTCGTGGGCGAGCGCCGGGAGACGGCCCGCGGCGCCCTGCCGCTCGGCCCGTGCACCAGGTTCGTTGGTCGTACCCTTACGCTCCGTCACGGAGCCAAGCGTCACTCCGGGCGTGCGGCCCGTCCTGTCGGGGTGTCCGCTCACTGCTCGCTCCCGCATGGCGCTGGTCTCGTGACGGAGGGGGGAATCCGCGCTGGAAAGTGTGGCGATCATAGAGGCTGCCGCGGCGGGCGAGCCAGCGACATCGCCGTGATCATCGGCACGGGTGACGGAAGTTCAGCCATTTCTGCCCGGCTGTGTTCGCCGGAGCCCACCGGAATGACCGCGATGGCTGCGTGTGACGTTCCGTGACGGAGCGGCGCGGGGGCGCCGCTCACTCCGCTGGACGCGGAAACAGGACGAACACCTGTAAATCATCACAGGGTGGGTGGGGTGTCCAATTCCCGCCCCCGGAGGTCGATGTGGTGCGCCCCCAGACGCCCGACAGGGCCGAACCCCGTCGGCTGCGCCGCGCCGCCGCCGTCGCCACCTCGCTGACCGCGCTCATAGCGACCTCCATCGTCGCCGGCCCCGCCACCGCTTCGGAAGCCACCCTCTCGTGCGCCCTCGGCCGCACCGACGCCCACCACTCCGAGGGGCTGGACACCTGGAACGCCGC
Source organism: Streptomyces sp. NPDC027185 (assembly GCF_055567035.1). Taxonomy (NCBI): domain Bacteria; kingdom Bacillati; phylum Actinomycetota; class Actinomycetes; order Kitasatosporales; family Streptomycetaceae; genus Streptomyces; species Streptomyces sp. NPDC027185. The sequence continues at coordinate 1,041,133 of NZ_JBVHRF010000001.1, read as the reverse complement.
CTACCCCCGCCCCCGCGGCGCCCTCGACGCCGTGATGATCTTCCTGTCGTTCCCCGATTCCACCCCCGTCGCCGGCGCCGGCGAACTCGCCCGCAACTACTTTCCGGCCACCTCCGGATTCTTCGACCGCGCCTCGTACGGGAAGTTCCGCCTCCGCCCCCACCTCCACAAGAAGTGGGTACGGATGCCGCACCGCTCCACCGACTACGGAATACGGCGCGACTGGGCGGCGGGCAGCCGCGCGTCCTACCTCCGGGACGCGGTCGCCGCCGCCGATCCCTCCGTCGACTTCAGCCGCTACGACATCGTCTACTTCGTCGCCGACCCGGACGCCCCCGGCGTCGACTCCGACGCCACCAAGGTCGTCAACCTCGACCAGCCGATGCGCGCCGACCACACCGACCTGCGGCGCTTCGTCACCGTCTTCGAGCAGAACCCGCCGGACCGCAATGTCCTCGCCCACGAGACCAGCCACGTCTTCGACCTGCCGGACCTCTACCACCGCCCCGAGAGCGGCAAGGGTGACTGGGACACCTACGTCGGCGACTGGGACCTCATGGGCAGCCAGTTCGGTCTGGCGCCCGACCTGTTCGCCTGGCACAAGTGGAAGCTCGGCTGGCTCGGCGACAACCAGGTCGACTGCGCCGGGCTCACCGGCGCCGGCTGGCACACCCTGCGCCCGCTGTCCGCCCCCATGGAACCGGGCGACGAGCGCCGCCCCCGGCTGCTGGTGGTCCGCACCGGACGGGACACCGCCCTCGCCGTCGAGGCGCGCGACGCCGCCGGCAACGACCGGACGGTCTGCCGCGAGGGCGTCCTCGTCTACCGCGTCCGCTCCACCGCCGCCTCCGGCACCGGCCCCGTACAGGTCCTCGACGGTCACCCGGCCACCGCCGCCTGCCACGGCACCTCCGTCCACCCGCCGCTCGCCGACGCCCCGCTCGGCGTGGGGGAGAGCCTGCGGGACGCCGCCGACGGGGTACGGGTGGAGGTCGAGGCGCGCGAACCCTCGGGCGACTGGACGGTCCGGGTCACCCGCGCCTGAACCGCCCCGCGCATACGACGAAGGCCCCCACCGAAGTGAGGGCCTTGTCTGTCTGTGCGCCGCCAGGGACTCGAACCCCGGACCCGCTGATTAAGAGTCAGCTGCTCTAACCAACTGAGCTAGCGGCGCCTGCTGACGTGGAAGACCTTAGCACCCGGAAGGGGGAGGGCGAAAATCGAATGCCCGGCGGCCGGATGCTCAGCGGGAGGTCAGCGCGGTGGCGGGGCGCTCCGGGGCCCGGCCGGAGGCGGTGCGGACCGGGTGCCCGAGGCTCGCGCCGCCGCCCGGGGCGTCCACCCGGGCGGCGCGCACACAGGCCCACAGCAGGACGTCCGGCCCCGGCAGCCAGGGGCGGCGGACGTCGGGGGCGACCAGCCACCGGGAGGCGGGCGGGGCGGCGCCGTCCGCGGGGCCGGCGTCCGGGTACAGCGGCGGGACGGTCACCGCGTCCCCGCTGCCGTGGCAGAGCAGCGGCGGGACGGCCGCCGACCACTCCTCCCACTCCAGCAGCGCGGGCAGCCGCTGCGCGGTCCCCGGGGCGGCGAAGAGCAGGATCCGGCCCTGGTGGGCGGCGACCGGGCCGGAGCCGGGGCCGTCCGACCAGAGCCGGTCGACCATCCGGCGGCCGAAGAGCGCGGGCGCGTTGATCACGTCGAAGGCGGTACCGCACGGCAGCACGCTCGGTGCGGCGGGCCGCTGCGCCCACAGGGAGCGCACGGCCCCCGGACGCGGGCTGGCGGAGGCCAGCCAGTCGGCGCCGGCGAGGGTGACGTAGGAGGCGGTGGGGAAACCCGGGGACGCCGGGGCGGGAGAGGTGTCGGACTGCCAGTCGCTCATGGGACAGGTCTACCGACGGGCGTCCCGCCTCCGAAGTGGTTTTCCGAAACCGGGACACTACGGGCCGGTAAGGGGTATCTTCCCCGCGCGCATATGCCGTGGGCTCATGGGAAAACCCGGACGGGTGACCTTTCGGACGTTTTCCGGGGGCGGCCCGCGGGCGTTCTTCCAAGGGGGTACGGGCGGCCCGTACGGGCCGGTGAGGTGGGTGCGCCGCGGCGGTCGGGCGGTCGTCCGGAGGTGCCGGACGGGGCCCGGGGCCCCGCCGGGCGGCCCCCCTACCGGCTCAGTCCCCGCCGTCGGGGCGGGTGGCGGCGTCGCGCATCAGGCTCCGGCCGAACTCGACCATCTTGCGGGCGTAGTCCTCGGTCCACTCCGCGCGCTCGGCGAGGGCCGGCAGCGAGAGGCGGTCGAAGCGCTTGGGGTCGGCGAGCTGCGCGGCGGCCAGCGCCTGGAACTCCGTCGCCCGGTCGGCGGCGGCACGGAAGGCGAGCGCCAGTTCCGTGGAGCGGCCCAGCAGCTGGTGCGGGTCGGCTATCGACTCCAGGTCGAAGAAGTGCTCCGGGTCCGCCGTGGCCTCGGGCGGTTCGAAGAGCAGCGGCGCGGGCCGCATGCGCCGGGGCGCCGCGCCGCGCGGGTCGGGAGCCGGTCGCGGCTCGGACATGAACGTACCTCCAGGGTCGAGTGCCGCATTCCATTGTCCCGCGCCGCGCAAGGGGGCACGCCCACCGCGCGCGGGTGCGCGCGCCGGGGGAGCGGGACGGCCCCGGCGCGCGCCGCCCGGGGCGAACGCGGGCGGCGGCGTCGTGGCCCGCACGCCCCGGTGTTCCCTGTCCGCTTCCGCCCCCGGTGTTCGCCTGTCCGATCGGGGCTCAGGGAAACGAGCTGAGGGCTCCCGTCCGGTTCGGTACTGAACGCGGCCGACGGAGTTACGGAAGGGGCTCGATCTCCGGGTGGACCAGTGATAAGGAGTGAATTGGGCGGACGGCGATTCGGTGAGCTGTTCTGCGGAATTGAGAGGGGGGATAAATCGGGAATCGAGCCGGAAGCGCGGAGATGCGGTGGTCGTCCCCGCAGGGAACTCCGAAAATCGTCCGTACGTCGGAAAGTGCCTGCGCGGAGACGGGGCGCGATTCTGCGCGAGCGGAGGCTCTGCCATCCTGGTGGCGGGAGTGCCGGGAGGCCGGTAAACGTAATGGGGCATGGGGGATTGATGGATTCTGTATTCGCGGATCAGGTGTGCGCGGCCGGGGAAACCGCCGGCGGTGCGCCGGGTGTGGGGGGCAGTTCCCGCACGCGGGGCGCGGGCGCGGCGGTGTGGCGCGTATCTCCGTCAGGCCGATATCGGGCAGGCCGGGACCGGCACCTCGCAGAAGGGTGAATTCGCGATGGGACGACCGCTGGACGGCGGCTCCGGTCCGCACAACGAAGGGCATGCGTCGGATCGAGGGAGGGTCTACCAAGCCTCAGGGGACCAGCAGATCACCGAGCACCATTACCACTACCCGGTGCGCCGAGGGGGGCCGCGGCGGGTCGTCCGGTGGCGCCTGCCCGGGGTGTGGCGGCCGGCTCTTCCCTTCGTGGTCCCGGTCGCGTTCGTTCTCGTCATCGTTCTCGCGCTGAAGGTGTGGCCGACCGCGCAGGGTTCGCCCGCTGACGAGGGACGCGGGGCGGCCGAACGGCCACCGGGCGCGGCGGCGGCCTCACCCGACCGTTCCGCCGGAAGTCCGGCCCCTTCGGAGCCTTCGTGGTCACCGAGCCCGCCGAAGCCTTCGCCGTCATTGAGCCCGCCGGCTGATGCCCAGTGGTTCGGAGAAATGAAGCTGACATCCGTCGACCTGGACGCGGATCCGCCGAGAATCGTGGCTGACGACGATGAGGCGAATACCACCTTCAAGGTCAGCTATCAGTCCGGGCGTGACGGTGCGGGAGTGGAGATCGAGGGCCTGCAAATCCTCTGGGACCGGAAAAATTCGGTTGCCCTCTGGGAGGATTCCGCCACACCCACCTCCCAGCAGTGTGTGGACCGCATCGGTCAGCAGGGCGCGAAGAGTCTTCCGCTTTTTGAAGGCAGCCGCTTCTGTGTCAGTTCCTGGGACGGGCGGGTCGGTCTGGTCGATGTCGGCGCATATGACGAGACCCTTGAGGCGTACAAAGGAACGGTCATCGTGTGGCCGCCTTGCCGGAAGCATTGCAGCAGCCTTCCCCACGGCTAGAAAGAACCGCCCCGGCCTCCCGGTCGGGGCGGTTCGCTGTACGGCGGATACTTCCGGTTTCCTCGTTCGTGACTTTTTCCGGCGGGGACGGCGACGCCGGCGAGGCGTCACGGCCGCCACGTCACCCGGTGTTCCGCGAGGCGGGCCAGGACGGCGTGATGGGCCTCCCAGCCGTCCGGGAATTTGACCGTGACGCCCAGCTGGACCGGCTCCGTCGACGGGTGTTCGTCCAGCAGCTCGGCCACGCCCGCCCGGCAGACCACGACGCAGGCGTGGCGGTGGCGGGAGGCGAGGACGCACAGGCGGCCGGTCTCCAGGTGGAAGGCGGTGGCGTCGGGGCGGCCGGAGAGCGGGTGGAGGATCACGGTGACGTCGTACTCGCGGCCCTGGAGGCGGTTGGCGGTGTCCACCACGACGCCGCTCACGCCCAGCTCGGCGAGGGCGGCGCGGACCGCGGCGGCCTGATCGCGGTGGGCGGTGCCGACCGCGATCCGGGCGGCCGTCACCGGCTCCGGGTCGGGACCGCGCTCGCTGGTGGCAGCCGCGCCGCGGTCCAGCATCCGCCGCACCACCAGGGCCACCGCCCGCACCGCCTCCGGGTCGGTGCGCGGGGTGTGCCGGGCGGGCAGCTCCAGCAGGCCCCAGCCGGACGCGGCGGCCTCGTCCAGGACGCGGTCGACACCGGAGCCGTCGCCCGCCGTGCCGAACGCCAGGCTCCGGTCGCCGGGGCCCGTACCGCTGCGGAAGCGGGTGAACGGGTAGAACGCGTCGGAGACCAGCGGCGCCGCCGAGGCGGGCAGCCGCCAGGAGACCGGCAGGCGGTGCTGGGGGAGGTCGGGGTTGTGCGCCAGGAGGGTGGCGACGGCGCTGGCCGACGGGTCGTACGTGAGCCCGGCCCACTGCTCGGCGCCGACCACGCTGAACGGGTCGAGCTGGCCCGGGTCGCCGACGAACAGCGCCCGCTCGAAGAGCCCGGCGACGGCCAGCAGGGCGTCGGAGCGCATCTGGTACGCCTCGTCGACGATCGCGTGCCGCCAGCCCTCCTCGACCTTGGTGTGGGCCCACTTCGCGGCGGTGGAGACGACGACGTCCATCCCGGCGAGGTCGCCGATCTTCGCGGAGGCGCGGACCTCGGGCAGTGCGGCGAGCGCCGGGTCGACAGTGCCCGCCTCGCTGCCGTGCAGGCGGCCGACCGGCAGCTGCGGATCCTTCTCCGCCAGGCGCAGCACCAGATCGTCCACCTGGGCGTTGGTCTGCGCGACGATCATCAGCGGGTGTCCGGCGGCGGCCAGCTCCCGGGCCGCGCGGACCACGAGGGTGGACTTGCCGGCGCCCGGCGGGGAGTCGACGACCACGCCGGACCGGGGGCTGTGCAGGGTGTCGTGGAGGATCGCGGCCGTCGCCGCGGCGGCCGCCGCGCCCGGGTCGAACGGCTCGGTGCCGCCCGGCCCGGGGGCCGCTGCTGTCGTCCACGGGGCGCCGGTCACAGGAAGTCCTCCGGGGTCATCGGGCCGGGGGCGTCCCCCTCGGGGCCGGTGGGCGGCGGGCCGCCGTGCGTCCACGGGGTGTCCTCGGGCTCCGGCAGCTGCGGGCCGCCGCGCGGGGCGTGCTCGAACAGCGTCCAGCAGACCGTCTCACCGGGCTCGGGCACCGAACCGGGCGCGGGCACCTTGCCCCGCCCCATGCCACCGGTGAGCCGCACCGTCAGGCTGCCCGCGGCCCCGTCCCCGTACGCCGTGAAGACCGCGGTCTGTGTCCTGCCGTCGGGCAGCCGGCGATACAGCCGGGCGCCGTCGGTGAGCAGCGGGGTGTCGGCGGTGCGCAGGGTCACCCGGGGGCGCGGCATCGGGCGGGCGCCCTCGGAGAACGCCTCCTCGACGGCGGTGACCTCCCCGGCGAACGCCTCACCGGCCAGCCGCCGCCCCGCCATCACCAGCGGATCGTCCAGCGCCTCCTGGGCGTCGAGCTCGGCCTGGGCGGTCTCCCGGGAGGCGAGTTTGCGGGCGGCGGTGACCGCGTCGTCCCGCTTGGGTTGCGGCGGCTCGCCCGCGCGCACCCGGTCGCGATGGGCGGTGTACGACCAGCGGTCGCGTTTCCAGCGGTCGGCGACGTGGGCGCCGGGCGGCAGGGCGCGCAGCAGGTCCCAGCCGCGCCAGACCGCGTCCCAGGTGGGCCGGAGCTGACCGCCGATCAGCTCGTGCAGCTCCTCGGCGGCGCCGGGTACGCCCGCGTCGTACCGGGCCATCGCGGGGGCCAGCAGGACGTTGTCGAACGCCGGGTCGGTGGCCGGGCCCGCGGGCGGGCAGCGCAGCATGCCGTCCGCGTCGCGCGCCGACTCCGCTTCCTCGGCGGCGGCCCGGCCGGAGCGGCCCGCGGGCGGGTCGATCCAGGCGAGCAGGGCGCCCAGGTGCTGGTCCTCCAGGGCGCTCTGGCCCGTCGCCCAGTGGCGGGTCAGCAGCTCCGTCATGGGCAGCAGCAGGCAGGAGCCGGGCACCCGGGCGCGCTCGCCGAGGTGGGTCAGCCAGCGGCCCAGCAGCGGCACCCGGGGCGGCGCGGGGTACGGCGCCTGAGGGTCCTGCTCGGCCGTCCGCCGGAACCGCGTCGAGCGGCCCAGCAGCCGGAGGTACGCGACGCCCGCGGCGGACGGCACGATCACCTGCGGGGCGTCGGCGCACAGCTCGACCTGGACGGTGACCTTCCTGCCGGTCTCCGGGTCGGTCTCCTTGCGCTCCTCGTGGCCGACGGTGTCGGCGAAGCCGTCCAGGTAGGGCAAGGCCGCGTCGGCCAGCTCGGCGAGGAAGGCGAACCGCAGGTCGCGGTCGCGGGGCTGGGCCACCGTCAGCAGCAGCGGGTGGTCGCGGTCGGTGCCGACGAGGGCGCCCAACGGGGCACCGGCCTCACCCGCCGTCGTCAGCGGGACGCAGACCAGCGGGCGGTCGGACAGATGGCGGTGGCGGACGGTGGTGAGCGGCGTGGCCGCGCCGGCGGCCGCCGCCTCCATCCGCGCCAGTGTCTCGATCAGCGGCATACCGGACCCTCCGCTCCGGGGGCGGTACGGGAGAGCGGGACGGGCGCGGCGGCCAGCGCCTCGGCGCGCAACCGGGCGGCGCGGCGCAGTGCGGCGAGCGCCGGATCGGCGTCGTCGGGGGCGTCGGCGCACCCGGGGGCGGCCGGGCCGGTCACCGGGTCGGCCGGGGGCGCGGGGGCGGGGACCCCGGCCGGGGGCGCCTCGCCTTCCGTCCTCCCGGAGCCGTCCGCCGGGCCGTCCGCCGTCGGTTCCGCGGCGGCCGCCAGCACCGCGTCGATGGTGCGCAGCGAGCCCAGCTCGCCGCGTACGCCGCGCCCCAGGGTCTCCACCGCGCCCCGCTCACGGGAGCGGCCGCGGCAGTGGAAGGCCAGCTCGCAGGCGGCCAGGCACTCGGGCGCGTATGCCGCGTCGACCGCCTCGACGGCGTCGGCCAGCTCGGCGGCCGGGCGGGTCGCCGTCCGGCCGTCGTCGGCGAGACGCAGGTCGAAGGTGGTCCCCGGGGGCAGCGCGGCGGTGATCTCCTCGATCCGGGTGAGGCGGGCCAGCTGACGCCGGGTGGTGGCGAGCTGTTTGCGGATGTCGACGGCGGCGGCCGTGGGGAGGTTGGAGAAGTCCTGCGGGCACACCAGCAGCACCCGGTCGCCGACCCGGGCCGGGCGCTCACCACCGGCGGTGACCCGCGCGGCGACGCCTTCCAGGGCGTGGACGTAGACCGCCGCCTGCCGGGCCGCCGCGCCCACCTTGGCGGCGTGAGCCACGCCGTCGATCATCGGGAAGGACTTGATCTCCACGACCGTCCAGACGCCGTCCGGGCGGACCACCACCGCGTCGGGCTCCACGTACGCGGGCGAACCGGCGACCTCGACGGCGAGCAGCGGATGGTCCAGCAGTGTCCAGCCGCCGGTGGCCGTGGCCGCGCGCAGCGCCAGCGCCGTCCGGGCGGCCCGGCCCTCGGGACCGGCCGCCGTCAGATCCGGCGCGGCGACCTCGTCCGCCTCGGGCGCGGGGACGTGGGACGGCAGCCGGGCGTGCAGCAGCCGCAGCAGCTCCGCGCCGCCGTCCGCCTTGACGCGGGCCTCGAAGCTGTTGCCCCGGGCGAGGGCGAACCGGGACTGGCCGTGGCCCGCGGGGGAGCCGAGCGCTCGGGCCAGGGCGGCCTTGTCGACGCCCGCGCCGTCGAGCAGCGCGCGGCGGCGGCAGCCCGGGTTGGCGGCCAGCGCGGCGAGCGCCCGCGCGTCGAGCGCGCGGGGGCGTATGCCCGGCCCGCGCAGCTCAGTGAGGCGCTGCCGCAGGCTCGGGGACGGCGTCGGCGCCGCGCTCGGCGCAGCGGTCGCCGCGGGTCGGCTGTCGCGGAAAACGTTCACCCGGCGAAGTCTCGCATCCGCCACCGACAACGCCCCCCGCCCGCCCGTGCCGTCCGGTGGCGGCCCGGTCCCGCCGTGCGGTCGCCGGGGCACCCGGTTCCGCCGCGGTGGAGTGCGTGACCCGGGCGCGTACGGCGTCGGTGAGGCGGAGCAGCGGGCCGGAGAGCCAGGCGCCCACGCCCATGACGGCCACGCCCGCCACCACGTCCAGGAGGTAGTGGTTGGCGGTGCCCATCACCACCAGGGCGATGGCCACCGGGTAGGCCACGGCGAGCGCCCGCGCCACCCGGGACGAGGCCAGCCGCCACACGACCGCACCGCACCACAGCGCCCAGCCCACATGGAGGCTCGGCATCGCCGCGTACTGGTTCGTCAGTCCGCCCAGACCGCGCGGGGCGGACGCCTCGGCGCCCCACCAGCCGTATCCGGCGTAGTGCGCCATGCCGTCGACGAAGCCCGCTCCGGCGTCGAGCAGGCGCGGCGGCGCGGTCGGGAAGAGGGTGAAACCGATCAGCCCTATGAGGGTGGCGGTCAGCAGCCGGCCGCGCGCCACCCGGTAGTGCGCGGGCCGCCGTCGCCACAGCCAGACCAGGACCGCCGGGGTGACGACGTAGTGCAGCGCGGCGTAGGCGTACGCGGCGGGGACGCCGACCACGGGGACGCCGGTGAAGAGCCGGTTCAGCGCCGGTTCCGGGGTGAGGTGCAGGGCCCGCTCCACCCGGAGGAGGGCGGTGCCGTGCCCGGTGGCGGTGGCCACGTCGCCCCGGGCGAGCAGCCGGCCCGCGGTGTACGCGGCGTACACCGCGGCCAGGAGCGGGAGTTCGGTCCACCACCGGGGGCGGCCGGGCCGGGCCGCCGTGCGGGGCGCTGCGCTCGCCATTGCGCACCTTCTTCGTCGTGCTTCGCCGGGCGCGGCGGCCGCCGCGCCTGCCCCACCGGTGTCTCCGGCGACCGTCCACCATACGCTGTATGGCTCGCTGCTCCGCCCCAGGGCGGCCCGGCCCCGGACGACCCGGTGCGCGATGATGGAATCCGCGGGGCGCGCGGGCCCGGAGCCGTGTCCGCGCCCGCCCGTACGGCGGCGACGCCGCGGCGCACCCCGCGCGTCCACCCGCACCACCTGCGACAACAGCCGAGAGATCGGCGAGAGGTACGGCCCCCATGGCACCGCGCATCCTCCTGGCCCGGCACGGACAGACCGAGTGGTCCCTTTCCGGCAGGCACACCGGCCGCACGGACATCCCGCTTCTGGAGGAGGGGCGCAGGGGCGCGAAGCTCCTGGGCGAGCGCCTGCACCGCGCGCCCTGGGACGGCCTGCCCGGCGTCGAGGTGCGCACCAGCCCGCTGCGCCGCGCCGCAGAAACCTGCGAGCTGGCCGGTTTCGGCGACCGCGCCGAGCGGTGGGACGCCCTCATGGAGGTCGACTACGGCGCGTACGAGGGGCTGACGCCCGCGCAGATCAAGGAGCGGCAGCCGGGCTGGCTCCTCTGGCGCGACGGCGTGCCCGAGGGCGAGACGCTCGCGGAGGTCGCCGCGCGGGCCGACCGCGTCATCGACTGGGCGCGCGCCGCCGACCGCGATGTGCTGGTCTTCGCGCACGGCCACATCCTGCGCTCCCTGGGCGCCCGCTGGCTCGGCCTGGACGTCTCGTTCGCCGCCCGCATCCGCCTCGACCCGACCTCCCTGTCCGTCCTGGGCTGGGCGTACGGCGAGCCCGCCATCGAGCGCTGGAACGACACCGGCCACCTCGGCTGACGGACGGCGCCGGAGCCCCGCGGGCGCGCCCCGGGCCGGGTGTACGGGGCGACCGGGAGGGGGCGGCCCGTACGCGGGCGGGGCGCACGCCGAACGGAGCGCGCCCCGCCCCCGTCAGCCCCGGCGGGCCGCGGGGAGCGCCGCGTGCCGCTCCAGGAACGCGGCGACCTCCGGGGCGGAGCGGTGCGGGCGCAGGGCGCGGGCGGTGGAGTCGAGCATCGCGCGGATCCGGGAGGACCGCACCTGTCCGAGGAGCCGCAGCGCCCGGCCCCCGGTGACGGCCGCCTCCTCGGGCGCGCCGTCGGCCGCCAGATCGCCCGCCAGCTCCGCCGTGAACAGGGCGGTGTTCCGGGTGAAGTGCGGCTGCTGGAGCGCCACCGCACGGCGTGCGTGGGCCACCGCGCGCCCCCCGTCGCCCAGGGCCGCCCAGCACTGCGCCTCCAGGCCCTCCAGTTCGGCCTCGCCGTAGAAGGACATCCACTCGGGGTCGTGGTCGGTGGGCCCGTCGCCGAAGAACCGCCGGGCCCGGGTGAGGGCGCGCTCGCAGCCGGAACGGTCGGCGAGGAGCGCCAGCCCGCCCGCCTCCCGCAGCGCCAGCAGGGACCTCAGCCGGGGCGAGGCGAGCCGCCGCGCGGCCCGCTGGGCGGCCTGCGCCGCGCGGACCGCCTCCCGGGGGCGTCCGGCGTCCCGGGCGAGGAAGGCGGCGTTGCAGAAGGCGTGTGCCTCCAGTGCCGCGTCCCCGCAGATCCGGGCGGTGGCCAGCGCCTCGGCGTAGTGCGCGCGGGCGTCGCCGAAGCGGCCCGAGTCATGCGCCAGCCAGCCGACGGACAGGGCCAGTTCACCGGCGCCGCAGTGCAGCCGGTCGGCGACCGCGCGCCGCTGTGCGCCCGCGTCGAGCAGGGCGTACGCGGAGTGCAGGGGCGCCATCGCGCGGTGGTAGAGGTCGTCGGCGCCGTGCCGGTCGTCGAGCAGCCGGATCCGCCGGACCGCGTCCTCGACGGCGTCGGCCTCGGCGCTGCCGGGACGGCCGCCGGACGACGGCCGGGGCGCGGGGACGGCGAAGGCGGGTGGGGCGGCGATGCCCAGGGCGGCCGCCGGGCCGCCGGTGATGAACGCGCGACGCAGCACGTCGCTCTCCTCGCAGCTGGGGATACAGGTATCGCGGTGGTCGGGGGCAGGTGCCAGGGGCGCGGCGCTGACCGCCGCCGTACGCGCCCCCCGTCCGCGTACCGTCTCGCGCGGCGCGAAGCCCATGTCGGACAGCGTCAGCCCGGGGAACATGTGCCGGAACACGCGCTCGTAGGCGTAGTTCGGGCAGCGGATCTCCCCGGACTCGACGCGGCCCACATAGCGGGCGTCGCACGAGACCTGCTCGCCGATCTCCCGGGCGGAGCGCCGTACCGCCGCCGCGAACTCACCCGGTGACAGCTTGCCGCGCAGCTGCCGGAAGGCGGTGTTCGGACGGGCGGGGACGGTGCGGGACGACGCGGAACGCGCGGTTGGCGACGCCATGGCGGACCTCTCCGTGCCCTCTCTCCGGCGAGAGCCGCTTCCTGGCGGAGCGGCGGGACGAACGTACCCGCTGTGACGGAGCAGATACGGAGAGTATGGCTACAAACCGGATATCTCACCCACGATCCGCCATGAACTGCCATCCTTTGCGGCGGTCCGGCGCCGTAGCTGTTGACGGGGCGCGCCGTTGGACACGGTGTCGGAAGGCAGCGGTGCAGAAGGAGGGGTTTTCCGTGTGGAAGTCCGGTGTGGGCGAGGGTGGCGCGGCGCGTGCCCGGGTGGGGGCGCCGCCCGATCGGGCCCCGCTCTGCGACCTCGTCACGGTGCCCGCCCGGCAGGGGCTCGAAGCCGTCGACATCCTGCGGCTGCGCGACGGCGTCGGCCCGGTCCTGCACGACGGCCCCTGCCACACCCTCGGCTTCCTGGTCCCCGCCGGGACCGCCGAACGCTGGGACCTGCCCGGCAGCGCCTGTACCCGGACGTTCGGCCGGGGCTTCGCCGGATCCGTCGGACGCGGCGCGCCGGAGCCGCCGGTGACCGGGACCGGCTGGCTGGTGCCGCCCGGTGGCGCGTACGGCGACGCCACCGACCCGGCCGTCCTGCGCGCCGCCCTGGGCGAGGCGGCCCGCACCATCGAGGCGGTCGACCGCTGCCGCTGAGCTGAGGCTCGCCCCGAGGGCGGCCGGCCGCGGACCGTTGGCCGTGCCGGCCGGGACGGCGACGCGCCCCGGTGCCCGCCCGGTGGTCCGGGGCGGCGCCGGGGCGCGCGGCGGTCGGCGTGCGCCGTCAGCGGGCGGGCTGCGCCGCCTCGTCGGCGTGGACCGCGCCGCAAGGGGTCCGCTCCACGGGCGGCGCGGCGGGCGCGGCGCGGCCCGGTGCCGGACGGGGGATGGCGAGGCTCCCCGGGCCCTTGCCCAGCCGCCGCCGCACCCCGCGCAGCAGCCGCCCGGCGGTGAACGCCGTGCCGTAGACGGACCGCATCGACGGGCCGAACGACGCCGCGGCCAGCGGGCCCGCGAAGAACAGCCCCGGCCACGACGATTCGAAGAGCCCGCTCAGTTCGGGCGACCGGCCCGGCCGCACCGTCCGCAGCCCTTCGCGCACCCGCGGATCGAGCAGCCGCAGCCGCCGCAGGTCCGGCACGAAACCGGTCGCCGCGATCACGTGCTCGGTGTCCACCACCGTCGACCGGCCGTCGGCGGAGGCCAGTTCGAGGCGGACCACGCCGTCACCGGGGACGGCGGCGCGCACCCGGTGGCCGGTCAGTACCGGGACGGCGGTCTCGAAGCGATCCCGCAGCCACCAGGCACCCGCCGGACGCGGCGTCTGGGGCGCCACCCGGCCCCGGGCGGGCTCCGGCAGCCACCGCACCGCCCAGGGCAGCTCCGCCCGCAGCCAGTGCGCCCACCCGGCGCCCAGCCCGCTGTGCGGGGCGCGCAGCGCGGCCGGGAACGGGCGGAGCAGCGACGGCGGCGGGGCCTCCCAGCGGATCCGCGCGGCCCGCGCCACGACCCGGGCCCGCGCCCCCAGCTCCGCCAGCAGCGCCGCCGTCTCCAGCGCCGACTGACCGCAGCCGACGACGGTCACGTCCCGCCCGGCGAACCCGGACAGATCGCGGTGGTCGCTGCTGTGCGAGGCGAGCGCGGCGGGCAGCCCGTACAGCGGCTCCGGGCGGCGCGCGAACGGCACCGCGCCCACCGCCAGCGCGACGGTACGGGCCCGCAGCGGCACCCCGTCCGCGGTCTCCACCCGGAACCCGCCGCCGTCCGGCCGCACCGCGGTCACCGTGCGCTCCTCCACCTGCGCCGGCACCGCCCGCTCGCCGAACCACCGGCCGTACGCGGTGAAGACGGTGCCCGGCAGCGGCACGCCCTGCCGCACCGGGACGCCCGCCTGCGCGCAGTACGCCGCCAGGGTGAACGCGCCCGCCGGGTCGGACAGGTCCGACGACCAGGGCGCGGAGGTGAGGTACATGCCGCCGGGCATGTGGTCGCGCCACGTCGCCATCGGGCGGCCCAGGACCCGCGGGCGCAGCCCGGCGGCCGCCGCGTGCGCGGCGATCGAGAGTCCGTAGGGGCCGGCGCCCACCACCACGAGGTCGTCCATGGATGTTCCCTGCTCCTTCTCGTCGTGCGGTTCTCGTCGGTGCGGCGCCGTGCGGGCCGCACCGGCCGGATGCGGTGACGGCGCGTCAGCCCGTCAGGGACGGGTCCGACGCGGCCGTCTCCCGGGACGCGGCGGGCTGCGGGACCCCGGCGGTGGCCGTGGGCGCCCGCAGCCCGGCGGCCCGCTCGTGGAGCGCGGCCAGCGCCCGCGCGGCCCGGTCGGCGCCGTACCGCGCGACGGCCGGCGGCGGGGGCAGCCGGCGTGGTGCGGCGCGCCGCTCCTCCCGCAGCGCGGCGGCCAGCAGATGGGAGCGCGATACGACCTGCCGGGCGCCGGGCGCCTCCTCCTCGGGCAGCTCGTCCAGGGCCGGGCACCCGGTGTGCACCACGGGCAACCCGGCGGCCAGCGCCTCCACCACGGCCGTCCCGAACGCCTGCGCGGGCGCGGGTGCGACGAAGACGTCCAGCGCGGCGAAGAGCGCGGGCAGCCCGGGGTCGCCGTTCCTGCCGCCGCCCCCGTGCCAGGCGCCCGGCAGCAGGACGCGGTTGCCCACCCCGAACTGATCGGCCGCCCGCCCCAGCGCCGCCCGCTCCGGCCCGTCCCCGGCCAGCACCAGCCGGGCGCCGGGTACCTGCGCCACCGCGCGGACCAGCAGCTCGAACCGTTTGCCAGGCACCAGCCGCCCGGCGCCCCCGACGACGAACGCGTCCGCCGCCAGACCCAGCCGGGCGCGGGCCGCCGCGCGGGCTGCCGGGTCGTAGCGGAAGGCGTCCGCGTCGACCCCCGGGGCGATCGTCTCGACGCGCTCCCGGGGGACGCCCAGCCGGCGCAGCCGGACGGCGACGGGCTCCGAGACGGCCACCGTCGCCGTGCCCAGCCGCTCGGTGCGCCGGTAGCGCGCCCGGACGCGGCGGGTCAGCGGACGGCCGTCCAGCTCCGTCGCGCCCAGGGTGTGGGCGGTGGCGACGACGCCCCGGACACCGGCCAGCCGGGCGGCGATCCGGCCCGTGACGCAGGCGCGGTAGCGGTGGGTGTGGACCACGTCGTAGCCGCCCTGCCGGATCAGCCGGACGAGACGGGACAGGGTGGGCGGCTCGTCCTCGTCCAGGGACAGGACGGACCCGCCGTCGGCGCGGATACCGTCGCCGACCGGCCCGTCACCGCTGAGGCTGAGCACGTCGCAGCGGTACGGCAGCCGGCGCAGCATCAGCCGCAACTGCTGCTCGGCGCCGCCCACCTCCAGTCCGGTGACGAGATGCAGGACTTTCACCGGTTACCTCCTTACGGGCCCGGGGTCTACGGGCGGATCTCACGGGGCGGCGGGCAGGGAAGGACGGCCCCGGCGCCGCGTTTCCGGGGGCGCCGGACGGGATTTCTTCCCGCGGGCTTCTCTTTTCCGTTCCGCCGGGCCCGGACCAAATTTGCCGGGCCCGGCGGAGCGGAAAAGGGAAAATCCGGAGCCATTCGGCGGACGGGTGGCGACCGTGGAGCCGAACGACTCCGGCCGTGCGCTTTCCGATGTGGCGACAGCGGGGAAAGCGCACCGCTCTCCGGAAAACGGAAGGGTGGGGCACACCGGAGGTCCCGGAAGGCGCATCCGGCGCCGCCGCGGGCCCGCCGGGCGGAATTCCGGGAAAACGCGGTACGGATGCCGCCCGCGCGGTCCCCAGGAATGCACCGCGGACCGGACTGCGGGGCATGACGTCCTCCTGACCGGCGGCTGCCGAACAGGAATGCACTTTGGCAGAGAGTTTCCCGCGGCAGCGGGCGGCACGCCGGACGGCCACTGCGGATACGGCACCGGGGCGAACTGCGCAACCGGGGCTGCGGGGTTCTGTCTTCCATAAGGATGAACGTTTCTCCCGTACGGCGGAATACCCGCATCCCCGGCCCGATGCCCGTCGTTGGGACCGATGTCCCATTCGTCAGAAGGAAAGGAAACGGGCGATGAAGCGGATCGTCACGTCGGTCGCGCTGGCCACCGCCAGCTGCGCACTCGTGATCGGTGGTGCGGGGATTTCCTCCGCCACCGACGGCGGCCACGGCGGTGCCACCGCCGTCGGCAGTGCCACGCACTCGCCGGGCGTGCTGAGCGGAAATGTCGTGCAGGTTCCGATCCACATTCCGGTGAATGTGTGCGGTAACAGCATCGGCGTGGTGTCGCTGCTCAACCCGGCATTCGGGAACAAGTGCGCCAACAAGTGACCCGGCCGCCGGCCGCGCCCCGCGTCCGGCCCGGACCGCGTGGGTGAGAGCGGGCCGCCACGACTCCGGTCGCGGCGGCCCGCTCGCGGTCCGGGGGCCGTACGGGGGGTGCGGCGGGGGCGCGTGGGGGCCTTCCGTGCGCCGGGCGGGGCTCGGGCTTCGTACCGGTCCGGCGCCGCCCCCGGGGCCGTCGCCCCTGACGGCCGTACCTGCCGTCGTCCGTGCGCCGGGGGCGTGCGCGGGCGGGCCGCGCGCCGTCGGCGGAAGCCCGCCCCTCCCTGTCCGTCCCGGCCTGACCTGCGTGGACGCGGCCCCGCCCGGTGGTCCTGGCCGGGCGGGGCGGTCGCCATACTGGGGGGATGGCGAAGAGCAGACGCGGGCGCGGCGGCGCGGAATCCGTGGTGGAGACGGTGGACGGCGGCGTCGCCGAACTGCGGCCCGACCGCGACCGGCCCCGGGCCCGGACGCTGCTGATCGACGGTGCCCCGCAGTCCTTCGTCGACCTCGACGCCCCGGAGTACCTCGACTTCTCCTATCAGCGGCGCCTCGGCCACGCCGTCGACCTCGTGGCGGCACCGGGCAAACCACTGCACGCCGTCCACCTGGGCGGCGGCGCCCTCACACTGGCCCGTTACGTCGCGGCGACCCGCCCCCGCTCCACCCAGCAGGTGATGGAGATCGACGCGCCGCTGGTCCAACTGGTGCGCCGGGAGCTGCCGTTGGAGAGCGGCTGGCGCATCCGGGTACGCGGCGGCGACGCCCGTGAGCAGCTGGCCAAGGTCCCCGACGGCTGGGCGGACCTGATCATCGCCGATGTCTTCCGGGGCGCCCGGACGCCCGCGCACCTGACCAGCACCGAGTTCGTCACCGAGGTCCGCCGGGCGCTGGCGGACGGCGGCTGGTACGCGGCGAACATCGCCGACGGGCCACCGCTGCGGTTCCTGCGCGGCCAGATCGCCACCGTCGCCACCGTCCTGCCGGAGCTGGCGCTCACCGCCGATCCGGCCGTGCTGCGCGGCAAGCGGTTCGGCAACGCCGTCCTGCTCGCCGCCGCGCACCCGCTGCCCGTCGCCGAACTGACCCGGCGCGCCGCGAGCGACCCGCAGACCGGCCGCGTCGAACACGGCCGGGCCCTGCGCGACTTCACCGGCGGCGCGACCCCGGTCACCGACGCCACAGCCGTCGCCTCACCGCAGCCACCACCGGACGTCTTCGCCTGAGGAAGCGGGCGGGGAGGGCCGGGAGCGGGCCGGCGCCGGCGCGCCTTGCCCGACCCGGGGAGCGGGGCCCTGCCTTGCCCGCGCCGTACGGGACGACGCCACGCCGGACACCGCGCAGGACCGCTACCGGCGGTCCCTCGTCCGCGTGACGGACCGGTCCCGACGCCACCCATGCCCGCCCCGCGGGGTGGGCATCGGCCTCACCCCGGCCCGCTGCTGCTACTGCTGCTGCGGCGCCTGCTCTCGCTGATCTGCACCACCGGCGAGTGACCGTCCCAGGTGCACAGCACGGTGGCGCGGCGGTCACCGCCGCCGCTGGTGAAGTCCACGCGGATCAGACCGTCCTGCTTCCACACCTGCATCTCCCAGCCCGCCTCCGGCGTCGCCGACACCAGCTGCGCCGAGTCGGGCCGCAGGTCCAGCGCGACCCGGCCGCCCGATGTCGTGAAGCTCTTGACGGTGCCTGTGCTGTCCAGCGTCACGGCCGTCGGCGGCGGGGAGGGCCGGTCGCTCGGCTCCGGGCGGGCGGGCGGCGCGGGGCGCGACGGGGCCGGCGACGGCGAGGCGGTGGTCGGCGTGGGGGAGGGCTTGGGGCGGTGGGTGGAGGACGCCTGCGGTGCGGCCGTCTCCGCCGAGGGCGCGGCTGCCGCGGAGAGCGGGACCGCGCGCGGCGGGTCGTACGCCGTACCGGACAGCACCGCGTGCACCCCGAACCACGAGAGGGCCACCGCGCCGCCGGTCGCCAGCGTCCACGCCCCCGTGTGCATCAGCCCGCGCCGCAGCCGGCTCATCCCGCACCTCCCGCCACCCCGCGCCCGGTCTGCGGGCCTGCCCGCGGCGCCACCGGGCAGCCGTCAACTCCGCGCCGGACGATACCCCCGTATGGCGTACGGTGCCGCCCATGGCAAGTGTGCTCGTCGTCGAGGACGACCCGTTCGTCCGCTCGGCCCTCATCCGGCATCTGACCGAGGCGTCCCACACCGTACGGAGCGTGGGCACCGCCCTGGAGGCGCTGCGGGAGGTGGCCCACATCGGCTTCGACGTGGTCGTCCTCGACCTCGGACTGCCCGATCTGGACGGCGCCGAGGCCCTGAAGATGCTGCGCGGCGTCACCGACGTCCCCGTGATCATCGCCACCGCCCGGGACGACGAGACCGAGATCGTCCGGCTGCTGAACGACGGCGCCGACGACTACCTGACCAAACCGTTCTCGGTGGAACACCTCTCCGCCCGGATGGCGGCCGTCCTGCGCCGCTCCCGCGCCGGCGGCACCGCGGAGACCCCCTCCCGCGTGGTACGGATCGGCGGCCTCCGCGTCGACCCGCTGCGCCGCGAGGCCACCTTGGACGGCGCCGTCCTCGACCTCACCCGCCGCGAGTTCGACCTGCTGGCCTTCCTCGCCGAACGCCCCGGCGTCGTCGTCCCCCGCAAGGAACTCCTCGCCGAGGTCTGGCAGCAGTCCTACGGCGACGACCAGACCATCGACGTCCATCTCTCCTGGCTGCGGCGGAAGCTGGGAGAGACCGCCGCCCGCCCCCGCTATCTGCACACCCTGCGCGGAGTGGGCGTGAAGCTGGAGCCGCCGCGGTGAGATGGGCCCTGGTCAAGGTCGCACTGGCGGTCACCGCGATGGTGGTGGTCGCCTTCGCCGTGCCGCTGGGCCTCGTCGTCAAGGAGATGGCGCGCGACCGGGCGTTCTCCAACGCCGAACGGCAGGCCGCCACCATCGGCCCCGTCCTCGCCATCACCACCGACCGCACCCAGCTCGAACGCGCCCTGGCCAGCGCCGATACCGGGCCCGGCTGCCGGATCGGCATCCACGTCCCCGGCGACGGCAAGGGCTCCCGGCCGGTCCGTATCGGCTTCCGCCGCGCCTCCGACCGCGATGTCGCCTCCGTCGTCGCCCTCGGCCGCGCCTCCATCGCCCCCGTCCGCGGCGGCTCCTCGCTGCTCCAGCCGACGGCCGTCGCGACCGGCGTCGCCGTCGTCGAGGTGTACGTACCGGACGCCGCGCTCGGCAACGGCGTCGTGACGTCCTGGCTGGTCCTCTCCGGCGTCGGACTGGCGCTGATCGTCGGCTCGGTGGCGGTCGCCGACCGGCTCGGCACCCGGATGGTCCGCGCCGCGAAACGGCTGGCCGGCGCCGCGCACCGGCTGGGCACCGGCGAACTCGGCGTCCGCGTCCCCGAAGAGGGGCCCAAGGAGCTGCGCTCGGCGGCCACCGCCTTCAACTCCATGGCCGACCAGGTCGTCCAGCTCCTCGCCAACGAACGCGAACTCGCCGCCGACCTCTCCCACCGGCTGCGCACCCCCCTCACCGTCCTGCGGCTGAACGCCGCCTCGCTCGGCGACGGCCCCGCCGCCGACCACACCCGGGCCGCCGTCGAGCAGTTGGAACGCGAGGTCGACCAGATCATCCGTACCGCCCGGGAGCAGAAGTCGCACTCCCAGAAGGCGGCGGCCACCGCCGGTTGCGACGCCGCCGAGGTGATCCGGGAACGGATGGCGTTCTGGTCCGCGCTGGCCGAGGACGAGGGCCGCACCGCCCGGGTCGCGGGCGCCCACCGTCCGTTGCGCGTCCCGGTGGCCCGCCCCGATCTGGCCGCCGCCCTCGACGCGATGCTCGGCAACGTCTTCCGCCACACGCCCGAGGGCACCGCCTTCGCCGTCGACGTCCACCACGCGGGCCCGGCCGGGGACGCCGTCATCGTGCTGGTCTCGGACGCCGGCCCCGGCATCGACGACCCGGACGCCGCGCTCCGCCGGGGCCACTCCGGCGGCGGCGACGGCTCGACCGGCCTGGGCCTGGACATCGTCCGCCGGCTGGCCGAGTCGACCGGCGGCGACGTCCGCATCGGCCGCTCCGTCCTCGGCGGCACCGAGATCCGCGTCTGGCTCGCCCTCGACGGCCACGGCCCGCCCGACACCCCCCGTCACACCGGCACCCACCGCCTCCGCCGCCGCCTCCCCCTCCGCCCCCGCCGCGGGAGAAGGGTGAGCTGACGGGATGCCGGAGCCGAGGCACGGACCGGTGGCGGGGCGGAGGTACGGGGGCCGGGCGGGGCCGGGGGTACGGCCGGAGGGGCGGGCGCGGACCGGCCAGGGGGCGGCGTCCCATGTGGGACGTCCGAAGCCCGACGTCGCCGGGCGTACCAGGTCCGACGTCCTATCCCTGGCCCGACCGGAGGTTCGACGCCCAAGGTCCAACGTCCGATGCCGCACCCGGTCCGATGTCGAGGTCCAACGTCCGATGCCCCTGGTCCGAGCTCCGATGTCCGAGGTCCCACGTCCCGCCCGTACCAGGTCCAACGTCCCACCCCTGCCCAGGCAGGAGATCCGACGCCCGAGACCCAACGTCCCACCCCCGCCCCGCAGCGAGGCCCCGCCCCCCCCGACACCCGACGCCAACCCCCACGCGCCCCCCACCGAACAGGGGCACCCCCGCACCCCGAACAGGGACGCCCTCCGCCCGCCCGCGCACCCGCCCCCGCCCACCAACTCCCGTACCGTTCCCAACGTTTGCCCCATACGGACCGCGCCCCCAGCCCCCGCGACGACAGGCAGGTGTACGCCATGAGCCCTCCGGTCCCTCACCGCCGTACGAGCCGCTCGGCCAAGCTGTTCTCGGCCGGGGTGGCCGTGGCGGCCACCGCCGGCGCCGTGTTCGCCGCCTTCGGCCCCGCGCCCGCCCCGCCGCCGGACCACGCCCCGCGGACCGCCGCGCCCGCCGGCC
This sequence comes from Streptomyces sp. NPDC027185, assembly GCF_055567035.1. NCBI lineage: Bacteria > Bacillati > Actinomycetota > Actinomycetes > Kitasatosporales > Streptomycetaceae > Streptomyces > Streptomyces sp. NPDC027185. The sequence goes on along the minus strand of NZ_JBVHRF010000001.1, from coordinate 1,020,112 downwards.
CCACCCCGCACAAGGCGCCCCACCCACCTGGAACAGCCCACCCACCCGGAACACCCCATCCGACCGCGCCGACCGAGGAGCCCGCCGTCCCCCGGCCGACCGCCGCCTTCTCCCCGTACGTCGACACCTCGCTCGACCCGGCCCCCGACCTCCTGGCCATGAAACGGCGGACCGGCACCGGCCACTTCACCCTCGCCTTCCTCACCTCCGACGGCGGCTGCGAACCGGCCTGGGGCGGCGAGGCAGCCCTGGACGAGGACCCCGTGGCACGCCAGATCGACGGCCTGCGGGCAGCCGGCGGCGACGTCCGTGTCTCGTTCGGCGGCGCCGACGGCTCCGAACTCGGCCTGGTCTGCGACTCGGCCGGCGCCCTCGCCGCCGCCTACGCCAAGGCCGTCGACCACTACCGGCTCACCGCCGTCGACTTCGACATAGAAGGCAGCGCCCTCGGGAACACAGCCGCCAACACCCGCCGCGCCCGCGCCCTCGCCCGCCTCCAGCGCACCCACCCGGACCTGGACATCTCGCTCACCCTGCCGGCGATGCCCGACGGACTCACCGACGACGGTGTCCGCCTCGTCGCCGACGCCCGGCGCCACGGCGTCACCGTCTCCACCGTCAACATCATGGCGATGGACTACGGCCCCTCCTACGACGGCGACATGGGCCGCTACGCCATCGACGCGGCCACCGCGACACGGCGTCAGCTGACGGACGCCCTCGGGCTCGACGAGGCGGAAGCCTGGCGGGCCGTCGCCGTCACCCCGATGATCGGCGTCAACGACGTCCGGACCGAGACCTTCACCCCCGGCGACGCCGCCGAACTCGTCGCCTTCGCCCGCGCCCGCCACCTCGGCGGCCTCTCGATGTGGTCCGCCGCCCGAGACCGGCCCTGCCCCGGCGGACCCCGCCGCTCCGCCTCGCCCACCTGCAGCTCCGTCGACCAGCGGCCGCTGGAGTTCACCCGGACGTTCGCCGCGTACACCGGCTGACGCCCGGCGCCCTACCCGGCGTCCGCCCCGCCCCGTACCGTCTCCCGGAACGCCGTCGGGGTGGTACCGGCGTGCCGCTGGAAGAACTTGGTGAAGTTGGCGGCGTCGGCGAAGCCCAGCCGCCCGGCGATGGCCGCGGCCGAGCCGTCCCCGTGCGCCAGCAGCCGCTTCGCCTCCAGCACCACCCGCCGGTCGATGAACTCCTTCGCCCCGATCCCGGCGCTCGCCTCCGTCGCCCGCGACAGCGTCCGCGGCGCGTACCCGAGCGCCCGCGCGTAGTCCGCCACCCGGCGGCTGACCGCGAAATCCCGCTCCACCGCGTCCCGGAACCGCAGGAACGTCGCCCCCGCCGCGCACTCCGCGTCCGCCGCGGGCACCTCCGGATGCGCCACCCGCACCACCAGCACGGCCAGCAGATGCCGCAGCACGTCCAGATGCGCCGCCCACGGCAGCCCGGCCCGCTCCCCGAACTCCTCGTGCAACTGCCCCAGCGCCGCCCGCGCCCGCCGCGCCGCCGCGCCCTCGGGACGCCGGACGACCGGGCCGTACCAGTCCTCGATCCGCGCCGCGGACGCCGTCGCCGGATCGAGGAACCCGGGCTCGAACAGCACCAGCAGCCCCTCCGCCCGCGACAGGTCCCCGAAGTGCTGCACCTGCCCGGGGCGCGACCACAGCCAGTCGCCGGGGCCGACGGAGTGCTCCGTGAAGTCGACGGTGTGGCGCAGCCGGCCGCGCGTGACGGTCAGCAGATGGTGGAAACCGGGCCGGTGCGGAGTGGCCAGCCGGCAGGCGTCGGCCCGCGCGCACAGCTCGGCGAGGGTCAGCACCTCGACCCCGGACGGCCGCCCGGCAGGCGCGGAGAACGCCACCTCCGGAATCTCCCGCCCGACGGCCGCCTCCCGATCCTGTCGCATTTTCACCACCACACGTCCCATGTCCACCGCGATCCACGCACCTGACGGCTCTAGCGTAGAAGACGTCGGCCTGGCCGATGACGGAAAACGTCCAGCCGCCCAGGATGCGGCAGACCCCAGGAGAGACCATGTCCAAGCTCGCGATCTTCGGCGCCAACGGCACCATCGGCAGCCGTATCGTCCAAGAGGCCCTCCGCCGCGGCCACCAGGTCACCGCGGTCGTCCGCGACCCCGCCAAGCTCACCCTCGACGACCCGAACCTGACCGTCACCACCGGCGACGTCCTCGACCCGGCGTCGGTCGCGAAGGCGGCCGCCGGGCAGTCCGCGGTGATCAGCGCGGTCGGCGGCGGCGACGGCCCCGGCCACATCGCCACCATCCGCCCCGCCGCCGAGTCGCTCGTCGCCGGTCTGCGCACCCTCGGCGACGCGGCCCCGCGGCTGCTGACCGTCGGCGGCGCCGGCTCCCTCCGCAAGCCGGACGGCACCCAGGTCTGGGACGCCGAGGGCCTGCCCGCGTTCCTCCTCCAGATCATGCACGCCCACGGCGACGCGCTGGACTTCTACCGCACCGTCTCCGACATCCGCTGGACCAACCTCAGCCCCGCGGCCCTCATCGAGCCCGGCGAGCGCACCGGCACCTACCGCACCGCCCTGGACGACCTGATCATCGACGCCGACGGCACCAGCCGCATCACCGCCGAGGACTACGCGGTCGCCCTCCTGGACGAGATCGAGCAGCCCCGGCACACCGGCGAGCGCTTCACCGTCGGCTACTGACCACCCGTGCCCGCCGCGCCCGCGCACACGACGGGAGGGGGAGACCGGACGCCCGGTCTCCCCCTCCCGTCTCCGCAGGTCAGCGCAGGTTCATCGCCTCACGCAGCGTGCGGAACAGATCCGTCTGGTTGGTCACGCCCAGCACCCGGTACGCCTTCGGGCCCTGCGCCGCGATCCGCACCTCGGTACCGGTGTGCTCCTGGGACTCGCCCGGCGCGTTGGTCCCGTAGCTGACCTTCAGCTGCTGGCCCTCGTCGGTGACGAGCGTGGAGGTCAGACCGGGCGGCGCCGCGTCCAGCGGAACGATCTGGCTGGCGTGGCCGTGGTCGGCGGTGGTCACCACCAGCGTGTCCGGGTGCTTGGCCGCGTAGTCCCGGGCGACCTTGACGGCACGGTCGAACGCGGCGGTCTCACCGATCTGCCCGCACGGGTCGGCCGCGTGGTCCTGCTTGTCGATCGAGGCGCCCTCGATCTGGAGGAAGAAGCCCTTCTTGGCGTGCTTCTGCTTCGCCTCCAGCAGCTGGATCGCCTTCGTCGCGGAGTCGGCGAGGCTCGGCGTGGTGCCGGGACGGTCCGGGTTGGAGGTCACACAGCGCTGCGGGTCGGTACCGCCCTTGGCCGCCGGCTTGCCCGTCCACTCGGTGGGGACGTTGCCCGGCGCGAAGAGGCCGAGCACCGGCTTGCCCGGCTTGAGCGCCTTCATCGACGCGTCGTCCGTGACGACCTGATAGCCGAGCTTCTGCGCCTGCCCGGTCACCGTCAGACCCTTGTACCGCCCGTCGGTCACCTTCTGGTCGAAGCGCTGCTTGCCGCCGCCGAAGAGCACATCGACCTTGTGGTTGACGGACTGCTCGGCGATCGACCCGGGCCCGCCGTTCGCGGCCGCGTCGGTGGGGCACTTGGCCATGTCCGCCGGACCCTGGCAGGAGCGGTCGGTGACGTGCGAGGCGAGCACCGCGGGGGTCGCGTCGGTGAGTTCAGCGGTGGTGACGGACCCCGTCGCGTACCCGCCCTTCTGCGCCAGCTCCAAAATCGTCGGCACCGCCTTGTCGGTCCCCGGCGTCTTGGAGATCCGCCCGTTCACCGTCTTCTGCCCGGTCGCCCACCCCGAACCGCTCGCCGCCGAGTCGGTCACGTAGTCCGGCGTGCCGTCCTTGTGCACCGCGTACGTGGTGTACGCGCCGGTGAGCGGGAAGCGGTCCATGTTCAGCCGCCCGTTGGCGCCGACCGTGTAGTCGCGGGCGAGCGTGATCTCCGAATCGCCCATCCCGTCACCGATCAGCAGGATGACGTTCTTCGCCTTCCCGCCCTTGATGGCCTGCTGCGCCTGCCCCTTGGTGTCGGAGGCACCGGCGGCGGTCGTGACGGCCACGGCGGCGGTGGTCGCGGCCACCACGGCGGCGGCGATCGTGAGATGACGGCGGACGGGTCTGGGCATGGAACGGCTCCTCGAAATTTCCGCGGGGCGGGTGACGACGAGACGTACACCACCAGCCACCGGTGAAGCGCGGGTGACGCTCCGGCGGTGCTGCGGCATCCGGGACATGACACACGGATGCCGGACCGGTCCGTACGGAAGGAAGCGGAGCCGCGCCCCGCGCGGCACTCCGGCAAAGCGAGAAGCGGCGAGGGCCCGATCCGCTTTCGCGAACCGGGCCCTCGCCGTTGGGGTGAGTAACGGGACTTGAACCCGCGACATCCTGGACCACAACCAGGTGCTCTACCAGCTGAGCTATACCCACCATGACCGGTGCTGTGTGGTTCCTTTTCCCCACCGGCTGAGAAAAAGTGTACAGGGTCCGAAGGGGTGCTCGCTCCCGGCTTTGGCTCTGCCGGGAGCGAGCTACGTCACTACGGCGTGGACGGTGCCACCGGCGGCACCACGTGCTTGGCCGCGAGCGCCTTGGCGGTGTCCGAGTCCGGGCCGGGCTGCGGCACGAAGACCGCCTCCCGGTAGTAGCGCAACTCCGCGATGGATTCACGGATGTCGGCCAGCGCCCGGTGGTTACCGCTCTTGTCCGGACTGTTGAAGTACGCCCGCGGATACCAGCGCCGGGCCAGCTCCTTCACCGACGACACATCGACGATCCGGTAGTGCAGATAGTTCTCCAGCGTCGGCATGTCGCGGTGGAGGAAGCCCCGGTCGGTCCCGACGGAGTTGCCGCACAGCGGCGCCTTGCCGGCCTCCGGCACGTGCTGACGGATGTACGCCAGCACCTGCTCCTGGGCGTCCTCCAGCGTCGTGCCGCCGTCCAGCTCGTCCAGCAGTCCGGAGGCGGTGTGCATCTCGCGCACCACCTCCGGCATGGTGGCCAGCGCCTCGGCGGGCGGGCGGATGACCACATCCACACCGTCGCCGAGTACGTTCAGCTCCGAGTCGGTGACCAGGGCAGCCACCTCGATGAGCGCGTCGTTCGCCAGCGAGAGACCGGTCATCTCGCAGTCGATCCACACCATGCGATCGTTCATACGACTCACCCTACGGGGCGCTCACGCTGGCTGGGCAGCACGGGCCGTCCGGCGCCCCGCCCGACCGGTGGCTCCGGAAGGCGTGCCGCATAGGCGTCCGACTGCGGTTTGCCGGCCTCCGGATCGGCGGTGGCCAGCGCCGCGGCCGGATTGGCCAGCGCCGCGAACCGGTCGCCCATCGGAGCGGCCCGCTCGCCCCGCTCCGTCCGCAGCCCGCCCTCGGGCGCACCGCCCTGCGGCCGCCGGGCCCGGTACGCCGCGCGGTACGCCGCGGGCGAGGCACCCAGTTGCCGCCGGAAGTGGCCGCGCAGCGCGACCGGCGAACGGAAACCGCAGCGCCCCGCGACCTCGTCGACCGAGTAGTCGGAGGTCTCCAGCAGCCGCTGGGCCTGGAGGACCCGCTGCGTGATCAGCCACTGGAGAGGGGCGCTCCCGGTCAGGGAGCGGAACCGCCGGTCGAAGGTGCGACGGCTCATGTAGGCACGGGCCGCCAGCGTCTCCACGTCGAACTGCTCGTGGAGATGCTCCAGCGCCCAGGCGACGACCTCGGCGAGCGGGTCGGCGCCGATCTCTTCTGGTAAAGACCTGTCCAGGTAGCGCTGGTGCCCGAGGTCGGCCGCGGTGCGCCGGGGCGGCACGACCAGCCTGCGGGCCAGTGCGTTCGCCGCGTCCGCGCCGTGGTCGCTGCGCACGATGTGCAGACACAGGTCGATACCGGCCGCGGTCCCCGCCGAGGTGAGCACATCGCCGTCGTCGACGAAGAGTTCACGCGGGTCCACATGGACGGACGGATAACGCTTGGCGAGCGTCGGCGCGTACATCCAGTGGGTGGTGGCCGGGCGGCCGTCGAGCAGTCCGGCCGCGGCGAGGACGAACGCCCCCGTGCACAGCCCGACGATCCGGGCCCCTTCCTCGTGCGCGCGGCGCAGTGCGTCGAGCGCCGCGGGCGGCGGGGCCTGGGTGATGGAGCGCCAGGCCGGTACGACGACCGTCCCGGCTCGGGCGATGGCTTCCAGCCCGTAGGGGGCGGAAAGTTCCAGCCCCCCGGTGGTGCGCAAAGGCGCGTCTTCGCCCGCGCACACAAGCAATCGGTATCGGGGAACGCCCGCGTCCTGGCGGTCGATTCCGAAGACCGAGAGCGGTATGGAGCTCTCGAAAATGGGGCCGCCGCTGAAGAGGAGCACCGCGACTATTTCGCGGCGTCGTCGGGCAGCGAGCTTGCGTGCGGGATCTGGTACGGCAGCGGAGTCCTGGCTCATGGCACTTAAGCCCCCCTCGGTCGTCTCGCCCTCTCGGTACTGCACAGCTCCCCCGCCATAACTACCAAGATCGAATCTACTGTGTCCCGTGAGGATGGCGTGCCAAGTTCACCACCCACTGGTATGTCGATATGGCAACTTGGCGCGAAGCATTCGATCACGAAGCGTTCCACTCCTCGAGCCTCCAGGGAAAGTGCGCGTCTCGGCTCTGCCCGTTCGCAGTAGGGCACAACCATGCCGAGCGGTCCTTTCCGCCCTGCTCACGCCGGGGTTGAGGGGTGTCCGGGGCGGGGTGGTGATCCGGACCTGAAGTTGGCTGAAAACGGTTGTGGAGGGGGTTGTGCGCTCCCTTGATGAGCCCTGCGTACGTGTCGGAACGCCCCTTGCCCCGATGCGCCCCCGCCCGTTTACGTCCCGCTCTGTCCTGATGTGCGGCGGTCGTCACGGCAGTCACAGGGGTTACGGGCGGGGTGCGGTCCCGGCGGGCGTCGCGCCGTGTGGGCCAGGGGCCGCCGCCGGGCGCCGGGCGGTGGCGGAAGGACGGGCTCCGCGTCGCGGGCCGGGGCTCCGGAGGCGGTGCGGATGGCCGGAGAACGTCACACGTGTCCCATGCGGTACGTACGGGGCAGGCCGGGGCATTGCCAACCGGGCCGTGCTCCGGCATGCTCCGGGGAACCGTTCGAGGGGCGCACCCCGCCCCGAGCGGGCGCTCGGTCGCCTCCGCCGTCCCTGGGCAGCGGAGGAGTGGCGCCGTACTCTTGGGGTAAAGCCTTGGGAAGATGATTCCCGGTCGTATCGTTCTTCGTTGAACTAAGACGTCGGCCTCTCGATCGGGCCAGCTCAGTCAACTGCCGGATCAAGTCACACGCCGTCCCCCGTTCACCCTCCGCAAGAGGACGTTCTCGCCGAGACACCAATGGCCGGTCACGAATTTTCCGAACCCGCGCACCGCAAGCAGGTGGCCGACCCGCTGGCCGACCTCCGGGCGGCGGAAGAGGCGCACCATCCCTGTGATCCCGCGTTCCGGCACGGCGTCGTCGTCGGCTTCGACGGATCGATGTCGAGCGAGCGGGCGTTGGCGTATGCAATCGGTATGGTGCGGCGCCTCGGCTCTGGCCTGATCATCGTGCATGTCGCCAACAGACTGCCGACGACCGTCTGGGCGGGATGCGAACCGCCGGTCTTCGTGGACGTCCCCGATCATCGCACCGAGGTGCTGGGCCTGGAGCTGGCCTGCGCCGACCATCTCTCCGAGGTCCCCTGGATCCTCGTCGAGCGCGGCGGGGACATCTGCCACGAACTGGAGGAGGTCGGCCGGGAGTACGAGGCCGACGGGATCGTGGTGGGCTCCACCCACGGCATCGTGGGGCGGATCTTCGGCTCCGTCGCCGGCCGGCTGGCGCGTCGCGCGCAGCGTCCGGTCATCGTCATCCCCTGAGCCCGGTCCGCCGAATTTTCCGGTTCCAGGTGTCCGGGGCCGCAGTGCGGTCCGTCCCGTCCGGCTTTCCCCGCGGCCTCCGTGTCGCTCTCCGGGGCCTTACGGCGCCCGGGGTGTGAGGTGTCGCCCCCGGGGGCCGTCCCGTTCTCCCTGTGCCCGTGCGTGTCCGTGTGCGGCCTTTCGGGGCCCGTCCGGATCTCCCCGGAGTGTGCACACTTGCGGCCAAGACATGGGGATTGCGGGCAGTCGTGAGATCAACTGCCGTACCGAGGTGGATTGTGACGGTGTGACGGGTAGATACCGGTCGGGCTCGACGGTCCGTCCGGGGAGGTTCCGGGCGGGTCGGGAGCGTGCCGCCGACCGGGAGATGACGGTTACCGGCGCGGCGGCATCCGCCGGCGTATGGGCGACGCCGGCAGCAGGGGAGGCGGCGGCTCCGTGCGGCGTGGTGGCACGCACGGAGCCGTCGGCCGCTTTTCGCGGACTACTCCACGGTCACGGACTTGGCGAGGTTGCGCGGCTTGTCGATGTCGCGGCCGAGTGCCAGCGCCGTGTGGTGGGCGAGGAGCTGGAGCGGGATGCCCATCAGGATCGGGTCCAGCTCCGGCTCGTTCTTCGGCACGACGATGGTGTGGTCGGCCTTCTCCTGCTCCTGGTGGGCGACGGCGAGGATGCGGCCGCTGCGGGCCTTGATCTCCTCCAGCGCGGCGCGGTTCTTCTCCAGCAGCTCGTCGTCGGGCACGATCGCGACCGTCGGCATCGCCGGCTCGATGAGCGCCAGCGGGCCGTGCTTCAGCTCCGACGCCGGGTACGCCTCGGCGTGGATGTACGAGACCTCCTTGAGCTTCAGGGACGCCTCGCGGGCCACCGGGTAGCCGCGCACCCGGCCGATGAACATCATCGACCTGGCGTCGGCGTAGAGCGCCGAGAGCTTCTTGATGTCGTCCTCGCCCTTGAGGATCTCGTCGATCTGGCCGGGCAGCTTGCGCAGGCCCTCGATGATCCGCTTGCCGTCCGCGACGGACAGGTCGCGGATGCGGCCGAGGTGCAGGGCGAGCAGGGCGAAGGAGACCACCATGTTGGTGAAGCACTTGGTGGAGACCACGCAGACCTCGGGGCCCGCGTGGACGTAGATGCCGCCGTCGGTCTCCCGGGCGATCGCCGAGCCGACCACGTTGACCAGGCCCAGCACGCGGGCGCCCTTGCGCTTGAGCTCCTGGACGGCGGCGAGCACGTCGTAGGTCTCGCCGGACTGGGAGACGGCGACGTAGAGGGTGTCGGGGTCGACGACCGGGTTGCGGTAGCGGAACTCGGAGGCCGGTTCGGCGTCCGAGGGGATGCGGGCCAGCTCCTCGATCATCTGGGCGCCGATCTGACCGGCGTGGTACGAGGTGCCGCAGCCGAGGATCTTCACCCGGCGCACCGCGCGCGCCTCGCGGGCGTCGAGGTTGAGGCCGCCGAGGTGGACGGTGGCGAAGCGGTCGTCGATCCGGCCGCGCAGCGCCCGGTCCACCGCCTCGGCCTGCTCGGAGATCTCCTTGTGCATGTACGTCTCGTGGCCGCCCAGGTCGTAGGACTCGGCCGCGTACTCGACGGTCTCGGGCGTCGCCGTCGTGCGGGAGCCCTCGGTGGTGTAGGTGCGGTAGTCGTCGGCCTTGAGGGTGGCCATCTCGCCGTCGTCGAGGGTGACGACCTGGCGGGTGTGGGAGACGAGCGCGGCGACGTCGGAGGAGACGAACATCTCGTGCTCGCCGATGCCGAGGACGACCGGGGAGCCGTTGCGGGCGACGACGATGCGGTCGGGGAAGGCGGCGTGCAGGACGGCGATGCCGTAGGTGCCCTCGATGTGGCGCAGCGCCTCGCGGACCTTCTCCTCCAGCGTCTCGGCGGTGGAGCGGCCGATGAGGTGGGCGAGGACCTCGGTGTCGGTCTCGGAGGCGAACTCCACGCCGTCGGCGGTCAGCCGGGTCCGCAGCTCGGAGGCGTTGTCGATGATGCCGTTGTGGACGACGGCGACCTCGCCGGTGGCGTCGAGGTGCGGGTGGGCGTTCTCGTCGGTCGGTGCGCCGTGGGTGGCCCAGCGGGTGTGGGCGATGCCCGCGGTGCCCTGGAACCGCTTGGGCAGCCGGGCCTCCAGGTCCCGGACGCGGCCCTTGGCGCGGGCGGTCTTCAGACCGCCGGCGGACTTGCCGGACGCCTTGGCGTGCAGGGCGATGCCCGCCGAGTCGTAGCCGCGGTACTCCAGGCGCTGCAACCCCTCCAGGAGCAGCGGCGCGACATCGCGCTTACCGATGTATCCGACGATTCCGCACATGGGGTGAGCCTCCTGGGTGATGTGGTGGCGGGCCGCGCGGCGCGCGAGGGGACGCGCTGCCGGTGCGCGGCGGCCGCGCGGGTGATGACGTAAGAACGGATGGAACGGAAGAAACCGGAAGAAAGGGGTGTGGGGATGGCGGATGGGCCGGTGCGGGAGACCGCGGTGCGGTCAGCCGTAGACCATGCGGCGGAGCTGGCGGGCCGTGAGATCCGGTGGTGTCACGGCGCGGTGCGGCAGTTCCTGCCGGATGCGCTCGAAGATCGCGTCGTTGCGCAACCCCTGGTGCTGGAGCTCGCGGTGGCGGCGGCGGACGAACGCCTCCGTCGTCTCGTCGAAGTACGCGAGCACGTCCAGCACCACCCGGGTGGCCTCACCGCGCTGCAGCGGTGTGCTGCGCGTCAGGTGGTCCACCAGGTCGTCGTGGAGGGCGGGGCGGGTGTCCGCGCCGCGGGCGGGGGGTTCGAGCACGGATCGATACTGCGGGGGAGCGGGGCGTTTCGCAAGAATCCTGCCCGATATCGGGCAAGAACGTGGCGCGGCGGTCGAGAACGGAGCCATGCCTTGACCCGGAAGGGGGTGCGCGGTACGCATGGTGACCGTTCGGTCGCTCCATGCCATGTTCGACATGCCATGCACGATGCTCGCCGAAGGGATCGTCGATGAGACGACGCAGACTCCTGAGTTCCCTGCTGCTGGTGACGGCCGCCGGGATGTCCACCGCCGCGGCGCCGCCGACGGCCGCCGCGGCACCGGCCGCCACCCCGCTCGACCAGGTCATCCCCGCCCCCGCCGCGGTCCATCCGGGCGGGGGCGCCTACACGCTCGGCGACCGGACCGCGATCCGGGTGACCGGCGGCGGCGCCGAGGCCCGGCAGGTCGCCGGGTACCTCGCCGGGGTGCTCCGCCCCGCCACCGGCTTCGCGCTGCCCGTCACCACCCGCTCCGGATCGGACGGCATCGTCCTGAAGCTCGGCGGGCGCGACACCGCGGAACTCGGCGCCGAGGGGTACCGGCTGGAGTCCGGGCCCCGTGCCGTCACCGTCCGCGCGGCCCGTCCGGCCGGGCTCTTCCACGGCGTCCAGACGCTGCGTCAGCTGCTGCCGCCGGCCGTCGAGCGCCGCACCGAGCAGCCCGGCGCCTGGCGGGTCGCCGGCGGCACGATCACCGACACCCCGCGCTACGGCTACCGCGCCGGGATGCTCGACGTCTCCCGGCACTTCTTCGGCGTCGAGAAGGTCAAGCGGTACATCGACCAGCTCGCCCTCTACAAGATCAACACTCTCCATCTGCACCTCTCCGACGACCAGGGCTGGCGGATCGCGATCGACTCCTGGCCCAAGCTCACCTCGCACGGCGGCAGCACCCAGGTCGGCGGCGGACGCGGCGGTTTCTACACCAAGGCGGACTACCGCGAGATCGTGCGGTACGCCGCGAGCCGCTATCTGACGGTCGTCCCGGAGATCGACATGCCGGGCCACACCAACGCCGCGCTCTCCTCGTACGCCGAGCTGAACTGCGACGGGAAGGCGCCGCCGCTCTACACCGGCACCGACGTGGGCTTCAGCTCGCTGTGCGTGCCGAAGAAGGTGACGTACGACTTCGTCGACGACGTCATCCGGGAACTGGCCGCGATGACGCCGGGCCGCTATCTCCACATCGGCGGCGACGAGGCGCACTCCACCAGCCACGACGACTACGTCACCTTCATGGACAAGGTGCAGCCGGTCGTCGCGAAGTACGGCAAGACGGCCATCGGCTGGCACCAGCTGACCGGCGCGCACCCGGCGAAGGGCGCCATCGCGCAGTACTGGGGCTACGACGCGACCTCCGCCGCCGAACGGCAGCAGGTCGCCGACGCGGCGGCGCACGGCACCCGCGTGATCGTCTCGCCCGCCGACCGCTCGTACCTCGACATGAAGTACGACAAGAACACGCCGCTGGGGCTGGCCTGGGCCGGTTACGTCAGCGTGCAGCGCTCCTACGACTGGGACCCGGCCACGTATCTGCCGGGTGTCCCCCGGAAGGGGGTGCTGGGTGTGGAGGCGCCGCTGTGGGCGGAGACGCTGTCGACCTCCGCGCATCTGGAGTACATGGCCTTCCCCCGGCTGCCCGGCATCGCCGAACTGGGCTGGTCCCCGGCGTCGAGCCACAACTGGGACCGGTACAAGGCCCGGCTCGCCGCCCAGGGTCCGCGCTGGGACGCGATGGGCATCGGCTACTACCGGTCGCCGGAGGTGCCGTGGCCTGCCCGGTCGTGAGGTGACGGGCGGTCCGCGGGCCGGGGTGTGAGGTGACGGGCGGGCCGGTGCGGTCCGCCCGTCACCGTTCGTGGGGGCCGTGGGGCGGGTGTGACACAGACGGGCGGATGTGACCGACGGTAATGTCTTGACTGCGGGATACGGCCAGGTCAGGATCCCGAACGCCGGTCGGCAATGCCGAACCGGCCCCGTTCCCCGCACCGACCCTTCGCAGAAATCCGGGACTCTCATGCGTCTGCGTCACCCCGCCGTCAGGTCACTGCTGACCTGCGCGGCCACTCTCGCCCTCGGCGTGCTGGGCCTCGCCGCGCCCACGCCGGCCGTCGCCTCGCCGCTCGACATCCCGCCCCGGGGCGCCAACGACTGGTCCTGCAAGCCGGATCCGGCGCATCCGCAGCCGGTCGTCCTGGTCAACGGCACCTTCAAGCTCATGGCCGAGAACTAGTCCGCGCTCTCCCCGAAGCTCAAGGCCGCCGGGTACTGCGTCTTCGCGTTCAACTACGGCCACCTGGAGACCGACAGGGTCGAGAAGTCCGCCGCCGAGCTGAAGGACTTCGTCGAGGCGGTACGCGGCGCCACCGGCGCGCGCAAGGTCGACCTCGTCGGCCACAGCCAGGGCGGCATGATGCCCCGCTACTACGTGAAGTTCCTCGGCGGCGCCGCGGTCGTCGACGACCTCGTCGGCATCGTCCCGTCCAACCACGGCACGGCCAACCCGCTGGCCCGGCCGCTCGGCGTGCTGTTCTGCCCCGCCTGCACCGACCAGACGGCCGGCTCGGCGCTGCTGCGGAAGCTGAACGCCGGCACCGAGACGCCGGCCGGGCCCCACTACACCGTCGTCACCACCCGGCACGACGAGGTCGTGGTGCCGTACACCAGCGCGCTGCTGACGGGGCCGGAGAAGGACGTCACTAACGTCGTCCTCCAGGACCGCTGCCCGCTCGATCCGTTCCTGCACGACCAGGCGACCAAGGACCCCGTCGTCGCGCAGTGGGTGCTGAACGCGCTCGGGCGGCGCGGGCCCGCCGATCCCGGGTTCCGGCCGGTCTGCGTCGGCGGGAGCTGACGGGCCCGGGGGCGGCCGCGCGTGCCGCCGCCCCCGGTGCGGCCGTCAGCCGACGCCCAGCTCCCGGGCGATCAGCATCCGCTGGACCTCGCTGGTGCCCTCGCCGATCTCCAGAATCTTGGAGTCCCGCCACATCCGGGCGACCGGGTACTCGTTCATGAAGCCGTAGCCGCCGTGGATCTGGGTGGCCTCACGGGCGTTGGTGACCGCGATCTCCGACGAGTACAGCTTCGCCAGCGCCGCCTCCTTCTTGAACCGCTCGCCGTGCACCATCCGGGAGGCGGCGTCCCGCCACGCCAGCCGGGCGGTGTACGCCCGCATCTCCATGTCGGCGAGCTTGAACTGGATCGCCTGGTTGCTGCCGATCGGTTTGCCGAACGCGTGCCGCTCATGGGCGTACTTCACCGACTCGTCGACGCAGCCCTGGGCGAGACCGGTGGCGAGCGCCGCGATGGCGATGCGGCCCTCGTCGAGGATGCGGAGGAACTGCGCGTAGCCGCGGCCCTCCTCGCCGACGAGGTTGGCGAGCGGCACCCGGACGTCGGTGAAGGAGAGTTCGCGGGTGTCCGAGGCGTTCCAGCCGACCTTGGAGTACGGGGCGGCGACGGTGAAGCCGGGGGTGCCCGACGGGACGATGATCGCGGAGATCTCCGGGCGGCCGTCGGGCTTGCGGCCGGTGACGGCGGTGACGGTGACCAGCCCGGTGATGTCCGTACCGGAGTTGGTGATGAAGCACTTGGAGCCGTTGATCACCCAGGAGTCGCCGTCGCGGACCGCGGTGGTGCGGGTGCCGCCCGCGTCGGAGCCGCCGTCCGGCTCGGTCAGGCCGAACGCGCCGAGCATCTCGCCGGTGCACAGCTTCGGCAGCCACTGCCGCTTCTGCTCCTCCGTACCGAAGAGGTACAGCGGCATCGCGCCCAGCGACACCCCCGCCTCCAGGGTGATCGCCACCGAGGAGTCGACCCGCGCCAGCTCCTCCAGCGCGATGCCGAGCGCGAGGTAGTCGCCGCCCATCCCGCCGTACTCCTCGGGGAACGGCAGCCCGAACAGGCCCATCCGGCCCATCTCGCGGACTATCGGGTACGGGAAGGCGTGCTGCTCGTAGAACTCGCCGATCTGCGGAGCGACGACGTCGTGCGCGAACGCCTCGACCGTGCGCCGGAGTTCTTCCAGCTCCTCGGGGAGGCGGTGGTCCAGGGACATGGGTGTCACTCCTTGTGGGAGAGGGCGCGGACGGTACGGGACGGGCTCGGCCGTCCGAGGGCCTCGGCCATCCACACGCTGGTGGCGGTGAGGGCGGTGAGGTCGACACCGGTGTCGATGCCGAGGCCGTGCAGCATCCACACGAGGTCCTCGGTGGCGAGGTTGCCGGTGGCGGACTTGGCGTACGGGCAGCCGCCGAGGCCGCCCGCGGAGGCGTCGACGGTGGTGACGCCGTGCTCCAGCGAGGCCAGGGTGTTGGCCAGCGCCTGTCCGTAGGTGTCGTGGAAGTGCACGCCGATCCGGCCGGTCGCCACGTCCGCGCCGTTCAGCGCGGTCAGCAGCGCCCGGACGTGGCCGGGGGTGGCGACGCCGATGGTGTCGCCGAGGCTCAGCTCGTCGCACCCCATGTCGAGCAGCGCCCGGCAGACCCGCACCACCTGCTCGATCGCCACCGGGCCCTCCCAGGGGTCGCCGAAGCACATCGACAGATAGCCGCGGACGCGGACCCCGGCCTCCTTCGACCGCGCGACGACCGGCGCGAACATCGCCAGCGCCTCGTCGACGGTGCGGTTGAGGTTGGCCTTGGCGAACGATTCGGTGGCGCTGGCGAAGACCGCGACCGACCGCGCCCCGAGGGCGAGCGCCCGGTCCAGCCCGCGGTCGTTGGGGACCAGTACCGGCAGCGCCGCCGCGTCCAGATCCCCGAGCCGGCCGAACAGCTCCTCGGCGTCGGCGAGTTGGGGCACCCAGCGGGGGTGGACGAAGCTGGTCGCCTCGACGACGGGCAGTCCGGCGGCGGCCAGCCGGTGCACGAATTCCGCCTTGACCTCGGTCGGGACGACCGTCTTCTCGTTCTGGAGGCCGTCGCGGGCGCCGACCTCGTGGATGCGCACGCGCGCGGGCAGCCCCCGCGCGGGCACCGTCATGGGAAGTCCGGAAGCCGTCATCGCGTCTGCTCCTCCTCGCCGTCGGCCGCGGGCTCGTGCGGATCGACGGGCTCGTGCGGATCGACCACGGCCAGCACCTGGTCCATGGCGACGGTCGCGCCGGGTGTGACGTCCAGCGCGGTGACGACGCCGGCGTGCGGGGCGGCGATGACGTGTTCCATCTTCATCGCCTCCACCACCAGCAGCCCCTGGCCCGCCCGGACCTCCTCGCCGACGGCGACCTTGACGACGGTGACGGTGCCGGGCATCGGCGCGGTCAGCGCGTCGGCGCCGTGCCCGCCGGCCGCGCCGAGCAGCGCCGCCGCCACCGGGTCGTGGTCGGCGACGTGCCAGGAGTCGCCGTCGCGGCCCAGCCAGTCGCCGGCGCGGTGGAAGGTGTGGACCACGCCGTCGACGGTGACCCGTACGGTGTCCGCCGTCACCTCGGCGCCGTTGGTGCCGGGCGGTACCTCCCGCACGACGGGCTCGTGTCCGGGCAGCTTGAGCCAGTGCCGCACGGGGGCCGCCGGGCCGCCCGTCCGGAAGCCGTCCGGTACGCCGAACGGGTCACGCCAGCCGCCCGCGTCGACTGCTGGCTCCAGCGCCGCCTGCCGGACCGCCGCGGCCGCCGCGTACACCTCGTCCGGCACCCCGTCCGGCAGCAGCGCGGCCGCCTCCCGTTCCACCAGACCGGTGTCCAGCTCGCCGCTCACCACGTCCGGGTGGGCCAGCAGGCGGCGCAGGAACCCGGCGTTGGTGGTGACGCCGAGGGTGACGGTGTCCGCGAGCGCGGCCCGCAGGGTGCGCAGCGCCGCCGCCCGGTCCGGGCCGTACGCGATGACCTTGGAGAGCATCGGGTCGTACCGGCTGCCGACCTCCGCGTCCTGGGAAAGGCCGGAGTCGGTGCGGACCGTGGCGCCCTGCGGCTCGCGCAGCAGGTGGACGGTGCCGCCGGTGGGCAGGAAGTCGCGGGCCGGGTCCTCGGCGCAGATCCGCGCCTCGACGGCGTGCCCGGCGAAGCCGATGTCCTCCTGGGCGAAGGGCAGCGCCTCGCCCGCGGCGATGCGCAGCTGCCATTCGACGAGGTCGAGGCCGCGCTCCCCGGCGACGGTCACGGCCAGCTCGGTGACCGGGTGCTCGACCTGGAGGCGGGTGTTCATCTCCATGAAGTAGTGGGCCGAGGGGTCCTTGCCGGGGACGATGAACTCGACGGTCCCGGCGCCGCGGTAGCCGCAGGAGCGGGCCGCGCGGACCGCCGCCTCGCCCATCGCGGTGCGCGTCGCCTCGTCCAGCAGCACCGACGGCGCCTCCTCGATCACCTTCTGGTGGCGCCGCTGGAGGGAGCACTCGCGCTCGCCGAGGTGGACGACGTTGCCGTGGCCGTCGGCGAGGACCTGGATCTCGATGTGCCGGGGCCGGTCGATCCACCGCTCGACGAGCAGCGTGTCGTCCCCGAAGGAGCCGCGGGCCTCGCGGCGGGCGGCGGCGATCTCCTCGCCGAGCAGCGCCTCGTCCCGCACCAGCCGCATGCCCTTGCCGCCGCCGCCCGCCGACGGCTTGAGCAGCACGGGCACACCGATCTCGCGGGCGGCGGCGGCCAGTTCGGCGTCGCTCAGTCCGCTGCCGGAGGAGCCGGGGACGACCGGCACACCGGCCGCGCGGACCGTCTCCTTGGCGCGGATCTTGTCGCCCATCAGCTCGATGGCGGCGGCGGGCGGGCCGAGGAAGACCAGCCCGGCATCGGCGCAGGCGGCGGCGAACGCGGCGTTCTCGGCGAGGAAGCCGTAGCCGGGGTGGACGGCCTGCGCGCCGGTGCGGGCCGCCGCGTCCAGCAGCCGTTCGGCGGAGAGATAGCTCTCGGCGGCGGGCGCGGGTCCGAGCCGGACGGCGGTGTCGGCCTCCCGTACGTGCCGGGCACCGGCGTCCGCGTCGCTGAAGACGGCGACGGAACGGATGCCGAGGGCGCGCAGCGTACGGATGACGCGGACCGCGATCTCGCCGCGGTTGGCGACCAGCACGGTGTCGAACATGGTGGTGGGCATGGCCTTCGAAGTCCCTCTCGTGTGCGGCACGTCGCTCACATCCGGAAGACGCCGTAGCCGGGCGCCGCGGCGTCCCGGGCGGGCAGCGGGGCGTTGGCGCAGGCGGTCAGCGCCAGGCCGAGCACCTGGCGGGTCTGGAGCGGGTCGATGACGCCGTCGTCCCACAGCCGGGCGCTCGCGTAGTAGGCGTTGCCCTGTGTCTCGTACTGCGCGCGGATCGGGTCCTTGAAGGCGTTCTCCTCGTCGGCGCTCCACTCCTCGCCGCGCGCCTCCATCTGGTCGCGCTTGACGGTGGCGAGGACGGAAGCGGCCTGTTCGCCGCCCATCACGGAGATCTTGGCGTTCGGCCACATCCACAGGAAGCGCGGTGAGTACGCCCGGCCGCACATCGAGTAGTTCCCGGCGCCGTACGAGCCGCCGATGACGACGGTCAGCTTGGGCACGCGGGTGCAGGCGACGGCGGTGACCATCTTCGCGCCGTGCTTGGCGATACCGCCGGCCTCGTACTGCCGGCCGACCATGAAGCCGGAGATGTTCTGGAGGAAGACCAGCGGGATGCCGCGCTGGTCGCACAGCTCGATGAAATGGGCGCCCTTCTGCGCGGACTCGGAGAAGAGGATGCCGTTGTTGGCGACGATCCCGACCGGGTGGCCGTGCAGGTGCGCGAAGCCGGTGACCAGCGTCTGGCCGTACTCCGCCTTGAACTCCGCGAACCGCGAGCCGTCGACGAGCCGGGCGATGACCTCGCGGACGTCGTAGGGCGTACGGGAGTCGGCGGGCACCATGCCGTACAGCCCGGCCGGATCGGCTTTGGGCTCCTCGACGGGCCGCACCGACCAGGGCAGCGGCGGGCGGTCGCCGAGCGTACCGACGAGGGTGCGGACGATCCGCAGCGCGTGTGCGTCGTCCTCGGCGAGGTGGTCGGTGACGCCGGAGGTCTTGGCGTGCACCTCGCCGCCGCCCAGCTCCTCGGCGGTGACGACCTCCCCGGTGGCGGCCTTCACCAGCGGCGGGCCGCCGAGGAAGATGGTGCCCTGGTTCCGCACGATGACCGCCTCGTCGCTCATCGCCGGGACGTACGCGCCGCCGGCGGTGCAGGAGCCGAGGACGGCGGCGATCTGCGGGATCCCGGCGCCGGACATCCGCGCCTGGTTGTAGAAGATCCGCCCGAAGTGCTCGCGGTCGGGGAAGACCTCGTCCTGCATCGGCAGGAACGCGCCGCCGGAGTCGACGAGGTACAGGCACGGCAGCCGGTTCTCCAGCGCGATCTCCTGCGCCCGCAGATGCTTCTTGACCGTCATCGGGTAGTACGTGCCGCCCTTGACGGTGGCGTCGTTGGCGATGATCAGCGTCTCGCGGCCGGAGACCCGGCCGATCCCGGCGATCACCCCGGCGGCCGGTGCGGCGCCGCCGTACATCCCGTCGGCGGCCAGCGGCGCGATCTCCAGGAACGGCGAGCCCGCATCCAGCAGGGTGTCGACGCGCTCGCGGGGCAGCAGTTTGCCGCGGGCGGTGTGCCGGGCGCGGGCGCGCTCACCGCCGCCGAGCCGGGCGGTGGCCAGCTTCTCCCGCAGCTCGTCGGCGAGCGCGCGGTGCGCCGCCTCGTTGGCGCGCCAGGAGCCGGACGCCGGATCGGCGGCGCTCCCCAGCACCGGTGCCTGCTCCATCAGTACGCGCTCCCTTGCTCGGTCACCGCGGGCCGCCACGGGGCCCGGCGGTTAATGGCCGTTAACGTCGCTCCATTCAGGTTAACGACCACTAACCCCACTGTCTACAATTGCGTTCATGAGCAACGCGTCCGATCCCGCCCCGACCAGCCGCCGCGAGCAGATCCTCAAGGAGGCGGCCCGGCTCTTCGCCGAACGCGGCTTCCACGGCGTCGGCGTCGACGAGATAGGGGCCGCCGTCGGCATCTCCGGCCCCGGTCTCTACCGCCACTTCGCCGGCAAGGACGCGATGCTCGCCGAGCTGCTGGTCGGCATCAGCGAGCGGCTGCTGGACGGCGGCCGGATGCGGGTCGCCGAGGGCGGTGAGAGCCCCGCGGCGGTGCTGGACGCGCTGATCGACGGGCACATCGACTTCGCCCTCGACGACCGCCCGCTGATCACCGTCCACGACCGGGAGCTGGACCGGCTGCGCGAGACCGACCGCAAGCGGGTGCGCCGCCTCCAGCGCGAGTACGTCGAACTGTGGGTGGCGGTCGTCCGCGAGGTACACCCGGCCCCGTCGGAGGCGGAGGCGCGCGCCGCCGTCCACGCGGTCTTCGGCCTCCTCAACTCCACCCCGCATCTGGCCCGCCCCGGCTCGCTGCCGGGCCGTACCGAGATGGCGCGGCTGCTGCGGCGGCTGGCGCTCGGGGCGTTCGGCGCCATGGCGGGCGCCGTGGACGCCGCCGGTGCGCCGTCCGGTGGTTGAGCGTCTCTGGACACCGTGCTGACCGGCCGGTAGCTTTCGCTGAGCAAGCGCTTAGGCAGCGATCCGGAGGAGGCGGCCGTGCGTCGCACAGTGTTCAACGAGGACCACGAGGCGTTCCGCGAGACCATCCGCGCCTTCATCGAGGCCGAGGTCGTCCCCGTCTACGACCAGTGGATGGAGGCCGGCGCCGCCCCGCGCGACTTCTACCGCAAACTGGGTGAGCTGGGTGTCTTCGGCATCGAGGTCCCCGAGGAGTACGGCGGCGCGGGGGAGACCAGTTTCAAGTTCACCGCGGTCATCACCGAGGAGTGCGCCCGCGCCGGCGTCAGCTTCGGCGGCTCCAGCGTCCACACCGCGCTCTGCCTGCCCTACCTCCTCGCGTACGCCACCGAGGAGCAGAAGCGGCGCTGGCTGCCGCCGTTCGTCACCGGTGACATGATGACGGCCATCGCCATGACCGAGCCCGGTACCGGCTCCGACCTGGCCGGGATGAAGACCACCGCCAAGCTCTCCGAGGACGGCAGCCACTACGTCCTCAACGGCGCCAAGACCTTCATCACCGGCGGCGTCCTCGCCGACCGCGTCATCGTCTGCGCCCGCACGGCCCCTCCGTCGCCGGAGGACCGCCGCGCCGGCATCACCCTCCTCGTCGTCGACACCACCTCCGAGGGCTACGCCGTCGGCCGCAAGCTCGACAAGCTCGGCCTGAAGACCTCCGACACCGCCGAACTCTCCTTCACCGACGTCAAGGTGCCCGTCACCGACCGGCTCGGCGAGGAGGGCAAGGCGTTCTCCTACCTCGGCCAGAACCTCCCGCAGGAGCGGCTGAGCATCGCCGTCGGCGCGTACGCCCAGGCCGCGGCGGCGGTGCGGTTCGCCAAGGAGTACGTGCAGCAGCGCGAGGTCTTCGGCAAGACCGTCGCCTCCTTCCAGAACACCAAGTTCGTCCTCGCCGACTGTCAGTCGGAGGTGGACGCGATGGAGGCGTTCGTCGACCGCGCCCTCGACACGCACGACGCCGGAGAGCTGACCGCCGCCGACGCCGCGTCCGTCAAGCTCTTCACCACCGAGCGCGCCGCCGTCGTCATCGACAAGTGCCTCCAGCTGCACGGCGGCTACGGCTACATGCAGGAGTACCCGATCTCCCGCCTCTACGCCGACACCCGCGTCAGCCGCATCTACGGCGGCACCAGCGAGGTCATGCGCTCGATCATCGCCAAGTCGATGGGGCTGTGACCGGGGTCCGGTCCCGGCAGAACCTCTGAGACGGCGTACGGACCCGGCACCCGGCCACCCGGGTCCGGGTCCGTACGCCGCATCGCACCCGAACGGAACCGCACGACGTGAACGACGCCCTCAAGGATCTGCTCGACCTGCTCGATCTGGAGCGGATCGACCAGGACATCTTCCGCGGCACCAGCCGGGCGTCCCTGGTGCCCCGCGTCTTCGGCGGGCAGGTCGCCGCCCAGGCGCTGGTCGCGGCGGGCCGCACCGTCCCCGCCGACCGGCCGCCGCACTCCCTGCACGCCTACTTCCTGCGGCCCGGCGACCCCGGCGCGCCGATCGTCTACACCGTCGACCGGATCCGCGACGGGCGTTCCTTCACCACCCGCCGGGTCGTCGCCGTGCAGCACGGCCGGCCGGTCTTCCACCTCTCCGCCTCGTTCCAGGTCCACGAGGCGGGGCTGGAGCACCAGGAGCCGATGCCTAAGGCGCCCGACCCGCTGTCGCTGCCGACCGCCGCCGAGACGCTGCCCCGCCACGCGGACCGCTTCACCGATCCGGACGTCCCCCGGCGGCTGCTGCGCGCCCGCGCCGCCGTCGACCTGCGCTACGTCGATCCGCCGCCGTACGCCACACCGGGGGAGCCGCGCGAGCCCCGCTCCCAGGTGTGGTTCCGCACCAACGGATCGCTCGACGGTCTGCCGCCCGCCGCCGGCGGCGAGCCGTTCGCCCGGCCGCTGCTCGACATCTGCCTGGTCACCTACGTCTCCGACATGACGCTGCTGGACTCGGTGCTGCTCGCCCACGGGCGCGGCGGCTGGGCGGTCGGCGACGTCGTCGGCGCGAGCCTGGACCACGCCATGTGGTTCCACCGCCCCCTGCGCGCCGACGACTGGCTGCTCTACGACCAGGAGTCCCCCACCGCCCAGGGCGGCCGCGGCCTCGCCCGCGGCCAGATCTTCACCGCCGACGGGCAACTGGCCGTCTCGGTCGTCCAGGAGGGCGTGGTCCGGGTGCCTCGGGGGGCTTGAGGCGGGTTTTCCGGGGTGGGACGGGCCCCGGGGGAGCGGGCCGGGTGCCCCGGGGGCGGGTGTCCGGGCGGCCGGGGCGTACGGGGTGGTGGTTGCCCGTACGTCCCGGTGCCGGTGTGTGGAGCGGTGGTCTGCCGGTCGGCCCGGTGGCCCGTCGGTCGCCCTGGCCCGTTGCGGCTCGGTGCCCGTCCCGTCCGTCGTCCCCTCCGTCCCGGTGCGGGTCAGAGCAGGCCGGCGGCCTTGAGGAGGTACGCGGTCAGGGGGTCGTAGTGGCGGGGGCTGCGGACATGGTCGTCCAGGGGGATCGTCACGCGCAGCGTGCCCTCGGCCTCGGCGAGGAAGAGCGCCGGGTCGTTGCAGTCGGCGAAGCCCACCGCGTCGATACCGCGCTGCGCCGCGCACCCGGCCCAGCCGTGGTCGGCCATCACCAGATCGGGCAGCGGGCGGCCGGCCCGCTCCAGCCCGTCGAGGACCGCGGCCATCGGCGCGGGGGAGTGGGTGTGCCACAGCGTCGCCCCGCGCTCCAGCATCGCCACCTCGCCGAACTGGAACACCATCCCGTCGTCGGCCTGGAGTCCGTCCGGCACCACGACGATGTCGCAGCCCCGGGTCCGCAGCGCCTGGGCGGTGGCCCGGTGCACATCGAGCAGTCCGCCCGGGTGCCCGGTGGCGAACAGCACCCGCTGCCGCCCCGCGGCCGCCTTGTGCAGCACCGCCGCCGCCCGCTCCAGCGCGTCGACCGTCAGCTCGGGATCGATGGTGTCCTGCCCGCTGCGGTGGTGCGGGTCGTCGATGACCCCGCACCGCTCCGCCATCACCGCCAGGACGTCCTGTTCGTCCGTCCACCGGTCGCCCAGCTCCAGCCCGAACCAGTAGTGACGGTCGCCGTTGGCGAGCCGCCGGTAGTGGGAGAGGTTGTTCTCCCGGGGCGTGGCGACGTCACCGGCGATCCGGGTCCGTACGAGATGGTCGACGAGTTCGGCACGGGTGGGGACGGCGTCCACGGTGGGTATCGGCATGGCGCCATTGTGCCCGCAGCGGGTGACGGCGGGCGGGCCCACCGGATTTCGGGGCGCGGAGGGCGCCTTCGGGCGGTGCGTTCCATGGCGAAGACGGCGAGGCTTCCGGCTTCCGCGTCAGGCCCGGCTCTTCGAGCGGGTGGCGCCCCGCGCCGTCGAACGAGGCGGTCCTGACGGCGATCTCCGTATCGGGGAAGAGGCCGGGTGGCGATGGCGGGGCCCGGACGGCGGCGACGGTGGCCGGGCCGGATCCGGTAGGGCGGTGGGAGACGGTCCGGGGCGGTGGCGGTGGCCTGCTGGAGCCCGGGTCTGTGGGAGCGGGAGGCCCGTGACGAGGCTCGGGCGGAGGGCGCGCCGGGACCTGTGCCTGGCCCGGGGCCGGGAGGGGCGTGCGAGGTCGGTGGCCGGGGCGGAGCCGTGGGTTTCGGGAGCCCGGCCGGTGGGGGCTGGTGGTTCGGGCCGGCTTCGGGGGCGTACGGGATCTCATGCCCGGCCCGGAGGCGGTTTCGGGGTGGGCGGGCCGCCGCGTCCGGCTGGGGGTCTCTGCGCCGGGCGTGAGGCCGGAACGGGGCCTTGGATTCCCGGGGCCGGTGGGCCGGGCGTGAGGCTGGGGCGGGGCCTTGGATTCCCGGGGCCGGTGGGCCGGGGGGCTGGTTCGGCCTAGGGGGCGTACGAGGCCCGCGCCCGGCCGGGGCGGGCGGGGCGGCGCGCCGGGCTCGGGGCCCTGCGCCGGGCTCGGCCCCGGCCGGGCGCGTGTTCTCGGTGGGCGGCTCCCGCCTGGCCGTTCCGTCGAACGGTGCGCGGCCGACTCACGTAAATGTCCATCCCCCGGCGCCCCCGTGCTCTCTACTCTCGCCCTCATGACCACCGCATCCGCCGCCGCGTCCGGCCCTGTCGGTCCCACCGACTCCTCCCGCGTCCCGCGTTACGCCGGGCCCGCGACCTTCGCCCGTCTGCCCCGCCTCGACCAGGTCGGCGCCGCCGATGTCGCGGTGGTCGGCGTGCCCTTCGACACCGGTGTCTCCTACCGGCCCGGCGCCCGCTTCGGCGGCAACGCCATCCGTGAGGCGTCCCGCCTGCTGCGCCCGTACAACCCGGCACAGGACGCGTCCCCCTTCGCGCTGGCGCAGGTCGCGGACGCGGGTGACATCGCCGCCAACCCGTTCCACATCAACGAGGCGGTCGAGACGATCGAGGCGGGCGCCGACGATCTGCTCGCCACCGGCGCCCGTCTGATGACGCTCGGCGGTGACCACACCATCGCGCTGCCGCTGCTCCGCTCCGTCGCGAAGAAGCACGGCCCCGTCGCCCTGCTCCACTTCGACGCGCACCTCGACACCTGGGACACGTACTTCGGCGCCGAGTACACCCACGGCACGCCGTTCCGCCGCGCCGTCGAGGAGGGCATCCTCGACACCTCCGCCCTCTCCCACGTCGGCACCCGCGGCCCGCTCTACGGCAAGCAGGACCTCACCGACGACGAGAAGATGGGCTTCGGCATCGTCACCTCCGCCGATGTGATGCGGCGCGGCGTCGACGAGATCGCCGACCAGCTCCGGCAGCGCATCGGCGACCGTCCGCTCTACATCTCCATCGACATCGACGTCCTGGACCCCGCGCACGCCCCGGGCACCGGCACCCCCGAGGCCGGCGGCCTCACCAGCCGCGAACTCCTGGAGATCCTGCGCGGCCTGGCCTCCTGCCACCTCGTCTCCGCCGACCTCGTCGAGGTCGCCCCGGCCTACGACCACGCGGAGATCACGTCGGTGGCCGCCTCCCACACGGCGTACGAACTCACCACGATCATGGCCCGTCAGATCGCGGCGGCACGCGGCTGACACGACGGAGGGGAGCGGACGGGCGACAGCTGCCGATGCTGCCGCCCGTCCGCCTTTTCCGCGCCTTCAGGGGGCGGCGTGCCCGAGGGGCGGCGTGCCCGAGGGGCGGCGTGCCCTGATGGGCGGTCGGCCCGGTGAGGGCTTGGGCGGCGGGGAGCGGCCCGGTGGCCTGGGACCCGGTGACCTCGGGGTCGGTGGGTGGCCCGGCGCTGCCGTCGGCCGCGGCTCGGCCTCGGCGTGGGCCGCTCCCTGAACGGCGCTCAGTCAAGGTCGAGGTACTCGGGTGACGGGCGGGCCAGTTCGGGGTTTTCCACCGTGTACCGATCGCCGTGGAGCGCGCGCATCGCCCAGTGCCACGCCTCGTCGTGAAAGACGAGCCCGCGGTACGGGGCGCCCTCCGGCTCGTACGGGTACCGCTCCAGGGCGGCCTGCTCGGCCTCCGCCGGCGTCAGCCCGCCGTGCTGCCGCATCACCCACGCGTAGCCACGCCGCTCGGCCCGCAGACAGTCGAGGTACTCCGCCTCACTCCACATCACGGCCCCCACGGTAGAAACTCGCTACGGGGACAGGGCCGGGCACCGGAGGGGCGCAGCGGCCACCGTGGAGTACCGGCGGCGGCTGCGTACCGGCGACTGCGCCGCGCGGGCCCGAGCGCGCCTCGCTCTCCGGCCCGCGCGTGCTCAGGCGGGAGCGGCGTGCCCGGTGGCGCGCGGCGCACGGGGCCGGCGGGCCGGGCGGGATATGCGCGAGCCGGGGGCCGGGGGAATGGCCACGGACGGGCCCGGGGGCGCGACGACGGGGCCGCCGATACGGCCCTGGAGCAGCCGGGACAGCGCGGCGTGGACGTCCTCGACCGTGCGGTGCGGCTGGAAGGACTGCCAGTCGAGGGCGGCCACCAGCACCATGCCCAACAGCGCGGACGCGGTGAGCGGGACGTCGATCTCCTCGCTCAGCTCCCCGGCGTCGACCGCGTCCCGCAGGACGGATTCGACGACGGTCAGCGCGCGGCCGCGCACCGACCGCAAGGTGGTGCGCCAACTGCGGTTGGTACGCCACAACTCGGCGACGTACAGCTGGGTGAGCGCGGGAGCGCCGGCGATGAACTCCAGGCCGGCGCGGATCATCGCGTCCACGGCGTCGATATGGGTGCCGCCGCGCGCCGTCGCCTCGTCGCAGGCCTGGCGCAGGGAGGCGGCGAGCAGGTCGATGCCGTCCCGCAGCAATTCCTCGAAGAGGACGTTCTTGCTGGTGAAGTTGTAGTAGACGGTGCCCTTCGCGACCCCGGCGCGCTCGGCGATCTCGTCCACCGTGGTGGCCGAGAAGCCCTGCTCGGCGATGAGCGTGACGGCGGCCTCGAAGAGCTTGCGGCGGGTGCTCTCCCGCCGGGCGGCGCGGGAACCCGCCGCGGGGGCGGTGCCGTCAGCGGCACCGCCCCTACGGCCTGTGGCGGTGTCGGTCACAGGCTGAGTTCCGGATGCAGGTCCTTCATCCGGACGACCTGCCGGCCCCGCGCGGTCAGCGAGGTCAGGGCCAGCGAGGCGACGGTGAAGACCGCCAGCACGATGCTGCCCTGGGTGACGACCGAGAGGTCGCCGCCGGTGATCAGACGGCGCAGCCCGTCGACGACGTAACTCATCGGCAGGAACGGGTGGATCGCCGCGAAGAACCCGGGGCTGGTCTGCACCGGGTAGGTGCCGCCCGCCGAGGTCAGCTGGAGCATCAGGATGACCAGGGTGAGCACCCGGCCCGCCGGTCCGAAGACCGCGCTCAGCAGCTGGATCAGGGCGGTGAAGCACGCCGTCGCCAGCAGCAGATAGCCGACCGTGGCGGTCGCCCGCGCCATCTCCAGGCCGAGGCCCCAGTGGAGTACGGCCATCAGCGCCAGGACCTGGGCCACGCCGATCGCGAAGGCCGGGAGCCAGGAGCCGAGGGCTATCCGCCAGCCCGGCGCGCCCGCGGCGAGCGCCCGCTTGCTCAGCGGCTGGAGCAGCATGAAGGCGACCATCGCGCCGACCCACAGGGACAGCGGGATGAAGTACGGGGCGAGGCCCGTGCCGTAGTTGGGCGCCTTGTGCATCGACTTGGCGGCCAGTTCGACCGGGTCGGCCATGACCTCGGTCCGCGCGTCGCGCTGCTTCTTGTCGTAGTCGGGGATCTTGTCGACGCCGCTGTTCAGGCCGCTGGCCAGCTGGTTGGAGCCGTCCTTCAGCTTGTACAGGCCGCCGTTGAGGGAGACCGCGCCGTCCTTCAGCTTGCCCAGGCCGCCTGCCAGCTGGTCGGTGCCGGTCTTGGCGTCACCGATGCCGTTGTGGACCTGGCCCGCGCCGTCGGCGAGGTCGCCCGCGCCGTCGGCGAGCCGGCCGCTGCCGTCGGCGATCTTGGCACTGCCGTTGGAGAGCGCGCCCAGCCCGGTGGCGAACCGCTCGGCGCCGTCGGCCACCTGGTGCGCCCCGGCGTTCAACTTGTTGATCTGCGCGATCTGGCCGTCGGCGTTCTTCGCGAGGGCCGGCACCTGCTCGGCGACCATCACCGCGCCCTGGTGGATCTCGCGCAGCTTGGCGCGCTGCGCGCCGAGGTCGAGGCGGGAGAGGGCGCTGTCGACCTTCTCCGCCGCGTCCGCCGCGGCGGCGGTACCGACGGCGACGCCCTTCAGCTCCGGGCACTCGGCGTTGGTGGAGCCGGCGGTGCACTGCTTGCGGTAGACCGCGGCCGCGTCGTCGGCCGCCTGCCGTGCCTTGGCCGCGGCGGTCCTGGAGTTGCCCGGCAGCGTGCCCAGGTCGTGGTCGAGGGCCTCGGTGAGGTCGGCGACGAACCGCGCCCCCTTGGCGATCTCCTCGCTGTGCTTCTTGAGGTAGGGGAGGTCCTTCTTGGCGAGGCCGTTGACCGCCGTGGCGAGCTGCTGGGTGCCGTCGGCGACCTGCCCGGCGCCCTTGCTCAGCTGCTGGGCCTTGGCCTGTGCCTGGCCGATGCCGGAGTGGAGGTCGGATGCGCCCTTGCCGAGCTGCCCGGCCTTGTCGTGCAGGGTGTCCGCACCGTCGCTGACCTTGCCCGAGCCCTCGTTGAGCTTGCCGAGACCGCCCGACAGCTTGCCGGTGCTCTCCTCGGCGGTACCGAGCCCGTCGGCGAGTTTGCCCGCGCCCTCCTTGGCGTCGTGCAGCCCGTCGTCCAGCTTTCCGGCGCCGTCGGCGGCCTTCTGCGTCTGGTCGTGGAGGTCGGAGAAGGAGACGAAGATCTTGTCGAGGAACTGCCGCGACGACTTCGCCGACGTCTTGGCCCGGATCTCCGAGAACACCGTCTTGGAGATCGAGCCGACGATGTAGTTGTTGGCGTCGTTCGTACGGACCTGGAGCGCGCCGGTCTGCGGGGAGTCGCCGCCGCTGGACGCGATGCGCTCGCTGAAGTTCGAGGGGATCGTCAGCGAGAGGTAGTACCTGCCGTCCTCCAGGCCCTTCGCCGCCTCACCGGAGCCGACCTCCTGCCAGTCGAACGTGTCGCTGTCGCGGACGCTCTTGGCGAGCTGGGAGCCGGCGTCGAGCTGTTTGCCGTCGGCCGTGGCGCCCTTGTCGTCGTTGACGAGGGCGACCGGGATCTTGTCCAGGCGACTGTAAGGGTCCCAGAAGGAACAGAGGTAGAGCGCTCCGTAGAGCAGGGGGATCAGCGTGAGAGCGATGATGCCGAGCCGGGGGAGTGTGCCCCGGCCGAAACGCCTCAGCTCAAGCGCGGCCAGTTTCGGCGAACGCATGCGCTGTTTCCTCCTCGTGGGTGTCGGCCGGGCCCTGCGGGCCGGCGGTGGTCGTGGCATCGGTGGTGGCGCCCGGTGCGGCCGTGGCGCCGGAATCCGTACGGACGATCAGCGCGTCCTCGGGGGCGTCACCGGCGACGGCGACGACGGTGGTGCCCGCCGCCGCCAGATCGCGCAACAGGCCCCAGATCTGGTCGCGTTCGGCGGCGGAGAGCTTGAGGTCGATGTCGTCGACGGCGAGCAGGTGCGGCTCGTGCAGCATGCCGAGCGCCAGGGACAGCCGCAGCGCCTCCGGGCGTTCGAGGTCGCGGACGGCGGTGTTCAGCCCCTTCGGCAGGGTGTCGGGGTCGAGCCCCACGGCCGCCAGTGCCGCCTCGATCCGGGCCCGGCGCTCCTGCTTGTGGCGGCGGCCCCAGGAGAGCCCGCCGAGCGGGGAGCCCTTGAGCCGGCCGACCAACAGGGCCTGTTCCTTGAGGTGTTCGGCGACGGTGAGGGCCGGCTCCAGCTCGGCGACGCCCGGCACGTGGGCGACCGCCGTCCGCCCGCGCACCGCGCCCATCCGCTTGGGCAACGGGAAGCCCGCGACGGCGGCCTGACCCTCGGCGAGCCGCATCCGGCCGGTGAGGGCGAGCAGGAGGCAGGTGCGGCCGGAGCCCGAGGGGCCCTGCAGCGCGATCAGCGCACCGGGCTCCGCGGAGATGTCGACACCTCTGAAGGCCCATCCGCGCGGTCCTTTGACGCCGATCCCCTTGGCGATGACCGCCGCCCCTTGACGGGTGGTGTCCACTGCCCCTCCTTTGATCTGACTGGTCAGTCTAAAAGTTTGCCGCATCGATCTCCGCTTGACCAATCGGAGCCCCGTCAAATGCCCGATTTCGGTGCGCTCGGCGGCGCGACGTGCTTAAGGTCACCCCTGACGTCGCAAGGACGCCGCGATACCCCCAGGAAGCGGCCCGCGCCGGGCAGTTGCGGAGCAGGGCCGCACACGGACGACGGAGAGCGATGAATCACACGGCACGGCATCCGGCGTACCCGCCATCCCCCGAGCGTCACCCCGTGGCCCGCACGGCCGCCCGCTCCCGCAGGGTGCTCGCACCGCTCGTCGCGGTGACCCTGCTCGCGGCCGCGGCCCCCGCGTCGGCCACCGTGCGTCCCCGGGCCGCCGCGCCCGGCGCCGCCCCGCACGCCGGGGCCGACCGGGGAGCGCCCTGCGGAAAGGGCCCGGGATGGACGGCCGGTTCGACCCGTATCGACCCCGAGGACAGCCACCACGCGTACGTCGGCAACGGCTATCTCGGCCAACGCGTTCCGCCCAACGGCACCGGCTATGCCGCCCCCGGCGGGGTCACCGGCTGGCCGCTGAAGACCCCCGCCTACGACGGATCGTTCGTCTCCGGGCTCTACGCCAAGGGCCCCGCGAACGTCGAGGGCCGGCAGGCCGTCGCGGCGATCCCCACCTGGACCACACTCGACGTGACCGCCGGCGGACCGGGCGCCGAGACCTACTCCTCCGCCACCCCCGCCGCCCGCATATCCCACTACCGGCAGATCCTCGACCTGCGCTGCGGCTACCTCCGCACCTCCCTGACCTGGACCACCGCCGACGGCCGCGCCACCGACCTCGTCTACGACGTCCTCGCCGACCGGACCGACGCCCACACCGGCGCCGTACGCCTGCGGATGACCCCGCACTGGAGCGGCACGGCGACCGTCACCGACGCTCTCGACGGCCGCGGCGCCCGCCGGATGAAGGCCACCGGAACCTCCTCCGCGCACGGCACCATGGACGTCGCCTTCCGCACCGACGGCACGGCCACCGATGGCGCCGTCGCCTCGACGCTGCGCCCCGGGCCGCGGATCCACGCCCGCCCGGCCCGGGTCCCGGCCCGCGCCTCCGGGCTGACCAACCGGCAGCGCGTCACCTTCCCCGTCCGCAGCGGCCGCGGCTACGAACTGACCAAATACATCGGCGTCGACACCGCCCTGACCTCCCGCTCGCCCCGCGCGGCCGCCCGCTCGGCGTCGTTGCGGGCCGCCGGACGGGGCTGGCCGGCGCTCTTCGCCCGCCACACCGCCGCCTGGCGCGCCCTGTGGCGCAGCGACATCGAGGTGGCCGGCCAGCCCGAACTGCAGTCCTGGCTCCGCTCGGCGCAGTACGGACTGCTCTCCGCCACCCGCGCCGGAAACCGCAACAGCATCGGTCCCACCGGACTGACCAGCGACAACTACGCGGGCGAGGTCTTCTGGGACGCCGAGACCTGGATGTACCCGAGCCTGCTGGCGAGCCACCCCGCGCTCGCCCGGTCCATCGTCGACTACCGCTACCGGACCCGTGCGGGCGCCCGCGCCAACGCCCGCAAGCTCGGCTACGCCGGGCTGTTCTACTCCTGGACCAGCGGCAGCAAGGGCGATCTGTGGAGCGAGTGCCACAGCTGGGACCCGCCGCACTGCCGCACCCAGAACCACCTCATGGGCGACATCTCCCTCGCCACCTGGCAGTACTACCTCGCCACCAAGGACACCGCCTGGCTGCGGTCGCGCGGCTGGCCCGTGCTCAAGGGCATCGCGGAGTTCTGGGCCTCCCGCGCCACCCGAAACGCCGACGGCAGCTACTCCGTCAAGAACGTCGCCGGTCCCGACGAGTACAGCAACGGCGTCGACGACGGGGTCTTCACCAACGCGGGCGCCGCCACCGCGCTGCGGCACGCCCTGCGCGTCGCCGCCGTCCTCGGTGAGCCGGCCCCCGCGGCCTGGCGCACCATCGCCGACAAGCTGCGCATCCCCTACGACGCCAAGAACAAGGTCTTCGCGCAGTACGCCGGATACCGGGGCACCACCATCAAGCAGGCCGACACCGTGCTGCTGATGTACCCCCTGGAATGGCCCATGACCACACAGCAGGCGGCGGACACACTCGACTACTACGCGGCCCGCACCGACCCGGACGGCCCGGCCATGACCGACTCCGTCCACGCCATCGACGCCGCCGCCCTCGGGGAACCCGGCTGCGCCGCCTACACCTACCTCCAACGGTCCATCAAGCCGTTCGTCCGCGGCCCGTTCGCGCAGTTCTCCGAGGCACGCGGCGACAAGGCGGGTGCCGAGGACCCGCACGCCGGGCAGCCCGCCCAGGACTTCCTCACCGGCAAGGGCGGCTTCCTGCAGACCTTCACCCACGGCCTGACCGGGCTGCGGCTGCGCGAGAACGCCGTACACCTCGACCCGACGCTGCCGCCGCAGCTCTCCCGTGGTGTCACCCTGCGCGGTCTGCGCTGGCAGGGCCGGACCTACGACGTGGAGATCGGCGCGCACCGCACACGCGTCCGGCTGACCGCCGGCGCGCCCCTGCCGGTCGAGACACCGCAGGGCACCCGGACGGCCCGTATCGGCGCGCCCGCCGTCCTCACGACCCGGCGGCCCGACCTCACGCCCACGGACAACGCCGCGCGCTGCACCCCGGCGACGGCGACGTCCGAGGAGCCCGGTATGTACGCGGGCGCCGCCGTGGACGGCAACTCCACCACCGCGTGGGTGCCCGACGCCGCCGACGGCACGCTCACCACCGACCTCGGCCGCGTCACGACCGTCGGACAGATCACCCCGCACTGGAACGCGACGCAGCCCGTCTCCTACACCGTGCAGGTCTCGCGGGACGGCAGCCACTGGACCGGCACCGGATACGCGGGCCGCACACCGGCGCGGTACGTCCGCGTCACGGTTCACGGCGATCCGCGGCCGAACCCTGACGGGACGCCGAAGAAGCGCCCCGGCATCACCGAGCTGACGGTGGACGAAGCCCGCGAGGGCCGCGCCGGGAACTGACCCGCACCGCCACCACCGCGCCCCGCGGGGGCGGCCGGAACGGGACCCGCTGCCCGGCCGCCCCCGCACACCGCCCGTGTCACGGTCGGCCGGATATCGCGCCCTCCGCTCGGCCGGCCGCACCCCCGCCCTGCCCGCGCACGTGGAGGAGAGCGCCGGCCAGCAGGCCGAAGGAGACGGCGCCGTACCGCTCGGGCAGTACGGCTACGGGACTGAAGAGGCCGCCGCTGAAGAGGCCGCGTGTGCGATTCCGTGTTCTCATGTCACTCAGCGTGACGGTCGGCGGGCGTGGACGCCATCAGGGATGTCCCTGATATCGCCCCTGACGGCCCTGACACCTTCTCGGGGACGAACCCTGATTTCCGCACCGACCGCCGCGCGAAGTGTTACGGCGGGATGAAATCGGCCGACCGCGATGTTGGAGATTTCCGTCAAGGACAAGGCGCGGGAGGCACCGGGTGGCGGGGACGGACATGGCAGAACAGAGCTGGGCGCGGAGGCTGGCGTACGACTGTTGGCGGCACCGGACGGATGTGCTGCTGGCCCTCGGCTCCTCGCTGGGCGGGATGGCGGTCATGGCGCTGGTCCCGCTCATCCCGAAGCTGATCATCGATGACGTGATCGTCCGCCACGACCGCTCGCTCGCCCCCTGGGCCTCCCTCATGATCGTCGCAGCGGTCGTCGTCTACGCCCTCACCTACGTCCGCCGTTACTACGGCGGGCGGCTCGCCCTCGACGTCCAGCACAACCTCCGCACCCGTATGTACGGCTCGATCGCCCGCCTCGACGGCCGGCGCCAGGACGAGCTGAGCACCGGTCAGGTCGTCGGCCGCGCCACCAGCGACCTCCAGCTCATCCAGAGTCTGCTCTTCATGACCCCGATGATGATCGGGAACGTCCTGCTCTTCCTGGTCTCGCTGGTCGTGATGCTGGTGCTCTCGCCGCTGCTCACGGTCATCGCGCTGGCCGTCGCCCCGGCCCTGTGGTTCGTCGCCAAACGCAGCCGCGCACGGCTCTACCCCGCCACCTGGTACGCCCAGAGCCAGGCCGCCGCGGTCGCGGGGGTCGTGGACGGCGCGGTCTCCGGCGTCCGGGTCGTCAAGGGCTTCGGGCAGGAGCGGCAGGAGACCGGCAAGCTCCGGGAGGCGGGCCGCAAGCTCTTCGCCGGACGGCTGCGCACGGTGCGCCTCAACGCCGTCTACAACCCCGCTCTCCAGGCCGTCCCGGCTCTCGGCCAGGTCGCGATGCTGGCCCTCGGCGGCTGGATGGCCACCCGGGGCGAGGTCACCCTCGGCACCTTCGTCGCCTTCTCCACCTACCTCGCCCAGCTCGTCGGCCCGGTCCGGATGCTGGCCATGGTGCTGACCGTCGGCCAGCAGGCACGGGCCGGCGTCGAGCGGGTCTACGAGCTCATCGACACCGACCCGGTGGTGGAGGAGCGGCCCGACGCCCACGTCCTCCCCGCCGACGCCCCCGCCACCGTCGAGTTCGACGCCGTGACCTTCGGCTACGGCGGGGCCACCGGGCCCGAGCCCGACGCCGGGACCCCGGCCGCCGACGGCACCTCCGGCGAGCCCGCCCCGGGCGGAGCCACCTCCCGCCCCGTACTGGACGGCTTCTCGCTGCGCATCGCCCCGGGCGAGACCGTCGCCGTCGTCGGGCGCTCCGGCAGCGGCAAGTCCACCGTCTCCCTGCTGCTGCCCCGCTTCTACGACGTCTCCGCCGGGCGCGTCCTGATCGGCGGCCACGACGTCCGCGACCTCACCCTGGAGTCGCTGCGCTCCGCCATCGGCCTGGTGCCCGAGAGCAGCTTCCTCTTCTCCGACTCGGTGCGCGACAACATCGCGTACGGCCACCCGGAGGCCACCGACGAGCAGATCCGTACGGCCGCCCGCGCCGCGCAGGCCGACGGTTTCATCCGTGAGCTGGCCGAGGGGTACGACACCAAGGTCGGCGAGCAGGGCCTGACGCTCTCCGGGGGCCAGCGGCAGCGGATAGCGCTGGCCCGCGCCATCCTCACCGACCCCCGGCTGCTGGTGCTGGACGACGCGACCTCCGCCGTCGACGCCCGGGTGGAGCACGAGATCCACGA
Organism: Streptomyces sp. NPDC027185; assembly: GCF_055567035.1. Taxonomy (NCBI): domain Bacteria; kingdom Bacillati; phylum Actinomycetota; class Actinomycetes; order Kitasatosporales; family Streptomycetaceae; genus Streptomyces; species Streptomyces sp. NPDC027185. The sequence continues at coordinate 985,266 of NZ_JBVHRF010000001.1, read as the reverse complement.
GGCGCTGCGCGGGGTGATGGCGGGCCGTACGACGCTGCTCATCGCCCACCGGGCCTCGACCCTGGCCCTCGCCGACCGCATCGCCGTGCTCGACGGCGGCCGCCTCGTCGACGTGGGCACCCAGGAGGAACTCACCGCCCGCTGCCCGCTCTACCGGAGCCTGCTGACCGACCCGGACGAGCTGGGCGGCGTCCCGCACGATCCGGCCGGGGAGGTGGCGGGCGCCTTCGGCGGCGAATCCGCCGCGACCGGTCTGCTGGACCCGTTCCCCACGGACCTCGGGGAGGTCCGCCCCGACGGCGCACTCCCGGACGCCGTTCACCCCGACGGCGCACACCCCGACGGCGCGCGCCCTGCCGCCCCGGAAGGCGCCCCCGGGCCGGACGGCATCACCCCCGAGCTGTGGGTCCGCCGCGACCCCGACGGCGCCCCGGAGGGCATGACCGGACCGGCCGCCACCCCCGAACTCCTCGCACAGGTCGCCGCCCTCCCGCCGGCGACCGACACCCCGGACATCGACGAGGAGCGGGCCGCCGCGGCCGAGGGCTCGTACGGTCTGCGGCGGCTGCTGCGCGGCTTCGGCGGGCCGCTGCTGATCGCCCTGGGCCTGGTCGCGGTGGACGCCCTCGGCGGTCTCCTCGTCCCGGTCCTCATCCGGCAGGGCATCGACGAAGGCGTGCGCCGCGGGGTGCTCGCCGGGGTGTGGACGGCCGCGCTTCTCGCCCTGGTGACGGTGGTCGTCCAGTGGGCCGCGCAGATCGGCGGCAACAGGATGACCGGCCGCACCGGCGAGCGCGTCCTGTACTCCCTCCGCGTCAAGATCTTCGCCCAGCTCCAGCGGCTCGGCCTCGACTACTACGAGCGCGAGCTGACCGGCAAGATCATGACGCGGATGACCACGGACATCGACGCGCTGTCGACGTTCCTGCAGACCGGCCTGGTCACCGCCGTCGTATCGGTGCTGACCTTCGGCGGCATCCTCGTCGCCCTGCTCGTCATCGATGTCCAGCTGGCCCTGGTCGTCTTCGCCACCCTCCCGCCGCTGATCCTCGGCACGTACGTCTTCCGCAAGCAGAGCGTCAAGGCGTACGAGCTGGCCCGTGAGCGGATCAGCGTCGTCAACGGCGATCTCCAGGAGAGCGTCGCCGGGCTGCGGATCGTCCAGGCGTTCCGGCGTGAGGGCATGGGCGCCGCGCGGTTCGCCGACCGCAGCCACGCCTACCGCCAGGCCCGGGTCCGCGGCCAGTTCCTGATATCCGTGTACTTCCCGTTCGTGCAGCTGCTGTCGTCGGTCGCCGCCGCCCTGGTGCTGATCGTCGGCGCCGGACGGGTCGGCGCGGGCACCCTGACGGCCGGTGCGCTCGTCGCCTACCTCCTCTACATCGACCTGTTCTTCGCCCCCGTCCAGCAGCTCTCCCAGGTCTTCGACGGCTACCAGCAGGCATCCGTCTCGCTCGGGCGGATCCAGGAGCTGCTGCGCGAGCCGAGCACCACACCCGCCGCCGCGGACCCCCGCCCGGTGCCCGAGCTGCGCGGCGAGATCACCTTCGACCGTGTGGACTTCCGCTACGGCACGGACCCCGACGGCGCCGAACAGGCGCTGTCCGACATCAATCTGACGATCCCCGCAGGTCAGACCGTTGCCTTCGTCGGTGAGACCGGCGCCGGCAAGTCCACCCTCGTCAAGCTGGTCGCCCGCTTCCACGACCCGACCGGCGGTGCCGTCCGCGTCGACGGCATCGACCTGCGGGAGCTGGATCTCACCGGCTACCGTCACCGCCTCGGCGTCGTGCCCCAGGAGTCGTACCTCTTCGCCGGTACGGTCCGCGACACCATCGCCTACGGGCGGCCGGACGCCACCGACGCGGAGGTGGAGGCCGCGGCCCGCGCGGTCGGCGCCCATCCGATGATCGCCGCCCTCGACGGCGGCTACCTCCACGAGGTCGCCGAGCGTGGCCGTAACCTCTCCGCAGGTCAGCGCCAGTTGCTGGCCCTGGCCCGAGCCGAGTTGGTCGACCCCGACATCCTGCTGCTCGACGAGGCCACCGCCGCCCTCGACCTCGCCTCCGAAGCCGTCGTCAACCAGGCCACCGACCGGCTCGCCGGGCGCCGCACCACTCTCGTCGTCGCCCACCGCCTGACGACCGCGGCCCGCGCCGACCGGGTCGTGGTGATGGCCCACGGCCGCGTCGCCGAGGACGGCTCCCACGCCGAACTCCTGGCGCGCGACGGCCGCTACGCCGCCCTGTGGCGCGCCTTCACCGGTGGGGAGGTGACGGCGCGGGTCTGATCCGTACGGCCGGCGGGGCGCTCCTCCGCCAGTCAGACGTTACCCATCGGTGCTGGTCGGCCCCGATTCCCCCGGGTAGGTTCGGCGCGAATTCCGCGACCCCTGGGGAGGGATCATGCGAAGAACGTTCCGTTGGCTGGTGCCGCTCGCCGTGCTGATCGGCACGGCGGGCGCGACCAGCGTTCCGGCCGGAGCGGCCACCGCCGCGCCGGAGGCGAAGGACATCAAGGAGCGCCTGCTCGCGATACCGGGCATGCACCTGGTGGAGGAGAAGCCGGTTGACGGCTACCGCTACTTCGTCCTCACGTACACCCAGCCGATCGACCACCGCCACCCGGCGCGGGGCACGTTCGAGCAGCGGCTGACGGTGCTGCACAAGGCGGTCGACCGCCCGACCGTCTTCTACACCTCGGGCTACAACGTCAGCACCACTCCGTCCCGCACCGAGCCGACGCAGATCATCGACGGCAACCAGGTGTCCCTGGAATACCGCTACTTCACGCCCTCCCGGCCGCAGCCCGCCGACTGGAAGAAGCTGGACATCCGGCAGGCCGCCGACGACCAGCACCGCATCTACCGGGCACTGCACGGCATCTACGGCAAGAACTGGATCGCCACCGGCGGCAGCAAGGGCGGGATGACGGCGACGTACTACCGCCGCTTCCACCCCGGCGACATGAACGGCACCGTCGCCTACGTCGCGCCCAACGACGTCGTCAACGACGAGGACTCCGCGTACGACCGGTTCTTCCGCACCGTCGGTACCCAGGAGTGCCGCAGCGCGCTGCACGACATCACCCGCGAGGCGCTCAACCGCCGCGACGAGATGGACGAGCGGTTCGCCCGCTGGGCCGAGAAGGAGAAGAAGACCTTCCGCCTCTTCGGCTCCGTCGACCGCGCCTACGAAGTGATGGTGACGGACCTGGAGTTCGGCTTCTGGCAGTACCAGCCGGCCGCGACCGCCTGCAAGGACGTGCCCGCCCCGGACGTCTCCACCGACGCGCTGTGGACGTGGATGGACGAGGTCGGCGGCTTCGACAGCTACACCGACCAGGGCATGGAGCCGTACACGCCGTACTACTACCAGGCCGGCACCCAGCTCGGTGAGCCCGGATACGGCTACCCGCACCTCAAGGGCCTGCTGAAGTACCCGGGCATCAACAACTCCCGCACCTTCGTGCCGCGCGAGATCCCGATGCGCTTCGACCGGCGCGCCATGCCCGACGTGGACCGCTGGGTGCGCCACCACGCCCAGCGGATGATGTTCGTCAACGGCCAGTGGGACCCGTGGAGTTCGGAACACTTCGAGCTGGGCAAGGGCGCCCGGGACTCCTACGTCTACACCGTCCCCGGCGGCAACCACGGCTCCAACATCGCCAAGCTCAAGGACGCGGACCGTACGAAGGCCACCGCCTCCCTCCTGAAGTGGGCGGGCGTCGACACCGGCGGCAAGGCCACCGCACAGGCCCCCCACGACCGGAAGCTGGACCGCCAGGAACTGCGCCGCACCCCGCCCCTGCGCCCCTGACCTGCGCATTCCGGCACGGCCACGGTTGACAAAACGATACGGCGCGCCCCTTTGCCCGGGAGGGGCGCGCCCCGTACCGCGATGTCAGTACGTCAGTCCGTGGCCGACCGGGTACAGCTCCTCGTCCGGTGTGTCGGCCCGCATCACCGGCACCGGCAACCGGCCCCGGGGCGACCGCCGCCCGGCGATCACCCGCGCCGCCGCCCGCACCTCGACATCGGTCCACCCGTAGGACGCCAGCCCCGCGCGTACCCCGTCGAGCTGCGCGAGGTCGTACGGATTGCGGACCGCGAGCTGCACCACCGGCTTTCCCGTGGCGAGCAGCGCCTCGACCAGCGTGCGCTGCGGGGAGCCGGGCGTGACGTCGTACGTCGCGACGACCACGGCGTCCCGCCCGGTCAGCGCCGCCAGCGCCGCGCCGATCAGCTCCCCGTCCGGTGCCGTGCCCGTGGACAGCGCGGTCGCGGCGAAACCGAGGCCGGTCAGCTCCCGGGCCAGCACCTCGGTGGGCGGGCCGCCCGTCCCGGACGGCGCGGCCGGGTCCGCCCCCACCACCAGCACCCGGCGCTCACGGCGGCGGGAGAGCGGCAGCACCCCGCCGGTGTTGCGCAGCAGCGTCGTCGTCCGGTCGGCGAGCGCGTCGGCCGTGTCCAGGTGGCGGCGGACGCCCACCACCCGGTCGACCGCGGCCCGCGAGGTGTACGGGTCGGCGAACAGTCCGCGGCGCTCCTTGAGCAGCAGGATCCGCTCCAGCTTGGCGTCGACGGCCTCCTCGGACAGCTCACCGTCCTTCAGCGCGCGGACGACCGCGGCGTGCGCGACGGCGAGGTCCGGCGGGTTGAGCAGCTGGTCCACCCCGGCCTTGAGCGCCAGCACCGGCACCCGGTCGTCGCCGTACTTCTCGCGGACGCCCTGCATCCCCAGCGCATCGGTGATCACCACACCGTCGTAGCCGAGCCGTTCGCGCAGCAGTCCGGTGAGGATGGGGTGCGAGAGGGTCGCCGGGTCCCCGCTGGGGTCGAAGGCGGGGACGACGAGGTGCGCCGTCATGATCACGTCGATGCCGGCGGCCACGGCGGCCCGGAACGGCGGCGCGTCCAGCCGCTCCCACTCCTCGGCGGTGTGGTGGATGGTGGGCAGCCCCACGTGGCTGTCGACGTCGGTGTCGCCGTGCCCGGGGAAGTGCTTGGCGGCGGCGGCGACCCCCGCACCCTGGTAGCCGTGCACCTGAGCGGCGACCATCCGCGCCGCGGCCTGCGGGTCGGAGCCGAAGGAACGGACGCCGATGATCGGGTTGGCGGGGTTGACGTTGACGTCGGCGTCCGGGGCGAAGTCCTGCCGGATACCCATCGCGTACAACTCGGCGCCGCTGATCGCGGCCGCGGTCGTGGCGTCGGCGCGCGAACCGCCGGCGCCGAGCGCCATCGCCCCGGGCAACAGGGTGGCGGGCGCGCCGATCCGGGCGACGATGCCGTGCTCCTGGTCGGTGGAGATCAGCAGCGGGACGGGCAGCCGCTGCGCCGCGCCCGCCCGCTGGATGCCGTTGGACAGCTCCGCGATCTGGTGCGGATCGCGGGTGTTGTGCGCCCAGCTGAAGTAGATGATGCCGCCGACGTGGTACTTCGCGATGAGTTCGGCCGCGTTCGCGACGCCGATCTCCTTGCGGTTGGCGTCCACGTCGGCCGGGTCCGGATCGGTGGCGGAGTGCCCGTAGACCCGCATCACGAAGAGCTGACCGGCCTTCTCCTCCGGTGTCATACGGGCGATGAGACGCCGCATCCGCTCCCGTACGGCGGTGGGGGCGGCCCCCGGGCGGGCTGGGGCAGGGCCCGCGGCGGCCGCGGGGACGGCGCCCGCGGCGCAGGCGGCGGCCGCCGCCGCGGCGGTGGTCAGGACGGCACGTCTGGAGTGCATGTGCGCTCCTTCCGGCGGGCTTCCCCGGCGAAATGAGGGACGGTTGGAGGATCACGGATAGCCCGAAAGTGCCGCCCGGTCAACGACCGGTTGACCGGCGCCGCCCGGCGGTTGCGCCCCGGACGGCGCCGTGCCCGCACGGCGGGACCGTCCGCCGGCTTCCGACCGAACGCCGCGCGGACCGCGTTGTCAGACCCCGGCGGTACCGTTCGGAGCATGGGCAACGCGGTCAACGCCTCGGTGGTCGAAGGGGTCCTGGAGCGGATCACCTACGCCAACGAGGAGAGTGGTTACACCGTCGCGCGCGTCGACACCGGGCGCGGCGCGGGCGAGCTGCTGACGGTCGTCGGCGCGCTGCTGGGGGCGCAGCCCGGTGAATCCCTGCGGATGACGGGCCGCTGGGGCTCCCACCCGCAGTACGGCAAGCAGTTCACCGTCGAGAACTACACCACCGTCCTGCCCGCCACCGTTCAGGGCATCCGCCGCTACCTCGGCTCGGGCCTGATCAAAGGCATCGGCCCGCGCATCGCCGACCGCATCACCGAGCACTTCGGCGTCGCCACCCTCGACGTCATCGAGGAGGAGTCGGCCAGGCTGATCGAGGTGCCCGGCCTCGGCCCGAAGCGGATGAAGAAGATCGCCGCGGCCTGGGAGGAGCAGAAGGCCATCAAGGAGGTGATGATCTTCCTCCAGGGCGTCGGCGTCTCCACCTCCCTCGCCGTACGCATCTACAAGAAGTACGCGGACGACGCCATCGCCGTGGTGCGCGAGCACCCCTACCGCCTGGCGGCCGACGTCTGGGGCATCGGCTTCCTGACGGCCGACCGCATCGCGCAGGCGGTCGGCATCCCGCACGACAGCCCCGAGCGGGTCCGCGCCGGTATCCAGTACGCCCTGTCGCAGTCGGCGGACCAGGGGCACTGCTTCCTGCCCGAGGAGCAACTGATAACCGACGCGGTGAAGTTGCTCCAGGTGGACACCGGCCTGGTCATCGACGCGCTGGCCGAGCTGGCGGCGGACCCGGAGGGCGTGGTGCGCGAGAAGATCCGGCAGGGCGGTGGGGAGGAGCCCGTCACCGCCGTCTACCTGGTCCCCTTCCACCGCGCCGAGCTGTCCCTGGCCGGCCGGCTGACGCGGCTGCTGCGCACCCCCGAGGACCGGCTGGCGGTCTTCGGCGACGTCGACTGGGAGCGCGCGCTGGCCTGGCTGGCGCGGCGCACCGGCGCCGACCTGGCGCCGGAGCAGCGCGAGGCGGTACGTCTCGCGCTGACCCGCAAGGTGGCGGTGCTCACCGGAGGCCCGGGGTGCGGCAAGTCCTTCACGGTCCGTTCGGTGGTCGAACTGGCCCGCGCCAAGAAGGCCCGGGTGGTGCTGGCCGCGCCCACCGGGCGGGCCGCCAAGCGGCTGGCGGAGCTGACGGGCGCGGAGGCGTCGACCGTTCACCGGCTGCTGGAGCTGAAGCCCGGTGGGGACGCCGCGTACGACGCCGACCGGCCGCTGGAGGCCGATCTGGTGGTGGTCGACGAGGCGTCCATGCTCGATCTGCTGCTCGCCAACAAGCTGGTCAAGGCGGTTCCGCCGGGCGCCCATCTGCTGCTGGTGGGCGATGTCGACCAGCTCCCGTCGGTCGGTGCGGGGGAGGTGCTGCGGGATCTGCTCGCCGACGGCGGCCCGGTGCCGTGCGTTCGGCTGACCAGGATCTTCCGCCAGGCCCAGCAGTCCGGCGTGGTCACCAACGCGCACCGCGTCAACGCCGGGAAGCCGCCGCTGACCCAGGGCCTGCGGGACTTCTTCCTCTTCGCCGAGGAGGACACCGAGGCGGCCGGCCGGCTCACCGTCGACGTGGTGGCCCGCCGCATCCCCGCGACCTTCGGCCTCGACCCCCGGCGGGACGTCCAGGTGCTCGCCCCGATGCACCGCGGACCGGCCGGGGCGGGCGCGCTCAACGCCCTGCTCCAGCAGGCGGTCACGCCGGCGCGCCCTGAGGTGCCGGAGCGCCGCTTCGGCGGCCGGATCTTCCGGGTGGGCGACAAGGTCACCCAGATCCGCAACAACTACGAGAAGGGCGCCAACGGCGTCTTCAACGGCACCGTCGGCGTGGTCACGGATATGAACCTCGACGACCAGCGGCTCGTGGTCCGCACCGACGAGGACGAGGAGGTTCCGTACGACTTCGACGAGCTGGACGAGCTGGCGCACGCCTATGCGGTGACGATCCACCGCTCGCAGGGGAGCGAGTATCCGGCGGTGGTGATTCCGGTCACGACGGGCGCCTGGATGATGTTGCAGCGGAATCTGCTGTATACGGCGATAACCCGGGCAAAACGCCTGGTGGTGCTGGTGGGGTCCCGAAAGGCTCTGGGGCAGGCCGTACGCACCGTGTCCGCCGGTCGGCGGTGCACGGCGCTCGATCGGCGACTCGCGGGTGCCGTCGGTGTCGCCCAGCTTCCCTAATCGGGTCGAAGGGGCGCAGGATGGTCAGGTAAACGGCACTCAGTGCCGCCCGAAGGCCGAATTGCCGACCCCGAGTGCACATCCCATGTCCAAATGGGGGAAGGTAGAGGCAGTCAGGGCACCTCGAAGAAGAGGCACAACGTCGGTGAGGGATGACGTGAGCGACAACTCTGTAGTACTGCGTTACGGGGACGGCGAATACAGCTACCCGGTCGTCGGCAGCACCGTCGGCGATGAGGGCTTCGACATCTCGAAGCTGCGCGCCCAGACCGGTCTGGTGACCCTGGACTCCGGTTACGGCAACACCGCCGCGTATAAATCCGCGATCACCTATCTGGACGGTGAGCAGGGGATTCTGCGCTACCGCGGCTACCCGATCGAGCAGCTCGCCGAGCGCAGCACGTTCGTCGAGACCGCGTACCTGCTGATCAACGGCGAGCTGCCGACCGTCGACCAGCTGTCCAACTTCAAGCAGGACATCACGTACCACACCCTGCTGCACGAGGACGTCAAGCGCTTCTACGACGGCTTCCCCCGGGACGCCCACCCGATGGCGATGCTGTCGTCGGTCGTCAGCGCCCTGTCGACCTTCTACCAGGACAGCCACAACCCGTTCGACGAGCAGCAGCGGCACATCTCCACGATCCGTCTGCTGGCCAAGCTGCCGACGATCGCGGCGTACGCCTACAAGAAGTCGGTCGGCCACCCGGTCGTCTACCCGCGCAACGACCTCGGCTACGTCGAGAACTTCCTGCGCATGACGTTCTCGGTGCCCGCCGCCGAGTACGACCTGGACCCGGTCGTGGTCAGCGCCCTCGACAAGCTGCTGATCCTGCACGCGGACCACGAGCAGAACTGCTCGACCTCCACCGTGCGCCTGGTCGGCTCCTCGCAGGCGAACCTCTTCGCCTCGATCTCCGCCGGCATCAACGCGCTCTGGGGCCCCCTGCACGGCGGCGCCAACCAGTCCGTGCTGGAGATGCTGGAGGGCATCCAGCGCGACGGCGGCGACGTCGACTCCTTCATCCGCAAGGTGAAGAACAAGGAAGACGGCGTGAAGCTCATGGGCTTCGGGCACCGCGTCTACAAGAACTTCGACCCCCGGGCGAAGATCATCAAGGCGGCGGCGCACGACGTCCTCTCGGCGCTCGGCAAGTCCGACGAGCTGCTGGACATCGCCCTGAAGCTGGAGGAGCACGCGCTCTCCGACGACTACTTCGTCGAGCGCAAGCTCTACCCGAACGTCGACTTCTACACCGGTCTGATCTACCGGGCCATGGGCTTCCCGACCGAGATGTTCACGGTCCTCTTCGCCCTCGGCCGCCTTCCGGGCTGGATCGCCCAGTGGCACGAGATGATCAAGGAGCCGGGTTCGCGGATCGGCCGCCCGCGGCAGATCTACACCGGCGTGGTCGAGCGCGACTTCATCCCCGTCGAGCAGCGCTGACCCGTCCGGGCGCCCGCGCGCCCGGAATGCGCGAGGCCCCCGTCCGTCCAGGGCGGGGGCCGTTTGCGTCTGCGGCGTGCGGAAACGAGAAGCGCCCCGCCTCCAGATCCCCCCACGGGTCCAGAGCGCGGGGCGCTTCCCTTGTCCCGGGTCGGATTCCCCCCACGGGATCCGTCCGGGCGTTCAGGGTGCACCGCGATCTGCCGGGACGCGCACGTTCGGGAGGGCCGCTCAAAGCTCCCCGGGCACGTCGCCCCGGCCACGCGTAGCCGGGGCCGGTCCCCCAAGACCGGCACGGCTGTTGCCGAGCAGGCCCCGCCGGGGTGCCTGCACACCCGGTTAGACTCTCGACCCCCCTCGATGGTTACGTTCGGATCGCTGTGATCTGGGTCTCCTGCCATATGAGGGCGAAAACGGTCAAGGGCCGCGATCTGAATATCGCGGCCCTGACGTATGGGTGTTGTGCCCATTGTGGGAATTTTGTGAACGTGTGAGCCGTGTGGGCTGCGTCGTGGCCCCTGTGGCGAAAAAGCCTCCGGTCGGCGCCGCGAGGGCGTCAGGCCGGGCCGACCAGCTCGTAACCGGCCTCATCCACCGCCTCGCGTACCGCGGTCTCGTCGAGGGCGGTCCGCGAGACGACGGTCACCAGGCCCGTCGCGGCCTCCGCGCGCACCGAGACGACGCCGGCCAGCTCCGAGATCTCGGAGGTGACCGCGCCCTCGCAGTGCCCGCAGGTCATGCCGGTCACCTTGTAGGCGGTGGTGATCTCGCCCGCCTGCGCCGCGCTCTCGCCGGAGTGGCAGGAGCCGTCGGGCGTGCAGCAGGAGCCGTTCGTCGATGCGGCGGTCATGGGAGTCTCCTCGTGGTGCCGGTGTTCCATGGACGTCGAAGTGCCGTACGTGAGCCGGGCTCGCCGGAGTGCGCACCGCCGGGGTGCGGCGGGGTGGCCGGTGGCGCCCGGCGAGATGCACTCTATACCCCATGGGGGTATCAATCCAGTGACGCCGCACCGCTCCGTCCGGCAGGCGTTGCCGCCCCGGGCGCCGCGCGTCAGCCTGGGAGGTACCGGCCCGGAGCGGCCCGGACCGGCGTGATCGAAGGAGGCGCGCCGGATGCGCGTACCGGCCCTGTACGGGCTGCTGGTACTCACCACCCTGCCACCGCTGGTGCCCAACTCCGCGCTGCTCGTCACCGCCGGAGTCCTCGCCGCGCACGGCGCCTTCTTCCTTCCCCTCGTCCTGGTGGCCGTCGCGGGCAGCGCCACCCTCGGCGACGCTCTGATGTACCTGCTCGCCCGCCGCTTCGGCGGCCCGGCCCGCGCCTGGATGCGACGCCGGGGCCGACGCCGCGTCCTCCTGGAGTGGACCTCCCGGCGCATCGAGCGTTACGGCCTGCCGTTCGTCCTCGGGGTGCGCTTCCTGCCCGGCGGGCGGATCGCCGGTGCCGTCGCCTGCGGCGTCCTGCGCCACCCGCTGCGCCGCTACCTGCCCGGCACCGCCCTCGCCGAGACCGTCTGGGCGGCCTACTCGATCGGCCTCGGATATCTCGGCAGCGCCGCGATGGGCAACCGTCTCTACGCCGCCGCCCTGGGTTTCGGGATCTCGTGCGCCGTCGCCGCACTGGGCGCGGCCGTGCCGTGGCTGGCGCGCCGCCGGACCGCCCGGACGCGGAAAGCGCAGGTACGGAAGGTGCCTGCGACCGGGGAGCCGGTCCGGGGCGATGGTCCCGGACGGACGGAGCCCTCGGGTGCGGAGGGGCGGGGAGGCTCCCGTGCCGCGGGTGCGGAGCCGCGTCCCCGGCCCGTTGTCAGTGGTCGCCCCTACCGTTGAGTCATGACTTACGAACTCTCCGTAATCCTCGCCGTGTCGGGGTCCTTGCCGGTCCGGGCGCGGCGCGTCCTGTGTGTTCCGTCGCGGGCCTTCCGGGCTCCCGGGTGGCTTCGCCGGGGGAGCGGAACACACCGCAGGCGGCGTGGTGCGCGGGTGGTCGCCGGATGCCGGGCCGGCCCTCCGGGGCGTCCGGGTTCAGGCGCCGTCCGGGGCCCGCAATTCGCGGTCGACGGCGCGCAGCAGGGTGAGCAGCATGCGGTTCAGGGGCGTCGGGAGGGAGTGCCGTTCTCCCGCCTCGACGACCGCTCCGGTGAGGTATTCGTGTTCCAGCGGCCGTCCCGCCTCACGGTCGTAGAGCATCGACGAACCACCGCCGGGCGGAGCCATCGCGTAGATCTCCAGCGTCCCGGAGATGTCGCTGTCGCCGATGTCCGCGCCCTCCGCGCGGGCGACCTCCGCCGCCTCGGTGAGCAGAGCGCGGGCGAGCCCGGCCATCTCCGCCTCCCGGAAGATGTCCATCCGCTGGCCGAGCAGCGCCGTGAGGGGGTTGGCGGCGAGGTTGAAGAACAGCTTGCGCCAGGTGGCGGTGGTGAAGTCCGGCACCTGCGTGACGTTCAGCCCGGTGCCCTCCAGCAGCGCGGCGAACGCCTCGGACGACGGTCCCTGCGGCACATGGAGTTCGCTCGCGAGGTGGTGGACGATCCGGCCCGGTGCGGTGCGCTCCGCCGAGAGGTAGCAGATCACCGGCAGTGTCGCGGTCCCTGCCGGGACGTACGGGGCCACCCGTTCCGCGAGCCCGGTGCCGTTCTGGAGCACGGCGACGGTGGTGTCCGGCCCGCACAGAGCCCGCAGCCACGGCGCGGCGCCCGGGGTGTCCTGCGCCTTGGTGGTCAGCAGGACCCAGTCGACGGGCCCGGCCTGCGCGGGGTCGGTGAGGACGGGGACGGCGGCGTGCCGCTCGGCGCCGTCGAGCGTGACGGCGACCCCGTCGACGGGGGTGCGGACGCACAGCGTGACGTCGAGGCCGGCCCAGTGCGTCAGGGCGGCGGTGTAGCCGCCGATCCCGCCGGCGCCGATCACCGCGAGACGGACGGAGGGGGAGCGAGGGGGCGTGGGCATGGGGCGATCGTAGGAGGGGGCCGCCGGGTGTGTCCGGCGGTCGGCGGATCCCCCTCCCGCACGCCGGGCGCCTGGTGGGGGAGCCGCGGCCACCGGCTGGCGGTGGCCCGTGCCCCGGGCCGGGTCAGCCCCGCCGGCTGTGACCCGGTCTGCGGGTCACCCAGTCGCGGACGGTGTCGGCGAACCAGTACGGTCTGCCGCCCTCGACGAGGTCCGGCTCGGGAAGCAGTCCGTGCTTGCGGTAGGAGCGCACGGTGTCCGGCCGTACCCGGATGTGCGCGGCGATGTCCTTGTAGGACCAGAGCCTCCGGTCGGTCATCGCTGCCTCGCCTCCCTGGATCCGGACCCCGGCCGCGCGGCCCGTGAGCGGCGCGCCGGGTCGGGTGTACCTGTGACCTGCGCCGGATCAACGACACCGGCCGCCGTACGGACAGCGGCTGTTGATCACCTGTGACGGAAAACCCGTGTAACCGTGACGGATGTGACGCGCCGGGGACGGATGTGACAGAGGCGGAACGGAAGGAGAGCGGCGGAGGCGCCGAGGAACGGTGGCCTGCCGGGCGGGTCCGGACGGATCCGGGCGGGACGTGCGCGGCGGGCCGCCCCGTTCGGGACGGCCCGCCGTGGGAAGAGGTGCCGGGCCCCGCCGGAGCGGGGCCCGCTCCGGATCAGGAGTAGAGCGCCTTCCAGGTCTTCTTGCCGACCTTCCCGTCGGCCGTCAGGTGGGCCGCCTTCTGGAACTTCTTGACGGCGGCGAGCGTCTGGTTGCCGAAGTAGCCGGTGAGGCTGCTCCAGGGCAGGTACTTGCGGTTGGCCAGCAGGCACTGGACCTGCTTCACCCGGTCGTTGCGCTGGCCGTACACGGTGAGCGCGGTCCCGTCGTAGTAGGCGCAGGCCGCCATGGGGTCCGGGCCCGCGGCGCTCTGGGCCGCGGAGGCCGTACCGGTCAGCAGGGTGGCGGTGATCAGGCCGGCGGCGGCTGCCAGGGCGGCCGGGCGGCGGATGGTGCGATGCGGTGAGGTGATGCGCATGATGTCCTCTTTCCCCCCGTTGGGTGCCATGCATCCGTATGGTGCCCGTCCGGCCACCCCCAGGGGGTACCCGCGCCGGACCGCTCCGCAGTGGGATGCCGTGCGTCTACGGGCACGCCACCCGCTCCAGCCGCGGTTGCCGGAGCCGTGGAGTCCGGTGTGCCGACTTCCCTACGCAGGAGGGGGACGAGGAGCAATCGCTGCGGACCGGTCGCTCTGCGGCGAACGCCCGGCGGGCCAGGGGGCGCGGACGGGCGGCCGCCCCCGGGGCGGTGCCGCACGGGCAGGAGAGCGGGCGGATCAGCGGTACAGCGCGGGCCGTTCGGGCAGTTCGACGGGGACGCGTTCGCCGGTGCGCTGGGCCCGGACGCCCGCTCGGCAGACCACCGCGGCGGCGTAGCCGTCCCAGCAGTCGGGGCCCTCCACCGTGCCGCGTCGGGTGGCGTCCACCCAGCGCTGCACCTGACGGTCGTACGCCCCCGCGAACCGTTCCACGAAGCCCGGCGGGATGGTGCCGCCCCAGCGGCCCGCCGCGTCGACGAGGACGCCGCGGTCGTCGCCGATCCGGGCGGTGCCCCGCTCGCAGACCGCCTCGCAGCGAACCTGGTAGCCGAAGCCGCAGTTGACGAAGAGCTCGGTGTCGGCGAGATGGCCGTCCGCGGTCTCGAAGACGATCAGCTGCGGATCGTGCAGCCCCTCGGGCGCGCCGCCGGAGGGCGCCGGACGGAGCACCCGTACGGCGGTGATCTCGGTGTCCAGCAGCCAGCGCGTCACATCGATCTCGTGCACCGCGGAGTCGTGCAGGGTCTGCGCGTCGGTGCAGCCGGGCGGCGAGGAGACGTTGCGGTGGACGTGGTGCAGCATCAGCGGACGGCCGTACGCGGCGCGCGCCAGCTGTGCCTTGAGGGTGCGGTAGTCGCTGTCGTAGCGGCGCATGAAACCCACCTGGACGAGGCGGCGGCCGTGGCGCTGCTCGGCGGTGAGCACCCGCAGCGCGGAGTCCGGATCCGGCGTCAGCGGTTTCTCGCACAGCACCGGCAGACCACGGTCGAACGCCGCCATGAGCGCCGCCTCGTGGGCCGCCCCGGGCGAGGCGACGAGGACCGCGTCCACCCCCGGCACGTCCATGGCGGCCACCGGATCGGTACGGGCCACGGCCCCCTCGATGGGGCCTGCCAGCGCCTTCGCGCGAGAGCCGTCCACATCGGCGACGACCGCCACCCGCGCTCCGCTGATCACCTCGTCGATCCGGCGTACGTGGTCGGCGCCCATCCGCCCGGCGCCGATGACGGCCACCCCCAGCGTTCGGTGCATGTCGTCCTCCCGTTCCCGTCGGTGTCCGGTCCGGTCCGCCGCTCAGGCGCCGCAGGAGCGCAGGTAGCGGCGGGTGCGCCGGGCGATGGGCAGCGGCCGCTCCGGCGGGCAGGGGTACATGTCCTGTTCGACGATGGCGAAGAGCGGGCCGCCCAGCTCCTGCGCTGCCCGCAGGACCGGTGGCAACGCGGGCTCCCCGAGCGGCGGTTCGCACATCACACCCTGCCGGACGGCCGGCCCGAAGGCGGTGCCCTCGGCGCGGACACCGGCCAGGACGGCGGGGTCGACCTGCTTGAGGTGGAGATAGCCGATGCGTTCGCCGTAGGTGCGGATCAGTGCGGCGCTGTCGCCGCCGCAGTAGGCGTAGTGGCCGGTGTCCAGGCAGAGGGAGACCAGACCGGAGTCGGTGGCGTCGAGGAAGCGGGTGACGTGTTCCTCGGTGTCGAGGTGGGTGTCGGCGTGCGGATGGACCACCAGCGTCAGGCCGAACTCCTCCCGGACCCGCCGCGCCAGCCACTGTGTGCCCTCGGTGAGGTGGCGCCACTGGGCGGCGGTCAGCTCGGGCGGCTCCAGCAGCTCGGCGGTCCGGTCGTCGCGCCAGAAGGACGGGATGGCGACGAGGTGCCCGGCGCCCGTCGCGCGGGCGAGCGCGGCGACCCGGGACACCTGTGCCCATGTCGCGTCCCGGACGGCGGGTCCGTGGTGCAGCGAGGTGAAGACCGTTCCGGCCGAGATGCCGAGGCCGCGCCGGGCGGTCTCGTCGCGCAGCACCGCCGGGTCGGTGGGGAGGTAGCCGTAGGGGCCCAGTTCGATCCAGTCGTAGCCCGCCTCGGTCACCTCGTCGAGGAAGCGCCGCCAGGGGACCTGCTGGGCGTCGTCGGCGAACCACACACCCCACGAATCCGGCGCGGAACCCACCCGGATGCGGTCCAGAACGGGAACACCGGCACGGGCTGCGGTCATGTGGCGGCTCTCCTCTCGCCGGTCGGCGGTGACCGGGGGCGCGGGAGTGGTGGCCTCAGCCTCCCGGGCGCCCCGGGGGGTGTCAAGATTCCCTCCGGCCCTGAGGATCTCCCGCCGTGACCGGCCGGGGCGCCCTCCCGGACGGGGTGATTCCGCCCGTGTCGCGCCCCGGGCGGACGGTCGTGGCGGAGGCGCCCGCACCTGGGGCCCGCTCGTCCGTGCGCCCGTCCCCGTACAGGTCAGGGCGGTGCGGCGCGCCGTTGACACGGTCCGGCGGCCCCACTAGACCTGTGCCCGCGACAGGGCACGGGCGCGCCGCCCGGCACCGCCGTGCCGCACCGGGCGAAGCGAAGGGGACCCATGCCGGAACCGTTCGACCTCATCACCATGGGCCGTATCGGGGTGGACCTCTACCCCCTCCGGACGGGCGTGCCGCTCGCCGAGGTGGAGACGTTCGGGAAGTTCCTCGGCGGCTCCGCCACCAACGTCGCGGTGGCCGCCGCGCGCCTGGGCCGCCGCACCGCCGTCATCAGCCGCACCGGACGCGACCCCTTCGGCGACTACCTCCACCGGGAGCTGCGGGCGTTCGGCGTCGACGACCGGTGGGTGACCGCCGTGGACGGCCTGCCCACCCCGGTGACGTTCTGCGAGATCTTCCCGCCGGACCACTTCCCGCTCTACTTCTACCGCCGCCCCACCGCCCCCGACCTCACCCTCCGCGCGGACGAGCTGGACCACGACGCGCTGCGTGCCGCCCGGATCCTGTGGACCACCGGCACCGGGCTGTGCGAGGAGCCCAGCCGCACCGCCACCCTCGCCGCGCTCGCCGCCCGCGGCAGGCGCGGCCCCACCGTCCTCGACCTCGACTGGCGGCCGCTGTTCTGGGGCGGCGCGGGCGGCGCCTCCGGGGACGGCGGGGCGACCGGCGCCGCCGCCATGGCCGCCGCCCGCCCCCACTACGAGGCGGCGCTCGCCCACGTCACCGTCGCCGTCGGCAACATCGACGAGGCCGAGGCCGCCACCGGGCTGCGCGAGCCGAGGGCCTGCGCCGAGGCGCTGCTCGCGCTGGGCGCCGAACTCGCCGTCGTCAAACAGGGACCCAAGGGCGTCCTCGCGGTGCACCGGGACGGCCGCAGCGCCGAGGTCCCGGCCTTCCCCGTCGACGTCGTCAACGGACTCGGCGCCGGTGACGCCTTCGGCGGCGCCCTCTGCCACGGTCTGCTGCACGGCTGGGAGCTGGCGCCGATGATGCGTTACGCCAACGCGGCCGGTGCCCTCGTCGCCACCCGTCTCGCCTGTGCGCCCGCCATGCCGGTCCCGGCCGAGATCGACGCGTTCCTCGCCGGGCGGTGAACCCGCCGTGCTCCGGCGGCCGGACACCGGGCGGGGGCCGGGCCGCCGGGCCGGGCCGGGGCGCCAGGGGCCCGGCGCCGGGCCTGGTCCGGCGATCCCGCGCGGGCCGCCGGGTGCCGTCACCGCCTCCGCGTTTCCCTCACTGTCAGTGGTCGGGTGGAGACTTGTGGTCATGAACCCCGTATCCGCGTCATCCGCGTCCCCGCCCGGCTCCGGCCGGGCCCTCAGCCTCCACATCCCCGCAGGTCAGGGCGGGTCCGGGCAGTACGCCCTGGACATCACACCGGAGCGGGCGGGCTGGGGCCACTCCTCGCTGCGCGTCCTCGACCTGCCGCCCGGCGGCCACCACGCCTTCGAGGCGGGGGAGAGCGAATGGATCGTGCTGCCCCTCGCCGGCGGCTGCACCGTCACCACCGACGGCGTTCCGTACGAACTCGCCGGGCGCGAGAGCGTCTTCAGCGGCCTGACGGACTTCGCCTACGTCCCGCGCGGGGCGCGCGCGGAGCTGACCAGCGGGGCGGGCGGCCGGTTCGCCCTCGCCGGGGCCCGCTGCGGCCGCCGGCTGCCCGCGCGCCGCGGTGCCGCGGCCGACGTCCCCGTGGAGCTGCGCGGCGCCGGGGCCTGCTCCCGCCAGGTCAACAACTTCGCCGCCGCCGGGGCCTTCGCCTGCGACAAGCTCATCGCCGTCGAAGTCCTCACCCCGGGTGGCAACTGGTCGTCGTACCCGCCGCACAAACACGACACCGCCCGCCCCGGTGAGGAGTCCGAGCTGGAGGAGATCTACTACTTCGAGGTCGAGACCGTCCACGGCACCCCGGGCACCGGCTACCAACGCGTCACGCCCTCCGGGCCCGGCCACCGCACCGATGTCCTCGCCGAGGTCCGCACCGGCGACGCCGTCCTCATCCCCGACGGCTGGCACGGCCCGTCCATCGCCACCCCCGGCCACACGCTCTACTACCTCAACGTCATGGCCGGCCCCGGCGCCACCCGCGAGTGGCTGATCCGCGACCACCCCGACCACGGCTGGATCCGCTCCACCTGGGCGGAGCAGCCCGCCGACCCCCGCCTGCCCCGCTACACCGCGCCCCCGGGAGACGACCGATGACCACCCTCCGCCTCACCGTCGCGCAGGCCCTGGTGCGGTTCCTGGCCCGCCAGTTCACCGAGCGCGACGGCCGCCGTCACCGCCTGGTCAACGCCTGCTGGGGCATCTTCGGCCACGGCAACGTCGCCGGGATCGGTCAGGCGCTGCGCGAGGACCCCGGGGCCCTGCCGTTCCTCCAGGGCCGTAACGAACAGTCCATGGTGCACGCCGCGACCGCCTTCGCCCGGCAGAGCGACCGGCTCCGTGTCCAGGCCGTCACCACCTCCATCGGCCCCGGCGCCACCAACCTCGTCACCGGCGCCGCCCTCGCCACCGTCAACCACCTGCCCGTCCTGCTGCTGCCCGGCGACACCTTCGCCACCCGCCGGGCCGACCCCGTCCTCCAGCAGCTCGAAGTCCCGTACGCGGGCGACCTCTCGGTCAACGACGCGCTGCGCCCCGTCTCCCGCTACTTCGACCGCGTCACCCGGCCCGAGGCGCTGATCCCGGCCGCCCTCCAGGCGATGCGGGTGCTGACCGACCCCGCCGGCACCGGGGCGGTCACCCTCGCCCTGCCGCAGGACGTCCAGACCGAGGCGTACGACTGGCCGGCGGAGTTCTTCGCCGACCGGGTCTGGCGGGTGCCCCGCCCGGCGCCCGACGCAGGCGCCCTCGCTGAGGCGGTCCGGGTGCTGCGCGGTGCCCGCCGCCCGCTGATCGTCGCCGGCGGCGGCGTCCACCACAGCGAGGCCGAGGACGCCCTGCGGGACCTCGCCGACGCCACCGGCATCCCCGTCGCCGCCACCCAGGCGGGCAAGGGGGCGCTCCGCCACGACCACCCCGCCGACGTCGGCGGTATCGGCCACACCGGGACCGCCACCGCCGCCGCGCTCGCCCGCGAGGCCGATGCCGTCCTCGGCGTCGCCACCCGGTACACCGACTTCACCACCGCCTCCGCCACCCTCTTCGCCGACCCGGGCGTCCGCTTCGTCAACCTCAACATCGCCGCCTTCGACGCCCACAAGCTCGCCGCGCTGCCGCTGGTCGCCGATGCCCGCGAAGGGCTCACCGCCCTCACCCGTGCCCTGCGCGGCCACCGCGTCGACGCCGCGTACGAGGCGGGGTACACCACCGCGAAGGCCGCCTGGGAGCGCCGCGTCGACGCCGCGTACGCCGCTCCCGATCCGGCCGCCCGGCCCACCCAGACCCAGGTGCTCGGCGCGCTGGACGCCGTCGTCGGGGACACCGACATCGTGATCAACGCGGCCGGCTCCCTCCCCGGCGACCTGCACCGGCTCTGGCGCGCCCGCTCCCGCCGCCAGTACCACCTCGAATACGGCTACTCCTGCATGGGCTACGAGATCCCCGCGGCCCTCGGGACCGCGCTCGCCGCCCCCGGCCGCCCGGTCTGGGCCCTGGTCGGCGACGGCACGTATCTGATGAACCCCACCGAGATCGTCACGGCGGTCCAGGAAGGCGTCGCGTTCACGCTGGTGCTGCTGCAGAACCACGGTTTCGCCTCCATCGGCGGGCTCTCCGAGCAGACCGGCGGGGAGCGCTTCGGCACCGACTACCGCTTCCGCGCGGCGGACGGCACCTACACCGGCGCCCCGCTGCCCGTCGATCTCGCCGCCAACGCCGCCTCCCTCGGCATGCGGGTGCTGCGCGCGCCCACCGTCGGGACGCTGCGCGAGGCCCTCGCCGAGGCGCGCGGCGCGGACCGTCCCACATGTGTCTACGTCGAGACCGAAACGGCCGACACTGTGCCGGGCGCGCCGGGCGCCCAGTCCTGGTGGGATGTTCCTGTTGCCGAGACCGCGACGCGTCCGGCTGCGGTCGCCGCGCGCCGGGAGTACGAACGCCACGCCGCCGACCGCCGCCGGTACCTCTGATCTCAGCCCGTAGTCGTCACCACCGAAAGGCCCCCGCATGCAGACCATCAGCCACTGGATCGGCGGCAAGCCCGTCGAGGGTGTGTCCGGCAACTTCGGCCCGGTGTTCAACCCGGCCACCGGCGCCCAGGAGAAGCAGGTCGCTTTCGCCTCCGCCGAGGAGGTCGACGCCGCGGTCGCCGCCGCCAAGGAGGCGTTCGCCACCTGGGGCACCAGCTCCCTGGCCAAGCGGACCTCGGTGCTGTTCCGCTACCGCGAGCTGGTCTTCGCCCACCGCGAGGAGCTGGCCCGGCTGATCACCGCCGAGCACGGCAAGGTGCACTCCGACGCCCTCGGCGAGGTCGCCCGCGGTCTGGAGATCATCGAGCTGGCCTGCGGCATCCCCGAGAAGCTCAAGGGTGAGCTGTCCACGCAGGTCTCCACCCGGGTGGACGTCGCCGCGATCCGTCAGTCCCTCGGCGTGGTCGCCGGCATCACGCCGTTCAACTTCCCCGCCATGGTGCCGATGTGGATGTTCCCGCTGGCCGTGGCGTGCGGCAACACCTTCGTCCTCAAGCCGAGCGAGAAGGTGCCCAGCGCCGCCCTCAAGCTCGCCGAGCTGGCCGCCGAGGCGGGGCTGCCCGACGGCGTGCTGAACATCGTCAACGGCGACAAGACCGCGGTCGACCGTATCCTGGAGCACCCGGACATCGCCGCGGTCTCCTTCGTCGGCTCCACCCCCATCGCCAAGTACATCCACACCACGGGCACCGCCAACGGCAAGCGGGTGCAGGCGCTGGGCGGCGCCAAGAACCACATGCTGGTACTGCCCGACGCCGACCTCGACCTGGCCGCCGACTCGGCGATCAACGCCGCGTACGGCTCGGCCGGTGAGCGCTGCATGGCGGTCTCCGTCGTCGTCGCCGTCGGGGAGACCGCCGACCCGCTGATCGAGAAGATCAAGGAGCGTGCCACCGCCCTCCGCATCGGCCCCGGCGACGACCCGGCGTCCGAGATGGGCCCGCTGATCACCAAGGTCCACCGCGACAAGGTCGCCTCGTACGTCCAGGGCGCCGCGGCGCAGGGCGCCGACGTCGTCGTGGACGGCACCGGCTTCACCGTCGAGGGCTTCGAGGACGGCCACTGGATCGGGGTGTCGCTGCTCGACAAGGTCACGCCCGAGATGGACGCCTACCGCGACGAGATCTTCGGCCCGGTGCTCTCGGTCGTCCGCGTCGCCACGTACGACGAGGCCATCGCGCTGATGAACGCCTCGCCGTGGGGCAACGGCACCGCCATCTTCACGCGGGACGGCGGCGCGGCGCGCCGCTTCCAGCTGGAGGTCGAGGCGGGCATGGTCGGCGTCAACGTCCCGATCCCGGTGCCGGTCGGCTACCACTCCTTCGGCGGCTGGAAGGACTCGCTCTTCGGCGACCACCACATCTACGGCAACGACGGCGTGCACTTCTACACCCGCGGCAAGGTCGTCACCACCCGCTGGCCCGACCCGTCCGACGGCGGCATCAACCTCGGTTTCCCCAGCAACCACTGACGGTCCGTCCGCTGCCCGCCGGTCGCCGGCCGGCGGGCAGCGGCGCCCGTGCCCCGCCGGGCGCGGCCTCCGGGCGGGTCGGCCATCGGCTACGGTGACCGGGCGTGTACACAACACCACTACCGGGGGACGCGATGCCACCTAGTACGGCGCTGGCCAAGGGCGCACGGATCACGGGCGGCGTGTTCTGCCTGGTCTTCTTCCTCTACACCGGGTTCTGGCTCTGCTACGACCTTTCGGAGTCGGGCCTCCCCGCGGTGTGGGACTACTGGACGGGTGCGCGTCCCCCAGGCGTGAACACCGTCAGCAACTCCACGCAGTTCTGCCTGGCGCTGGTGCAGCTGAGCGGCGCGATCGCGGCGTTCACGGGGCGGCGTTCGGCCGGTGGGCTGATGGCCGTGGCCACCACCTTCACCCTCGCCACCGCTGTACAGACCATGATCAGCGTCGGTTTCCACACCGACAGCGACCGCTGGTTCCTGCGCGCGCGGGCCGGTGAGGGCCCCTTCGACGCGGTCTTCCTCGGCAGTCTGCCGCTGGCCCTGCTGGCCTTCCTCGGCGGGTTCGTGCTGCTCGCCGGGATGCGGTCCTGGCCGCGGCCCACCCCCAGCCTGCCGCCGGCGCGTCCGGCCAAGGCCGCGGGGGCCGTCGGCGGTCTCGTCCTCGGTGCGGTGGCGCTGTGCTCGGTGATCTGGCAGATCCTGATGCTGGTGCAGGGCGGCGGTGCGGCGGACGCCGCCTTCATGTTCTACCTGGGCAAGGGCATCCTGACGTCCCTGACGTCGCTCGCACCCGGCCTGCACGCCCTGGTGCTGCTGGTGCTGGCGGGCATCGCCGGGCTCGGCTGCCTGATCCGCGGCAACGCCGCCCGGGGCCTGGCCCTGGGGCTGGCGACGATGATGCTGCCGAACGCCGTGCTGTCGGTGATCGGGCTGAGCGGTGCCGGCCGGCTGTTCGAGATCAGCGACGCGGCGCCCGGTCAGAGCATCCTCGGCATCGTGCAGCTGATGCTGGACCTCCTCGGCTCGCTCGCCCTGTTCGCGCTGATGGCGAAGGGGGAGCCGGTCGCCCCCGGCTGGCAGCCGCCCGCCGCCGCGCCGCAGTTCGGCGGGCCCGGCTTCGTCCCGCCCGGCCCGCAGGGTCCGCCGCAGGGCGGCTGGCAGCAGCCGGTCCCGCCGCCGGGCGGTCCGGTGCCCGGCGGTCCGGTGCCTTCGCAGGCGGGCCCGGTCCCGCCGATGCCGGCGCAGGGCCCCGCCCCGCAGATGCCGCCCGTCCCGCCCGCCGCCCCGCCGATGCCACCCGGCAACCCGCCTGCCCCCGGCGGTTTCGGACCTCCGCACCACTGACGGAGACGGGACCACCCCGCGCGTGACGCAGCCCGTACGGCCGACGGCGGTACGGGCTGCGTCACGTCCGGGACCACCACCTGCCGCCCTCGCCGCCGCACCGGCCGCCGGTCCGCCGCCCCGCACCGGCCGCCGGCCCCCGACGCCGTACCGGCGCCTCCTCGCCGTACGCACACCCCGGCCGCGCGCCCCGCTGCGCCGCCGTACCGGAACCAGCCGTACCGGCCGCCCGGCACCGCTCGCTCCCGCCCGGACCGGCAACGCGGCGCCACCCGGCACAGCGCGTTCCCGGTCCGGGCGATTCCGCCTCCGCCCGGCGCCGCCTGACGCCCCGTGAGCGTCCCGCGGCTCCCGCCGCGCGTCCCGCCCGCCCCCGATGCCCCCTTTACGGGCCGCTCCCTAGGATCCCCGTATGGATCTGCGACTGCGCGGGCGGCGGCTGTACGCGGCCGTCGGCGCTCTGGCCCTGCTCATGGGCGGCGGCGTGTGGACGGCCGCGTCCTCCGGCGCCGCCCCGGCCGTGCACCGCGAGGACCGGGTGCTGACGATGCCGGAGAAGCCCGGCGGCTCGAAGACCGTACGGATCGACACCTCCTACTTCACCGCGGGGAGTTTCACCGCGCGCCGCCCCGCCGTGCTGCTCGCGCACGGCTTCGGCGGCAGCAAGAAGGAGGTCCGCCCGGAGGCGGAGCGGCTGGCCCGCGACGGCTACGCGGTCCTCACCTGGTCGGCGCGGGGTTTCGGCGCCTCCACCGGGCGCATCGGGCTCAACGACCCGGACCGCGAGGTCGCCGACGTCCGCCGCCTCGTCGACTGGCTGGCGAAACGTCCCGAGGTGCGGCTCGACAAGGCCGGTGACCCGCGCGTCGGCATCGCCGGGGCGTCGTACGGCGGCGCCGTCGCGCTGCTCGCCGCCGGGCACGATCTGCGGATCGACGCCCTCGCCCCGCAGATCACCTACTGGAACCTCGCCGACGCGCTCTTCCCCCACGGCGTGTTCAAGAAGCTGTGGGCCGGCATCTTCTTCACCACCGGCTCGGCGGGCACCCCCGCCACCGCGCCGGGGCGCGCCCCCGCCCCGTCCGGCGGCTGCGGCCG
Source organism: Streptomyces sp. NPDC027185 (assembly GCF_055567035.1). NCBI lineage: Bacteria > Bacillati > Actinomycetota > Actinomycetes > Kitasatosporales > Streptomycetaceae > Streptomyces > Streptomyces sp. NPDC027185. The sequence goes on along the minus strand of NZ_JBVHRF010000001.1, from coordinate 961,070 downwards.
GTTCGCCGCCGAACTGTGCGCGATGTACGAACGGGTCGCGGTCGCCGGGAAACCGGACGCCGAGGCCCGCGCCCTGCTGGAGAAACGCAGCCCGTCCGCCGTCGGCGACCGCATCACGGCCCCGGCCCTGCTCATGCAGGGGCAGACCGACTCGCTCTTCACCCTCGACCAGTCCGACGCGATGGCACGGGCGCTGCGCCGCAACGGCGCCCCCGTCTCCGTCGACTGGATCGCCGGCGGCCACGACGGCGGCGACCGCGAGCGGGATCGGCTCACCGACCGCACCCGCGCCTGGTTCGACCGCTACCTCAAGGGCGACAAGGGCGCCGGCACCGGGCCCGCGTTCCGCGTCAGCCGCGGCGGCGGAGTGGACTCCACCAACGGCGCCCTGCAACTGCGCGGCGCGAGCGGCCCGGCCTACCCCGGACTCGGCCACGACCCGCGCCGCCTCCGCCTCACCGGCCCCGAACAGCGCTTCACCAACCCGCCCGGCGCGAGCCCGCCCGCGATCTCCGCGGTCCCCGGCACCGGCGCCCTCGGCGCCCTCTCCGCCCTGGGCACCGGCGGTCTCGCGGTCGACTTCCCCGGCCAGTACGCCCGCTTCGAGACGGCGCCGCTCACCGCGCCCGTCCACCTCACCGGCGCCCCGCGCGCCGCCGTGACCGTACGCTCCACCTCCCGCGACGCGGTGCTCTTCGCCAAGCTCTACGACGTCGCCCCGGACGGCACCAAGCAGGTGCTGCCCGCCCAACTCGTCACGCCGTACCGCCTCTCCGGTGCCGACCGCGGTGTCCGCGTCGACCTGCGGCTGCCCGCCGTCGACCACGACTTCGCCGCCGGGCACCGGCTCCGGCTGGTCCTGGCCGCCACCGACCTCGGCTACGCCTCGCCCGCGAAGCCCGCCACCCACACCGTCGCACTGGCCGGCGGCGGCGCCCTGAGCGTCCCCACCGACACACGGGTCCACGCGGCCGCCGCTCCGCTGCCCGCCTGGACGTGGCTGCTGCCGTCGGCCGCCGCCGTCCTCGCCGCCGCCCTGCTGCTCACCGCCCGCCGCCGCACCACCGCCCCGCCCCCCGATCCGGCGCTGGCGGACGTCCCGCTGGTGATCGACGCAGTGAGCAAGAAGTACGCCGGGGCGAGCGACCGGTACGCGGTGCGGGACCTGTCGTTCCGCGTCGAGGCCGGGCAGGTCCTCGGACTGCTCGGCCCCAACGGCGCCGGCAAGACCACCACGCTGCGGATGCTGATGGGCCTGATCCGGTCGGACGAGGGCGGGATCCGGGTCTTCGGGCACGCGATCCGGCCCGGCGCCCCGGTGCTGTCCCGGGTCGGCGCGTTCGTCGAGGGCGCCGGGTTCCTGCCGCATCTGACGGGCCGCGCCAACCTCGACCTGTACTGGCGCGCCACCGGGCGGCCCGCCGCCGATGCGCACGCCGAGGAGGCCCTGGAGATCGCCGGGCTCGGCACCGCCCTGGACCGCGCGGTCCGCACCTACTCCCAGGGCATGCGCCAGCGCCTGGCCCTCGCCCAGGCCATGCTGGGCCTGCCCGACCTGCTGATCCTCGACGAGCCGACCAACGGCCTCGACCCGCCCCAGATCCGCGAGATGCGCGAGGTGATGATCCGTTACGCCGCGGCCGGACGCACCGTCATCGTCTCCAGCCATCTGCTCTCCGAGGTCGAGCAGAGCTGTACGCATCTGGTCGTCATGGACCGCGGACGCCTGGTCAGGTCGGGTCCGGTCGCGGAGATCACCGGTGACCACGACACCGTCCTCATCGGTGTCACGGACCCCGGGGCGCTCACCGACGCGGTGGTGGAGAAGGTCCGCGAACTGCCCGGTGTCGTCGCCGCGGCCCGCGCCGAGGACGGGCTGCTGGTCCGCCTCGACGACGGAGCGGCCACCCCGCGGCTGCTCGCCGGACTCCTGCGCCTCGACCTGCCGGTGCACCGGGTGGGGCCGCACCGCCGCCTGGAGGACGCGTTCCTCACCCTGATCGGAGGCGACCGTTGACCGCCGTCACCCCACCGGAACCGGCCACCGGCCACCCCGCTCCGGCCGCCGCCCCCGGATACCGCGCCCGCCGCACCCTGCCGCTGCGCGTCGAGGCGCTGCGCCAGCTGCGGCGCCGCCGGACGCTGGTGATCGGTGCCGGACTGGCGCTGCTGCCGTTCGTCCTGGCCGTGGCCTTCGCCGTCGGCGGCACCCCGGGCCGGCGGGCGAACGGCCGGATCACCCTGATGGAGACCGCGACGGCGTCCGGCGGCAACTTCACCGCCACCGCGCTGTTCGTCTCGGCGGGCTTCCTGCTGGTCGTGCCGGTGGCGCTGTTCTGCGGCGACACGGTGGCGTCCGAGGCGAGCTGGTCGTCGCTGCGCTATCTGCTCGCCGCGCCGGTGCCGCGCGCCCGGCTGCTGCTGAGCAAGCTCACCGTGGGCCTGCTCTTCAGCGCCGCCGCGATGGTGCTGCTGCCCCTGGTCGCCCTGGGGGTGGGCACCGCCGCGTACGGCTGGGGGCCGCTCACCCTGCCCACCGGTGGCGCGCTGCCGGCGGACACGGCGGTGGGGCGGCTCGCGGTCGTGGTGGCGTACCTCTTCGTCAGTCAGCTGGTCACGGCGGCGCTGGCGTTCTGGCTGTCGACGGTCACCGACGCGCCCCTGGGCGCGGTCGGCGGCGCCGTCGGCCTGACCATCATCGGCAACGTCCTCGACCAGGTCACCGCCCTCGGCGGCTGGCGCGCCGCGCTGCCCGCCCACTGGCAGTTCGCCTGGGCCGACGCACTCCAGCCCGGCATGGAGTGGTCCGGCATGCTCCAGGGCGCGTCCGTCTCGGTCGCCTACGCGCTGGTCCTCGTCGCCCTGGCGTTCCGCGGCTTCGCCCGTAAGGACGTGGTGTCCTGAACGACGGCCCGGGACGGTCCGGCTGACCCGGCGACGGTCCCGACCAGGGACGGAGCCGCTCCGTCGCGCTCGGCCCGGCCCGGCCCCCGGGGCGCGTGGCGCGAACCCACGCGCCGGGGGCGCCCGCCGGGTGCGGCGGCTTCGGGCGGGACCGGCCGCTCGGGCACGGCGGCCGGCCCGGCCCGGTGCCGCGCCGGAGACGCTCCGCCCGCGGGGCGCGTCACAGGCGCGTCCACGCCGGGTGCGCCCGGGTACGGCGCCTCCCCACCGCCGTACGGGGCCCGGCGTACGGCATCGGAACCGCGCGGCCACGAACGCGCACCGGACCGGTGCACCCCGCGCATCCGCGGGCGGGGCCGCCCCGCGCCGCGCCCCCGCGCCGCGCCCCCGCGCCGCGCCCCCGCGCCGCGCCCCGGCCGGGACCGGAGCCCGGCCTCCCGCACGGCCCCGACGCCACGCCGGGCGCCGGTCCCCACCGCCCCGAATCGCGGGATTTCAGACCGTATTCTCCCGGTATGACCTGGTCGCGCGCGCTGAAGCAGACCGCCCGCTCCGGGCTGACCATCGAGCGGGCCAAACTCACCCCGGTCATCGCGGTGCGCGGCACCGCCGGTGTCGCCCTCGTCATCGGGCTCTGCCTGTGGCGCGGGACGCCCACCCTCGCCGTCTCCTCCGCCTTCGGCGCCTTCGCCGCGGGCATCGTCACCTTCCAGCGCAGCTGGCGCCCGCGCCCCGTTCTCGCACTCGCCGTCGCCGGTGGCTGCGCCCTCTCCACCTTCCTCGGCTATCTCGCCGCCGCCCACCTCCTCGCCTTCCTCCTGCTGCTCGCGGGCTGGACCTTCCTCGCCGGGCTGGCCTGGGCGATCGGCCCGGTCTCCGGACTCGTCGGCACCCAGACCGTCTCGATCATGCTGGTCACCGTCACCCTGCCGACCTCCGTGCTCGGCGCCCTCGAACACGCCGCCCTGATCGCCTTCGGCGGCCTCATCCAGGCCACGCTGATCATCGTCTTCCCGGTGCGCCCCTGGGGCGTCCAGCGCGACGCCCTCGCCGACGCGCTCGCCGCCGAGGCCGACTACGCCCGGCGGCTGCGCCACGACCCCGTCGCCCCGTTCGACCCGCAGCCCCTCATGGACGCCCGGCTCGCCTCCGCCGTCACCCCGCGCCAGGCCAAACGGCGCCCGGTCCAGCTCCACGGACCCCGCGGCATCGCCGAACAGATCCGGCCGGTCCTCGCCTCCCTCGCCGACCCGGTCGTCGGCGCGCCCCTGGAGGGCCCCGAACGCGACCGCACCCGCGACCTGCTGGGCGCCGCCGGCACCGTCCTGGACGCCGTCGCCCACGCCATCCGCCACGACCGTCCCGTCCGGCTGCCCCCGGAGGCGATGGCCACCCTGGAGGTCCCCGAGTCCGGGCCCGTACTCAAGGGCGCCGCCCGCCGCTCCGCGTACCGCCTGATCGCCCTCCTCGCCGACGCCGTCGAATCCACCGACGAGCCCGTCGAGTCCACCCGCCCCACCACCGAGGAGGAACGCGGCCACCTGCTGCGCCCCAGCGTGCCCCGGCTGATCCCGGTCGCCCTGCACTCCCTCCACCGCGAACTGCGCTGGTCCTCCCGCATCCTGCGGCACGCCGTACGGGTCACCGTGGTCGCCGCCGCCGGCTACCTGCTGGGCACCGCGCTCCCTTTCGGCCACGGCTACTGGGCGCCGCTCGCCTCCGTCATGGTGATGCGCCCCGACTTCGCCCAGACCTACGCCCGCGGCGTCGCCCGGTTCTGCGGCACCCTCGTGGGCGTCACCGTCGGCGGCGCCCTGATGGCGCTCTTCCACCCCGGCGCCTACGTCGCCGCCGCCCTCGCCCTCGCCTGCGTCCTGCTGATGTACCTGCTCATGCGCACCGGCGTCTCCGTCACCTCGGCGTGCGTCGCGGCGTACGTCGTCTTCCTCCTCGGCATCGCGGGCGCCGGCTGGGAACAGACCGTCCTGGAACGCGTCGTCCTCACCCTCGTCGGCGGACTCCTCGCCATGGCCGCCTACGCCCTCTTCCCCACCTGGGAGACGCCCCGGCTCCGCAACCGCCTCGCCGACTGGCTCGACGCCAACGGCCGCTACGCCCTCGCCGTCCTCGAACTCCACGCCCGCCCCGCCGAACGCCGCCCCCGCCAGGTCCGCGACGCCCTGCTGGACTCCCGCGCCGCCCGCGCCGCCTGGGAGGAGAGCGAGGCCCGCGCGGAGAAGGAACCCGTACGCCACCGGGGACTGTCCCGCACCTCGGCCGCCGCGGCGACCACCGCACTCGCCACCATGGGCCGCGTCGCGATGATCCTGGAGGCCCACCTCCCCAAGAAGGACGCCGAACCCTCCGTCGGCGCCACCGCGTTCGCCTACGAACTGCGCGAATCCCTCGAACGCGCCACCCGGGCGGTCCTGGACCGCGAGGAGCTGGACTGGAGCGAACTGCGCGCCGTCTGGGAGCGCTGGGACGCGGAGGACGAGAGCCAGGGCGTCGCCCTGCGCGGCGCCGACCTCCTCCTTGACGCCCTCGACGACCTCGCCCACGCCCTCTCCCGCGGCCCCGGCGGCCGCAACCGCGCCGCCCGCGGCAGACTCGGCAGCAGCAGCCACTGACCGGCGGCCCCGCGACGCCCCCGGGCCGAGGCACCGGCACGTACGCGGAACCGGCCCGCCCCGGGGGCGCCCACGGAACCGGCCCGCGCCCCGGGCGCGGCGCGGGAACTCCCCGGCGCGCCCCGGCCGGAACCCGCCCGGTGGCCCGCCCGTTTCCCCACCGCAGGAACCAATCCGCGCCCCCAGTAGTCTTGATAAATGCCCGCAATTGACGCCATTGGTGATCCCTTGGTGCCGTCTGGGCCGCGATGTCCGAGGACCTGGCCCCGCCGGGTCCTGTCATCCAGTTGAGAAAGAGCGAACGAACCTCCCATGGCGTCCAGCACCTCGTCCGGCACGTACGACATAGGCATCGACCTCGGCACCGCCAACACCCTGGTCCACGCACGCGGCAAAGGCGTCGTGCTCAACGAACCGTCCGTCGTCGCCGTCAACGCCGCGGGTGACGTCATCGCCGTCGGCGCCGAGGCCAAGCGCACCATCGGCCGCACTCCGTCCGGCATCACCGCGCTGCGCCCGCTGCGCGAAGGCGTCATCGCCGACTTCCACGCCGCCGAACAGATGCTGCGCGCCCTGATGAAGAAGGCGCTGCCCACCCGCCGCTTCTCCCGGCCGCGCGTGGTCATCTGCGTCCCCTCCGGGATCACCGGCGTCGAGCGGCGCGCCGTCATCGACTCCGCGCGCGGCGCGGGCGCCCGCGAGGTGCACCTCATCGAGGAGCCCATGGCCGCCGCGATCGGCGCCGGACTGCCGGTCGCCGAACCGGTCGGCTGCATGGTCGTCGACATCGGCGGCGGCACCACCGAGGTCGCCGTCATCTCCCTCGGCGGCCTGGTCACCGCCCAGTCCGTACGCGTCGCCGGGGACGCCCTGGATGCCGCGATCATGACGTACGTCAAGAAGAAGCACGCGCTGGCCATCGGGGAGCGCACCGCCGAGGACATCAAGATCGCGATCGGCTCGGCGGTGTGGAGCCCGGTCCCCAAGGACGAGGACGGCGTCCCCGAGCGCCCCACCACGTACACCGTCCGCGGCCGTGACCACGTCGGCGGCCTGCCGCGCGTCCAGGAGGTCACCGAGGAGGAGATCCGCGAGGCGCTGGCCGAGCCGGTCGACGCGATCGTCCGCGCGGTCCACCGCACCCTGGACGAGTGCCCGCCGGAGCTGTCCGGCGACATCGTCGACCGCGGTATCGCCCTGACCGGCGGCGGCGCCCTGCTGCGCGGCCTCGACCAGCGGCTCCGCCAGGAGCTCGGGGTGCCGGTGACCGTCGCCGACCAGCCGCTGGACTGCGTCGTCAACGGCACCGCGAAGTGCGTCGACGAGTTCGCCGCCCTCCGCGGCCTCCTCTCCGACGCCAAGGAGCCGCCCCGCCGGACCGTACGTCTGTAGCGGAACGCCGCCCGCCCCGGCGGGCGGCGACGCCCCGGATGCGGCGTATGCCCCCGGGGCGCCAAAGGGCGCCTACCCCCTCAAGGGTGAACTCTCCGCCGCCCGGGACGCCCTGTCCCGCCCCCGTCCGCCACGAACGGCGGAGACGGCCCTACGTCACCCTGCGACGGCGCGGCGGACACCAGGTCGGAGAGTCTTTGGCACCCCGCGACCGGCGGACGGTCGACGCCCGCCACGCTCCGTCGAACACACCAGGGGCATGTGCCGCCGGACCAGGCGCGCGGTGGCGGCCACCCGGCGCATCGCACTGCCGGACCATCCCTGCCGGAGCGCCGAAAGCGCGTCCGATGACACGACTCACCCGTATTCGGAAGAGAACTGACGGAGTGTCGAATATGAAGGGGAGGTTCGATTTCCGCTTGTTCAGGGCGTAGTGACCTGGCGTCAGCCTGCGATCAAACCCGGTTATGCTACTTCCGGTCCGCCGCCCCCCTGGAAGCGTTGCACGGTAACGCCCGTGACAGCGCTGTCCGTTGTGCCGCGGGCCCGGCAAGTCGTCCCGATCTTTCAATGTTTGAGGGTTTTGAGGGTGCAGATGGTTCGAGAAGGATCGTCACCCGGGGGGTCACGTCCCGTCTCGGTTCTCGCATGGGTGGTGCCCGCCGCGGTGACGGCCGTGGCCGGAGTTATCGCCGCGGTGACGGTCCCCTCCCAGGCGACCACGCCGGTCGCCTGGGTCGGGGTCATCGCCACCGTGGCGGTCGCACTGGTCACGGCCGAACTGGCCCGCCGCGCAGCGGTGATCAGCGGACTGCGGCAGCGTGAGCGCGAGTACCGCACGTCCCTGTCGCGCCAGGAGTCGGAGACCATCCGCCTGGCCAAGGACCTGCTGCCCGAGATGGTCAACCGGCTCAGCCGCGGCGAGTTCCCCGAAGACGTCTTCAACGCCATGGTGGAGCGGCTCGGCAAGCACGCCAAGGAGGCGGAGCTCACCCCCGAGTTCCACGGCGCCCACCAGGCCGTCCTGCGGTCCGTGATGGAAGCCGTCGTCGCGGAGGAGGACCTCCGTGACGCCGCCCAGCGCGCGTTCGTGAACATCGCCCGGCGCGTCCAGGCGATCGTCCACCAGCAGGCCCAGGAACTCCGCGAGATGGAGGACCGCCACGGCCACGTCCCCGAGGTCTTCGGCGACCTGCTCCAGCTGGACCACGGCACCGCCCTCATCGGACGTCTCGCCGACTCCATCGCCGTCCTCGGCGGCGCCCGCCCCGGCCGTCAGTGGAGCCGCGCCGTCCCGCTCTACAGCGTGCTGCGTGGCGCCATGTCCCGCATCCTCGACTACCAGCGCGTCGAACTGCACTCGGTCTCCGAGGTCGCCGTCGTCGGCCCCGCCGTCGAGCCGCTCATCCACGCGCTCGCCGAGCTGCTGGACAACGCCACCCGCTACTCCCCGCCGCAGACCCGGGTGCACCTGACCGCCGTCGAGGTGCAGTCCGGTATCGCCGTGGAGATCGAGGACGGCGGCGTCAGCATGAGCGAGGAGGCGCGCAAGCGCGCCGAGCGGATGCTGGAACAGGCCCAGAAGGGCATCGACGTCAACGACCTCGGCGAGACCCCGCGCCTCGGCCTCGCCGTCGTCGGCCGCCTCGCGCAGGTCTACAACTTCCAGGTGTCGCTGCGTACCTCCGCCTACGGCGGCGTCCGCGCCGTGCTGATCGTCCCGCAGGACCTGATCACCACCGCCCCCGCCACCGGCCGGGCCCACGGCATCGGCGCCTCCTCGGGCCCGCTGACCGCCCGCACCGAGAGCCCCGCCCGGACCGTCCGGCCCGCGCCGGCCCCCGCGCCCGCCCCCGTGGCGGCGCCGGCCCCCGCACCGGTCAACGGCGGCTACCCCGGCGACACCGCGGACGACATCCCCGTGGTGACGGAGCGGACCGCCACCGGCCTTCCGCAGCGGCGGCGCAAGGCCCGCGCGAGCGCCCCCATGACGCCTCCGGCGGCCCCCGCCCCCACCCCGGCGCCGGCCCCCGTTGCTGTTCCCGCCCCCACCCCCGCCCCGGACAACGCACCACCCGTGCAGCCCGGTATGTGGCTGGCGGCATTCCAGAGTGGCCTGTCCGGCGAGAGTCAGACGCCCGCGCCCACCGGCCCCGCCGGTGAGGCCGGTACAGCCCGTGAGAGTGACGAGTCGTCGGAAAAGAGTGAGTAGCCATGATTCAGCACCGGCCCAACATGGACTGGATGCTCAAGGACCTCGCGGAGAGCGTGCCGCAGACCCGTCATGTCATCGTGCTGTCGTCGGACGGCCTGCGGATGGCTCAGCACGGCACCGACACCGACACCGCGGACCGGCTGGCGGCCGCCTGCGCCGGGCTGCAGAGCCTCGCCGGTGCGGTTTCCGCGGAGTTCCCGCGCAGTGACGGCCGGATGCGTATGGTCGTGATCGAACTGGACGGCGGGTTCTTCTACCTGATGGCAGCGGGTGCCGGAGCGTACCTCGCGGTGCTGGCCGATGAGGACGTGGACGCCGGCTTGATCGGTGCGCGGATGCGGGACCTCGTAGCCCGCATCGGCGAGCACCTGAGCAGCCCGCCGCGCCACAACGGACAGGTCGTATGAGCGGGGTCGTCGAACATGTTGCGGACATGCGGCGTCCCCGCCGAGGGGGAAGAGGGTCTCCGGAGTGAGCGATGCGGACGAGGGCTGGGAGGACGAGAACCCGGAGAGGCTTTATGTGATCACCGGCGGGCGCAGCGGATCCTCCGGAAAGTCGGCCTCCCTCGACCTGGTCACGCTGATCGTGTCCAAGAACGCCCCCAAACCGGGCCTGCAGCCCGAGCACGCCACGATCATGCGGCTGTGTCACTCCCCGCTGTCCGTCGCGGAGCTCTCCGCCTACATGCGTCTGCCGGTCAGCGTGCTCACCGTCCTCCTCGGTGACCTGCTGGCGGACGGCCGCGTCGTCGCACGGGCACCCGTACCCCCCGCTCAACTTCCCGACCGTGCCCTTATTGAGGCGGTGATCCATGGACTTCAAAAGCTCTGAGACGCTTGTCGAGCACCCTGCCGAGGGCCCACGGACCGAGGACGTACTGCCGGATACCGCGGCGTCGGCGGTCAAGGTCGTCATCGTCGGCGGGTTCGGTGTCGGCAAGACCACGCTCGTCGGTTCCGTCAGTGAGATCCGTCCGCTGACGACCGAGGAGACGATGACCCAGGCCGGTGTCGGCGTCGACGACACCGTCGGGGTGGAACGCAAGACCTCCACCACCGTCGCGATGGACTTCGGCCGGATCAGTCTCAACGACGAACTCGTCCTCTACCTCTTCGGCACCCCCGGCCAGCAGCGCTTCTGGTTCCTGTGGAACGGCCTGTTCGACGGTGCGCTGGGCGCCGTCGTGCTGATCGACACCCGCCGGCTGGAGGTCAGCTTCGACGTCATCGGGCGGCTGGAGGAGCGCGGCGTCCCCTTCGTCGTCGCCATCAACTCCTTCCCGGACGCGCCGACGCACCCGGTCGAGGAGGTCCGCGCCGCCCTCGATCTGCCGGCCGATGTCCCGATAGTCGACTGCGACGCCCGGCTGCGCCCGTCAAGCCGCGACGTTCTGATGACGTTGATGCGGTATCTGCATTCCCTCGCCGTGGCGTGAGCCGGCGAGGAGCCAAGGAGCCACTGTGAGCACTTCCCCCACCCCGCCCCCGGGCTGCCCGGCCCACGGCCTCGGCCCGGACGGGCTGCGCCGGCTGTACGGCCCGGAGGCCGAGGCCGACCCGATGGGGCTGTACGAGAAGCTGCGCGCCGAGCACGGTCAGGTCGCGCCGGTGCTGCTGCAAGGCGATCTTCCGGCGTGGCTGGTGCTGGGGCACCGCGAGAACCTGGACGTGGCGCGTACCCCGTCCCGCTTCTCGCGTGACTCGCGCCGCTGGCGGGACATGCGGGAGGGCCGCGTCGGCCCGGAGCACCCGCTGGCCCCGCTCACCGCCTGGCAGCCGGTGTGCAACCTCGTCGACGGCGCCGACCACGAGCGGCTGCGGGCCGCGGTCACCGACTCCATCAACCGCTTCGACCGGCGCGGCATCCGCCGCTACGTCACCCGCTTCGCCAACCAGCTGATCGACGAGTTCGCCGGCGCCGGCCAGGCCGATCTGGTCAGCCGGTTCGCCGAGCATCTGCCGATGCTGGTGATGACGCAGCTGCTGGGCATGCCGGAGTCGTACGGGCCCCGGCTCGTCGAGGCCGCCCGCGACATGCTCAAGGGCACCGAGACCGCGGTGGCCAGCAACGAGTTCGTCATGCAGACGCTGACACAGCTCGTGGAGCGCAAGCGCGCCAACCCCGGCCACGACTTCACCACCTGGCTGCTGGAGCACCGCTCCGCCCTGACCGACGACGAGGCGGCGCAGCACCTCCGCGTCGTCCTGATCGCCGCCTTCGAGACGACCGCCAACCTCATCGCCAACACGGTGCGGATGGTGCTCACCGACCGGCGGTTCCGCGCCAGCCTCTCCGGCGGTCACATGACGCTGCCGGACGCGCTGGAGCAGGTCCTGTGGGACGAGCCGCCGTTCACCACCATCCTCGGACGGTGGGCCACCGGCGACACGGAGCTGGGCGGTCAGCGGATCAAGGAGGGCGACATGCTGCTCCTGGGGCTGGCGGCGGGCAACGTCGACCCGGAGATCCGGCCCGATCTCACCGAGCCGGTGCACGGCAACCGCTCGCACCTCGCCTTCAGCGGCGGTCCGCACGAATGCCCCGGTCAGGACGTGGGCCGCGCCATCGCCGACACCGGTATCGACACGCTGTTGGCCCGGCTGCCCGACCTTCAGCTGTCGGTCGCCGAGCACGACATCCCGTACCGGTCGTCGCTGATGTCCCGTCATATGGTCGAGCTGCCGGTGAAGTTCACGCCGAAGCCGAGCCTGCCGACGCAGACCGCCGGTACGGAGTTGCCCGCGCCGCGCCGTTCGGAGCCGCTGCCCGAGGCCGCGGGTCCGCGGCCGCCGGTCACGGCCCACGCGGTGCCGGCGGTGCCGGCGAAGCGCAGCTGGTGGCGCCGCTTGTTCAGCGGTCACTGAGGGAGAGATCCCGGATCCGCGGCGTACGGAGCGCGCGGCGGCCGGGGGTTCGACCGGGAACGGCGGTACGCAGGTGCCGCCGTTCCGTCGTTGGCGGGGGTGTCCCGGTGGGGACGGGACACCACACTCAGGGAGCGGCGGGGGCCGTCAGCTGCTCCCACCACCAGGCGATCGCCGGAATCCGCGGTGCGTCCGTCGAAGGATCGCTGGGCGTGTCCCGGTAGGTGACGTGGAACGACGCGCCCGGCACCGGCAGCGGATTGCGGTTGCGGGGGCTGGCGAAGCGCGGGGCCGCGTTCTGCCAGACGATGCATCCGGCGATGTAGTCGCCGAGCAGCTCCAGATAGCGGCGCATCATCGGGTCGCCGCCTGCGGCGAGTTGGTCGCGCAGCCGGAGGAAGAGGGTCATGGCCCGGTCGCGCAGACCGACCGCTTCGGCCAGTGCCTCGGCCGGGGTGCGGCCCCGCTCGTGTGCGATGACGTTGACGAGGTTCTGCTCGGGGAACTTCAGGTGGTCCTCCTTGGCGTAGGAGAACAGGTCGTTGTCGCTGCTGACGATGAAGCCCGCGGCGTCGGTCGCGGCCTGGACCGCCGGGGAGCAGAGCACGTCGGGCGGCAGCTCGACGCCGTTGGCCGCCTCGCTCCAGGCGAGGGAGAAGCGGGTGCCGTTGAGCGAGACGGTCATACCGGCGAAGTCGTTGAGGCACGGCATGACGCCGCGTTCGGTGTTGCTGGTCTGCCAGGCGGAGGCGAACAGCCAGTCCCGGGTGCCGTCGATGAACCGGCGCAGCTGCCAGGGGGTGAGGAGCGCCCGGGTCCGCTCCACCAGATCGTGCAGCGCTTCGGTCACCGGGCCGGGGGGCGCCATCGACGAGCCCGGGTATTCCAGGGCGCGGACCATCCGGATGCCGGCGTCGACGGCCTGGCCGGAGGCGGTGGCGTTGCTGCCGGAGTCGAGCCAGTCGTCGACCGTGTAGGCCCAGTAGTTCCACAGCATGAACATGAACAGGTACTCCGGCTCACCACGCGGGATGAGCAGGCTGCTGAATCTCGCGCTGTCGGTGGCCAGCCCCCACGCGCGTTCCGTGGGGTCGGGGTAGAGACCGTGGCCGTCGATCCACTCCACGGCGCGCCGTTCCAGCTCGGCGTAGTGCGGGTGGATGTCGCCGAGGGTGGCGATCGGGCAGTAGAACGGCGGGAGTTGCCAGCCGATGGGGGAGGGCCGGGTACGGTCCCCGTCGGGGGCGGTACGGGTGCCGGGGGCGAGGCTCATGGTCAGTTGCCTCCCAGGCGGAAGAGGAGCAGTCGCGTCTCGACCGCGTGGTCACGCCAGATGCGGAACAGCTTGCCGTGGGTGCGCTCCGACTCCAGCAGCCGGTCGCGGGCGATGGGGGAGGCCACGCCCGTACGGTCCATCGTCTCCACCTCCGCGGTGCTCCAGGCCATCGACTGCATCCAGAACTCCGCGACGCGGTCGGTGATGTCCTCGTCCTGCTCCAGCTCCAGACCGGCCGCGTGGGCGGCGGTGAGGTATTCGGTCAGGGTGCCCAGGCGGGTCTTGTAGTAGCCGTCGATGAACTCGGTCCACTCCGGGCGGCACAGGAAGTGCTCCTGGATGCCGAACCAGCCGCCCGGCTTGAGGGCCTTGGCCACGACGGCGAAGAGCCGCTCGCGGTCCATGTAGCCGGAGCTTTCGATGGCCACGGCGCCGTCGTAGCGGTTCTCGTCGGTCAGGTCGTGGACGTCGCCGAGCACTGGCGTGATCCGGTCGCTGACTCCGGCCTGCCGTGCGAAGTCGGCGATGACCGGTATGTGTTCGCCGGTGACGGTGATTCCGGTGACCTGGGCGCCGTATGTCTGCGCCCAGTAGATCGAGCCGCCGCCGACGCCGCAGCCGATGTCGAGGAGGTGGCCGGGCGGGTTGCGCGGGATGTCCCAGAGTCTGGCGGCGTGGTCGAGTACGGCTTCCTGCGAGGCGACGATGCGCCGCCGGAGGACGCGCTGCGCGACCGTGGTGTTGGGGTGGTCGCCTTCGGCAAATATCCCCATATGGAAGTGCACACGTGGCCCGGGGCCGTATTTGTGCAGGATGTCGGAGGTCTTGCGCGTGTAGTAGAGGGGGACCTGCTTCTCGTCGAACCCGGACTGGCCGGGGACGGCCGCGTCGATGACGAGGTGGTTGTCCATGTTTCAACTCCGAGGGGCAGACAGTCCGGTGCGCCGGTAGCATCCGGCGCCCCGGTCGGGGGGTAGGCCGGAACCAGACAGTCCGGGCCCACACGGTCTGCCCGGTAATGATCATTCGCAATCTGGTTACGGACCTCACGTGACCAGAGTCATATGCAAACCAGCCAAAGATAAACATTTATCGGCGAGGTGGATACGGCCAACGATTCGTTCGGTAGGGCGATATGGCGTCAGAAGGCGCAGCGGGTACGGGAATGGACGGAGCGTCAGTTGTGCCCCGGAGTGAGCCGTGGGGTGCCTGGGGTGAGGTCTCGGCCGAGGCGTGTTCCGGGCGGGCGCCGCTCGCGGCAGGATGTGCGGAAGGACGCGGCGCGCGGAGGTTCGCCACTACCGTGGAGCGCAGGCGGAGATACGGATCGGCACGGCCGCCCGGCAGGGATGCGGGGCGGCGTACGGGGGGAGTGACGGCATGCTGGATCCCACGTCGATGGGGGCGGTTTCGGCCCTGTTGTCCACCATGGCGGCGTCCATGGCGACAGAAGCGGGCAAACGTGGCTGGGAATCGCTCGGCGCGCTCGCCCGCCGGATCACCGGACGCGAGGTCCCCGCACCGGTCGGGGCGGGTGAGCGCGCCGAGCTGGCGGCGACGCTGGCCGGCGCCGCCGCCGGTGATCCCGAGTACGCCCGCGCCCTCGGCGTCCTCTTCCGCACCGCGCCCGTCCGCGTCCGGCCGACGGAGGTGCCGCGCCGGCTCCCCGCCACCGTGCGCTTCTTCACCGACCGCCGCCTGCCCCTCAAACAGCTCGACAAGGAGGCCGGACGCAAGGCGGACGGCCTGCCCCGCGTCGCCGTCGTGTACGGGCCCGCCGGCATCGGCACCAGTGCCGTACCCATCCACTGGGGCAGCCGGAACGCCCACCGCTTCCCGGACGGTCAGCTCTACCTCGACCTGCGGGCCGGCGGCGGTCTCGACGCCCCCGCCGCGCTCCGCCGCTTCCTGCGCGCCCTGGGCGTGGACGACGAGGACGTACCGCCCGCCGCCGAGGACCGCGCCGACCTGTTCCGCACCCTCGTCGCGGACCGCCGGCTGCTCGTCGTCCTCGACCACGCCCGCTCGGCCGCGCAGGTCGGGCCGCTGCTGAGCGGCGCGCCCGGCGTCTTCACCGTCGTCGTCGCACGCCGTCCGCTCGCCGGGCTCGACGCCGTGCCCGTACCGGTCGGGCCGCTCGACGCCAAGGACGCGCGGTCCCTCCTCGGTGATCTCACCGGACTGCGGTGGCGCGGCGACGACGCGGCCGTGCTCCAGGACATCCTCGACCGGTGCGGCGGCTCCCCGTACGCCCTGCGGACCGCCGCCGCCTCCCTGGATCTGACGCGGGATCCCGGCCCGGACGGCGGGGCACCGCCCCTCGGGCTGCCCGCCGCGGGCGACCCCGACCCGGTGCGCGCCGCCGTCGACGGTGCCTACCGGGCGCTCCCCGCGGACGCCGCCCGGCTCCACCGGCTGCTGGCCCTGCACCCCTGGCCGGCCGTCGGGCCCGCGCAGGCGGCGGCCACCGCGGAGACCACCGAGGCGGAGGCGGAACGCCTCCTGGGGATACTGGCCGAGCGCGGCCTGCTGGAGACCCGGGACGGGGTGCGGTACCACCACCGTCCCCTCGTCCGGCAGCACGCGGAGGCCCTCGCCGCCCAGGAGGACCGGCCGAACGGGTGCGCCGCCGCCGTCGCCCGCACGGTGACCTGGGCGCTGCGCCTGGCGGTGTCGGCCGACCGCGCCGCCCTGCCGGAGCGCTGGCACCTCGGCCCGCTCTACGAGCTGCTGCCGCGGGGCCCGTACGACGGTCCCCGGGCGGCGCTCGGCGTCCTGGACTGCGAGCTGCCCACGCTGGTGGCGGCGGTGTCGGCGGCGGAGGCGTACGGCGACCACGACAGCGTCTGGCAGCTGTGCGAGGCGCTGTGGGCGGTGCAGCTCAAGGCCGGGCGCCACGAGGAGGTCCTGCCGGCGCTGCGGGCGGGCGTCCGCGCGGCCCGCACCCTGGCGCCCGGGGCGGACGGCACGCCGGGGCCCGAGGTGTCCGGCGGGCCGGCCGGGGTGCGGGCCCGGATGCACACCCAACTCGCCATGGCCCTCATGGAGAAGGGCTCCGACCACTTCGCCGAGGCCGAGGAGGAGTTCCGGAACGCGGCACGGGCGGCGCGGTCGGCCGGGCACCGCCTCGGACAGGCCACCGCGGTGGAGACCCTGGGCCTGCTGCGGCTGCGGCAGTGGCGGTACGCCGAGGCGCTGGAGCTGTTCGAGGAGGCCGACGCCGTCCTCGTCACCGTCCCGGAGGACGGCAAGGACCGCGCCAGTGTCCCGCGCGCCCGCGCCCTGCTGGAGCGCCACCGGGGCCGGGCGCTGCGCGGTCTGGGCCGTTACGACGAGGCCGCACGGTGGCTGGGGCGGGCCCTGGAGTTCTTCCGTGCCGAGGACCCGTACAACACCGCCCGCGCTCTCACCGACCTCGGTGAGGTGTGCGGCGAGGCCGGACGGCTTCAGGAGGCGCGGGCCCACTTCGAGGAGGCCGCCGGACTGCTCGGCGAGGGCGGCGCGGGGTACCACCTGATCCGCCTGCGGGAGCTGCGCGGGACCGTCGAGGGGGACGGGGGGCGGTAGCGGGCCGGGGCGGCGGGCTTCGGCTCCCCGGAACGCTGCCGCCGGGCACCGGTGCGGGCCGCCGCTGGGCGGACGGGCCGCCCCTCTGCCGTGGGCACCCGCAGGTTCCGGGCAGGCCGTCCCTCCACCCGCGGTCACCGGCGATTCCGGACGGGCCCGCGGTCCTGGCTGCCGCCGCTCGCCGGGGCGGCCTCGACGTTCTCCGGACGGGCCGCGTCTCCTCCCGTCACCCGAGGTTCCGGACCGGCGGTGCCCGCGCCTGGTCACCCGAGGGTTCCGGTGCCCTCCGTCGCCGGGGCGGCCGGGGCGACCGTGACCCGGTGGCGGGCTCGGGCCGTCCGTACCGTCAGGCCGTTCGCGATCAGGCTCCGCGGTGTGGCACCGGCGGACAGGCAGGCGAACAGCGCCGAGGCGTGGGCGGCGGGGTCGGCGGCCGCGGCGTCGGCGGTGAGGGTGAGGGCGACGCCGGTACGGGTGCGGACGGTGCAGGTGCCGGGGGCGCTGACGTAGCAGGCGAGGGTGGCCTGCGGGTGACGGGCCAGCACCTCGGCGCACCAGGCCGCGGGCGGGCCCAACCGCGGATCGCCGTCCGGACCGTGACGGAAGATCACATCCGCCGCGGCCACCGCCGCCCGGTCCGCGGTGTCCTCATGGGCCGCCGTGTGCGCCTGGACGGGGGCGCCGCCCCGCCCCTCCGGGTCCCCCTCCGTCTCCTCCGGTTCGTACGACGGCTCCGCGTAGCGGCGCAGCGCCACCTCGTACGGGCCGAGGAGCCGGGTCAGGACGTGGAGCGCGGTGGTGTGGTGCGGCGGGTCGTACGCGGGCAGCGGCAGCGGGTCGAGGAGGGCGGGGGCGTCGGGTTCGGTCAGGCCGAGGAGGTCGTGGAAGAGGGTGCGCAGGAGGGCGGCCGACTTTCCGGGGACGGAGGTGGTGAGGGCGGCGGGCCCGGGGTGCGGACGGTGGGCGGTGATCGCGGTTTCGAACTGCGGGCGCAGGGGCCGGAGCGGGTCGAGGCGGGGTGCGGTGCGGACGAAGTCCGCGACCGGCGAGGCGGGGTCGAGGCCGTCGAGCGGGGCGGCGCCGAGGAGGACGGGGGTGCCGAGCGCGGCGGCGTAGTAGGTGACCGAACCGTGGTCGCCGAGGACGAGGTCGGCCGCGAGGAGCGCCTGCCGCCAGTCGGTCAGCGGGTCGAGGAGCGCCAGCCCGCCGCGGCGCGCCCGCTCCAGCCAGGCCCGTACCTGGCCGGGGCCGTGGCCGTGCCAGATGTTGGGGTGGAGGACGGCGGCGAGGCGATAGTCGTCGGCGGGGAGTTCGCCGGTCAGGCGGGGGAGGAGGGACGGCAGCAGATCGTCGCCGCCGTCACCGAAGAGCGAGGCCGGATTCCAGGTGGAGTTGAGGACGACGAGCCGCTGCCCGTCCCGCAGGCCGAGGGCCCGGCGGTAGCGGTCGCGGTAGGGACGGGCGTCCAGCATCCGGTCGAAGCAGGGGTCCCCGGCGAGAACGGCGGTGTGCGCCGCGGCCGGGCACGCCGCCCGCAGCCTCGTGAGCTGTTCCGGATGCGAGAGCACCATGGCGTCCGCGACCGGCTCCCCGTCCACGAGCAGCCACGCGTCCGACATCCCGAACACCGGGTCCGGCGTCCGGCGTCCGGCGTCCGGCGTCCGGCGTCCGGCGTCCGGCGTCCGGCGTCCGGCGTCCGGCGTCCGGCGTCCGGCGTCCGGCGTCGCCAGTGTCTTATTATATCCGACACCATGGGACAGAACGGCCAACTTCCCGCAAATTTCATGGAGTTGGCCGCCGAAGCTGGCGGAGACGGCGAGATCCACCCGCGTCCGCAGCGCCTGTGCCCAGGGGAGTACGGGGACCCCGACCTCGGCCAGCAGTTCCGGTACGCCGGCCTGGAAGGGGGAGGAACCGGTGCAGGTGGCCAGCAACTGGATACGCCAGTCGCGAAGCAACGGCAGGACGTCGAGCAGCCGGGTCGCGGACGTCACGTTGTGCACCACGAGCAGCACCCGTCGCACCGACCCCCGGGTGTCCCACCGCCCCGCCTCGGCCCCCACGGGCACCCGTATCCACGCCTCGCTCACTGGTCCCCCTCCGTCGCCCTGTGTCCGCCCGCGCGGGGCGCCGGCCTGGCCCGCCGGGTGCGGCGCAAGGGGTCATGATCTCATCGGGCGTCACCGCGCGGGGTGCGGTGGGGAGGTGGGGCGGGGAGGGCGGCGCCGCGCGGGGAGCGGGCGGAGGCGCTTCCCTTACGGAGGCGCCTCCGCTGCGGGCCGGGCCCGGAGCCACGGGCCCGCCCCGTCGGCCGCTCGTGGTCCTTCCGCACCACTTCGAACGGGCCTGCCGCCCTCTCCTGTGGCGGACGCGGCGCGTTCGGCGCGTCCGGTGGGATCGCTCTACGGAGCGGGGGACTTCGGTGAGTTCCTGCACCGGCCGGCGGCGGAGGGCACCGGCCTGGTCCGGGCGGCGGAGGGCGGCGGGATCGAGTGACGGAGGGCAGGGGCGGGAGCCGGGGGGAGAGACGCCACCGAACCGCCGTTGGTGCATGGCCGGGAGGCGTCACCATGGTTCTCCGCCGTGCCCGTGGGGGAGAGCCGCTTCCCGAACCAGAGGTTCGCGTAGGGCTCGTCGTTGAAGGCGGGGACCTCGACGTAACCGCTGCTCCGGTAGAGCCGGACGGCCGCTTGCAGGGCGTTGTTGGTGTCGAGCTGTATCAGGTCCCTGCCGTGACGGGCGGCGTGCCCTTCGAGGGCGGCGAGGAGGTGCCGGGAGAGGCCGAGTCCTCTGGCGCGGGGGCTGACCCACAGCCGTTTGATCTCCGCGGGTTCCCCGGGCGGGAGTTTGAGACCGGCGCACCCGACCGGCGCGCCGTGCAGCCGGGCGACGAGGAACAGTCCGCGGGGCGCGCGCAGTGGTGCCAGGTCGGGCAGCAGGCTGTTCGCGGGGTCGAAACCGCCGTCGAGGATTCCGTGCAGCTCGGAGGTGTAGGTGCCCAGGCAGTAGGCGGCGTCCGGATGGGCCGGGTCGAGTACTTCCACGGAGACCGCCGGGGCGGGCGGGGGCAGCGGCCGGCCGGCCTCCGTCGGGGCCGGGAGCCGCCGGTCTCGCCGCCGGGCGCCGGGAGGGCTGAGGGGCGGTACGGCGAGCGCCCCGCCCCGCTCGCCGGAAAGGGCGCCGACCTGCTGCCCGGCTTCGGCCGATGCGCCCGTGCCCGCCGCCCGATCGCAGCCCTCAAGCCTCGCGGCGCCGCCGGTCACCGGTGCTTCGGGGCCCGCATTCGGGCCGTAGGGTCTTCCGCGGCGCGGGTCGATCCGTTGAGACATCCCTGAACTCCCTCTGTGTCACCACTCACCGTGGGTGCAGCCGTGATTCACGGGCGGGACCGGCGGACGCCTTCGGCGACGATGGCGAGGCTTCCAAAGCGTGATCAGGGAGTGCGCCCCACGGGTCGCCGACCCGGCGGGGCAGAACATGATCAACAGTATGTGCGGTCCCGGACACAGACTGTCAATGGCTTGACATCGCTCACACCTCCATATGGATGTAGTGCGCACCTAGGTGGGGTGATATAGCGCGACCTGCACTTTCCCCTCGGTGGCGCGCTGACGCCCCTTCGCTTGAGCGCTCCGAATCAGCCACCCGGGAAGTCCTCACCGCCGCCCTGGAGGTGGCCGCGCCATCCCCGCGCGGTTCCCTCGCCGCACCCCGCCCACCCCGCCCGCGTCACGTGGGCCGGCCTGTCACCCGGTGGCACCGAAGTGTTGGTCCTGTTCTCGCCGGTCGCCCCCGACCAGCAAAAAGACCCTCCCGAAGGAGGGTCTGATCTGGTGCGCCCCCGGCAGGACTCGAACCTGCGGCCAAGTGCTTAGAAGGCACCTGGTGGTTGGGGGAGCGGAAAGGTTCTGACCTGCTCGAATGCCTCCATGGCCTGACTGCTGTCCAAAACTTTCAGCGTTTTCGGGACGACGCGTCGTCCGATCTCCCTTCGTGGGGAGCGATTTGGTGCGGCCTTGTCGGTTTTGGTCGATCGGTGGCTTGAGACCTGATCCTGGGCAGGATGCGGTCGGCCGTGATCAGTCTGAGTGGGGTAATCGGAGGGGGAGACATGGCGATCAAGGTGCTGTCAGTGGCGGGGGAGCAGTCCGAGTTACTCGATGCCGTCATCGCCTTGGGGGACCGGTACACGAAATTCCTGGGCTTGCTCACGCCGCCGGCCTACCGCAAGCATGCCGAGGACGACGGTCTGCTGGCCGCCGTGGAAAACGGTGAAGTCGTCGGTTACGCGCTCTTCGGGCTACCCAAGCGGAACCCCTATGTCCGCCTCGCGCACCTGTGTGTGGCCGAGGAGCACCGAGGAAGGAACATTGCCCGTCTGCTGGTGGGGGCGATCCGGGAGCGGCACGCGCACAGGCTCGGCATCCGCGCGAAGTGCCGACGCGACTACGGGCTCAGCGCTATGTGGACCGCCCTGGGGTTCATTCCGAAGGGCGAGAGCCTGGGGCGCGGCAAGGACAAGGAAACCCTCGACGCCTGGTGGCTCGATCTCGGTCATCAGGATCTTTTCACCGAGGTCAAGAGCGATGCCCTGCTGGTGGTGGCCGTCGATCACAGTGTCTTCGCCGGACTGCACGGCGCCGGGGCGGAACAGGCCGTCGAGGAGTCACGGGCGCTTGAAGCAGGATGGCTTGCCGACCTGATTGAGCTTGCGGTCACGCCGCAACTCCTCCACGACGTTCGTGAGATCAAGAGCCGTGAGGAGCGTCAGCACCAGCGTGCTGGTCTGGCCGGTCTGCGGTCGCTGTCGCCACCCGGTGCGGTGGTGGCGGCCCGCCAGGAAGAACTGGTCGACGCCGTCAAGAAGAACGTCCCGGACGTGCCGTCCGATGGCCAACTGCACCGACGCCTGGCGTACGTGGCCGAGACATCCTGCGCCGGCCTCCAAGTGCTGGTCACCCGCGATCCTGAGCTGGCACGGCTGGCAGACGTCGCTTGGGGCGTCGCCCGCGTCAGGGTGGTCTCGCCCGCGGCTGTGACGCTTCATGTGGACGAGTTGCGCCAAGCCCAGCTGTACCGCCCGGCAGATCTGATGGGCACGGCCTTCTCGACCGAAGAGGTCGAACCCGGCACCGAGGCGGAGCTGGTCGCCTTCTTCGACCAGAACGGACACGACAGTGGGGCCGTGCTTACCGAGCGACTGAAGGCGCTCTCGGGTGACGGAGTTCTGTGGCGCAGGGAGCTGCTACGTGACGGGGAAGGGCGCCCTGCTGCCCTGTACGCGTGGGCGCTGGACGGTCGCACTTTGAACGTCCCGATCCTGCGGACGGCAGCTCACCCGCTGGAGGAGACACTCGCCCGGCAGCTGCTCTTCATGCTCAAAAGGCTGGGGCGGGAGCGAGAGGCCCAGGTCGTCCGCATCGCCGATACTCACCTTTCCACGGCCGCTGCGGAGGCTGCCGGGGCTGACGGCTTCGCTGAAGACGCCAGCAGCTTCACCGCTCTCCTGGTGGATGCGTGCGGATCGGCCGAAGCCGTCTCAGAGGTGGCCGGAGAGATCGCGAAACGGGCGGCGCGTGCGGTGCCTCATCTGAGCTCCGGGGCGTCGGCGGAGATCACGAGCGTCGCCGAGCGGATGCTGTGGCCGGCGAAGTTCATGGACACGGCGCTGCCGTCCTTCATCGCTCCCGTCAAACCCCGTTGGTCAACAGAGCTGTTCAACGTTCCGGCCATGCTCGTGCCCCGCGACGACGTGCTCGGTATCAGCCGGGAGCACGTCTACTATCGGTCGTCCGGCCACCGAGGCGAGAGCGTCCCCGCAAGGATCCTCTGGTACGTCAGCGAAGGCGGGGCCAGGCACCAGGGCAAGATGGCGATCGGCTGTTCGCGGCTGGACGAAGTGCTCATCGACGAACCCGACGCCCTCTTCTCGCGATTCGAACACCTGGGCGTATATGGTCGTGACGAGGTGCGTGCGGCAGCAGACTCGTCAGGCAAGGTCATGGCCCTGAGGTTCTCCGACACCGAGATCTTTCCCGTACAGGTGACGCATGGACGGCTGGTCGCTTTGGCGAAGAAGCTGGGTCTACCGTTGTCGTTGATGTCGCTGTCGAAGATCAGCAACGCGCTGTTCCAGGCGGTCTACGAAGAGGGGCACCGAAAGACGTGAGCGGTCCGGAGCGCGCGATGCTGCTGTCCGTCCACCCCAGGTTCGCCACGGCGATCCTGGCCGGAACCAAGACGGTTGAGGTGCGCCGTCAGCGCGTCGCCGCTCCACCCGACACTCCGGTCTTCCTGTACGCGACGGCGCCCACAATGGCCCTTGTGGGCATGGCACGCATCGCGTCGATTCAGGTGGCGTCCCCCCGTGAAGTCTGGTCGACCAGCCGTAAGAGTGTCGGTATCAGCCGGCGGGAGTACGACGACTACATGAGCGGGGCGGCACAGGCGAGCGGCCTCGCGCTGGAAGACCCGGTCACCTTCGAGGAACCCGTGCCGCTCGCCGCTCTCCGAGAATCCGGTCCGTTCCATCCTCCGCAGAGCTACCGGTACTTGACCGGCGAGGATCTGCGGAAGGTGACTGCTACGGCGCCAGGGGCAGGCACGGTCCTCCACGGGGCCCTCAGTCAGCTCGTTTCGGCCTGAGGCGTCTGAGCGGAGCCATGGCGCTCAGAGCCGACAGGGCGGGTAACGAGTCGGCTGACTCGGGGCGGTGCTGATGTTCGGAACTACCGCTTTGCAAGTCCTGGCGGGGCCGTGCTGGACGGTCCCACGCAGTCGGCAAGCGGCCCGTTTTCCCTTGTCGCTGGGCATATCGCTGACGCCAGGTCCAGCACCCAACCGGCCCGTGTCACGCCGTCCGCTAACGCATCGCTCACGCGTGGCGGGCGGCGGACCAGGAAGCCGTTGTGGTGATAGGAGCCCGGCAGACCGCCTCGACGCCCCGGCAGGACGGGATCTCCAGCTTCCAGCCCAGGTACCGCTTATTGGGGAGGGCCGGGCAGACATCGCTGCAGGCCATGGTGATGCAGATGTCCGGCTCTCCTCCGATATTCGCCCTCACGCTGGCCCCCTGACCACCAGCGCCCTCGGGCCAGTAGCGCGGGCGACCGCGCCCCGGTCGCCCGCAGATGCTTCCTCCTGGGCGTCCTTGCCGGAGCCATCCGCGCAGATCCCCATCCTCCAGGCCGCCGCCATCAACGCGCCCTCATGTCTTCGACGGGGCGGCTCTTGCCGTGCCGCCGGGCGCACATCTCTTCGTCACCCCTTGGAGCGTTGTTGCAGATCGCAGCTGTATTCGCGTTTGAAGCGAAGTGACCAAGTCCATTAGCTGGCGCAGCACTTGGTGCAGCAACAGGTTGTCAGAGGCTCCTGCAATCATGGCTGCTATGGCCGCCAAGAGATGTGATCGCTGTGATTTGTTCATCGGGCAAGGTTGCGACTGCCCTCCAGATGGATCTGCTCCGCGTGTGTATGGCATCGCAGTTCCTGTGCAAGCAGGGCGGAAGCCCGTGGTACGTCCTGAGCGCATTCTGATCTCTCCACACGGCGTGGCCCACCTCCCGGATCAGTGCAACCACCACCCGGAGCAGAGTCACCGAGACGCCAATTGGGGGTGGGTTCCGCAGCCGTCAGCGGGCATGTGGGAGGACATAGACGAAACGCGCCCGGTGCAGGCCACGGAGGGGAACACGCAGCTCGTCGCCTATCGCCGGTGTCGCAGCTGCTTGTCGTAGTGGCGGTGGCGCCGAGGCCAAGGATGCGGTGAGACATCCGAGGCCGGGAAGGCTGCACTGCGGCTTCTGCCCGCTTTTGATCAGGGGACGGATTCGGAACAGCTCCCAGTCCCCCATGTCTGGGGCGCGCCCTCCAGCACAGTTTCCGCAACGCGCATGGCTTGAAATAACCACTGAGCGGCGCAGACGTCGGGCGTTGTCAGAGCCCGCCGATACGGTCCCCACCACCACGCGTCAGAGGGAGCGCCCCATGGACAAGAAGCCGCGCCGCTACTACAGCAACGCCACCATCGCCGCACTCATGACCCTAGCTCGCGGCGGGTGCTACTGGCCCGATTGCAAGGTCCCCACCATCCGTCTGATCAACGGAAATCCCAGGCTCAACCTTGAGATCGCCCACATCCGGGCATTCGAAGAAGGAGGCAAGCGATTCGACCCGACAAGCTCGGTGAGGGAGCGCAACAGCTTTGACAACCTCCTTCTGCTGTGTAATCCCCACCACGAGGAAGTCGACGGCCCTGAAAGCGATGAGTACCCCGTGGAGGTACTACTGGGTTGGAAGCACACACGCGAGGCCGATGGCCTGGAGGCCCTAGCGGGCCTGGGGGAGCTCACCAAGGCCGAACTCAGCGAGATGATCGCGGCTGCACAAAGCCAGCTCGTCGACCGCATCGGACCTGCACTGGACGAGTTCGCCAAGACCGCCCCGGAGCTCGCCTCCCTGCTCAAGGTCGTCGTGAAGGAGCTGACAGATCCAAGAGTCCACGGCTTCGGGATCTCCCAGGACGGGATAAATATGCTGCACAAGTCAGCGCGTACCTTCGCCAATTTGGAAGACAGCGCCAACGTGCTGGCCAAGGCAGCGGGAAACCTCAGGAACCTGGAAGACAGCGCCAACAGGCTGGCTGAGGCGGCTGATGGCCTCAAGAACCTCCAAGAGGGGGCGGACACCCTCGCCGACGCCGCCGACTCCCTCGTGAACCTCGATGACAATGCGAGGATCCTTTGGCATGCTGCCAATAAGACCCTGAAAGCCGCCGAATCCCTGGAGAATCTTCCAGATAACGCGAAGCTCCTTTCAGGGGCCGCGAATAAGGCCCTGAAAGCCGCTGAAACCCTGACTCATACGCGCTTCTGAGGCCGGCAGATCCGGCTCGCCGTGGCTGTGGCCAACGGAATCGGGAAGCGGGTCTGTGGACTACTCGACGCAGCGGGAGCGGCAGCAAGCTTAATCGGATACTTCAAGCGGTGCGAGCGGGCGTTGGTCATTCGTTCGGCCTGCGCGAGGCATGTCGTCACGGATATAGGTTGGCGGTAGGCGCCGCAGTGACACACAGGAAGAACGCCTTCCCAGAGCCCCCAGCAGCGATCGCCGCGCTGGGCGCCGAGCGGACCGCCTCGGTGGCGGTGCAGAACAGGGTGCGAATCCGCGCTGATGCTGGCGGGGGCGGAGAACGAAGAGAGGAACAGCGACAACTTCGTAGAGCACCTGCCCGCCAGCTCCACCCTCGACTGGTCATGACGGAAGGAGCTGCTGAGCGTCCGGCGGGCATGCCCCACGCGAAACCACACCGCTCCGCAGCCTGACGAGCGGTTCATCGATGGTGACACCGGGACGGCGACCTTTTTAGCCGGGCGGCCAGCTCAGCGCCCTCCGTCACCTCAGCACCACATGTGTGACACGAACGTCCGCCACCTAACCGACCGGGGCCCCGGATGTCAGCCGCACCCTGCTCGTCAGGAAGCAGAGTGCAGCTCCGGTGCACCCGGCTGGAGTGGCCCGGCCGTCCTCACCAGCTACCGGCCCTACTGGCTCGTTCTGGTGGATACGACCGCAGTTGTCACCACGCAGTGCGATCCTTCGGCCATGGTGATACGCATACGACCGTTAAGGGCCCTCAAGGCGCGACGGCGCAGCAAGGCATTCAAGAAAGCAGACAAAGAGGTCGCAGATATGCAGGCGGCGCTCATCAAGATCGGATCCCGCAGACCAGTCGTTTCTAAAGTGCGGGCCGCGCTGCGGTTCAACGCGTGGGCACTGCAATTCAGTGGTCGGAATTTCCTCATTTACATCCCGACGATGTTGATGGGCGTCTTCTGGGCCGGCGGGGTCATCCGGCAGGCAGTCAGTAGTGGCCGTATGGTGGGCGGTTTTACGATCAGGGACAATTTACTTGAGATTCTCGCCGACAAGGTCAACGAAACCCCAGCGATCCTTGTCGGCGGCTACACCTTCGCGATCATAGTCATGATTCCGTATGCAGTAGGTTACTACTGCATATTTCTTTTTGGTCCTATAGTTCTGGCATATATGGTGTGGGCGCGTGCCTATCCAGCGCAGGTAGTGGACGAAGGGGTTCACGCCATGGACCGGAGGTTCGGGCTGGTGGCCAGGGTTGCGGAGGCTGTCACGGCGTGCGGAGAGGCATATGGGGCAGGTGGCTCGCGACGGGCAACATCGCTGCGTCGGAATGTGGCGGCAAAGGTTGCAGCGCTGGAGATGGCGCTCTTGCGAGCGCCTCGCAGTCGCGGGACGGTTCCGTTCCGGTCCCACCGGAGAAAGGCCCTGCGGGCTCATGCACGGCTCGTGGCATCACGTCTAAGGTCAGCGGAAGCGCGGTTGGACATCGATGGCGACGAGGCTCTCCCGGAACTCGCCGAGCTGATGCTTACCGTGGCGGAGCGGTACACGGACGGTCGGGTTGGCGCACTCTTGGATCATGAGGAACTGGACGGAATCGATCCGGTACGGGATCCTGAGCCGATACAAATGATCGCAGTCGTCCTGCTGACCGTTGCGGGAGCAGTAGTCGTCTCGCTGCTCGGCCTTCCTGAGGCTGCGGAGGGTCCGGCGATCGCTGGTGTCGGACTGCTCGCGCTGATGCTCGTGTACGGACGGCGAGCTCGGCGCCGGTTTCACCTGCTTAGTCTGTTCGGCAGCAGCAGCGCCTCGTAGACGCTTGCGACGTCGCAACGCCTCGTGTCAGGAGCTCGGTGACCGAGAGGCCAGATGCCCGGCAGGAACCAGGTGGCGCAGCCTGCGTGTCCGCTGCGATGGGGGCGTGCGAGGAGCGCAGGAAGGGCCACTGACCTGCCGTACTACGCCGCCAGCACCGCGATCCGCTCGGTCGCCTCCCTGACCTTGGTCTCCCGCTGATACGGCCGGAACGCCCGGCGGACCTCTTCGAGGCGTTCCACGCCGCGGCGGGAGTGGATGCCCTGGTCGATGAGGTCGGCTGCCTTGTGGGTGGCTTCGAGTGCGCCGTCGAGGTCGCCGGTCTGCTGGTGGGCCAGGGCCAGGGTGCCGTAGCGGACGGCGCGGTCGCGGGGTGCGGCTTCGGTGACCGAGCGTTCCAGCGCGGCGGTGGCCTTTTCGGCCTGCCCGGTGGCGAGCAGGAAGCGCCCTTCGGTGGAGCGGAGCTGCGCCTCGCCGAACCATGCAAGGTAGGCAGGGGTATCGGAGTGGTCGTCGCGACCGAGGGCGTCGAAGGCGCGGTTGAGGGCTGCGGCTGCCTTCCGCTGGTCGCCGGCCTTCCTGTAGACGGTTGCCTGGTGGGCGGCAAGGGACGCTTGCATCACCGCGGGCACACGGGTGCGGACGGCGTCGGCGGTGTCCATCAAGCCAGCGGCGGCACGCTGTTCACGCTGACCGGCGGCCTGGGTGGCCATGAAGCACAGGGTGTGGACGCCGAGAGTGTCGTCGCCGGCGACCTTGGCGGAGCGGAGGGCGGCGGTGTAGTGCTGCTGAGCGGCGCTGTGCAGGCTGGTGTCGTAGCTCATCCAGCCCAGCAGGCAGCAGACCTCGGCGGCCAGGACGTAGAGCCGCTGGGCGGTTGCCTCTGAGTAGCGGCCGTTCTTCAGCATGGTCGTGATCAGTCGAAGGTCTGTGCGCGCGGACTCCAGGAAGTCCCCTCCGCCGGATTCCTGCTCCATTCCCCGCAGGGATTCGACCCTGTCGCGCATACGGTCGACGGTGGCGGCGGTGACCCGGTCGCCGGTTGCGGCTGCGGCGATGGCCGGTTCTGCAGCGGCCCATTGGGCGCCGATGCCCACGAGCACCACACCGCCGATTCCGAGAAATGCCCTCCGGTCCATGGGTCCACTCCCAGCAAGCGAGGTCAGAGATTTCAGCGTAGCCCCCTGCGTCCATGGAGCGGCAAAGTCGTAACTGTTCCGGACGGGTAGCCAGTACGGCCATGGGGCTGATGAACGGACGGACTCTGGGATGTGGAGCACCCTGGCGATCACGATCTGGGTGACGTCGTCCGGTGCGTGATCGCCGCGTTCCCATTTGAAGACCGTCGACCGAGTGGTTCCCAGGTTGTGGCCCAGGACCCTGCCCTGGAGGCGGATCATCTCGGCGAACTTCGTTTTCCCCAAGCCCGCTTCCGCTCGGGCGTGAGTGAGTGGGTGCCGCACCGTTTCCTGTGGACGACCGGTCATCAGAGGCTCCCGTCATGGCCTGGCTGCCGTTTCAACTTAGCGCTGCGCTCCCGCATTCGCGCCGCCACCTTCTGGCGTTGAAACCCCCTTGAAACCTTATGGGTTGGGGACTCTCGGGTGGATGGTCGTACCTCGCCCGGACCTCCCGGGCGAGGCGAGCGACGGATTGAGGTGCGGCCCCCTGTGCCCCGACGCCTTCTGAGAGCGACTGCATACGGCTTCTGCGTGGCGCCGACCGGCGAGTCGGTCGGAGAAGCGCGACGGAAGGTTGTGGAGTTCGTACGCGGCCGCCGACTCGGCTTCACGGAGGACGAGCTCGCGGACGTACGGCTGCTGACCAGCGAGGTCGTCGGCAACGCGGTGACTCATACCGCTGCGGCTTGTGCAGTGTGCGTGCGTGCCGTCGGCGGCAGGGTGCGGGTAGAGGTGACCGACGCCGATCCGGAACTCCCGTTCCCCACGACCACTGGTCCGGAGGCGGAAGGGGGGCGGGGGCTTCAGCTCGTGGAGGCAGTGGCCGCGGCCTGGGGCGTGGTCCCTATGCCCGAAGGCAAGGCGGTCTGGTTCGAATGCGCGCCTGCTGGTGGGCCGCCACGAGCACTCGCACCTGTACCGCGCAGGAAGCACAAGGCGCACGTACCGCTGGCCGTGTCACACGGCGTCGATCCCTCGCCCCTTCCTTGACCTTTCGGCACCCCAGACCCCTGAACGACGACGCACCCACCTGGAAGAACGCCGCGTCCAGCGTGGCGAATTCTCACGAGAAAGGGCCCTTTGTGAATCCACTGGCCGTGATCGCGCAACGCGGGTACGCCCGTGCCTCCGCCCACCACCGAAGCGACCCTGTCACCGCCGCCCTGGGCTGGCTGTGGGCCCTGGGGGCCGGCACGACGGTGATTCTGCTGGGGCAGATCATGCAGTCCGAGATGGGCCACCACGCCGTGGAGGCAGCTCCCGCGCCGTACGCGGCGCCCGGCCGGAGCGCCGACCACACCTGATCACCACCGAGCTTGTGCCCCGTCGGCCCTTCACGTAAGAGGTCGCGCTGACATGGCGGAGCCAGCTGCTGCTCCCAGCTCGTCTTGGCCCGCCTGTCCTGCTGCACGGATGACCTCCGACGGAGCACACCGTCCACCCACCTCCCAACGAAGGAGGAGCAACGCCAGATGTTTGAGCACCGCGCATTACGCGGCCTCGGCAGTTCCGTCCCTGTCCGCGTCGAAATGGACCGGACCCTACGCGTCAAAGTGATCGACGCATGCGGTATGACCTGCACGTTCTGCCATAACGAGGGGACGCCGGTCAGCGCTGACAACCACGCCGATCACGTCGGCGAGTTCGGTGCCGCCGGCCGCTCCGGACGCGTCTCGATCTACCTCGCCACGAACGGGGCGCGCTTCGCCTCGGCCCCCGTCTTCCCCGATCCGGCCTTCCGCACAGCTCTCATCCAGCTCAGGCACGCGCTGGGCTTCGAAGAGGTCCACCTCACCGGAGGGGAGCCGACGCTCCATCCCCGACTGCCGCAGCTCGTCGCCCTCGCACGGGATGCCGGCTACTCGGCCAGCATCACCTCGAACGGCGAGAACGGCCGACGAATCCTCCGCGACTGCGTCCTCGCCGGACTCGATCACGTCAACTTCTCGGTCTTCGGCACCACGCCGGAGGAGCTGGCCCAGGTCCAAAACGTTCGGTACCGGGCGCGATCTCTCGCCGCGCGCAAGATCGAGGCCCTGGAGGACTCGATCCGGATTTCGCTCGAACTCGGCCTCGGGACACGGGCGAACGTCGTCATTCCGAATGAACACCACGTTCAGCGCGTCCACCACCTGATGGAGAAGTACTCGCCGCAGCTGTCCGTCCGTGTCCTGTCCTCGCTCGCCGACGGAGACGACTCCCTCGACGCCATCGACCTGCTGCTGGAAGGACTCCACGCGCGCCCGACGGAGGTGCGGCTCATAGCTGGTACCTCCGGCTTCCGAGTCGCCTACCAGCTCCCCAACGGCCGCCCGCTCATCGTCAAGCACATCCGTCCGCTGCGGCTCCCCGACACCTGCGCTGGGTGCCGGTTCAACAACAGTGTCGACTGCCACGAGGGGTACTACGGCGTGCGCCTCTACCGCGACCGGCAAGGCACCTTCCCCGTAGGCATCTGCATTCAGCGCATGGACCTCTGCCTTCCTGTGGAAGAGTTCGTGGCCGGCGGCGTGTCCAGCGAGATCCGCAAGATCCGCGAGCAGGACTTCCACGAACTGACCGCGTAGCACTCATCAGTTGGAGGAGAACAGAACAATGGCGGACCACGAGTACGAAGCAAAGTTCTTGGAGATCGACGTGGATGGTCTGCGCGAGCATCTGCGCGGCGCCGGGGCGGAGCAGGTCTTCCCGAAGACGATGTTCACCCGGTTGATCTTCGAGAACGACGCCGTCCAGGGTGAGCAGTGGCTGCGGCTCCGCGACGAGGGCGGCAAGACCACGCTCACCCTCAAGCAGGTCACCGACGCGAGCCACATCAACGGCACCACCGAGATCGAAATCGAGGTCAGTGACCTCAACAAGACCGCCGAACTCCTTGGCGCCCTCGGGCTGCGCCAGGTGCGCTTCCAGCAGAACTACCGCGAGGAGTGGCGCCTCGACGGCGTCACCTACGACTTCGACACCTGGCCTGACCTGCCCACCTTTCTGGAGGTCGAGGGGACGTCGGAGGCCGCGGTACGCGACGCCGTAGCAGCGCTCGGGCTGGACTACACCGAGGCCCGGTTCGGCAGCGTCGACCTGATCTACAAGAGCGAAAGGGGCCGGGACATCCTGGCCCAGCCCACGCTCCTCTTCGCGTAGGCCGACCCTCTTCTGGGGGCGTGACCGCTGCGGCCAGTCACGCCCCCAGAGAGTGCCAGTCCCCTGGAGCTGTCCGTCAGCGGCGTTGTGGTCGCGGCGCTCCCCGGGGCACGACGGCAACAGGGGCAGCACTGCTGTACGGGGCCCGGGGGCCGGAAGCAGGCGGCGTGACGTAGCTGAGGTGGTGCAGCCGCCAAACCAGGACGCCGATGAGGGAGTCGGCGGTGCGGAGTTCGCGGTGTGCGGCGGCCTTGGCCAGGAGTGTGCTGGGGTTGTGACCTGCGCGTTCGGCCTGGTCGAGGGTTGCGGTCAGAGCATCCCAGCCGGGTTCGGCCTGGAGGCGGTCGGCGAGGTGCGGGAGCGTGCTGCGGACGGTGCCGGCGTGGCGTTTACGGATCTGGTCGGGGAGGCGCTGTCCGTGTGTGCGGAGGGCTGCGAGCGGTGCTGCGGCGGACGCTTCGTAGGCGGTGCGTAGGTGGAGTGCGGTGCGTCGGGCGGCTTCGGCTTGTTGGGCGTGGTGGCGGGTGGCGTGCCAGTGGGCGGCGGTGAGGGTGGCCAGGATCAGGATGTCGAGGAGGAGGAGGGCAGTTGCGGCGCCGTCCTGGCCGCGGCCGAGGGCCGGGCCGGAGTGGACGATCTGGCGGGCGGCGCGGCGCAGGGCGGATGCCTCGACCTTCTGGGCACGGATGTGTGAGCGGGTGGCGCGTTCGAAGTGGCGTGCGGCTTCTCGTAGTTCGTTGCGGGTGTGGCTGATGGAGGTCTGGGCGAGGGCGTCGAGGACTTCGCCGACGCCGATCAGCTGAGCGGCTGCGGCGCCTTCGTCGCCGAAGGCCATGACGGTTACGGCCTCGTCGGTGGCCTGGGTGGCGACGTGGCGGGCGCGGACCGGCGCGGAAGCACCACTGCGCTCCAGGGGCGAAGACGGCTCGGGCATGTCCGAGGTGGCTGTGAGGCGCTTGCGTACGCGAGGCAGGGAGAGGTCGGGGGCGAGTTTGGAGCCGGAGAACCAGATGGGTTCGCCTGCCGTGTTGCGGTCGCCGGGCAGGGCGACCGAGTAGCCGAGTACGTCGCCGGAGGGTGCGACGCGCTGTTTGATGCGGACGCCTTCGGTGGTGAGCCGGTCGAAGAACTCCCGCTCGTCGGCGGCCCCGGCGAGGGCCCGGTGGACGTGTTCGCGCAGCAGCTCGCGCGAGGTGGCTTCCTGGCCGAGGCGTTCGGCCTTGCGCTGCTCGGCGCTGGTGGGCCGCTTCGCGGCGGTGCCGTCGCCTTCCTTGAGGCGGCGGAGTCCGAACTCCTTCTCGATCTTGCGGCATTCGGCCTGGGCGCGGGTGGCGTCCTTGTGGTGGCGGGGGCGGGTGCGGTCGGCGCGGACGAGGGTGGCGACGAGGTGGATGTGGTCGGGGGCGTGGCGGACGGCGATCCAGCGGCAGGCGTGGTCGTCGCCGTCGGGGGTGATGCCGGTGGCGTGGAGGATGCGGCGGGCGACGGTGGCCCATTCGGCGTCGGTCAGGTGGCGGTCGCCGGGGGCGGTGCGGACGGGGCAGTGCCACACGTGCTTCTTGGGTGCCGTGTCGCCGAGGGCGTCGACCCAGAGGTCGAGGTCGGCGGCCAGTTCGTCGAAGGTGGCGTTCGGGTCGCGGCCGGGGTCGGGCAGGTGGGGGTCGTAGGCGGCGACGAGGTGCGGGTCGACGTGGGCTTCGATGTCGCTGGTTCGGTAGAGGTAGTGGAGCAGGCCGATGGTGCGGCTGCCGCGGGAGACGTCGGGGACCAAGAGGCTCAGCTCACCACCTTCCGGGCTGCGGTGCGGATCTCGACGGCGGCCTCTGCCACGGCGTCCGAGGCCCGTGCGATGTGGGAGGCGTCGCCGCCGGAGTTGAGGATCCTGGCGATCTGGTTGAGGTTCGTTCCGGTGCGCACGAGCTGGATGCGGGCGGCTTCGAGCCGGTCGAGGGCCTCGTCCCGGTCGGCTCCCGGACGGCCGTGGAGGGCGGCGTCGGTGGCCTGGGCGATGAAGCGGGCTTTGGAGACGCCCTTGGCGTCGGCGGCCTGTTGGATCTCGGTGGCTTCGGCTGCGCTGGCGCGGAAGGTCAGGCGCACGCCGCGCTGCTGCGGCTGACGGGAGCGGCGTCGCCCCTGCTTCGCCTTCCGCTCGTGGCCGCCCTCGGCCACGAGCTGCTGGTCCCGCGCCCCCTGGCGTGGGGCCTCCGCCGCCACCCCTGGGGCGGGGGCAAGCGCACGGGACCGGCCCTTGGACGGTCCAGTGCTACAGCTTGCTCCGCCTGGGGCAGGGGTGGCGGTTTCCGCGCTGGGGTCTGTGTGGGGTTCGTGGTGCTGACGGTGCATGGGCTCTTTCTGGTGAGGTGAGGGTGGGAGAGGGCTCGGGTGTGTGCGAGGTGATGGTGCTCGGGTGGACTTCTCGGGACCGTGGCCGGACGTGGTCGTTGCAGGGGAAGGGCGGTGCATCTGGGGACCGGTCCCCGTGACTCACTGCGTTCGGGGACCGCGCTCCTGTGGCTCGGCGTCGCTTCCCGCGAGCGAGGGGACCGGCAGCGTTGATACGGGCCCCACCACCGGTGCGCCCTTTCAATTCCGTTCCAGGAACTGGTGATTGGTGCCTCTAAGCGGCGGTGACCTGCACCTTTGCGGGGACCGGTCCCCACATCCGTGATGTCCGATGGGGACCGGTCCCCGAATCGTCGGGGACCGGTCCCCGTGTCCGGCCGGGACGGTCCCCGGTTCTTGGCGGGACGGTCCCCGACGGTGTGTCAGGGGGACCGCCTCCGGTGGGGGCCGTGAGCGGGACGGTCCCCGCCTGCCTCCACGCTCGGTCCCCTGGACGGTGTCGCACTGTCCCGTGAGGTGAGATCTCCCGGTCCCCTACGCGATGGGGACCGGTCCCAAGGCCGGTCAGGCTTGGGCGCGGCGCCTGCGGTCGGGGCCGGTAAGGATGACGCGTTCCGTCATTTCGGCGAGGCGGGAGGCGATGCGGTCGCCGAGGGTGGTGCGGAGGGCGTCGGTGGGGAGGTTGGTGGTGATGAGGGTGGGGCGCAGGTGCTCGTACCGATGGTTGATGAGCCGGTAGGTGAGCTCCTCGGTCCACTCGCTGGTCCGGGCCGCGCCGAGGTCGTCCAGGAGCAACAACGGGCAGCGCGCGAGGCTCTGCAGGTCGCGTTCGGCGTCGTGGCCGGAGCGGGGGCGCAGGCGGGCGTAGAGGTCGGCGGCGGTGACGGCCTCCCAGCGCAGCCGCACTCCGGCGGCGAGCAGGGTGCGGACGGCGCCGTACGCCTGGTGGGTCTTGCCGGTGCCGGTGGGGCCGGCGATCAGCAGGGACGGGCCTTCGGCGATGCCCGGCGCGTTGCCGGGGCCGGGGCGCCCGGCGGCGGCGATTGCGTCGGCCCAGGCGGTGACCTGCGGGTGGTCACTCAGGGCCGTGCGGTATCGGGCGGGGATGCGGGCATCGGCCAGTTCCAGGGCGGTGACCGGTTCGCTCGGTGGCTCCTGTGTGCCGACTGCCGCGGGGTCGATGCCGCGTGCGGCGAGGATGGCGTCGAGCCGTCGGGGGATCGGGCCGCGGCGGTTCGGGGCATCGGTGAGGGTGGCGGTCACAGGTCACCGCCGTAGGCTGCGGCGACGTCGGCAGGATTGGTCCACGACCGGTGGACGGTGCCGGGGGCGGACGTGGCGGCGTTCATTGCCTCGTGGACGAGGCTGGGCAGGGTCCGGGGGTGCAGCCCCTTGGCCTGGTGCCGGTCGAGACCGGCACGCACGTGGTCCGGCTCGATGCCCTCATCGAGGAGCTTTTTGACTTCGCTGCCGAGCTGGCCGAGCACGCTCGCGGGCGGTCGGTGGCTGCAGGCGGCGGTGTACTCCCCGATGAGGTCCTTGGCCGAGACCGCGTGAGGCGCGGGGGCGCTCGCGCCCTCCAACGGAGTAGATCCTAGATCCCTGTTCCTAGATCCTAGATCCGGATCGTGCGCCCTCACGGAGGGCTCCGTGAGGTCTCCCTGCGTCCGCGATGAGGCTGCATTAAATCGCCTCTGACCTGCAGATTTGTTGCTCGCCTCGTCCTCCGTGAGCCGGTGTGGAGGACTCGGTGACGGGTGCGTGCGTCATCGGTGAGGGCTCACGCGGAACGCCGTGATCGTGGTGCGGGCAGCCGGGGTGCCGGCTCCCGCTGGGGCGGTTGACCTTCTGGTGCTGGCCGAAGGTGACGATGTGCAGGTACTGCTTGCCGTTGGCGCCCTGGTAACGGCAGATCAGCTCGGCGGCGTGGAGCTGGGCGAGGTCGTCCTCGACGCCCATCGGGCCGTGCCCGGGGCGCAGGGACCAGAGCAGGCCGGCGATGACGGCGGGCTGGTCGCGGAACCGGCCGTGGTCGTCGGCCTGGGTGAGCAGCCCGAAGAACGTCCGCTCGGCGGAGAGAGAAACCTCCGCGAGGGACTCCGAGTGGAATGCCTCGGGCTTGATGGTGCGGATACGGGCGATGTCGAACGACCACCTTCGCTGCAAATCGGGGGCAGGTTCCCCGGTCGGGCCGGGGCACGGACAGGAAGCCACACCAGGGGCGCAAAAGTCCAGAGTTAATTCACGAACTCCCCAGAAGTTTTTTGGTCGGTCGAAAACGGTAGACCTGAGCCTCCGGCTGACCGAACAGTCCCTTCGGAATATCCGATGCTCGGAGGGGTTCGGAGTAGAAGGGAAAGCGTACCCGGAATCGGAGAAAGCACGCTGGGACACATCCGTCCCGTCGATTCCCTCGAAGCCGACCCGGCGGGCGGGAAGGCCGCGGCCGGACTCTCGTACGCATCTGTGCCTGCCCCCCCCTGCTGACCAGGTCGGGTCGTCGACCGTCACTGCGCTCAGGACTCTCTTGCACCTCTTTCCTGGAATCGGAGCCAGGCGGAGCGGGGCAACATAGCCGACGATCGTCGGTTGGGCAAAAAGCCAATTCTTCGCATCATTGAATGCATACCCGGCGCCGCTTCCTGCCGTTCGCGGTTAGCCCGTTCCATCCATGCGAGGAAACACTTGCCCCGATCTCCGATATTCTCTTCCCGAAACTCCCTCCGCGTCGAGGAGGTGGAGCGCCCGATGAAGGGCACCACCCGCTCGCGCGACAAACTGACCGTGGACGAAATCTGTGCCGAACTTCAGATCTCCCGGTCGACCTTCTACGACTGGCGCCAGAAAGGCCGGGCGCCCCGCTGTGTGAAACTCCCGAACGGCAGCCTTCGTATCCGCCGCAGTGACCTGGAGAACTGGCTCACCGACTGCGAGGGCGGCGCGTGACCAACCGGTACTACAACGTCCGGTTCCGCAAGACCGAGGTCTACAAGGGGAAGCGCGGCACCACGTACACCGTGCGCTGGTCGGTCAACGGCCAGCGGCACGGCGAGGCGTTCAAGACGAGCGCGGCGGCCGAGTCCTTCCGCGCCACGCTCCTCGTCGCCGCCAACAACGGCGAGCCGTTCGACCAGAACACGGGCCGGCCCGTCTCCCACGGAGCATCCGTAGCCGGGATCACCTGGTACGACTTCGCCCTGCAGTACGTCGACATGAAGTGGTCCCGGATCTCGGCGAACAACCGGGTCAGTACCGCGAAGGCGCTGACCAAGGCCACGCTCGCGCTCCTGCGGACCGAGCCCGTGCAGTACGAGGGCGTGGACGTCCGCAAGGCGCTGCGGGAGTACGCCTTCAACAAGAAGCGGCGGGACGAGGCCCCGCCCGAGTACCGGGCGATCCTGGCGTGGGTCCGGCGCAATTCGTTGCCGATGAGCGCCTGGGAGGACACCAAGCACGTCGATGCCGTCCTGCAGGCGCTCGACACCGTGCTCGACGGCACGTCGGCCGCCGCCAGCTCGGCGAAGCGGTACCGCCGCATCCTGAATGTCGCCCTGGAGTACGCCGTCCGCCAGAAGGCCCTCCAGGTCAACCCCCTACCCACGGGCAAGAGTGGGAACTCCGCGCCGAAGACCTCAGGCGCCGTCGACAAGCGCTCCCTGCTCAACCCGCACCAAGTCGCGGCTCTGCTCACCTGGACCGCGGCCCGCCCCCGAACCGGTCACCGGCTCGCGGCGTTCTACGCCACCCTCTACTACGCCGGTCTGCGCCCGAGGAAGCGGTCGCCCTGCGGATCGAGGACGCCGTCCTGCCTGCGACCGGCTGGGGTGAGCTGCGCGTCCACACCGCCGAGCCCGAGGTCGGCGGCCACTGGACCGACGACGGCGAGACCCATGAGACCCGCACCCTGAAGGGCCGCGCGTCGGGCGACACAAGGATCGTCCCCGTCCACCCCGCCCTCGCGACGACCCTCCGCGCCCTCATCGCCCACGACCAGCTCAAGCCCGGCAGCCTCCTCTTCTCCGGGGGAGAAGGGCGGTCTCCTGGCCGGCTCCGTCTACCGGCGGGCCTGGGCCAAGGCCCGCGAGGCGGTACTGCCCGAGCACGAGTTCCGCTCGCCGGTCGGCAAGCGCGTCTACGACCTCCGGCACACCTGCCTGACCACCTGGCTCAACAACGGCATCCCGCCCGCCCAGGTCGCCGAATGGGCCGGCAACAGCGTCCCCGTCCTGCTCTCCACGTACGCCCGCTGCGTCACCGGCCAGATCACCGAACTCCAGCGGCGCATCGAAGGCCCGCAGAAGCTCCCCGGTGCCCTGCCCCACCTGGGCACGGCGAAGGGACGAGGTCGCTGAGTACAGCGCCGTCCCGGCGGTGGGCGGAGAAGGGGCCTTCGGCGGTCCCCCTCGCCGAATCGGTGCCGAGTCACGCGTCTTCGCGCTGGGAGCCAGGACCACAGCGGGCGGCCCGATTTTCGGGCCGTTTTCGGGCCGAACGGCCGCCGGAAGCCGCCTCCGACCGGCCTCAGCCGGACATTCCAAGGCGACGCCGGACCGGTCCCGGAAGAGGCTCACGACGCCGGGAAACCGCCCCGACCAGCAAAAAGACCCTCCCGAAGGAGGGTCTGAGGCATGGCGCCCCCGGCAGGACTCGAACCTGCGGCCAAGTGCTTAGAAGGCACCTGCTCTATCCGCTGAGCTACGGGGGCCGGTGGTGGACGTGGATCACGGACCGCGGACAAGGATAGAGGTCCGGGTGCCTCGTCCCGGTTGCTTCACCTCCGTGGCACGTTGTGGAGATTCCGTGAAGCGGTCCCGATAATCGCAGGCAGGTACGAATCCTGCATCGGTTTTGGCCGCTCGGGCGGCGGCTGTTGTGCAGTCGTTATGCCTGCGGGGTGCTTGCCTCGATCGTCTCATGTGCTGCTTGTGCCGTTCTGTGGTGGTTTTTATGGCGCGCACACAGGTGTATACGCTTCAAAAACCCAATTAAATTGGGCATTCTGCACATGTGGCGACCTTGGACGTACGACCCCGACTCATCGACGCCTTGTCCGTACTGCGCGACCGCGTCGACGCCGCACGTTTCCCGCTGCCGCTGAGCGGCGCGGCCCGCGCCCGGCGCAGCAGGGACGAACTGCTCGCCCAACTCGACGACTACGTCATGCCGCGGCTGCGCGCACCCCACGCCCCGCTCCTCGCCGTCATCGGCGGCTCCACCGGCGCCGGGAAATCGACGCTCGTCAACTCCCTCGTCGGCCGCCGCGTCTCCGAAGCCGGGGTGCTGCGCCCCACCACCCGCACCCCCGTCCTCGTCTGCCACCCCGACGACCTCCACTGGTTCGCCGGCCGCCGCGTCCTGCCCCACCTGGCCCGCCTCTGGGTCCCCGAACAGGACGGCCCGGGACCCGGCACCCGCGAACCCCGCCGGAACACGGCCCGGCCCCGCCCCGCCACCACACCCCCGTACCCCGCCCACGGGACGGACGGACCGTACGACGGGGACCACGGCGCCGCACCCGGACGGCACGGGGCGCCGCGCCCGCCGAGCGACCGCCACCCCGCGTACCCGGACGACATGCCGCACACCGCCCGCGACGAGCCGCCCGTCCCCACCCTCCGTATCGAGACCGATCCCGCCCTCCCCGCCGGACTCGCCCTCCTCGACGCCCCGGACATCGACTCGCTCGTCGCCCGCAACCGCGAACTCGCCGCCGAACTCATCTGCGCCGCCGACATCTGGATCCTCGTCACCACCGCCGCCCGCTACGCCGACGCCGTCCCCTGGCACCTGCTGCGCACCGCCAAGGAGTACGACGTCACCCTCGTCACCGTCCTCGACCGGGTACCGCACCAGATCGCCGCGGACATCTCCGACCGCTACGCCGCCCTCCTCCGGCGCGCCGGGCTCGGCCACGTCCCCCGCTTCACCATCCCCGAACTCCCCGAATCGGCGGGCGGCGGCACCGGACTGCTGCCCGCCAGCGCCGTCGCCGCCCTCCGCGACTGGCTCGCCCGCCACGCCCAGGACCCGCCCGCCCGCACCGCCGCCGCCCACCGCACCACCGCCGGCGTCATCGCCTCCCTCCGCAGCCGCCTGCCCGCACTCGCCGGCGCCGCCGCCGCCCAGCACGCCGCCGCACTGCGCCTCGCCGCCCGCGTCGAGGAGGCGTACGCACAGGCCGCCACCCGCGTACGGCGCGAGATCGCCGCCGGGGAGGTCCTCGCCGGGGACGCCCGCGCCCACTGGCGCGACCACGCCCGCGGCGGCCGCCCCGACGACCTCCTCACGGCCCTCACCTGCGGCCTCACCGCCCTCCTGGCCTGCGCCGTCGAACGGGCCGACGAGCACACCGCCGACGCCTGGCGCCACGACCCGGCCGCCGCCGGCATCGCCCCGGACGGCGCCGCCACCGGCGCACCCGACCGCCTCGGCGTCGCCGTCCGCCGCTGGCGCCGCTGCCTGGAGGAACTCGCCGAGGAGGAGATCCGCGAGGCCCGCGGCGGCCGGGCCGCGCACCGCCCCGGTTCCGTCACCCCCGACGAACCCACCGCCCTGCTGGCCACCGCCCTCCTCGGCGGCGACCGCGCCCGCACCGCCGCCGAACGCCTCGCCACCCTCCTCGGCGCCCGCAGCACCCTCCGCCTCCACGACCGCGGCACCCGCCTCCTGACCGCCCACCTCGACCGCGCCCTCACCGCCGAACGCCAACGCCGCCTCGCCCCCCTCGAACAACTCGCCGTCCCCCCCGACCAGCAGGCCGAACTCATCGCCGCACTGTCCGTACTGCAGAGGGAGAAGGTGACCGGATGACCGGGCCGGCCGACGACCGCGGACACCACACGGGGGACGGGACGGACGCGGCGGCGGGCGGACCCGGGGGCGTCTCCCGGGACGGCGGCCCGGCCGCCCCCGGCATCCCCGCCCCGGTACCGCCGCCCGCCGCCGGGAACTGCGCCGCGTGCGGCCCCACCGGCGGGTGCCGCGCCTGCCCGGCCCCCGGCGAACGCGCCGGCACGGCCCCGGCCCCAGCACCCGCCCTGGCCCCACCGGAGCCGGACGGGGCCCCGGACACCGGCCCGCCCCCGGCGCCCGCCCGCCCCGGTACCGGACGCGACACCGACGTACCGCAGGACCACCGGGACCGGGCGGCCGGCGCCGCGGTCCGCACCGACGGCCGCCTCGTCCCCCGCGCCACCGCCTGGGACGACGGCCTCATCGCCCGCCGCGCCCCCGCCGGCCCCCCGCGCGCCGGCGGCCCTGCCCGCCGGCGCCGACGGCTGCCCACCCCCTGGAGCCCCCGCACCCCGGAGGAAACGGGCCCGCCCCCCGGCAGCGGCCGCATCGGCCCCCAGGGGAACGGCACACCCCCCGCCACCCCACTGGAAACAACCGGGCCCGCACCCCGCGACGTCCCCCCGGACCCCGCCGACGAACGAGCGCTCCCCGGCGCCTACGGCTTCGAGGGCCACCCCGACCGCGACGGCCACGGCCCCGGCGACACCCTGCCCACCCGCCTGGACGCCCTGCGGCAACTGACCGTCCTCTCCCGCACCCGTCTGGACGGCGCCACCCTCGACGAGGCCGGACAGGTCCTCGACGCCGCCGACGCCCGCCGCCGGCTGTCCGCCCGCCACACCGTCGTCGCCCTCGCCGGCGCCACCGGCAGCGGCAAATCCTCCCTCTTCAACGCCCTGGCCGGCGCACCCCGCTCCCCGGCCGGCGCCCAACGGCCCACCACCGGCGAACCCGTCGCCTGCGTCTGGACCGGCGGCCGGCCCGGCGCCGACGGCCTCCTCCACCGGCTCGGCATCCCCCCGCACCGCCGCCACACCCCCGCCCCGGACGCCACCGGATTCGACGGCCTCGTCCTCCTCGACCTGCCCGACCACGACTCCGCCCGGACCGGCCACCGCGCACAGGTCGACCGGCTCCTCCAACTCGTCGACGCCGTCATCTGGGTCGTCGACCCGGAGAAGTACGCCGACGCGGTCCTGCACGAGCGCTACCTGCGGCCCCTCGCCGGATACGCCGAGGTCACCTTCGTCGTCCTCAACCAGATCGACCGGCTGCCCGGCGACGCCGCCGACCAGGTCGTCGACGATCTGCGGCGACTGCTCGACGACGACGGCATGGCACTGGGCGAACACGGCGAACCGGGCGCCACCGTTCTCGCCCTCTCCGCCGCCACCGGCACCGGCGTCGACGACCTCCGCGACACCCTCGGCCGGTTCGTCGCGGGCCACACCGCAGCCGACCGCCGCCTGACCGCCGACCTCGACACCGCCGCCGCCCGCCTGCGCCCCGCCTGCACCACCCAGGGCCGCGTCACCCTGACCGCACAGGCCCGCCGCGCCTTCGACGACCGGCTCGCCGAAGCCGTCGGCGCCGCCGCGACCGGCCGTACCGCCGAACACGACTGGCTACGCCACGCCGAACGGGCCTGCGCCACCCCCTGGACCCGCCTCCGCGACCGCCACACCCGCACCATCACCCCCACCCCGGCACCCCCGCTCGACCGCGCCACGGCCCGCCCTGTCGTCGAACAGGCCGTACGGAATCTGGCCGGTGAGGCGACCCGCGCCCTGCCCGCGCCGTGGGCCCAGGCCGTACGCGACGCCGCCGGGCGCGGCGCCAGGGAACTGCCCGCGGCGCTCGACACGGTCGCCGCCGAGGCGGAGGAGGCACTGCTGCCGGGGCCCGAGCGGCCGAGATGGTGGACGGTGACGGCCGCGCTCCAGGCGCTGCTCTGCGTCCTCCAGGTCGTCGGCACGGTATGGCTGCTGAGCACGGTGACGGGCCCCGCGCACGCCACGGGATGGCCCGCCGCTCTGGCCGTGACGCTCCTCAGCGCCGCGGGCGCACCTGCCCTGACCTGGGCGTGCGCGCTCGCGGCGCGGGCCCCGGCACGCCGTCACGGTCAGGAGACGGAGCGGCGCCTGCGGGACGCGGCGGCCGACTGCGGCCGGGCCCACGTCCTCGAACCGGTCGCCGCGGAACTGCTGCGCTACCAGGAGGTCCGGGAACAGTACGCGGTCGCGTCGGGGGCGTGAGAGCGCGGAGTTCCGGGGGCGGGAGGGGCGCGGTGTTCCGGGGGGGGCGAGGGGGCGCGGTGTTCCGGGGGCTTCGTGCGGTTGAGCCTCCTTGTTCCTCTCCGCGTTCTTCTCCGGCCGCTCGTTCTCTTCGTTCCTCCGCCTCTCGGGTTCCCTGCCTTCTCGGCTCTCCTGCATTTCTGCGCCGTGAACTTCCCGTTCGAGTGGCGCAGTTGTCCCCATGGCGGTCCGTCGTCCACAGGGCCGAGCGGCGTCCGGCCGATGCCCGCAGCATG
The DNA here is from genome assembly GCF_055567035.1 of Streptomyces sp. NPDC027185. Lineage (NCBI taxonomy): Bacteria > Bacillati > Actinomycetota > Actinomycetes > Kitasatosporales > Streptomycetaceae > Streptomyces > Streptomyces sp. NPDC027185. Next base: position 917,537 of record NZ_JBVHRF010000001.1, on the reverse strand, counting down.
AGAACGGTCACGCAGGCAGCGGCGGTCCGGGCGACCCGGAAGCGGCCGCGCCACGGAGAAACGCAGCGAAGGGCGCCGGTGACGGTGGCCCGGCAAGGGGGCGCGATGAACGACACGATGATCACGCTGGTGGGGAACGCCGCCACGGCGGTGGAACACCGGCAGACACCGACGGGCGTACCGGTGGCGCGGTTCCGGCTGGCGGCGACACCCCGCCGGTGGGACCGGGCCCGCGAACGGTGGACGGACGGGGACACCAGCTTCTTCACCGTCAAGGCATGGCGCGCACTCGCCGACCACGTCGCGGCATCCGTGACGGTGGGCGAACCCCTCCTGGTCCAGGGCAGGTTGCGCGTACGGGAGGGCGAACAGTCCGCGGACCGCGGCGGACAACGATGGATCGCCGCGGAGGTCGAAGCGGTCGCGATCGGCCACGACCTCGCCCGGGGGACGACCGCGTTCCGCCGGACAGCGCCCCGGTCCCGTACCGCATCAGAGTCGGGCGAACGTGCGGGAGCGGGAAGCGGGCCGGCCCCGGACTGGTCGACAGCAGGAGCGGTGTGGGGGAGCGCGGCACCGTCCGCGCCGGACGGCGGAGGTGGCGGCGGGGCTGCGGCTGAGGTCGCCGCGAGGGTTGATGGCGCGGCGGCGGGAGCGGCTGCGGGAGAGCAGAAGGGGAGGAATACGGAGAGCGCCAGGGGAGGGGGTGCGGTGGAAGAGGGTGCGGTGAAGGGGGAAGTGGCGGTGGAGGTTTAGGCGAGTGGAGGGAGGGCGGGCCGGGGTGGGCTTGGGTCGTGCACCTTGCCCTTTGGGTCTGGGTCTGGGCTGACCTGGGCCCGCCCTGGGCTCGGCCTGGCCTTCGGGCGTCGGCTTGGGCTGGGCGGGGTGAGGCGGGGGAGTGGGGGAGGGAGGGGGTGGGGGGGGGAGCCCCCCCAGGGATTTATCGATAAACCCAGCCCCCACATGCGACCCTCGATAACGATTGCGATTCGGATCGCTTGCAGGGGTGTGATCCCGGGGACCGTGTTGCGGCTTCTCCCTAGGATCCGACGAGTACTCACGGGGGCTGATCTGTTCAGCTGTTGAGTTGTCTGGGATCTTTCCGGCGAGGCTTCTCCCCACTCGACCGCCTCGCCCAGAGGGGAAATTCATGCTTTCGAGGAAGAGGCGGGGCGCAGCCCGCCTTGCCGCCGCGGTCCTGGCCTCGGGCCTGGTCGCGGCGGGTGCGATAGCCACGGCGGGACCTGCCGCGGCGGACGAGACGGTCGCGGGGCACGGCGGTGCCACGGCCACGCTCGGTGGATTGAAGATCTACGACCAGGCGATCGTGCACGGTGAGGGTGGGGACCAGCCCCTCGGCGCGGGCCTGTTCGAGATGTCCGTGGACAACGGTGGCACGCTGCAGACGTACTGCATCGACGTGCACAACCCGACGCAGCAGCAGGCGAAGTACCAGGAAGTGCCGTGGAGTGCTTCGTCGCTGCACGACAACGCGGACGCGGGCAAGATCCGCTGGATCCTGCAGAACTCCTACCCGCAGGTCAACGACCTGGCGGCGCTGGCGCAGAAGGCCGGTGCGCGGGGGCTGAGCGAGAAGACCGCGGCGGCCGGTACGCAGGTCGCGATCTGGCGGTTCTCCGACCACGTCAAGGTGGACGCGGTGAACCCGGCGGCGGAGAAGCTCGCCGACTACCTGGAGCGCAGTGCGCGCAACCTCGCGGAGCCGAAGGCGTCGCTGACGCTGGACCCGCCCGCGGTCTCCGGTAAGTCCGGCAGCCGGCTGGGCCCGGTGACGGTGCGCACCAACGCGGACAGCGTCGCGGTCTCCCCGGCGGCGGACCTGCCGGCGGGGGTGAAGGTCGTCGGCAAGGACGGCAAGCCCGTCACGAGCGCCGCCGACGGTGCGCAGCTCTTCTTCGACGTGCCGAAGGGCGCGGAGGACGGCAGCACCTCGCTGACCGCGCAGGCCGCCACGAAGGTGCCGGTCGGCCGGGCTTTCACCGGTATCGGTGAGCACGCCAAGAGCCAGACGCAGATCCTGGCCGGCTCCAGTGAGTCGACGGTGTCGGCGACGGCGACGGCGTCGTGGAAGAAGCAGGGCGCGGTGCCCGCGGTGACCGCGCAGAAGAACTGCGCCAAGGGCGGGGTGGACGTCACCACCACCAACCGTGGCGACGAGGCGTTCCCCTTCTCGGTGTCCGGTAAGGACTACGAGGTCGCGCCCGGTGGTTCGAAGACCGTGACGGTGCCGGTGGGCGAGGACCAGCCGTACAAGATCACGGTGAAGGGTGCGGGCGGCTTCGAGAAGACGTTCTCGGGGGTGCTGGACTGCAAGACCGCCGGTTCCGGTGGCGGCAAGCCCACCCCGCAGCCCAGTCCCGCGTCGGTGGGTGGCGTCAGTGGTGGCGACACCACCGGCGGTGACCTCGCCGAGACGGGCTCCAGCAGCGCCACCCCGGTGATCGCGGGTGTCGCGGTCGTGCTGGTGCTGATCGGCGGCGGCGCGGTGTTCTTCCTCCGTAAGAAGAAGACCGCGTAACACCTCCTCCTTGTGAGCGACGGCGGGCGGCTCCCCTGGGCGGGGCGCCGCCCGCCGCCGTATGCCGGGGTGCGCCGTGCCGCCGTGCGCCGGGGCGTGCCGCGCCGCGCGGTCCCGGGCCCGGTGGTCTCCGCGGGCCCGGCGGCGCGGCCCGTTCCTCCCCGGGGATTGCCCGACGCGTTTCCGCCAGGGCAGGGCCGTACGGCAAGATGGGTGTATCTGCCCTCGCGCGGCCACGCCGCTTCATGGCCCACGCGGCGGAGCCCTACAGACCCGCACGATCCAGACTGCCGGACGGTTTCTCTTGGCTGAGTACATCTACACGATGCGCAAGACGCGCAAGGCGCACGGTGACAAGGTCATCCTCGATGACGTGACGCTGAGCTTCCTGCCGGGCGCGAAGATCGGTGTCGTGGGCCCCAACGGCGCCGGTAAGTCCACGGTGCTGAAGATCATGGCGGGTCTTGAGCACCCCTCGAACGGTGACGCGTTCCTCTCCCCCGGCTACACCGTCGGCATGCTCCTGCAGGAGCCGCCGCTGGACGAGTCGAAGACGGTGCTGGAGAACGTCCAGGACGGTGCCAAGGAGGTGATGGGCAAGCTGAAGCGCTTCAACGAGGTCGCCGAGCTGATGGCGACCGACTACTCCGACGAGCTGATGGAGGAGATGGGCAAGCTCCAGGAGGACCTTGACCACGCCAATGCGTGGGACCTGGACACCCAGCTGGAGCAGGCGATGGACGCGCTGGGCTGCCCGCCCGGTGACTGGCCGGTCACCAACCTCTCCGGTGGTGAGCGCCGCCGTGTCGCGCTGTGCAAGCTGCTGCTGGAGGCGCCCGACCTGCTGCTCCTCGACGAGCCCACCAACCACCTGGACGCCGAGTCCGTGCAGTGGCTGGAGCAGCACCTCGCGAAGTACCCGGGCACCGTCGTCGCCGTCACCCACGACCGGTACTTCCTCGACAACGTCGCGGGCTGGATCCTGGAGCTGGACCGCGGCCGCGCCATCGGCTACGAGGGCAACTACTCCACGTACCTGGAGACCAAGCAGACCCGTCTGAAGGTCGAGGGTCAGAAGGACGCCAAGCGCGCCAAGCGGCTCAAGGACGAGCTGGAGTGGGTCCGCTCCAACGCGAAGGGCCGCCAGGCCAAGTCGAAGGCGCGTCTGGCGCGGTACGAGGAGATGGCCGCCGAGGCGGACAAGATGCGGAAGCTGGACTTCGAGGAGATCCAGATCCCGCCGGGCCCGCGGCTGGGCAATGTCGTCGTCGAGGTGGAGAACCTCTCCAAGGCGTTCGGCGAGAAGGTCCTCATCGACGATCTGTCGTTCACGCTGCCGCGCAACGGCATCGTCGGCGTCATCGGTCCGAACGGCGCGGGCAAGACCACGCTGTTCAAGATGTTGCAGGGGCTGGAGACGCCGGACGCCGGTTCGATCAAGGTCGGCGAGACGGTGAAGATCTCGTACGTCGACCAGAGCCGCGAGAACATCGACCCGAAGAAGACGCTGTGGGCCGTCGTCTCCGACGAGCTGGACTACATCAACGTCGGTCAGGTCGAGATGCCCTCGCGGGCGTACGTGTCGGCGTTCGGCTTCAAGGGGCCGGACCAGCAGAAGCCCGCCGGGGTGCTCTCCGGTGGTGAGCGCAACCGCCTCAACCTGGCGCTCACCCTCAAGCAGGGCGGCAACCTCCTGCTCCTCGACGAGCCGACCAACGACCTCGACGTCGAGACCCTGTCGTCGCTGGAGAACGCGCTGCTGGACTTCCCCGGCTGCGCCGTGGTCGTCTCCCACGACCGCTGGTTCCTCGACCGCGTCGCCACGCACATCCTGGCGTACGAGGGCGACTCCAAGTGGTTCTGGTTCGAGGGCAACTTCGAGTCGTACGAGAAGAACAAGGTCGAGCGGCTCGGTGCCGACGCGGCCCGTCCGCACCGTGCGACGTACAAGAAGCTGACCCGGGGCTGACATCGTGCGTCACACCTACGCCTGCCCGCTGCGCTGGTCGGACATGGACGCGTTCGGCCATGTCAACAACGCGGTCTTCGTGCGCTATCTGGAAGAGGCGCGGATCGACTTCATGGACCGGCTGGCGCCGGGGAACGGCAGTGTGTCGTTCACCGGGGGCTCGGTCGTCGCGCGGCACGAGATCGACTACGTCCGCCCGCTGGTGCACCGGCACGCGCCGGTCACCATCGAGATGTGGGTCACGAAGATCAGTGCCGCGTCGATGACGGTCGCCTACGAGGTCAAGGACGAGGGGACGCTGTATCTCCGCGCCTCGACCGTCGTGGTGCCGTACGACTTCGCGGCCGAGCGGCCCCGTCGGCTGACCGCGGAGGAGAAGGCGTATCTGAAGGAGTACCTCGACGACGCCGCGCAGGCGAAGGGGGCAGTCGCCGGATGACGGTGCTGCGCCTGGCCGATGCCGGGGAGGCGGCGGACCTCGTCGCCTTCCTGGCCAGGCTGCTGCATTACGACAAGGCCGCCGCGGTGCGGTTGCAGGGCGGCGGCGGGGCGCTGGCCGTCTTCGGGCGGCCGCCGTCCTTCGAGGTCCTGGCGATCCGCACGGCGCGGCTGGCCGATCCGCGGGGCCCCGGCGGCCCCGACGGGATGCGGCTGGACACCACCGTCTCCGCCGGTGACCTGCTGGAGGCGATCGCTCCGGAGGACGCCGGTCAGGTCGTGGTGACGGTGCCGGCGGCGGTCACCGGGCCGCCGTGGGCCGGGGTGCTGCCGCCGCGGGGCGGCTGGCGCCGGGTGCCGGGGCTGCCCGGTCCGGACGCGCTGGGCCGGGCGGTAGCCGCGGCGGTCGCGGAGTTCCGGGCCCGGGACGAGGCGCTCGCCCCGCAGGAGCGCACCCGGGCGGCGCGGGACGCGATCGGCCGGGACATCTGGTCGCGGACGATCGGCGACACCCGGCTGCCGCTGCGCGCCGTGCACGCCGCGCGGTCCCTGGGCTTCCTGCGGCCCGCGCCGGTCACGGCGGCGCCCGGCGGCGCCACCCTCACCGAACCCGTCCCGCAGCCGCCCGCGCTGCTCGCCGCCGCCGGCTGGCTGCGGCTGTCCACCGCCTACGGGTCGGTGGCGGTACGGGTGACGGGGCCGGGGCTGTCCGGGCTGACGGTCACGCCGAGCTGAGCCGACGGGCGGGTCGGGGCCGGTCGGGCCGACGCGTCCGGTTCGGCGGGCGGCGGAGGGCCGGGCCGGCGGCCTGGTGAACCGAGCCGAGTGGGGCCGGGTCTGTGAGGGCCCGGCCCGTTCTGTTTCTCTCCTCGGTCCGGGTGGCCGGGTGGCCGGGTGGCCGGGCCGTCGGGCGGGTCGGGCGCGGCATGCCGTGGGTCCGGCGCCCGCTCGGGACGCGGCGCCACCTGGCGGAGAACCGGTGAGGTCCGGTGCCTGCTGCCAGGACGGTGCCGGCTCACGCCCCCGGCGCGCCTCCGCCGCCCCTGCTCCCGCCCCCGTCGCCTCGCTCTCCGCTCTTCGCCGTGCCGTCCGTCCGGTTGCGGGGCGAGGCGTCCGTACGGCTGCCGGCGGCCTCCTCCGTACGGCTGCGGGCCGCGTCGTCGGCGGTGTGGTCGGGCCAGACGCCGATGTGGTCGGGCTCCAGTTCCAGCAGGACGCGGTGGGCCATGCCCAGGGTCGTCAGGTGGTCGGCGGGCAGTTGCAGGCGGCCGGCGCGGTCGAGCATCGCGTATTCGCGGGAGACCAGGGATTCGGCGCCGGTCGCGGCGTCGCGTTCGGTGCGGCGCAGGACCTCGGAGGAGGTGCGGCCGTCGCGGATGGCGACGGTGCGGCGGACCTCGTCGGCGACGGCCTGGTCGTGGGTGACGATGACGACGGTGGTGCCCAGCTCCGCGTTGGCGGTGCGGAACGCGGCGAAGACCTGCTCGGCGGTGGCGGAGTCCAACTCGCCGGTCGGTTCGTCGGCGAGCAGCACCTTCGGGGTGCCCGCGAGGGCGACGGCGATGGCGGCGCGCTGCTGCTCGCCGCCGGACATCTCGTGCGGGCGGCGGTCGCGGCAGTGGCCGAGCCCCAGCATGGCCAGCAGCTCCTCGGCGGCGCGGACGCGGGCCGCGCGGCGCCGCCCGCCGGCCAGCCGCATCGGCAGGGCCACGTTCTGCAGTGCGGTGAGGTACGGCAGGAGGTTGCGGGCGGTCTGCTGCCAGACGAAGCCGACGGTGTCGCGGCGGTAGGCGAGGCGGTCGCGGGCGCCCATCGCCAGCAGGTCGTGGCCGGCGACGCGGGCGGCTCCGGCGGTGGGGACGTCCAGCCCGGCGAGGATGTTCATCAGCGTCGACTTACCGCTGCCGGACGCGCCGACCAGGGCCATCAACTCGCCCTCGGCGACCAGCAGATCGAGGCCCTGGAGGGCCTGGACCTCCACACCGTCGGTGGCGAAGACCCGGACCAGCCGGTCGCAGACGATCAGCGCGTCGTGCCCGTAGGCGGGCCGGTCTCCCCGGGCGGCGGCGCGGCGCTCCAGGTCGGCGAGGGTGACGGCGGGGGCCGGGGTGCGGCCGTCCGGTGCGGCGGGGGCCGGTGCGGTGTGGGGCGGGTGACCGTCGGGTGCGCCGCAGTCCGTCACGCCGCGGGGCACACGGCCCTCCGTACCGCCCTTCGCCGGATCGCCACCGGTCGTGCCGTCGTGGGACGTGGGTCGCTCCGTCACAGGTCACCAGCTTTCCGGTCGGGGGGTTGCCGTCGGCCGTACGGTCCGGCGTGGGCGAGGGCGGCGGCGAGGCCGAGGAGGAGGACGCCCGCCGAGGGCAGCAGCACGGTGGCGGGACCGGGCCGCAGCGGGACGGTGCCGGGGGCGCCGCCGGGCAGGGCGAGCGGGGTGAGGTCGGTCGCCGGGCCCAGCAGCCACAGGGTGACGGCGGCGGTCGCCGCGCCGCCCGCCGCGGCGAGCAGCGCCGGGGGCAGCGCCTCCAGGAGCAGCAGCCGCCGGGCCTGCCGCCGGGGCATGCCCAGGGCCCGCAACCGGCCCAGCAGCGGGGCGCGTCCGGGCGCCGCGCGCACTCCGTCGAGGAGCAGGGCCAGCAGCGCGTACCCGGCGCCGGCGGCGGTCGCCGCGCCGTACAGCCGCTGGGCGCCCTGCTGGAGCGGCGCGTCGGCGAGGCGGGCGCGGACCTCGTCGCGCACCACGGTCACCGGGTGCGCGCCGGGCGGGGTGTGGGCGCGGACGGCGGCGCGGAGGGCCGCGGGGTCGGGGGAGGTGCCGGAGAGCAGCAGGGCGGTGGGGGCGGTGTCGGCGTCCGGGTGGAGGCGGTGCACGGCGGCGGCGCTGACGACGAGGAAGGAGCCGCCGGGCAGGGCCGGGGTGTCGGCGCGGACCGCGGCGGGCTGCACGACGAGCGCCCCGGCCTCGGGCTGGAGCGGCATCGGGTCGTGGCCGAGGCGGCGCGGTACGTCGGGGGAGACGAGGGCGGGCAGCGGGGTGTCGCCGCCCGGGTCGGCGAGGGTGCGGGCGGGGAACGCGCCGAGGCCGGTGGCGCGGGCGAGCCGGGCGTAGGCGGCGGGGTCGGCGGTGACGAGGGTCAGCGGCGGGCCGTTGTCCGGTGCGGGCTGGATCTCGGTGTGGACGGGGACGGCGTCGGTGACGCCGGGCAGCCGCGTCAGGGCGGTGCGCAGGTCCGGCGACAGGGGCCGGTCGGCGGTGATGCGGGCCTCGGCGCCGACGGCGGCCAGCGCGGCGGCGTCCCGGCCGTGGCCGATGCCTCGCAGCACCGCGCCGCCGAAGGACGCGCAGGTCAGCGCGGTCAGCAGGGCGAGGAGCGGCAGTGCGGCGGCGGTGCGGGCGCGGCCGGTGCGGGCCAGTGCCAGGAAGCCGGTGAGGCCGCGGCTGCGGGCGGCGGGCCGGGCCAGGGCGCGCAGCGGCAGTGGGTGGAGGCGGAGCAGCAGCAGGGTGGCGATCACCGCGACGAGGACGGGGGCGGCGCTGGCCAGGAGGTCGGGGCCGGTCGCCGGTCCGTGCCGCCGCAGCGCCACGACGGCCGCGGCGGCGAGGGCGGCGGCGGTGAGTTCGGCGACGGCGCGGCGGCGGGAGGGCCGGGCGGTGGCGGTGTCGTGGCGGGTGGCGGGGCGCGGGCGCCGGTGGGCGTGGGCGGCGCGCAGCGGCAGGACGGCGGCGCCCGCCCCGGCGGTGGCGCCCGCGGCGAGCAGCGGCCCGGTGGCCGGGGTGCCGGGTACGCCGGGGACGAGGAGGACGGCGGCGGCCCAGCCGGCCGCGGCGGCGGGCAGCGCCACCGCGCAACTGCCCGCGGCGAGCCGCCCGGCCAGGCCCGGCAGGGAGCTGCCGCGGGCCCGCAGCAGGGCGAGTTCGTCGTGGCGGCGGGCGGCGGCGAGGGACCCGGCCATGACGAGGACCACGGCGGCGGTGGTGGCGACGGTGCAGGCGGCGACGGCGATCACCGGGGTGAGGGCGGCGCGGGAGCGTTCGTGGTCGGCGAGGAGGGTGTCTGCGGCGGTGTCGACGACGGTGCCGGGGCCGACGGCGGTGCGGACGGCGGCGAGACCCGCGCCGTGTTCGAGGGATGCCAGCCGGGCGCGGAGCACCGGCACCTGACGGGCGGTCAGCGGCCGGGCGTCGAGCCCGTACCACCAGAACGTCTCCGGGGCGCCGCGTCCGCCGGCGGCGAGCGCGGCGCCGTCGCCGGGCGCCAGCAGCAGCGCGCCGCGCCAGGCGCGCTGTGGGGGGACGCCGCCGGCGGGGCCCAGGCGCGGGGCGGTCAGCAGGTCGTCGACGGACCAGTACGCGCTGGTGGCGGCGCGGGGCGTGAGCAGGCCGGTGATCCGTACGGTCAGCGCGCCGGGGTGCAGGACGGTGCCGGGCCGCAGCCGCAGGGTGCGGGCGGTGTCACCGGTGACGGCGGCCTCCAGCACCCGGGTGCCGGGCGCGGCGGCGCGCGGCAGCCGCCCCGCGGTGAGCGTGGCGTGCCCGCCGAGGTCCGACGGGGCGTAGAGGGCGAACGCGGCGGGCGCGCCGTCCGGCCGGGGCAGCGCCGGATCCGGGGTGGTCAGCGCGGTGGTGGTGCGGACGCCGTGCATCGTGTCACCGGGCGTGACGGGCACGCCCAGGACGCGGCGCAGGGCCCGGTCGGCGCGGTCCGGGTCGGACGCCGCACCCGGACCGGCGTCGCCGCGGGACAGTGAGATCTGAAGAACGCGCTGCTCGGCGGGGGCTCCGCCGAGGGCCGCCCGCGCGCCCCGGGTCTCGTACGCGTCGATCCCCCGCACGAACGCGGCGGCGAGGAAGGCGGTGACCAGTACGAGCACACCGAGCGCCACGGCGGGCCCGGACGCGGGATGCCGCGCGGCGCGCGGACGGCGGGTGCCGGTCATGTCAGGCGGCCCTCCGTCCCCGCAGGTCACCCGTGCTGTCGCCGTGCCGGGTGGCGACGGCGGCGGTGGCCAGCAGCGGGAGCGTGACGACCGCGGCGATCAGCGCTGCCACCTGTCCGCCCGGCAGTTCCACCAGCACCGGCGGGACGGGGCGGTCGGCGTGCTCGGTCAGGACGATCAGGGGGACGACGGTGTGGGTCAGGAGGGTGCCGAGGGCCGCGCCGACGGCGGTGGCCGCCGCGATCAGCAGGCCCTGTTCGGCCAGGACCGCGCGGGCCCGGCGGCGCCGGGACGCGCCCAGCGCCCGCAGGACGGCGGACTCCGCGGTGTGGGCGCGCAGCGCGGCGGCGCAGCCGACCGCGAAGCCCGCCGCGGCCAGCGCGACGGCGACCACGGTGGCCGCGGCGAGCGCCGCCCGCGGGCCGCGGCCCAGCGGGTCGCCGTGGAGCGCCGCGGCCCTCTCGTCGCGGACCAGGACCTGCCCCGGCTCGGTGTCGGCGCGGGTGCGCAGGGCGGCAGCGGCGCGCGCCGCGTCGCCGCCCGCGGGGGTGATCCACCACTCGGTGGCGGGCAGCGGCGCGGCGTCGAGGTCGGTCAGTGCCTCGTCGAGGGCGCCGAGGTCGACGAGGAGGCCCGCGCCGTCGGCGGGCCGGTCGGCGGGGCCGGGCAGCGCCCGCACGGCGCGCACGATGCGGGCCCGCACCGGCTGCCCGCTGACGGTCAGGTCCACCGTCGCGCCCGCCTTCGAACCGCCGGCCCGCAGATACGCGTCGGTGGCGACGGCGGGCAGCGGGCCGCGCGGCGGGTGGGCGGCGAGGGTGCGGACGGTGGTGACGGCGGCGCCGTAGCCGTCCGGGGGCCGGGCGCCGGTGTCGTAGGTCTGGGCGGCGAGCGCGCCGGGCGGGACGGTGGCGGCGCGGGCGCGGGGGCCGAAGTCCTCGTCGGCGTAGGTGCTCTTGGTGCCGAGGCGGCCGGTCCAGGCCGGGCCGCGGGGCGGGCGCAGGGCGCGGCCGGTGCCGTCGGGGAGGTCGGCGCGGGCGGCGGTGAGGGTCAGCCGCTGGCGGTGGGCGATGGGTGGCTGGGCCATGGTGGCGGTGAGCGCGGTCAGCCGCAGTGGTCCTACGGGCGTGCCGCCGGGCCCGGCGGCGGCGGTGAGGTCGGCGGTGCGGGTGTGCGGCCGCCCGTCGGCCGGGACGCGGCCCAGGGCCAGCGGGTACGGCGCGCCGTACCCGTCGGTGAGCTGGACGGTGACGTCGGCGGGGACCGGCCCGGTGTCGCGGGCCGGGGCGCCGTGGGCGGTGCCCAGGGTGCGCAGCGAGCGGAGGGTGAAGGTCAGCCGCAGCCGGGTGGTGTGTTCGGGCACGGCGACACCGGGCGGGGTGCCGGTGGGGGCGAGGGCGCGCAGGACGGGGGCGGCGGCGCGGCCGGGCGGGGCGTCGGCCGGGCCGCCGACGAGGTCGCCGCGGAGCAGCAGGGCACCGGCGGCGGCCCGGGTGTCGACGGCGAGGAGGGTGGCGGTGTGGCCGTCGGAGAGGGTGAGCGGGGCCTGCCCGGCGGGCAGTGCCGCCGCGACGCCGGGGGTGGCGGCCAGCGCGCCGCCGGTGCCGAACTGCGGGGCGCGGCCGGCCAGGACGCGGACGGCCGTGCCTGCCAGGAAGTCGGCCCGGTCGTCCTGGGAGCGGTCCCAGGAGGCGCGTTGGCCCAGGGCGAGCATGCCCAGGGCGGTGGCGAGGACGAGCAGCAGCACGGGTCCGGCCGCGCCGGCGGTGCGGCGGCCGATCCGCCAGGCGGCGAGCGCGGCGCTCAGGCCCCGTCCGGCGGCCGCGGCGCGTTCGGCGAGGCGGGCGGCGAGCGGCAGCAGCCGCAGCGTCACCACGGCGCCCGCGAGCAGCGCCAGCGCGGGCGCCGCCACCGCCACCGGGTCGATGACCGGCCGCCCGGCGGCGTCCTCGGTCAGCACCCCGCCGCCGTCCGCGGAGTGCCGCCGCAGCTGGACGAGGGCGACCGCGGCGAGGACGACGAGCCCCAGATCGGCCCCGGCCCGCAGCACCCCGGGCGGTGCGGCCCGGCGGCCGGGCCCGGCCACGCCGGTGCGCAGCGCGGGCGCCGCCAGGATCAGGGCGCAGCCCGCCGCGACGGCCGCGGCGGTGGCCCAGGTGGCGGCGGTCGGCGCGGTGCCGAGGGGCGGGCCGCCGCGTGCGAGGAGGTGCAGCAGCGGGACGGTCAGCGGCGGCGCGGCGAGCGCGGCGGGCAGGGCGAGCAGCGCCGCCTCTGCCAGCGCGGCGGCGGCCAGGGTGCGACGGGCGCCGCCGCGCGCCCGCAACAGGGCGCTCTCCGCGGCGCGTTCGGCGGCCAACGCCCCGGCGACCAGCAGCAGTACGGCCCCGGCGAGCAGGATCAGCTGGAGTGCGACGATCAGGACGCCGGCGCGGTTGACGAGCAGGGCGCGCCGCAGTCCGTCGAGGGTGGCGGGGAGTTCGGTGGCGGCGGTGGCGCGCCCCGCGAACGCCGGATCGGCCATCAGCGCCGCGGCGGCCGGGCGGGCGGCGGCGGTCAGCGCGTCCAGCCGTCCGGCGGTCAGGGTGCGGAAGTCGCCGGTGACCAGCCAGCCGGCCGCCTCCTGGGCGACGCGTCCGCCGCGGAACGCCTCCGGGGCGGTCAGCAGCGGCCCGTAGGTGGTGAACCCGGCGGTGCGCACGCCCCGGCCGCCGAGTTCGTCGAGCCGCCAGTAGGGGTCGGTGCGGTCGGCGGGGCGCCACACGCCGGTGACCTCGACGGTCAGGTCGGGGCCGGAGAGCCGGTCGGTGAGGGTGAGGCGGCGGCCGGGGGTGAGGCCGAGCCGGGCGGCGGCCGCCTCCGGCACCGCCACCTGGAGCGGAGCGCCGCCGGTGGGCGCGGCGGGCGCGGTGCCCGCGGTGAAGGTGAGGCGGGAGCGGTCGAGGGCGGCGAGCTGGGTGAGATCCGGGTCCCCGCCGCGCCGGGCGCCGTGCGCCGGGAGGCCGCGGGGCAGCGCGTACGGACCGGAGCGGAGCAGGGTGCGGACGGTGCGGGGCAGTCCGTCGAAGGCGCGGGCGGCGCCGCGGCGTACCGCGCGGTCGGCGGCCGGAGTGGCGTCCGCGGGCAGTTGCGCGGTGACGCGGAGGGCGGCCGCGGGCGCGGCGCGGGTGGTGAGCGCGCGGCGGAGTCCGGCGTCGCCGACGGCGTCCGCGTAGCCGGCGAGGGTGGTCAGGACCGTGGTGGTCAGCAGCACGGCGAGGAACGCGGCGCCCGGCAGGAGCCGGTGCGCGCGCAGCCGCGGAAGGACGAAGCCGAACACGGATCCCCCTGCACCGGTCAGCAACCGAACACTGTTCGGATGCTGTCAGAGCGGGGGCGCCGCCGTCAGCGGTCCGTCCGGACGTGTCCGGATCGTGACGCGCCGCGCCACCGGGCCGCTCACCCCGGCGAGTTGATCATCGTGGCGGCGGCGTACGTGAGGTAGTTCCACAGCTGCGCGGTGTGCTCCTCGGACAGGTCGAGGGAGTCCACCGCGTCGCGCATGTGGCGCAGCCAGGCGTCGTGGGCGGCGCGGTCCACGGTGAACGGCGCGTGCCGCATCCGCAGCCGCGGGTGGCCGCGGCCCTCGCTGTAGGTACGCGGCCCGCCCCAGTACTGCATCAGGAACAGCGCCAGCCGCTCCTCGGCCGGACCGAGGTCCTCCTCCGGGTACATCGGCCGCAGCAGCGGGTCACCGGCCACGCCTTCGTAGAAGCGGCGCACCAGACGGCGGAAGGTCTCCTCGCCGCCGACCTGGTCGTAGAAGGTCTGCTCCGGATCGGTGGCGCGCGGGTCGTGTGTCACCCGTCCATGGTGTCAGACACGCCGGGCGGCGCGGGCCGGGCCGCCGGGTGGACAGTGGAGACATGGACGCGGAACGCGACGGCGACCCGGCCGGGCCCGAGGCGGCGGCCGCGGCGCGCGAACGGCTGGTGCGGGGTATCGAACGCGGCGGCGGGCTGCGGGATCCGCGCTGGCGGGCGGCGTTCGCCGAGGTGCCGCGCGAGGTGTTCGTCCCGGTCTTCCACGAGAGCGTGCTCGGCGGCCACGAGCGGCTGGCGGGCGACGACGCCGATCCGCTGCGCCGGGCCGCCTGGCTGCGCGGCGTCTACCGGGACGCGCCGCTCGCGCTCCGCGTCGACGCGGCGGGGCGGCTGGTGTCGTCCAGCAGCCAGCCGTCGCTGATGGCGCTGATGCTCCAGGCGCTGGACGTCACCGACGGCTGCCGGGTCCTGGAGGTCGGCACCGGCAGCGGCTACAACGCGGCCCTCCTCGCCCACCGGCTGGGCTCCGCGCGGGTGACCACCGTCGACCTGGAGGAGGAGATCACCGCGGCGGCCCGGGAACGCCTGGCGGCCGCCGGTTACCGGCCGTACGTGGTGACCGGCGACGGGGCGCTCGGCTGCCCGGCGCGCGCCCCCTTCGACCGGATCCTCGCGACCTGTTCCCTGGGCGCGGTACCGGTGGCCTGGCCCCGGCAGTGCACGCCCGGCGGGGTGATCCTCGCGCCGCTCGGCACCGGTCTGCTGAAGCTGGCGATGACCGCGGACGGCCGCGCCGAGGGCCGCTTCCTGGCCACCCCGGCGTACTTCGTCCCGCTGCGCACCACCGGCCCGGCGGCCGGCACCGACGGCGCGTTGGAGGCGGAGGCGGTGGGGCTGGGCCTGCCGCGCCAGGCGCTGGGCGACGACCGGTTCCGGTTCCTGCTGGGCATCGGCGCGGCCGGACTGCTGCCGCAGGAGGCGTACGCGCTGTGGCGCCGCGAGCGGCGCCCGAGCCGGGAGCGGTACGGCGTGACGGTGGAGGGCGACCGCCAGTGGTTCTGGCTCGACGACCCCGCCGGCCCCTACGTGTGGGAGCTGGGCGGGTACCCGGACGGGGCGTGACCTGCGCGGGTCACGCCCCGTCCGGGCAGGGCCGCGGACGGCCCGGCGGGTCAGGCGCGGCGGACGGTCAGCGTCGTCCACGCGCCGACGTGCACCCGGTCGCCCTCGTGCAGGGCGACGGGGACGTACGGCTGGATCGGCTCCTCGGCGAGGTTGAGCGTGGTGCCGTTGGTGGACTCCTGGTCCACCACGGCCCAGCTGCCGTCCGGCTGCTGCACCAGCAGCGCGTGCTGGTGCGAGACGCCCGGGTCCTCCGGCGCGCGCCCCAGGTCGACGTCGGGCGACTCACCGGTGCTGTTGCGCCGCCGGCCGATCGCGATCTGCCCGCCGGTCAGCGGCAACTGCTGCTCGGGCCCGTACGCGGGAAGGTTGAGCCCCGCCGCCTCCGGGCCGCTGCGCTGCATCATCGCGGCGAAGTACTCACGGTCCGGCGCGATGGCGACGACCCAGCCGTCCCCGACGACCGGCGCCGGCCCCTGCGGCGCCTGCCCCGGACCGCCGCCCCACTGCTGCTCACCCGGAGCGGGCTGCTGCTGCGGGTCGTACGGACCGGACTGCTGCGGCGGCACCTGCCCCGGCGGCGGACCGGGCTGCTGCCCGAACGGCGCCGGCGGCGCGGCCGGCCCGCCCTGCGCCTCCGGCGGGCTCAGCGGCC
This sequence comes from Streptomyces sp. NPDC027185, assembly GCF_055567035.1. Lineage (NCBI taxonomy): Bacteria > Bacillati > Actinomycetota > Actinomycetes > Kitasatosporales > Streptomycetaceae > Streptomyces > Streptomyces sp. NPDC027185. The sequence goes on along the minus strand of NZ_JBVHRF010000001.1, from coordinate 902,076 downwards.
AGTCGTCCCCGGGCTGCTGCGGCGGTACGGGCTGACCGGGCGCCCCCGGACCACCGGGACCGGGCACACCGGGCGGCGGGCCCTGCTGCGGCGGCGGGAAGCCGTAACCGTCCTGCGGCTGACCGCCCTGCGGGCCGGGGCCCGGGGCGGGCGGGAAGCCGGGGCCACCACCGGGCGGCGGGCCCGGCTGTCCGGCACCGACGGGCGGCGCGAACGACGCGGGCGCCTGCCCGGCGAACGCGAAGTGGCACTCCGCACAGGACGGCGCACCCGCGGCCCGCGGCGTACCGCACTGCGGGCACGTCTCGGGCGCCCCCTGCGGCCCACCTGGCGGCGGGAAGCCGGGGCCACCCTGCGGCGGCTGCCCGGGACCACCCTGCGGCGGCGGGAAACCGTACCCGCCCTGCGGCGCACCCGGCCCCCCCGGTCCGGGCGCACTCGGAGGCGGCGGGAAGCCGGGGCCGCCTTGCGTACCACCGGGCGGCGGCGGGAAGCCCGGACCGTCCTGGGGAGCGCCGGGGGGCGGGGGGAAGCCCTGGCCGTCCTGCGGCGGGGCGAAGTTCTGGCCGCCCTGGGGACCGCCGGGCGGCGGGAAACCGGGCGCGCCCTGCGGACCCCCCGGGGGCGGGAAGCCGTATCCGCCCTGCGGGGGCCCGTCCTGGGGTGCGGGGGGCGGGAAGCCGTACCCGCCCTGCGGTGCGCCCGGAGGCGGCGGTGTCTGGCCGGGCGGCGGACCGGCGGGCGCGCCCTGCGGCTGACCGGCCTGCCCCGGCGGCGGGAAGCCCGGACCGTCCTGCGGCGCACCCGGGGGCGGGAAGCCGTATCCGCCCTGCGGCGGGCCGTCCTGGGGTGCGGGGGGCGGGAAGCCGTACCCGCCCTGCGGCGGGCCCGGAGGCGGCGGTGTCTGGCCGGGCGGCGGACCGGCGGGCGCACCCTGCGGCTGACCGCCCTGCGTACCACCGGGCGGCGGGAAGCCGGGACCGTCCTGCGGCGCACCGGGCGGCGGCGGGAAGCCGGGGCCGCCCTGCGTACCACCGGGCGGCGGCGGGAAGCCCGGACCGTCCTGGGGAGCGCCGGGCGGCGGGGGGAAGCCCTGGCCGTCCTGCGGCGGGGCGAAGTTCTGGCCGTCCTGGGGCGGCGGACCGCCCTGGGGGCCGCCGGGCGGCGGGGTCTGGCCCGGGGGCGGCGGGCCGGGGGTTCCGGCGGCCGGGGTGTTCAGGAAGCCGGCGGGCAGGGAGGGCGGCGGGGGGACGGCGCCCGCCATCGGCCGGCCGCACACCTCGCACCAGTCCTCGGCCACCGACTGGTGTCCGTTCGGGCAGGTAGGCATGTCGGTTCTTCCCCCTCCGTACCGTGTCTCCGGCGCTCGTGGCCGGTGTTCTGGCTGGTCTGTCATGGCGTGGGGCGGACCGTCGCACCGGCCACCGCGGGCGCGCCCCGTCCGTGCCGGAGCCGCCGCCCCGTCGCACAGTACCGTTCGCCGCCCCGCGACCGCCGCCCGCCCGGAAGACCCCGGCCCGCTCCCGCCGGGGCGTCACCGGGCGTCGCGCCACCCGTCCGCCCCGGGGTGTGGAGTGCGTCACCCACCCTTACGAAACGGTGCCGATCCGGTGAAATCACCCGGACCACCAGGAGCCGCCCCGGGGCGCGTGCAACGTTTCGCCGCGCCCCGGGGCGGACCGGGCTCAGACCGCCGTGCCGTGACCCGCCGGCGCCGGGAACGGCACCACGGCGACGGTGACGTTGTCGTGGCCGCCGCCGTCGAGGGCGTGCGTCACCAGCGTCCGGGCGCTCTCCAGCGGGCGGGCGTGCGCGTCGGCGGGGAGCACCGCGGCCATCTGCCCGGCGGACTCCGCGTAGTTCCACAGCCCGTCCGTGCAGACCACGACGACACCGGGCCCGTCCGGCCGGAAGTGCCGGGTGTGCGGCTCGACCTCGTACGCGTCCGCGCCCAGCCAGCCGGTGATGGCGTGCGCCCGCTCGTCGGCCATCGCCTCCGCCTCGGACATCAGATTGCCCGCGATCATCTGCGCCGCCCACGAGTCGTCCTCGGTCAGCCGGGTCGGCGGGACGCTGCGGTCGTCGGGCACCCAGTAGGCGCGGCTGTCGCCGACCCAGCCGACGGTCAGCAGTCCGCCGCCGACCACCGCGCCGACGAAGGTGCAGGCCGGGGCGTTCTCCCGGCGCGGCTCCTGCGGGTCGTCCGGCCCGGCCAGCGCGTTCACCGCCGCCGCCGCCGTCACCACCGCGTCGTGCATCGCCCGCTGCGCGTGGACGCCGCGCGGCAGCGACTGGAGCAGCGATTCGCACGCCGCCTCGCACGCCGCGGCGGACGCCTCGTCGGGGCGGGTCGCGGAGGACACCCCGTCGCACACGACGGCGACGACGGCGGGCGAGCCGTCCTGGAGGGCGGTCGCCGACACCGCGAAGAAGTCCTCGTTGCGGTGGTGACGGCGGCCGAGGTCGCTGACCGCGCCGACGCCCTCCAACTCCCGCTCCATGTGGTCGCGTTCGCGCGGCTGGGCCTGCCCGCAGCGGGGGCAGTACCCGGCCGCGTCCACCCCGCCCGCGCCGCACAGCACACACCGGCGGGTGCCGCGTACCGGCGTCTGCTCGGCGGCGTCGGCGACCGCCTCGTACCCGGCGACCCGCGGATCGGCGGCCGGTCGCCGCCCGGCCTCCTCGTCGCCCAGCGCCGCGTCGGGGATCCGGGTCTGCGGGTCGGGCGGCGCGGGGGCCGCGGCGCCGCAGCGTCCGCAGGCCGCGCCCTCCCCCTCCGGCGGCTCGCCGCAGCTCGGACACCTGGACGGCCCAGTCACACCCATGTCACACCCACGTCCCGGGGCGGAAACGGTCGGCCCGCTCCACCAGCTCGATCCTTGTCTCGCCACGCCGCGCCCTGCCGCGCGGTCGGCGCCGCCCCGGCGGGGCCGTGCGTCCCGCCCCCGGCCGTACGCCGGCTCCGGTGGCGCCGCACGGCACGGTCCGCCGGCCGGACGGGCACCGTGGCCCCCGGAGAGTACCCAGTCCGCACCGCGGGGCCGTACTCCGGGACTCCCCGCTGGCCGGATCCTCCCGGTGCCGTCCGCCCCGCCCGAAGTCGTCGGACCGGCCGGTCCGTTCGGTGGCGGGCCCGCCACCGGACGCGGGAGCCGGGCGGGCTGCGCGGGGAACGGCGGGGCGGCGGGCCCGTGGCGCGCCGCCGCCCGGCCGGTGGCCGGCGCGGTCCGGGGAGGTCGCGGGCACGCCCTACCCCCGGGGGCCCGGCCGCTCCGCGCCGAGCGCTTCCGCCACCGCCCGCTGGTAACGCGCCACCGCCGCCTCGGCCGCCCGCAGATCGCACGGGGCGCTCCACAGCAGCCGCCGCGCCGCGTCGTACCGCTCGGCGGCCAGCGGATCGTCCGCGAGACCGTGCCGGGCCAGCTCCGCCCGGTACGCGTCGAGGCGGCCGCGGAGTTCGGCGCGGACCGCGAGCGGCGCGGTCACCGCGGTCAGCGACTCCCGGGCGCGCAGCAGTTCGTCCTCGGCGCTGACCTCCAGCCGGTCCAGGAGGGGGGAGAGGCGGTGCCACTGGGCGCGCCGCCGGAAGTCCGCGGCGGCGGCGAGCTGTTCGTGCAGCGCCGTGGAGGGGCCGCTGACCGCCGGCACCTCGCACGCCGCGATCTTCGCCAGCACCTCACCGCGCGCCTGCCGCGCCTCGGTCAGCGTCCGCTCGGCCCGCGAGAGGACGTCCCGCAGCCGCATCAGCCGTGCCTCGGCGTCCTGCCGTACGTCGAGCACCGCCTCGACCTCCCGCCGGACGTCCTCCAGCGCGCGGGCGGCCCGGTCGTAGCGGGTGGTGTCCGGGCGTCCGCCGCCGGGTGCGGCGCTGCCGCCCGCCGGGGCCACCCAGAACGCCAGCGGGTCGCGGATCACCTCGGCGCGCAGCCGGGTCAGTTCGGCGGTGATGTCCTCCAGGTCGTCACCGGAGGGGTGGGTGCCGGGGCGGACGCCCACGGAGTGCGCCAGCGAGCGGGTGCGCCGCAGCTCCTCGGCGAGCAGATCGATCCGGGCGGGCAGTGTGGACCAGACCGCGTCCGCGGCGACGATGGTGTCCAGCGCACCGGCGTAGCGGGCGGTCAGCCGCGCCACCAGCTCCCGCAGGGTGCACGGCGCGCCGCCGGACCCGTCGGGGGCCGGGATACGGGCGTCGCGCAGCAGGCCGGTCAGTTCGGCGAGGTCGGCGGGGGAGAGCCAGCGGCGCCGCTCGCGCAGCGCCCGGACGGTGGCGAGCGCTTCGGTGTACGTGTCGAAGTCCGCCCACAGCGCGGTGAGGGAGCGTTCGGTGGCCGCCCAGCGTTCCGCGGTGACGCCGGTCAGCTCCGCGCCCTCCAGGAGTCTTCGCCCCGCGTGGTCCTGGAGCGCCTCCAGGGAGGACTCGATCGCTTCGTACTCGGCGCTCAGCCGTTCCAGCGCGCGGTCGGCCTCCTCGCGGTCCAGCGTCCGACCGGACGGCCGCTCGGCGGATTCGGGAAAGGGTCCCAAGACCCCCATCGATCACTTCTCCAAACTGCGTACGGGGCGCGGTGGTTGGTGCGCTTCGGCCGCCTCTCGGGGAGCTGCCGCCCCCGCTTTTCCTCCATAGTGACGCCCCGGCGCCCCGTGTGGGGGCGATCGGCGGGGGCAATTCGCCGACGGTGCTCCCGCGATGCCGGAAATGCCCGGAACGGGCGGGCGCGGGCCCGGCCCGCACCGGCCGCGCACACGAACGGGGCGCGGGGCGGTGACGCGGCCCCCGAGCCGCCGCGCCACCGCCCCGCGCCCCGCACACGCGGTTCCGTCCCCTCTCTACGCCCAGGTCTCCCGCAGCCGCGCGTACGCCGCCGCCGGCGCCCCGGCGTGGTCCAGGGCGGACAGCGCGGCACCCAGCACCGGGGGAGCGGTCACCACCTGCGTGACCGCCTTCGGCGCCCGCTCCGCCAGCAGCCGTACGACCTCGTCGTGCAGCAGCGGGTGACGGGCGGCCAGCACACCGCCGCCGAGCACCACCGGGATCTCCTCGTCGAGCAGTCCGAGCCGTTCCAGCGCGACCGCGGCCAGCAGCACCACCTCCTCGGCCTGCCGCTCGACGACCGACCGGGCCACCGCGTCGCCGTCCGCCGCCACGGCGAACAGCACCGGCGTCAGCTCGTACCGCCGGTGGTCGGGCAGCCGGCGCAGGTGCAGCGCCTCGATCAGCTCGGCCATGGTGGTCAGCCCGAAGTGGGCGGGGAGGGCGCGGGCCAGCGCGCTGGGCGCGCCGCGGCCGTCCTCGGCGCGGGCCGCGAACCACAGCGCCTCGTCGGCGAGATGGCCGCCGCCGCCCCAGTCGCCGGATATCCGGCCGACCGACGGGAACCGCGCCGTCGCACCGTCCCGGCCCAGGCCCACGCCGTTGATCCCGGCGCCGCACACCACGGCCACCCCGCGCGGCTCGGCGCCGTCCGGCAGTCCGGCGCGCAGCAGCGCGAAGGTGTCGTTGGCGACGGTCACCGTCGCCGCCCAGCCGCGGCCGGTGATCTCCGCCTCCAGCGCGCTCTCCTCGGCGGGCAGGTCGGCGTTGGCGAGGTACGCCGAGACGTGCGCCACCGGCCCCTCGGCCCCCGCCTGCGCCAGGACCGACGCCACCAGCGGCGCCAGGACGTCCACCGCGGGGCCGACGCCGACCGCCGCCGGCCGGAAGCCGCCGCCGCGGGCCGTGCCGAGCACCCGGCCGTCGGCGCCCACCAGGGCCACGTCCGTCTTGCTGTTTCCCGCGTCGATCGCGAGTGCCGCGCCGCTCAGGCCCACGTGAGGTGCTCCCTGTTGTGTGCGAGAAGATCGTCGGTCAGCTGCTCGGCGTAGGCGATCTGGCCGATCAGCGGGTGTGCCAGCAGCGCCTGGAAGACCCGTTCGCGGCCTCCCTTGAGCGCCGCCTCCAGCGCGAGGTGTTCGTACGCGGTGACGCCCGCGACCAGCCCGGAGAACAGCGGCTCCAGGGGGCGCACGGGCAGCGGCTCCGCGCCGCCGGCGCCGACCGTCGCGGGGACCTCGATCACCGCGTCGTCCGGCAGGAACGGCAGCGTCCCGTTGTTGAGGGTGTTGACGATCTGGGTGTCACCGGTGTCCCGCAGCAGCGACGACGTCAGCGCCACCGCCGCCTCCGAGTAGAACGCCCCGCCGCGCTTCGCCAGCAGCTCCGGCTTCTGGGTAAGGCTCTCGTCGCCGTACATCTCCAGCAACTGCTTCTCGATCGCGGCGACCTCCGCCGCCCGCGAGGGCTTCCGCCGCAGCTCCCGCACCACCTCGTCGTGCTGGTAGTAGTAGCGCAGGTAGTACGAGGGGACGACGCCGAGCCGCTCCACCAGTGAGCGCGGCATGTGCAGGTCCTCGGCGATCGCGGCGCCGTGCTCGGCCAGCAGCCGCGGCAGCACGTCCTCGCCGCCGACGCGGACGGCCCGCTCCCACGTCAGGTGGTTGAGCCCGACGTGCTCCAGCTCGACCCGGTCGGGTGTGACGCCCAGCAGGCGGGCGAACTTCCGCTGGAAGCCGATGGCGACGTTGCACAGGCCGACGGCCCGGTGGCCCTCGGTGAGCAGCGCCCGGGTGACGATGCCGACCGGGTTGGTGAAGTCCACGATCCAGGCGTCCGGATTGCGGCGCCGGACCCGCTCGGCGATGTCGAGGACCACCGGGACGGTCCGCAGCGCCTTGGCGAGCCCGCCCGCGCCGGTGGTCTCCTGGCCCACGCAGCCGCACTCCAGCGGCCAGGTCTCGTCCTGGTTGCGGGCCGCCTGCCCGCCGACACGCAGCTGGAGCAGGACCGCGTCGGCGCCGTCCACGCCCGCGTCCAGGTCGGAGGTCCAGGTGATCCGGCCCGGGTGCCCCTGCTCGGCGAAGATCCGGCGGGCCAGACCGCCGACCAGCTCCAGCCGGTCCGCCGCCGGGTCGACGAGGACCAGTTCCGCCAGCGGCAGGACGTCCCGCAGCCGCGCGAAGCCGTCGATGAGTTCGGGGGTGTAGGTCGACCCGCCGCCGACCACTGCCAGTTTCATGGGAACAGCCACAGGTTCAGCCCTTTACTCCGGTGAGAGTGACGCCTTCGACGAAGGCTTTCTGTGCGAAAAAGAACACGAGGATGACCGGCGCCATGACCAGCAGCGTCGCCGCCATGGTGATGTTCCAGTCGACGCTGTGCGCGCTCTTGAAGGATTCCAGGCCGTAGGAGAGCGTCCAGGCCCCGGGATTCTGCGCCGCGTAGATCTGCGGGCCGAAATAATCGTTCCAGCAGTAGAAGAACTGGAACAGCGCGATGGCGGCGATACCGGGCTTCGCCATCGGCACGACGACCTTCAGCAGCGTACGGACCTCACCGCAGCCGTCCACCTTCGCCGACTCCAGGTACTCCTGCGGAATCGTCAGCAGGAACTGCCGCAGCAGAAAGATGGAGTACGCGTCACCGAACGCCATCGGGATGATCAGCGGCCACAGCGACCCCGACAGATGCAGCTGCTGCGCCCACACCAGATACATCGGGATGACGATGACCTGCGGCGGCAGCATCATCGTGGAAATCACCAGGATCATCGCCGTCCGGCGCCCCCGGAAACGGAACTTCGCCAGCGCGTACGCCACCGGAATCGCCGAGCAGACCGTGAACAGCGTGCCCAGTCCCGCGTACATCAGGGAATTCTTCCACCAGTCCAGAAATCCCGGTGTGCGGAAGACGGTGACGTAATTCGACCAGTGCCATGCGGTGGGCCACAGTTCACCGCTCATCGCCTGGCCGTCGCTCATCACCGACGTCAGGAAGACGAAGACGAACGGCAGCACGAAGAAGAGCGCGGCGGCGATCGCCACCGTGTGCACGGCGATCCAGTGCAGCAGCCGGGCGCGGCGGGCCCGCCGCGCCGGACCGCGTGCGTCGCCGCCGGACCGCGCCGGGGCGCCGGGGCCGCTCAGGGTCGTGGTGGTCATGGTTTCAGTCCTCCGCCGGGAGCAGGCCCGCGCGCTTGCGCATCAGCAGGGTGGTGACGGCCATGGCGATGACGAAGAGCACGAGCGAGAGCACGCACGCCGCGCCGGTGTTGAAGTTCTGGAAGCCCAGCGAGTAGACGAGCTGCGGGACGGTCAGCGTGGAGTGGTCGGGATATCCGGGCTGCACGACCGTGCCGGCGGTGAGGGAGACGCCGGAGGCGAGCTTCCCGGCGACCAGCGCCTGCGTGTAGTACTGCATGGTCTGCACGACGCCGGTGACCACCGCGAACATCACGATCGGGATGATCGCCGGCCAGGTGACGTAGCGGAACTTCCCCCACGCCCCGGCGCCGTCCAGCTCGGCCGCCTCGTACTGCTCGCGCGGGACGTCGAGCAGCGCCGCCATGAAGATCACCATCAGGTCGCCGATGCCCCACAGCGACAGCAGCACCAGCGACGGCTTCGCCCAGTCGGGGTCGTTGAACCACGACGGCGCGTCGATGCCGGCGGCGCCGAGGATCTCGTTGACCGGCCCGGTGCCCGGGTTCAGCAGGAAGACGAACGCGACGGTCGCGGCGACCGGCGGCGCCAGGTACGGCAGGTAGAACGCGGTGCGGAAGAACCCCGCCCCCGACTTGACCTTCGTGACGAGCAGTCCGATACCGAGCCCGAAGACCACCCGCAGCGCGACCATCACCACGACCAGCCAGAGCGTGTTCCACAGCGCCGGGCCGAACAGCGGCATCTGCGTCAGCACGTACTTCCAGTTCTTCAGCCCGACGAAAGAGGGCTCCTCGATCTGGTTGTAATGCATGAACGAGAAATAGACGGTGGCGATGAGCGGATAGCCGAAGAAGACCGAGAAACCGACCAGCCAGGGGGAGAGGAAACCGATCGTGCGCAGTTTCTCGCGCAGCTTCTTACGGCGCAGCGCGGGCGCGCGGGTGGAAAGTGCCATGGCGGGCTCCGTCAGTTCTCGGACTGGAGGTTGTCGGCGTCGATCTGCTCGTCGAGTTTTCGCAGTCCCTCGTCGAGGTCGGGGACCTTTCCGGCTTCGACGTCGTAGGAGAAGTCCTGGAACGCGGTCACGTACTGCCCGCCGTTGATGGACGGCGGCAGCGCCGAGCTGTACGGGTTCTGCGCGATGTCCAGAAAGCTGCGGAACGTCGGATCGGTGTCCAGCTCCGGTGATTTCAGCGCCGCGAACGTCGAGGGAACGTTGTGTATGGCGTTGGCGAATTCGACCACCTGATTGGTGTCGGTGGTCAGGAACTTCACCAGCTCCCAGGAGGCGTTCTGGTGCATGCTGCTGTGCGCGATGCCGACGACGGTGCCGGTGAGAAGTCCGCGCCCGTACGTGTCCGCCTGGTCGTCGGGGACCGGCAGCGGCGCGGTGTCCCAGTGGAATTTCGCCTTCGCGTCCTTGAGCATCAGCCCGCGCCACTCACCGTCCAGATGCATCGCCACCTTCTGCGTCAGAAAGGCGTTCTGCGACGAGATCTCCGCACCGAACGTGGTGCGGAACTTCTCCAGCGGACCGTAACCGCCCTGCGCCTTGATCAGCGAGAGCTGGGTGGCGTAGAACTTCTTGCTGCGCGGGTCCTTCGCCAGCATCGCCTTGCCCTTCGCGTCGAAATACGAGGGACCCCACTGGCCGTACAGCCGGTCCGGGCTGTTCTCGTACATCCGGAAGGACGGCATGAAACCCACGCGCTGGTACGAGCCGTCGGGGCGGCGCTGGGTCAGCTTCGCGGCGTCCCGCTCGAATTCCGACATGGTCCGCGGCGGCCGGGATATTCCGGCGGCCTTGAACGCGTCCTTGTTGTAGTAGAGCCCGTACGCGTCGGCGAGCAGCGGCAGCGCGCACTGCCGGCCACGGAACTGCGTGTAGTCGAGCAGCGTCTTCGGGAAGATCTTCTTCTTTTCCAGCCCGCTCTTGTGCAGGAACGGATCGAGGTCCGCCCACATACCCGAGGAGCAGTACTGCCCGACATTGTTGGTGGTGAACGACGACACCACGTCCGGGGCGTCGTCCCCGCCCGCCCGCAGCGCCTGGTTCATCGTCTCGTCGGTGACGTTCCCGACCGTCTCGACCCTGATGTTCGGGTGGAGTTCGCGGAAACGGGCGATGCTGTCGTTCACCGCCTTCACCTCACCCGGCTCCGCCCAGCCGTGCCAGAATTTCAGCGTCACCGGTTTCGTCGGATCGTCGCGGTCGCTGCCGGTACTCGGCCGGGCGCATCCCGAGACAAGGAGCCCGGCACCTGCCAGCGCCACGATCAGAGCGCGGCGTACGCGCGTGAGCGACATGGCGTACTTCCTTTACGGCGGGAGGAATGAAAAAGAGGAAGAGTACCGGGGCGGGAATTCAGGCCGTGTTGAAGACGGTGTCGCGGGCGGCGGCCAGTGCGGTACGCAGCGCACCGGTGAGGATCGGATTGCCGTCGAGATGACTGATGCGCAGCTCCGGCCGGGGCAGCGCGAGACCGGTGAACTCCTCCTCGACCAGCGCCCGCAGCTCCTCCCCGCCGGCCTGCGCGACCGACCCGGACAACACCACCAGCTGCGGATCGACGACGGCCATCACGGACGCGAGCCCGGTGGCCAGCCGCCCCGCGACCTCGGCCCGTACGGACTCCACGCGCAGCGCCTCCTCGACGGTGCGGACGTGGGCGGCGCCGTGGGCGTGGGCGAGTTCGACGACGCTGGGCGCGCCGACCAGGCTCTGGAAGCCGCCCCCGGCGTCGGCCCGCGCGGCGCTGCGGTCCCCGCCGCGCGCCAGCGGCGCCCCCGGCAGCGGCATGTAGCCGATCTCCCCGGCACCGCCGGTCGCCCCGCGCAACAGGACGCCGTTGAGCACGATCGCCGCGCCGACGCCCTCGTCCGCCCAGACCAGTACGAAGTCGTCGTAGTCCTGCGCGGCGCCGTCGTGCTGCTCGGCGATGGCGGCGAGGTTGACGTCGTTCTCGATCTCGATGGGCGTGCCGAGGACCTCCGCCAGCTCCTCCTTGAGGGCCCGCGAGTGCCAGCCGGGCAGATGCGGCGCGTACCGCAGCCGCCCGGTGCTCGGGTCGAGCGCGCCGGGTGTGCCGATCACCGCGCCGTGCAGCTGCTCACGGCCGAGTCCGGCCTTGTCGAGCGCCCCGTCGACGGCCGCCGCGACGAGCTGCGCGGTGCGGTGCGGGACGTCCTCGGCGACCGCGTCGGTCCCCACCCGGGCCTCGCCGCGCACCTGTCCGGCGATGTCGGCCACGGCCGCCGTGATCCCCTCCTGATCCACGGCGAGCGCGGCGACCTGCGCCACGAACGGATTGACCTCGTAGAGTTGGGCGTTGGGACCGGGGCGGCCGGTGACATTGCCGGTGGACCGCACCAGCCCGACGGCCTCCAGCCGCGCCAGCAGCTGCGACGCGGTCGGTTTGGACAGCCCGGTCAGTTCGCCGATCTGGGTACGGGTCAACGGCCCCTGGGAGACGAGCAGGTCGAGCGCGGCCCGGTCGTTCATCGCCCGCAGTACCCGAGGCGTTCCGGGCATCCCCTGCCCCGCTGCCGCCATGTGCGCACCCACCCCGTTTACGGTGGCCCCGCCACCATCTGTTAGGAAACTTTCCAATCGTTGCAAGGACCGTAGGGCGCGCCCCGAGCGGCCGTCAATGGTTTACGCGCGAAGACTTTCCCCGGAGGTGGCCGGGGTGTCACCCGCCCGTCCGCCGCCCCGCGGGCGGGCCCTGCCGCATACGGACGGCCCCCGTACCGCGCGGTGCGGTACGGGGGCCGTGGAGCGCCGCCGGGCGGGCCGTTACTTGCCCAGCTTCGGCCGGGTGATCGGCGCCGTGGCGAGCGACTGCGGCGAGTCCGGGTTGCTGAGCGCGGACGGCGCGGCCACCGCGGCGGACGGATCCGCCGGCGCCTCGTCCTCCTCCTCCGGCTCGGGGCGCGGAGCCAGCCGGATGGCGGCGCGGTCCAGCGCCTGCTTGACCCGCCAGCGCAGCTCCCGCTCCACCCCCGCGGCCTTGCCCGGCATGGTCTTGGCGGAGAGGCTCAGCGTGACGGTGTCCAAGGAGACCTCGCTCAGGCCCAGTACCTCCACCGGCTCCCACAGCTGCTCGTTCCACGGTTCCGCCTTGGACATCTCCTCGCCGACGGCGGTGATGACCTCGCGGGCCCGCTCCAGGTCCTGGTCGGCGGCGAGCTGCACATCGACGTGGGCGGTCGCCCAGCCCTGGCTGAGGTTGCCGATCCGCTTCACCTCGCCGTTGCGTATGTACCAGATGGCGCCGTTCGGACCGCGCAGCTTCGTCACCCGCAGCCCGACCTCGATGACGGTGCCGGTGGCCACGCCGGCGTCGATCTCGTCACCGACGCCGTACTGGTCCTCCAGGATCATGAAGACGCCGGAGAGGAAGTCGGTGACGAGGTTGCGGGCGCCGAAACCGATCGCGACGCCCGCGACACCGGCGCTGGCCAGCAGCGGCGCCAGGTTGATGTTGAGCACCGACAGCACGGTGAGCGCCGCCGTCCCCATGATCACGAAGGAGGCGACGGAACGGAGCACCGAACCGATCGCCTCGGACCGCTGCCGCCGCCGCTCGGCGTTGACCAGCAGCCCACCGAGGGCGGTGCCCTGGGCGGCGTTCGCGGTGCGGTTCATCCGCTCGATGAGCCGGGTCAGGGTGCGGCGCACCACATGCCGCAGCACCACCGCGATCACGATGATCAGCACGATCTGGAGGGCGGAGGTGACCCACGTCCCCCAGTTCTCCTGGATCCACCCGGCGGCGTTGGTGGCCTTCTCCGTCGCGTCGTCGAGGGAGGTCGGGCCGGTGGCGTCGGGCGCCGGGGCGGCGCTGTAGGGCGCGGCGGCGACCGGCAGGACTGACCAGTGCACAGCAGAACCTTCCGTGTGGGACGAGGGGCCCGGACCGAGGGGGCGCCGCGGCTCGGGCAGACCCACCACACTAACGGGGCAACCCGGCCGAACCGCGCCCCTGTTCGAACGGCGACGCTTTCCGGACGGTTCCCCAACTGCCCCGAGTGCGCCGGAGTGAGGGCGAAGTAACACGGTGCCGCGCGAACTGAGGGGGTGTGCCGGAAAACACCTCCGACCCGTTACGCGGTCATGGTGGCGCCGCGCCCGGACACCGGGTGACACTGGGGGAGATCGTCCCGGCGCGAGCCACGCGCCGCCGGCGTACAAGGAGGCACCCGTGCCGCATGTCCTGGTCCTCAACGCGTCGTACGAGCCGCTCGGCGTCGTACCGCTCCGCCGCGCGCTCGTCCTCGTCCTCAATGAGAAGGCCGTCAGCCTTGAGGAGTCCGGCGCCCTGATGCACAGTGCGACCCGCGTCATCCCCGCCCCGAGCGTGGTCCGCCTCAAGCGGTTCGTCCGGGTGCCCTTCCGCGGTCCTGTCCCTCTCACCCGGCGGGCGCTCTTCGCCCGCGACGGCGGTCGCTGCATGTACTGCGGCGCGGTCGCCACCAGCGTCGACCACGTCATCCCGCGCAGCCGCGGCGGCCAGCACACCTGGGAGAACGTCGTCGCCGCCTGCCGCCGCTGCAACCACGTCAAGGCCGACCGGCACGTGGCCGAGATCGGCTGGCGGCTGCGCCATCAACCCGCCCCGCCGTCCGGCCTGGCCTGGCGGATCATCGGGACGGGCCACCGCGATCCGCGGTGGCTGCCCTATTTGCAGCCGTACGGCGCCGACGACGCCCTGGCCCGGATCAGTGCCGTGACGGCATAGATCCGGGCCTTCGTGCGCCGGGCCCGCCCCGGCGCACGGACCCGACTCCGCCGCCGGGCCGGCCCGTACGGACGGCCGGGCCCGCCCTCGCGCGTGCGGCCGCCCCGTGGATCACCGGCCGGTGGCACACCCCGCAGAACTTGCCGTCCGGGGCCGCTCGGGCGGCAATCCGTTCGCTCCGGGCCGGGGCGTACCGCGAAATCGCCCGTCCGGAAGGTGTGAGGTGGGTCACGTTCGGCGGGCGAAAACGTCTGTGTTCCGGTTCGCTGGGTAGTCCAGCCCTTGTCCCACTGCCGATGAACGGGAGGCCCTCGTGGCCGCGTCCGCTCAGTTGCTCCTCGATGCCCTGTCCTCCAAACCCGGCGACGGACCGGTGGAGCCGGACCTCTTCGCGGGGCTCTCCGGCCCCGACGGTCTGGACGGCTCCGGCTCCGCCAGCTTCATGGAGCCGCCCCTCACCAGCGAGCCGCCGCTCGCCGACGCCGCCCCGCTGACCAGCGAGGTCCCGATCTCCGCCGAAGCGCCGCTGACCAGCGAACCGACGGTCACCGGCCTGGGCACGGAGTCCATGGAGGTCTGACGACCCCGGACCGCGTGGCTCGGCGCGCCCCGGCGCCGCCTGATGCCCGTGCCCGCACCGCCTTCCACCGCCCCGCGCCGCCCGGACCGTTCTCCGGGGGAGCGGGGCGGTCGCCGTACGCGGACGTCCCGGGTCCGGCCGGTCCCGCTTGCGCCACCCCGGGCGCGCGGGCGGCGGGGGCGTCCTATACGTTGAGTCCGTGAGCAACAAGGTCAAGAAGAATGCCCTGCGCGCCGGAACCATCACGGCCGGCACCGCGCTGATGCTGCTGATGTCGTCCCCCGCGTTTGCGCTCACCCGCGACGACGGTGACGACCCGGGTCCGGGTCTGAGCGTGCTCTCCACGCTCGGCCTCTACGTCGCTGCCCCCATCGTTCTCTTCCTGGTGATCGCCGGGCTGGTCATGGCGGGCGACAAGTCCCGCAAGCAGGCCGGCTCCAAGGGCTGACGCCTCCACCGACGCCTTCGAAGGGCGCCCTTCGGTTCGTACGAACCGAAGGGCGCCCTTTGTCGTTTCCGCAGGTCAATGCGGCATTTTAGGGCGATTTGGGGTGGTCGGGCACTTAACTGGGCCTCACCTACGATGCCGTAACCTACGGAGCCGTAGGTCCAACCTACGGTTCCGTAGGTCATCGTCCCCCCAGGAGTTCCCCCGTGACCATCGCCCCCGCCCGCCACGACGGAGAGCCTGGCCTCAGCGCCTGGAGCGACGCCCATCTCCTCTACGCACTCGAAGAGGTCGTGGAGAAGGAGCTGAACCGCCATCTGAAGGTCGCCAAGGAATGGATGCCCCACGAGTACGTGCCGTGGAGCGACGGCCGGAACTTCGACGGCGTCATGGGCGGCGAGGCGTGGGCGCCCGAGCAGTCCAAGGTCAGTGACATCGGCCGCATCGCGCTCGTGGTGAACCTCCTCACCGAGGACAACCTCCCCAGCTACCACCACGAGATCGCCACGCTCTTCGGCCGCGACGGCGCCTGGGGCACCTGGGTGCACCGCTGGACCGCCGAGGAGGGGCGGCACGGCATCGTGATGCGCGACTACCTGCTCACCAGCCGCGCCGTCGACCCCGTCGAGCTGGAGCGGTTCCGGATGGCCCACATGTCGGAGGGGTTCGAGTCCGACAACAGCCACAGCATGCTGCACTCCGTCGCGTACGTCGCGTTCCAGGAGCTGGCCACCCGTATCTCGCACCGGAACACCGGACACCACTCCGGCGACCCGGTCTGCGACCGGATGCTGGCCCGGATCGCCACCGACGAGAACCTCCACATGATCTTCTACCGCAACCTCCTGCGGGCCGCCTTCGAGCTGGCGCCGGACCAGACCATGGCCGCCGTCCGCGATGTCGTCACCGCCTTCCGGATGCCCGGTCACGGCATGCCCGGCTTCGAGCGGGCCGCCGCCCGGATGGCCATCGGCGGGATCTACAACCTCCGCATCCACCACGACGACGTGATCCAGCCGGTGCTGCGCCACCTCAAGGTGCTGGAGATCGGCGGGCTCGGGCCCGTCGGCCTCGCGGCGCAGGAGGAGCTGGGGCTGTTCATGGGCGGGCTCGACGATCAGGCCCGTAAGTTCGACGAGCGCCGCGCCGCCATCGAGGCCCGCCGGGCGGCCAAGGCGTCCTGAGCTGTACTGTTCAGCGTTCCTGAACAGAACGCATCGAATATTTCGATGGACCTGAGAATTCCGGCACTGCCACGGTGGGCGGGCAACCCGCCGACCGGAAGGACACCGTGGCAGTGCTGGAACGGCCTCGCGCCCCGCGCGCGGGCACGGCGCGCCGTCGCCATGACGCTCGCCCTCACCGCCACCGGCGTCTGGTCCGCTCGTCGGCGCCACCGCCGGCCCGCTCCGGCACGTCGGCGTGCTCTTCTCCGCCGTCGCCCTCGTCACCTGGAACAAGGCGATCGCCCTGGTCGGCGCCGCCCGCGCCGGGGCCGTCCACCACCTCCAGCCGGTATGCGCGGCCCTCCAGCCGTACGCGGTCCTCGGCGAGGACGCCGGCGCCGTGCGGCCGGTGTGCATGGCGCTGATCGTCGCCGGGGTGACCCCGGGGGCGGGCGGCAGGCGGTGAGCCGGCCCCGGGGCCGCCGGGGGAGGCCGGGCGCGCCCCCGGATGCGTACGCTGCCCGCATGGCCGACTGGGACATCAAGAAGCTGCGGATCCTGCGCACGCTGCACGAGCTGGGCACGGTCACCGCGACCGCCGAGGCGCTGCACCTGACGCCGTCGGCCGTCTCCCAGCAGCTGACCGGACTGGCCAAGGCGCTCGGCGTCCCGCTGCTGGAGGCCCACGGCCGCCGGGTGCGGCTGACCGACGCCGCCCATCTGGTGCTCCGCCACGCCGATGTCGTCTTCGCCCAGTTGGAACGCGCCGACGCGGAACTCCTGGGCTATCTGCGCGGTGAGGCGGGCCGGGTCCGGATCGGCGCGTTCTCCACCGCCATCCCCGCGCTCGTCGTCCCCGCCGTCCGGGAGCTGCGCCGCACCCACCCCGCGCTCACCGTCACCGTCCGCGAGGCCGAGGCGGAGGCGGCGTACGAGCTGCTGGCCGAGGGCAGCGTCGATCTGGCGCTCTCCCTCGCCGCGCACGCGCCCACGCCCCGCGATCCCCGGTTCAGCCGCCTCGAACTGCTCGCCGACCCGCTGGACGTGGCGCTGCCCGCCGGGCATCCGCTCGCCGCCGAGCCGGGGCTGCGGCTGGCCGATCTGGCGGGCGAGCCGTGGATCTTCGGCTCCAGCGGCCCCTGGTCGCAGATCACCACCACGGCCTGCGAGAACGCCGGGTTCGTGCCCGAGCAGGCGCACGCCGCCGCCGACTGGAACGCGATCTGGGCGATGGTCGCCGCGGGCATGGGCGTCGCGCTGGTGCCCCGGATGGCGCGGCCGGGCGGGACCGGCGGGCCCGCCCGGGGGCCGGCCGGCGGCCCCGGTGTCGTCCTGCGGGTGCTCCACGCCGATCAGCCGCGCCGCCATGTCGTCGTGGCCACCCGCCGCGGCTCCGAGGGGGCGCCGGGCCTGTCCCGGGTGCTGGCCGCGCTCCAGCAGGCCGCGGCGGCGCGCGCCGGGGCCCGTACGGCGCCCGCGGGCGGCGACGCGCCCCCTGACGAGGAGCCCACCGTTCAGTCCGGCTGAACGACGACCTCACGAACTGTCGATGGACCTGCCCGGTGGGCGCTGCGACGGTGGAGGGGTCCGCAGCGCCGCACCACCGAAGGGCGCCAGTACTCCACCGAAGGGCGACGATGACCACCACACCGGCCGACTCCACCGATCCGCACGCGGGCGACGCGAACCCGTACGGCGGCGGCGACCCCTTCGCCGACTACCGCGGCGGCGACTTCGCCTTCACCTCCCTCGTCGACCTCGCCGACCGGCGGTTCGGAGCCGGGGTGATCGCCGCGAACGACGAGTTCTTCGCCGAGCGCGAGAACCTGCTCAAGCCCGGCCCGGCGGTCTTCGACCCCGAGCACTTCGGCCACAAGGGCAAGATCATGGACGGCTGGGAGACCCGCCGGCGCCGCGGCGCGGACGCCGACCACCCCTTCCCCGCCGACGACGAGCACGACTGGGCGTTGATCCGCCTCGCCGCCCCCGGCGTGATCCGCGGCGTCATCGTCGACACCGCCCACTTCCGCGGCAACTACCCGCAGCAGGTCACCGTCGAGGCGACCGCCCTGCCCGGCAGCCCGAGCCCCGAGGAACTGCTCGCCGATGACGTGAAGTGGGAGGAGATCGTCCCGCGCACACCGGTCCGCGGCCACGCCGCCAACGGCTTCGAGGTCACCGCCGAGCGCCGCTTCACGCATCTGCGCCTCAAGCAGCACCCGGACGGCGGCATCGCCCGGCTGCGGGTCCACGGCGAGGTCGTGCCCGACCCGGCGTGGCTGGCCGCCCTCGGCACCGTCGACCTGGCGTCGGTCCTCAACGGCGGCGCGGTCGAGGACGCCTCCGACCGCTTCTACTCCTCGCCCACCCAGATCATCCGGCCCGACCTCTCCCGCAAGATGGACGACGGCTGGGAGAACCGCCGCCGCCGGGTCAAGGGCACCCACGACTGGGTCCGCTTCCGTCTCGCCGCCCAGGGCGAGATCCGCGCGGTCGAGATCGACACCGCCTACCTCAAGGGCAACTCCGCGGGCTGGGCCGCGCTGTACGGCTGCGACGGCACCCCCGAGGACGCGGCGTCCTGGTTCGAGATCCTGCCCCGCACCAAGCTCCAGCCCGACACCCCGCACCGTTTCGTGCTGCCCGGGACGGTCACCGCCACCCACGTCCGGCTCGACGTCTTCCCCGACGGCGGTCTCGCCCGGATGCGCGTCCACGGCAGCCTCACCGAGGCCGGCCGCACCGCCCTCACCGACCGCTTCACGGCGCTCGGCGGCTGACGGGGCACGGCGGGACGGGACCGGGACGAGGGGCCGGGACGAGGGGCCGGGGCGCCCGGCCGCCGACGCCGCCCGAGCGGCCCCGGGTGCGCCGGTCCCGCTTGCGCCGCCCGGCACCGACGCCCCGAGGCCGGCCCCGGCCCCGTAAGGCCAGGTCAGCCACCCTCCGCCCGCCGCCGCGTACGGAAGTCCGCCCGCCTGCCGCGTACGGAAACGGGGCGCCCGGAACCAGATGGTCCCGGGCGCCCCGCCTGTGTACGAGCCGACCGTCAGCCGTCAGCCGTCAGCCGTCAGCCGTCAGCCGTCAGCCGTCAGCCCTCAGCCGTCGGTCGCCCGCGTCGGCCCGTCAGCCGGCCGCCGCATCCGCCGCGCGGGCCTTCAGGGCGCGCTCGATGCCCGAGCGGGACTCCACGACCAGCCGCCGCAGCGCCGCGCTCGGCTCCGCCGACGCCAGCCACGCGTCGGTCTCCTCCAGCGTCTTCGGGGAGATCCGCAGCGCCGGGAAGAGCCCGATCGCGATCTGCGACGCCATCTCGTGGCTGCGCGCCTCCCAGACCGTCTTCACCGCGTCGAAGTACTTCGCGGCGTACGGCTCCAGCAGCTCCTCCTGGTCGTGCTGCTGGAAGCCGCCGATGACGGCCTCCTGCACGGCGTTCGGCAGCGTGTCCGCCTCGACGACCGCCGCCCACGCGGCGGCCTTCGCCTCCGCCGTCGGCCGGGCCGCCCGCGCGGACGCCGCGTGCTGCTCACCCGCCGAGGTCCGGTCGCGCTCCAGCTCCGCCGCGATGGCCTCCTCACCGGCGCGGCCGGTCGCCGCCAGCCGGCCCAGCAGCGTCCAGCGCAGATCGGTGTCGATCTCCAGCCCCTCGACCGTCTCCGCGCCGTCCAGCAGCGCCTGGACCAGGTCGAGGTGGGCGTCGGAGCGGGCCGCCGCGGTGAACGCGCGGGCCCACGCCAGCTGGTGGTCGCTGCCCGGCGCCGCCGCTCGCAGCTGCTCCAGCGCCGCGTCCGCCCACTGCGCGAGACCGGTCTCACGCCACGCCGGGTCCGCGTACATGCTCAGCGCCATCCGCACCTGGCGGTGCAGGGACTGGACGACGCCGATGTCCGACTCCTTGCCGATGCCGGAGAGGACCAGCGCCAGGTAGTCGCGGGTGGGCAGTTCGCCGTCGCGGGTCATGTCCCACGCCGACGCCCAGCACAGCGCCCGCGGCAGCGACTCGGTGAAGTCGCCGAGGTGGCCGGTGACGACCTTCAGCGACTCCTCGTCGAGACGGACCTTGGCGTACGAGAGGTCGTCGTCGTTGAGGAGCACGACGTCCGGCCGCCGGGTGCCCGCCGGGAACGGCACGTCGGTCAGCTCACCGTCCACGTCCAGCTCGATGCGGTCGGTGCGGACCAGCTTGCCGTCGCGCAGGTCGTAGCAGCCGATCGCGATGCGGTGCGGGCGCAGCACCGGCTCGCCGGTGGCGCCGACGGGCAGCGCGGGGGCCTCCTGCCGCACCTGGAAGGAGGCGACGGTGGAGTCCGCGGCGAGGGTGATCTCGGGCCGCAGGATGTTGATCCCCGCGGTCTCCAGCCACTTCTTCGACCAGGTCTTCAGATCCCGCCCGCTGGTCTTCTCCAGCGCGCCCAGCAGATCGCTCAGCCGGGTGTTGCCGAAGGCGTGCGCCTTGAAGTACTCCTGCACGCCCCGGAAGAACTCGTCCATGCCGACGTACGCGACGAGCTGTTTGAGGACGGACGCGCCCTTGGCGTACGTGATGCCGTCGAAGTTGACCAGCACGTCGTCCAGGTCACGGATGTCGGCCATGATCGGGTGCGTCGAGGGCAGCTGGTCCTGGCGGTAGGCCCAGGTCTTCATGGAGTTGGCGAACGTCGTCCACGAGTGCGGCCACTTCGAGCCCGGCGCGTACGCCTGGCAGGCGATCGAGGTGTAGGTGGCGAACGACTCGTTCAGCCACAGGTCGTTCCACCACTCCATGGTGACGAGGTCGCCGAACCACATGTGCGCCAGCTCGTGCAGGATGGTCTCGGCGCGCGTCTCGTACGCCGCGTCCGTCACCTTCGAGCGGAAGACGTACTGGTCGCGGATGGTGACCGCGCCCGCGTTCTCCATCGCCCCGGCGTTGAACTCCGGCACGAAGAGCTGGTCGTACTTGGCGAAGGGGTAGGCGTAGTCGAACTTCGCCTGGAACCAGTCGAAGCCCTGCCGGGTGACGTCGAAGATCTCCTCGGCGTCCAGGTGCTCGGCGAGCGAGGGCCGGCAGTAGATCCCCAGCGGCACCTTCCGCCCGTCCGAGCCCTCCCAGGCGCTGTGCACGCTGTGGTACGGACCGGCGATCAGCGCGGTGATGTACGTCGAGATGCGCGGCGTCGGCGCGAACTTCCAGACCGTGCCCTCGGGCTCCGGCGTCGGGGAGTTGGAGATCACCGTCCAGCCCTCGGGCGCGGTGACGGTGAAGGTGAACGTCGCCTTCAGGTCCGGCTGCTCGAAGGAGGCGAACACCCGGCGGGCGTCCGGCACCTCGAACTGCGTGTAGAGGTACGCCTGCTGGTCGACCGGGTCGACGAAGCGGTGCAGCCCCTCGCCGGTGTTGGTGTACGCGCAGTCGGCGACGACGGTCAGCTCGTTGCGCCCGGCGAGCAGGGACGGCAGCGCGATCCGCGAGTCGGCGAAGACCTCGGCCACGTCCAGCTCGGTGCCGTTGAGGTGTACCTCGTGCACGGTCGGCGCGATCAGGTCGATGAAGCTCTCGGCGCCCGCCTCGGCGCAGTCGAAGCGCACCGTCGTGACGGACCGGAAGGTGCCGCCCTCCTGCGCGCCGGAGAGATCGAGAACGATCTCGTACGCGTCCACGGTCAGCAGTCGCGCCCGCTGCTGTGCCTCGTCGCGGGTCAGGTTCGTGCCAGGCACCAGGTCATCTCCTCGTAAGAGTCCTCGTCTGCGGGGTGCGGCCATCCTTCCACGCCCGCATTGTCAGAGGCGGTGGGTACTGTGGCCGAAGAGGCAGTCGGCACTAGGAGGTGGTGGCCATGGCGGTTCTCGACCGGCTCTGGCGGGATGTCGAGGCACAGAGCCATATCGAGGGTTACGTCGTTGAGATCATCGACGGAAAGGTGATCATGACGCCGCAGAGCCCGACCCGGTCGAACACCATCCGCAGCCTGATCCGGCAGGCGGAACGCGAGCTGGGTGAGGAGGTCCCCCTCGTCTTCGACGTGGGCATCGACTTCCCGGGAGAGACCTCCCTGGCTCCGGACCTCGCGATCCTCGACCTCGACGCCCAGCCGCGTGGCAAGCGCTACGTCTACATGGACGTCGTGGCGGCCATCGAAGTCGTCTCGACGGCGGCCGACACCAACGATTACGTGACGAAGGTGGCCAAGTACAGCCGCTTCGGTATCGAGACCTACCTGATCATCGACCCGTTCACCCGCGTGTGCACCCTGCACGAGGGAGCGACGGGCACGCAGTACGAGAAGAGCAGCACGTACCGGTACGGGGACGTGGTCGAGATGGAGCTGGCCGACGGCCGGAAGTTCGCCATCGACACCAGCGGCTTCCCGGGAGAGACGGCCGGGCGCCCCGCTGAGTGAGCAGGGCGTGACGGATCGTGCCGGAAACGCACCGAGGCGCCCGCCGGGAAACCTCCCGGCGGGCGCCTCGTGACGTGCGAGGGACTGCTCAGCCCCGCAGCTCCGCCGCGACCAGTTCGGCGATCTGGACGGCGTTGAGGGCGGCGCCCTTGCGGAGATTGTCGCCGGAGACGAACAGCGCCAGGCCGTTCTCCGCCGTCTCGTCCTCGCGGACCCGGCCCACGAAGGAGACGTCCGCACCGGCCGCCTGGAGCGGGGTGGGGACGTCGGAGAGGGCGACGCCGGGGGCGCCGGCCAGCAGCTCCTGGGCGCGGGCGGGGCTCAGCGGGCTCGCGAAGCGGGCGTTGAGCTGGAGGGAGTGGCCGGTGAAGACCGGGACCCGCACGCAGGTGCCGGAGACCTTCAGCTCCGGGATACCGAGGATCTTGCGGCTCTCGTGGCGGAGCTTCTGCTCCTCGTCGGTCTCGTTCAGCCCGTCGTCGACGATCGAGCCGGCCATCGGCAGCACGTTGAACGCGATCGGGCGGACGTACTTGTCGGGCGCGGGGAAGTCCACGGCCGCGCCGTCGTGCGTCAGGCGGGTGGCGTCCTGCTCGATCGCCTTGCGGACCTGCCCGTCCAGCTCCTGGACACCGGCGAGACCGCTGCCGGAGACCGCCTGGTAGGTGGTGGCCACCAGCGACACCAGACCCGCCTCGTCGTGCAGCGGGCGCAGCACCGGCATCGCGGCCATGGTGGTGCAGTTCGGGTTGGCGATGATGCCCTTGGGGCGCTCGGTGACGGCGGAGGGGTTGACCTCGGAGACCACCAGCGGGACCTCGGGGTCACGGCGCCAGGCGGAGGAGTTGTCGATCACGACGGGGCCGGCGTCCGCGACCTTCGGCGCCAGCGCCTTGGAGGTCGCCCCGCCCGCCGAGAACAGCACGATGTCCAAGCCGGAGAAGTCGGCGGTGGCAGCGTCCTCGATCGTGATCTCGGTGTTCTGCCAGGGCAGCGTGCGCCCCGCGGACCGCGCCGAGGCGAACAGGCGCAGCTGCTCGACCGGGAACTTCCGCTCGGCGAGAATGCCCCGCATCACGCCACCGACCTGACCGGTGGCTCCGACGATTCCGATCCTCATGGGACTCCCTTTCCTGATCTGACTCGGTGCTGCTCCGGGGAACACCTGCTCAGAAGTGTGTCCATCATGTGTGTGAACCCCGTCGCCTTGTCCAATCCGTTCCGGTACGTGGCCGGTACACAGCCGGTACGTGGTCCGCGTCACGATGTCCTCCCGCGGCGCCGGGCCGGGCCGCGCGGCGGGCGGGCCGGCGCGGTGATCCCTGTGCGGTGATGGGCCACCGGAGTTGCGGTGGCGTTCACGCCGACGACACCCCCGCTGCCAAACATCCCCGGTGAGCGGGCAGTTGAGCTGCCCGGCCACCTACGCGTACGCAACCGGGGAGTCCGCGCATGTCCCGCACACGGTCCGCCGCCTCCGCCCTCGACCGCCGCGCCTTCCTCGCCGCGACCGGCGCGGTCGGCGCCGCCGCCGGTCTCGGCCTCGCCTTCGGCGGCGGCGACCGGCCCGCCGCTGCCGCCACCCCGCCGGACGGCGCCGCCCCCGTGGCGCCCGCCCCCGTCGACGCACCGCCGGCGCCCGGCACCCCGTACACCCGGGGCACCACCCTCACCTCCGTCGCCACCCCGCACGGCTCCGGCGGCTACCGGCACCTCGGCGACGGCCCCGGCTGGCGGCGGCTGGTCCGCACCGAGCTGGCCCCCGCCCACGCCGGGCGCGCCGGGCGCCGCACCGCCCTCGCCTCGTTCGTGCACTTCACCGACCTGCACCTGGTCGATGTGCAGAGTCCGCTGCGGTACGAGTACCTGCGCGCCGAGACGGCCAGCGCCTGGCGGCCGCAGGAGGCGCTCTCCGTCGCCGGTGTCGTCTCGCTGATCGAGCGGGTCAACGCGCTGCCCGGCGGACCGGCGACCGGCGCGCCCCTCGCCTTCGTGATGACCACCGGTGACAACACCGACAACAACTCCCGCCTGGAGCTGGAGTGGTTCCTCACCGCGATGAGCGGCGGCCGGATCACCCCGAACTCCGGCGACCCGCGCCGCTACGAGGGCGTCCAGGACAGCGGACTGCCCCTGTACTGGCAGCCCGGCAGCGCCCTGCGCGACGCCGACAAACGCCTCGGCTTCCCCCGTATCGACGGCTTTCTCGACGCGGCGATCCGCCCCGTCCACAGCCCCGGCCTGCGGATGCCGTGGTACTCCACCGTCGGCAACCACGACCAGCTGCCCGGCGGCTGCTACGCGCCCGGGGACCCGTTCTTCACCGCCGTCGCCACCGGTGACCGCAAGCTGGAGACGCTCCCCGCCGACCGTGCCGCGCAGGTCTGGAAGGCCGTCCGCAAGGGCCTCGATCCGCGCGGTGAGGACTTCAAGGAGCTGCTGCGCTCCCAGGCGAAGAAGGCCCGGCACGTCACCGCGGACCCGCGGCGCGCGCCCTTCACCCGCGCCGAGTACCTGCGCGCCCACCTCGACCCGGCGCACACCGGCCCCGGCCCGCACGGCCACGGCTACACCGCGGACCACCTCGACGACGGCCGCCTGTACTACACCTTCCCGGTCGCCGACGACGTCCTCGGTATCAGCCTCGACACCACCGACCCGGCCGGGCACTACACCGGTTCCGTCGGTGCGGCGCAGTTCGCCTGGCTGCGCCGGACGCTGGCGGAGAACGAGCGCGGCGGCGCCCGGCACGTGCTGGTCTTCAGCCACCACACCTCCGCGACGATGGACAACACCCGCCCCGACCCGGCCCGCCCCCGCGAGAAGCGGCACACCGGCACCGAACTGGCCGCGCTGCTCTCCGCGCACCCTTCCGTCGTCGCCTGGATCAACGGCCACACCCACCGGAACGAGGTCATCGCCCACCCGGGTTTCTGGGAGGTCTCCACCGCCTCCCACATCGACTTCCCGCAGCTGGCCCGGGTCATCGAGCTGACCGACAACCACGACGGCACGCTGTCGCTCTTCACCACCCTCGTCGAATCCGCCGCCCCGCACCGCGCCGCCCCCGCCGACCTCTCGCAGACCGGCCTGGCCGCCCTCTACCGCGAACTGGCCGCCAACGCCCCCAAGGCCCGGAAGGACCTGGCCGGCGAGGCCACCGACCGCAACCTGGAACTGGTCCTGCGGCGGCGGTGAGGCGCCCGGGGCCGGTTCCCGAGGCGGTGCGCCGCGGGTCGGCCACGACGCCGGGCGCGGCCCGGTACGGGGCGGTGCGGGGCCTGACCGGTCCGGCGCCGGGCGGTGCGGGGCCGAGGCGGTCTCCCACGCGTTCTGGGCTCCGTCCGCCCGGTCCGCCGACGGCCCCCGCCCTACCGCGGGGCGATCACCACCGGCTCCGCCGGATCCCGGTCCACCGCCGCCATCAGGGCGGTCCGGAGGACGACGGCCTGTTCGCGCGGGGCGTGGCGCAGACCGTCGGGGGTGCAGCGGACCACCGTGATGCCCAGCCGTTCCAGGAGCGCGCGTTTACGGGACCAGGCCGGGCCGGGGAGGGTGCCGTCGCCGTCGGCCGGTGCCGTGTCGATCTCCACCGCGACCGCCTCGGCGGGCCAGTAGGCGTCCACACCGCCCAGGTGCGGGCCGTCCGGCAGCCGCAGGCCGACGTTCCACAGCGGGTCGGGCAGCCGGTGGTCACGGACCAGCGCGTAGAGCCGGTCCTCGGCGCGGGAGCGGTCCCCGGCCAGCAGCAGCGTCACGGTGTCCACCACCTCCGGGCGGGCGGCCAGGTGGGCCCGGCGCAGTTCGCCGACGACGGTGGCCGCCTCGGTGTGCCCGTCCCGGACCGCCTCCGTCAGCAGATGGCGCACGGCCGCCGCGTCGGTCTGCGTCGCCACCGTGTCGGCCAGCGCCCGCGCCACCGGCGCCACCGGCAGCCCGTCGATCTCCTCGGCCCCGGGCAGCTCCGCGGAGCGTACGACCCGCACGAAACCGGCCGAGCGCAGCCGCCGCCCGCGGCCCACCAGGACGTGCAGCCGGTTGAGCGACGGCAGCGGGGGAGCGGCGGTGACGCCGTGCAGCGCCAGCGCCGCCGGACCGGTCAGCATCGCCCGCGCCTCCGGACGCACCCCGCCGCCCTGGTACGGGACCGAGGGGCCGCGCTCCGCCGCGTACAGCACGGCGGCGCGCAGCCGCTCCTCGGTGGACGGCGGATCCGGGCGGAGCAGATACACGCCGGGCAGCACCTCACGCCAGGGGCCGCCGGGGCGGCAGCGGCCGGCGGTCTCGGCGGCCGTGACGCCCCGCTCGCGCAACCGGTGCGCGGTGACCAGAAGGCAGCGGCTGCCGTCGGCACGGGGGAGCGGGGAGAGCGGGGTGTCCTGGGTCATGCGGGGCACTTTCCCGCGCGCGGGGCGCAGGTTCACCGTTGTTACACATCTGTGGCAGGAAGCGGACAACTCCGTTCCGGAGCGCGGGGGTTCGCCGCAGCAGGACGGGGCCGGGCCAGGGCCGGTTTCGGACCGGGCGGGGCCGGGCCAGGGCCGGGCGGGGCCGGGCCAGGGCCGGGCGGGGCCGGGCCGTGAGCCGTCCGCCCGGCCGTGAGCCGCACGCCTGGACCGACCCCCTTCCCGCCCGGCCGCGCCCCGACCTCCTTCCCGCCCGGCCGCGCCCCGGCGCCCCGCCCGCCCGGCCGCGCCCCGGCCCCCGCGCCCGGCGCCTCGAGACCGCGGGGCGCCGGGCCGTGGCCGTCAGCCCCGTGCCCCCGCCGCCGCGTCGCACGCGCGGGCCCGCAGCGCGCGGGCCAGGTCGTCGCGCTGCTCCGACACCAGGCGGCGCAGGGCGGGCGCGGCGTCGGCGCGCCCGGTCAGCCAGGCGTCGGTGGCGTCCAGCGTGGCCTGCTCCAGCTGCCAGAACGGGAACAGGCCGCGGACGACGGCCATCGCGATCTCGATCGACCGCTCCTGCCAGATCCGCTCGATCGCGGCGAAGTACCGCTCGGCGTACGGCGCCAGCAGAGCGGACTGGCCGGGCCGGGCGAAACCGCTGATGGTGGCCTCCACCAGCGCGTTGGACAGGGTGTCCGACTCCACCACGTCCGCCCACGCCCGCGCCTTCACCCCGGCGTCCGGGCGGGCGGCCAGGCAGCGCACCTGGTGCCGCTTGCCGGACGCGGTGTCGTCACGGGACAGCTCCGCGTCCACGGCGGCGGCGTCGGCCGCGTCCTTCGACGCCAGCGCCACCAGGAACGCCCAGCGCAGCTCCTGGTCCACGTCGAGCCCGTCGATCCGCGCGGTGCCGTCCAGCAGACCCCGCAGCAGCTGGAGGTCGGACGGCCGGTCGGCGACCGCGGCGAAGTGCCGGGCCCAGGCGAGCTGGTGGTCGCTGCCGGGCGCCGCGAGCCGCAGTTCGTGCAGCGCGCCCTCGGCCAGCTCCCGGGCCGCCGCCTCCCGGTGCTCCGGCGCGGTGTACGACTCCAGCGCCCCCTGCGCCTGCGCGTGCAGCGTCTGGAGCACGCCGATGTCGCTCTCCCGCCCGGCGAACCGCAGCACCAGGTCCAGGTAGTCGCGGGCCGGCATCAGCCCGTCGCGGGTCAGCCCCCACACCGCCGCCCAGCACAGGGCGCGGGCCATCGGGTCGGTGAGGTCGCCCAGGTGGGCCCGGAGGGTGTCGAGCGAGCCCTCGTCGAAGCGGGTCTTGCCGTACGTCAGATCGTCGTCGTTGACGAGGATCAGCTCGGGCCGCTCGGCGCCCGCCAGCTCGGTGACGACGGTGCGCGGGCCGGTGACGTCGGCCTCGGCGCGGGCGTAGCGGACCAGCGAGCCGTCGGCGTCCTGGCGCCGGTAGAGGCCCACGGCCACCCGGTGCGGGCGCAGCTCCGGGTGGGAGGCGGCGGCCTCCTGGAGCACGCTCAGCTCGGTGATGCGGTCCTGCGCGTCATAGGTGACCTGCGGGGTCAGCGCGTTGACCCCGGCGGTCTGGAGCCAGGCGCGCGACCAGGCGGTCATGTCGCGGCCGGAGGTCTCCTCCAGCACGGACAGCAGATCGCTCAGCCGGGTGTTGCCGTAGGCGTGCCGCTTGAAGTAGCGGCGGGCGCCCTCCAGGAAGGCGTCCCGGCCCGCGTACGCCACCAGCTGCTTGAGGACGGAGGCGCCCTTGGCGTACGTGATGCCGTCGAAGTTGAGCTTGGCGTCCTCCAGGTCCCGGATGTCGGCGGTGACCGGGTGGGTGGAGGGCAGCTGGTCGGCGCGGTAGGCCCACGCCTTGCGGTGGTTGGCGAAGGTGATCCAGCTGTCGGTGAAGCGCGTCGCCTCCGCCAGCGCCAGGGCGCCCATGTAGTCCGCGAAGGACTCCTTGAGCCACAGGTCGTCCCACCACTCCATGGTGACGAGGTCGCCGAACCACATGTGCGCCATCTCGTGCAGGATGACGTTGGCCCGCCGCTCGTACGCCGCCTCGGTGACCTTGCCGCGGAAGACGAACTCCTCGCGGAACGTCACACAGCCCGGGTTCTCCATCGCCCCGATGTTGTACTCCGGGACGAACGCCTGGTCGTACTTGCCGAACGGGTACGGGTAGTCGAAGTGGTCGTGGAAGAAGTCCAGGCCCTGCTTGGTGACGGTGAAGATGTCGTCCGCGTCGAAATGCCTGGCCAGCCCCTTGCGGCAGAGCGCGCCCAGCGGGATGTCCAGCTCCGTGCCGTCCTCGAACGTCCGCCGGTAGCTGTCGCTCACGTAGTGGTACGGACCGGCGACCACGGCGGTGATGTACGTGGAGATCGGCCGCGTCGTCGCGAAGCGGTGACGGCCGCCGGACGGCTCGCCCTCCTCGGCGCCGTTGCTGAGGACCAGCCACTCCTCGGGCGCGGTCACCTCGAAGGTGAACGGTGCCTTGAGGTCGGGCTGTTCGAAGTTCGCGAAGACCCGGCGGGCGTCGGCCGGTTCGTACTGCGTGTAGAGGTAGACCTCGCCGTCCTCGGGGTCCACGAAGCGGTGCAGGCCCTCGCCGGTGCGGCTGTAGGCGCACTGCGCGTCGACGGTCAGGGTGTTCTCCGCCGCCAGAGAGGCCAGCGTGATGCGGGCGCCGTCGAAGACCGCCGACGGGTCGAGGACGGTGCCGTTGAGGGTCACCGACGTCACCGACGGGGCCACCAGGTCCGCGAAGGTGGTGGCGCCCGGCTCGGCGCAGCGGAAGCGGATCGTGGTCAGCGAGCGGAAGGTTTCCTCTCCCCTCACCGCCGACCGGACGTCCAGCGCCACGTCGTACCCGTCGACGCTCAGCAGCCGTCCGCGCTCGTGGGCCTCGTCCCGGGACAGATTCTCACCTGGCACGCTGTGACTCCTTCGTCCTCTTCGTCTTCGCCGTCTTCTTCCGGTTCCGTCGTTCACCGGCCCGACACGGGAATCATGGCACGCCGGCTCTCTGTTGAAGCGGGCGCCGGCCGGCGTACGTCCGGCGTCCACCGCACACGAGGAGAGCACGTGTCCGACACCGCGAAGACCCCCGCCGACTTCTGGTTCGATCCGCTGTGCCCCTGGGCCTGGATGACGTCCCGTTGGATCCTGGAGGTCGAGAAGCTCCGCCCCATCGAGGTCCGCTGGCACGTCATGAGCCTGGCCGTGCTCAACGAGAAGCGTCTCGACGACCTCCCGCCGGAGTACGCCGAGGCGATGCGGCCCGGCGGCAGCGGCTGGGGCCCGGTGCGGGTCTGCATCGCCGCCGAGCAGCGCTTCGGCAGCAAGGTCCTCGGCCCCCTCTACACCGCCCTGGGCACCCGTATGCACAACGAGGGCATGGGCCGGGACCGCGCCGCGATCGTGGCGGCCCTCGCCGACGCCGGGCTGCCGGCCGACCTGATCGACGCCGCCGACTCCGACGCGTACGACACCGAGCTGCGCGCCTCCCACAAGGCGGGTATCGAGCTGGTCGGCCAGGAGGTCGGCACGCCCGTCATCGCGGTGCCCGGCGCGGACGGCGAGCAGATCGCGTTCTTCGGCCCGGTCGTCACCCCCGCCCCCAAGGGCGAGGAGGCCGCCAAGCTGTGGGACGGCACCCTGATGGTCGCCTCCATCCCGGGCTTCTACGAGATCAAGCGGACCCGTACGGCCGGTCCGGTCTTCGACTGACGCCGGCGGGGCCCGGGGCGGTGACCTGCCGCCCCGGGCCCCGTCCCGGGTATGGGCAGGGCCCCGCGAGTCACGTCCTCGCGGGGCCCTGCCGTTCTTCCGCCTGCCGGGTGAAGGTTGAGAAGACGATCACGAGGCAGGACGCATGAGGGGTGTCACGGCGCCAGCAGCAGCGTGTTGGCGCGCTCCTTGGCGGCGGTGTAGCGCTTGGCCACGTCCTGCCAGTTGACGACCTGCCACATCGCCTCGATGAAGTCGACCTTCTGGTTCTTGTACTGCAGGTAGAAGGCGTGCTCCCAGGCGTCGAAGACCAGGATCGGCACCGAGCCCTGGCCGACGTTGCCCTGGTGGTCGTAGATCTGCTCGACGATCAGCCGGCCGCTGACCGGCTCGTAGGCGAGCACGCCCCAGCCGGAGCCCTGCGTGGTGGCGGCGGCCTTCGTCAGCTGCGCCTTGAAACCGGCGTACGAGCCGAAGCTCTCGGCGATGGCGTCGGCCAGTTCACCCACGCCGTCCTTGGCGTCGGGCTCGCCGCCGCCGTCGCCGCTCATGTTGTGCCAGTAGATGCTGTGCAGGATGTGCCCGGAGAGGTGGAACGCGAGGTTCTTCTCCAGCCCGTTGATGCCGCCCCACTGCTCCTTGTCGCGGGCCTCGGCGAGCTGCTCCAGGGTGTCGTTCGCACCCTTCACGTAGGCCGCGTGGTGCTTGTCGTGGTGCAGCTCGATGATCTCGGGGCTGATGACCGGGGCCAGCGCCGAGTAGTCGTAGGGGAGTTCCGGAAGGGTGTAGGTCGCCATGTGCCCAGCCTCTCCAACTGCTTACGCCTTCTTATTGCAACAGGGAGCTATTGCAATTGGTGTGCAAGAACGGTCGCCACGCTACCAGCAGCGGTGATCACCGGCCCGGTAAGGGCGGCCTGCCTGGTACCAAAGACGGAGGCGGGGCGGGACCCCGGTAGGAGTCCCGCCCCGCCTCGTGCGGTGCGTGCGCCCGGATCAGCCGGCCGCCGGCCCGTTGCCCTCCACGGGAGTCCGGCCCAGCTTCGACCGCAGCAGCCCGATCACCGCCAGCACCACCGCGAACCCGCCGGTGAACAGCAGCTGGACGCGCTGGTCACCGTCGCGCAGCATCAGCAGCAGCACCGCCGCGATACCGGCCAGCGCCACCCACGTCAGGAACGGGAACGCCCACATCTTCACGACCAGCTTCTCCGGAGCCTCCCGCTCCAGCTGCCGGCGCATCCGCAGCTGCGCGACGGCGATGAAGCCCCACACCACCAGCACCGCGGCGCCGACCATGTTCAGCAGCCACTGGAAGACCGTCGTCGGCCACCAGAAGCTGAAGAGCACCGCGAGGAAACCGAACGCCGAGCACAGCACCACCGCGCGGCGCGGCACCCCGCCGCTGACTTTGCGCAGGAACGCCGGGCCCTGTCCGCGCGAGGTCAGCGAGAACGCCATCCGGGACGAGCCGTAGATGTTGGCGTTCATCGCGGACAGCAGCGCCACCAGGATGACCACGTTCATGATCTGCCCGGCCGCCGGGATGTCCAGGTAGTCCAGGACCGCGACGTACGGGCCGCTCTTGAGGATGGACGGCTCGTTCCACGGGATGACGGTGACGATGATCGCCATCGAGCCGACGTAGAAGAGGGCGATCCGCCACATCGCGGTCCGCACCGCCCGTGCCACCCCGCGCACCGGGTCCTTCGACTCGGCGGCGGCGATCGTCACCGTCTCCAGACCGCCGTACGCGAAGACCGACGCCAGCAGGCCGACCATCAGCCCGTCGACGCCCTTGGGCAGGAAGCCGCCGTCGCCGGTGAGGTGGGAGGCGCCCGGCGCGGCGGTGCCCGGCAGTACGCCGAAGATCGCCAGCAGGCCCAGGATGAGGAAGATGCCGATCGCGGCGACCTTCAGCGCGGCGAACCAGAACTCGAACTCACCGAAGTTGCTGACCGCCGCGAGGTTGGCGCCGCAGAAGATCACCATGAAGAGCAGCACCCACATCCACGTCCGGGTGCCCGGGAACCACTGCGTCATGATGCCCGCCGCGCCGATCGCCTCGGCGGCCACCGCCACACACAAAAGCGCGGTGAACATCCAGCCGGCGGTGAACCCCGCCCACGGCCCGATCGACCGCCCGGCGTGCACGGAGAAGGAACCGGACGCCGGGTTGGCCGCGGCCATCTCGCCCAGCATCCGCATGATCAGCATCACCAGCGCGCCGGAGACCGCGTAGGCCAGGACGATCGACGGCCCGGCGGCGGCGATGCCCGCACCGGAGCCGACGAAGAGCCCCGCGCCGATCACCCCGCCCAGGGCGATCATCGACAGATGGCGCTGCTTGAGGCCGTTGGACAGCGTGCCGCCGCCGTCGCCTCCCTGGCCCGCGTCGGACCGCTCACGCGCGGTCGCGGCGGACGGGGATATCCGATTCATGTCGTACCTGTCCCAGTGGTGAGAGCGGAGCGGAACCTGCGTTCTCCCGGGGCTGCGACCAGTACGCCTCCGCCGCCGACCCCCGGCCCCCCGCCCGCGACGGCAGGAATACAGCCCTGCGCATGGCGTGAACGAGGGGTCCTCGGTGAAGCGCGCTCAGTTTGGGCGTCGGTGTCCGCTCAGGGCAACAGGCATGCAGCGAATGTTCGGTATTCAGACGCGATCGTGACCGTACGTGTCCAGGTCATCGTGGTATGCCACCACAAGCCCCGCCATCGCGGGACAACTCGCTTCAGCGCCGGGTTGTCCGGTCGCGTACTTCCCGGGCACCGGCGACCAACAGGACCAGCGCGGTGGCCCCCGCCGACCACAGCAACTGCGGCCGGGCGGTGGCGTCGGTCAGCATCAGCACCAGCACCGCCGCCATCCCGGCCAGCGCCGCCCAGGTCAGATAGGGGAACGCCCACATCCGCAGGGTCAGCTTCCCGGGCGCCTCCCGCTCGATACGGCGCCGCAGCCGCAGCTGCGAGACGGCGATCAGCGCCCAGACGAAGAGCAGCACCGCGCCGACCGCGTTGAGCAGATAGAGGAAAACCGAATCCGGCCACTTGAGGTTCAGCAGCACCGACACGAAGCCGAACGCCACCGACGCCAGCACCGCCCGCCGCGGCACCCCGCCGCCCGCCACCTTCAGCAGCCCGCGCGGTGCCTCGCCCCGCTCGGCGAGCGAGAAGACCATCCGGGACGCGCCGTAGAGATTGGCGTTGAGCGCCGACAGCAGCGCCACGAAGACCACGATGTTCATGATCAGCCCGGCGCCCGGAATCCCGATGTGGTCGAGCACCGCGACGTACGGGCTCTGCCCCGGCACCAGCTTCGACCACGGCAGCAGCGTGACGATCACCAGCATCGAGCCGACGTAGAAGAAGAGGATGCGCCACACCGCGCTGCGCACCGCACGGCCCACCGCCCGCGCCGGGTCGTCCGACTCGGCGGCGGCGATCGTCACGACCTCCAGACCGCCGAACGCGAACACCACCGCCAGCACCCCGGAGACCACCCCGGACCAGCCGCGCGGCAGGAAGCCGCCCTGCCCGGTCAGATTGGCCAGGCCCACCGGCTCGGTGTCCGGCAGCACCCCGAAGACCGCCAGCAGGCCCAGCACCAAAAACAGCACGATCGCGGTGACCTTCAGCGTGGCGAACCAGAACTCGAACTCACCGAAGTTCTTCACCGCCGCGAGGTTGGCGCCGGTGAACACCACCATGAAGAGCAGCACCCAGCCCCACTGCGGCACCGCAGGCACCCAGCCGTGCGCGATCTGCGCCGCGCCCGTCGCCTCCACGGCCAGCACCACGACCAGCAGGAACCAGTACAGCCAGCCGACGCTGAACCCGGCCCAGCGGCCCAGGGCCCGCTCCGCGTGCACCGAGAACGCCCCGGACGCCGGCATCGCCGCCGACATCTCGCCCAGCATCCGCATGATCAGCATCGCCAGCGCGCCCGCGATCAGGTACGAGACCGTGATGCCGGGCCCGGCCACCGCGATCCCCGCGCCGGAGCCGACGAAGAGCCCGGCGCCGATCACCCCGCCCAGGCCCAGCATCGTCAGATGGCGCTGCTTGAGCCCGCCGGAAAGGGGCTCCCGCTCGCCGGCGCCCTCTCCGAGCGGCGGTGTCCCGGAGGGGGTCGGTGCGTCAGGCATGGCTCGTCACTCTCGCGCGGTGCGGGGCCCCGCGGACGGCGTGGCCTGTGGACCACCTCAGTTTCCTCGCCCCGGCGACCGCCGCAAAATGCTCCGGCGTCCACTGCCCGCTTGGTGACGAGCATCACGTGACCTGCGAAAAGACCCAGGGGACGGCGGTGCCGGGCACGGGTAGGGGTTGTTCGGAACTCTCCAAGCCACCCGGCGCCGCTTTGTCGCCGCCACACGATGATCGCGGTGGCTCCGCTGGACTAACGTCCATCGGGTCCGACCTGTCCGTATCCCTTCCGACCTTCGCGGAGTCCTGATGAGCACTGCAGCTCTCACCCGTCCCGGTGCGGTCCTCGCCGACCTGC
Organism: Streptomyces sp. NPDC027185; assembly: GCF_055567035.1. Lineage (NCBI taxonomy): Bacteria > Bacillati > Actinomycetota > Actinomycetes > Kitasatosporales > Streptomycetaceae > Streptomyces > Streptomyces sp. NPDC027185. The sequence continues at coordinate 867,159 of NZ_JBVHRF010000001.1, read as the reverse complement.
TGCCCGCCGCCACCGCCACCCGCGCCCGCGTCCGTGACGCCGCGCTGGTCGCGGGGGGCGCCGTCCTGACCGGCGTCGCCGCCCAGCTCGCCCTGCCGATACCGGGCTCCCCGGTGCCGGTGACCGGCCAGACCTTCGCCGCGCTCCTGGTGGGCACCGCCCTCGGCGCCCGCCGCGGCCTCGCCTCCCTCGCCCTGTACGCGGCGGTCGGCATGGCGGGCGTCCCGTGGTTCGCCGAGGGCAAGTCCGGTCCCGGCGGCGCCACCTTCGGCTACGTCCTGGGCATGCTGCTCGCCTCCGTCGTCGTCGGCGCGCTGGCCCGCCGCGGCGGCGACCGCGGCGCGCTGCGCACCGCCGGCACGATGGCCGCCGGCCTCGCGGTGATCTACGCCGTCGGCGTCCCCTACCTCGCGCTGAGCACCGGCATCTCCTTCGGCCAGGCGCTCGCCGTCGGCATGGTGCCGTTCCTCATCGGCGACGTCCTCAAGGCGGCCCTGGCGATGGGCGCCCTGCCCACCGCCTGGAAACTGGCCGGCCGCCGCGGCTGACCCGGCCTCGCGTACGGGGCCGGGCCCGGGGGAGACCCGCCGGCCCCGGCACCACGGAACGGGCCGGGCCCCGCACCCACCTGACAGGTGACTGCGGGGCCCGGCCCGTTCCGGTGTCCGTGCGCTCCCGGTGGCTACGCGCGGTCCGCGGCCGGCTCGGGGGCGGCCTCCGCGGCCCCGTCGCCCACGGCCTGCGCCGGTGCGCCGGCGGCGGCCTCGCGGGGACGGCGCCGGTCCAGGATCAGACCGATGGCCAGGACGACCACCGCGGCGACGACGGACAGCACCATCTGCTTACGGCCGTCCGGGTCGTAGAACATGTAGCCCACGACGAAGAGGATCAGCGCGATCGTCGCGTAGGTCAGCCACGGGTACATCCACATCCGGACCGTCAGCCGCTCCGGCATCTCCTTCTCGATGACCTTGCGCATCCGCAGCTGCGAGAAGCAGATGACCAGCCACACGAAGAGCGCGACCGCGCCCGAGGAGTTGAGCAGGAACTGGAAGATGGTGTCCGGCGAGGTGTAGCTGAAGATCGTCGCGACGAAGCCGAAGGCCACCGACGCCCAGATCGCCACGGACGGCACGCCGCCCTTGTTCAGCTTCGCGAAGGACTTCGGCGCGTCACCGCGCTCACCCAGCGAGAACGCCATCCGGGACGCGGTGTACAGACCCGAGTTGAGACAGGACAGCACCGCCGTCAGCACCACGATGTCCATCACGGTGCCCGCGTACGGGATCTTCAGCGACTCCAGCACGGCCACGTACGGGCTCGCGTCCAGCTTCGGGTCGTTCCACGGCAGCAGCGTCACGATGACCGCGATCGAGCCGAGGTAGAAGAGCGCGATCCGCCAGATGACGCTGTTGACGGCCTGCCGCACGGCCTTCACCGGGTTCGGCGACTCGCTGGCCGCCAGCGTGACGATCTCACTGCCCATGAAGGAGAAGACCACCAGCAGCATGCCGGAGAGGATCGCGCCCGGACCGTTCGGCAGGAACCCGCCCTGACCGGTGAAGTTGGTCAGACCGACCGCGTGGTCGCCCGGGGGCAGACCGAATATCGCCAGCGCGCCGACGATGATGAAGACGATGATCGCGACGACCTTGATACCGGCGAACCAGAACTCGAACTCGCCGAACGAGCTGACGGAGATCAGGTTGGTACCGGTCAGCACGATCATGACCAACAGTGCCCACGCCCACTGCGGGACGGCGGGGACCCAATTGGTCAAGATCGCGGCAGCCGCGGTCGCCTCGACAGCCAGCACGACCGACCAGAAGAACCAGTACAGCCAGCCGATGGTGAACCCGGCCCAGCGGCCGAGCGCACGGTCCGCGTAAGCGGAGAACGAACCGGACGTGGGGGAGGCCGCGGCCATCTCACCCAGCATCCGCATGACGAGCACGACCAGAAGTCCGGTCAGTGCGTAAGAGAGGAGAATGCCCGGTCCGGCGGCCTTGATACCGGCGCCGGACCCGACGAACAGTCCGGCTCCGATGACGCCACCGATGGCGATCATCGACAGATGCCGGTTCTTGAGTCCTGCCTGAAGCCCGTCCGTGGTAGGCGGGTGCGTGCCCATGTGCACCGTCCTTCAGTGGTTCTCGGTTTCGAGTCCCCGCATTAGACAGTCGGTACCGACCGCTTAGGAAGATCCGACTCCGGATCGTTGTCGTTCCTGTTCAGCTGTATGAAGAGTGGCTGAAACCTTCCCGCCATATGTACGAAGACCCGGCGCCACAGAGCCGCATTCCGCATGCCACACTCATGCCATGCGCGTGTATCTCGGCTCCGACCATGCCGGTTTCGACCTCAAGAACCACCTCGTCGACTGGCTCAAGGCCCACGGCCACGAGCCCGTCGACTGTGGTCCCCACCTCTACGACGCCCAGGACGACTACCCCCCGTTCTGCCTCCGTGCAGCTGAGCGGACGGCGGCCGACGCCGACGCCCTCGGCATCGTGATCGGCGGCTCCGGCAACGGTGAGCAGATCGCCGCCAACAAGGTCAAGGGCGTGCGGGCCGCACTCGCCTGGAGCGAGGAGACCGCGAAGCTGGGCCGCGAGCACAACGACGCAAACGTGATTTCCATCGGTGGCCGGATGCATACCCTTGAAGAGGCCACCCGTTTCGTGGAGATTTTCCTCGCCACGCCGTACTCCGGCGAAGCGCGTCACACCCGCCGCATCGAGATGCTCTCGGCGTACGAGACCACTGGCGAACTTCCCCCGATCCCGGCCCACCACCCGCAGGGCTGACCGCCCGCGAGCCCGACGCCGCCCGCTCCCCCGGCCGCCGGGGGAGCGGGCGCACCCACACCTGAAGGACGCACCGCATGCCCGAGGGGCACACCATCCACCGCCTCGCCCTCGACCACCACGAGCGTTTCGTGGGCGAGAGGGTCCGCGTGAGCAGCCCGCAGGGCCGGTTCGCGGCCGGCGCGGCCCTCGTCGACGGCCGGGTCCTGGAGTGCGCGGAGGCCCACGGCAAGCACCTCTTCCTCGGCTTCGGACCCGCCGGCTGGATCCACATCCACCTCGGCCTCTTCGGCAAGCTCGGCTTCGGCACCGCCCCAGCGCCGCCCGCCGCCGACACCGTCCGGCTCCGCCTCGCCACCGGCGACCACCACGCCGACCTGCGCGGACCCACCGCCTGCGAGCTGATCACCGACGCCGGGAAGCAGGCGATACACGACCGCCTCGGCCCCGACCCGCTGCGCGGCGACGACGACGGCGAACGGGCCTGGCGCCGCATCTCCCGCAGCCGCACCACCGTCGCCGCGCTCCTGCTGGACCAGAAGGTCGTCGCGGGCGTCGGCAACGTCTACCGCGCCGAGGTCCTCTTCCGCCGCGGCATCGACCCCTACCTCCCGGGCCGGTCCCTCGCCCGCGACGACTGGGACGCGATCTGGGCCGATCTCGTCGCCCTGATGCGCGAGGGCGTCCGGCACAACCGGATCGACACCGTCCGGCCCGAGCATCTGCCCGAGGCGATGGGCCGCCCGCCGCGCGTCGACGACCACGGCGGTGAGGTGTACGTCTACCGCCGCGCCCACCAGCCCTGCCACCTGTGCACCACCGAGATCCGCACCGCCGACCTGGCGTCCCGCAACCTCTTCTGGTGCCCTCGCTGCCAGCCGGCACACGGCGGCTGAGCGCGGCGGACGCCCGGCCCCCGGCGCGGCACACGCGCCGGGAAGCCGCCGTCCCGGCACACGCGCCGGGAAGCCCGCCGTCCCTCCGTCAGAACTCGTGCGGCAGCCACGGCGCGACGTCCGAGCCGAACGCCACCGACGCCGCCGCCAGCGCACCCGGCCGCAGCTCCCGCACCCGCCCGGCCCCCGCCATCGCCGACAGCGTGAAGCCGCCCAGGTACGCCGAGCCCAGCTCCCGTACGGAGAGCGCCAGGTCGGCGGGGTCGGCGGTCCGCTCGCAGAGCGCGCCGGAGCCGTCGCCGGACAGCCGCCAGCGGCCCTCGTTCCACGGGCAGAACGGATCGGCCACGTCCAGCACCACGTCCACCGGCCGCTGGTACGTCCGCGCCGACAGCGCCGCGCCCAGCTCCACCGGCCGGACGAACGCCGCCTCCCGCAGCCCGATCAGACACCGCCGCATGTCCGCGACGAGATGCAGCAGCGGATCGTCCACCGGAAGATTGCGCGCCGTCACCCACGTCGTCAGGTCGATGCCGAAGAGGTAGCGCCACAGCGCCGCGCCCACCACCGGATCCGGCGCGGCCAGGTCCCACACCCGGACCGTGCCCTGCGGACCCGCCTCGGCCCAGTCGCTCACCACGGAGTACCGGGCGTAGCCGGCCACCTCGCCGCCGGACTCGGCCACCACGCACTGCAGCGGCCCCTCGTCGTCGTCGCGGTCGTCCTCCGGGTCGAGGATCACCATCCGCTCCCAGCCCGGCTGCCGCGCCAGCATCCCGGCGCGCCCGGCGATCGTGCGCGCGTAGACCGCCTCGCACGCCGCCAGCGCCTCGTCCGGCTCCCTCAGCCGCAGCCGTACGTCGTCACAACCGGGCAGGGCAGCAGGGGCCACCCGGGTGGTGTCGGCCTTGATCCGCATCTCCTGTGTGGCCGCGCCGTACCCGAACCGCCCGTAAATCGCGGACTCCGACGCCGTCAGCATCGCCAGCGGCTCGCCCCGCTCCCGTACGTCGTCCAGCTGCCGCCGCATCATCGCGGTCAGCACCCCGCGGCGGCGGTGCGTCGGCTGCACGCTGACCATCGTCACGCCGGCGGCGGGTACGGACGCGCCGCCCGGCACCGTCACGCCGAAGGAGAAGGCGCCCGCGGTGCCGACGATCTCGCCGTCGTCCCACGCGGCGAGGGAGCGGCCGGGCTCCATCAGCTCCCGCCACAGCGCCCGCTCCTCGTCGGTCTCCTCCTCGCCGAAGGCGCGCTCCAGCTTCCCGTACCAGGCGTCTCCTTCGTCCGGCTGCAACATCCGCAACTCTGTCGTCATACGCCACCTGTACCAGGAGGGTCTCCGGCAGCGCGACCGCATTTCGAACGGGATTCCCGGCAATCACACCGGGCCGCGTCCGGCGAATCGACGCGCCGCCGAACGGGTGGATAAAGTCCCCGTGACATGACACGCCGCCCGGGATCGGAACCCCTGACGGCCCGGCTGCACAAGGCGCTGCACCGGGCCCGCGTCGGCGTGCGCAAGGCCGGGGTCGACTACTTCCGCGGCGACGGCTCGGACGGCCCCGCGGTCGTCGCGCTGCTGGTCTCGGTGGTGCTCATCGCGGGCGGCACGCTCTGGCACACGGAGTGGTTCGGGCCGACCGCACTGGTCCTCCCGGTGATCGCCGGCGGCCTCCTGCTGCGCCCCGCCAACCTCCTCGTCCTCTACGCCGCCGCCGCGACCGCCCTGATCGTGGAGGCGGCGCTCTTCGGCCCGTACGACGAGGGGACGGAGCGCATCACCCCCGGCACGGTCCTGATCGTCGCCGCCGTCGGGCTGATCGGCCTGCTCATCGCGCAGTTCCGCAGCCGCGTCGGCGTGCCCTGGCGGCGCGGCTCCACCATGCTCTTCGACCTGCGTGAACGCATCCGGGTGCAGAGCGAACTGCCCCGACTGCCGGAGGGCTGGCACCACGAGATGGCGCTGCGCCCGGCCGGCGGGCAGTCGTTCTCCGGGGACTTCGTCGTGGCCTCCCGCACCCAGGGCGGCAACATCCTGGAGGTCGTCCTCACCGACGTCTCCGGCAAGGGCATGGACGCCGCCTCCCGCTCACTGCTGCTCTCCGGCGCCTTCGGCGGCCTCCTCGGCTCGCTGCCGCCGCACGGCTTCCTGCCCGCGGCCAACGGCTACCTGCTGCGCCAGGACTGGGACGAGGGCTTCGCCACCTCCATCCACCTCGTCCTCGACCTGGAGTCCGGCGACTACGAACTGCTCTCCGCGGGCCACCTCCCGGCCCTCCAGCTCTGCGCCGGGACCGGCCGCTGGGAGGAGAAGTCCGGCGAGGGCCCGCTCCTCGGGGTGTACGACGGGGCGCAGTTCGACCCGGTGAAGGGCCGGCTGCGCCCCGGCGACGTCCTGATGATGTTCACCGACGGCCTGGTCGAGTCCGCCGAACGCGATATCGCCGAGGGCATGGACCGGCTGACCGGCGAGGCCGACCGCTACGTCACGGGCGGCTTCGCGGGCGCCGCCTGGCATCTGATCGAGGCGGTCGCCAAGGACGTCAACGACGACCGGGCGCTGCTCCTCATCTGCCGGGACGCGTAGCGCCGGCCGGCTCGGCCGCCGCTTGGTCCGCTCCGTCCGCTTCGTTCGCCGCACGTGCCGCCGCCCGATCCGTCGCGCGGCGGCCGCCCGGCAGCACCCGCGCCAGCAGCTCCGCCCGCCCGGCGGCCAGCGGCCCGAGCACCGCGAGGATCAGCACGTACCCGGCGATGAACGGCGACAGCCGTTCGTCCAGCCCCGCGGCCGCCGCCATCGTCGCCAGGATCAGCGCGAACTCGCCGCGGGCCAGCAGCGAGGTGGCGATGCCCGCCGCGGGCCGCGGCCCGAAGCGGTGGATCCGCGCGGCCACCAGCCCGGCGAGGACGTTCATCACCACTGTCAGCGTGACGGCGATGAGTACGGGCACCAGCACCGACGGCAGGTCACCGGGGTTGATGGAGAGCCCGAAGGCGAAGAAGAAGATCGCGCCGAACGCGTCCCGCAGCGGATGCACCAGCTCCCGGATCCGGTCGCCGCAGCTGGTACCGCCCAGCATCAGACCGACCATGAACGCGCCGATGGCGTCCGCGACCCCGAACCACTCGGAGACCCCGGCGATCAGCACGGCCGCACCGAGGAAGGAGATGACGAGGAGTTCGTTGTCCCGGGTGGCGATCAGCCGGTCGACGACCCGGGTGCCCCACCGCGCCGCGGCGGCGAGCAGCAGCAGGAACCCGAACGCCTTGCCCGCGTCGAGCGCCGCCGCACCGAACGAGTCCGCACCGGAGATCACCGGCTGGAGCGCCGCCAGGTACAGCGCCAGGAAGATGTCCTCGACGACGATGATCCCGAGGATCGGCTTCGCCTCGGGACCGCCCAGCCGCCCCGTGTCGACCAGCACCTTGGTGACGATCGCGGACGACGAGATGCCGAGCACCCCGGCGAGCACCAGTGCCTCGGACGTGCCCCAGCCGAGCGCGAAGCCGAAGGCGAGGCCCGCGCCGACGTTCAGCGCCAGATAGGCGCCGCCGGCCAGCGCCATCGCGCGCCCGCCGTTCTTGAGGTCGTCCACATGGAATTCGAGGCCGAGGTAGAAGAGCAGCAGCACCAGCCCGAGGAGCGAGAGCATCTCCAGGTCGTGCGGGTCGGCGACCAGCACCAGGCCGGGGGTGTGCGGGCCGAGCAGGATCCCGGCCAGGATGAAGAGGGGAATGGTCGGCAGGCCGATCCGGCGGCCGGTCCGGGCGAGCACGGCGGCGGCCAGAAAGGCTCCGCCCATGGCTATCAGGGTCTGTGCGTGACCGATGGCTCCTCCAAGGTCTGACGGGTGGACGGATGGACGGCGCCGACACGGGACCGGAACGGAACCGCAGCCAGGAACCGGCACCTAAAGTCAAGAGAAGGTCAAGAAATGGTCGATAATTAGTTTACCAAAGGAGATTTCGGGCGCGGCGGAGCGCGGACCGGAGCGGCGGGCGGACCACCCGCACGCCCGGACGCGCGACCTCAACACAGCGGAAAGGAGAAGGAGTTGGCCGCACGCGCCCGCACGGCGCGGCCACGGCCCGGCACGGCCTCACGGTCAGGCGCGGCCGTTCGCCCCCGCGAGGCCCGGTGCGGCCGCTAGCCCCGCTGGCGCGCCTCCATCGTCACGGCCAGCGCGAAGAGCAGCCGCCGGTCCACGGCGTCCTCGTCCACGGTCAGGCGGTACCAGTCGTCGAACACCTTGGGTTTGTCGATGCTGAACACCGGCTCGCCGCCGTCCCGCACGAAGTCGAAGTGGTACTTCACCAGCGCCCCGGCGATCTCCCCGACCGCGTCGAGGAGCGTCAGCAGCCGCCGGGCCCGCGCCGTCGCGGCACTGCGCTCGGTACCGGTGAGCCTGCCGAGACCGGGCTGCTCGAACTCCCAGGTCGTACGGTCGACCGACCTCTTCGGCAGCACCCCGAACGAGCCGAGCAACCGGCCCCCGCCGTCGAACGCCTCGTAACCGGTCAGCGCGGCGAGCCACCCTTGCGAACTCTCCCGGACGGTCACCAGCTTCTCGCCGCGCCCCTCGTCCTCGTAGAGGTCCAGCACATCGGAGAGCTTCAGCTGCTTCTCGGCGTAGCCGAGCGGCTCACCCGGCTTCCCCTCCCCGTCATCGGCGGAGATCCGGTACTTGCGCTTGGGACCGAGCGAGGTCTTGCGTACGTGGTAGATCGAGGCCGGCACGCCGCACAGGATAGGCGCCGCCCGGCACCGGCGAGGGCCTTCCCCGGCGCCCGGCTACCGGGTGGCGGACCCGCGGCCCGCGTCCGCCTTCACCGGCGCACCCGCCCCGGCCCCGCTCCGCTCCGCCGCGGCCCGCCGGACGCCCTCCGGATCCTTGCGGAACGCCCACGCCATCGTCGGCTCCATCGCGAACCGGAAGACCTTACGGACCGGCGGCGTGCACAGCGCCGTCACCACCACACCGGCGATCACCGTGACCGCGACCTCCCCGAGCGGGGTGTGCAGCCAGGCGTAGTCGTCGAACCAGCCCCAGAAACGGGACCCCTTGGCGAGGAAACCGTGCAGCAGATAGCCGTAGAGCGTGCCCGCGCCCAGCACCGTGAACCACGTCCGCCGCGTCGGCACCCAGGCGTAGAAGCACGCCGTCAGCACCAGCGAACACCCGAAGAGCGCCAGCGTCATCACGGCACCGGCCCACCAGGTGGTGCCCAGTTCCTGCGCGCTGTCACGGTGGTAGAACCACGCCGACGTCATCCGGGGCGCCGCCCAGTACGCCAGCACCACCGCCGCCGCGAAGACCGGCGCCGCCGCGATCCGCACCGCCCGCCGCCGCACCCACGCGAAATGCTCCGGCCTCAGATTCAGTCCCAGCACGAAGAACGGCAGGAACTGCAGCACCCGCTGCAGATCGAGATCGTCACCGATCTCCGGCGACACGGACGCCGCGACGGCGATGACGAGCGCCAGCGGCACCGGCCAACGGACGATCTTCCACAACGGCGTCGTCAGCCGCCAGAGGAACAACGCGACCAGAAACCACGTCAGAAACCACGGATCGAGCAGACTGACCGGCATCTTCGGATCGTCATTCGCCCACCGCGCGAAGAGCGTGTACGCCGTCTCGAAGAGGACGTACGGAACGGCGACGCCGGTGACCAGCCGCTGCAACCGGTCCTTGCGCATATCGAAACTGCGCGAGAAGTACCCGGAGATGATGATGAACGCCGGCATGTGGAACGCGTACACCGTCATGTACAGCGCCTCGGCCGCGCGACTGCCGTCGGTCAGCGGCTCCCACGCGTGCCCCATCGCCACCAGCACGATGGCGAGGTACTTCGCATTGTCGAAGAACGCGTCCCGGCCCCGCGCCGGTGCCGCTCCGTCGAGACCTCCGGCCGCGGGTCCGCTCGACGGAGACGCCGTCCGGTCCGCGACCACCCCCTCCCGGGCCTCGGGAAGGGCACGTCGCGAAGGGGCCGCAGGCTGAAACATCTGAGGCACCCTAGTGGCGATCCGCCGAATGCGTAAAACCCGCCGTCAGGTAATTCGGCATTTCCCCAGGTAAGCGCCGTACGCAGCCGCCGGCACGCGTGATCCGTTTCCCCGGTCGCACTCGCCATATCCCGCCCGAATACCGCACCCACCGTGGAGCCCACCCCGATCCACGCGGAGTTCTGTGCCATTTCACCCCCTTAAAACGGTCGATACCGTCCGCGGGAGCCGTCACCGGGAATGTCCCCTTCCCGTACCCGCGCCACCGCCCGCGATGTGAGTGGCGCCACGCCGGGAAAACGCACTCCGCCGTTCACGAGGTGAATACACCGGAGCCGCCACCCGAATATCGCAGTGGCGAAGCTCACTTATCAGCCGCCCGTGGCGAAGTGATCCGGCCGAATTACCTTGCGTGCGGCGCCGGCCGTTTCCCTCCGCCCCGCCCACCCCGTACGGTGCCCCGCCCGGCCACCCCCACGCCCGCTTCCTGGCACCTTGCCGCGCCGCCCCCGTCCCACCGGGCGAGCGCGACGTACACCCCCTTCTCCCGTCAACGGTACGAAGCGGGCAAAGCGTTGGCCGATGATTCGTCACCCGTATGCGGTGGGAAGCCACTTGGTGGCACGATGGGTGCCTGCGGGGGTGTGCGGCTGCACACTTCCCGGCCGGTGAGGCTTCCGACCGAGGGTGTGATCAGTTGTGGCTCTTTCGCTGTCAGTGGTGCTGCTGTTGGGGATCGTGCTGATCGTGCTGATCCGCGGCAAGACGATCAAGCCCGGCCCGGCGATCGTCGCCATCCTCTTCGGGTTCTTCCTCGCGTCCACCGGCATGGCCCCGTCCATAAACCGGTTCTTCAACTCCCTCGCGGACACGATCAACCACATCACCTTCTGAGCGCAGCCCGCCGCCCACCGGCGGCGCCCCGCCGGCCCGGGGCCGGACCGCACCCGCGGCCCGGCCCCGGATCCGTGTCAGCTCCCGGACGCAGCCCCCCGCGTCAGCGCGGACCGCACCGCCTCCTCGCTGCGCCCCACGACCGCCGTACCGTCATCGGCGGTGATGATCGGCCGCTGGATCAGCCGCGGATGCGCGGCCAGCACCCCGATCCACCGCTCCCGCTCCGCGTCCGACCGCTCCCAGGACGCCACCCCCAGCTCCTTCGCCTCGTCCTCCTGTGTCCGTGTGATGTCCCACGGCTCCAGCCCCAGGCGCGTCAGCACGGCGCGCAGCTCGTCCGCCGTCGGGGGCTCCTCCAGATAGCGGCGCACGGTGTACTGCGCCCCCTCCTCGTCGAGCAGGTCGACCGCCGAACGGCACTTGGAACACGCGGGATTGATCCAGATCTCCATACCGCTCACCTTATGGGCGTCCCGCGTACGACAAGAGGCCCCGGACCATCGGATCCGGGGCCTCTCACCTCTCTCTGAGCGGGCGACGGGAATCGAACCCGCGTAGCCAGTTTGGAAGACTGGGGCTCTACCATTGAGCTACGCCCGCATGTGCCACAGGTCGTCGCGACCCCGGCACGCAGTGCACTGTAGCGGGTCGGACCCCTCCACCGCACACCGGTCGGCCGCGCCGGATATCCGGCAGCCGCAGTGCCATCGGGCATGTACCCTACGTGTCGCACCGACGGGGTGTGGCGCAGCTTGGTAGCGCGTCCGCTTTGGGAGCGGAAGGTCGTCGGTTCGAATCCGGCCACCCCGACCAGCAGTATGACTTCGGCGTACGCCCCGGTGGACCGGCTCCCCGGGGCGCGACCCGCCTCTCGATGTCACCTACGGATTTTCGTAGGTGACTCTGCGCGGCCACGGCCTCCACGCGGTGCGCTCACCCGCCGCACGGGCCCGCGAGGTCGCGTTGTCGGTGCCGTCCTCCTTGCGGTTACTATGCAAGCTGCGTGCCCGTGTGTCTCAGGACCGGGTGCGATCGGCCGGGGCCCGCGCCTGCGGGAGCGTCCCGGAAGATCCCAGCAGAACCCCAAGAAGTCAGCCCCAAGGAGACCGAACCGTGAAGAGCGCCGTGGAGACCCTGAACCCGACCCGGGTTCGGCTCACTGTCGAGGTGCCCTTCGAGGAGCTCAAGGACAGCCTCGACGCGGCGTACAAGAAGATCAACCAGCAGGTCACGGTGAAGGGCTTCCGCAAGGGCAAGATCCCTGCCCGCGTCATCGACCAGCGGTTCGGTCGTGGCGCCGTGCTGGAGGAGGCCGTCAACGACGCGCTCCCGAAGTTCTACACCGAAGCGGTCAACGAGGGTGAGCTGAACGTCCTCGGTCAGCCCGAGGTCGACATCACCGAGCTGAAGGACGGCGAGCTGCTGGCCTTCACCGCCGAGGTCGACATCCGCCCCGCCCTGGAGATCCCGGACTACTCCGGCATCGAGGTCGAGGTCGACGCCGTCACGGTGTCGGACGAGGACATCGACAAGTCCGTCGAGCAGCTCCGTGAGCGCTTCGCCACCACCTCCCCGGTCGAGCGCGCCGCGCAGGACGGCGACGTGCTGACGCTGGACCTTGAGGCCAAGGTGGACGGCGAGGTCCTGGAGGACGGCGTCGCCAAGGGCGTCAGCTACACCGTCGGCTCCGGTGAGCTGCTGGACGGCATCGACGAGGCCGTCAAGGGCGTCGAGGCCGGCGGCACCGCCACCTTCACCTCCGAGCTCAAGGGCGGCTCCGCCCAGGGCAAGGAGGCCGAGGTCAAGGTCGACGTCACCGCCGTCGCCGCCCGCGAACTGCCCGAGCTGGACGACGACTTCGCGCAGCTGGCCAGCGAGTTCGACACGCTCGACGAGCTGAAGGCCGACAGCGCCAAGCGCCTTGAGCAGATGAAGAAGTACGACCAGGCCACCCAGGCCCAGGAGAAGGTGCTGGACGAGCTGCTGAAGCTCGTGGAGGTCCCGATCCCCGAGAAGCTGCTCGAGGACGAGATCAACACCCGCAAGCACAACCTGGTCAACCACCAGCTCGGCCAGATGGGCCTCGACCTCGCGAAGTACCTGGAGATCCAGGGCAAGACCGAGGAAGAGTTCGACGCCGAGACCAAGGAGCAGGCGGAGAAGGGCATCAAGACCCAGTTCATCCTCGATGAGCTGGTCAACAAGGAGAAGCTGAACGTCAGCCAGGAGGAGCTCACCGAGCACCTCATGCGCCGCGCGCAGTCCTCCGGCATGTCCCCCGACCAGTTCGCCCAGGCGGTCGTCGAGGGCGGCCAGGTGCCGATGCTCGTCGGTGAGGTCGCCCGCGGCAAGGCGCTCGCCGTCGTCGTCGAGGCCGCCACCGTCAAGGACAGCAACGGCGAGATCGTCGAGCTGGACGACGAGGAGGAGGCCGAGGCCGCCGAGAGCGTCGTCGCCGAGGCCGAAGGCGCCGAGGCCGCGGAGAAGACCGAGAGCTGAGCTCCGGCACCCTCCCGCACCCCTTGATCACGGGCCCGGACGCGCCGCTGCGCGCGTTCGGGCCCGTGTTCGTCACCGCCCGGTGAGCCTGCGCTCACAGCGAACAGTTCTCCAAGCGGGATGGCGTTGTCCGACCTGCGCGTTAGGGTCCGTAGATACGAGGGCAGGGGAGTCTCCGAACGCGCCGGGGCCATACCGTACGGCGCAGACCCCCACGCCCCGGCAGACGACGCTGAGACGGTTTTCGTACCGTCCGACAACGAGCAGGTGGACACGTGACGATCCCGATGCCTTCCGCCGCCGCTGAGCCGACCTTCGGTGGCCTCGGCGACCAGGTCTACAACCGGCTGCTCGGCGAGCGGATCATCTTCCTCGGCCAGCCGGTCGACGACGACATCGCCAACAAGATCACCGCGCAGCTGCTTCTCCTGGCCGCGGACCCGGACAAGGACATCTTCCTCTACATCAACTCCCCGGGCGGCTCGATCTCGGCCGGCCTGGCGATCTACGACACCATGCAGTACATCAAGAACGACGTGGTGACGATCGCCATGGGCCTGGCCGCCTCCATGGGGCAGTTCCTGCTGAGCGCCGGTACGCCGGGCAAGCGGTTCGCGCTGCCCAACGCGGAGATCCTCATCCACCAGCCCTCCGCCGGTCTCGCCGGCTCCGCGTCGGACATCAAGATCCACGCCGAGCGGCTGCTGCACACCAAGAAGCGCATGGCCGAGCTGACCGCCTTCCACACCGGTCAGACCGTCGAGCAGATCACCCGTGACTCCGACCGCGACCACTGGTTCTCCGCCGAAGAGGCGAAGGAGTACGGCCTCATCGACGACGTCATGACCTCCGCCTCCGGCGTTCCGGGCGGGGGCGGCACCGGGGCCTGAGCCCGCGGACCACTCGCCCCACAGCCACCCCAGCCCTTTGATCGCCACCAGGACGGTGAACCTTCCGATGAACAACTTCCCCGGCAGCGGCCTGTACCAGGGCGCCGAGTCCGAGTTTTCCGGCCCGCGCGCCGAGTCCCGTTACATCGTTCCGCGTTTCGTCGAGCGCACCTCGCAGGGCGTGCGGGAGTACGACCCGTACGCGAAGCTCTTCGAGGAGCGGGTGATCTTCCTCGGCGTGCAGATCGACGACGCGTCGGCCAACGACGTCATGGCGCAGCTGCTGTGCCTGGAGTCGATGGACCCCGACCGGGACATCTCGATCTACATCAACTCCCCGGGCGGCTCCTTCACGGCGCTCACCGCGATCTACGACACGATGCAGTTCGTGAAGCCCGACATCCAGACGGTCTGCATGGGCCAGGCGGCGTCCGCCGCCGCCGTGCTGCTCGCCGCCGGCACCCCCGGCAAGCGGATGGCGCTGCCCAACGCCCGCGTGCTGATCCACCAGCCGTACAGCGAGACCGGTCCCGGTCAGGTCTCCGACCTGGAGATCGCCGCCAACGAGATCCTGCGGATGCGTTCGCAGCTTGAGGACCTGCTGGCCAAGCACTCCTCGACCCCGATCGAGAAGATCCGGGACGACATCGAGCGCGACAAGATCCTGACCGCCGAGGAGGCCCTGGCGTACGGTCTGGTCGACCAGATCGTGTCGACGCGCAAGTCGTCGGTCTCGATGGGTTAGCGGTACCCGTACAGGCGCCGGGCGCCCGCCCCCTTGGACCGAGTCGACGGAGTCGGTCCAAGGGGGGCCCGTACGAAGGGCCCGGCAAGGTACCGTCGATAGGCAAGCACCCGGGTCCGTAGGAGCAATGCGGATCCCAGGCGAAGGGGAAGCACCTCGTGGCACGCATCGGTGACGGCGGCGACCTGCTCAAGTGCTCGTTCTGCGGAAAGAGTCAGAAGCAGGTGAAGAAGCTCATCGCGGGACCTGGTGTGTACATCTGCGACGAGTGCATCGACCTCTGCAACGAAATCATCGAGGAGGAGCTGGCCGAGACCTCCGAGGTGCGCTGGGAGGAGCTTCCCAAGCCCCGCGAGATCTACGAGTTCCTCGGCGGCTACGTCGTCGGTCAGGAGCCCGCCAAGAAGGCCCTCTCGGTCGCCGTCTACAACCACTACAAGCGGGTGCAGGCGGGCGAGAACGGCGGCGGTCGCGGCGACGAGGGCATCGAGCTGGCGAAGTCCAACATCCTGCTGCTCGGCCCCACCGGCTCCGGCAAGACACTGCTCGCGCAGACCCTCGCCCGGATGCTGAACGTCCCGTTCGCCTTCGCGGACGCCACCGCCCTCACCGAGGCCGGGTACGTCGGCGAGGACGTCGAGAACATCCTGCTCAAGCTGATCCAGGCCGCGGACTTCGACATCAAGAAGGCCGAGACGGGGATCATCTACATCGACGAGATCGACAAGGTCGCCCGGAAGAGCGAGAACCCGTCGATCACCCGTGACGTCTCGGGCGAGGGCGTCCAGCAGGCGCTGCTGAAGATCCTGGAGGGCACCACCGCCTCGGTGCCGCCGCAGGGCGGGCGCAAGCACCCGCACCAGGAGTTCATCCAGATCGACACGACGAACGTGCTGTTCATCGTGGGCGGCGCGTTCGCCGGACTGGACAAGATCATCGAGGCGCGGTCCGGCGCCAAGGGCATCGGCTTCGGCGCCACGATCCGCTCCAAGCGTGAGATCGAGTCGAAGGACCAGCTCAAGGACGTCATGCCGGAGGATCTGGTGAAGTTCGGGCTGATCCCCGAGTTCATCGGCCGACTGCCCGTCCTCACCTCGGTGCACAACCTCGACCGCGAGACGCTGCTGCAGATCCTCGTCGAGCCGCGCAACGCCCTCGTCAAGCAGTACAAGCGCCTCTTCGAACTCGACGGCGTGGAGCTGGACTTCGACCGTCCGGCGCTGGAGGCCATCGCCGACCAGGCGATCTTGCGCGGGACCGGCGCCCGCGGACTGCGCGCGATCATGGAGGAGGTCCTCCAGTCGGTGATGTACGAGGTCCCCTCCCGCAAGGACGTGGCCCGCGTCGTCATCACCGAGGACGTCGTGCACTCCAACGTCAACCCGACCCTGGTGCCGCGCAGCCGCGGCGAGTCGGGCGAGCCGCACGAGAAGAGCGCGTAGCGCCCCCCCCGTACACACGAGAGCCGCCCGGCAGCGCACGCGCTGCCGGGCGGCTCTTCGTCGGGCCCGTGGCGGCTACTTCTCCTGGCGCACCTCGTTGCGGAGCGTGGCGGTCTTCTCCGACAGCTGCTCGGTGGTGAGCGCCTGCGAGGCGGAGGAGCCCGACGGGTCGGGCTTGGCGGCGGAGCTGACGATGCCGACGGCGCTGCTGTCGGCCCAGACGCAGGTGGTCGCCGTCACCGCCCCGCTGATGCCGTTCGACGCGGAGTAGGTGCCCTTCTGCGTACGGCACTTCATCACGGCGCCGTCGAAGTCGTCGGGGGAGAACGACGTGATCGGCACCGTCGTCTCGACCTTCACCCGCGAGGAGTTCTTCTTCTGGTCCGCGTCGACCTTGGCGAACAGGGTGTCCACCGCCGAATCCGGGTCCGCCACCTCGCCGTAGACGCCCGTGACGCTCAGGCCCTGGCCGCCGGCGTTGGAGTAGGAGCCCTGCACCACCTTGCTGTTGGTGATGCCCATGGCCCGGAGTTCCTTGTCGTTCGAGAAGTTCTTGTCGCCACTCGGGGCACCGGGCTGCTGAGGGGCCTTGGTGTACTCGCCGTTCACCAGCTTGTCCTTGAGGACGATGGTGTACGGGGGGACGCTGCCGCCGGAGCCGAAGGCGAAGTAGGCGCCGACGCCGATGGCCGCGACGACGGCCACCGCGCCGATGATCATGCCGATCTTCTTGCCGCCGCCACCGGAGGACGGCGGGCCCTGCGGGATCGCGCCGTACGGAGTCTGCTGGCCGTACGGCGCCTGCGGCTGCTGGCCGTAGGGGCCCGGCTGCTGCGGCGCGCCGTACGGGGCCTGCTGGGGGGCGCCCTGCTGGGGGTAGCCGTAGCCCTGCTGCGGGGGCACCTGGCCGCCCTGCTGCGGATAGCCGTAACCGGGCTGCGGGGCCGGGGGCTGCGGCTGGCCGTAGGGTCCGGGCTGCTGCGGCTGCTGGCCGTACGGTCCGGGCGGCGGCTGGTTGAAGCTCATGGAGCGGTTCCCCTCGTGACTGCTGGCGGCAGGGCTTTTCCTGCTCTGACACATCCTGTACGACGCCGGTGACAGCGAGGGCCCCGGGGGCGAAACCGATTCGAAGCTGCGACATCCGCGCCCGTACACTGTCGGTCGTGACCGAGAACACTCAGCAGAGCCCCCACAGCGCCCCCGAACTGCCGACCCAGTACACGCCGGCCGACGTAGAGGGGCCGTTGTACGAGCGCTGGGTAGAGCGCGGTTACTTCAGTGCCGACGCGAAGAGCGAGAAGCCCCCGTACACGATCGTCATCCCCCCGCCCAACGTCACCGGCTCGCTCCACCTGGGCCACGCCTTCGAGCACACGCTGATCGACGCCCTCACCCGCCGCAAGCGCATGCAGGGCTACGAGACGCTGTGGCAGCCGGGCATGGACCACGCGGGCATCGCCACGCAGAACGTCGTCGAGCGGGAGCTGGCCAAGGAGGGCAAGTCCCGCCACGACCTGGGCCGTGAGGCGTTCGTCGAGCGGGTCTGGAAGTGGAAGGCCGAGTCCGGCGGGCAGATCGCCGGGCAGATGCGGCGCCTGGGCAACGGCGTCGCGTGGGACCGGGACCGCTTCACCATGGACGAGGGCCTCTCCCGCGCCGTCCAGACCGTCTTCAAGAAGATGTTCGACGAGGGTCTGATCTACCGCGCCGAGCGCATCATCAACTGGTGCCCGCGCTGTCTGACGGCCATCTCGGACATCGAGGTCGACTACCAGGACGACGACGGCGAGCTGGTCTCGCTGAAGTACGGCGAGGGCGAGGACACCGTCGTCGTCGCGACGACCCGCGCCGAGACGATGCTCGGTGACACCGCGGTCGCCGTCCACCCCGACGACGAGCGCTACGCCCACCTCATCGGCAGGCGGATCGCGCTGCCGCTGACCGGCCGCACCATCCCGGTCGTCGCGGACGCCCACGTCGACCCGGAGTTCGGCACCGGCGCCGTCAAGGTCACGCCCGCCCACGACCCGAACGACTTCGCCATCGGCCAGCGCCACGACCTCGAATCGATCAAGGTGCTGGACGAGCGGGGCGTCATCACCGCCCACGGCCCCTTCGAGGGTCTGGACCGCTTCGAGGCGCGGTCCGCGATCGTCGCCGCGCTGCGCGCCGAGGGCCGGATCGTCGCCGAGAAGCGGCCGTACGTCCACTCCGTCGGCCACTGCTCGCGGTGCAAGACGACGCTGGAGCCGCGGCTGTCGCTCCAGTGGTGGGTGAAGGTGGAGACGCTGGCCAAGGCGGCGGGCGACGCGGTCCGCGACGGCCGGGTCAACATCCACCCCGCTGAGCTGACGCAGCGCTACTTCGACTGGGTCGACAACCTCAACGACTGGTGCATCTCCCGCCAGCTGTGGTGGGGCCACCGCATCCCGGTCTGGCACGGTCCGAACGGCGAGACGGTCTGCGTCGGCCCCGACGAGCAGCCGCCGAGCGGTGAGGGCTGGGAGCAGGACACCGACGTCCTCGACACGTGGTTCTCCTCCGGTCTGTGGCCGTTCTCCACGCTGGGCTGGCCGGAGCGGACGCCGGATCTGGAGAAGTTCTATCCGAACGCGGTGCTGGTCACCGGCTACGACCTGATGTTCTTCTGGGTCGCCCGGATGATGATGTTCGGCCTGTACGCGATGGACGACGTGCCCTTCCGTACCGTCGCGTTCCACGGCATGGTCCGGGACGAGCACGGCAAGAAGATGTCGAAGTCGTTCGGCAACACCGTCAATCCGCTGGACTGGATGGACAAGTACGGCTCCGACGCCCTGCGGTTCACGCTCGCCCGCGGCGCCAACCCCGGCACCGACGTGCCGATCGGTGAGGACTGGGTCCAGGCGTCCCGGAACTTCGCCAACAAGATCTGGAACGCCACGCGGTTCGCGCTGATGAACGGCGCCACGATCGAGGGCGAACTGCCCCCGGCCGAGCAGCTGTCGGCCACCGACCGCTGGATCCTCTCCCGGCTGAACACCGTCGTGGCCGAGGTCGACGCGTACTACGACGACTACCAGTTCGCGAAGCTCGCCGACGCCCTCTACCACTTCGCGTGGGACGAGGTCTTCGACTGGTACGTCGAGCTGTCGAAGACGACGTTCCTGGCCGGCGGCGAGGCGGCGAAGGTCTCGGCGCGGGTCCTGGGCGAGGTGCTGGACACCACGCTGCGGCTGCTGCACCCGATCGTGCCGTTCGTCACCGAGACGCTGTGGACGACGCTCACCGGCCGGGAGTCGCTGGTCGTCGCCGAGTGGCCGGCCGACTCCGGCTTCCGGGACACGGCCGCCGAGCAGGAGATCGCGCTGGTCCAGCAGGTCGTCACCGAGGTCCGCCGGTTCCGTTCCGACCAGGGGCTCCAGCCCGGTCAGAAGGTGCCCGCGCGGCTGGAGGTGGCCGGTACGGCGCTGGCGGCGCACGAGGCGGCCATCCGGTCGCTGCTGCGCCTCCAGCCTGAGGGTGAGGAGTTCAGCGCCACCGCGTCGCTGCCCGTCGCCGGTGCCACCGTCGCGCTCGACCTCTCCGGTGCGATCGACGTCGAGGCGGAGCGCAAGCGGCTGACGAAGGACCTGGCCGCCGCCGAGAAGGAGAAGGCGCAGGCGCTGGGCAAGCTCGGCAACGAGGCGTTCCTCGCCAAGGCGCCGGAGAAGGTCGTGGACAAGATCCGCGGCCGGCTGGCCACCGCCGAGGAGGACCTCGTCCGGATCACCGCTCAGCTGGCGGCGCTGCCGCAGGCGTGACCGCGCCCGGGGACTGCCCCGGGATCCGCACCGCAGGCCCCTCGTCCGTCCGGGCGGGGGGCCTCGGCCGTGCCGCGGCGCCGGTGTCCGCCCCCCGGCGCCCGGCCCGCGTGCCCCGCTCGCGTACCGGCCACAGCAGGACGTACGCGGTGGACACCGCCACGAAGCCCAGCCGGATCAGGCCGCGCGCCGCGTCGTCCGGGACGGCGAAGACACTGCCGTAGAGGGTGAGCAGCGCCAGCCAGCTCCACCACGGCACCAGCCGCCGCTGCCCGATGACGTCCCAGAGCAACGTGCCCAGCAGCACCGATGCCGTGTAGTACGTGTAGACGCTGGGGTCGAGGACGATGCGGGCGTTGGCGCCGAGCAGGACGACGGCGGCCCAGCGGCCCCGCCACACCGCGAGCGAGCCGAGGGTCAGGCCCAGTACCGCCTGGGCGGGGCGGTCCCAGCCGGGTGTCTCGGGGTCGCCGACGCCGAGCCAGCGCAGCGCGGACGCCGGGTGGTTGGGGATGGTGAAGCGCGCCGCGGCGACCGTACCGGGGGAGTCCAGGAAGAACGGCAGCCAGGCGAGCGCGACCAGCGCGGCGCACCACAGCCCGGCCCGCAGCCACTGCCGCCGGGGCAGCGCCAGCAGCAGCGGCAGGAAGGCGAGCGCGGTGGGTTTGGCGTCCATCGCCAGCGCCAGGCAGGCGCCGGTCGCGACGGGGTTGCCGCGGGTCAGGAAGCGGACGGCGAGGGCGGTGAAGAACAGCGCGAGGACGTCGTCGAGGTGGCCGAAGCGGACCGCGACCTCGATCCACATCGGGATGAACGCCAGCCCGGCGATCAGGACGCGCTGCCGCAGCCGCCGGTGGTTGGTGCCGGTGCCCAGGAAGTGTTCGGCGGCGCTGCGCCCGGCCAGCACCGTGATCACCAGGCCGAGCAGCGACATCAGCGCCGCGGCCAGGAACTGCCCGGTGGCCTCGGGGAACGGGTTGAAGACCCCGGCGACCAGGAAGCTGACCGGGCCCATCTGGAGTTCGGGATGGTGGGCGTAGAGGTTGAGGCCGCCGGTGCCGTCGCCGGCGGAGCCCTGGTAGAGGAGTTCCCCGCCGTCCCGCAGGTAGTGCCAGGAGAAGCCGCCGTGCGGTTCGACGACGGCGAACCAGAGCACCGTCCAGGCGGTGAGCAGCACCAGATGCATCCGCTGACGTGTCGGCGGCACGTTCTTCGCTCCCGTATTCCGTCCGTTCCGGTGGGGGAGGGCCCGTGGCGCTCCCCGCGACGAAGAGGGGGGAATGCGGGGAAAAGTTGCCTGGCCGGGACGGACGGTCATTTTCATCGCGCTCTCATCGAACGGAGGAACCCTGGACGGGGCCCCGGGAGTTTCCGGAGGAACCGCCCGAACCGTGAGGAGCAGCGCCGATCATGAACAAACCTCTGCGCCGGGTCTCGGTCTTCTGCCTGACGCTGATCGTCGCGCTGATGGGCTGGGCCACCTGGATCCAGGGCGCCCAGGCCGGTACGTACCGCAGTGATCCGGACATTCCACGGGTCACCATAGGGAAGTACGCGGCCCCGCTGGGCAACATCCTCGTCGACGGCCGCCCCGTCACCGGCTCCGCCGAGACCTCCGGCTCACTGCGGTACAAGCGCACCTACACCGACGGCTCCCTCTACGCCCCGGTCACCGGCTTCGCCTCGCAGATCTACGGCTCCAACCAGCTGGAGGCGCTCTACGGCGACCTCCTCGACGGCACCGACAGCCGCCTGCGGTCCCCGGCGGACGCGCTGACCCGCGGTCGCCCCAAGGGCGGCGACGTCGCCACCACCATCGACGCGTCGGTGCAGAAGGCCGGGTACGCGGCGCTCGGCGGCAAGAAGGGCGCCGCCGTCGCCCTCGACCCGGCCACCGGCAAGATCCTCGGAATGGTCAGTACCCCCTCGTACGACCCGGGGAAATTCGCCGGATCGGATGACGCGGACCGTGCGGCGTGGCAGAAGATGAGCGACGACCCGGACAGCCCGGAGGTCAACCGCGCGCTGCGGCAGGCGCTGCCGCCCGGCTCCACCTTCAAGCTGGTCGTCGCGGCGGCGGCGCTGGAGGACGGGCTGTACTCCTCGGTCGACGAGCCGACCCGCAGCCCCGACCCGTACACGCTGCCGCACACCCGCACCCAGCTGCGGAACGAGAGTGCCTCGGCGCCGTGCGAGAACGCCGACATCCGTACCGCGCTCCAGTACTCCTGCAACACCGTCTTCGCGAAGATGGCCGCCGACCTGGGCAAGGACAAGGTCCGGGCGCAGGCGGAGAAGTTCGGGTTCAACGACAGGAAGGTCGACACCCCGGTGCGGGCCGGCAGGAGCGTCTACCCGAAGGACATGGACGAGGCGCAGACCGCCCTCTCCGGCATCGGCCAGTTCGACGACCAGGCCACCCCGATGCAGATGGCGATGGTCGTCGCCGCCATCGCCAATGGCGGCGAGCTGAAGACCCCGCAGCTGGTCGACCGGCTCACCGACGGCTCCGGCAACACCCTGGAGGAGCCGGGGGCCACGACGTACGGCCGGACGATGTCGGAGCGCACCGCCGGGCAGCTGCGCTCCGCGATGCGCACCGTCGTCGACAAGGGCACCGGCTCCAACGCCAGGATCGACGGCCTGACCGTCGGCGGCAAGACCGGCACCGCCCAGCACGGCGTCGACAACAGCGGTACCCCGTACGCGTGGTTCGTCTCGTACGCGCAGGACGACCGGGGGCGTCAGGTGGCGGTCGCGGTGATGGTCGAGGACAGCGACGCCGCCCGCGCCGAGGTCTCCGGCAACGGCCTGGCCGCGCCGGTCGCCCGCGCCATGATGAAGGCGGCGCTGCGGTGAGGACCGCGTTGCGGTGAACGGGCCGGGGGCGGGTGCGCCGGGTGGCTGGCCTGCGGTGGCGCGGCCGGGGCCCGCGGTGGGGCCGCGGGCCGTGGTGCGGGCGAGACCGTTGTCAGGGGTGGCTCGTAGACTGGTCGGCGTGAGCGAGAGCCCCCAGAACGACGACCCCGAGCAGACCGACGCCTTCGAGGAGATGGTCGACGCCGAGACCCGGCGCGACCCCGATCTCGCGGTGATCGAGGCCGGCAGCCGCACCCTGCGCGCCCAGGCCGGACCCCCGCAGGGGGACGTGCCCAGCCGGCCCGAGGACCCCGAGACCGACCGTGCGCTGCGCGCGGTCGAGGAGGAGCTGGCGGGGCGCTGGGGGGAGACCAAGCTCGACCCGTCGGTGCAGCGCATCGCGGCGCTGCTGGACATCCTCGGCTCCCCGCACCGCGCCTACCCCGCCATCCACATCACCGGCACCAACGGCAAGACCAGCACCGCCCGGATGATCGAGGCGCTGCTCGGCGCCTTCGACCTGCGCACCGGCCGGTACACCAGCCCGCACGTCCAGTCCGTCACCGAGCGGATCAGCCTGGACGGCGCACCGATCTCCGCCGAGCGCTTCATCGAGACGTACCGCGACATCGCCCCGTACATCGAGATGGTCGACGCCCAGCAGCAGTACCGGCTGTCGTTCTTCGAGGTGCTGACGGCGATGGCGTACGCCGCGTTCGCCGACGCCCCGGTGGACATCGCCGTCGTCGAGGTCGGCATGGGCGGCACCTGGGACGCGACCAACGTCATCGACGGCGATGTCGCGGTGATCACCCCGATCGCGCTGGACCACACCGACCGGCTGGGGGACACCCCCGAGAAGATCGCCGTCGAGAAGTCCGGAATCATCAAGAAGGACGCGACCGTCGTCCTGGCGCAGCAGCCGGTCGAGGCGGCCTCGGTGATGCTCAAGCGCGCGGTCGAGGTGGACGCCACCGTCGCCCGTGAGGGCATGGAGTTCGGGGTGCTCTCCCGCGAGGTCGCGGTCGGCGGGCAGATGCTGACGCTGCGCGGTCTGGGCGGTGAGTACCCGGAGATCTTCCTGCCGCTCTACGGCGCCCACCAGGCGCACAACGCCGCGGTGGCGCTCGCCGCGGTCGAGGCGTTCTTCGGCATCGGCTCGGCGCACGCCCGCAGCCTGGACATCGACACCGTCCGCCGGGCGTTCGCCTCGGTCGCCTCGCCGGGCCGGATGGAGGTCGTCCGCCGCAGCCCGACGGTCGTGCTGGACGCCGCGCACAATCCGGCGGGCGCCCGCGCCGCGGCCGACGGTGTCACCGAGGCGTTCGGCTTCAGCCGCCTGGTCGGCGTGGTCGGCGCCAGCGACGACAAGGACGTCCGGGGCTTCCTGGAGGCGTTCGAGCCGGTCTTCGCCGAGGTTGTGATCACGCGTAATTCCAGCCACCGCGCGATGGACCCGGACGCGCTGGCCGCGGTCGCCGTCGAGGTGTTCGGCAGTGAGCGGGTCCAGGTCGAGCCGCGGCTCGACGACGCGCTGGAGGCGGCGATCACGCTGGCCGAGGAGGAGGGCGAGTACTCCGGGGCGGGCGTGCTGGTCACCGGCTCGGTGATCACGGTCGGCGAAGCACGGCTGCTGCTGGGGAGGGGCTGACGATGCGGACGCTCTGTGCGAGCACCCTGATCGGCGAGTTCTTCGTCATCGGCTTCGCCGGTCTGGTGGCGATGCAGCTCAACGACCTCCCGGCGGCCACGGTCTGGACGGTCAGCGGTATCGCGATGCTGCTCTGCGTCCTGCTCTGCGGCGTGCTGACCCGCCCCGGCGGCGTGCAGCTGGGCTGGGCGCTCCAGATAGCCCTGATCGCCAGCGGTTTCGTCGTCCCGACGATGTTCTTCCTCGGCGTGGTCTTCGCCGCGCTGTGGTGGGCGTCGGTGCACTACGGCCGGAAGATCGACGAGGCGAAGGCCCGCTGGGCGGCGATGGCCGAGGCGGAGGCGGAGGCGGCGTAGCGCCCCGCGGCGCGGGCGCCGCTCCCGCGCCGCTCCGGTGACCGGAGCCCGTCGCCCCGTGCGGCCGGGGGCCGCGCCCCGTACGGTCCCGGGCGCCGGGCTCCGGCCGCCTCCCTGTAGCCTCGCCTCACCGCACCCGTTCTTCGCAAGGAGCTTTCTTCATGAGCCAGCGCACCCTCGTCCTCCTCAAGCCTGACGCGGTCCGTCGTGGCCTGGTCGGCGAGATCATCGGCCGGATCGAGCGGAAGGCCGGCTGGACGATCGGTGCCCTGGAGCTGCGCACCCTCGACCGCGCGATCCTGGAGCAGCACTACGCCGAGCACGTCGGCCGGGACTTCTACGAGCCGCTGATGACGTTCATGTCGTCCGGCCCGGTGGTCTCCCTCGTCGTCGAGGGTGAGCGGGTCATCGAGGGCGTCCGCGCGCTCGCCGGACCGACCGACCCGATTACCGCACCGAGCGGGTCCATTCGTGGGGACTTCGGCACGATCACCCGGGAGAACCTGATCCACGCGTCGGACTCCGAGGAGTCCGCCGAACGGGAGATCAAGATTTTCTTTCCCGGCCTCGCCTGATACATCATCGCGCGTATACCCCTCGTGACCAGGGGCGACCGAGGAAATCTCCGGTCGCCCCTCGGCATATCCGCCGCATTCGGGGGAACGCGCCCCCGCGACACGACGTCACCATTGAGTAAGGCGGGTGCGGCTACCGCCGACAATGGCGGAAGCAGCGCCCACCGCCGTGTTCGGACGGGCGGCGTGACGAACTACGATGAAGCTTCCGCGCCGTGCCGGCGCATCACCTCCTGCCGACCTCCAGTAAGCATTCGCTCCAGTTGGGAAGGCCAGACGTATCCTCATGGGGAACAACATGTCGTTCATCGGCCGTGACATGGCTGTCGACCTCGGCACCGCCAACACGCTGGTGTACGTCAGGGGTCGCGGGATCGTGCTGAACGAGCCGTCGGTGGTGGCCATCAACACCAACACCGGTGGCATCCTCGCGGTGGGTGCCGAGGCGAAGAAGATGATCGGGCGCACGCCCGGCAACATCGTCGCCGTACGGCCCCTCAAGGACGGCGTCATCGCCGACTTCGAGATCACCGAGCGGATGCTCCGGTACTTCATCCTCAAGATCCACAAGCGGCGGTATCTGGCCCGTCCGCGCGTCGTGGTCTGCGTCCCCTCCGGGATCACCGGTGTCGAGCGCCGCGCCGTCATCGAGGCGTCGACGCAGGCGGGTGCGCGTCAGGTGCACATCATCGAGGAGCCGATGGCCGCCGCGATCGGCTCGGGTCTGCCGGTCCACGAGGCCACCGGCAACATGGTCGTCGACATCGGCGGCGGCACCACCGAGGTCGCGGTCATCTCGCTCGGCGGCATCGTCACGGCCCAGTCCATCCGCGTCGCCGGCGATGAGCTGGACAACGCGATCATCCAGCACATCAAGAAGGAGTACAGCCTTCTGCTCGGGGAGCGGACCGCCGAGAGCATCAAGATCACCATCGGCTCGGCGTACGACCTGGAGCAGGACGAGCACACCGAGATCCGCGGGCGTGACCTGGTCTCCGGTCTGCCGAAGACCGTCGTCATCTCCGCCGCCGAGGTCCGCAAGGCCATCGAGGAGCCCGTCAACTCCATCGTCGACGCGGTGAAGACGACGCTCGACAAGTGCCCGCCGGAGTTGTCCGGCGACGTCATGGACCGCGGCATCGTCCTCACCGGCGGCGGTGCGCTGCTGCGCGGTCTGGACGAGCGGCTGCGCCGCGAGACCGGTATGCCCATCCACATCGCCGAGGACCCGCTCGACTCCGTCGCGCTCGGTTCCGGCAAGTGTGTCGAGGAGTTCGAGGCGCTCCAGCAGGTTCTCGACTCTCAGCCGCGCAGGTAACCCGACCGGACCGCCGGCGCCGCGGACGTCCTGCGGCGACCGGTCCGGGCGGGCACCATGGCGGAGGGCCGCCCTCCTCTTCCCGCGGCCCGCTGATATACAGGCACCACCCCGAAGCGGCCGGTGTCCGGCCCCGGGCACCGCCCAACCCCCGGAAAAACCCGGTGGACTGACCCCGCACCACCAGCCACCGCGTACACAGGCACAACACTCTGCACTCCCGAACGAGACCGGCGCGGGCCCGCAGCCGGCCGGTCCTACGAGGAAGGACACGGCCGCCGCACGTGAGGGACACACGAGAGAGCCGGCTGCTACTTGTGCTGCTGGTCGCGATCGCGTTCGCGCTGATCACGGTGGACATCCGCGGTGGCGAACAGTCCCCGCTCGACGGCGCCCGCCAGGCCGCCGCCTCCGCCTTCGGCCCCGTCGAGAACGGCGTCGCCTCCGCGGTCAACCCGATCGGCAACGCCATCGGCGCGGTCCGCGACTCCGGCGAACGGCACACCAGGATCGCCGCGCTGGAACGCGAGAACGCCGCCCTGAAGGCCCAGCTCGGCTCGTCCGACCGCAACCGCAACCGCGCCGCCGAGCTGGACAAGATGCTCAAGACCGCCGGCGCCGGCCAGTACGGCATCAAGGGCGCCCAGGTCATCGCCATCGGCGCGGCCCAGGGCTTCTCCTGGACGATCACCATCGACGCGGGCAGCCGGGACGGTATCGCCCGTGACATGACGGTGCTCAACGGTGACGGGCTCGTCGGCCGCGTCACCACCGTCGGCACCTCCACCGCCACCATCCTGCTCGCCAACGACCCGGACTTCACCGTCGGCACCCGGATGGAGAAGACCGACGAGATCGGCTTCGCGTCCGGCCAGGGCGGCCGGGCGATGCGCGTCCAGCTCCTCAACGGCAAGGCGTCGGTGAAGAAGGGCGACCGGATGGTCACCTTCGGCTCCAGCCGGGACAAGCCGTTCGTGCCCGGTGTGCCGGTCGGCCGCGTCGTCAAGGTCGAGCCGTCCAACGGGGACCTGACCCGCACCGTCCAGGTCCGTACGTACGTCGGCTTCTCCCAGCTCGACGTCGTCGGTGTGGTCGTCCAGCCGCCGCGCAAGGACCCGCGCGACACCGTGCTCCCCGCGCCGCCGGCGAAGCCCCGGCCGACGCCCACGGTCACGGTCACCGCCACGCCCACCGACGGCGAATCCCCCAGGAGCTGACCGATGCGCATCAACCGGATCCTGCTGACCGTCCCGCTCGTCCTCATCGCCCTGGTCCTCCAGGTCAGCGTCCTGGCCCGGCTGCAACTGCCCGGCGCCGTACCGGACCTGCTGCTGCTCGTCGTCGTCGGCCTCGCGTTGGTCCACGGGCACGTCGGCGGCTGCCTCGTCGGCTTCGCCGCCGGGCTCCTCGCCGACCTCGCGCCCCCCTCCGACCACGCCGTCGGCCGCTACGCGCTGGTGCTCTGCATCGTCGGGTACGCCGCGGGCCTGACCCGCCCGGAGAACGGCCGCCACCGCTCGGCGACCGTCCCGCTGCTCACCGTCCTCGGCGCCGCCGTCGTCTCCACGCTGCTCTACGCGGGCGTCGGCGCGCTGGTCGGCGACACCACCGCCCGGCACGTCGGCGTCGGCGGTCTGGTCCTCAGCGCCACCGTCTACGACCTGCTGCTCGCGCCGTTCATCGTGCCCGGTGTGATGGCGCTCGCCCGCCGGCTGGAGGGCGAGCCGCTGACCGGCGACGGCTCCGGCGGCACGGGCGGACCGGTCGCCGGCCGGGAGCCCGCGTACGGCTGGATGACCACCGGCACCGGCCTCAAGGCGAGCCGCGGCGGGGTGAAGGCCGGGCGGACGCCGAAGCCGCCCCGGCCCTCCCGGGGCGGCCTCCTCGGCCGCTCCGCCCGGAACAAGGCCGCGCGCATCAAGGGGGTCAAGCGCCTGTGACCGACCGACCGCCCCGCGTCCGCACCGAGCAGCGGAGGGGCCATGAGCAACATTCCTGAGACCGGCCGGACCACCCGCGTCACCGCCCGGCTGATCGCCCTCCAGATCCTCGTCTTCTCCCTGCTGCTCACCCTCGGCGGCCGTCTCTGGTTCCTCCAGATCCGCAACGGCCAGGAGTACGCGAGCAAGGCCCGTAGCAACCACGTCCAGCAGGTCGTCGACCCGGCCACCCGCGGCTCGATCCTCGACGCCCGCGGGGTGCCGCTCGCCGACAACGAGACCCGGCTGGTGGTCTCCGCCAGCCGCACCGAACTGCTGAAGATGAAGGACGACGGCAAGGCCGTCCTCGGCCGCCTCTCCGACGTCCTCGGCATCCCCGAGCAGGAGATCCGTAACAAGGTCCGGCTCTGCGACGCGAAGACCCCGCAGCCCTGCTGGAACGGCTCGCCGTACCAGCCCATCCCGATCACCGACAAGGCCACCACCCAGCAGGCCCTCCAGATCCGCGAGCGCTCCGAGGACTTCCCCGGCATCAGCGCCGAGCCGACCGCCGTCCGCCGCTACGCCGCCCCGGCGAAGGCGCAGACCGCACAGGTCCTCGGCTACCTCTCGCCGGTCACCGACGAGGAGATCAAGAAGGCCGAACACACCCGCTCGCCGCTGCTGCGCTCGGACCAGATCGGCCGCTCCGGGCTGGAGCGGACGTACGACAGCGCGCTGCGCGGCAAGGCCGGCGTCACCCGCTACGAGGTCGACAACCTCGGCCGGGTCATCGGCAAGGCCCACAGCGATCCGGCCGTCCCCGGCGCCAACGTCGTCACCAGCATCGACGCCCGCGTCCAGGCGGTCGCGGAGAAGGAGCTGTACCAGGCGATGAAGGACGCCCGCCTGGAGCACGACAAGAACACCGGTACCAACTACAAGGCCGACGCCGGCGCCGTCGTCGTCATGGAGGCGAAGACCGGCCGCGTCGTCGCGATGGCGTCCAACCCCTCGTACGACCCGAACGCCTGGGTCGGCGGGATCTCCGGCAAGGACTACGCCAAGCTCACCGGCAAGAAGTCCAACTACCCGCTGCTCAACCGCGCCACCCAGGGGCAGGCGGCGCCCGGCTCGATCTTCAAGGTCATCTCGACCACCGCCGCCGTCAACGCGGGCTACCCGTTCAACGGGCGCTACCCCTGCACCAGCTCGTTCAACATCGGCGGCCAGGTCTTCAAGAACTTCGAGTCGGAGAACTTCGGCCCCATCAGCCTCGGCCGCGCGCTGGAGGTCTCCTGCGACACGGTCTTCTACAACATCGCCTACGACCAGTGGAAGAAGGACGGCGGCAACAACCCCAAGAACCCCGCCGACTGGTTCTACAAGACGGCCCATCAGTTCGGCCTCGGCAAGAAGACCGGCATCGACCTGCCGGACGAGGTCAGCGGCCGGGTCCCGGACCGCCGCTGGAAGAAGGACTACTGGGAGGCGAACAAGACCGGCTGGTGCGCCCAGGGCAAGAACGCCGACGACTACGTCTCCAAGATCGCCAAGGAGAACTGCGAGTCCGGTATGAAGATGCGCGCCGGTGACTCCGTCAACTACTCCATCGGCCAGGGCGACACCCTCGTCACCCCGATCCAGATGGCGACGATCTACGCCGCGCTCTCCAACGGCGGCACCCTCCACGACCCGACCCTCGGCAAGGCGATCGTCAGCCCCGACGGCAAGAAGATCGAGAAGATCACGCCGAAGGCGCACGGCAAGCTGCCCGACTCCCCGGCGACGCTCAAGCAGATCGACGCGGCGCTCGCCGGCGTCGCCACCCGCGGCACCGCCGCCTGGCGCTTCCAGGGCTGGCCGCAGGAGAAGATCCCGATGCACGCCAAGACCGGTACCGCCGAGGTCTACGGCAAGCAGACGACCTCGTGGTTCGCGACGTACACCAAGGACTACTCCATCGTCATGACCATCTCCCAGGGTGGTACCGGCTCCGGCGCCTCGGGACCCGCGGTCCGGAAGATCTACAACGCGCTCTACGGCGTCGACGACAAGGGCGAGATCGACAACAAGGCGGCGCTGCTGCCGGCCCCGCAGTCGTCGCTGCCGGTCATCGAGCGGGACGGCACCATCCAGGCGCAGCCCATCGAGCCGGTCGCCGACCCGTCGGCCGACGAGGGCGACGGAGCGGAGGCGGAAGAGTGACGACGAGTCCCACGTCCCGGATGTTCAACGTCCGGCGGTACGCCCCCGAGACGGGCGCCTGGGGCAAGCTGATGGACCGTGACTCGGCCGTCCGCAAGCTCGACTGGCCGCTGATGCTGTCCTGCCTGGCGCTGTCGCTGCTCGGCTCGCTGCTGATCTTCTCCGCGACGCGCAACCGCACCGAGCTCAACCACGGCGATCCGTACTACTTCTTCCTGCGGCATCTGCTGAACACCGGCATCGGTCTGGCGCTGGCCGCCGGAACGATCTGGCTGGGCCACCGCACACTGCGCGGCGCCATCCCGGTGCTCTACGGCGTGTCGGTGGTGCTGGCGCTGCTGGTGCTGACGCCGATCGGCGCCACCATCAACGGCTCGCGGTCCTGGCTGGCGATTCCCGGCGGCTTCTCGTTGCAGCCTGCGGAGTTCGCCAAGATCACCATCACGCTGGGGATGGCGATGATCCTAGCCTCCCGGGTCGACGCGGGGGACACCCCGCACCCCGGCCACCGGACCGTCGTCCAGGCGCTGGGCCTGGCCGCCGTCCCGGTGCTGATCATCCTGCTGATGCCGGACCTCGGCTCGATCATGGTGCTCGGCGCCATCATCCTCGGCGTGCTGCTCGCCTCCGGCGCCTCCAACCGCTGGATCCTCGGTCTGCTGGGCGCCGGCGTCGCCGGCTGTCTCGCGATCTGGCAGCTCAACCTGCTCGACGAGTACCAGATCGCCCGCTTCGCCGCGTTCGCCAACCCGAGCCTGGACCCCGCGGGCGTCGGCTACAACACCAACCAGGCGCGGATCGCCATCGGCGGCGGCGGGCTCACCGGCTCCGGTCTCTTCCACGGCAGCCAGACCACCGGCCAGTTCGTGCCCGAGCAGCAGACGGACTTCATCTTCACCGTCGCCGGTGAGGAGCTGGGCTTCCTCGGTGCGGGCCTGATCATCGTCCTGCTGGGCGTGGTCATGTGGCGCGCCTGCCGCATCGCCCGCGAGACGACCGAGCTGTACGGCACGATCGTCGCCGCGGGGATCATCGCGTGGTTCGCGTTCCAGGCGTTCGAGAACATCGGTATGACGCTCGGCATCATGCCGGTCACCGGCCTGCCGCTGCCGTTCGTCTCCTACGGCGGTACGTCGATGTTCGCCGTCTGGATCGCCATAGGGCTGCTGCAGTCCATCCGGGTGGAGCGGCCGGTGTCGGCCTCCCGCTGACGCCCCACCCGCGGCGTCCGCAGTTCGAACCAGAGCCCGGCGGGGCGGTCCGTCCCGCCGGGCTCCGCCGTGCCCCAGGCGTCCGCGAGGGCGCCGAACAGCAGGCCGGAGAGGTCGGCCGCGCCGTCGTGGCCCCGCTCACCGGGCCGGGCGGCGCCGGGCCCGCCGTACACGCTGACCCGCAGCCCGGCCGCGCCGTCGCCGGTCACCACGCGGACCAGGACGTCGGGCGCGCCGTCCGTCAGCGGGTGCGCGCGGGTGACCGCCTCCGAGGTGAGCAGGACGGCGGTGTCCCGCAGCGGCTCGACCGGGGTGCCGCGCAGTACGGCGCGGACGAAGTCGCGGGCGGTCCGGGCGGCGGCCGGGCCGCTGGGCGCGATCAGCAGATGCGGGCGGGTACCGGCCGCGGAGCGGACCGGTGCCCGAGCGCCGGTGGTGCGGGTCGGGTGCACGGGTTCTCCCTTCAGGGAGGACGGCCACCGGGAGCCGCGCGGGCCCCGGCGGACGGACGGCATCGGGCGGACCGGAGAGGGCGACACACCCTCCGTCACCGGCCCTCGCACACCGTAATTCAGGGCCCCCGGACCGCTCCCCGCCCCGCCGGGCGCGCCGTCAGCAGACGGGGCGCACGGGGGCGCGGAACGGTGGCGCGCGACGGGAAGCGCGCCGGTCCCCGCTCGCCCCGGCGCGGGGGCGGTGCGCTCGGGGGAGAGCGGGGGTGACCTGCGGCGGGTCTCCGGGGCGGGGTACGGGTGGGGGTACCGATGGGCTTCGGGCGCCCCGTGTTCGGGGCCGGGCGCCGCCGGGGCATGCCGGGCACTTCGCGCTCCGGCGCCGGGCCGTACCGGGCACTTCGCACTCCCGGGCCGGGCCGTACCGGGCACCTCGCGCTCCGGGCCCGGCTGCACCCGGGCACCTCGCGCTCCCCTTCCTCCTTCCCCCTCCCTCCGAATTCGCGACTAAATTCGAAATATGGCGCGCACCGCCGGGGACATCGTCCTCGGCTATCTCCGGCAGCAGCTGCGGGCGCTCGTCGCGCTCGACCCCGCGGTCCGCCGGGAGCTGCCCGATTCGGTGCACCGGATGCGGGTCGCGACCCGTCGGCTGCGCGCCGCGCTGCGGTCCTACCGGCGGCTGTTCGACCGTACGGTGACCGATCCCGTCATTGCCGAACTCTCCTGGCTGGCAGGGGAGTTGGGACTCGACCGGGACCGCGAGGTGCTGCTCGCGCGGATCGGTGACGGCCTCGCCGCGCTGCCGCGGGAGCTGCGGGCCGGCCCGGTCCGCTCCCGGGTGCGTATCTGGGCACGGCCCCGCCGCGGCGCCGCCCGGCATCTCACCGCGGTGCTCGACGGGGCCCGCTACCGGACGCTGCTCGGCACCCTGGACCGGCTCCTCGCCGATCCGCCGCTGCGCCCGCCCGCCGCCCGCGCCCCGGAGAAGGAGCTGACCCGGGCGCTGCGCGAGGACTTCCGGCGGCTGTCCGGGCGGATGCGCCGCGCGCTGGACGCCCCGCCGGGCCCGGAGCGCGACCGGGCGCTGCACGAGGCCCGTAAGGCGGCCAAACGCCTCCGGTACGCGGCGGAGGCGGCCCGCCCGGCGCTGGGCCGGCCCGCCGCCCGCTGCGTCCGCCGCGTCACCGCCCTCCAGGAGGTGCTCGGCGACCACCACGACACCGTGCTGACCCGCGCCGCCCTGCGCGACCTCGCCGGTCAGGCGCACGCGGTGGGTGAGAACGCCTTCACCTACGGCCTGCTGCACGGCAGACAGGAGACGCTGGCGGCGACCTGCGAGGCCCGCCTGCCCCGGCTGTGGAAGAAGGCCGAGGAGGACGCGCCGCCGGGCTCCCGGCCGGACCGCTGACGTGCGGCCCGTACGGCCCGTACGCCGTTCACGCCCGGTCCGGCACCGCCGGACCCCGCGCCCGCCCGGATGTACCGCGGCCCCGTCCCGTCACCCACCGCACCCTCCGCATCACCCCCGGCACACGTCAAGGGCGCCCCTTCGGACGCGTTAGGCTTGAGGGTCACCCCTGCCCGCTGACGAAAGATCCCGCGATGCCTGTCGAGTCGGTCTTCCCGCGCCTGGAGGCCCTTCTCCCGCACGTCCAGAAGCCGATCCAATACGTCGGCGGCGAGCTGAACTCCACCGTCAAGGAATGGGACGACTGCGATGTCCGCTGGTCGCTCATGTACCCGGACGCGTACGAGGTCGGCCTGCCCAACCAGGGCGTGATGATCCTCTACGAGGTGCTCAACGAGCGCGAGGGCGTCCTCGCCGAGCGCACCTACAGCGTCTGGCCGGACCTGGAGGCGCTGATGCGGGAGCACGGCGTCCCGCAGTTCACCGTCGACGCGCACCGCCCGGTCAGCGCCTTCGACGTGCTCGGTGTCTCGTTCTCCACCGAGCTGGGCTACACCAACCTCCTCACCGCCCTCGACCTCTCGGGCATCCCGATCGAGGCCAAGGACCGCACCGAGGACCACCCGCTGATCCTCGCGGGCGGCCACGCCGCGTTCAATCCGGAGCCCATCGCGGACTTCCTGGACTGCGCGGTCGTCGGCGACGGCGAGCAGGCGGTCCTGGAGATCACCGAGATCATCCGGGCGTGGAAGAACGAGGGCCGCCCCGGCGGCCGTGACGAGCTGCTCTTCCGCCTCGCGAAGACCGGCAACGTCTACGTCCCCAAGTTCTACGACGTCGAGTACCTGGCCGACGGGCGGATCTCCCGCGTCGTGCCCAACCGTTCCGGCGTCCCGTGGCGGGTGTCCAAGCACACCGTCATGGACCTCGACGAGTGGCCCTACCCCAAGCAGCCGCTCGTCCCCCTGGCCGAGACCGTCCACGAGCGGATGTCGGTCGAGATCTTCCGTGGCTGCACCCGCGGCTGCCGTTTCTGCCAGGCAGGCATGATCACGCGTCCCGTCCGGGAGCGAAGCATCACCGGCATCGGCGAGATGGTGGACAAGGGCCTGAAGGCCACGGGATTCGAGGAGGTCGGCCTGTTGTCGCTGTCCTCCGCGGACCACACCGAGATCGGCGACGTCGCCAAGGGCCTCGCCGACCGGTACGAGGAGGACAAGATCGGCTTGTCCCTCCCCTCCACCCGGGTCGACGCGTTCAACATCGACCTGGCCAACGAGCTGACGCGCAACGGCCGTCGCTCGGGACTGACCTTCGCGCCCGAGGGCGGCTCGGAGCGCATCCGCAAGGTCATCAACAAGATGGTCTCGGAAGAGGACCTGATCCGCACGGTCTCCACGGCGTACGGCAACGGCTGGCGCCAGGTGAAGCTGTACTTCATGTGCGGACTGCCCACCGAGACCGACGAGGACGTCCTCCAGATCGGCGACATGGCGGTCAACGTCATCGCCGAGGGCCGCAAGGTCTCCGGGCAGAACGACATCCGCTGCACGGTCTCCATCGGCGGGTTCGTCCCCAAGCCGCACACGCCGTTCCAGTGGGCCCCGCAGCTCTCCGCCGAGGAGACCGACGCCCGCCTCGCCAAGCTGCGCGACAAGATCCGCGGCGACAAGAAGTACGGCCGCTCCATCGGCTTCCGCTACCACGACGGCAAGCCCGGCATCGTCGAGGGCCTGCTCTCCCGCGGTGACCGCCGCGTCGGCGCCGTCATCCGCGCCGTCTACGAGGGCGGCGGCCGGTTCGACGGCTGGCGCGAGTACTTCTCGTACGACCGCTGGATGCAGGCGGCGGAGAAGACGCTGCCGGAGTTCGGCGTCGACGTCGCCTGGTACACCACGCGCGAGCGCACCTACGAGGAGGTCCTGCCCTGGGACCACCTCGATTCCGGTCTCGACAAGGACTGGCTCTGGGAGGACTGGCAGGACGCCCTCGACGAGACCGAGGTCGAGGACTGCCGCTGGTCCCCGTGCTTCGACTGCGGCGTCTGCCCGCAGCTGGACCTCGACATCCAGATCGGCCCGACCGGCAAGAAGCTGCTCCCTCTCTCGGTGGTCAACAAGTAACCGGAGGAGAAGGGGAGTTGCCGCCACCGGTGCGTCAACTCCCTGTACCGGAAAGGGAGTTGGGGCGATCGGCTCCCCGAGTCCCCGTACGGATGAAGCAGTTCGGCCCGGCACCGCGCTCCGCGGTGCCGGGCCGCTCGCATTGCCGCACACCGGCCCCGACCTCCCGCGACGCCGCCGCGACCGCCTCCCGTAAGGTCGGCGAGGCGCGCGCGACGAAGCTCCGGGTGGGGCCCCGGACGAGGCCGCGCGGAACGACGGCGGTACGGAACGGCACGGGGGAACGGCGGATGACACACGGCGGCGTATCGAGGACGGCCGGGCCCGGCGGGGCGCTCGCACCGGGCTGCTGCCTCGCCCGGCTTCTCGCGGTGCCGGTGGTGCTCGTCATGGTGCCGCTGCGGCTCCTCGGCGACGGACTGCGCCTCCTCGGCCGGCACGTCCTCGCCCCCGCCGGCCGGTGGCTGTACGCGTGGGTGCTCGCGCCGGTGGGCCGGGCGGTGGCCTGGCTCCTCCGCCACCTGGTCGT
The DNA here is from genome assembly GCF_055567035.1 of Streptomyces sp. NPDC027185. Taxonomy (NCBI): domain Bacteria; kingdom Bacillati; phylum Actinomycetota; class Actinomycetes; order Kitasatosporales; family Streptomycetaceae; genus Streptomyces; species Streptomyces sp. NPDC027185. The sequence goes on along the minus strand of NZ_JBVHRF010000001.1, from coordinate 830,576 downwards.
GATCCCGGCGGCGTTCCTGGTCCGGTACCTGATCGTCGTCCCGGCCGGTTGGCTGTACCGCTGGGTCCTGACCCCGCTGGGCCGGGCGACCGTCTGGCTGCTCCACCACGTCCTGGTGATCCCGGCCCGCTTCCTCGCCCGGTACCTGATCGCCGTCCCGGCCCGCTGGGTGTACCACTGGATCCTCGCCCCCCTCTTCCGGTGGCTCGTGGTGATCCCCGCCACCGCCGTGTGGCAGTACGTACTGTGGCCGGCGCTCCGCGCCCTCGGGGCGTTCCTCGCCGGCTGCTGGCGGATCGCCGGACGGATCTCCCGGGCGGTGGGCCGGGGCCTGGCGTTCCTCTGGCGGTGGCTGGTGGCCCGCCCGTCGCGGTGGCTGTACCGCACGGTGCTCACTCCGTTGGGTCATGGACTGCGTGCCGTTCTCGCACCGCCGCTGCGGCTGGCGCGGGACACCGCGCGCGAGGTCCGGCGCTCCCTGTTCGGCGGCTGAGCGAGCCTTCGGCGGCGGCCGGAGCGCACCGCGGGGAACCGGCGGCGCGCGCGGCACGTACTCTTGGTAGCAGTACGACCGCACTCACGAAGGACTGAACGACACTGGGCAAGCGACAGCCCGAAGGCCCGCCGCCCGCACCGGCGGTGCAGCGCATCCGTCTGCGCTACACCAAGCGCGGCCGCCTCCGGTTCACCAGCCACCGCGACTTCCAGCGCGCTTTCGAGCGGGCCCTGCGCCGCGCCGAGGTCCCCATGGCCTACTCGGCGGGCTTCACCCCGCACCCCAAGGTGTCGTACGCCAACGCCGCCCCGACGGGTACGGGCAGTGAGGCCGAGTACCTGGAGATCCAGCTCACCCAGGAGCGCGACCCCGCGATCCTGCGCGAACTGCTGGACGCGTCGCTGCCCGCGGGCCTCGACGTGACCGACGCCGTCGAGGCGCGGACCAGCGGCCTCGCCGACCGGCTCCAGGCCTCGGTCTGGGAGCTGCGGCTCGACGGCGTCGAGCCGGCGGCGGCCGAGCGGGCCGTGGCGGCGTTCCTCGCCGCCGAGGAAGTGCTGGTCGAACGGCGTACGAAGAACGGCATGCGGACCTTCGACGCGCGCGCCGCGGTGAGCGCGCTGGAGGTCACCGCCGCGGACGGCGATAGGCCCGACGGCAAAGCCTGTGCGATACTGCGGCTGGTTGTTCGGCATGTGACACCTGCCGTTCGACCCGACGACGTCCTGTCCGGCCTCCGAGCCGCGGCCGACCTGGCGCCGCCGGTCCCCGCAGCGGTGACCAGGCTGGCGCAGGGGCTGCTCGATGAGGAGACCGGCGCGGTGACCGACCCGCTGGCGCCCGACCGCGACGCTGCCACGGCCGCCCCAACCACGGCCGCCGGGCCACGTGCCGCGACGGCGCCGAGCGGGGACAACCCGGCCGGTGCCGGGCACGGCACCGCGTAGAGCGCCGTCGTCGCGTCGCCGACCAACCAGGGAGCCACCCCGGTGCGGCAGACGCACTGACCAGGAGACTTTCGCCGGCCCGGACCACGGGCCCGGTGAGCGAGACGACAGCTCCCGTGCGGCGCCCGCGCCCCGGACCGCAGGGCCGCGCTCATGACGCGGCACTGCGGCCGGACCAGGCCCGGCGCCCGGGAGCGTGACGGGAGAACCGCCCGCATGCTCGAACCCATTGAGCCCACCGCACCCGCGCCGTCCACGGACCGTGGCGCGGACGACAACAATTCCCCCAGCGACACGCTGCCGCCGCGCCGCAGGCGCCGCGCGGCCTCCCGCCCGGCGGGCCCGCCGCAGGGCACCGGCGCCACCGTCCAGGTGAGCGACGCCCCGCAGACCGCGGCCGCGCCGCAGGCCCCCGCGCAGGAGACGCCCGCCGAGGCGCCCGCCGCGGACGCCGCTCCGGCCCGGCCGCGCCGCCGCGCCACCCGTAAGGCCACCGCCCCGGCCGGTGCCCCGCAGCCCGCCGCCGAGACCACCGAGGCGCCCGCGCCGCAGGCCCCGGCCGCCGAGGCCGCGCCCGCCGCCGAGGAGGCGCCCGCGCCGCGCACCCGCCGTCGCGCGACCCGTAAGGCCACCGCGCCCGCCGGTGCGCCGCAGAGCGCGGACGCGGCCCCGCAGACCGCCGAGGTGCCCGCCGCCGAGGCCCCCGCGCAGGAGACGCCCGCCGAGGCGCCCGCCGCGGACGCCGCTCCGGCCCGGCCGCGCCGCCGCGCCACCCGTAAGGCCACCGCCCCGGCCGGTGCCCCGCGCGGCGCCGAGGAGACCGTGGCGCAGGCGCCGGCCGCCGCGCCCGTCGAGGAGGCGCCGCAGGCCCCGGTCGCCGAGGCCGCGCCGGTCGCCGAGGAGGCGCCCGCGCCGCGTGCCCGCCGCCGGGCGACCCGTAAGGCCACCGCGCCCGCCGGTGCCCCGCAGGCCGCGGAGGAGGCCCCGCAGACCGCCGAGCCGGCCCCGGCCGCGCCAGAGGCGGAGGCCGACGAGGTGCCGCGCCGTAAGGCCCGTCGCCGTGGTGAGCGGGGAGCCGAGCCGGTCGCCGAGGCGCCCGCCGCCGAGGAGGCGCCGGTCAAGGAGGCCCCGGCCCGTGGGCGCCGCCGTGCGCAGCGTCCGCCGACGGCCGTCTTCCAGGCGCCGGTCTTCGCCGAGCCGATGTTCCAGACGCCGGAGACCGCGGCCGCTGCCGCCGCCGCGGCCCGCCGGGAGGAGGAGGCCGCCGCGGCCGAGGCCGAGGCCGAGATCGAGCGGCCCCGTGAGGAGCCCCGCGAGGAGCAGCCGTCCGGCCGCCGTCGCCGGCGCCGTGCCGAGCGGGCCGCCGAGCCCGTCGCCGTCGCGCCCGTCGAGGAGCCGGAGGAGAGCGCCGAGGAGGCCGAGGAGGCCGAGGAGACGGCGCAGCGCGAGGCCGCGCACGACGACGAGTCGGGCGACCGCCCCTCGCGCCGTCGCCGCCGCGGTGGCCGCCGTCGCCGTCGCGGTGAGGCCGCAGACGCGGACGAGCAGGCAGCCGAGGCCGCCGAGCCGCAGGAGAGCGCCGAGGACGAGGAGCCCGAGGAGGCCGCTCCGGAGCAGGACGGGGCCGACGAGCCGTCCGGCGGCTCCAGCAGCAGCCGTCGCCGTCGCCGCCGTCGCCGCCGCAGCGGGGACGACGGCGGGGACGCCGCCCACAACGGCGACGACCCCGAGCGCACCGTCGTCAAGGTCCGCGAGCCGCGCGAGCGCAAGGCCGAGTCCACCAGCGCCGACGAGGTCCAGTCGATCAAGGGCTCGACGCGTCTGGAGGCGAAGAAGCAGCGCCGCCGCGAGGGGCGTGAGCAGGGCCGCCGCCGGGTGCCGATCATCACCGAGGCGGAATTCCTGGCGCGCCGTGAGGCCGTCGAGCGGGTCATGGTCGTCCGCCAGAGCGGCGAGCGCACCCAGATCGGCGTGCTGGAGGACAACGTCCTCGTCGAGCACTTCGTCAACAAGGAGCAGTCGACCTCGTACGTCGGCAACGTCTACCTCGGCAAGGTGCAGAACGTCCTGCCGTCGATGGAGGCCGCCTTCGTCGACATCGGCAAGGGCCGCAACGCCGTGCTCTACGCCGGTGAGGTCAACTTCGAGGCGCTGGGCATGGCCAACGGGCCGCGCCGCATCGAGACCGCGCTGAAGTCCGGCCAGTCGGTGCTGGTGCAGGTCACCAAGGACCCCATCGGCCACAAGGGCGCCCGCCTGACCAGCCAGGTCTCGCTGCCCGGCCGCTACCTCGTCTACGTGCCCGAGGGCTCGATGACGGGTATCAGCCGCAAGCTGCCCGACACCGAGCGCGCCCGGCTGAAGCAGATCCTCAAGAAGATCGTCCCCGAGGACGCGGGCGTCATCGTCCGTACCGCCGCGGAGGGCGCCAGCGAGGACGAGCTGCGCCGTGACGTGGAGCGCCTCCAGGCGCAGTGGGAAGAGATCCAGAAGAAGGCGAAGACGCCCTCGACGAGCGCGCCGAGCCTGCTCTACGGCGAGCCGGACATGACCGTCCGCGTCGTCCGCGACATCTTCAACGAGGACTTCTCCAAGGTCATCGTCAGCGGTGACGACGCCTGGGAGACCATCCACGGCTACGTCGCGCACGTCGCCCCGGACCTCACCGACCGGCTCCAGAAGTGGACGTCGGACGTGGACGTCTTCGCGACGTACCGGATCGACGAGCAGCTGATGAAGGCGCTGGACCGCAAGGTCTGGCTGCCCAGCGGCGGTTCGCTGGTGATCGACAAGACCGAAGCGATGGTCGTGATCGACGTCAACACCGGCAAGTTCACCGGTCAGGGCGGCAACCTCGAAGAGACCGTGACGAGGAACAACCTCGAAGCGGCCGAGGAGATCGTCCGCCAGCTGCGCCTGCGTGACCTCGGCGGCATCGTCGTCATCGACTTCATCGACATGGTCCTGGAGTCCAACCGCGATCTGGTGCTGCGGCGGATGCTGGAGTGCCTGGGCCGCGACCGGACGAAGCACCAGGTGGCCGAGGTCACCTCGCTGGGCCTGGTCCAGATGACCCGTAAGCGGGTCGGCCAGGGGCTGCTGGAGTCGTTCTCCGAGTCCTGCGTCCACTGCAACGGCCGCGGCGTCATCGTCCACATGGACCAGCCGACGACCACCGGCGGTGGCGGCAAGCGCAAGAAGAAGGGCAAGGGCGGCGGCGAGCGCCACGACCACCACGAGCACGCGGCCGAGCAGGCCGTGGAGCCCGCGGTGGAGCAGGCGGCCGAGCCCGAGGCGCCCGAGCTGGAGCCGGTGGCCGTGACCGAGGCGGAGCTGGTGCCCGCGGTGGCCGACGCCGACGAGTGGTTCGGCAGCCCGGCCGAGGCCGAGGCGGCCGCCACCCGTGGCCGGGGCCGTCGCCGGGCGAGCCGGAAGGCGTCCGCCCCGGCGGGCGCGCCGAAGGCCGCCGAGGCCGCCGCGATCGTGGTGCCGGTGGTGGAGACCGCCCCGGAGCCGGAGGCCGCGCCCGCGCCGGAGCCCGAGGCGCCTGCCGCGCCGGAGCCCGCGCCGGCCCGTCCGCGTCGCCGGGCGACCCGTAAGGTGTCCGCCCCGGCGGGCTCCCCGCAGGCCGCGGAGGCGGCGGTCGTCGTGGTCGAGGCGCCGGAGAGCGCCGCGCCGCAGGCGGAGGCGCCCGTGGTGGAGGCCCCGGTGGCCGAGCCCGAGGCGCCGGCGGGGCCCGTCGAGTCCGCCGAGCCCGCCGAGTCCGTCGAGGAGGCGCCCGCCGCCAAGAAGACGGCGAAGAAGGCGGCGAAGAAGACGGCGGCCAAGAAGACGACCGCGAAGAAGACCGCGGCCAAGAAGACGACGGCCAAGAAGGCGACGGCGGCGAAGAAGACCACCACCGCCGCCAAGAAGACCGCCGCGAAGAAGACGACCGCGAAGAAGACCACGGCCAAGAAGACGACGGCGAAGAAGACGGCGGCCAAGAAGACCGCCGCCGCCGAGCCCGCGTCGCCCGCCGCGGAGGACTGACGGACGCACCGCGCCCCGGGTCGGTGACGGCCCGGGGCCGGTTTGACCCCCAGGTCAAGGCCCCGTAACCTTGACCGTCGGTGTCTGTGTGACACCAAACCCCTGAGCAAAGACCTCCCGGCTCTCCGCCGGGGGAGGCCGCTCGTCCACTCGGATGTCACGGGAGTCTCCCAGGCCCGTGTGAGCGGCTGGCATCAGAGGATCCGTTCCTAGCGAAAGAGAGTTCCGCGTGTACGCGATCGTGCGCACCGGCGGACGCCAGCAGAAGGTCTCTGTCGGCGACGTCATCGAGGTTGACCGCATTTCCACCAGCAAGGTCGGCGACACCGTCGAGCTCTCGACGCTGCTGGTCGTCGACGGCGAGTCGGTCACCAGCGACCCGTGGGTCCTGGCCGGCGTGAAGGTCCAGGGCGAGGTCGTCGACCACCACAAGGGCGACAAGATCCGGATCCAGAAGTACAAGAACAAGACCGGTTACAAGAAGCGGATCGGCCACCGCCAGCTCCACACGGCGCTGAAGATCACCGGCATCGACGCTCCGGCGAAGTAAGGGACTGAGGAGACATGGCACACAAGAAGGGCGCATCGTCCACTCGGAACGGTCGCGATTCCAATGCTCAGCGGCTCGGCGTGAAGCGCTTCGGCGGTCAGGCCGTCAACGCCGGTGAGATCCTGGTCCGCCAGCGTGGCACCCACTTCCACCCGGGCACGGGCGTCGGTCGCGGCGGCGACGACACCCTGTTCGCCCTGGCCGCGGGCGCGGTGCAGTTCGGCACCCACCGTGGTCGCAAGGTCGTGAACATCGTTCCGGTCGCTGAGTAATCAGCCGCCGGGCGACAGCTCAGCAGCACCACTCCGAGGGCGGACCGCCTTTCTCGCACGTGCGGGAAGGCCGGTCCGCCCTTGGCGTGTTAGTACAGAGACATTCCCGTAGTTATCTGGAGGCACCTCACCATGACCACCTTCGTGGACCGCGTCGAACTGCATGTCGCCGCGGGTAACGGAGGCCACGGCGTGGCCTCCGTGATGCGGGAGAAGTTCAAGCCGCTCGGCGGGCCGGACGGCGGCAACGGCGGGCGCGGCGGCGATGTGATCCTCGTCGTCGACCAGGACGTCACCACCCTCCTCGAATACCACCACCACCCGCACCGCAAGGCCACCAACGGCCAGCCCGGCGCCGGTGACCACCGCGCCGGGAAGAACGGCCAGGACCTCGTCCTGCCCGTGCCGGACGGCACGGTCGTCCTGGACCGCAAGGGCAACGTCCTCGCCGACCTCGTCGGGCAGGGCACCACCTTCGTCGCGGGGCAGGGCGGACGCGGCGGGCTCGGCAACGCCGCGCTGGCCTCGGCGCGCCGTAAGGCGCCCGGTTTCGCGCTGCTGGGGGAGCCCGGTGAGACGCGCGACATCGTGCTGGAGCTGAAGACCGTCGCGGATGTCGCGCTGGTCGGCTTCCCGAGCGCCGGTAAGTCCTCGCTGATCTCGGTGCTGTCGGCGGCCAAGCCGAAGATCGCGGACTATCCGTTCACCACGCTGGTGCCCAACCTCGGTGTGGTGACGGCCGGTTCGACGGTCTACACCATCGCGGACGTGCCCGGTCTGATCCCGGGCGCCAGCCAGGGCAAGGGGCTGGGGCTGGAGTTCCTGCGCCATGTGGAGCGGTGCGAGGTGCTGGTCCATGTGCTGGACACCGCCACGCTGGAGTCGGACCGCGATCCGCTCTCCGACCTCGACAAGATCGAGGAGGAGCTGGCGCAGTACGGCGGTCTGGAGGACCGGCCGCGCCTCGTCGTCCTCAACAAGGTCGACATCCCGGACGGGCAGGACCTCGCCGACATGATCCGCGGCGATCTCCAGGAGCGCGGATTCCGCGTCTTCGAGGTGTCGGCCGTCGCCCGCCAGGGCCTGAAGGAGCTGTCGTACGCGCTCGCCGAGATCGTGGCGCAGGCGCGTGCCGCCAAGCCGGTGCAGGAGGCGACCCGTATCGTCATCCGGCCCAAGGCGGTGGACGACTCCGGCTTCACGGTCACGGAGGAGGGCGACCACTTCTACCGGGTGCGGGGCGAGAAGCCGGAGCGCTGGGTGCGGCAGACGGACTTCAACAACGACGAGGCGGTCGGCTACCTCGCGGACCGGCTCAACCGGCTCGGTGTGGAGGACGCGCTGCTCAAGGCCGGTGCGCACACCGGCGACGGGGTGGCGATCGGCCCCGAGGACAACGCCGTGGTCTTCGACTGGGAGCCGACGATGGCCGCCGGTGCGGAGATGCTCGGCCGGCGTGGTGAGGACCACCGGCTGGAGGCCCCGCGGCCCGCGGCCCAGCGCCGCCGCGACCGCGACGCGGCGCGGGACGAGGCGGAGCAGGAGTACGACGGCTTCCGCCCGTTCTGAGGCATCCGCCCGTGCTGAGGTATCCGGCACACGGTGAGGGCCCCGGGGAGCGTGTTCCCCGGGGCCCTCACCGTTGCGCCGCGTCCGGTCAGACGTCCGTCCGGATGATCACGTCCAGGGTGCGGGGGCCGTGGACGCCCTCGACGCGTTCCAGTTCGATGTCGGAGGTGGCGGACGGGCCGCTGATCAGCGTCGTCGGCCGTTCGGGGACGAGGCGGGCGACGGCCTCGGGGACGCCGACCTCCACGCTGGAGAGGTCCACGACGCAGACGTGCAGGTCGGGGACGAGGGTGAGGGCGCGGCGGCCCTGGTCCGGGGAGCCGTCGAGGAAGATCGTGCCGGTCTCGGCGCAGCTGACGGCGGAGGCGGTGACGACCCCGTCGAGGGCGTCGAGCGCGGGCGGGGGCACCGCCGGATCGTCCTCGCGGACCTCGCCGTCGTACGCGGCCAGCCAGGTGCGGTCGAGTCCGGCGGGGACGCCGACGAGGCGGGCGCCGCGGGCGGCCAGGACGGCGGCGACGGTGGCGGCGGTCTCCTGGGCGGTGCAGGGGTGGACCTCGGCGCGGTAGTCGACGAGCCGGTCGGTGAGGAGGGCGAGGCGGTCGGCGCCGGGGAGGGTGCGGCCGGTGCGGTAGGCGCGGGGGATGTCCACCTGAGGCGCGGGGGCGAGCGCCAGGGCGTCGCGGATGCGGCCGAGGACCGTCTCGCGTGCGGTCGTGGTCACCGTTCCTCCTCGGGGGTGTCGGGGTGTGCGGTGCGCTGCCGGGCGCCTTCGGCGGCGGCGTCGCGCAGGGCGGCGGCGCCTTCGGAGGAGCTGAGCCAGGAGCGGAAGGTGTGCCGGGGCGGGACGGGCGTGTCGCGGCTCTCGCTCCAGCCGTTGAACGGCGGCGGCAGGTGGGAGATGGTGCCGTCGCGGCCCCCGGCGACGCGGCCGACGCGGGCGGCGTTCTGCGCGGCGGTGTAGACCTTGGGCCGCTTCATCACGCCGGCCGCCGCCTTCATCGCGAGCTTCTCCGCGGTGGTACCGGACTGTTCGGTCTTCTGGTGGCGCAGCTCGACCAGGAGCGACGGGATGTCGATCTTGACGGGGCAGGCGTCGAAGCAGGCGCCGCAGAGGCTGGAGGCGTACGGCAGCGAGCTGTTGGGGTCGTTCTTGGCGGCGTGCATCCCGGCGAGCTGCGGGGTGAGGACGGCGCCGATCGGGCCCGGGTACGTCGAGCCGTAGGCGTGGCCGCCGGCGCGTTCGTAGACCGGGCAGACGTTGAGACAGGCCGAGCAGCGGATGCAGTTGAGCGCCTCGCGGCCGACGGAGTCGGCGAGGGCGGCGGTGCGGCCGTTGTCGAGGAGGACCAGGTGGAAGTTCTGCGGTCCGTCGCCGGGCGTGGTGCCGGTCCACATCGAGGTGTACGGGTTCATCCGCTCGCCGGTGGAGGAGCGCGGCAGCAGCTGGAGGAAGACCTCCAGGTCCTGGTAGCGGGGGATGACCTTCTCGATGCCCATGACGGTGATCAGCGTCTCGGGCAGCGTCAGGCACATCCGGCCGTTGCCCTCGGACTCGACGACGGCGAGCGTGCCGGTCTCGGCGACGCCGAAGTTGACGCCGGAGACGGCGACCTTCGTCGTCATGAACTTCTCCCGCAGATAGGCGCGGGCGGCGGCGGCCAGCTGCGCGGGCACGGCGTCCAGCGCCGGGTCGACGCCCGGGATCTCCTTGAGGAAGATCTCCCGGATCTCGTCGCGGTTGCGGTGGATCGCCGGGACGAGGATGTGCGACGGCTTGTCGTGCGCGAGCTGCACGATCAGCTCGGCGAGATCGGTCTCGTACGGGGTGATGCCGCGGCTTTCGAGGTGTTCGTTGAGGCCGATCTCCTGGGTGGCCATCGACTTGACCTTGATGACCTCGCGGCTGCCGGTCGCCTCGATCAGCTCGGTGACGATCGCGTTGGCCTCGACGCCGTCGCGCGCCCAGTGGACGGTGCCGCCGCGCTCGGTGACCTTGCGCTCCAGCTCTTCCAGCAGGTCGGGGAGGCGGTTCATGGTGGCGGTCTTCAGCGCGGAGCCGGCGTCGCGCAGCCGCTCCCAGTCGGGGAGTTCGCCGGTGACCGCGAGCCGCTTGGCGCGGATGGTGTGAGTGGCCCGGCCGAGGTTGCGGCGCAGTTGTTCGTTGCGCAGCTCGTCATGGGCGGCCTTGGGGAAGCTGCGGTCGCCGCGGAGGTTGCCGGCGCCGTACGGGGCGCGGGGCGGGGCTGCGGGCATGCCCAGGAAGGTGCTCATCGGACGGCCTCCGTCGGGACGTACGGCGCGGTGCGGGTGGCGGCGAGGATCTGTGCGAGGTGCAGGGTGCGGGCGGAGGACCGGATGCGGGAGAGTCCGCCGCCGATGTGCATCAGGCAGGAGGAGTCGCCCGCGGTGCAGACGGCGGCGCCGGTCTCGGCGATGTGGCCGAGCTTGTCGTGCAGCATCGCCGAGGAGGTGTCGGCGTTCTTGACGGCGAAGGTGCCGCCGAAGCCGCAGCAGGCGTCGGCCTCCGGCAGCTCGACGAGGTCGATCTCCTCGACCGCGCGCAGCAGCCGCAGCGGCTTCTCGCCGACCCGCAGCATCCGCAGCGAGTGACAGGTGGGGTGGTACGTGACGCGGTGCGGGAAGTACGCGCCGACGTCGGTGACGCCGAGCACGTCCACCAGCAGTTCGGAGAGTTCGTACGTCTTCTTCTTGACGGTGGCGACGCCGGAGCGGAGGGCTGCGTCGCCGTAGCGCGCGGCGACGATCTCGTGCTGGTGGCGGACCGAGCCGGCACAGGAACCGGACGGCATCACCACCGCCTCGATCGACGCGTCCCCGAACTGGTCCGCGAAGCCGCGGACGAGGGGGACCGGCTCGCGCTGGTAGCCGGTGTTGACGTGCATCTGGCCGCAGCAGGTCTGCTCCGGCGGGAACACCACCTCGTGCCCGAGACGGGCGAGCAGCAGGGCGGTGGCCTTCACCGCGTCGGGGAAGAGGGTGTCCCCCAGGCAGGTGGCGAAGAGTCCGATACGCATGGAGCGCCTCCCACTAGATTTACGGTCCGACCATTCTAGCGTCAGTCCGGAAGCGCGGGCGGAAGGCGGTACGGAACGGGCGGGTCGGACGCGGCCACGGGTGGGCGGTGCGGGCGCCGGAGGGCTGCGCGGATGGGGGGCGCCCCGGCTCGGACAGGGCGGAGCCGGGGTGCGGCGTGCGGGCGCGGGAGCCCGGTGGCGGGTGGGCCGGGGGCCGGGAATGACGGGGACGCCGGGAGGAGGCGGCCGGGCCGGAAGGCCGGGGCGGAGCGCAGGGAAGCGGGCCGGGCCGGGGGCGTGGCGCCGGAGCGCAGGACCGCCGGGAAGCGGGCCGGGCCCGGGGCGCGGGCCCCGGCGTAGGTGACGGGAACGGGCGCCCCCGGCGGCGCCCGCGCGGGGTTACGCGCCCGCGCCGTCCTCGTCCTCGCCCCCGTCCTCGTCCTCGCCCCCGTCCTCCACGAGCGTCCCGTGGAAGCCGCGGATGTGGCGTTCGGCGAGGTCGGCGGCGGCGGTGCCGTCGCCCGCGCGGACCAGGCGGAGCAGTTCGGTGTGGTCGTCGTTGAGGGCCGCGGCGGTGGCCGGCCAGTCCTCGGCGTCCTCCAGGGCGCGCAGGATCAGCGGGCGGACCGACTCGCGGACCGCGGAGGTCAGCGTCGAGGTGAGGTCGTTGCCGGAGCTGCGGGCGACGGCGACGTGGAAACGGGTGTCCAGATCGTTGAACTCCGCGGCGGACAGTCCCTCGGCGCGCAGCCGTTCCAGCAGCTCACCGGCCTCGTCCAGGGCCTCGGGCGAGCCGTGCCGCGCCGCCGCCTCGAAACTGGAGCGCTCCAGGGTGACCCGGGCCTCCAGGACGTCGTGGAGGCTGTAGCTGCCGAGCGCGAAGTGCAGCCGCAGCAGCCGGCCGAGCGCGTCGTCCGGATGGCGCACGATCCGCGCCCCGGCGTCCGCGCCCCGGCCCGCCTGGGCGACCAGTACCCCGATGGTCTCCAGCACCCGCAGCGCCTCGCGCAGCGCCGAGCGGCTGACCCCGAGCACCGGCGCCAGCTCCCGCTCCGGCGGCAGCCGGTCGCCGGCCTTCAGCTCCCCGGCGAGCACCTGCGCCTCGATGCTCTCCAGCACCAGCTCATGCGTGCGGACCTGCCGCACGGGGCGCCACTCGGCCATCGGATTCCCTCGGTTCGCTCTCGTACCGGACCGGCGACTTGCGCCTGCGGATGTCCCGTCCAGTCTATGGTCCGACCGCGTACGGACGGTCGCCGGGATCGGGCGCCCGGGGCCCGCGAACGCCGACGGGGCCCGCCGCTGACCGGCGGGCCCCGTCGGGCCGGTGTGCGCGCTGCCGTGGCTCAGACCGCCGCGGGCGCCTCCGGGGCGTCGGGCTCCGCCGGGCTCTCCTCCTGGGCGCGCTGCCCGGGGATGCCGGCCAGCCGGTGCTCCATGCGGGCACGGCGGGCGTCGGCCTTGGCGCACAGCTTCAGTGACGCCTGGTTGAAGCGGACCGACGAGGGCGGGTCCGAGGGGCCGAGCAGGTGCTCCTTGAGCGCGGCGCGCTCGGCCGCGAGGGTGTCCAGCTCCGGGTTGCGGACGCTCGCCAGCAGCCCGGCGACGCCGTCCGCCTCGGGCGTGAGGATCGCCGCGGCGCGCACCGTCGGGAACTGCGTACGGAACTCCTCCTCCGTCATCCCGGAGGTGTTGGCGACCGCGTACGGCTTCTCGCTGGTCAGGTAGTCCGACACCACGCTGGAGACGTCGCTGATCAGCACGTCCGCCTGGTTGAAGCAGCCGAAGATGCCGGGGCGCGCGGTGGTGATGACGAGGTGCTCCCACGCCGGGAAGGACGCGAAGTAGGCGCGCTCCCAGGCGTCGGCGGCGGCCGCGACGGCGGCCGCGCGGCCCTGCGGCGGCGTGCCCTGGAGCCGCATCCGCTCCAGCTCGTCCGCGCTCTTGCGGAACGCCGAGGTGGTCAGCGCGGCCAGCTCCGCCTCGCACCGCTCCAGCTCGGCCGCCGCCCCGGCGTCCGGCCGCTCGCCGCCGCGCCGGGCGTTGGCCTCCGCGATCATCGCCTGGATACGGGCGTTGGCGGCGCCCGCCCGCGGGTCAACGGAGCCGGTCATCGGGTGCGGCTTGTACAGCAGCCGCACCTTCGGGTCGGCCAGCAGCGCCCGGACGATGTTCTCGCCGGCCAGCATCACGGAGGTGTTGCCCGGGTTGCCGTCCCAGCCCTCCCAGGTCGGGGCGTACAGCACCGTCGTCATCCGGTCCGCGGCGGGCGGGCCGGCGTACGGCAGGATCGGCGCCAGCTGCGGGCGGCCGACCTCGACGACGTCCTTGTCCTCCACGCCGATGTCGGCGAGCTGGTAGCGGTCGCGGGCCGCCGGACCCGCGACCCACACCTCGTCGTACGCCTTCGCGTACGGGTTGCAGGACGACAGCTTGTCGCTCTCACCGTGGTTGATGAAGGCGTGCTTGATGGAGGGGATCCGCAGGATCTGCGAGGTCTTGCCGGAGTTCGCCGGGTGCAGCAGCAGCTTGAGCGCGGAGTGCTCCAGGCGCATCAGGTTGGCGACCTTCGGGATGCAGACGATCGGGATGTCCGTCGCCTCGATCTTCTGCACCATGAACCGCTCACGGAGCACGATGATCGGCTTGCCGTCGAGACCGGCGAGGGTGGAGAGCCACATGTTCGCCTGGTACGCGGAGGACGCGCCGCCGGAGAAGTACATCCCGACCGTCGGCTCGTACGCGGCCAGCCACCGGTCCAGCCACTCCAGGGCCCGCGCCTCGCCGAGGACGCGCTTCTTCGGCATCAGCCAGGTGCTCAGGTAGAGCGAGCCGCCGATCGACAGCAGCAGCGAGACGGCCAGTCCGATGCCGCCCCAGAACGCGTCCGTGGTGATCGCGGTGACCATCATGCCGACCGTGGTGGGCACCGAGAACCGCAGCAGCCGGCGGCCGGTCTGCCGGGACAGCAGCCGTGGCGGCGCGTCGGACAGCCCCAGCGCGCTCGCGTCGACGTTCCGCGTCACGAACGGCAGCGCGCGACTGCGCCGCACCAGCACCGCGAGGGCCTGGCAGACGAAGTGCGTGCCGTAGAAGGCCAGCAGGGCGATGGTGAGCGGCGCCTGCTCGACGAGCGGGTTGATGCCGTCGATGTGCAGCAGGCCGACGAGGATCAGCATGTCGCGCAGCAGCTGACGAACCGTTACATCGAAGCGGACCCGGCCCAGCACGGCGAGCAGTCCGGGCTGCTTGTGCTGGAGCACCAGGTCGAGGCCGAGGTTGACCACGGACGCGACGATGAACAGGGGTATGACGGGCAACAGCGCACCGAGCAGCTGGGCGATGAAGGCGACCATCATCGCGAACAGCGCCGCGAGCTGTACGGCTCGTCGGGGGGCGATTCCGGCGGAAGGCACGGGGGAGGGCTCCTGGCAGCAAAAAGAGAAGGTCAGGTGGAGGCCGAGGGGGCGGCCGGGCCCCGCGCTGCGACGCCGCCTGGGCGGCGGAAACGGGACCGGTGGACACCCGACCGTATGACCTTGTTGGCTCCGGTGACAATCTGCTGTGGTTCTCATCACCGCGAATGCGGACCAAACGCGCGCAACCCCGAAGCCGTCATCGGCGTCTTAACCGACTTGTCATCACCTCCCGGAACGTCAACGCCCTTGCCGCGCACCGCCGTCGCACCCCGCGCCGCCCGGCGTGAGCCGGAGCACACCCCGCCCGCCGCCCGCGTACGCCGTCCACCACGCCGTCCGCCAGGCGATATCGCCACGCGGGCGCCCCGCCCGCTGCCGTAGATTGCCCGCACGGGCGGCCCGCGGGCCGCCCCGCACGGCGGCAACGGACGCGAGCACAGGGGTAGCAGGTGGCAGGGGCGAATCAGGGGACGGCGGCCGGCGGGACCTCGGGAGCCGCGGGGCCGCGCGAGGGCGTCGCCGAGGCGCGCCGGGTCGTGGTGAAGGTCGGCTCCTCCTCGCTGACCACCGCCGTCGGCGGACTCGACGCCGACCGCGTCGACGCGCTGGTGGACACCTTGGCGAAGTACCGCGACAAGGAGATCGTGCTGGTCTCCTCCGGTGCCATCGCCGCGGGCCTGGCCCCCCTCGGCCTCGACCGGCGCCCCCGCGACCTCGCCCGCCAGCAGGCCGCCGCCAGCGTCGGCCAGGGCCTCCTCGTCGCCCGCTACACCGCCTCCTTCGCGCGCCACGGCCGCCGCGTCGGCCAGATCCTGCTGACCGGCGACGACACCAGCCGCCGCGCCCACTACCGCAACGCCTGCCGCACCCTGGACCAGCTCCTGGCCATGGGCGCCGTGCCGATCGTCAACGAGAACGACACCGTCGCCACCGACGAGATCCGCTTCGGCGACAACGACCGCCTCGCCGCCCTCGTCGCCCACCTCGTCCGCGCCGACCTCCTCGTCCTCCTCTCCGACGTCGACGGGCTCTACGACGGTGACCCGTCCACCCCCGGCACCTCGCGGATAGCGCAGGTCAGCGGCGCGAAGGACCTCGAAGGCATCGAGATCGGCAGCGCCGGGCGGGCCGGGGTCGGCACCGGCGGCATGGTGACCAAGGTCGAGGCCGCCCGGATCGCCGCGGCCGCCGGTATCCCCGTCGTGCTGACCTCCGCGGTGCACGCCGCCGAGGCGCTGGCCGGCGGCCCCACCGGCACCCACTTCCTGCCCACCGGCCGCCGCTCCGCCGACCGCCTGCTGTGGCTGGCGCACGCCTCCACCCCGCGTGGCGCGCTGACCCTCGACGACGGCGCGGTGCGCGCGGTCGTCGAGCGGAACTCCTCGCTGCTGCCCGCCGGGATCGCCGCGGTGGAGGGCGAGTTCACCGCGGGTGACCCGGTCGAGCTGCGGGACACCTCCGGCGCCGCCGTCGCCCGCGGACTGGTCAACTTCGACGCCCGCGAGATCCCCCGGCTGATCGGCCGCTCCACCCGCGACCTCGCCCGCGAACTGGGCCCCGCCTACGAGCGCGAGGTCGTGCACCGCGACGACCTCGTCCTCCTCGACCGCTGACGCCTCGCCCGCGCCGCCGGACCCGCCCGCCCCGCCGGTGACGCCGCTGTCAGCAGCCGGCGGCCGGCGGGCGCGGCGGCACCCGAACCGGAGCGGTGTGCCCCCTTTCCGCGGGGACCTTCGGCAAAACGCCCCCGCGACGCTCCGTGGACTGGTCCACTTTGTTGCGGAGGCGCCGCAGCTGAGGGGCGCCCGCAGCACGCCGAGGAAGACCGCACCGATCGGCCCCGCGCCCGCGCGAGGCGATTCGCATCATTCGCAGCACAGGAGGCCGCCGTGGTACGAGGGCGTCCAGGGGCACCGCGCCGGGGTACGGCGGGGCCCGGACTGACCAGCGTCGGGACCGGCACCCCGCCGGACAACCGGCCCGACACCCCGCGCGACCGGCCACACGCCGCACCGCGCCCGGCGCCCGACGGCCGCGAGCTGTCCCGCCTGTGGCACGTCACCCTCAGCGTCTCCGGGGCCGACGCCCCGCTGGCCGACGTCCGCCGCGCCCTCGAACAGCTCGCCCACGACCACCCGTTCCTGCTGACCAGCCGCTATGCCAACGACCACGCCGAGATCCGGTACTGGGAAGAGGCCCGCGACCTGCACGACGCCGCCGCCGTGGCCCTCCGCCTCTGGGGCGAACACCGCTCCACCGCGGGCCTGCCCCCCTGGGAGATCGTCGGCCTGGAGGTCATCGACCGCGACACCTACCACCAACGCATCGCGGAGGGCTACGGCCCCCCGCCGGCGGCACCGGTGGGGGTACACCCGTACTGAGAGGCGGGGCGGCCGGACGACGCGGTTGCGGGTGGCCCGCCCGGCACGGGGCGCGTGCCGCGGTACGGCACGCCGGGCCCGGCCCCGGCTGACGCCGGGCGGCCGGTTCCCGTCCCCACGGCGCCGGGCGGCCGGTCCCCGCCCCCACGGCGCCGGGGCGCCGCCCGTACCGCGGCGCCGAGCCGACCGGGCGCACCGGCCCCGGAGCACGCCGGACCGACCCGCACCCACAGCCCCGCGTCCATAGCCCCGCACCCGCAGCCCCGCGCCCGCAGTCCCGCACCCGCAGCCCCGCGCCCACCGCCCCGCGCCCCGCCCGTACCGCCAGGCCCGGCGGCGCCCGCCCGCCGGGTCCGCGCCCCGTCCGTCCCGTCCGTCCCGTCCGTCCCGTCCGTCCCGTCCGTCCCGTCCGCTCCGTGAACCACCGCGTGGATCCGCGCCGCCGCTCGTCTAGTCTTCCGCCCATGACCAGCAGCGCCTCGCACTCCTCACCCGTTCTCGCGACCGCGGCCCGCGCCCGGGAGGCCGCGGCCCTCCTCGCGCCGCTGCCGCGGACCGACCGCGACGGCGCCCTGCTCGCCATCGCCGACGCCCTCGTCGCCCGCACCGACGAGATCGTCGCGGCCAACGCCGAGGACACCGCCAAGGCCCGCGCCGCCGGCACCCCCGAATCGCTGGTCGACCGGCTGACCCTCACCCCGGAGCGGATCGCCGCCATCGCCGGTGACGTCCGGCACGTCGTCACCCTGCCCGACCCGGTCGGCGAGGTCGTCCGCGGCTCGACCCTCCCCAACGGCCTCGACCTGCGGCAGATCCGCGTCCCCCTCGGCGTCGTCGGCATCATCTACGAGGCCCGGCCCAACGTCACCGTCGACGCCGCCGCCCTCTGCCTGAAGTCCGGCAACGCCGTCCTGCTGCGCGGCTCCTCCTCCGCGTACGCCTCCAACACCGCCCTCGTCACCGTCCTGCGCGACGCCGTGGCGGGTGCCGGGCTGCCCGCCGACGCCGTCCAGCTGGTGCCCGGCGAGAGCCGCGACGCGGTCAAGGAGCTGATGCGCGCCCGCGGCCTGGTCGACGTACTGATCCCGCGCGGCGGCGCCTCGCTCATCCGCACCGTCGTCGAGGAGTCCACCGTCCCGGTCATCGAGACCGGCACCGGCAACTGCCACGTCTACGTCGACGAGGCCGCCGACATCGACATGGCGCTGGACATCCTCATCAACTCCAAGGCCCAGCGCCCCAGCGTCTGCAACGCCGCCGAGACCGTCCTCGTGCACGCCGGGATCGCCGAGGCGTTCCTGCCCCGCGCCCTCGAAGCCCTCACCCAGGCCGGGGTGGTCGTCCACGGCGACGCCGTCTGGCAGCAGGCCGGCCCCGGCCTCGTCGCCCCCGCCACCGAGGAGGACTGGGCCACCGAGTACCTCTCGTACGACATCGCCGCCGCCGTCGTCCCCGACCTCGACGCGGCCGTCGCCCACATCCGCCGCTGGTCCTCCGGCCACACCGAGGCCATCGTCACCGGTTCACAGGCCGCCGCCCGCCGCTTCACCCAACTGGTCGACTCGACCACGGTCGCCGTGAACGCCTCCACCCGCTTCACCGACGGCAGCCAGTTCGGCTTCGGCGCCGAGATCGGCATCTCCACCCAGAAACTGCACGCCCGCGGCCCCATGGGACTGCCCGAGCTGACCTCCACGAAGTACCTGGTCACCGGCGACGGGCACACCCGCTGACCCCCCGCCGGACGACGGCCCCGCCCCCGGCGCCCCCGGCCGTCGGGGGCGAGCCCGTCAGCCCCGCTCCCTGCCCAAGCCGCCCGGACGCGGTTAATCTGGACGCGTGCCGGACGACGCGGGGGGCACGCCGTTCCCGGACGGCGAACAGCCCGACGAGCACGACCACGGGAGCCACGGAGCGGCGGACGAGGACTTCGCCTCCGTGGTCTTCGACGAGGCGTTCGTCCGCGCCGCGCAGATCCACGAACCCTCCGCCGTCGAACGCCTCGTCGCCGCCGCCGAGGCCCGCGCCGGCCTCGCCGCCGGCCCCGAGTACGACGGCGGCGACCCCTACGCCGACCCCCGCGGCCCGAGCCCGTACGACGACGACACCTTCGCGCCCCACGGCCCGTACGGCCCCTACGGCGGCGCGCTCCGCCCCTACCGCGGCACCGCCCACTGGCACCGCCCGGTGGCCTGGGTGCTCGCCGTCGTCATGGGCGTCGGCCTCGTCGCCCTCGCCTTCACGGCCGTGCAGCGCGGCGGCGGGACCGCCCCGGCGCGGCCCCCGGCCTCCACGGACGCCCCGTCCGGCGGCCCCGCGCCCGGTCGCGGCCCGGCCCGCCCCGGCCTGCCGCCGCCCGCGCCCACCGGAGCCGTCCCGTCGTCCGGGCCGTCCCGTACGCCCTGATGCCTTTGGCGCCTCCCCGGCCACCGCGCACCCCGCGCCGCCGGGCCGCATCCGTCCGCCCCACGACGTTTACGTCCCACCCCGCCGACCTACTCTGGTGATATGAGCGGACGAGGTGACCCTCCCGAGGGGACGCCGGAAGGCGCTCCGGGAGGCGGCGAGGACGAATACCGGTCGATGGTCTTCGACGAGTCGTTCATCCGCGCTGCCCGGCTCCAGGAGAACTCCGCCGACGAACGCCTCGGCGAACACCACGCCCCTGCCGTCCGCCCCCGCCGCCCGTGGATGCGGCTGCCCGGCTCACGCCAGGCGCTGCTGCTGGTCCTGCTGATCGTCATCGCCTTCGGCACCGCGATCTACATGGGCGTCCGCCACCCGTACAAGGCGGTCGACCCCGGGCCCGGCGCCCAGCCGCTGCGGTCGTCGGTGGTGCCGCTCACCCCGCCCGCCGCGGTGCCGGGCGGCGCCCCCGGTGACCTCTTCGCCCACAGCCCGGCCGCCCGCTTCAAGGTCGGCGCCGACGGGATCACCATCCCCGCGGACGCCTCGCGCACCGCGCACTTCTCCAGCGGCCAGGTCATCGAGGCCCTGCGGCTGGCGAAGGAGTACCTGATCCGCTCCTCGGTCGACCCGGCCACCCTGACCGGCGGGGACGTCCGCTCCGTCCGGCTGCTGCTGGACACCGGGCAGCTCGATCAGTTCGACCGGTCCATGGCGCACCCGGTCGACGACGGACGGCACGCGGCGACCGGCTGGCTGGTCCGTCTCGACCGTTCCACGACGGCACTCGCCGACCGCAACGTCCGGGTCTCCGGCACCCTCGCCACCTCCGAGAGCGGCCCGGACTCCCTGGAGGTCACCGCCGACTACACCTTCGTCTACGCGGTACGGGCCGCCGACGGGGCGGCGCAGCACGCCGAGCACGGCACCGGCAAGCCCGTGCCCGGCGCCTCCTCGCTCTTCACCGTCCGCCGCGAGATCCGCTTCCGCCTGGACCGCGAGGACCTCGCCGACCACCGGCTGGAGGTCGCGCAGAGCACCCTTCAGGCCGGGCCGATGACCTGCTCGCCCCAGGCGGACGTCCTGCGCCCGCTGCTGGCCGGGCAGCGCGCGGGGGACGCCCGCCCGGCGGGCACCGATCCCTACTCCCGCCAGTGGGCGAACCCCTCGCTCTGCGGCCGGCTGGCCGCTACTTCCCAGCCGAGCCCGAGCCACCCGGTCCGCTAGCGCCGTCGCCGCCGGAGTCACCGGGGCGCTGGGGGCTGCGGAAGACCGTGTCCCGCAGCTTGCCGCCGAGGTCGCCCGCACCGCCCGCGATGTCCCGCACCAGGCCCATCAGCGGGTCCTTGCTGTTGCGCACCGAGTCGGCGTAGTGGGACGCGGAGTCGCGGAAGGAGTCGGAGACCGAGGTGTCCTTGTCCTCGTCGCGCCGCGGGTAGTGGCCGTCCATGATCCGCTGGTAGTCGCGGCTGGCCGCCCACTTCTTCAGCTCGGCGGCGCGCACCGTGGTGAAGGGGTGGCTGCGCGGCAGGACGTTGAGGATCTTCAGCACGGAGTCCCGCAGATCGCCGCCGGACTCGTACTCCTCCGCCTGCTCCAGGAACGCGTCGACGTTCATCTCGTGCAGGTGGTTGCCGCCCGCCAGCTTCATCAGACCGCGCATCGACGCCTGGACGTCCTGCCCGACCAGCAGACCCGCGCGGTCCGCCGACAGCTCCGACTTGCGGAACCACTCGCGCAGGGCCGTCACGATCGCCATCACCGCGACGTTGCCGAGCGGGATCCACGCCACCCGCAGCGCCATCTTCGTCAGGAAGAGCAGCAGGGTGCGGTAGACCGCGTGCCCGGACAGGGCGTGTCCGACCTCGTGGCCGATGACCGCCCGCATCTCCTCCTCGTCCAGCAGCTCGACCAGACCGGTGGAGACCACGATGATCGGCTCGTCGAGCCCGATGCACATGGCGTTGGGCTGCGGGTCCTGGTTGACGTACATCGGCGGGACCTTCTCCAGGTCCAGGATGTAACAGGCGTCCCGCAGCATGTCGTTGAGGTGGGCGAACTGACGGTCGCCGACGCGCACCGAGTCCGACAGGAAGAGCAGCCGCAGGCTGCGCTCCGGCAACAAGCCGCTGAGCGTCTTGAAGACGGTGTCGAACCCGCTGAGCTTGCGCAGCGCCACCAGCGCCGACCGGTCCGCCGGGTGTTCGTACGAACGGGACGAGATACCGGGGAACCGCCTGCGGTCCCGGCTCGGTACGCGCTCGCCGCCTGGGCTCTCCGTCATTGGGGCCTCCCCCTGTTCGACTGCGTGTGATTCAGACTAGAGGACGCCACTGACAGCCGATTGGATGCTCGGGCGTACGCTGACCTCGCACCACATGACCGCACAGTCCCGTACAAACGGAGCGCCCCGCCATGACGATTCCGAGCGTGCTGCTCGCCGCTTCCGACGCCGCCGCGACGGCCGGTGCCACCGGCGTCTCCCACGCCAACGACGGCCCCGGATGGCTGCTCCGCGGCGTGATCATCGTCGGCGTCCTCGGCGCGGCCCTCCTCGCCTGGCTCCTGCTGCGCGGCTACGGCGACTCGGACGGCAGCTGACCGGACGCGGCCGGGGGAGCGCGCCCGCCGGGCGGCCGTCCGCGCCGGCCGGCGGCGGAGTCGCCGTGAGCCCGCGCGGGCCCGGCGCTTACGATGTGGCGGAAGTCTCTGCCCGCCCCCAGCCCGGATTGGTCCCCCGACAATGAGCCTGCACACCCCCGCACAGTCCCTGGTCTCCCTCGCCGAGGGCGGCCAGCACGACAGCCTCAACCCGCTCGTCACCGGCGGCGGGGCTTTCATCGTCCTGCTCCTCCTGCTGGTCATCACCACCCGCTTCAACCGGGACCGCTGAGCCGGTCCCCGGCCTCCGGCGGCGCGCGGCGCCCAGTAGGGTCTGCTCGCATGGGAGAGCACACAGAGCCCGTGAAGCGGCGACTCGGAGTGATGGGCGGGACCTTCGACCCGATCCATCACGGACACCTGGTCGCCGCCAGCGAGGTGGCCAGCCAGTTCCACCTCGACGAGGTCATCTTCGTCCCGACCGGGCAGCCGTGGCAGAAGAGCCACAAAACGGTGTCCCCGGCCGAGGACCGCTATCTGATGACGGTCATCGCGACCGCGTCGAACCCGCAGTTCTCCGTCAGCCGCATCGACATCGACCGCGGCGGCAAGACGTACACCATCGACACCCTGCGTGACCTGCGGACGCTGCACAGCGACGCCGATCTGTTCTTCATCACCGGCGCCGACGCGCTGGGACAGATCCTCACCTGGCACGACGCCGAGGAACTGGTCTCCCTGGCGCACTTCATCGGCGTCACCCGGCCCGGCCACGTCCTCGCCGACCCGGGGCTGCCCGACGGCGCGGTCTCCCTCGTCGAGGTGCCCGCGCTCGCCATATCCTCCACCGACTGCCGGGCACGTGTCGCCCAGGGCGACCCGGTCTGGTACCTGGTCCCCGACGGCGTGGTGCGCTACATCGACAAGAAGCAGCTCTACCGCGACAACGGCTGACGGGGCGGATCGAAAGGGGCACCGGTGACCGACCGACAGGACCCGTACGGGCCGCAGGACCCGTACACCCCCGACCCGTACGCCCGCGAACGGCGGCAGGGCCGACCGGAGTACACCTACGACGCGTACGGGCAGCCGGTGCAGGACACCGCACCCGGCCACGACCAGCACTACGACCCCTACGGGCGGCCCGCCGCGCCCTACGGCGACCCGGCGTCCTACGGCGGCCACGACCCCTACGGGAGCCAGGGCCAGGGCTACGACGTCCCCGCCCAGGGCTACGACCCCTACGGGACCCCGGCGCCCGGCGCCCCCGCACCGCAGCAGAACTGGGTCCCGCAGCAGGCCCCCCGCCCCCCGTACGAGCAGGTGCCCTACGCGCCGTCCGCCCCCGAGCCGTCGTACGAGCGGTCGTACGAGCGGTCGTACGAGCCCTCCGCCTACGGGCAGGACGCCTACGGCCGGGCCCCCTACGGGGAGCAGGGCCACGCCGGGCAGCAGTACGGCGCGCAAGGGTACGCGCAGCCCGGATACGGCGACCCGCTCCAGGGCGGTCGCCCGGTGGAGCAGGACGTGCCGCCGGGCTACCCCGAGGAGCCGCAGCACCACCGTGAGCAGCCGCCGCGCCCTCCGGAGCAGCGCCGGTCACCCGAGGACGCGGACCCGGACGGCGGTTCCGGTCGGTCCGCGTCCGGCGCCGGACGGGATGCGGAGTACCGCACCGAGCAGTTCGCGTTCATCGAGGAGCCCGACGAGGACTCCGAGGACGTCATCGACTGGCTGAAGTTCACCGAGAGCCGCACCGAGCGCCGCGAGGAGGCCAAGCGCCGCGGACGCAGCCGCCGGGTGGCCCTCGTGGTGGTGCTCGTCCTGCTGGTGACCGGCGGCGTCGGCTACCTCTGGTGGGCCGGGAAGCTGCCGGGGCTGAGCGGTCCGGGCGCCCCCGCCGCCGAGGCGGGCGCCGGGCAGAAGCGCGACGTCCTCGTCGTCCACCTCCGCGACACCCGCACCGGCGACAGCTCCACCGCCCTGCTGGTCGACAACGAGACCACCGGCAAGGGCACCACCGTCCTGCTGCCGAACAACCTCGTCCTCACCAAGGACGACGGCACC
The DNA here is from genome assembly GCF_055567035.1 of Streptomyces sp. NPDC027185. NCBI lineage: Bacteria > Bacillati > Actinomycetota > Actinomycetes > Kitasatosporales > Streptomycetaceae > Streptomyces > Streptomyces sp. NPDC027185. The sequence goes on along the minus strand of NZ_JBVHRF010000001.1, from coordinate 806,798 downwards.
GCCACCACCCTCGGCAAGTCCGTCAAGGACGACGGCACCGAACCCACCCGCGAAGCCCTGGGCACCCTCCTGGGCGCCGACCTCAAGGCGTCCTGGCGGCTCGACACCCCGTACCTGGAGAACCTCGTCGAGACCGTCGGCGGCGTCTCCGTCGACACCGACACCACCGTCCCCGGGGTGAAGAAGGGCGACGCGCCCCTGGTCAAGCCGGGCCGCGACCGGCTCCTCAACGGCCAGTCGGCGGTCGCCTACGCCACCTACCGGGGCCCCGGCGAGACCCAGGACAAGCAGCTCACACGGTTCGGCCAGGTCATGCAGGCCACGCTGAAGAAGGTCTCCAGCGACGCCGACGGCGCCACCGCCACCGTGAAGTCGCTGCTCCAGGTGCTCGACCCGCCGCTCACCGAGGCGCAGCTGGGCAGCTCGCTGGCGGTCCGCGCCGAACTGGCGAAGACCGGCGCGTACGGCACGCTGCTGCTGCCGGTGCGGGCCAACGGCACCCTGGGCCCGGACGCGGCCGGTTCCGTCGTCAAGAACGTCCTCGGCGGCACGGTCAGGAAGACCGACCCGGACGCCGCCCCGCGGGTCTCGGTACGCAACGCCACCGGCGACGCCAAGACCGCGGCCAAGGCGCAGGCGGCCCTGGTCAACGGCGGCTACACCTACGTCAGCGGCGGCACCGCGGGCGCCGCCCAGGCCGCTTCCCAGGTCACCTACGCGGACGCCGCCGACCGGGGCAAGGCCGACGAGGTCGCCAAGACGCTGGGCCTGCCGGCCGGCGCGGTCCGCAAGGCCGACGGCGCCGCCAACGCGGACATCACGGTCGTCCTCGGCCAGGACTACCGGGGCTGACGGACGCGGAACGGGCCCACCGACCTCCCGGAGCGGGAGGCGGCGGCCCCGTGGCGGACGGGCCCGGCCCACGGCGTGAGGGGCCGCCCCCGGGGAGACCGGGCGGCGGCCCCTCTTCCGTGGGGACCCGGCCCCACCTGCTGCTGGAGCAGGTGGCCCGTGGCGTACGGCGCCGGTCCCGCGGCGGAGGGCTCGCTTCCGTACGGGCCCGGCGTCCCCGGGTGACGAAAATCCCCGGCCGGGGTGTCGGTGGTCCGTGAGACCCTTGAGGGGAATCCGAAGCCGCTCGCACCGCCCGCTCGGGCGGTGGCGCCGTGGGCCGTGTGCCCGGGGCCGGCGGCCCGTCCCCGACCCGAAAGCCGCTTGTGACCGCCACGGACCGTTCCCTCGAGCTCATCAACGCCGCCGCCCAGGCGGCCGCCGACAAGCTCGCGCACGACATCATCGCGTACGACGTCAGCGACGTCCTCTCGATCACCGACGCCTTCCTGCTCGCGTCGGCGCCCAACGACCGCCAGGTCAAGTCGATCGTCGACGAGATCGAGGAGCGCCTCAACAAGGAGCTCGGCGCCAAGCCGGTCCGCCGTGAGGGCGACCGCGAGGCCCGCTGGGTCCTCCTCGACTACGTCGACATCGTCGTCCACGTCCAGCACAGCGAGGAGCGCGTCTTCTACGCGCTGGAGCGCCTGTGGAAGGACTGCCCCGAGATCGATCTTCCCGAGGACGCCAAGGCGACCCGCGGCAAGGCCGCCGCGCACGCCGAGGCCACGGCGGGCGAGGCAGAGGGAGTGGGCAACTGAACGGCACCTCCGCGGGCCGCGGCCGCCGCATCGTCCTGTGGCGCCACGGCCAGACCGCCTGGAATCTGGAGCGCCGCTTCCAGGGCTCCACGGACATCGAGCTGACCGCGACCGGCCTGGAGCAGGCCCGGCGCGCGGCCCGGCTCCTCGCGGCCCTGGGCCCGGACGCCATCGTCGCCTCCGACCTGCGCCGGGCCGCGGCGACCGCCGGTGAGCTGTCCGCCCTGACCGGACTCGACGTGGCACACGACGCCGCGCTGCGGGAGACGTACGCCGGCGCCTGGCAGGGGCTGACGCACGAGGAGATCGTCGAGCGGTACGGCGAGCAGTACGCCGCCTGGAAGCGCGGCGAGCCGGTGCGGCGCGGCGGCGGTGAGCTGGAGACCGAGGTCGCCGACCGGGCGGCCCCGGTGGTCCTGGACCACGCCGCGAAGCTGCCCGACAACGGCACCCTCGTCGTCGTCAGCCACGGCGGCACCATCCGCACCACCATCGGGCGGCTGCTCGGCCTGGAGGCGCACCACTGGGAGGGGCTCGGCGGGCTGTCGAACTGCTGCTGGTCGGTGCTGGGCGAGGGCGCCCGGGGCTGGCGCCTGCTGGAGCACAACGCCGGCACCCTGCCGGAGCCGGTGCTCGGCGACGACGCCTGAGCCGCCCGCGGAACGTTCCGTGGGCCCGGATTTCACATCTGGGCAGGTCGCAGGCTAGAGTTCTTCTTGTTCGCGGCGCCGCCGGGGGAAACCCGGAGGGGCGGAACAAGACCCGGGGCTATAGCTCAGTTGGTAGAGCGCCTGCATGGCATGCAGGAGGTCAGGAGTTCAATTCTCCTTAGCTCCACAACCCGGATGATCCCGTCTCACGGATTCCAGTCCCGCACTGGATCGCGTGAGGCGGGATCATTGCTGTATCCGGCAGGCGGCGTCGTGCCGGGCCGGGTGCCGAACGGTTCGGCCGCGGCGGCGCGGGCAGATTCGGTGCGGGGACCGTCGCGTCCGGGGCGGTGCCGTGACCGGACCGTCCCGCCGGGCGGCCCGTGGCAGAATCGGACCGCCGGCAGGGGAGGAGAGGACGCGATGCCCAGGAGCATCCTCGGGATGGTCGTCGACCTGCCCGCCGCCGGGCCGCCGTGCCCGCACCGGCTCCCGGACGCCGTCGCCCCCCGCCCCGTCCCGTGCGGCGCGCTCCCGTCGTTGCAGTGCCCCGCCTGCGGCTCCGCCCGGGTGGCGCAGATGCTCGGCGACAACGGCGGCGTCTCTTTCGTCTGTACGTCCTGCGGCCACAGTTGGAGCTGACCGATGGGAGCCCACAGCAGGAAATGCGACTGGTGCGGCAGCGGTACGCCGATCGTCCGCGACATGGAGCCGCTCAACTCCGCGTTCCAGTACTGGTGCGAGGAGTGCGCCCGCGCGCTGGTCATCAAGGGCGACCCGATCGAGACCTACCGCGAACTGGACGGTGAGCCGATCTACGGCCGCCTCCTCGACGAACACTGCACGCTGAAGCGTTTCTACTCCTTCGCCACGGCCTGAGCGTGAGCGGCGGTGCGCTCCGCACCGCGCCCGGCAGCCGTACGGGCGGCCCGGCCTGACGGCGCGTGAGCCGGCCCCGGGCCCGTCCTGACGTCACGTCACGTACGGCCGGGCGGCCGGGCCGTACGGTCCCGGGTTACGCCCGCCCGACGCGTCCCGCCCGGCGCAGCCGCAGTCCGCACAGGGCCAGCAGGGCGATCCCGGCGAGCGGGTAGACGTCGGAGAGCAGCAGCTGGAGCGGGCTTTGGTGCAGTTCTTCGTGGCGGTGCCAGGCGTGCGGGACCCACCACAGGGCGAAGCTGACGAACAGGACGGCCAGTGCGCCCGTCGCCGCCCACCAGCGCCGTGCCGCGCCGCCGGTGCGGGCCAGTGCCTCGGAGCCGGTGAGGATCAGCGCCGGTACGCACCACACCCAGTGGTGCGACCAGGAGATCGGGCTGACCAGCAGGGCCGTCACGGCGCAGCTGACGGCGGCCCAGGCGCGGTCGCCGCGCAGCAGTGCGGCGGTGGCGAGGGCCAGACCGGCGACGGCCGTCGCGGCGGCGGCAACCAGCCAGGCGCCGCCCGGGTCGTGGGTGTGCAGCAGCCGCGCGAGGGCGCCGCGCAGCGACTGGTTCGCGGTGATCTCGACCTCACCGACGCGGTCGGCGGCGAAGACGATCTCGGTCCAGAAGCGGTGCGCGTCGTGCGGCAGGACGAGCGCGGAGAGCACGGCGGTGGCGAGGAACGTGCCGGTGGCCACCGCCGCCTGCCGCAGCCAGGGCACCCGCAGCGCCGTACGGAGCGGGGCGCCGCCGCGCAGCAGCCGGACGGCCCGTACTACCCCGGCGAGTGCGAGGAGGACGGCGAACAGCGCGGGGGTGAGCTTGATGCCCGCCGCGATGCCGATGCCGATCCCGGCCCAGCGGTTGGTGTCCCTGCGGGTGAGGTCCCACAGGACGAGCACCGCGAGCAGCAGGTTGATCTGCCCGTAGCGCAGCGTCGTCCAGACCGGCTCGCACCAGACCAGCAGCGCGGACAGTGCGAGGGTGACGGCGGCGCGCGGCAGCCGGTGCGGCCGTCCCGCCAGCCGCAGCGAGAGGTGGACGGCGGCGACCAGCAGCAGGAGGTTGCCGGCCGTGGCCAGGGTGCGCATGGTGCCGACGCCGACCAGCGTCAGCGGGGTGAACAGCAGCGCGGCGAACGGCGGGTAGGTGTTCGGCAGGTGCGCGGAGGTGGCGACCATGTCGTAGAGGTCCGCGCCGGTGCGCGCGGTCCAGCCCTCCGCGCGGTAGACCATGAGGTCGATCATGGTCACGTGCGCCAGCCGCTGAGCGGTCCAGAACGCCGCGAACGAGAGGAGGCAGCCGACCGCGGCCCGTACGACCGCACGGCGCCCCGGCGCCCCCGTCGGCGGGGTGCGCCCGCCGGAATCGGTGGACTGTTCCAGCTCCGGCGCGGTCACGGCGTACGGCTCCCCAGGGACGAATCGGGCACGGTCCGCCGACAGTACCCCGGGCCGCTCCGGGGGCCGCGGCAGGAGCGATTTGGCAGAAGCCCGGGAGGGCCGTGTAATGTAGTCGATGTCGCCGCGGGAGACCGCAGCGGAGAAGACCTGGGGCTATAGCTCAGTTGGTAGAGCGCCTGCATGGCATGCAGGAGGTCAGGAGTTCAATTCTCCTTAGCTCCACAGAAAGAGAGCGGGCCGTCCGGAAAGGGCGGCCCGCTCTTCGTTGTGTACGCCTTTCCCTGGTGTGGTCGTCGGATGTGGTGTGCGCCACGGGGGCGGGTGTTCCGTGGCGCGCCGGGCAGGGGGCGCGGCGGTGTGACCTACGGCATGGCGCGGGATTTCCGGGGGTGTGCCGCGCCGCCGGGGAGGCGGTGGAGGGGTGTTCCGCGCCGCGCGAGACGGCCTCCCGGGTGCCCGCGGCGGTTCGCTCTACTCTGACGGCTGATCACCTTCGCCCCGGCGTCCCTCCGTTGGGGCCTCTCCGGTGTGTGCCCGCAGCCCTTTCCGACCCTTTTCCGTATCCGGCCGTTCCTTACGTTCCTTTGTCGTTCCTTGGGGTCTTCTTGGCGTGCTCATGCCCCTGACATGGACAGTTCACCGAAAGAGTGACGCATCGCGTGCATGTCACCTCCCTCGCCTCACGCCGCACGCGAGGCACCGGACGCCGGTGTACGGCGGCGCGTACGGCGAGCGTCGCGGAGCCGGTCGCGGTGCCGTCGTCCGTATCCACCGCATCGTCACCACAGGGGGTTCCATGAGATCGAGCCGCAGCAGAGCCGGGCGGGCGCGTACCGCGACGGTGTGGGCGGCGGCGCTGCCGCTGATCGCCGGGGCGCTCGCGCTGGGCGCGCCCGCCGCCGACGCCGCAGGTCAAGACGGTGGCCGGCATCAGCTCCGCGGCACCAAACCGGCCTGGGCGACCCAGCAGTCCGACCGCGGCGCCACCGCCGCGGGCACCGGCATCACCGCCCGGGTCTACCTCGCGGGCCGGGACGCCGACGGGCTCGCCGCGTACGCCAGGGCGGTCTCCGACCCGCGCTCCGACCACTACGGGAAGTACCTGACCCCCGGCCAGGTCAAGGCGCGCTACGGCGCCACCCGGCAGCAGGTGAACGCCGTACGCGACTGGCTCCGCGGCGCCGGGCTGACGGTCACCGGGACGGGCGGCCGCTACCTCACCGTCCACGGTCCGGCCGCGGCCGCTGAGCGTGCCTTCGCCACCGACCTGCACAACTACCGCAAGGACGGCCACACTTACCACGCGCCCTCGGTCACCGCGTCCGCCCCCGCCTCGGTGGGCGCCGCCGTGCTGACCGTCACCGGCCTGGACAACGCGCCCCGGATGGCCCGCCACCACTCCACCGAGCTGCCCCCGCCGCCCGCCGTCTTCCGCAACGCCGGCCCGTTCTCCACGTACCACGGTTCCCGGACCGCGACGGGGCTGCCGAGCGCGTACGGAGCCAAGGCGCCGTACGCGGTCAAGGGCTACACCGGCAGGCAGCTGCGGGCCGCCTACGGGGCGGGGAGGTGGACCGGCAAGGGCGTCACCGTCGCGATCACCGACGCCTACGCCTCACCGACCATCGCCGCCGACGCCGCCCGCTACGCGGCCCGCAACGGTGACGCCGCCTACCGCCGGGGCCAGCTCTCGCAGGTGCTGCCCGAGGACTACACACACCTCGACGAGTGCGGTGCCGCCGGGTGGTACGGCGAGGAGACCCTCGACGTCGAGGCGGTGCACGCCGTCGCGCCCGCCGCCGACATCGTCTACGCCGGGGCCGCCTCCTGCATGGACGACGACCTCCTCGACACCCTCGGCCGGGTCGTCGACGGCCGTCTCGCCGACATCGTCTCCAACTCCTGGGGCGACATCGAGGCCAACGAGACGCCGGACGTGGCCGCCGCCTACGACCAGGTCTTCCAGCAGGGCACGGTCGAGGGCATCGGCTTCTACTTCTCCTCCGGTGACAACGGGGACGAGGTCGACAACACCGGCACCAAGCAGGTGGACACCCCGGCGAACTCCGCGTGGGTCACCGCCGTCGGCGGTACCGCGCTCGCCGTCGGCAAGCACGACACGTACCGGTGGGAGACCGGCTGGGGCACCCGTAAGGCGGTGCTCGCCAAGGACGGCGCGAGCTGGGACGGCTTCCCCGGCGCGTTCGGCGGCGGCGCGGGCGGCGGCACCAGCAAGACCGTCGCGCAACCCTTCTACCAGCGCGGAGTCGTCCCCGACGGGCTCGCGCAGGCGGGCGGCGGCAAGGCCATGCGCACCGTCCCGGACATCGCCGCCGTCGCCGACCCCAACACCGGCTTCCTCGTCGGCCAGACCCAGACCCTGCCCGGCGGGAAGCAGGGCTACGACGAGTACCGCATCGGCGGCACCTCGCTCGCCGCGCCCGTGATCGCCGGTATCCAGGCGCTCGCCCAGCAGGCCCGCCACGGCATCCCGATCGGCTTCGCCAACCCCGCCATCTACCAGCGGTACGGCACCCCGGCGTACCACGACGTCACGGACCACCCGCTCGGCGCGGGCCGTGGTCTGGCGGTCGTCCGGACCGACTACGTCAACGGCACCGACGCCTCCGAGGGCACCACGACCTCGCTGCGCAGCCTGGGCCAGGACAGCTCCCTGAGCGCCCGGCCCGGCTACGACGACGTCACCGGCGTCGGCTCCCCGGCGGACGGCTACATCGCGTCGTACCGCCACTGATGTCCAGGCCGGCGCGCTCCTGACTCCGGGGGGCGCGCGGGCCGGGGCCCGCGCCGGGTGGGAATCCTCGACGCGGGCCCCGAGCCCCCTGCGGTACCCTGGCGCCATGCGTGCCGTACGCCTTCTGCTTAGCGGGCCGCGCTGATCAGTTCCGACCGGGCCACCCGCGGTGGCCGTCCGGGTCGGCATCGGCGCGGCGTCCCCTCCTGTGCGAGGGGTCTTTTTGTTTCCGCAGCAACCGTGTCCGCGGCAGCCGCAGGCAGAGACGATCGATGGAGCTTTGAAGAGATGAGCGAGACGACCACCTCCCCCGCCGGTGAGGGCGCACCCGAGGCGGCCCCGCACCGCTACACCGCCGCGCTGGCCGCGGACATCGAGGCACGCTGGCAGGACTTCTGGGAGGCGGAGGGCACCTACGAGGCGCCCAACCCGAGCGGTGACCTGGCCGGGGATCCCGCCGTGGTGGCCCGCCCCAAGAAGTTCATCATGGACATGTTCCCCTACCCCTCGGGCGCGGGCCTGCACGTCGGCCACCCGCTGGGCTTCATCGCCACCGACGTCTACGCCCGCCACCAGCGCATGACGGGCCACAACGTCCTGCACACCCTGGGCTTCGACGCCTTCGGCCTGCCCGCTGAGCAGTACGCCGTGCAGACCGGCACCCACCCGCGGGTCTCCACCGAGGCCAACATCGTCAACATGCGGCGCCAGCTGCGCCGCCTGGGTCTGGGCCACGACCAGCGCCGCTCGATCGAGACGATCGACCCGGCGTACTACAAGTGGACCCAGTGGATCTTCCTCCAGATCTTCAACTCCTGGTACGACCCGGAGGCCGACAAGGCGCGGCCCATCGACACCCTGGTCGCGCAGTTCGAGGCCGGCACCCGGGCCACCCCCGACGGCCGCCCCTGGGGTGAGCTGTCCGCCGCCGAGCGCGCCGGAGTCCTGGGCGAGTACCGCCTGGCCTACGCCTCGGACGCGCCGGTCAACTGGTGCCCCGGGCTGGGCACCGTGCTGGCCAACGAGGAGGTCACCGCCGAGGGCCGCTCCGAGCGCGGCAACTTCCCGGTCTTCAAGTCGAAGCTGCGCCAGTGGAACATGCGCATCACCGCCTACGGTGACCGCCTGCTGAACGACCTGGACGGCCTGGACTGGCCCGAGGCGATCAAGCTCCAGCAGCGCAACTGGATCGGCCGCTCCGAGGGCGCCCGCGTCGACTTCCCCGCCGGGGAGCGCGCGATCACGGTCTTCACCACCCGCCAGGACACCCTGTTCGGCGCGACGTACATGGTGCTGGCCCCGGAGCACGAGCTGATCGCCGACGGCTCCCTGGTGCCGGACGCCTGGCCCGAGGGCACCCACGACGTCTGGACCGGCGGCCACGCCACCCCGGCCGAGGCCGTCGCGGCGTACCGCAAGCAGGCCGCCGCCAAGTCGGACGTCGAGCGGCAGGCCGAGGCCAAGGACAAGACCGGTGTCTTCACCGGCATCTTCGCCACCAACCCGGTCAGCGGCGAGCGGCTGCCGGTCTTCATCGCCGACTACGTCCTGATGGGGTACGGCACCGGCGCGATCATGGCCGTCCCGGCGCACGACAGCCGCGACTTCGCCTTCGCGCGCGCCTTCGAGCTGCCGATGCGCTGCGTCGTCCAGCCCTCCGACGACCGCGGCACCGACACCGCCACCTGGGACGACGCGTTCTCCTCGTACGAGGCGAAGCTGGTCAACTCCTCCAACGGCACGATCAGCCTGGACGGGCTGGGCGTCACCGAGGCCAAGGCGAAGATCACCGAGTGGCTGGCCGCCGAGGGCATCGGCGAGGGCACCGTCAACTTCCGGCTGCGCGACTGGCTGTTCAGCCGCCAGCGCTACTGGGGCGAGCCGTTCCCGATCGTCTACGACGAGGACGGCGTGGCGCACGCGCTGCCCGAGTCGATGCTGCCCCTGGAGCTGCCGGAGGTCGAGGACTACTCCCCGCGCACCTTCGACCCGGACGACGCGGACACCTCCCCGGAGACCCCGCTCTCCCGTAACGAGGACTGGGTCAACGTCGAGCTGGACCTCGGCGACGGCCGCGGCGTGCGGCGCTACCGCCGCGAGACCAACACCATGCCCAACTGGGCCGGCTCGTGCTGGTACGAGATGCGGTACCTGGACCCGCACAACGACAGCGCGCTGGTCGACCCGGGCATCGAGCAGTACTGGATGGGCCCGCGCGAGGGGCAGCCGCACGGCGGCGTCGACCTGTACGTGGGCGGTGCCGAGCACGCCGTGCTGCACCTGCTGTACGCCCGTTTCTGGTCGAAGGTCCTCTTCGACCTGGGGCACGTCTCGTCCTCCGAGCCGTTCCACAAGCTGTACAACCAGGGCATGATCCAGGCGTTCGTCTACCGGGACAGCCGCGGTATCGCCGTCCCGGCGGCCGAGGTCGAGGAGCGCGACGGCGGCTACTTCCACCAGGGCGAGAAGGTCAGCCGCGTCCTGGGCAAGATGGGCAAGTCCCTGAAGAACGCCGTCACACCGGACGAGATCTGCGCGGAGTTCGGCGCCGACACGCTGCGCCTGTACGAGATGGCGATGGGCCCGCTGGACGTCTCCCGCCCCTGGGACACGCGCGCCGTCGTCGGCCAGTACCGCCTGCTCCAGCGGCTGTGGCGCAATGTCGTCGACGAGGCGACCGGCGAGGTCACCGTCGTCGACGCCGAGCCGGACGAGGCGACGCTGCGCGCGCTGCACAAGGCGATCGACGGTGTCACCCAGGACATGGCGAACCTGCGGTTCAACACCGCCATCGCCAAGGTCACGGAGTTGAACAACCACCTGACCAAGGCGGGCGGACCGGTGTCGCGGACCGTCGCGGAGCGCCTGGTGCTGCTGATCGCCCCGCTGGCGCCGCACATCGCCGAGGAGCTGTGGCGCAAGCTGGGCCACACCGGCTCGGTGGTGCACGCCGACTTCCCGGTGGCCGACCCGGCGTACGTCGTCGACGAGACGGTGACCTGCGTCGTCCAGCTCAAGGGCAAGGTCAAGGCCCGTCTGGAGGTCGCGCCGACGATCTCCGACGAGGACCTTCAGGCGGCGGCGCTGGCCGAGCCCGCGGTGGTGGCGGCGCTGGGCGGTGCCGGTATCCGCAAGGTGATCGTCCGGGCGCCGAAGCTGGTCAACATCGTCCCGGCGTGACGCGGCGCGGCCGGGCGCGGCCACGGTTGTAGGGGTTTTCCCCTACGGGCAGGTTGGGGGTTCTCTCAGGGCCCGCAACCTGCCCGTGCCGTTTACGGTGGAGGGACGGGCGCGGGTGACCGACCGGCGCCGCGACCTCTCCGGGAGAGCCCATGGAAGCCGCCATCGCCATCGTGGGGCTGCTCTTCCTGCTGTGCGTCGTCGCCGGGGTCTTCGCCACGGTCAAGGCGGTTCAGGTGGCCAAGCGCGGCGTCGACCGCACCGTCACCCAGGCCCGCCGGACGGTCGAGGACACCGGTCTGCGGGCCCGGCAGATGACCAGGCCGGGCGTTCCGGGCGAGCTGGCGCAGCTGCGGCTGTCCCTGCGGACGTCGATGCGGGCGACCCAGGAGGCGCTGCGGGGCGGCGCGGCCGAGGACGCGTCGTTGAGCGAGGCGCTCGGCCTGTTCGACCGCCTCAGCGCCCACGGCCACGCCCTGGACGACGAGCTGAAGCGTCTGGAGCGGGAGCCCGACCGCGCCACCACCGCCGCCCGCCTGCCGGAGCTGCGCGAACGCCTGGAGCGCATCACCCGCTCCGCCGAATCGCTCCGCTGGGCGGCGCGCGACCGGCAGCGGAAGTTCGCCGACGACGACCTGGCGGCGCTGAGCGATCAGATCGACGTCGAGGCGGGCGCGCTGCGCCACTGGACCCGCGCCTCGGACGACGCCGGCGCCGCGGCGGGCAGCGGTTCCACCGAAGGTGCCGTCGGCGCGGGCCGGTCGGCGGCGGGTGCCGGGCCGTCCGCCGCCCCGGGGCCGGACGCGGCCCAGCCGGAGGCGATACCGGCCGCGGACGGGAGCGGCCGCTCCTCGTACCCCTGGCAGAAGGCGCCCTCGTGGCAGAAGTCGCCGGGGACGGGGCGCGTCGGCTGAGAGCGGCCCGTCGGCCGAGCCGAGAGCCCGGCGCGGCTCCGCCGGGCGCGGCGGGGCGGTTCCCGCGGCGCGGGGTGTGCCCCGGGCGGTGAGCGGTGCGGAGGGCCGTGAACTGTCCTGCCGCGCGGAGCCGGTGGGCTCCCGGCCCGGCGTGGGGCGGAGGGCCCCGCACTGTCGGCTGCGGGTCCGCCCCCGATAACCTCCCCTTCATGTCCCGCCATGTCGCCATCGTCACCGATTCCACGGCCTACCTGCCGCCGGTGGCACTGCAGCGCCACCGCATCACGGCCGTTCCGCTGACCGTCGTCCTGGGGGACCAGGCCCTGGAGGAGGGCACCGAGATCTCCGCGAGATCCGTCGCCCAGGCGCTGCGGAAGCGGCTCCCGGTGACGACCTCGCGCCCCGCCCCGACGACCTTCGCGGACACCTACCGCAAGGTCGCCGCCGCCGGCGCCACCGACATCGTCTCGCTCCACCTCTCCTCCGAGTTCTCCGGCACCTACGACGCCGCGGTGCTGGCCGCGCGGCACTCGCCGGTCCCCGTAAGGGTCGTGGACACTGGCATGGTCGCGATGGCCCTCGGCTTCTGCGCCCTGGCGGCGGCCGAGACCGCCGAGGCGGGGGGCGACGCGGACGCCGCGGTCGTCGCCGCCGAGCGCCGCGCCGCCGCGACCTCCGCCTACTTCTACGTCGACACCCTCGACTACCTGCGACGCGGTGGCCGGATCGGCGCCGCCCAGGCACTGCTCGGCTCCGCGCTCGCCGTCAAGCCGCTCCTCCAGCTGTCCGACGGGCGGATCGAACTCCTCGAAAAGGTCCGTACGGCGTCCAAGGCCATCGCACGGCTGGAGGAGATCGCCGCGGAGCGGGCGGGCCAGGGTGAGGTGGACATCGCCGTGCACCACCTCGCCGCCGCGGAGCGCGCCGACGCCCTCGCCGCCCGTCTGCGCGAACGCGTGCCCCACCTGCGCGAACTCCACGTCAGCGAGGTCGGCGCGGTGATCGGCGCGCACACCGGGCCGGGCCTGCTGGGGGCCGTGATCGCCCCGCGGTAGCGCCGGGCCGGACGCCGTGGGAGCGCTGCCGGGAGGGCGGGCCGTCACCCTTCCGAGGGGCGCGGTTATCCACAAGAGGCTGGTTATCCACCGGATCCGACGCGGCTCAGCGCGGTGCGCGGAGACGGCCTACCGTCAGCCGACATGAGCAGAGAGTCACGTTCGGTGGATGGTGCGTCACGCCCCGGAGTGGGGAGTGGCGGCGCGGTCGGCGGCGCCGGAGGCCGGGTGGACGGTGCCGGCTCCGGCGCCGGTGCCCGGGAGGTGCCGGCCGGGGGGTCTGCCCCGCCGCTGACCGGGCGCGGCCGCCGTGCGAGCCGTCGTACCGCGCGTCGTGCCACGGCGGCCGCGGCGGTACGGGCTCGGGCCGTTGCCCTCTTCGGCGCGGTGGGAGCGGCGGGGGAGCGGCGTGATGGTGGCGGCGCGGTACCGGTGCTCAGCTCCGTCCCCGAGGCGGAGCGGGCGGTTCGCTCCGGGCACGGCGCGGGGGGCGTTGCGGCGGGGCCGGTTCGCGAGGAAGGCGGGGGACGGGGAGCCGAGCCGGGGCGGAAGACGGCCCCCGGGCCTGGCCCCGGCGTAGCTCCCGCCCCCGGCCGTGAGTCCGACGACGGGCACACCGCCGCCCTCGCCCCCACGCGGTACGGCGGCGATCCCCGTCCCCCCGGGCTCGGCGTCCGGGAGCGGGTGCGGCTCGTGGTGGGGGAGCGGGTGCCGGTGTGGGTGCAGGCGCGGTGCGGGACGGAGCCGAGGGCGCTGGCGGCGTTGGGGCTGGTGCTGGTGGTGGCGCTCGTGTTCGCCGTGCAGCACTTCTGGTCGGGCGGGCCGGAGCAGGTGCGGGCCCCGGCGGCGGAGCGGGCGGTGCCGGGGGCGGCGGCAGCGCGGCGGCCGGAGCCTTCGGGGACGGCCTCCGTACCCGGTGCGGCGACGGGCGGCGGCGCGGGCCGGCAGCTGGTGGTCGACGTGGTGGGCAAGGTCGCGCACCCCGGGGTGCGGCGGTTACCGGTGGGGGCGCGGGTGATGGACGCGCTCGCCGCGGCCGGTGGGGTGCTGCGCGGGGCGAGCACCCAAGGGCTGAACCGAGCCCGGGTGCTGGCCGACGGGGAACAGATCGTCGTCGGCGGGCCCGTCGGCGGGACGGGCCCGGGAGGGGGTGCGAACGGGCCGCCCGGCGCGGCGTCGTCCGGCGCCTCGGGAGGCCCCGGCGGGCCGGGCGCCGCCGCGCCGGGGCAGCCGGTCAGCCTCAACGCGGCGACCGTGGAGCAACTCGACACCCTGCCCGGCGTCGGCCCCGTACTGGCGCGGCACATCGTCGAATTCCGCACCCGGCACGGCGGGTTCACCTCGGTGAACCAGCTCCGCGAGGTGACCGGCATCGGTGACCGCAAGTTCGCCGACCTCCGTCCCTTGGTGCAGCCATGAGCACCGGACGCACGGCCGTGCGCCTGTCGGCCGCCCCGCACACCACCGCACGACCGCGTCAGGAGGGCCCGGCCGATCTGCGCCTGGTGGCCCCGGCGCTGGCGGCGTGGGGTGCGGCGGCGCTCGCCCTGGGCGCCCCGGCGGGGGTGGTGACGACGGGCTGCGCCGCCGCGATCGCCCTCGCCGTAACGGCCCTGTGGGCGGCGAGGCGCCGCCGGGTGGCGGCGGGCCCGGAGCCGGCGGACGGGTCGCGCGCCGGGGGACCCGGGCCGTACGCGCGGTCCGCCGGAGCGTGGGTGGCCGTGGCGACGGTGCTGCTCTGCGCGGCAGCGGGTGCGGCGTCCGCCGCGCTGCACGCGGCGGACGCCCGGCGGGGACCGCTGCCTTCCTGGGCCGCGCGGCACGCCCGGCTCATCGCCGAGGTGGAGGTGACCGGGGACCCGCGGACGGTCCGCCCGAAGATCCGCGGATCACACCGGTTGCCGCCGTCCTCGGTGTTCACCGCGGACGTGGTGCGCCTCACCGCCCCGGACGGCACGGTGACCGCGCTCCGTACCCCCGCCCTCGTCGTCGTGGCGGGCCGGGACGACGAGGGCGAGAGGACCCCGGAACCCGGCGCGAATCCCCAGGCCACAGGTGTGGGGGCGGGGCAGGCGGGCACGGGGGCGCCGGATCGGGCCGCAGGCGGCGAGGACCTCGGCAGATGGCGGGCACTGCTGCCGACCACCCGCGTCCGGGTGCCGGTCCGCGCCGCCCCGCCGATGCCGCCCGACGACCGGATCGCCGCCGTCCTCCGGGTCACCGCGGACGGTCCGCCGCAGGTCACGGGCGAGCCGTCCGGGCTCCAGCGCCTGGCCGGCAGCCTGCGGACCGGGCTCCGCGACGCCTGCGACGGCCTGCCGCCCGACGCCCGCGCGCTGCTGCCCGGACTGGTGGTCGGGGACACCTCACGGGTGCCGCCCGACCTCGAGGACGCGTTCCGGGCAACCGACCTCACCCATCTGCTCGCCGTCTCCGGCAGCAACCTCACCATCGTGCTGGCGTTGCTGATCGGCCCGCCGCACCTCGCGTCCCGGGCCGAACGCCGAGGCCTGGCCCCGCGCCTGGGTCTGTCGTTGCGGGCCACCGCCCTCACCGGGGGTGCCCTCGCGCTCGCCTTCGTCCTCGTGTGCCGGCCGGACCCCAGCGTGCTGCGGGCCGCGACCTGCGGCCTGATCACCCTGGTGGCGATCGGTACGGGGCGGCGCCGCTCCCTGCTGCCCGCCCTGGGTGCGGCGGTGTTGCTGCTGGTGCTCTACGACCCGTGGCTGGCCCGCAGCTACGGGTTCCTGCTGTCGGTCCTGGCCACCGGTGCGCTCCTGCTGCTCGCGCCCCGCTGGAGCGCCGCCCTGCGCGGACGCCGGGTGCCGCCGCGCCTCGCCGAGGTGATCGCCGCCGCTGCCGCCGCCCAGGCGGTCTGCGCCCCGGTCGTCGCGGTCCTCGCCGCCCGGGTCGGCCTGCTGGCGGTGCCCTGCAACCTCCTCGCGGAGCTGGCCGTCGCCCCGGCGACGGTCCTCGGGTACGCGGCGCTCGCCGTGGCGCCCGTACTGCCGCCCGCCGCCGGGGCGTTGGCGTGGTGCGCGGGGTGGCCCGCCGGCTGGATCGCCTGGGTGGCGCGTACGGGGGCGTCACTGCCGGGCGCCGAGTTCCGCTGGCCGGGCGGCTGGGCGGGCGGGCTCGCGCTCGCCGCCGTCACCGCTCTCCTCGTACCGCTCGGTCGGCGGGTGCTGCGCCGCCGCTGGCTGTGCGCCCTGTGCGCGGTGGCGCTGGCCCTGGTGGTGTGGCGGCCGGTACCGCTGGCCCGGGTGCTGACGGGTTGGCCGCCGCCGGAGTGGCGGATGGTGGCCTGCGACGTCGGGCAGGGCGACGGCCTGGTCCTGGCGGCGGGCGACGGCACCGCGCTGGTGGTGGACGCGGGACCGGAGCCCCGTGCGATGGACCGCTGCCTCACGTCGCTCGGGGTGTGGCGGGTGCCCGTGGTGGTGCTGAGCCACTTCCACGCCGACCACGTCGACGGATTACCGGGCGTGCTCCACGGCAGGTCGGTCGGCCTGATCGAGACGACCACGCTCCGGGAGCCGCCCGGACAGGCGGAGTTCGTACGGCGCACGGCGGCCGGTGCGGGCGTCCCGGTGGCCGAGGCGGCACCGGGCGAGCGGCGTCGCCTGGGGCAGTTGAGCTGGGAGGTCCTGTGGCCGCCGGCGGACGGCACGGGGAGCGCGTCGGACCCGAACGACGCCAGCGTGACGCTGCTCGTCCGCAGCGGCGACATGACCCTGATGCTCCTGGGCGACCTCGAACCCCCCGCTCAGCAGGCCATGTTGGACGCCCACCCGGAGCTGCCCGCCGTGGACGTCCTCAAGGTCGCCCACCACGGCTCCGCGCATCAGGACCCGGCTCTTCTGCACCGTCTGGCACCACGGCTCGCGCTCATCTCGGTCGGCGCGGACAACCCGTACGGCCACCCGGCACCGCGCACGGTCGAGGCGTTGCGGCACGGTGGTGCCACGGTCCTGCGTACCGACACCGGGGGCGCGCTGGCCGTCCTCGGCACTCACGCCCGCCTGTCGGTGACCGCAGGAGGCCGCCGCAGGGGAGGCCGCCGCGTGCGTACGGAGGGCGGCTCCCGCCGGGCGCGCGTCCTTCACCCGGCCCGGGGCGCCCGCCGTCCCCGCACCGCTCGTCGGCTCCGCGACCGGTTCCGTCCCCGCCCGCTCCGCGGCCTCTCCCGACGGCCCCGGGCCTCCTCCGCACCGGCCCGGCCGCGACTCCCGCGCCCGTGGCCGTACGGTCCCGGACGCGTCATCCCCGTCAGCCGCACGCCCACCGGGCCGGTCCCGACGGGCCCGGAAGGAGCGCGAGCCGCCGAAGGCGAACCGGGCGTCGTCCCGCGGCACCGTTTCGGCATCCCCCCGCTTCGGACGGCTCCGGAACCGGCTGCCCCCGGAACCGGCTCCGCGCGATCACCCGGCCGCTCTGCCGAACCTCCGGGACCGCCCGCCGTCCACCGCCCGCCGTCCACCGGGACCAACCAGCCCCCGCCCCAGGCCCGCGGACGGCATACCCTCCGGCCTCCCGGGAACCGTTACTCCGCCTCGCGCCACCCTTCGTGTTCGGCGGCGAAGGCGTCCAGTTGCCGGGCGTCGTAGCGGCCGTCCGGGTCCTCGACGACCACCAGCCACTGGGCGTCCTCGGCGTCGTCCTCCCCGGCCAGCGCGTCCCGGACGAGTTGGGGCTCCTCGCGGACACCGAAGCGTTCGCCGAGGGCCTCGGCCACCTCCTCGGCGGCGTCGCGGTCGGGCAGTACCAGTACGTGTCGTGCATCGCTCACCCGGCCATTGTCGGTCAGCGGACCGGTACGCCGAGCGCGCGGGCGGCGGTGTCAGTGGGGCGTGGGATGCTGGAACGCGATGGCCAGGAAGAGTGCAAACGACGATCCGCTCGCCCCCGTGACGCTCGCGGTGGGCCAGGAGGAACTGCTGCTGGACCGCGCGGTGCAGCAGGTGGTGGCGGCCGCCCGCAGCGCCGACGCGGACACCGATGTGCGGGACCTCACCTCCGATCAGCTCCAGCCCGGCACGCTCGCCGAGCTGACCAGCCCGTCGCTCTTCGCGGAGCGCAAGGTCGTGGTGGTGCGCAACTCCCAGGACCTGTCGGCGGATTCCGTCAAGGACGTGAAGGGGTATCTCACGGCGCCCGCCGAGGAGATCACGCTCGTCCTGCTGCACGCGGGCGGGGCCAAGGGCAAGGGGCTGCTGGACGCCGCCCGGAAGGCGGGGGCGCGCGAGGTGGCGTGCCCGAAGATGACGAAGCCCGCCGACCGGCTGTCGTTCGTGCGGGGCGAGTTCCGGTCCGCGGGGCGCTCCGCGACGCCCGAGGCGTGCCAGTCGCTGGTGGACGCGATCGGCAGCGATCTGCGGGAGCTGGCGTCGGCCTGTTCGCAGCTGGCCGCCGACATCGAGGGCACCATCGACGAGGCGGTCGTCGCGCGGTACTACACCGGCCGCGCCGAGGCGTCGAGCTTCACCGTCGCCGACCGGGCGGTCGAGGGCCGGGCCGCCGAGGCGCTGGAGGCGCTGCGCTGGTCGCTCGCGACCGGTGTCGCCCCCGTCATGATCACCAGCGCGCTGGCCCAGGGCGTCCGCGCCATCGGCAAGCTGGCCTCCGCCCCGCGCGGCGCCCGCCCCGGCGATCTCGCCCGTGACCTGGGCATGCCGCCGTGGAAGATCGACCGCGTACGGCAGCAGATGCGCGGCTGGTCGGCGGATGGCGTGGCGACGGCGCTCCGCGCGGTGGCCACCGCCGACGCGGGCGTCAAGGGCGGCGGCGGCGACCCCGCCTACGCCCTGGAAAAGGCCGTGGTGGCCGTCGCCCGCGCGGCCCGCTCCCGCTGACCGCCCCACGCCCCGCCCAGGTCTCCAGCCCGTACCCGACCCCGGCGCCACCGGCCGGCCTCCCCCGGGCCCGGCCCGCGGCGGGCCCGCACTTCACCCTTGCCCTTGGCCGACCCGGGCCCTCTCACGCCCGCAGCCCTCCCGCGCCCCCGCCCGGCCGGCCGCGCGTAAAGAGCCCGGCACCCAGCCACCCGTGCCCTGCCCGGCTCAGCGCTCACCTCGGGCCCTGCGCCCGGCGGGCCCGTATCTCACCCCTTGCCCATGGCCGACCGGGCCCGTACCTCACGCTTTGGCCGACCCGGGCCCTCACGCCCGCGGCTCTCCCGCGCCCCCGCCTGGCCGGCCGCGCCCCCGCCCGGCCGGCCGCGCGTAAAGAGCCCGGCACCCAGCCACCCGTGCCCCGCCCGGCTCAGCGCTCACCCCGGGCCCTGCGCCCGGCGGGCCCGTATCTCACCCCTTGCCCATGGCCGACCGGGCCCGTACCTCACGCTTTGGCCGACCCGGGCCCTCTCACGCCCGCGGCTCTCCCGCGCCCCCGCCCGGCCACCCGTGCCCGAAAGCCCGGCTCCGGCCTCACACCGACCGGCCGCGCCGGCCCCGGTACCCCCTCGGACCGCCCTCACCCCTTGGCCGGCTCGGGCCCCGGCCTGCCCCCGTCCCGTAGCCCGCGCCTGGCCCAGCACTCACCCCGAGCCCGGCCCCACGCCCATACGCCGACCCGCCCCGGCCCAGCCCCTGGCCGCCTCCAGCCGTTCAACCGGCCCACCCCGACGCTCCGCCCCCGAACCATGTAAGGCCGCGACCCCACGCGCCGCAGCATGCAACCGCTCGCGCCCCGCCTGCGCCCCACCCCACGCCCCCAACGAAAAACCCCGCCCGCCCTGGGGAAGGGCGAAGGCGGGGCTTTCCGTATGCGTGATGTGCCGACGTATCCGGCGGAGAGCCGGAGGGTCGGGGGCGCCGCACCCGCGTGGCGAACGCAGGCCGTGTGCGGCGCGGTGGTGCACCGGCGAGGAGCGGAGAGAGGGGCCGCTGGGTCCCCGACGGCGGGGTGGTGCAAAGAGAATCAGACGGCGGACCGTCCGACGGAGGTCGTTCAGCCCTTGAGGCCGGCGACCTTCTTGGCCAGCGCCGACTTCTTGTTGGCGGCGGCGTTCTTGTGGATGACACCCTTGCTGACGGCCTTGTCGAGCTTCTTGGCAGCCTCGGCCTGGGCGGTGGTGGCCTTCTGGAGGTCACCGGCCTCGACGGCCTCGCGGGTGCGACGGATCGCGGTCTTCAGAGTGGACTTGACAGCCTTGTTGCGCTGACGAGCCTTCTCGTTGGTCTTGATCCGCTTCATCTGGGACTTGATGTTCGCCACGAAAGAGCCTTTTCAGGTTCGTTGGAGTTTCGAGTTGCGCCACGCACTGAGAGGGCGCGAAGCGCAGTGGACCAGGCTACCAGCCGGCTCCTCGGCCACCCAATCCAGGCCGTTTCCGCCCGTACGGACCGTGTCCGGGGCGGTGGTGGAGCGCCCGGAACGGGCCGGGGCGCCGCTCATGGGACCATGGGGAGGACGTCACACCCGAGGGTGGTCTTGCGGATCATGGCGGGTCCGCCGGACGCACCCTGTTCCGCCTACCCGCCTTGAATGGACCCTGCGTGCCCGCGACCTCTACGAACGTGCCGGAGCCGAGCCGTACCGATCCGGCCCTCCTCCGTAACTTCTGCATCATCGCGCACATCGACCACGGCAAGTCGACGCTCGCCGACCGGATGCTCCAGATCACCGGTGTCGTCGACCAGCGGCAGATGCGCGCGCAGTACCTCGACCGCATGGACATCGAGCGCGAGCGCGGCATCACGATCAAGTCCCAGGCGGTGCGGCTCCCGTGGTCGCCGTCCGAGGGTGAGGAGGGGAGCGGTACCCACCACATCCTCAACATGATCGACACCCCGGGCCACGTCGACTTCACCTACGAGGTCTCCCGCTCGCTCGCCGCGTGCGAGGGCTGCATCCTCCTCGTCGACGCAGCCCAGGGGATCGAGGCGCAGACCCTCGCCAACCTCTACCTGGCGATGGAGAACGACCTCACGATCATCCCCGTTCTCAACAAGATCGACCTGCCCGCGGCCCAGCCCGAGAAGTTCGCCGCCGAGCTGGCGAACCTCGTCGGCTGCGAGCCGGAGGACGTGCTGCGGGTCTCCGCCAAGACCGGCGTCGGCGTGCCCGAGCTGCTGGACCGCGTGGTCCGCGACGTGCCCGCGCCGGTCGGCGTCAAGGACGCCCCCGCCCGCGCGATGATCTTCGACTCGGTCTACGACGCCTACCGCGGCGTCGTGACGTACGTGAAGGTCGTCGACGGCACCCTCACCAAGCGTGAGCGCATCCGGATGATGTCCACCGGCGCCGCCCACGAACTGCTGGAGATCGGCACCAACTCGCCGGAGATGACGGCCGCCGACGGCCTGTCCGTGGGCGAGGTGGGCTACCTGATCACCGGGGTGAAGGACGTCCGGCAGTCCAAGGTCGGTGACACGATCACCCAGCTCAACAACGGTGCGACCGAGGCGCTGGGCGGCTACAAGGACCCCAAGCCGATGGTGTTCTCGGGCCTGTACCCGCTCGACGGCTCGGACTACCCGGAGCTGCGCGAGGCGCTGGACAAGCTCCAGCTCAACGACGCGGCGCTGGTCTACGAGCCGGAGACCTCCGCGGCGCTCGGCTTCGGCTTCCGCGTCGGCTTCCTGGGCCTGCTGCACCTGGAGGTCATCCGCGAGCGCCTGGAGCGCGAGTTCAACCTGGCGCTGATCGCCACCGCCCCCAACGTCGTCTACCAGGTCGACATGGAGGACGGCGCGCACCACGAGGTCACCAACCCGAGCGAGTTCCCCACCGGAAAGATCGACAAGGTCCACGAGCCGGTCGTACGGGCCACGATCCTGGCGCCCAGCGAGTTCATCGGCGCGATCATGGAGCTGTGCCAGACCCGGCGCGGCACCCTCCTCGGCATGGACTACCTCTCCGAGGACCGCGTCGAGATCCGCTACACCCTCCCGCTCGCCGAGGTCGTCTTCGACTTCTTCGACCAGCTCAAGTCCAAGACCCGCGGCTACGCCTCGCTGGACTACGAGCCCACCGGCGAGCAGGTCGCCGACCTCGTCAAGGTCGACATCCTGCTGCACGGCGACAAGGTCGACGCGTTCTCCGCCATCTGCCACAAGGACAAGGCGTACGCGTACGGCGTCCGGCTCGTCGGCAAGCTGCGGGAGCTGATCCCGCGGCAGGGCTTCGAGGTGCCGATCCAGGCGGCGATCGGCAGCCGGGTCATCGCCCGTGAGACGGTCCGCGCCATCCGCAAGGACGTCCTCGCCAAGTGCTACGGCGGTGACATCTCCCGTAAGCGGAAGCTGCTGGAGAAGCAGAAGGAAGGCAAGAAGCGGATGAAGATGGTCGGCAGCGTGGAGGTGCCGCAGGAGGCGTTCATCGCGGTGCTCTCCTCGGACTCCGACGGCGACAAGAAGAAGTAGCGGCGACACGAAGAAGCAGCGCTGCGCGCCCGCCTCCCGGAAGGGTGCGGGCGCGTACCGGACAGGGCGCCGGCCCCGCGAGGCCGGCGCCCTTCGGCGTATCCGGGGGAGGGAGGACGTCCCGGACGGCGGGTTTGCGGGGGAAATGCCGTGGATGCGGCGAGGGCGCATCTGCGCGTACGGCGTACGGATCACTTCGTGAACCAGTCGGCCGCAGACCCTTACATGGCGGCGGAACGGGGCCTACTCTGATCCCTGCTCAAAGGTTACTCGCGAGTCACCAGCAATGAAGCGGGCCCCGGAGGATGCCGTGACGGACACCCACACGCTGATCGACAACCGCCCGCCTTCGGTGGCGAGCCTCTTCCTGGAGCGGGTCGCGGCGACGCCCGACGCGGAGGCGTTCCGCCACCCCGTCCCGCCCGCCTCGGGCTCGGGCCCCGATGACTGGAAGTCGCTCACCTGGCACGAGGCCGCGCAGCGGGTGTACGCCACGGCGGCCGGTCTGATGGCGCTGGGGGTCCGCCCCGAGGAGCGGGTGGCGCTGGCTTCGGCGACCCGCGTCGAGTGGATCCTCGCCGACCTCGGCGTGCTCTGTTCCGGCGCCGCCACCACCACCGTCTACCCGAGCACCAACGCCGAGGAGACCGCCTACATCCTGGCCGACTCCGGCAGCCGGGTGCTGATCGCGGAGGACGCCGCCCAGCTCGCCAAGGTCCGCGAGCGCCGCGCCGACCTGCCCGAGCTGGCCCATGTCGTCGTCATCGAGGAGGCCGACGCCCGGCCGGACGAGGGCGACCCGGAGGGCTGGGTGCTCTCCCTCGCCGATCTGGAGAAGCGGGGCGCCGCCTACCTGGAGGCACACCCGGACTGTGTCACCGAACGCGTCGCCGCCCTCCGCGCCGACCAGCTCGCCACGCTCATCTACACCTCCGGCACCACCGGCCGTCCCAAGGGCGTCCGGCTGGCGCACGACTGCTGGTCGTACATGGCCCGCGCGATCCAGGCCACCGGCATGGTCACCGCGGACGATGTGCAGTACCTCTGGCTGCCGCTCGCCCACGTCTTCGGCAAGGTGCTCACCGCCGGGCAGATCTCGGTCGGCCATGTCATCGCCGTGGACGGCCGGGTCGACAAGATCATCGAGAATCTGCCGGTGGTCCGGCCGACCTACATGGCGGCCGTCCCGCGCATCTTCGAGAAGGTCTACAACGGCGTCGCCGCCAAGGCGCGGGAGGGCGGCGCCGCCAAGTACAAGATCTTCCAGTGGGCGGCGGAGGTGGCCCGCGAGTACGCCAAGGTCTCCCAGGACAACTTCCGGCGCACCGGAAACGCCTCCGTCCCCTTCGCGCTCGCCGCCAAGCACAAGGTCGCCGACACCCTCGTCTTCGCCAAGCTGCGCGCGGCGTTCGGCGGCCGACTGCGCGCCGCCGTCTCCGGCTCCGCCGCCCTCGCCCCGGAGATCGGCTACTTCTTCGCCGGCGCCGGTATCCACATCCTGGAGGGGTACGGCCTGACGGAGTCCAGCGCCGCCAGCTTCGTCAACCCGGGCGAGGCGTACCGCACCGGCACGGTCGGCAAGCCGCTGCCCGGTACCGAGGTGCGGATCGCCGAGGACGGCGAGATCCTGCTGCGCGGCCCCGGCATCATGCAGGGCTACCACGGCCTGGACGCGCAGACCGCCGAGGTCCTCGAATCCGACGGATGGTTCCACACCGGCGACATCGGGGAGCTGTCGGCCGACGGCTACCTGCGGCTCACCGACCGCAAGAAGGACCTGATCAAGACGTCCGGCGGCAAGTACATCGCCCCGGCGGAGGTCGAGGGCCGCTTCAAGGCGGTCTGCCCGTTCATCTCCAACATCCTGGTGCACGGCGCGAACCGGAACTTCTGCACCGCGCTCATCGCCCTCGACGAGCCGACGCTGCTCGCCTGGGCCGCCGACCACGGCATGTCCGACCGCCCGTACGCCGAGGTCGTCGCCGACTCCCGGACCCGCGATCTGATCGACGGCTACGTGGAGCAGGTCAACGCAGACCTCCAGCGCTGGCAGCAGATCCGCAAGTTCCGCCTGCTCCCGCGTGACCTGGACATCGAGCACGGCGAGGTCACCCCCAGCCTCAAGGTCAAGCGCCCGGTCGTCGAGCGCTCCTTCAAGGACCTGCTGGACGAGATGTACGCGGGCTCGCGGGAGGCGTGAGGGCGCCCGTACGGGCGGGCGGCGGGGCGGTGCGCGCCCCCTCGGCCGTCCGGTGACGGATCCGCCCGCACGCCCGTAGCCTGCGCTTCCCGGCCGGTCGCCCACCGCCCGCGCGCCGTTCGGCGATGACACGGTGTCGTCCCCCGCGCTCGGTCTGTCACCCTGTCCGTGCGGCACGCGGCGGACGGCCGTGCCGCGCGGGAGGTGCGGGGATGACGACGACTGCGTTACCGGCGGAGGCCGAAGCCACGGATGCGGCGGGTACGGCGGGGGCGGCCCGTTCCCTCGCGCTGCCCGGTACGGCGCGGGCGGCGGCCGACGCCCGCCGCTTCGTCCGCGCCACGCTCGCCGACTGGGCCGCCCACCGGCCACCGGGCGCGGAACTGCTGGACGCCCGGCTGACGGACGAAGCGGTGCTGCTGGTCAGCGAGTTGGTGACCAACGCCGTGGTGCACGCGGGCACCGACGTGGACATCCGCTGCCGGCTCGACGCCGACGGGCCCGGCGGGCTGCTCGTCGAGGTCTGTGACCGCCACCCCACCCGGCCGGTGTGCGGACCGCACCACGGTGAGCTGCCCGGCGGCGCGGGCCACGGCCTGCAACTGGTCGGCGCGGTCGCCGCCTCCTGGGGCATCACCTACGGCCGCGCCACCAAAGCCGTCTGGTTCCGCCTGGCGACCGCCGCCCCGGCCCCCGGCGACCGTACGCCCGGCCACGTACCGGCCGCCCGCACCGCCCCGGACGACGCCCCGGTGGCGTACCGCGGCGCGGGCCACCCGGACGGCCCGGCCCTCTCCGGAGCCGAGGACGCCCACCGCCCGGCGCCCGCGGACCCCGGCGGCGTCCGCCCGGATCCCGGGGCCCCGGCGGACGCCCGTCCCGCCGCCGGATACGCCGACGCCGCCTACGGGGCGGGCAGCTACAGCGACACCTCCTACGGGTACGCCGCGCCGGACGGCGACCCCTCGGGTGCGGCGGCCGACTGGCTCACGCACGGCGCGCCGACCTTCCTCGCCGAGGCGTCCGACCTGCTCTCCGGCCCGCTCGACGCCGACCGCATCGCCTCACTCGCCGCCCAGCTCGCGGTGCCCCGGCTCGCCGACTGGTGTGCGGTCTGGCTCTACGACGGCGAGGCGGGCGGCCCGGCGCCGGGCGCGCCCGGCGGCGACGAACCGCCGCGCCTCGCCCACGTCTGGCACTCCCGCGAGCACCTCATCGACCCGCTGCGGCTGGCCCTGGAGAAGGCCCCGCCGCCGGGGGCGCCTTCGCGGTCCCGCGCCACCGACGGCTCGGCCGTCCCCTGGGCGTGGCCGGAGGGCGCGGACGAGACCGGTACGCCCGGGGACGCGGACGGCACCGGCGTACCCGAGGAGCCGCCCGATCCGGACGCCGCTGCGGGGCCCGACGGTCCCGGAAAACCGCCCGCGGACGGTGCGGCGAGCCCCGGCGCCGCCCTCGCCTGTCCGCTGATCAGCGGCGGTCTGCGGCTGGGCACGGTGCTGCTGGGCCGGGCCGGGCTGCCACGCTTCCCGGACGCGGCGGTCGGCCTCTCCGAGGACCTGTGCCGCCGGGTCGCCCGCGCCGTCGCCACGGCCCGCGCGTACAGCAGGCAGGAGCGGATCAGCCGGGTCCTCCAGCGGCGGCTGCTGCCGCACGGCCGGGCGCGGGTCCCGGGCGTCGCCTCCGCGGTGGTCTACGAACCGCGCGCCGGCGCCTGGGCGGGCGGCGACTTCTGGGACCTCTTCGACGCGGGCGACGGCCGCTGGTGCTTCGCCCTCGGCGACGTCTGCGGCAGCGGCCCGGAGGCCGCGGCGGTCACCGGTCTGGCCCGGCCGGTGCTGCGGCTGCTGGCCCGTGACGGCTTCGGGGTCGGCGCGGTCCTGGACCGGCTCAACGAGACCATGGCCCGCGAGGCCGCCGACTCCGTCGCCGCGGTGGCCGCCGCCGTCGCCGCCGAGGCCGGTGTGCAGTCCTCCGTCGGCCTGCGCGACGAGGGCGAACAGGCCCGCTTCCTGTCCCTGCTCTACGGCGAGATCGTGCCGCACCCGGACGGCTCCGGCGGCGTCCGCTGCACCCTCGCCAGCGCCGGCCACCCACTGCCGCTGGTGCTCGGCACCGACGGCACGGTCCGGGTCGTCGCCGCGCCGCAGATGCTGCTGGGCGTGGTCGGCGACGCCACGTACGAGAGCGAGGTGTTCGATCTCGCGCCCGGCGAGACGCTGCTCTGCGTCACCGACGGCGTCACCGAACGCCGCTCGGGCCGCAACCAGTTCGATGACGACGACGGTCTGGCCCGTACTCTCGCCGCCTGCACGGGCCTGCCCGCGACCGATGTGGCCGAACACATCCGCCGCGCCGTCCACGGCTTCTCCCCGACCCCGCCCGACGACGACCTCGCCCTCCTCGTCCTCCAGGCCCTCCCGAAGGGACAGCGGGAGGAGGACGACCCGGCGCCGTGACGGGGCGGGAGCGCGCGGACCGGACCGGACCGGACCGCTGACGGGCCCGGCGCCCGGCCCCTCCCGGCCGCGGAACGAGCCCCGGCCCGGCCTCGGCCGCACGGGCCCGCGTCCCCTGCGCACCGGCTGCGGGGCGCGGGAGCCGCCGGACACGCGGTCCAGCGGCAGCGCCCCCTGCGGCCCGCCCGCGCGCCCGCGCCGTGACGTGCCCGCGGCCCGCCGCCCCCGGCCCGGTGCCCGCGGAACGGCCCGGCCCGGGAACCTCCCCGGATGACGGACAATGGTCCCCATGCCTTCCGCACTGCCCGATGGGGAGCCGATGCCCGGGGACGGGGCCCTGCCCGCCGCCGCGCTGACCGGCGCCGCCGGCCGCCCGCTCGGTTTCTACCTGCACGTCCCGTACTGCGCGACCCGCTGCGGCTACTGCGACTTCAACACCTACACCGCGAGCGAACTGCGCGGCCCCGGCGGCGCCCTCGCCTCCCGGGAGACCTACGCCGACCACCTCGTCTCGGAGATCCGGCTCGCCCGCAAGGTGCTCGGCGACGACCCGCGGCAGGTCGATACGGTCTTCGTCGGCGGCGGCACCCCGACCCTGCTGCCCGCCGCCGACCTCGGCCGGATGCTCGCCGCCATCCGCGACGAGTTCGGGCTCGCCCCGGACGCCGAGATCACCACCGAGGCCAACCCGGAGACCGTCGACCCGCGCTATCTCGACGGACTGCGCGAGGGCGGCTTCAACCGGATCTCCTTCGGCATGCAGAGCGCCCGCCCGCACGTCCTGAAGATCCTCGACCGCACCCACACCCCCGGCCGCCCCGAAGCCTGCGTCGCCGAGGCCCGCGCCGCCGGGTTCGCACACGTCAACCTCGACCTGATCTACGGCACCCCGGGCGAGAGCGACGACGACTGGCGCGCCAGCCTGGACGCCGCCCTCGGCGCCGGGCCCGACCACGTCTCCGCGTACGCCCTGATCGTCGAGGAGGGCACCCAGCTCGCCCGCCGCATCCGCCGCGGCGAGGTGGCGATGACCGACGACGATGTGCACGCCGACCGCTACCTCATCGCCGACGAACGCCTCGCCGCCGCCGGTTTCCGCTGGTACGAGGTCTCCAACTGGGCCACCACCGACGCCGCCCGCTGCCGGCACAACGAGCTGTACTGGACCGGCGCCGACTGGTGGGGCGCGGGCCCCGGCGCCCACAGCCACGTCGGCGGCGTCCGCTGGTGGAACGTCAAGCACCCCGGCGCCTACGCCCAGGCCCTGACCGAGGGCCGCTCCCCGGGCGCCGGCCGCGAACTCCTCGCCGACGAGGACCGCCGCGTCGAACGCATCCTCCTCGAACTCCGCCTCGCCGACGGCTGCCCCCTGGACCTCCTCGCCCCCGCGGGCACCCGCGCCGCCGCCCGCGCACTCGCCGACGGCCTCCTGGAAGCGGCCCCGTACGAGGCCGGCCGCGCCGTCCTGACACTCCGCGGACGCCTGCTGGCTGACGCGGTGGTGCGGGATCTGGTGGACTGATTACCGAAAGAGTGAACCGCTGCGGGCGCTCTGCGCCCCCGTCCCGCTCTCCCTACGCTTGCGGCAAAGACGCGGCGTGATGTGGAGGGCCACGGAGATGACCGCTGTGGATGAACGACCGGTGACCGACGTTGCCGAGATCTTCGCGAACCTGGAGGTTCCCGAGGGTTTCAAGGCGGAACTTCTGTGGGGGGACATTGTGATGATGGCCGGGCCTGACTGGGTCCACAACGACATCATCGAAGAGGTGATGGACCAGATTCCCCGGGCCAGGTGGCATCGCAAGCAGACTCAGGACATCGCGATCCCCAAGGAGTCCAGCGAGCCGCAGCCCGACCTCGTCGTGCTGGAGCGCGGAGCCTTCGAGGGCCCCGGCCGTCTGGCCCCTGTGGAGGCGGTGACGCTGCTGGTCGAGGTCGTGTCCCGGAGCAGCGTCGACCGGGACTACGGCGACAAGCGCGCGCTCTACGCGGCGGGCGGGGTCCCGTACTACTTGATCATCGACCCGATGGAGGCCCACTGCATGCTGCTCAGCAAGCCGGCGGGCAGCGGCCCGGATGCCGACTACGACGCCGAGGCGATCACGAAATTCGGACTTCCCGTGTCGTTGGAAGCACTCGGCATCGAGCTGGACACCAAGGATTTCCGCACCCTCCCGCCTCTCAGGAAGCACCGCCGACCGTGACGAAGTCGATCAGTTCCTCGACCCGGCCCAGCAGCGCCGGTTCCACGTCCTTGTAGCTGCGGACGCCCGACAGGATCCGCTGCCAGGCGGCGCCGGTGTTCTCCGGCCAGCCCAGCGCCCGGCACACGCCCGTCTTCCAGTCCTGGCCGCGCGGCACCACCGGCCACGCGGCGATCCCCACCGACGACGGCTTCACCGCCTCCCACACGTCGATGTACGGATGGCCCACCACGCACACGTGCGGATCGCTCACCTCCGCCGCGATCCGGGACTCCTTCGAGCCGGGTACCAGATGGTCGACGAGGACGCCCAGGCGTGCGTCGGGTCCGGGGGAGAAGGCGCGGACGATCTCCGGGAGATCGTCGATGCCCTCCAGGTACTCCACGACGACGCCCTCGATGCGCAGGTCATCGCCCCACACCCGCTCGACCAGCTCCGCGTCGTGCCGCCCTTCCACGTAGATCCGCCCCGCGCGGGCGACCCGGGCGCGGGCGCCGGGCACCGCCAGCGAGCCGGACGCCGTCCGCGCCGGAGTGCTCGCCGCCGCACGCCCCCGGGGCCGTACGAGCGTGACGACCTCGCCCTCCAGCAGGAAGCCGCGCGGCTCCATGGGGAAGACGCGGTGCTTGCCGAAGCGGTCCTCCAGGGTGACCGTCGGCCCCTGCGCCGACTTCTCGCAGCGGATCACCGCCCCGCAGAACCCCGTGGTCACCTCCTCGACCACCAGATCCGTCTCCGCCTCGACCTCGGGCGCGGGCCGCTGCTTCTTCCAGGGCGGGGTGAGGTCGGCGCTGTACCGCTTGCTCTGCATGGTGTCGGGATGCCTGTTCTGTGACGGGTCGGGCCGGGGCGGGCGGGTACGGGGGTGGTTCAGACGGGCGGGGCGCCGAAGCGGGCGGCGAGCGCGTCCCGCTGGGCGCGGACGAACGCGGCGTCCACCACGGCGCCGTGCCCGGGGACGTACCGCGCGTCCTCGCCGCCCAGGGCCAGCAGCCGGTCCAAGGCGGCGGGCCACTGCCGTCCGAGGGCGTCGGGCCCGGCGGACGGGGCGCCGGACTCCTCGACGAGGTCGCCGCAGAAGACGGTTGCGGGCTCCGCGCCGCGCCCCGGGGCGAGCACCGCGAGGTCGTGCGCGGTGTGGCCGGGTCCGACGTCGGCGAGCAGCACCTGCCGGTCGCCGAGGTCGAGGGTCAGCTCGCCGTGTACGCCGTGGTGCGGCAGCACCAGGATGTCGGTGGCTTCGGTGGCCGCGTCCGGGTCGGCGCCGTGGCGCACCGCGTCCTCGCGCAGCGCCTCCTGTCCGCGGGCCATCAGCGCGGCGGCTCCGGCGGCGGCGAAGACCCGCACCCCGGCGAAGGCGGCGGTGCCCAGGACGTGGTCGAAGTGCGGATGGGTCAGCGCGATGTGGGTGACGTCACGGCCCAGCACCCGGCGGACGGCGAGCCGCAGGGCGACGCCGTCGCGGAGCGTGGCGCCGGTGTCGACGAGCAGCACGCCGCCGTTGCCCTCGACGACGCCCACGGTCTCGTCCCAGCCCGGCATCCGGCGGCGGGCGACGCCGTCGCCGAGCCGCTCCCACCCCGCCTCTTCCCAAGTCGTGCGCATGCCGAGACGCTATCGGTAGCGCGGTGGTGACGCCCGGCGGATCACGGGGCGTGGCCGGTGTCGCACGCGGGACCCTTGCCCTGCCGGTGCGCCCCGGCCGTACACTGGAGCGGTACTGGCACTCGGACCGGTGGAGTGCCAGGCGAGGGAGCCGCAGGACGGCGGGACTGGAGGTGTGCGCGGTGCTCAGTGAACGCAGGCTGGAGGTGCTGCGTGCCATCGTCCAGGACTACGTCGGCACGGAGGAGCCCGTCGGTTCGAAGGCGCTGACCGAGCGCCATCGGCTCGGTGTCTCCCCGGCCACGGTCCGTAACGACATGGCGGTCCTGGAGGAAGAGGGGTTCATCGCCCAGCCGCACACCAGCGCGGGCCGGATCCCCACCGACAAGGGCTACCGCCTCTTCGTCGACAAGCTCGCCGGCGTCAAGCCGCTCTCCAGCCCCGAGCGCCGGGCGATCCAGAACTTCCTGGACGGCGCGGTCGACCTCGACGACGTCGTGGGCCGTACGGTCCGGCTGCTCGCGCAGCTGACCCGGCAGGTCGCGGTGGTGCAGTACCCGTCGCTGACGCGCTCCACCGTCCGCCACGTCGAACTGCTGGCGCTGGCCCCGGCGCGGCTGATGCTCGTACTGATCACCGACACCGGACGGGTCGAGCAGCGGTTGATCGACTGCCAGGGGCCGTTCGGCGAGGCGTCGTTGGCGGATCTGCGGGCCCGGCTCAACAGCCGGGTGGTGGGGCGCCGGTTCGCGGATGTGCCGCAATTGGTGCAGGATCTTCCGGACTCCTTCGAGCAGGAGGACCGCGGCACGGTCTCGACGGTGCTGTCGGTGCTGCTGGAGACGTTGGTGGAGGAGACCGAGGAGCGGTTGGTGATCGGCGGTACCGCCAATCTGACCCGCTTCGGGCACGACTTCCCGCTGACGATCCGGCCGGTGCTGGAGGCTCTTGAGGAGCACGTGGTGCTGCTCAAACTGCTCGGGGAGGCCAAGGACTCGGGCATGACCGTACGTATCGGGCATGAGAATGCCCATGAAGGACTTGCGTCCACGTCGGTGGTCGCGGTCGGCTACGGTTCGGGCGACGAGGCAGTCGCCAAACTCGGCGTGGTCGGACCGACCCGCATGGACTACCCCGGAACGATGGGAGCGGTACGCGCAGTGGCACGTTACGTCGGACAGATCCTGGCGGAGTCGTAAGTGGCCACGGACTATTACACGGTCCTCGGTGTCGGCCGCGACGCCTCGCAGGACCAGATCAAGAAGGCTTTCCGGCGGCTGGCGCGCGAGCTGCACCCGGATGTGAACCCGGATCCGAAGACCCAGGAGCGGTTCAAGGAGATCAACGCCGCTTACGAGGTGCTGTCGGACCCGCAGAAGAAGCAGGTCTACGACCTCGGCGGCGACCCGCTCTCGCAGGCGGGCGGCGGTGGCGGCGGAGCCGGTGGCTTCGGTGCCGGCTTCGGCAACTTCTCCGACATCATGGACGCGTTCTTCGGTGCCTCCTCGCAGCGCGGACCGCGCTCGCGGACCCGGCGCGGCCAGGACGCGATGATCCGTCTCGACGTCGAGCTGGACGAGGCGGCGTTCGGGACGACCAAGGAGATCCAGGTCGACACCGCCATCGTGTGCACCACGTGCACCGGTGAGGGCGCGGCCCCCGGCACCTCCGCGCAGACCTGTGACATGTGCCGCGGTCGCGGTGAGGTCTCGCAGGTCACGCGGTCCTTCCTCGGTCAGGTCATGACGTCGCGGCCGTGCCCGCAGTGTCAGGGCTTCGGCACGGTCGTGCCGACGCCGTGCCCGGAGTGCGCCGGTGACGGCCGCATCCGCTCGCGCCGCACGCTGACCGTCAAGATCCCGGCGGGTGTCGACAACGGCACCCGTATCCAGCTCGCGGGCGAGGGCGAGGTCGGCCCCGGTGGCGGTCCCGCCGGTGACCTCTACGTCGAGATCCACGAGCAGCCGCACCCCGTCTTCCAGCGGCGCGGCGACGATCTGCACTGCACGGTCACCATCCCGATGACGGCGGCGGCGCTGGGCACGAAGTGCCCGCTGGAGACGCTGGACGGGGTGGAGGAGATCGATGTCCGGCCCGGCACGCAGTCCGGCCAGTCGATCCCGCTGCACCAGCGCGGTGTGACCCATCTGCGGGGCAACGGCCGCGGCGATCTGATCGTCCACGTCGAGGTGCAGACCCCCTCCAAGCTCGACCCCGAGCAGGAGGAGCTGCTGCGCCGCCTGGCCAAGCTCCGCGGCGAGGAACGCCCGACGGGCCAGTTCCAGCCGGGGCAGCAGGGGCTGTTCTCGCGGTTGAAGGACGCGTTCAACGGGCGGTAGGCGTACCGGCCGGGGGTCCGGGGGTCGTCCTCCGGGGCGGCACCGTCAGCCCGGTCAGCAGGGGCTGTTCTCGCGGTTGAAGGATGCGTTCAACGGGCGGTAGGCCGTTGGGGATCTGTGCAGGTGGGGCCCGGGGTTCTCCCGGGCCTCACGTGTGTCCGGCGACAGGTGGCCGATCTTGTGCGGTGGCCGGGGCGGGTGGGTCTGCCCGTTTCGGTGCGGTGCGCGGGGCATGACACGATGTGGCCATGTCCACCGCGCTGACCGCTCTTTGCCGTCATCCGATCGTGCAGGCGCCGATGGCGGGCGGCGGTTCCGGTCCGGAGCTGGCCGCCGCCGTCGGTGAGGCGGGCGGGCTCGGGTTCCTCGCCGCCGGGCACAAGACCGCCGACGGGATGTACCAGGAGATCAAGCGGGTGCGCGGGCTGACCGGCCGCCCCTTCGGCGTCAATCTCTTCCTCCCGCAGCCCGAACTCGCCGGCCCCGCCGCCGTCGAGGTCTACCGCGAGCAGCTCGCCGCGGAGGCCGCGTGGTACGGGGCGGGTCTCGGTGAGGTCGATCCGTACGGCGGCTCGGACGACGGGTACGAGGCGAAGCTGGCGGTGCTGCGCGAGGATCCGGTGCCGGTGGTGTCGTTCCACTTCGGCTGTCCCTCCCGCGCGGTGCTCGCCTCGCTCGCCGCGGTCGGGACGTACACCGTCGTCACGGTCACCACGCCGGACGAGGCGCGGGCGGCCGAGGCGGCGGGTGCGGACGCGGTCTGTGCGCAGGGCGTCGAGGCGGGTGGTCATCAGGGCACCCACCGGGATGATCCGCATGCCGACGGCACCGGCGCGCCGTTCGGGCTGCTCTCGCTGATCGCGCAGGTCAGGGCGGCGGTGCGGCTGCCGGTGATCGCCGCCGGAGGGCTGATGCGCGGTGCGCAGATCGCCGCGGTGCTCGCCGCCGGGGCCACCGCGGCGCAGTTGGGCACCGCTTTCCTCGCCACCCCCGAGTCCGGTGCGCACCCGCTGCACAAGAGCGCGCTGACCGACCCGCTGTTCACCCGTACCGAGCTGACCCGCGCGTTCACGGGGCGTTTGGCGCGGGGCCTGGTCAACCGCTTCCTGCGGGAGCACGGACCGTACGCCCCGGCCGCCTATCCGGCGGTGCATCAGCTGACCGCCGGGCTGCGGAAGGCTGCCGCGCAGGCGGGGGACGCGCAGGGGATGGCGCTGTGGGCCGGGCAGGGGCACCGGCTGGCGCGGGAGCTGCCCGCCGGTGCGCTGGTGGCGTTGCTGGCGTCCGAACTGGACGCGGCGCTCGGGGAGTTGAACGGTCGTAAGGTGAGGGACGAGGGATGACGGCACCGGTTTTCGTGGTGGATTCGCTGGCGGGCGCGCGGCCCGGCGGCACGCTGGTGCTGGACGGCCCCGAGGGTCGGCACGCGGTGTCGGTGCGGCGGCTGCGGGCCGGTGAGGACGTGGTGCTGACGGACGGCGCCGGGACCGGCGCGTACGGCACGGTCGCGGCGGCCGAGGGCAAGGACCGGCTGACGGTCGCGGTGGCGGAGGTCCGTACGGAGCCCGCGCCGCCGGTGCGGATCACCGTCGTCCAGGCGCTGCCCAAGGGGGACCGCGGGGAGCTGGCCGTGGAGACGATGACGGAGACCGGGGTGGACGCCGTCGTGCCCTGGGCGGCGTCGCGGTGTGTGACGCAGTGGCGGGGTGAGCGGGCCGCGAAGTCGCTGGCGAAGTGGCGGGCGACGGCCCGGGAGGCGGGCAAGCAGTCGCGGCGGCTGACCTTCCCCGAGGTGGCCGCGGCGCACTCCACCAAGCAGGTGGCCGAGTTGCTGGCGGCGGCCGATTTCGCGGCCGTGCTGCACGAGGAGGGCGCCACCCCGCTGGCCACCGCGGAGTTGCCCGCGGCCGGTTCGGTGGTGCTGGTCGTCGGCCCCGAGGGCGGCGTCGCCCCGGACGAGCTGGCCGCCTTCGCCGCGGCGGGCGCCGCCCCGTACCGGCTGGGACCGACGGTGCTGCGCACCTCCACGGCGGGTACGGCCGCGACGGCGCTGCTGCTGGGGCGGACCGGGCGCTGGAGCTGAGGGCGGGCGGGCCGGGGCCGGGTGTGCCACCGCCCGCCCGCACCGGCCGCCTGCCCGCCCACCAGGCCGCACCGCACCGGCCGTGCGTCGCGTGTCCGGCCCGCCACCCGGCTTGTCCGCTCGGTCCGCCGGTTGCCGGGCCCGGTGCGTGGCGCCGGTCATCCGCCCCGTATCCGGCCCGCCCGCCCCTCGGTACGGGCGCCGGGCGGCCGGCGCCCGTACCGGCCGGGCTGCCGTCAGCCGACGAGTTCGGCGTCGAGGGTGATGTTCCCGACGCCCTTGAGCGCCTGGCTGACCGGGCAGTTGGCCTTGGCGTTCTGCGCCGCCGCCTGGAAGTCGCCCTCCGACAGGCCCGGGACGCGGGCCCTGACGGTCAGGGCGATGGCGGTGATGCCCACGCCCACCTGGAGGGTGACGTCGGCCTGGGTGTCGATGATCTCGGCGGTGTGGCCCTGCTCGGCGAGGCCGTGCGTCAGGGCCATGGAGTAGCAGGCGGAGTGCGCGGCGCCGATCAGTTCCTCGGGGCTGGTGACGCCGTTGGGCTGCTCGACGCGGGCCGGCCAGCTGACGGGGAAGGTCCCGGCGCCGGAGGAGTTCAGGGTGACGGCGCCCTTGCCCTGGAGGAGGTTGCCCTCCCAGTGGGTGGTGGCGGTGCGCGTGGTTGCCATGGTGCGTCAACTCCCGGTTTGTGGGGGAATGGCGGGTGTGCGCGGTCAGCTTAGGTGCCGGGCGGTCCGCCCCGGCGGTCCCCGGACCCGCGCTCCGGCGTGGTCGGCCCGACCGGCCGTACGGCGGGCCGGGCCGGTAGCATCCGAGGGCGTACGCAGGGTGCGTACGGGGTCCGCCGGGTGTGCCGGGACGTGACGAGGGCGGCCATCGCGCGGCTCTCCCGCTCCGGCGGGTGCGGCGGCCGATGACCCGGGAGGAGCCCACCGGTGGCGGGAGAACCGCAGGCCGACTGCCTGTTCTGCAAGATCGTGGCGGGGGAGGTGCCGGCGACCGTCGTCCGCGAGAGCGAGACCACCCTCGCCTTCCGCGACATCAACCCTCAGGCGCCGACCCACGTCCTGGTGATCCCGAAGGTGCACTACGCCAACGCCCGCGAACTGGCCGCCGCCGAACCGGCCATCGCCGGTGACGTGCTGCGCGAGGCGGGTGAGGTGGCCGCCGACGAGAAGGTCGACGCGACCGGCTACCGCATCGTCTTCAACACCGGCCCCGGCGCCGGGCAGACGGTCTTCCACGCCCACGCCCATGTGCTCGGCGGGCGTGACCTGCAGAGCCTGGTCTGACGGGGCGAAGGCGGAGAGTTGTCCGTACGCGAACTGGTCGTCCTCGGCACCGCGAGCCAGGTGCCGACCCGGCACCGCAACCACAACGGCTATCTGCTGCGCTGGGACGGCGAGGGGCTGCTGTTCGACCCCGGTGAGGGCACGCAGCGGCAGATGCTGCGCGCCGGGGTCGCCGCCCACGACCTCAACCGCCTCTGCGTCACCCACTTCCACGGAGACCACTCGCTGGGCCTCGCCGGGGTGATCCAGCGCATCAACCTCGACCGGGTGCCGCACCCGGTCACCGCCCACTACCCGGCGAGCGGGCAGCGCTTCTTCGACCGGCTGCGGTACTCCACCGCGTACCGCGAGACCGTACGGCTGCGGCAGGAGCCGGTCGCGGCGGACGGGGTGCTGGTGAGGACGCCGGCGTACACCCTCCAGGCGCGGCTGCTGTCGCACCCCGTCGAGGCGTTCGGCTACCGGCTGGTGGAGCCGGACGCGCGGCGGATGCTGCCGGACCGGCTCGCGGCACACGGCATCGCCGGGCCCGACGTCGGCCGTCTCCAGCGGGAGGGGGAGCTGCGCGGGGTGCGGCTGGACGAGGTCAGCGAGGTGCGGCGCGGGCAGCGGTTCGCGTTCGTCATGGACACCCGGCTGTGCGACGGGGTGTACGCGCTGGCCGAGGGGGCGGACCTGCTGGTCATCGAGTCGACCTTCCTCGACGAGGACGTACGGCTGGCCACCGAGCACGGTCATCTGACGGCTGGTCAGGCGGCGCGGGTGGCGGTGGAGGCCGGGGTGCGCCATCTCGTGCTGACGCACTTCTCGCAGCGCTACTCCGATCCGTCGGTCTTCGAACAGCAGGCGCGGGACGCCGGGTTCACCGGTGAACTGACCGTCGCCCGGGACCTGATGCGGGTGCCGGTGCCCAAGAGGCGCTGACCGCCGGGGCGTTGGCCGGCCGCTCCCGGTGGACCGCTGGGATCTTCCTCGCCGATGTGCTGAGATGGTCGGCGGACGAGAAGGAAGCCGCCGCGGGGGCGCGGGTGCGGCCGGGGGGCCGGTGCCGCGGGCGCGGCGGCATACGGGGAGGTCGTCATCGCTATGGACGCCGGTGCCGCCATCGGACCGCTGCTGCCCGAGGATCCGCGCGAGATCGCCGGATACCGGCTGCTCGGCCGGGTGGGTGAGGGCGGGATGGGCACCGTCTATCTGTCGCGGACCCGCGGCGGGCAGCCGGTGGCGCTCAAGCTGATCCTGCCGCAGTACCGCCGCGACGCCGGATTCCGGCTCCGCTTCGAGCAGGAGGTGCGCGCGGCCCGCCGGGTGCAGGGCTACCACCTCGTACCGGTCGTCGACCACGACACCACCGGGCAACTGCCGTGG
Source organism: Streptomyces sp. NPDC027185 (assembly GCF_055567035.1). Lineage (NCBI taxonomy): Bacteria > Bacillati > Actinomycetota > Actinomycetes > Kitasatosporales > Streptomycetaceae > Streptomyces > Streptomyces sp. NPDC027185. The sequence continues at coordinate 769,348 of NZ_JBVHRF010000001.1, read as the reverse complement.
ATCGCCTCGGAGTTCGTGGCAGGTGTGCCGCTGGACGCCGCGCTGGAGGAGTACGGGCCGCTGCCGCTGCCCGTCGTGTTCCAGCTGGTGGGGTGCGTCGCGCGGGCGCTGGCGGCGATCCACACCGCCGAGGTCGTGCACCGCGACCTCAAGCCCAGCAACATCATGCTCGCCGCGTCCGGCCCGTACGTCATCGACTTCGGGATCGCCCGCGCCGCCGACGCCACCCAGCTGACCAGCACCGGCGGCCGGATCGGCACCCCGCACTACATGTCGCCGGAGCACGCGCTCGGCGAGGAGGTGGGGTACGCGGGGGACTTCTTCGCGCTGGGGCTGATCGCGGCGGTCGCGGCGACCGGGCGGCATCCGTACGGCGAGGGCGGCGGGATGACGGTCGCCGCGAAGATCGCCAACAGCGCGGCCCGGCCGCCGGACCTCTCCGGCTACCCCGAGGCGCTGCGGCCGCTGCTGGCGGGCTGTCTGGCCGTGGATCCGGCGGCGCGGATCACCGCAGATGAGTTGGCCGCCCTGTGCGAGCGCGGCGCCGGGCGCCCGCTGCGGGACACCGACGGCTGGCTGCCCGCCCCGCTGGCCGCCGCGATCGACCGGCGGGAGCGGGCCGCCGCGCATCCTCCGGAGCCGGAGACCGGGCCCGCCCCAGGGGCGCCGGGCCCCGGCCCGTCCGGTGGCGCCACCGACGAGGCGGACCGGGAGACGAGGCCGCCCGGCGCCACCCCGCCGCCGTACGAGCGGCGGACGCGGGACCGCACCACCGTCCCGCCGCCCCCGGGGCCGCCGTCCGGACCGGGGTTCACCTCCGGCTCCGGGTACCCGCCGGGCGCGGGGCCCGCCACCCCGTACGGGACGGTCCGTGGGCCGGGCGCCGGATACGGCCAGGGGCCCGCGGCGCCGCCCGGCGGCGGCCCGGCGGCGCTGCGCAGCCGGGCGTTGATAGCGGTGGCCGCGGTCGTCACGGTGGTGCTGGCCGTCGTCGTGGTCAAGGCGGTGTGGCCGGGGACGACGCCGGGGCCGGGCCCGGGGCCGACGGACAGTCCGACGCCGACGCCGACCGATCCGACCACGGGCCCGACCGGGCCGACCGGCCCGCCGCCGCCCGCGTACAAGGCGCTGGTCAAGGGCCGTCCGTTCGCGCTGCGGGCGCCGCGCGCGTCCGATGACGCGGGCGTCGACCTCGACGTCCCGCGGGTGAACAGCAACGGCACCGACTACGACAACGACGAGATCATGATCGGCAGTGTCCTCAAGGACCGCTGGGAGTTCCAGACACCCATGGGCAAGGCCGCCGGGGAGACGCCCGAGAAGTGTCTGGAGGGCGCGCAGTCCAACGCGCTGCCGTCCTCCGTCGACGAGGGCGAGTTCGCCAAGACCATCCCGGTCGGCACCCTGCTGTGCACCGTGACCAAGGACAAGAACCTCGCGATGCTGAAGGTCACCGCCGTCACACCGACCCACGACGGCGATCTGCCGGACGTCGAGACGCGGCTGACGGTCTGGAAGAAGGGCTGATCCGTTGACCCGTCACCCCGCCGGACCGGCCGGACTGGTCCGCCATCTCGCCCCCACCGCCCGGGACGCCGACGCGCTGATCGACCTCTCCAACGTCGTCCGTGACGACCGCTTCGGCGCCCGCCACCCGCGCTCCCTGGACCGGCTGCGGCTGGTCGTCGAGGCGCTGGCGCAGCGCACCAGCGACCGCGAGGTCCGGGTGCACGCCCTGGCCGACCGCAGCCTGCGGCACCCCGCGCACGAGTACCCCGACCGGTCCGAACCGCGGCTGCTCGCCGACTGGATCGGCCAGGGCCTGGTCACGGAGGTGCCGGACGCCGACGAACCGCTGCTGGACCTCGCCGACGTGACCGGCCTGCCGGTCGTCTCCGGCGACGACTTCAAGGACTTCCGGCTCGTCCACCCCTGGATCCAGGGGAACACCACCCAGTTCCTGGGCATGCGGCCCGGCCCCGGCCGCTCCGTCGAGCTGTACGAGCGGGACATGGGCGTGCGCACCCCCGCACAGATCTCCCGGAAGATCGAGGAGTCCGACCTCAAGGCGCACGGTCTGCTGGAGGGCCGCCACCGCCGCCCGCTCACCGCCGTCGTCAAACGCTCCTGGCGCTGCCCGGAGCGCGGCTGCACCCTCTACGACACCCGCCGCGGCGACGCCGTCCGCCTCCCGGTGATGCGGCGCGGGGTGCCGGTGTGCGAACTGCACCGCGCCCCGCTGACCGACGACGGGCCGCGCACCGGCGTCGCCCAGCTGAAGGTGATGGCCGACGACGCCTGCGTCCACCGCGTCACCCTCGACGCCGGCACCACCGCGGTGCTGGGCCGGGCGCCCGGCGAGAGCGGCATCGCGCTCCACGGCGTCCTGCCGGAGCGGCTGCTGGCCCGCGTCAGCCGCCGCCATGTGGAGGTCGCCGTCGACGCGGCGGGCACCCTGCGGCTGCGCAACCTCAGCGCCCACGGCAGCCGTCTGCTCCCGTACGGCGCCCGGGACTGGTCGGCGCTGAGCGGCGCGGAGCCGGCGATGCTGCGGGTCAACGACATCGTCGAGCTGACCGCCGGGGTCCGGCTCACCCGCAGCGCCCGGCGCTATCCGGCGGAGATCGCCGCGGCGTGGCAGCGGGCGGCGCGGCGGGTGCCGGAGGCGTCCGCCCGCGCCGGGACGCGGTGGGAGTGACCGGCGCCGGTCACTCCCGGCGCCCTCACGGCAGGTAGTACATCGGGTTCGGCAGCTTGAACGTCCGGTCGCCGTAGCCACCGCGCAGATCGCTGTACTGGTCGCCGAAGTTGGCGACGATGTCGTAGCCCAGCGACTCGATGTGCTTACGGGTGCCGGACTTGAACTCGACCGTGGTGCAGGTGGCGCCGCACGGCAGGTACGCCGGCGGGTGCTCCTTGTCCTTCAGGTAGACGTGGCCGCGGTCGAGCGGGACGCCGTAGCCGACGTTCTTGAGGTTGCGCACGCTCCACTCGCGCTGGGCCTCCTTGCGCCCGGTGAGGAAGAAGACCTCGGCGCCCTTGGCGTGGGCCCGGTTGACCAGGCGGTCCATGCCGAAGACCGGGGCCATGTCGGTCGAGGCGAGGTAGGCGTCCTGGCTCTTCTCGGTGAAGTGGAAGCCCTCGCGCAGCTCGTAGTTGTACGTCAGCAGCGTGGTGTCGTCCATGTCGAGGACGATGGCGGGCTTGGCGCCGCCCTTGTCCGGGTGCGCGTGGTGCCGGGCGAGCACGCGGTCGAGGTAGGCGCGCGCCTTCGTCTCGATCGCGCGGACCTGCCGGGCGTAGTTGCTCTTCGGGGAGGCGTAGTGCTCGCCGTCGGCGGTGACGGTGTCGCCGTAGTACGCCTTGATCCTGTCCTGGACGAGGGTGAGGTTGGGGATCTCCTTGTCGGTCCGCGGCACGGAGTGCTCCGCGGTGGCCTGGCCGGCGCCGAACGCGGCGGTGCCGGCGACGAGCGCGGCGACCGTCACGGCGCCGATCCGCGCCCGGCGGGAGCGGAGGGCGCCCGGGAGGCGGCGGGACAGGGAAGAGCGGGGCATGCGCGGCTCCTTCGGGAAGCGGTGGGGATCCGCGCGGGGTCCGCGCGGGGCCGGGCCTGACCTGCCCGGACCAGGTAGATGTAGCAGAGGCGCGGCGCGGGATCTACGCGCGAAGATTCAACGATTGGCAAAGAGGCGGGGTTGCCGGGCGGGCCGGGGGCCGGGCCCGCGAGCCGCCGGGGGCCGGGGCCGGGGCCCCGGTGGACGCGCGCCGCGCCCGTGGCCGGACGGTCCGGGCCCGCCCGCGCCCGGAAGGGAGCGCCCCGGCTCCCGGCCGGACACGTCAACTCCCGCCCGCCGCACGCCGGGACGCCCGGCTCCCCGGCCCGACGCCCCGTTGACGGCCCCCTCCCGCCCTCCTAGCCTCCCTTCCCGTCCGTGGACGCCGTCCACATACGCGGACATGTGTGGTGCCGCCGGACGGCGGCGCCCCTCTGAGACAGGAGTGCGTCCCTTGGCCGCCACCCGTGCTCACGGCCTCACCGTCACCGAGGTCCGGCTCACCCCCGTCCTGGTCGCCGATCCGCCGCTGCTGAACACCCAGGGGGTCCACCAGCCGTACACCCCGCGGCTGATCGTCGAGGTGGTCACCGCGGACGGCGTCACCGGCGTCGGCGAGACGTACGGCGATGCCGCCTACCTCGAACTGGCCCGGCCGCTGGCCGACGCGCTGCCCGGCCTGCGGGTCACCGATCTGAACGCCCTGCCCGCGCTCGCCGCCCGGGTCTGCGGCGACTCCCCGGACGCGGGCGGGCCCGGCGCCGTCGACGCCGCCGGACTGCGCGGCGTGCGCACCGCCGACAAGCTCCGCCGCTCCGTCGTCTCCGCCGTCGAGGTGGCCTGCCTGGACGCCTGGGGGAAGGCGGCGGGGCTGCCCGTCCACGCGCTCCTCGGCGGCAAGGTCCGCGACCGTGTCGACTACAGCGCCTACCTCTTCTACCGGTGGGCCGCGCACCCGCAGGGCCGCGGCGAGGCCGACGGCTGGGGCGCGGCCCTCGACCCGGACGGTGTCGTCGCCCAGGCCCGCCGCCTCGCCGCCGAGCACGGCTTCGGCTCCTTCAAGCTCAAGGGCGGCGTCTTCCCGCCGGACGAGGAGATCGCCGCCGTCCGCGCTCTCGCCGCCGCCTTCCCCGGCGCACCGCTGCGGCTCGACCCCAACGGCGCCTGGTCCGTCGCCACCTCGCTGCGTGTCGCCGCCGCGCTCGACGGCACCCTGGAGTACCTGGAGGACCCGGCCGCCGGGACCGGCCCGATGGCCGAGATCGCCGCCGCGCTGCGCGCCCGGGGCACCACCCCGCTGCCGCTCGCCACCAACATGTGCGTGACGACCTTCGAGGAGATCCCCGAGGCGTTCACCCGCGGCGCCGTACAGGTCGTCCTCTCCGACCACCACTACTGGGGCGGACTGCGCGCCACCTGCGAACTCGCCGCGCTCTGCGCCACGTTCGGCGTCGGCCTGTCCATGCACTCCAACACCCACCTGGGCATCTCCCTCGCCGCGATGACCCACGCCGCCGCCGTCGTCCCGCGCCTCGACCACGCCTGCGACACCCACTACCCGTGGCAGACCGAGGACGTCCTGACCGAACGCCTCGCCTTCCACGGCGGCGCGCTGACGGTGAGCGACGCGCCGGGCCTCGGCGTCACCCTCGACCGTGACCGGCTCGCCGCCCTGCACCGCCGCTGGCGCGAGGACGACGGCGCGCTCCGCTCCCGCGACGACGCCGCCGCGATGCGCCGGGCGGATCCGAAGTGGCGGGTTCCGGCCGTGCCGCGCTGGTGAGCGGGGGTGGGCGGGGCGGCCCGCGCCCGTTCGCGTAGCCAAGATCACGGAATCCGTCCCGGCTCCTGCGGACGGCCGCCCGCCCCGCGTACGGTGTGGCACGGCTCGGTGGTGGTACGCCACAGTGATCCCGTACTGATCTTCGAGAGGGGCTGTCCCATGGCACAGGAAGTACGCGGCGTCATCGCGCCGGGGAAGAACGAACCGGTCCGGCTGGAGACCATCGTGGTGCCCGATCCCGGCCCCGGTGAGGCCGTGGTGCAGATCCAGGCGTGCGGGGTGTGCCACACCGACCTGCACTACAAGCAGGGCGGCATCAACGACGACTTCCCGTTCCTGCTCGGCCACGAGGCCGCCGGGATCGTGGAGTCCGTCGGCGCGGGCGTCACCGACGTGGCGCCCGGCGACTTCGTCGTCCTCAACTGGCGCGCGGTGTGCGGCCAGTGCCGGGCCTGTCTGCGTGGCCGCCCGCAGTACTGCTTCAACACCCACAACGCCGAACAGAAGATGACGCTGACGGACGGCACCGAGCTGTCGCCCGCGCTGGGCATCGGCGCCTTCGCCGACAAGACGCTGGTCGCCTCCGGGCAGTGCACCAAGGTCGACCCGTCCGTCTCGCCCGCCGTCGCCGGGCTGCTGGGCTGCGGGGTGATGGCCGGGATCGGCGCCGCCATCAACACCGGCAACGTCGGGCGCGGCGACACCGTCGCGGTCATCGGCTGCGGCGGCGTCGGTGACGCGGCGGTGGTCGGCGCCCGGCTGGCCGGCGCCGCGAAGATCATCGCGGTGGACGTCGACGACCGGAAGCTGGACACCGCCCGCACCATGGGCGCCACCCACGCCGTCAACTCCCGCACCACCGACCCCGTCGAGGCGATCCGCGAGCTGACCGGCGGCTTCGGCGCGGACGTCGTCATCGAGGCGGTCGGCCGCCCCGAGACGTACAAGCAGGCGTTCTACGCCCGCGATCTGGCCGGCACCGTCGTCCTCGTCGGCGTCCCCACCCCCGAGATGAAGCTGGAACTGCCGCTCCTCGACGTCTTCGGCCGCGGCGGCTCCCTCAAGTCCTCCTGGTACGGCGACTGCCTGCCGTCCCGCGACTTCCCGATGCTGATCGACCTGCACCAGCAGGGCCGGATCGACCTGAGCGCCTTCGTCACCGAGACCATCGGCATCGACGGCGTCGAGGGCGCCTTCGCGCGGATGCACGCCGGCGATGTGCTGCGTTCGGTGGTGACGCTCTGATGGCCGCCCGCATCGACCACCTCGTCACCTCCGGCACCTTCTCCCTCGACGGCGGGACCTGGGACGTCGACAACAACGTCTGGATCGTCGGGGACGACGACGAGGCGATCGTCATCGACGCCGCCCACGACGCCGACGCCATCCTCACCGCGCTCGGCGGCCGCACCCTGCGCGCCATCGTCTGCACCCACGCGCACAACGACCACATCGACGCGGCCCCCGCCCTCGCGGCCCGCACCGGCGCGCTGATCCACCTCCACCCCGCCGACCTGCCCCTCTGGCAGCAGACCCACCCCGGCACCCCGCCCGACCGGGAACTCTCCGACGGCCAGGTCCTGACCATCGCCGGTACGGACCTGACGGTGCTGCACACCCCGGGCCACGCCCCCGGCGCCGTCAGCCTGTACGCCCCCGGCCTCGGCGCCGTCTTCACCGGCGACACCCTCTTCCAGGGCGGCCCCGGCGCCACCGGCCGGTCGTTCTCGGACTTCCCGACGATCATCGACTCGATCCGCGACCGACTGCTGAAACTCCCCCCGGAGACCCTCGTCCACACCGGCCACGGCGACCCCACCACGATCGGCGACGAAGCCCCCCACCTGGAGGAATGGGTGAAGCGGGGGCACTGAGCCCAACAGACGCGGGCGCCGGACCGTCAGCTCCGACGCCCGCGCCGCCCCTCCCGGCCTCCGGCCTTCGCCGAAGGCGAAGCGCCCGCCCCGGCCACAACCGACCGGAACCCTCTGCACGGCGAGAAGGTGGTGGGGTCGGGGGTGGGGTTACGGACGTAAAGCGGAGCAGTCCGTAACCCCACCCCCGACCCCACCACCGCACCCGCCACCGGGCGAAAGCGCACCCGCCACCGATCGGGAGAGGGGCCGTCCACGATCCGGCCCCGGAGCCCCGCTCGGCCCGACCCTCACCCCTCGGCGGCCGCCCGCTCCAGGATCCGGGCGGCCACCGCCGGGGAGTCCACCAGCGGGTGCAGCGCCATCGCCCGCAGCGCCGCCGCCCGGTCCTTGCGTACGGCCGCCTCGACCGTCGCCCGCTCCACCGCCTTGAGCTGGAGCATCAGCCCCAGCTGATCGGCGCGCAGCGGCGCGCACGGCAGCGGCACCGGCCCGTCCGCGCCCACCTCGCAGACCGTCTCCACGATCGCGTCCGGCGCCAGCTCCGGCACCGTCGTCCCGTTGCGCACATTGAGGATCAGCCGGCCGCCCGCACCGCCCGACAACGCCCGCATCAGCGCCAGCGCCACCCGGTCGTACCCGCCGCCCTCCAGATCACAGGCGTCGCGCTGCCAGCCGCCGCTCGCCTCCCGGCTCTCCGCCATGTACGTCTCCTCGCGCTCGCGCCGGGTCGCCTCCCACAGCGCGTACGCCTCCTCCGGACCGCCCGCCTCGGCCGCCCGCGCGAAGAACCCGCCCTGCTGCCCGTCGAGGAACTCCCCGCGCGTGACGGCCGCCTCCCGCACCGACGCCAGCGTCTCCCGGCGGAAGTAGTAGTAGTGCAGGTACTCGTTGGGCAGCGCGCCCAGCGCCGCCAGCCACTCGGCGCCGAACAGCCGGCCCTCCTCGAACGAGCCCAGCGCCGCCGGATCGGCCAGCAGCCCCGGCAGCAGCTCCCGCCCGTCCAGCGTCAACGACCGCAGCCACCCGAGGTGGTTGAGACCCGTGTAGTCGTACGCGACCCGGCCCTCGGCGAACGCCGCGCCGTCCACGCCCGCCGCCCGCGCCGCCCGCCGCACCAGCCCCACCGGCGAATCACAGATCCCGATGACCCGCTCGCCCAGCACCTCCGCCATCGCCTCCGTCACCATCCCCGCGGGGTTGGTGAAGTTGATGACCCACGCGCGCGGTGCCAGCTGTGCCACCAACTCCGCGATCCGCAGCGCCACCGGGACCGTCCGCAGCCCGTAGAGCACCCCGCCCGCGCCCACCGTCTCCTGACCCAGCACGCCCTCGGCCAGCGGGATCCGCTCATCGCGCACCCGGCCCGCGGTGCCGCCCACCCGGATCGCCGAGAAGACGAAGTCCGCGCCGGTCACCGCCGCTTCCAGGCTTTCCGCCCGCCGTACCCGCACCGGCGCCGGGTGCCCCTGCGCCTGCCGTTCGAGCACCTCGCCGATGACCGCGAGCCGCCGCGGATCGGTGTCGTACAGGGTCAGTTCGTCCACCGCGCGGGCCGGGTCGTCCAGCAGCGCGCGGTACACCAGCGGCACCCGGAAGCCGCCCCCGCCGAGAATCGTGAGCCTCATGGGCCGGAACGTACCGCAGCATCAGGCACACTGTCGGCACCGCCGGGACGGGGACGCACGCGACGGGAACCACCGGGACCGGACCGGCGGGAGAGAGGCGAGCACGGTGAGCGGACGGGGACAGAAGCAGCAGCCCGCACGGCAGGGCGCCACGACGCCGGTGCTCGACCCCCTCGCCGGGGTGCGCACCGCCGCCGACCCGGCCACCGACGTCTATCTGACCGGCACCGTCTTCCTCGACATCATCCTCACCGGCCTCGACTCCGCGCCGGTCCGCGGCACCGAGTCCTGGGCCCGCGGCATGGGCTCCAGCCCCGGCGGCGTCGCCAACATGGCCACCGCCCTCGCCCGCCTCGGCCTGCGCACCTCCCTCGCCGCCGCGTTCGGCGACGACATGTACGGCGAGTACTGCTGGGACGCCCTCAGTCACGGCGAGGGCATCGACCTGACCCACTCCCGCACCGTCCCCGGCTGGCATTCCCCCGTCACCGTCTCCATGGCGTACGAGGGCGAACGCACGATGGTCTCGCACGGCCACGAGGCGCCGCCCCCGGAGACCGCCTTCGACGGCGGCCACGCGCCCGGCTGCCCGCCGCCCTCCCGCGCCTGCGTCGCCTCGCTGGTGCCCGGCCGCCCCGAGGCGTGGCTGGGCTGCGCCGCCGCCCGCGGCAGCCGCATCTTCGCCGACGTCGGCTGGGACGACACCGGCCGCTGGGACCCGGCCGACCTCGACGGGCTCGCCCACTGCGAGGCGTTCTTGCCCAACGCCGAGGAGGCGATGCGCTACACCCGCACCTCCGATCCGCGCGCCGCGGCCCGCAAGCTCGCCGAGCGGGTGCCGCTCGCCGTCGTCACCATGGGCTCCGAGGGCGCCTGCGCCGTCGACGGCCGTACCGGCGAGAGCGCCGAGGTGCCCGCCATCGCCGTGGAGGCGCTCGATCCGACCGGCGCCGGTGACGTCTTCGTCGCGGGCTTCGTCACCGGCACCCTCGCCGCCTGGCCGCTCGCCGACCGGCTCGCCTTCGCCGGGCTGACCGCCGCCCTCTCCGTCCAGGAGTTCGGCGGCTCCCTCGCCGCACCCGGCTGGTCGGAGATCGTCACCTGGTGGCAGCGGATCCGGGCCGGCCGCACCCCGGACACCGCCGCGCTCCGCGCCCGCTACGCCTTCCTCGACACGGTGCTGCCCGCGCCGGGCCGCTGCACGCCGCCGGCCCGCGCCGTCCCCACGATCGGCTTCCGCCGCCCGGCGTAGCGGGGCGGTGGCACACGGTGGCGGGCCGGGCCGCTCCCGCCCGCCGCTTCGGTCTTCGTAAAGCCTTTCGGTGTTGTCGGTGCCCCGTCGTACTCTGGAGACCGTAGGAGCTGAGTCACACGCACCGCTCATCAGCGATCGGCAAAGGACAGGGGTTGAGCAGGCCACAGCGCCGACCCATGACGCAGACATCCAGGCACCAGCAGGCGAGCGCCCAGTTCACCGTCCCGGCCAAGCACCCCATGGTGACGGTCCTGGGATCCGGGGACGCGCTGCTCCGCGTGATCGAGAACGCCTTCCCCGAGACCGACATCCACGTCCGCGGCAACGACGTCACCGCCGTCGGCGACGCCGGGGAAGTCGCCCTCGTACAGCGCCTCTTCGACGAGATGATGCTGGTGCTCCGCACCGGCCAGCCGATGACCGAGGACGCGGTGGAGCGCTCCATCGCGATGCTGCGCGCCGACGGCGACGGCAGCGGCGAGACCCCGGCCGAGGTCCTGACCCAGAACATCCTCTCCAACCGCGGCCGCACCATCCGCCCCAAGACGCTCAACCAGAAGCGCTACGTCGACGCCATCGACCAGCACACCGTCGTCTTCGGCATCGGCCCCGCGGGCACCGGCAAGACCTACCTCGCCATGGCCAAGGCGGTCCAGGCACTCCAGGCCAAGCAGGTCAACCGCATCATCCTGACCCGCCCCGCCGTCGAGGCCGGCGAACGCCTCGGCTTCCTGCCCGGCACCCTCTACGAGAAGATCGACCCGTATCTGCGCCCGCTCTACGACGCGCTCCACGACATGCTCGACCCCGACTCCATCCCGCGCCTGATGGCCGCCGGGACGATCGAGGTCGCCCCGCTGGCCTACATGCGCGGCCGCACCCTCAACGACGCGTTCATCATCCTGGACGAGGCGCAGAACACCAGCCCCGAACAGATGAAGATGTTCCTCACCCGCCTCGGCTTCGACTCGAAGATCGTCATCACCGGTGACGTCACCCAGGTCGACCTGCCGGGCGGCACGAAGAGCGGGCTGCGCCAGGTCCAGGAGATCCTCCAGGGCGTCGACGACGTCCATTTCTCCCGCCTCACCAGCCAGGACGTCGTCCGCCACAAGCTCGTGGGCCGTATCGTCGACGCCTACGAGAAGTACGACAGCCGCAACGGCGGCTAGGTCCGTCCCGCCGGCCGGCCGCCTTCGCGCGGCCGGCCCGGCACCCACCAGAAGCGAGAAGTCACACCCCCCATGTCGATCGACGTCAACAACGAGTCCGGCACGGACATCGACGAGCAGGCGATCCTCGACGTCGCCCGCTACGCCGTCGCCCGGATGCGCATCCACCCGCTCTCCGAGCTGTCCGTGATCGTCGTCGACGCCGACGCGATGGAGCAGCTGCACCTCCAGTGGATGGACCTCCCCGGCCCGACCGACGTGATGTCCTTCCCGATGGACGAGCTGCGCCCCCCGGCCAAGGACGAGGACGAGCCCCCGCAGGGTCTCCTCGGCGACATCGTGCTCTGCCCCGAGGTCGCCAAGAAGCAGGGCGAGGACGCCCCCACCGGCCACTCCATGGACGAGGAGCTGCAGCTCCTGACCGTCCACGGCGTGCTGCACCTCCTCGGCTACGACCACGAGGAGCCCGACGAGAAGGCCGAGATGTTCGGCCTCCAGGCGGCGATCATCGACGGCTGGCGCGCCGAGCGGGGCCTGACCGGCCCGTCCCCGGCCCCCACCGTGACCTGACCGGACCCGGCACATGACCACCCAACTCATCGCGGTCGCGGTGCTGCTCGTCGTGATCGCCTGGCTCGCCGCCTGCGCCGAGGCGGGCCTCGCCCGGACGACCAGCTTCCGCGCCGAGGAGGCGGTCCGCTCGGGCCGCCGCGGCAGCGAACGGCTCGCCGCCGTCGCCGCCGACCCGACCCGCTACCTCAACGTCGCCCTGCTGGTCCGCGTCGGCTGCGAGATGGCCGCGGGCGTGCTCGTCACCTACGCCTGCCTGCGCTCCTTCGAGGAGACCTGGCAGGCGCTGACCGTCGCCATCGCCGTGATGGTCCTCGTCTCGTACGTCGCGGTCGGCGTCTCACCGCGCACCATCGGCCGCCAGCATCCGCTCAACACCGCGACCGCCGCCGCGTACGTCCTGCTGCCGCTGGCGCGGATCATGGGCCCCGTTCCGCAGCTGCTGATCTGGCTGGGCAACGCGCTCACGCCCGGCAAGGGCTTCCGTAAGGGCCCGTTCGCCTCCGAGGCGGAGCTGCGGGCGCTGGTCGACCTCGCGGAGAAGGAGTCGCTGATCGAGGACGAGGAGCGCCGCATGGTGCACTCCGTCTTCCAGCTCGGCGACACCCTGGTGCGGGAGGTGATGGTGCCGCGCACGGACCTGGTCTGCGTCGAGCGGTACAAGACCATCCGCCAGGCGCTGACCCTCGCGCTCCGCTCCGGCTTCTCCCGCATCCCGGTGACCGGCGAGAACGAGGACGACATCGTCGGCGTCGTCTACCTCAAGGACCTGGCCCGCAAGGTCCACGTCAGCCGCGACGCCGAGACCGAACTGGTCTCCTCCGCGATGCGCCCCGCCGTCTTCGTGCCCGATACGAAGAACGCCGGTGACCTGCTGCGGGAGATGCAGCGCGACCGCAACCACGTCGCCGTGGTCATCGACGAGTACGGCGGCACGGCCGGCATCGTCACCATCGAGGACATCCTGGAGGAGATCGTCGGCGAGATCACCGACGAGTACGACCGGGAGCTGCCGCCCGTCGAGGAGCTGGGCGACGGCCGCTACCGCGTCACCGCCCGCCTCGACATCGGCGACCTCGGCGAGCTGTACGGCCTGGCGGAGCTGGACGACGAGGACGTCGAAACCGTCGGCGGCCTGCTCGCCAAGCTGCTGGGCCGCGTCCCCATCGCCGGCGCCACCGCCGTCGTCGACCTTTCCGACGACGCCGCCGCCCCGGACCTCACCGGCCTGCGCCTGACCGCCGAGTCCCCCGCCGGCCGCCGCAACAAGATCATCACGGTCCTGTGCGAACCGGTCCGCGGCGCGGCCGACGCCACCACGGGCAGCTCCGCCGGTGCCACCGGGCGCGGCGATACGGGGGACTGAGCGGGACCGGGAGCCGGGGTGGCTTCACCCGGGGGCACGGCGCCGGGGCGAGCCGGCCGCTGCGGCCTTGCCGTCGCGGGCCGGTGCGGGCGCCGGGGCGAGCCGTTGCGGTCCGGTGCGGGGCAGCCGCCCGCCCGTCCGCTCGTCCGCGGCGCACCGTACGTCCGGTGCGGGGCCTGCCGCCGCCGGTCGGGTGGCCGCTCGGCCCGAGTGCCGGTACCGGCCCCGACGGCGTCCGGCATCGCCCCCTCCCGCCCCTTCCGGCGCCCGTGCGAAGCTTGCCCGGAATCAGTGCACGGCAAGGGGGAACAGACATCACCAGCGGTACGGGCGAACAGCGGACGGACGGGGGACCGGCCCGCCCGGCGGCTCCCGCGGGGACGCCACCGGACGGCCCCGGCACACCACCGGGGGACCGCTCGGGGAAGACACCGGGCGGTGTGCCGGAGGACGCGCCCGGGGACACGCCTCGGGAACGGGCCGGAGGGCCGGGAAGCGGCCCGTCCGGCGAGGTACCCCGGGAAGAGGCGGGGACCGCGTCCGGGGTGACGGACGGGGAAGCACCGTCCGGCGCGTCCGGCGAGGCAACAGGCCGCGCGTCGGCCGGCGCCCCCCGGGCCGTGCCCGGGGCGGCCGGTGAGGACATACCCGGGGCGGCGCCTCGGGGAGCGGCCGGGGAGGTTCTGGGGACGGCCTCTCGGGGAGTGGCCGGAGGCGTGCCGGAGGCAGCGCCGCGGGACACATCCGGCGCGGTGCCCGGGGACGCGTCCGGCGAGCCGCTCAGCGGGACGGCGTCGGGGGCCGACCGGCCGCCCGCCCTCGGGGAGATGCGGCCGTGCGGGCTGGTGGATCTGCGGGCGGTGGCGGCGGTGCCCGGGGTTCTCCGGTATCCGGCCGGGGCCGTCGTCGTGGTCGCCGGTCTGCCCGGCAGCGGTAAGAGCACCCTGCTGCACCGCTGGTCGGAACGGTGCGGTGCGGCGTACGGCGGCGGGCCGCGCGCGGCGGCCGGGGCGCGGGTGATCGACCCGCGCGCCGTGCACCTCGCCTGTGAGGCGGTCATGCCGCACTGGCTCCCGTACCCGGTGTACCGGCCCTGGGCGCGCTGGCGGCTGCTGCGCGAGGTGGGGGCGGCGCTGCGCGGGGACGGCCCGGTGCTGGTCCACGACTGCGGGAGCAGGCCCTGGCTGCGCCGCCTGCTGGCGCGCGGCGCCGCCCGCCATGGCCGGACGCTGCACGTCGTCCTCCTGGACGTGGGGGTCGCCACCGCGCTCTCCGGGCAGCGCGCCCGCGCCCGGCGGGTGCGCCGCCGCGTCTTCGCCCGCCACTGCCGTGGCCTGAACCGCCTGCTGCGCAGCCTGGACCGCCCCGCCGCCCCCGGCGCGCTGCCCGCCTCGCTCTCCGACGTGACCTCGCTGGTGGCGCTGGACGCCCGTACCCGGGAGCGGGTGGCGGCCGTACGGTTCGACGGCGCGCCCCGGCCGGGCGCGGGCGGCCCGGAACCCCGTCCGCCCCGCGGGGCCTCCCGGACCGGCTCCCGCATATGCTCGCCCGTATGAGCGAAGCCGCACCGCTGGACCCCGAAGACCGCAAGATCATCACGCTCGCGCGTTCGGCGCGGGCCCGCAACGGCGTCCCCGAGGGCGCCGCCGTACGTGACGAGACCGGCCGCACCTACGTCGCCGGAACGGTGGCCCTGGACTCGCTGAAGCTCAGCGCGCTGCGCACCGCCGTGGCGATGGCCGTCGCCAGCGGCGCCCGCTCCCTGGAGGCCGCCGCCGTGGTCACCGACGCGGAACAGGCCACCGACGAGGACCGCGCGGCCGTCGCGGACCTGGGCGGCCCGGCCACCCCCGTCCTCGTGGCCGGCCCCGACGGCACGCTGCGCACGACCACCACCGCGGGCGACGCGAGCGCCTGAGCGGGACGAGGCGAGCCGGGGCGCGCGCGGCGGCGGGCCGCCCGCCCGGCCCTCGGGCGGGCCGGACGCCTGCCGCCCGCTGGGTCCGCCGCCGCGCACGCCCCGGCCCTCACCGCGCCTCCGCCCCGGCGACGCCCGGCACCGGCCGCCTCCGGCCGGGCACCTGGCCGCCCCGCCCGGCCCGCCGCCGCCCGGGTGCCCGGCGCCCCGTACGGGGCGGCCGGTGGTCGGTGGGGCTGCGGGGATCGGGGACAATGGGCGCCATGAGCGCTCGTACAGACTCCTCCGCCCCGCATCGCGCGGGCTTCGCCTGCTTCGTCGGCCGCCCCAACGCGGGCAAGTCCACCCTGACGAACGCTCTGGTCGGCACGAAGGTGGCGATCACCTCCAACCGTCCGCAGACCACCCGGCACACCGTCCGCGGCATCGTCCACCGCCCCGAGGCGCAGCTGGTGCTCGTCGACACCCCGGGGCTGCACAAGCCGCGCACCCTGCTCGGCGAGCGGCTCAACGACGTGGTCCGCACCACCTGGGCCGAGGTCGACGTCATCGGCTTCTGCCTCCCGGCCGATCAGAAGCTCGGCCCCGGTGACCGCTACATCGCCTCCGAACTGGCCGGGATCAAGAAGACCCCCAAGATCGCCATCGTCACCAAGACGGACCTGGTCGACTCCAAGACGCTGGCCGCGCAGCTGCTCGCCGTGGACCGGCTCGGCAAGGAGCTGGGCATCGAGTGGGCGGAGATCGTGCCGGTCTCGGCGGTCGGCGAGGCGCAGGTGGGCCTGCTCGCCGATCTGCTGGTGCCGCTGCTGCCCCAGAGCCCGCCGCTCTACCCCGAGGGCGATCTCACCGACGAGCCCGAGCAGGTCATGGTCGCCGAGCTGATCCGCGAGGCGGCCCTGGAGGGCGTACGCGACGAGCTGCCGCACTCCATCGCCGTGGTCGTCGAGGAGATGCTGCCGCGCCAGGACCGGCCCGCGGAGAAGCCGCTGCTGGACATCCACGCCAACGTCTACATCGAGCGGCCCAGCCAGAAGGGCATCATCATCGGGCCCAAGGGCAAGCGGCTGAAGGAGGTCGGCACCAAGTCGCGCAAGCACATCGAGGCGCTGCTCGGCACGCCCGTCTTCCTCGATCTGCACGTCAAGGTCGCCAAGGACTGGCAGCGCGACCCCAAGCAGCTGCGCAAGCTGGGATTCTGAAGTCCCGTACGCCCCGCCGCCGCCCCGGACCCCCGCGCGAGGCCGGGCCGGCGGCTACCCGGCTCTTCGCCCCGCGAGGGTGTGCGCGACGAGGGCGTTGGCGTGACCGTGGCCCAGCCCGTGCTCGGACTTGAGCCAGGCGACCAGCTCCATGTGGCGGGTCAGCGGCGAGGCGCGGATGAGGTCCTGCCAGAAGCCGACCGGACGGCCGTACCTCTTCTCGATCGACGGGAAGTAACTCGCGGGTCCCTGCACGGTTTCACTCATACCCGCAGCGTCTCACCCACCACTGACAACGCCCCGGCCCGTGGCGGCCGATCGGCCGCCGCACCGCCCGCATCCGCCCCGCGCCCCGCATGGCTTCGCGCGTACCGCCGCCCGGATGATGAGGTGACCCCATGAGCAATCACACCGGGGCGGCGGTCGTCCGCCCGTTGACGCTGGACTGGGTGCGACGGCAGCTGGAGCCCGGTGAGCGGATCGCCGGCATCGCGGCGCTGCACGGCGGCATCACCGCCGAGATGCGGCGGCTGACCGTCGCCACGCGGGACGGCGCCACCCGTGACCTGGTGCTGCGGACCTTCGTCGGGGTGACGCACGCCGAGGACTGGCTGAGCCGGGAGTCCGGCGCCCTGTCCCTGCTCACCGGGACGGATGTGCCGGCTCCGGAGCTGGTCGCGGTCGACCCGACCGCCGCGTACTGCGAGTACCCGTCGCTCCTCATGACGCACCTCGCGGGCCGGACCGTCCTCGACGACGAGGGGGTGGAGGCGCGTGTCCCGCTGCTGGCGCGGCAACTCGCGGAGATCCACGCGGTGCGGCCCGCCGAGCGGCCCCGGACGTACGTGGCGCTGACGACCGCCGACACCGTGGTGGTCCCGGAAGGCGCCGACAAGGCGGTGTGGGACGCGGCGATCGAGGTGATCCGCAAGCCCGCGCCGCCCTACGAAGGACGGTTCCTGCACCGGGACTTCCAGCCCGGCAACGTGCTGTTCGACGTACCGCCCGCCCGGCCGGCCCACGCCCGGATCACCGGCGTCGTGGACTGGGCCGCGGCCTCCTGGGGACCGGCCGATCTCGATGTGGCGCACTGTTCCACCGTCCTCGCGCTGCTGCACGGCCCGGAGTGGGGCCTGCGGTTCACCGAGGCGTACGAGCAGGCCGGCGGGGTGCTGGCCGCGAGCCGGAGCGAGCGGCTGTACTGGCAGGTACGGGACGGGCTGGCCAGTTCCGAGGAGGTGGCGCTGGTGACACGGCCCTGGCGGGAGGCGGGACGGCCGGAACTGACCGAGCACGCCGTGGCGCAGCGGCTGGACGCCTATGTCACCACCGTGATGGAGACGCTGGGCTGAGCCGGGCCGGTCCGGCGTCCGGCGCCGGGTCATCTGACCGCCCGCCGCCCGGCGCCGGGCCGGTCATCCCCGCTGCGCCCGCCAGGCGTCCCGCAGCCACCGGAAGGACGCCTTCGGGGTACGGAGCTGCGTCGCGTAGTCGATGTGCACCAGACCGAACCGCTGCCGGTACCCCTCGGCCCACTCGAAGTTGTCGGTCAGCGACCACACGAAGTACCCGCGGACGTCCACACCCGCCGCCATCGCCGCGTGCAGCGCCCGCAGATGCCCGTCTAGGAAGGCGATCCGCTCCCGGTCGTCGATGCCGTCGTACGCGCAGCCGTTCTCGGTGATGACCACCGGGGGCAGCCGGTCGCCGTAGCGGTCGCGGAAGGCCAGCAGCAGTTCGGTGAGGGCGCCGGGCACCACCGGCCAGCCGAATCCGGTACGCGGGTACCCCTCGATCTCCCGGGGCGCGAAGGGGAGTTCGGGCGGCAGGGCGATGCCGCCGAAGTCCGCGGGGGCGCCGCCGGGCAGCGGGGCGCCCACCCGCGTCGGCTGGTAGTAGTTGATGCCGTACCAGTCCAGCGGCTCGCCGATGATCGTCAAGTCCTCGGCGACCGGCCCCGGCAGCAGCGCCGCCAGATCGTCGTCCGGGTAGCGGCCCAGCAGCAGCGGATCGGCGAACAGCCGGCCCAGCAGCAGGTCGTAGAGGTCGGCGGCGCCGGTGTCCGCGGCGGACGGGGAAGCCGGCCAGGTGGGGCCGTGGGAGTTGGCGATGCCGATGTTCCCGGCGCCGCGGGCGCGCAGCGCCTGGACGGCCAGCCCGTGGCCCAGGAGCTGGTGGTGGGCGGCGGGCAGCGCGTCGAAGAGCAGCCGGCGGCCGGGCGCGTGCTCCCCGATGCCGTAGCCGAGGAGGGTCAGTTCGGCCGGTTCGTTGAGGGTGATCCAGCGTGTGACGCGGTCGCCGAGCCGGGCGGCGACGGCGTCCGCGTACGCGGCGAAGTGCCCGGCGGTCTCCCGGCGCAGCCAGCCGCCGCGCTCCTCCAGCGCCAGCGGGGTGTCCCAGTGGAAGAGCGTCGGCACCGGCGTGACGCCCGCCGCCAGCAGCGCGTCGACGAGCCGGTCGTAGAAGTCCAGGCCCCGGGCGTTGACGGCGCCGTCGCCGTCGGGCACCACCCGCGGCCAGGCCACCGAGAAACGGAACGCCCCGGCGCCCAGCTCCCGCAGCAGCGCGACGTCCTCGCGGTAGCGGTGGTAGTGGTCGGTCGCCACCCGGGGTGAGGAGCCGTCCTTGATCCGGCCGGGCCGCTCGGCGAACGCGTCCCAGGACGACCGGCCGCGCCCGTCCTCGTCGGTGGCGCCCTCGGTCTGCTGCGCAGAGGCGGAGACGCCCCAGAGGAACGAGGCGGGAAAACGGGGGAGCGGGGTGGGAACGTCCGGCACCGTTGTCATGGCCGGAGCATGGATACCGCCGGTAACGGAGTCAAGAGCCGCGTACCCGTCGGCCCCGGAAAGGCCGTGAACGGCCCCGGAAACGCGGGCGGAGGGCGGTGCGGCCCACCGGCCGCCACCGCCCTCCGCCCGTCAACTCCCTTGCGCCGTACCTCAGTCACCCTCCTTCAGCACCCGTGTGATCAGCGTGCGCTGCTCATCGGTCAGGCGCGGATCGGAGCAGTAGACGGTCTTGCCGTCCACGGTGATCTGGTAACAGAAGCCGTCCGGCGCCCCGACCGGGGGCTCGGTGTGCCCCTGGGCGAGGGACCGTTCGGCGAGGGTGTGCCAGGCGTCGGCGTCGGACCGCGCCGAGGTGTCGACCTCGGCGCGGCGCTCGATGCCGGCGAAGCCACCGGTGCGCTTGATGTGAATGTGCATGAGTGGCTCCTACCCGCCCGGGACGCCGCAGACGTCCCGGCGCTGCGCTATTCGGCGGTGACGACGCCGGTCGTCGACCACGCCTTGACGACCGCCTCGTGCTCGGTGCCCGAGGCCCCGAAGCGGGTCTTCGCCGCCTCGATGGTCAGCTTGGCGAAGTCCGCGAACTGGGCGTCCTTCTTCAGCTTCCCGCCGGTCAGCACGTCGTACCAGACCTGTCCGGCCTTCTCCCAGGCGTTGCCGCCCACCGCCGTGGCGAAGAGGTAGAAGGCGTGGTTGGGGATGCCGGAGTTGATGTGCACCCCGCCGTTGTCGTCCTGCGTCTCGACGTAGTCCGCCATCGTCGCCGGCTGCGGGTCCTTGCCGAGATTCGGATCGTCGTACGCGGTGCCCGGCGCCTTCATGGAGCGCAGCGCTTCGCCGTTGACGCCGGGGGCGAGGAGGTCGGCGCCGATCAGCCAGTCGGCCTGCTCGGCGCTCTGCTTGAGGGCGTACTGCTTGATCAGCGAGCCGAAGACGTCCGAGACGGATTCGTTGAGCGCGCCGGACTGGCCGTTGTAGTCCAGGCCCGCGGTGTACTGCGTCACGCCGTGCGTGAGTTCGTGGCCGATGACGTCGACGGGGATGGTGAAGTCCTTGAAGAGCTTGCCGTCACCGTCGCCGAAGACCATCCGCTCGCCGTCCCAGAAGGCGTTGTCGTACTTCTCGCCGTAGTGGACGGTGGCGTTGAGCGGGAGACCGGCGTCGTCGATGGAGTGGCGGCCGTAGACCTTGAGGTACAGCTCGAAGGTGGCGCCGAGTCCGGCGTGCGCGCGGTTGACCGAGGCGTCCTTGGAGGCGCTGTCGGTCTCGGCGTGCACCTTGGTGCCGGGGAGGTCCTCGGTGTGCCGGGCGTCGTAGATGGTGCGGTTGGGCTTGTCGGAGCCCTCCGTACGGGCCGCGGCGGCGCGCAGGGTGCACTCGCGGCGCCGGGTGCGCAGGGCCGCGTCGTACTCCAGGGTGCGGCGGGCCGGCTCGTGGTGATCAGGAGCGTCGGATTGTGCCAGCTTGTCGAGGAGGTGGGGCGGCACGATCGTGCAGAAAACGGGAGTGGCCGGGGTGTCCGGCTGCGAGGTGACGTCCATACCCGCAAATGTCGCATTGCGTGACGCCGGTGTCACTGCCCGCTCCTGGATTTTCCCGAAAACGTGTGGTGCAAAAACGTGTGCCTGATCGCATTCCGGCCGTGTTGTCCATGCGGTCCCGCATACTGATACGGGGCCGCAGGACTCGATCGCCTCGGTTAAGGTGCAGGGCATCATGCGTTTCGGGCTGCTTCTCCTTAGCTGCCGCGGCGAGGGCCTGTAGTCGTAGGCCGACCCCCTCCCCGCGGAGTTCGGTGCTGCGAGCGATCGCCCCGTCGGCCTTTCCCCGAGCCCCGGACGCATCCCGGGCCGGGGACATCCGCGGACTGCACGAGGAGCCCCAAGCACCATGTCGACCCCGACCCCCGCCGAGAACGCCGTCGGCCGTCCCACCCCGGTCACCAACGCCACGCAGACGCAGCGGCCCTCCGGTATGCCGGTCCACAAGTACGGCCGGTACGAAGCGGTGGACATCCCCGACCGCACGTGGCCGGAAAAGCGCATCACCAAGGCGCCCCGCTGGCTCTCGACCGACCTGCGCGACGGCAACCAGGCGCTGATCGACCCGATGTCCCCCGCCCGTAAGCGGGAGATGTTCGATCTGCTGGTGAAGATGGGCTACAAGGAGATCGAGGTCGGCTTCCCCTCCTCCGGCGAGACCGACTTCAACTTCGTCCGCTCCATCATCGAAGAGGGCGCGATCCCCGAGGACGTGACGATCTCCGTCCTGACGCAGGCGCGCGAGGACCTGATCGAGAAGACCGTCGAGTCGCTGCGCGGCGCCCGCCGCGCCACCGTCCACCTCTACAACGCCACCGCCCCCACCTTCCGCCGGGTCGTCTTCCGCGGCTCCAAGGACGACATCAAGCAGATCGCGGTGGACGGCACCCGGCTGGTCATGGAGTACGCCGAGAAGATCCTGGGCGACGAGACGGTCTTCGGCTACCAGTACAGCCCGGAGATCTTCACCGATACCGAGCTGGACTTCGCGCTGGAGGTCTGCGAGGCGGTCTGTGACGTCTGGCAGCCGGAGGCGGGCCGCGAGATCATCCTGAACCTGCCGGCCACGGTCGAGCGCTCCACCCCCTCGACCCACGCGGACCGCTTCGAGTGGATGTCGCGGCACCTGACCCGCCGCGAGTTCATCTGTCTGTCGACCCACCCGCACAACGACCGCGGCACCGCCGTCGCCGCCGCCGAACTGGCCGTGATGGCCGGCGCCGACCGCGTCGAGGGCTGCCTGTTCGGCCAGGGCGAGCGGACCGGCAACGTCGACCTGGTCACCCTGGGCATGAACCTCTTCAGCCAGGGCGTCGACCCGCAGATCGACTTCTCGCAGATCGACGAGATCCGCCGGACGTCCGAGTACTGCAACCAGATGGAGATCCACCCGCGCCACCCCTACGCGGGCGATCTCGTCTACACCGCCTTCTCCGGCTCCCACCAGGACGCCATCAAGAAGGGCTTCGACGCCATGGAGGCCGACGCGGCGGCCCGCGGCAAGACCGTCGACGACATCGAGTGGGCGGTCCCGTACCTGCCCATCGACCCGAAGGACGTCGGCCGTTCCTACGAGGCGGTCATCCGCGTCAACTCGCAGTCCGGCAAGGGCGGCATCGCGTACGTCCTGAAGAACGACCACAAGCTGGACCTGCCGCGCCGGATGCAGATCGAGTTCTCCCGCACCATCCAGGGCAAGACCGACGCCGAGGGCGGCGAGGTCACCCCGGCGGCGATCTGGGAGACCTTCCAGGACGAGTACCTGCCCACCCCGGAGAACGCCTGGGGCCGGATCGCGCTGCGCTCCGCGCAGACCTCGACGACCAGCGAGGGCACCGACGCGCTGACCGTCGAGGCGGTCGTCGACGGCACCGACACCGTCCTGACCGGCACCGGCAACGGTCCGCTGGCCGCGTTCATCGACTCGCTGCACGCGATCGACGCGGACGTACGGGTCCTGGACTACGTCGAGCACACCATGAGCGAGGGCGCCGCGGCCCAGGCCGCCGCCTACGTCGAGTGCGCCATCGGCGACAAGGTCCTGTGGGGCGTCGGCATCGACGCGAACATCGTCCGCGCCTCGATCAAGGCCGTCGCCTCGGCCGTCAACCGCGCCTCCCGCTGAGCCGCCACCGCGCCCGTCCGGTGCCCCGTCCGCCCGTACCCCGTGTACGCGGCGAGCGGGGCACCGCGCGTACGGGGCCGGGCCGGCGTCAACCGGCCGCCCGCCGCTTCGTCCCGGCGGGGGCGCCCTCCGTCATTCGGCCGTTGTCCGTCCGGGGTGCTGACGCCGGATCGCGGATGTGGCTAACATCACGTCGGTGCGGCGAAGGGGCCGAGAAGCAGACGTTCGGTGCCCTCATGGCTACGGGGGAGATACGGAGGTCTGACGCGATGGTCAAGCTGGGTGTGGTGGGCGTACGCACGTCCTGGCGGACCGTCGCCGACGGCGAGTTCTTCTGCCCCGACTGCGGCGGCGACCGCAACTACCGGCGCCGCACCGGCCACCGCCGCCTCACCGTCCTCGGCCTCCCGCTGTTCTCCCGTGGTCAGGCCGGACCGGTCGTCGAATGCTCCGCCTGCCGGGGCCGCTTCGCGCCGGACGCCCTGGACCACCCGACCACCGTGCGGCTCTCCGCGATGCTGCGGGACGCGGTGCACACCGTCACGCTGGCGCTGCTGGCGGCCGGCGGCACCACCTCGCGGGCGGTGCGGGAGACCGCCGTCGCCACCGTCCGCGACGCCGGGTTCCCCGACTGCTGCGAGGATCAGCTGCTGACCCTCCTCGCCGCGCTCGCCGCGGACACCGGCGCGCTGTCCCCCGCGTGCGGGACGGTGACCGGCGACGACGGCGCGGCCCGCGGCCTCGACCCGTGCGGTACGGCGCTCGCCATCGAGCTGCACGCGGCCCTCGGCCCGCTCGCCCCGCACCTCGCCCCGGCCGGCCGGGAGGCGCTGCTGCTCCAGGCGGCCCGGATCGCCCTCGCCGACGGCGCGTACACCCCCGCCGAGCGGGAGGTCCTGGCGACCGTCGGCACCGCCCTGACGCTGGCGGGCGCGGACACCGAGCGCCTGCTGGCGGCGGCCCGCACCCCGTCCTGACCGGCCCGGCCGCGTCCCTCGTCCGGACGGCCGCCGGCCCCGTCACCCCTCGTGGGGCGGCGGGGCCGGCGGCCGTTCGCGTGCGGTCAGCCGCGGGTCAGGCGGACCGGCAGTTCGCGGAAGCCACCGACGATGAAGCCGCCCGAGGGCTGGAGCTTCTCGACGGGGACGGCGAAGTCCAGGTCGGGGAAGCGGCCGAAGAGCGCCGGGAGGGCGATCCTGGCCTCCATCCGGGCCAGCGGGGCGCCGAGGCAGTGGTGGACGCCGTGGCCGAAAGTGAGGTGTTCGGGGTCGGCGCGCCGGATGTCGAAGGCGTCCGCGGTGGGGCCGTGGCGCTCCGCGTCGCGGCCGGTGGCGGCGATGGCCGCGAGGATCGGCTCGCCCTGGCGGATGATCTGGCCGTCCGGCAGCGCGATGTCCTCGACGGCGAAGCGGAGCGGCAGGTTGGCGACGCTCGGCGACCGGCGCAGGGTCTCCTCGATGACGTCGTTCCAGCTCGCCTTCCCGTCCCGGATCAGCTGGAGCTGGTCGGGGTGGGTGAGCAGGGCGTGCACCGCGTTGCCGATGAGGTTGACGGTGGTCTCGTGACCGGCGACGAGGACGAGCAGGAGGGTGTCGATCAGCTCCGCCTCGCTCATCTTCTGCCCGTCGTCGTCGCGGGCGGAGACCAGCAGGCTGGTGAGGTCCTCGGCGGGCTCTTTCCGCTTCGACGCGACGAGGTTGCCGAGGAGTTCGTGGATGGCCACCAGCGTGATGCCGGCCTCGTCCGGGTCGACGGTGGTCATGATGATCTCGGAGAGCCGGGCCAGCTCCGCGCGGGTGTCGCCGTCCGGGATGCCGAAGAGTTCGCAGATGACCTGCATGGGCAGCGGGTGGGCGAGCCCCTCGCGCAGATCGGTGGTGACGCCGGCGGGCACCGCCGCCAGCTCGTCGAGGAGCGCGGTGGTGATGCGTTCGACGGACGGCAGCATCGCCTCGGTGCGGCGGGCGGTGAACGCCGGGGCGATCAGCTTCCGCAGCCGCCGGTGGTCGTCGCCGTACGCGGTGAACATGTTGTTCACCCCGACCCAGGTCTGGAGCCAGGTCTCGTGGTACTCGCCGCGCTGCCAGGCGGGCCAGTGCGCGCGGGCGTTCTTGGAGACGCGGGGGTCGGTCAGCAGCTCCTTGAGCAGGGCGTGGCCGGTGATCGCCCATGCCTCGGGGCCGTCGGGCAGCTGGACCCGGGTGGCGGGGCCTAGCGCGCGGAGGCGGGCCGCCTCGCCGTGGATGTCGGCTCCGGTCGGGTCGATGGCGACGGGCTGCTGTCCCATGGGGTGGCTCCTGCCTGGTCGGGAGTGATGGGGGTGAAGCGGGCCGGAAGGGCCGCGAGGGCCCGTTGGAACCCGCCGGGCCGCCACGTCAACGTCTCGGCCGGAACGGCGAGTTCGATGTCGGAGAGCCAGGCGGTGAGACGCTCGATCGCGGTGGTGGCGATCACCAGCGCGTGCCGCTGCACCGGGCACATGTGCGGCCCCGCCGCCCATGCCAGATGGGCGCCGCTGCCCGACCGGTCGTCGAGCGAGACCCGGCCGAACTGCGTGTTGGCGGCGGCGTACGAGACGAGTACCAGCTGTCCCGCGCGCACCCAGGTGCCGTGGAAGAACACGTCGCGGCGCGGGTAGTGGGCGGAGTAGTTGGCCACCGGCGGGTCGTTCCACAGCACCTCGTCGATGGCGTCCTTGGCGGTGAGGGCGCCGCCGGAGAGGGTGCTGTAGTAGCGGTCGTCGGAGAGCATCCGGGAGAGCGCGTTGCCGATGAGGTTGGAGAGCGGTTCGTTGCCCGCCGCCAGGGTGACGACGATCTGCGCGATGACCTCGTCGTCCGCCAGCCCGTGGAGATGGTCGAGGAACCATGAGGTGAGGTCGGCGCCCCGCTCGGCCTTCTTCCGGCCGACCAGCTCCATGATGTACGCGGTGAACGCCGCGTCGGCGCTGGTCGCCTCCTCGGGCGTCGCACCGTCCATCAGCCCGCCCACGGCGGCGATCAGCTGGTCGCCGTACTCCTCGGGCATGCCGAAGAGGTTGTTGAACATCAGCAGCGGCAGCCGCTGGGCGTACTCCGGCATGAGGTCCGCATCGCCGCGGGCGCCGAATTTCCGGATGAGGCTGTCGGCGGCGTGCCGGACGCGGGCGCGCAGTTCGTGCGGTTCGACGAGCCGGAAGCTGTCGGTGATCACCTGGCGGTAGCGCCGGTGGGTGTCGCCGTCGGAGAAGAGGGCGTTGGGCCGCCAGCCGAGCATCGGCAGCACCGCGGAGTCCGGCGGCACGGTCCGCTGCCAGCTGCGGGAGTCCTTCGACCAGGTGGTCTCGTCGTTGAGCAGGTCGAGGGCGGCGCGGTAGTCGGTGACCAGCATCGCGGTCACGCCGGCGCCGATCTCGACGGGCGCCAGCGCGCCGTACTGCCGCAGATGGGCGTAGTAGCGGTGCGGATCGGCCGCGAACTCCGGGTCGTACATCCTGACCAGCCCGCTCTGCTCGCCGGTCGGGTGCGGGGCGGGGGCGCCGCCGGGCGCGGCGGGGCCGGGCGGGCGGCTCTCCGGCGGTCCGGCGGACGCCCCGCCGTGCGCGTGCGCGGGGCAGCCGGGCGGCGGGGCGGCGCCCGGTTCGTACGGGGAAGTCACGGGTTCTGGTTCTCCTGGGGCGTATGGGCCAGCACATGTCCGACGAGGGCGATCAGCGCGTCGACGGACTGGTCGCGGTCGCGTGCGTCGCAGAGCACCAGCGGTGTCTCGGGGTGCAGGTCGAGGGCGTCGCGGAGCTTTTCGACGTCGTAGTGCGGCGCGTCCGGGAAGGTGTTGACGGCCACGGCGTAGCGCAGTCCGGCCTCCTCGATGATGTCCATCACCTCGAAGGAGTCCGCCAGCCGGCGGGTGTCGGCGAGGACGAGGGCGCCCAGCGCGCCGCGGGCGATGTCCTGCCACAGCGGACGGAACCGCTTCTGCCCCGGGGTGCCGAAGAGGTACAGCACGAGGTCGCCGGGGAGGGTGAGCCGCCCGAAGTCGATGGCGACGGTGGTGGTGGTCTTCTCCCGCACCCCGGCGAGGTCGTCGACGAACGCGCCTGACTGCGTCATCACCTCTTCGGTGTGCAGCGGCCGTGTCTCCGACAGCGCGCGGATCAGCGTTGTCTTGCCGACCCCGAACGGCCCGGCGACCAGCAGTTTGACGAGTGTCTGGTCGCTGCCGGACAGGTACATCGAGCCGCCGCCGGTGGCGGGCGCGCCACTAGGACTTGAGAGAGCGGAGTCCATCGAGAACCCTCTCCAGGATCTGCCGGTCGAATTGCTCGGCTTCGGGTATGGGGACACGGGCGTGCAGCCGTCCGGCGTCGACGAGGTCGGCCACCAGGACCTTCACCACGGAGACGGGCAGCCGCAGATGGGCGGCGACCTCGGCCAGCGACAGCGCCCCGGGCCGCAGCAGCTCCAGGATCCGGCGCTCCTCCGGCCGTAACTCGCTGGTGGGCGGCGCGTCCACGCCGTGCAGGAGGGTCAGCCGGTCCAGCGTGTTGCGGCTGGGCCGGGCCCGTCCGCCGGTGGCCAGATAGGCCGGTACGAGGCGCCTGCCGTTCTGCCGCGGGGTCATGCGGGGCTGCCGAGGTCCCGGGCCGGGCTGTTCATGACCTTGGCGCCCAGCGTCGCCACCTGCACCTGCATGTGGTGGGCGACGATGCCCATGTTGACCTCGGGCCCGGCGAAGACCGCCAGGCAGGTGTTCTCGCCGGCGGGGATGGCGAAGACCCAGCCCTGCTCGGATTCGACGACGGTCTGCCGCAAGGTGGCGTCCCGCTCGGCGAAGGCGGCGGTCACCGCGCGTCCGGCGCCCTGGAGCGCGGACATCATCGCGGCGACGCCCTCGGCCGCCTCCCGGGTCAGACCGGGCGAGGAGCCCTCGATGAAACCGTCCCCCGAGATGACGGCGGCGTGGATGACGTGCGGCAGTTCCAGGAGCGGGGCCAGCACCCAGGACTTGTCCTCGGTGACGCGGCGGCGGGTGGGCGTGTTCATGCGTGGGGATTCCCTTCGGGGGAGCGAGGGAGCTCCGGCCGGGCGGCGGCCGCCCGCCCGGACTCGGTGCCCTGCTGGAGCGCGGCCCAGCGGGAGGCGGTTTCTTCGGGCGTACGGTCGGCGACCGGTTCGCTACGCGGCAGGTTCGGCTCGGGCTCGGCGACGGCCCGGCGGCGCCGGCGGCGCGGCAGTTCGTCCTCGGAGCCCGGGGCGGCCCCGGGCTCGGGGTGCCCGGCCGGCGCGCCCGGTGCGTACGACGCGGCGGCCGGAGCGGGGGCGTGCGGGGCGGCGACCGGCGCGGGGCTGGTGCCGCTGCCCGTCGCGGGGACGGCGCCCGCCGCGGTGGCCGGGCGGTGCGGTACGGGGGCCATGACGGACATCGGCTGCCGGCTCTCGTCGAGGACGGTCAGGAGCGGATCACCCGGGATGTAGATCACCGCGCGCACCCCGCCGTACGGCGAGGACTCGACGTGCACCCCGAAGCCGTACTGGCGCACCAACTGGCCGGCGGCGGCGAAACCGGCCCGTGGCGGGTCGCCGAGCTGGGTGAGCAGGACGTCGCGGTCGCCGGACATCAGCGCCATGGCGTGCTCGATCTCGTCGGGGTGCATCCCGACGCCGTAGTCGTCGATGATCACGGAGGCGCCGCGGTTGCCCTGCTGGAGCGTGACGGTGACCGGCAGTTCCCGGTGCGAGTGGTGCAGCGCGTTGGCGAGGAGTTCGGTGACGGTGATCGCCACCGGCTCGACGGCGCGGGCGACGACCGCGACCGGGTCCCGCAGCTGGTTGCTGACCTGCACCCGCTCGTAGCCGCGCAGCCGGGAGGTGGCGCCGACGACGAGTTCGGCGAGGTAGGAGTCCTCCCGGGTCAGACCGGGCCAGGCGCCGCAGACGACGCCGGTGGCCTGGATGCGCCGCAGCGCCTGCTCGTTGAGGAAGTCCGCGTGGAGCAGGTCCTGGGCGACGGCCGGGTCGTCGTGGCGGTGCTGCATCTCCTGGAGGGCGGTCTGCAGGCGGTAGAGCAGCGCCTGGATGGTGGTGGTCGCGCCGCGCAGCGTGGCCTGGGCGGCGGCGTCGACCCGCAGCCGCTCCTTGGTGACCGCCTCGGAGATCTGGTCCAGGACGGCGGTGAGCGCGTGGTCGGTCTCGGAGTCCGCGAACCGCGCGTCGAGGAGCCCGCGTACGGGGATGTGCGGATGGGCCAGCGACGTGGTCAGGTCCGGGATGCGCGCACCGGCCAGATGGCGGATCTCCGCCTCGGTGGCCCGCAGCCGGGCGGTGAGTTCGGTGTTGCCGCGTACCGTCGCCGCGTGCTGTTCCTCGGTGGCGGTCAGGCGCCCGGTGAGGATCTTGCGTTGCCGCTGCGCGCGGAGCAGGCACCCGGCCAGCACCACGGCGGCGGCCGTTCCTGCGCTGAGGCACCACAACAGCGCCTCCGGTATGGATGTCATCGGGGATCCTCGTTGGGGGAACGGGCCGGTGGACACGGTTTCCGTCCGGTCGGCAGTGACGCCGCGCAAGCGTCAACTGTGTGGTGGGGTACCGAGCCTGACGGGATGTTACCGGCGCGTCGGGATGGCGGACGGGTCGTTCCCGGTGTGGTCGAAGGGGCGCGGAAGGTGTGCTGCGGACCCGTGGGCCGAGGGGGGAGCGGGCGGGGGCGCTCCCGGGCGGCGGTGGCACGCGGAGGGCCGCCGTGCCGCCTCCGGCGGTCGCCGCGGGTGCCGCCGGAGCGGATGCGGGTGCGCCGCGGCGGGGTGTTCGAGCGGGCGGCGGTGCATTGCGTGCCTTCCTCCGACGCCGTTTGCGGCCAGGTCAGGGATGCCCGCGGCGAGGGCCGCGGCGACGAGAAGAGAGCGTAGGTGGCCACCGCGCCCTTCACCAGGGAGACGCGGAGGGAGATCGTCACCCAACCTCCCGGAGGAAAAGGGGAGTTGACGGGAGGGGCTCGGTGATCTACGGGTGCGCGCGGCAGGGCGGCGGCGCGCGGACGGGAACGGGCGCGCGGACCGGCGCGGCGGGCATTTCCGCGCGCCCGTTCCGTGCGCTCCCGCGCCCCGGCGCCCCGTTCAGGATCACCCGGACGGCGGCGCACCGGCGGCGTCCGGCTCCGTGCCCCGCCGTGAACTCCGCCGGGGCTGACGGATTTTCGCTCACCCTCTGAGCTTTTCTCGAAAGGACGGCCGGATTTCCGGTCTCCGCGGAATAAGGGGCACCGCGCCGAAAGGGGGCTTACGGTGCGGTGCGTTCCCGCTCGCCGGGCCCTGAGGCGGGCTGCTGGAAAAGGAATGCGTGCGCGAACGGACGCCCCTTGCGCCGGGGGCGGCCTTTCGCCGGAGCGGTCGACCGGCGCCCGTGAATGGGCCCCTGCGGTCCGGGGTTCACCTCCATGTGAAGCATTGGCCATAACCCGGCCCGGGTTACCCGGGCCGGGCTTTGCGGTGCGCCCCTCGTTGCGCACTCCGGGCCGAGGGGTCACTCTTTACCCCCCAACGGCGAAAGCTCCGACAGAAGGTGTGGGTCTCCGATGGACCGGATCGAAGAAGTTGAATCCGTCACCAAAGAATTGCGAAATACCCTCGCGCGCGCGGGAATCGTCCTGCCGTCCCTTGGCCCCGACCCCGTTTCCTGCGCCAATTACGCCATGCTCCCGCTGGTGGAATTGGGCCGCTGCACGATGGATGTCGCCCGACGGCTGACGGACGCGCTGGGGGAGCGATGAACACCGTGGGCCGCCCGCCGGTCGGCGCCTTCGCCCTCGATATCCGTACGGCCCGGGTCGGCAAGGTCGTGGCGGTCGACGGCGAAATCCTCCGGCTCCGGCCGATCGGCGGCGGCCGGGACTGGGAATGTGCCTGTACGACGGTCCGGCCGGCCACCGTCACCGAACGTCTCCGGGCGACGACCGCGTACGTGAACGCCCGCAGCAGAGGCGAATTGGCCTGACGCCCTTCCCGGCGGGGTCCGGGCCGAAATGGCTCCACCCCGCCGCCCGGCGGCCCTCTTCGTCCGCCGATGCGCGCTTCTCCGGCCACTTCACCGCCAGGAATATCCCCGGCCTTCCGAGTTTCCCGAGCCTTCCGCGATTTCCGCCGTTACCGGCATTTCCGCCGTCCCCGCCCGCGTCGCCGGTGCGCGTTTTCCCGCCGGGGCCGGCCACCCGGCCACCCGGCCACCCGGCCACCCGGCCGCCGGGCCGCCCCGCCCCTCCGCGCGGCCCCCGATTCCGGCCCGCCGGTCCGTCGCCCCGCCGTGTCGCCCGTGCCCCCGCCGGGCCCCGCGCCCCGTCCGCCGCCCGCACCGGGCGGGCCCCGGGCGCCCCGCGCGGTGCGGGACAATGGCGCCATGAGTCTGTTCCGCGACGACGGCATCGTGCTGCGCACCCAGAAGCTCGGGGAGGCGGACCGGATCATCACGCTGCTCACCCGTGGCCACGGCCGGGTGCGGGCCGTCGCACGCGGCGTGCGGCGCACCAAGTCGAAATTCGGCGCCCGGCTGGAGCCGTTCTCCCACGTCGACGTGCAGTTCTTCGCCCGCGGCAGCGAACTGGTCGGGCGCGGGCTGCCGCTGTGCACGCAGAGCGAGTCGCTGGCGGCGTACGGCGGCGGGATCGTCACCGACTACGCCCGCTACACCGCGGGCACCGCGATGCTGGAGACCGCGGAGCGCTTCACCGACCACGAGGGCGAACCGGCGGTGCAGCAGTACCTCCTCCTCGTCGGCGGACTGCGCACGCTCGCCCGCGGCGAGCACGAACCGCACCTGGTGCTCGACGCCTTCCTGCTGCGCTCCCTGGCGGTCAACGGCTACGCGCCCAGCTTCGACGGCTGTGCGAGATGCGGGCTGCCCGGCCCGAACCGGTTCTTCTCGGTCGCCTCGGGCGGGGTGGTGTGCGGCGACTGCCGGGTCCCGGGAAGCGTCGTACCCTCCTCGGAGGCCATCGGGCTCCTCAGCGCGCTGCTGACCGGCGACTGGGAGACCGCGGACGCGAGCGAACCCCGGCACGTCCGGGAGGGCAGCTCACTCGTCGCGGCGTATCTGCACTGGCATCTGGAGCGCGGACTGCGTTCGCTCCGGTACGTGGAGAAATAGCCCGGCGGTAGGGTCCGGGCGGCGGCGCGAAGCCGCCCGGCGAAATGGATCGACCTCGGTATTCAAGACAATGGGAGACGTGGGCCGCATGGCACGACGCGGAATTCTGGGCCGTAATCGACGCGAATACGAGACGCCCGAGCCGCACCCTTCCGGTGCGCGTCCCCCGAAGATCCCGGGGGAGCTGGTCCCCGAGCACGTGGCCATCGTCATGGACGGAAACGGCCGGTGGGCCAAGGAGCGCGGGCTGCCCCGTACCGAAGGGCACAAGGTCGGCGAGGGCGTCGTGCTCGATGTCCTCAAGGGCTGTATCGAAATGGGCGTGAAGAACCTCTCCCTCTACGCTTTCTCCACCGAGAACTGGAAGCGTTCCCCGGACGAGGTCCGCTTCCTGATGAACTTCAACCGCGATGTCATCCGGCGGCGGCGCGACGAAATGGATGCGCTGGGTATCCGTATCCGCTGGGTCGGGCGTATGCCGAAGCTGTGGAAGTCCGTTGTCCAGGAACTCCAGATCGCCCAGGAGCAGACCAAGGACAACGACGCGATGACGCTGTATTTCTGCGTGAATTACGGTGGGCGGGCGGAGATCGCGGATGCCGCCGCGGCCATCGCCGCGGACGTGAAGGCGGGCAAACTCGACCCGTCCAAGGTCAGCGAGAAGACGGTCGCCAAGTACATGTATTACCCGGACATGCCGGACGTTGATCTCTTCGTTCGCCCGTCGGGCGAACAGCGCACCTCGAACTATCTGATCTGGCAGAGCGCCTACGCCGAGATGGTGTTTCAGGACATTCTCTGGCCTGATTTCGACCGCCGGAACCTCTGGGAAGCCTGCCTGGAGTACGCCAAGCGCGACCGCCGGTTCGGCGCGGCACCGATCGCCGAGGGCGAGTCGGCGACCTGATCCGGCGCCGGGCACACGAAAGGGCCGCCTCCCGCTCGGGGAGGCGGCCCTTTCCGCGTACGGGGCTCCGCTACTTCTGCTCGTCCGCCGCGCAGTCGCCGCAGGTACCGAAGATCTCGATGGTGTGGGCGACATCGCGGAAGCCGTGCTCCGCGGCGATCTGGTCGGCCCACTTCTCCACCGCCGGGCCCTCCACCTCGACCGCCTTGCCGCAGGTGCGGCAGACGAGGTGATGGTGGTGGTCGTCGGTGCTGCACCGGCGGTAGACGGCCTCGCCGTCGCTGGTCCGCAGGACGTCGACCTCACCGGCGTCCGCCAGCGACTGGAGCGTGCGGTAGACGGTGGTCAGGCCCACCGAGTCGCCCCGGTGCTTGAGCATGTCGTGCAGTTCCTGGGCGCTGCGGAACTCGTCGACCTCGTCGAGAGCGGCCGACACCGCGGTCCGCTGTCGCGTCGACCGGCCGCGTACCGGGGATCCCGCGCTCGTCGCCACCGTTGCCTCCTAGGTCGTGGTCGTCCCCCTGGACGGGCGTGTGGCCATTGTGCCAGGTGATGACCGGATCGCCGGGGGACCACTTACCTCCCTCGCGGCGTCGCGGGCCGGTCCGCGCTCAGACCCGCACGTCGTCCGCCGGAGCGCGGCCCCCGGGTACTTCCAGGGTGCACCCGTCGGCGCCCCCGGCGGCGGCCCGCGCCCGTTTCCTGGCGAGCGGCGCGGCGAGCAGCGTGAAGAGGACGAAGACGGCGATGGCGAAGAGCACGATCGTCGCGCCGGACGGCACGTCGACGTAGTACGAGGTCGCGGTGCCGGTCAGGGTGACGCCGACGCCGATCGCCACGGCCAGCGCGAAGGTGACCGCGAAACTGCGGCTGATCTGCTGGGCGGCGGCGACCGGGATCACCATCAGCGCGGAGACCAGCAGCAGGCCGACGACGCGCATCGCGACGGTGACGGTGACCGCGGCGGTGACCGCGATCAGCAGGTTCAGCAGCCGCACCGGCAGACCGGTGACGCGGGCGAACTCCTCGTCCTGGCAGACCGCGAAGAGTTGCCGCCGCAGCCCCACGGTGATCGCCAGGACCA
Organism: Streptomyces sp. NPDC027185; assembly: GCF_055567035.1. Classification (NCBI taxonomy): domain Bacteria; kingdom Bacillati; phylum Actinomycetota; class Actinomycetes; order Kitasatosporales; family Streptomycetaceae; genus Streptomyces; species Streptomyces sp. NPDC027185. Next base: position 735,464 of record NZ_JBVHRF010000001.1, on the reverse strand, counting down.
GCGCGGCCAGTACGCAGATCGCCGTCATGTCCTGCGCGGAGACGGTGGTGATCGAGCCGAAGAGGTACGTGCTGAGGTTGGCGTTGGAGCCGGCGTCGGAGAGGTTCATCAGCATCACACCGCCCGCCATACCGCCGTAGAACAGCATGGCCAGCGCCAGATCGCCGCGGGTCCTGCCGTACCAGCGGATCAGCTCCATGGCGACGGAGCCGGCGATGGCGACGAAGGTGGCGATCCAGACCGGGCCGGCCCACGCGGAGCCGCTGTTGATCAGGAAGCCGAGGCCGACGCCGGTGAGGGCGACGTGGCCGATGCCGTCGCCCATCAGGGACTGGCGGCGCTGGACGAGGTAGATGCCGATGGCGGGTGCGGTGACGCCGACGATGAGGGCGGCGATCAGGGCCCGCTGCATGAAGGCGTAGTTCAGGATTTCCATGTCAGCTCAGCAGTCCCGTCCCCAGCGCCGCGGGCGCCGTGTCGTCGGCGTGCGGGTGGACGTGGTCGTGACCGGGCAGGGCGTGCTGGCCGACGGCCTCCGGCGGCGGCCCGTCGTGGACCACGCAGCCGTCGCGGAGCACCACCGCCCGGTCGATCAGCGGCTCCAGCGGGCCCAGTTCGTGCAGGACGAGCAGGACGGTGGTGCCGCGGGCGACCTGTTCGCGCAGCGCGTCCGCCAGCACCTCCTGGCTGGCGAGGTCCACCCCGGCCATCGGCTCGTCCATGATCAGCAGTTCCGGTTCGACGGCCAGCGCGCGGGCGATCAGCACCCGCTGGTGCTGGCCGCCGGAGAGCGCGGCGGCGGAGTCCTTGGCGCGGTCGGCCATCCCGACCAGCTCCAGCGCGCGGTGGACGGCCTCGCGGTCGGCCCGGCGCGGCAGCCCGAAGCGGCTGCGGGCCAGCCGCCCGGAGGTGACGATCTCCCGGACGGTGGCGGGCACCCCGCCCGCCGCCGTGGTGCGCTGCGGTACGTAGCCGACGCGGTGCCACTCCTTGAAGCGGCGCAGCGGCGTACCGAAGAGGGTGAGGTCGCCGCCGGTCAGCGGGACCTGGCCGATGACGGAGCGGACGGCCGTGGACTTGCCGGAGCCGTTGGCGCCGAGCAGCGCGACGACCTCTCCGGCGTGGACGGTCAGATCGACGCCGCGCAGGACGGGGCGGGCGCCGAGCGACGCGGTGGCGCCGCGCAGCGCGATGACCGGCCGGTCGTCTCGCGGGGATGCCGCTTCTTCCATGCTGACCTCCGTCGTGGCGGGCCCGGGGTGGCTGGTCACTTGGTGCCGAGCGCCTTCTGGAGGGCGGCGAGGTTGGCGCGCATGACGCCGAAGTAGTCCTTGCCGCGGGAGGCGTCGGTGATCCCCTCCAGGGGGTCGAGGACGTCGGTCTTCAGGTGCAGGTCGCCGGCGAGCGCCTTGGCGGTGGCCGGGTTGGCGAGCGTTTCGAAGAAGACCGTCGAGACGTGGTGCTTCTCGGCCACGGTGTGGAGGGCCTTGATGCGGTGGGCGCTCGGCTCGGACTCGGGGTCGAGGCCGTTGATGGCCTCCTCGGTCAGTCCGTAGCGCTCGGCGAGGTAGCCGAAGGCCGCGTGGGTGGTGAGGAAGGTGTCCGAGGCGCGGTTCTTCAGGCCCTCGGTGAAGTCGGCGTTCAGCCCGTCCAGCTTCTTGACGAGGGCGTCGGTGTTCTTCTGGAAGTCGGCCTTGTGGCCGGGGTCGGCCTTGGCCAGCGTCGCGTTCACGCCCTTGGCGACCTCGGCGTACTTCACCGGGTCGAGCCAGATGTGCGGGTCGGCGTCGGAGCCGGAGGCGGCGTGGCCGTGGTGGTGGCCGTCGACCTCGTTGCCGTGCTCCTCCAGGGAGGTCATGGCCGCGGCGTCGGCGATGTTCTCGACGCCGGACTGGGCGACCGCCTCGTCCACGGCGGGCTGGAGTCCCTTGAGGTAGACGATCGCGTCGGACTCGCCGAGCTGACCGGTCTGCTTGGGGGACAGCTCCAGGTCGTGGGGTTCGACGCCGGGCTTGGTGAGGTTGGACACCTCGACGTGGTCGCCGCCGATCTGCCGGGCGAGGAACTCCATCGGGTAGAAGGACGCCGTCACCCGCAGCTTCCCGCCGCTGCCGCCGCCGGTGGCGCCGGAGGAGCAGGCGGAGAGAGTGAGCAGGGCGAGTCCGCAGGCTCCGGCGAGGGCTGCGGTGGATATGCGACGGCGTACGTTCATGACAGTCATTTTCAACAAAAGTGGAAACGATTGTCAACAACATGTTCGAACGGGGCCGTGGGACGGGTGGTACCGGGAGGAAGCGGAGAGGCGCCCCGGCGAATTGGTCCGGGGGGTACGGCCGCCGGTAACCTGAATCATTCACCCGCACCGGCGCGCAGCGCCGCCGCCGTCCATCGTTCGCCGTCGTAATGAAGAGAGCACCGTGGCCGCCGACAAGATCGACAGCATCGTCAGCCTGAGCAAGCGCCGTGGCTTCGTCTACCCCTGCAGTGAGATCTACGGCGGTTCGCGCGCCGCCTGGGACTACGGTCCGCTGGGCGTCGAGCTGAAGGAGAACCTCAAGCGCCAGTGGTGGCGCGCGATGGTCACCTCGCGCGAGGACGTCGTCGGTATCGACTCGTCGGTGATCCTGGCCCCCGAGGTCTGGCAGGCGTCCGGCCACGTCGCCACCTTCACCGACCCGCTCACCGAGTGCACCTCCTGCCACAAGCGCTTCCGCGCCGACCACCTGGAGGAGGCGTACGAGGCGAAGCACGGCCGCCTCCCCGCCAACGGCCTCGCCGACCTGAACTGCCCGCACTGCGGCAACAAGGGCGGTTTCACCGAGCCCAAGCAGTTCTCCGGTCTGCTCTCCACCCACCTCGGCCCCTCGCAGGACACCGCCTCGGTCGCCTACCTGCGCCCCGAGACCGCGCAGGGCATCTTCACCAACTTCGCGCAGGTCCAGCAGACCTCCCGGAAGAAGCCCCCGTTCGGCATCGCGCAGATGGGCAAGTCCTTCCGCAACGAGATCACGCCGGGCAACTTCATCTTCCGCACCCGCGAGTTCGAGCAGATGGAGATGGAGTTCTTCGTCAAGCCGGGCGAGGACGAGCAGTGGCACGAGTACTGGATGGCCGAGCGCTGGAACTGGTACCGCGACCTCGGCATCCGCGAGGAGAACATCCGGTGGTACGACCACCCCAAGGAGAAGCTCTCCCACTACTCCAAGCGCACCGCTGACATCGAGTACCGCTTCAACTTCGGCGGCACCGAGTTCTCGGAGCTGGAGGGCGTCGCCAATCGCACCGACTTCGACCTCTCCGCGCACGCCAAGGCGTCCGGCCAGGACCTCTCCTACTTCGACCAGGAGGCCGGCGAGCGCTGGACCCCCTACGTCATCGAGCCGGCGGCGGGCGTGAACCGCGCGATGCTCGCCTTCATGCTCGACGCGTACATCGAGGACGAGGCGCCGAACGCCAAGGGCAAGATGGAGAAGCGCACGGTCATGCGCCTCGACCCGCGCCTGGCGCCGGTCAAGGTCGCGGTCCTGCCGCTCTCCCGCAACCCGCAGCTCTCGCCGAAGGCCAAGGGCCTCGCCACCGACCTGCGCAAGAACTGGAACATCGAGTTCGACGACGCCGGCGCCATCGGCCGCCGCTACCGCCGCCAGGACGAGATCGGCACCCCGTTCTGCGTCACCGTCGACTTCGACACCCTCGACGACAACGCCGTCACCGTCCGCGAGCGCGACACCATGAAGCAGGAGCGCGTCTCCCTGGACCAGATCCAGGCATACCTGGGCGCGCGGCTGCTCGGCTGCTGACCCGGGGCGGGCGCCTCGCCCGCGTACGCCGCCGGCCCCCTCCGTAATCGCTACGGAGGGGGCCGGCGGCGTGTCGGGGTGCGGGGGAGGGCCGTCTCACCGTCCCGCGGCCGAGCGGGTCATGTCCGGTGCCGTGCCGTCGTCGAAGAGCGCGGCGGTGCGGCGGGCCGTGGTGCGGGCCCAGGCGCCGGTGGTCAGGGCGCCGAGGAGCAGGACGGCGGCGCCGCACCCGGTGATGATCCACCAGGCGGGGCGGGCCGCCGCGATGAAGTCGGCGGTGGCCGGCGCGCCGCCCGGGGACGCCGCCTGGACGCCGCCGGCCAGCACCGCGCCGATCACCGCGACGCCCAGGGACGAGCCGACCTGGCGGCTGGTGGACGCCACCGCCGCCGCGACGCCCGCCTGGGTGCGCGGCATGCCGGAGACCGCGGTGTTGGTGATCGGGGCGTTGACCAGGCCGAAGCCGATGCCGAACAGCACGTATCCGGTGAACAGCAAGGTGGTGGTCGACTCGGCGTCGAACGCGGCGAACATCAGCCCGCTGGCGGCCATCGCGCAGCCGGCGAGCAGCAGCGGCAGCCGTGGCCCGCGGCTGCCGACCAGCCGTCCGGACAGCGGCGCGCACACCAGCGTCATCCCGGCCATCGGCAGCATGTACAACCCGGCCACCAGCGCGGAGTGGCCGCGGATGTTCTGCAGGTAGAGCGTGTTGAGGAAGAGGAACCCGGCCAGTGACGCGAAGGCGCAGACCGCGGTGACGGTGGCGCCGCTGAACGGTGCGCTGTGGAAGAACCTCAGGTCGATGAGCGGTTCCACGCGCCGCCGCTCGTAGCCGATCAGCGCGGCGAGCGCCGCCAGCGCGACGGCGGCGAACGTCAGGATCTCCGCGGAGAGCCAGCCCGTCCCCGGCGCCTCGATGATCGCGTACGTCAGGGCGCCCAGCAGCGCGATGACCAGCAGCTGGCCGACCGGGTCCGGCCGGCGCGGGCGCGGTGCGCGGGACTCGGGGACGTACCGCAGGGTGAGGAAGAGGGCCAGGGCGCCGATCGGGACGTTGATCCAGAAGATCGAGCGCCAGCCGACGGACTCCACCAGCAAGCCGCCGATCACCGGCCCGGCGGCCATGCTGATGCCGACGACGCCGCCCCACACCCCGATGGCCCGCGCCCGCTCGCGCGGCTCGGTGAAGGTGTTGGTGATGATCGACATCGCGACGGGGTTGAGCATCGACCCGCCGACCGCCTGCACCATCCGGAAGACGACCAGCCAGGTCAGGCTCGGCGCGAGGCTGCACAGCAGCGAGCCGAGGGAGAAGACGGCGAGGCCGACGGTGAAGACCCGCCGCCGCCCGAGCCGGTCCGCGGTCGAACCGGACAGCATCAGGAGCGAGGCCAGCACCAGCGTGTAGGCGTCGATGGTCCACTGCAGACCGGAGACGGAGGCGTGCAGTTCGTGCTGGAGGGAGGGGAGTGCGACGTTGAGGACGGTGTTGTCGAGACTGACGATCAGCAGGCTCATGCAGCAGATCGCCAGGACGAGCAGCCGCCGCCGGTGGCTCAGCTCAGACATGGTTGAACGCTACAACGATATGCGGGGGACGGCCCGGCCGGACGGCGCGTTCCGGCCCGCCCGCGCGCCGCTCCGCTCCTCCGGCGCCGCCCCCGACCGGTGCGGTCCGCCGCGGCCCGCACCCGGGGCGCCCGCCCCGCCGCCGCTCCGGCCCGCCCCCGACCGCCCGTAGGGGATACGTCCGGCGGGGCCGCCCGCTCCCGTACCGCCCCGGCCACCCGTACGGGAGGTGTCCGCCGGATGCGGGACAATGGGAGGTCGCACCGCCGGGTCGTCCCGGCGCCGCACCGCCACCGACCGCCGAAGGAACCCGCCTCATGACCTCGCTCCAGATCGGACCGCACACGGCGTCCCCGCCCGTGGTGCTCGCGCCCATGGCCGGGATCACCAACGCCCCGTTCCGGACGCTGTGCCGGGAGTTCTCCGGCGGCAAGGGGCTGTTCGTCAGCGAGATGATCACGACGCGGGCGCTGGTCGAGCGGAACGAGAAGACCATGCAGCTCATCCACTTCGACGCGGCCGAGAAGCCGCGCTCGATCCAGCTGTACGGCGTCGACCCGGACACCGTCGGCAAGGCCGTCCGCATGATCGCGGAAGAGGATCTCGCCGACCACATCGACCTGAACTTCGGCTGCCCGGTCCCCAAGGTGACCCGTAAGGGCGGCGGCTCCGCGCTCCCCTACAAGCGGCCGCTGCTGCGCGCGATCCTGCGCGACGCGGTGGCGAACGCGGGGAGCCTGCCGGTGACGATGAAGATGCGCAAGGGCATCGACGACGGGCACCTCACCTACCTCGACGCGGGCCGGATCGCCGCCGAGGAGGGCATCACCGCCATCGCGCTGCACGGCCGGACCGCCGCCCAGCACTACAGCGGCACCGCCGACTGGGACGCCATCGCCCGGCTCAAGGAGCACGTCCCGGAGATCCCGGTGCTCGGCAACGGCGACATCTGGTGCGCCGACGACGCGCTGCGGATGGTCCGGGAGACCGGCTGCGACGGCGTCGTCGTCGGCCGCGGCTGCCTGGGCCGCCCGTGGCTCTTCGGCGATCTGGTCGCCGCCTTCGAGGGCACCGGTGCCTACACCGAGCCGACGTTCGGGCAGGTCGCGGCGGTGATGGTGCGGCACGCGGCGCTGCTCGGCGAGTGGATCGGCGACGAGCGGCGCGGCGTGATCGACTTCCGTAAGCACGTCGCCTGGTACACCAAGGGCTTCGCGGTCGGCTCCGAGATGCGCCGCGGCCTCGCCGTCAGCTCCTCCCTCGCGGAGCTGGAGGACCTGCTCGGCAAGATCGACGCCGACCAGCCCTGGCCCGCCGGCGCCGACGGCCCGCGCGGCCGCACCTCCGGCCGCGACCGCGTCGTCCTCCCCGACGGCTGGCTCGACGACCCCAACGACTGCACCGGCGTCGACGCCGGCGCGGAACTGGACACCTCGGGCGGCTGATCCGGACGAACGGGCCGGACGGAGCGGACGGGCCGGACCTGCTGATCCGGCGGACGGCGGCGGTGGCGGTGACGGCGGGCCGGCCACCGGGCCCGTCGGCCCCGCCCGACCCGCCGGTTCCGGCCGCCGGGCCGGTCCCGCCCGGCCCGGTGCCCGCACCCGGCCGTCCGGCCCCGCCCCGCCGGGCGTCCGCGCGCTCACGCCCGCCCGCCCGGCGGCACCACTTCCCCGGCCGGTACGGGGCCCGGCGGCGTGCCGTCGCCGAACGGCCGGCCGCCCAGTTCCTCGCGGTGGTGCGGGGTCAGCCAGCCGTGCAGCTCCGGCCCGTCGGGCACGATCCCGGTCGGGTTCAGGCCGGTGTGCACCCGGTAGTAGTGCTGCTTGATGTGGTGGAAGTCGACGGTGTCGCCGAATCCGGGCGTCTGGAAGAGGTCCTTCGCGTACGCCCACAGCACCGGGTCCTCGGCCAGCTTGTAGCGGTTGCACTTGAAGTGGCCGTGGTAGACGGGGTCGAACCGCACCAGCGTGGTGAAGAGCCGGATGTCCGCCTCGGTGATCGTGTCCCCGACGAGGTAGCGCTGCCCGGCCAGCCGCTCCGACAGCAGCTCCAGCCGCCGGAACACCGCCGCGTACGCCGCGTCGTACTCCTCCTGCCCGGTCGCGAACCCGGCGCGGTAGACCCCGTTGTTGACGTCCCGGTAGACGCCCTCCATCACCTCGTCGATCTCCTCGCGCAGCGCCTCGGGGTAGAGGTCGGGCGCGCCGGGCCGGTGCAGCGCCCGCCATTCGGTGGCCAGGTCGAGGGTGAGCTGCTGGAAGTCGTTGGTGACCAGCTGCCCGCTCGGTACGTCCACGACCGCGGGGACGCTCACCCCGCCCGGATATCCCGTCTCGCGCCTGTCGTACGCCTCGCTCAGGAAGCGGATGCCGAGGACCGGGTCGCGGCCGTCCGGGTCGAGGGTGAAGCGCCAGCTCCGGTCGTCCTGGACGGGGTCGGCGATGCCCATGGAGAGCGCGTCCTCCAGGCCCAGCAGCCGCCGGGAGATCACCGCCCGGCTCGCCCAGGGGCAGGCGCGGCTGACGATCAGCCGGTAGCGCCCGGCCTCGACCGGCCAGCCATACCGTCCGTCGGCGGTGATGCGGTCGGCGAAGTGGCTGCGGGAACGGGAGAACGGCTTGCGGCCGTAGGCGGCGTTGCCGACGCCGGGGGCGGTTCCGGCTCCTTCGGATCCGGCGCCGTGACTGTCGTGGGGGCGGGCCATCGCTGACTCCTTGGGCGGGGGCTGCTTGCCCGCCGAGCTTTCCCGCCCGGGGCCGCCGTGTCCCGGAAGGCTCGGCCGACCGGGCGCCCTGGCCGCCGCGCGCCGGTCCGGAATCGGGTCGGCGCGTGCTCGAATGATGGGACCGCGGCCCGTCCGAGCGCGTGATCCTCGCCACCCCTGATAGCTCTTCCGCTCAGATGAGCAGATCGTACGGGGGTCCACCTCTCCAATGCTGGCACTGGGTGCCACGTAGTTGATGTTCATCTCTCGTACGTGACAACAGCGGAGGGTGATGAGAGTGGTCAATTCCGCAACGCACCGCACTCATCCATTCAAGTGGTGTATTCACCCGTCAAGGAGATATCTCTTTCGATCCGGTGGCGGACGAGCGGTTACGTACGCATGTCGACCAAGTGGACGTACCCAGATGCCTTCGATCTGGGTATGTTCCTCGCCGTCAGGGCAGCCATCCGCGAGGAGTCCAGTCCCGTGTCGGAAACACAGAATCCCCACGTAACCAAGCCTGCGTCCGCGAAGTTCGTGTACGACTTCACCGAGGGCAACAGGGACCTCAAGGACCTGCTCGGCGGCAAGGGCGCCAACCTCGCCGAGATGACGAACCTCGGTCTCCCGGTCCCGCCCGGCTTCACCATCACCACCGAAGCCTGCAAGGTCTACCTGGAGAGCGGGGAGGAGCCCGCGGCACTCCGTGCCGAGGTCTCGCAGCACCTCGACGCCCTTGAGAAGCAGATGGGCAAGAAGCTCGGCCAGGCCGACAACCCCCTGCTGGTATCGGTGCGTTCGGGTGCGAAGTTCTCCATGCCCGGCATGATGGACACCGTCCTCAACATCGGTCTCTCCGACGCCTCGGTCGGCGGGCTGGCGCAGCAGGCGGGCTCCGAGCGGTTCGCGTGGGACTCCTACCGCCGCCTCATCCAGATGTTCGGCAAGACCGTGCTGGACGTCGACGGCGACCTCTTCGAGGAGGCGCTGGAGGACGCGAAGAAGGCCAAGGGCGTCACCGTCGACGTCGACCTCGACGCGGGTGACCTCAAGACGCTGGTCGAGCAGTTCAAGGGCATCGTCGCCAAGGAGACCGGCCGGGACTTCCCGCAGGACCCGCGCGAGCAGATGGACCTCGCCGTCCGCGCGGTCTTCGACTCGTGGAACACCGACCGCGCCAAGCTCTACCGCCGCCAGGAGCGCATCCCCGGCGACCTCGGCACCGCCGTCAACGTCTGCTCCATGGTCTTCGGCAACCTCGGCCCGGACTCCGGCACCGGCGTCGCCTTCACCCGCGACCCGGCCAGCGGCCACCAGGGCGTCTACGGTGACTACCTCCAGAACGCGCAGGGCGAGGACGTCGTCGCCGGTATCCGCAACACGGTCCCGCTCGCGGACCTGGAGCAGATCGACAAGGCGTCCTACGACGAGCTGATGCAGATCATGGAGACGCTCGAAACGCACTACAAGGACCTGTGCGACATCGAGTTCACCATCGAGCGCGGCAAGCTGTGGATGCTCCAGACCCGCGTGGGCAAGCGCACCGCCGGCGCCGCCTTCCGCATCGCCACCCAACTCGTCGACCAGGGACTCATCGACGAGGCCGAGGCCCTCCAGCGGGTCAACGGCGCGCAGCTGGCGCAGCTGATGTTCCCCCGCTTCGACCTGGGCGCCAAGGCGGACACCATCGGCCGTGGCATCGCCGCCTCGCCGGGCGCCGCCGTCGGCAAGGCCGTCTTCGACTCGTACACCGCGGTCAAGTGGTCCCGCTCGGGTGAGAAGGTCATCCTCATCCGCCGCGAGACCAACCCCGACGACCTCAACGGCATGATCGCCGCCGAGGGCATCCTCACCTCCCGCGGCGGCAAGACCTCGCACGCCGCCGTCGTCGCCCGCGGCATGGGCAAGACCTGTGTCTGCGGCGCCGAGGAGCTGGAGGTCGACACCAAGCGCCGCCGGATGACGACGCAGGACGGCGTGGTCGTCGAGGAGGGCGACACCGTCTCCATCGACGGCTCCACCGGCAAGGTCTACGTCGGTGAGGTGCCCGTCGTCCCGTCCCCGGTCGTCGAGTACTTCGAGGGCCGGATGCACGCCGGCGCCGACGACGCCGACGAGCTGGTCAAGGCCGTCCACCGGATCATGGCGTACGCGGACCGGGTCCGCCGGCTGCGGGTCCGCGCCAACGCCGACAACGCCGAGGACGCCGCGCGCGCCCGCCGGTTCGGCGCCCAGGGCATCGGCCTGTGCCGCACCGAGCACATGTTCCTCGGTGAGCGCCGCGAGATGGTCGAGCGGCTGATCCTCGCCGACACCGACGCCGACCGGGACGCCGCCCTGGAGCAGTTGCTGCCGCTCCAGAAGGCCGACTTCATCGAGCTGTTCGAGTCGATGGACGGACTGCCGGTCACCGTCCGGCTGCTGGACCCGCCGCTGCACGAGTTCCTGCCCGACATCACCGAGCTGTCGGTCCGCGTCGCGCTCGCCGAGGCCCGCAAGGACGCCAACGAGAACGACCTGCGCCTCCTCCAGGCCGTCCACAAGCTCCACGAGCAGAACCCGATGCTGGGTCTGCGCGGTGTCCGCCTCGGCCTGGTCATCCCCGGTCTGTTCGCCATGCAGGTCCGCGCCATCGCGGAGGCCGCGGCCGAGCGCAAGGAGGCCAAGGGCGACCCGCGTGCGGAGATCATGATTCCGCTGGTCGGCACCGTCCAGGAGCTGGAGATCGTCCGTGACGAGGCCGAGCAGGTCATCGCCGAGGTCGAGAAGGCCCACGGCGTCAGCCTCAAGCTCACCCTCGGCACCATGATCGAACTGCCCCGCGCCGCCCTCACGGCCGGTCAGATCGCCGAGTCCGCCGACTTCTTCTCCTTCGGCACGAACGACCTCACGCAGACGGTCTGGGGCTTCTCCCGCGACGACGTCGAGGCCAGCTTCTTCACCGCGTACCTGGAGAAGGGCATCTTCGGCGTCAGCCCCTTCGAGACGATCGACAAGGACGGCGTCGGCTCGCTCGTCCGCAACGCCGCCGCGGCCGGCCGGGCCACCCGCCCGGACCTGAAGCTCGGCGTCTGCGGTGAGCACGGCGGCGACCCGGAGTCCGTGCACTTCTTCCACGAGGCCGGACTCGACTACGTCTCCTGCTCGCCGTTCCGTATCCCGGTCGCCCGCCTGGAGGCCGGCCGCGCGGCCGCCGAGTCCCAGGGCAGCGACAGCCGCTGAACCACGGGTGCCGGGCGTGCCCTCACACGCCCGGCACCCGTACTCCCACCGGAACCGCCGGCCGGCACCACCACCCTCACCGCCGCCGGGGCTCCGGACCGACGAGGGCGGCGCCTTGTGCGGAGGCGCCGCCCTCGGCTTTTCCGTGGTGCGGGCGGGTGCGCGGCAGCGGCGGCGGCCGGGCCGGTGCGGCAGCGGCACAGGACATACGGACGAGGGCGGCACCCGTGCGGAGGTGCCGCCCTCGCTTTTTCCGAACTCCCCCCTCGGGAGCCGCCGCCTCCCATGTCGGCGTGGGGGCGGCTTTCAACGCGAATGCGGCGCGGCTGGTTCCATGCCCGTCACCCCCCACGGGATCGAGCAATCCGGGCCGCGCGCATCTGCGGTGAATTGAGTACAGCATTCCCGGTGTCCACCCCTGTGCGCGACCCTTTTCAACTCTGGCCAAAAGGGCATGGTGACCGCACGTATCTGCGTGCATACTCAGGCGGGTCGGGGTGTCGGAGATGTAACCAAGGGGTGGGGGTTCGGTGTTGCGCGTCCATTTCAGTGGACCCGATCTGGCCCGCGTGCGGATTGCCGCGCGCCCCGATGCGCTGTGGGAAACAATTTTAAGTTTTCACCGACTCCGCGACCGGCGGGACACAACCGCCTTCGGGAAATGGCGGATGGAAACCCGGGGAAAGTTGAATGGCGAAACGCGGTTGCTGGCGCCGCTCGTGCCCACCCGCGGCTATTTCCCGGATTTCCTCACCCCGCCCGAGGGGCAACTCGGTGTCGGCGAGGCGCTCGCCGCGCTGCGCGAGACCCCGCCCGCCCGCGTCCACACCGAACTCGCCGGGCTCGCCCGCCCCCGGTCGCTGCCGCCCTGGATACGGGCCATGGGCGACGGCGACACCCGGCAGCTCGGCCACCTCGCCGGGGCGCTCCAGCGGTACCACGCGGCGGCCGTCGCCCCGTACTGGCCGCGGCTCCAGGCCCGGATAGAGGCCGACCGTGCCGCCCGGGGCCGGGCTCTGCTCGACGGCGGCGCCGACCGGCTGCTCGCCACCCTCCCGTCGACGCTGCGCTGGCGCGCCCCCGTCCTGGAGGTCGAGTACCCCGTCGACCGCGACCTCCACCTGGGCGGACGCGGTCTCCTCCTCATGCCGTCCTACTTCTGCCGCCGCACGCCGGTCACCTTCCACAACCCGGACCTCACGCCGGTGCTGGTCTACCCCGTCGACCACCCCGTGCCGCGCGCCGCGCCGGCACCGCCGCCCGGCCGCTCCCTGGGGCGCCTCGTCGGCCACACCCGGTCGGCGATACTCCGCGGCGTCGGTGCCGGCTGCACCACCACCGAACTGGCCCGCCGCGCGGACGTCTCCCTCGCCTCCGCCAGCCAACACGCGACCGTCCTCCGCGACGCCGGCCTCCTCCTCACCCTCCGCCGCGGCAACGCGGTCCTCCACACCCTGACCCCGCTGGGCGCGGCGCTCCTACGAGGCGGGCAGGTGGGAGAGGGATGAACACCCGGGGCGCCTTCGTGAAAAGGGACGGTGTGACCGGGAACCGGGGGGATGGCCGGTGCGGCGGAGCGCCGGCGGCGTTACGGGGGTGAGCGGTGTTGCGGTTGGGGCGGTACGGGGGCGGGGGCGGCGACGCGTTTCGGCCTGCCGGGAGGCTGGCGTGAGGCCGAACTCACCGTTTCGATAAGGGAGGAACGTACAACTCCACGACGAGCGGTACGCGGAAATCCTCCGGAAAGGGAAATGCCACCGGACGCCGACGGTGCCCACCGGAGGCTCTCGTCCGGCTGTGCCTCCGCGTCCCGTTCCAGGGGGAAGTGGCCGGGAAACCCCGGAATTCCGAGGCCGCTCGCGTGGCCCTTCTCAGAATTCCCTGCGGAGTTCGGCTGCCGTACCGGCCTATGCGTTCTGCTGCCGGTAGAGCGCGATGGCGCTCTCGTTGGGGAGGTTGGGCACGGTGACGGATTCGCCGGTGGCCTTGGAGACCACGATCTTGGCTCCGCCGGGCGGGGCGGGCAGCGGGACGCCTGCGGCGTCGGTCCGGGAGACCGGCGGGAAAACGGGGTGGACGAGGTAGCCGATGTCGAATTCCTCGACGGCCAGCGGCACCGGCGTGCCATCGGGCAGCGTCGGCTCCGCGTAGCGGTCACGGACGAGCGCGAGCGCTTCCTCGGGGCTGGTCGGCGGGGTGTCGGCGTGCTGGGGCATCGCGGGTCGGCTCCTTTTCGGGGTGGTGGTGTGGGGTGGCCCGGTGATGTCCGGGGGCTCGTCAGCTCGTCGGGACAGGACGTGTCTTTTGAGATTCCTTCTTCGCCGCCCCGCTCCTGGGTGCTCAGGTAGGGGACCTGGCGGTCAGGAGCCTCTGATTTCTCTGTGTACGGGCGCGTCGGGGCAGACGCTGGATTCGTCGGGTACGGGGAAAATCAGGAGGGCGGAGAGTCGGCGGGGATCAGGAATTCCGCCACCCTTCCGCGAGCAAACCCTCGATGGCCCGGTCCACGTCGGGGCGCCCCGGGCCGCCGGGAGCCCAGAGGGACCAGTAGGTGGTGATGTCCAGCGCGACTTCACCCTGATCTCTGTGGATCCGGTATTCGAACGGTGCGTGGACGACGGACGCCCCGATCGGGCCGTAAATCCAGGGAGCACCGTCAAGGGTTTCGACGGGATGTTCCACATGCCCCCGCGCCACTTCCAGCTCGACGGAGCGTTCGCCCTCCGGGAGGAAGCCGTCGGGCAGGCGGGCCATCATGGTGCCGAAATTGATCTCCTGCCATCCGATGCCGAGGTCGGCGGCGTCGGACGGGTCTCTGGTGAGGAGGCTCTTCACGAAATCGAGCGCTACGGGTTCGTTGATTTCCTGGACGGTGGTGACCGCTGCGTTGCGTCCCACCGGGTCCACCGTTACCCGGTCCGGGAGGTTGTCGCACCGCAGCATCCCGAACTCCTTCGAGCGGGACGGTGCCGTGAGGGGGAGATCGAATTCGTTGTCCCAGTAAGAGGTTTCCACCTCCATGGCCAGCGGGATGCACAGCTGCTGTGAGAACTGGAAGAGCCCGGAGATCGCCAGTTTGGCCACACTGAGATGGTCTTCGCCCATCTCCTCGACATCGCATTCCAGCCGGATGGCGGAGCCCGGGAAGTCGATAATTCTTGCCTGTGTCATCGGATACGCTCCCACTTGACCCCGTCGTGCATGTATTCCGCCAGTACGCCGATATCCGGATCGGAGCAGATGATACGGTCCAGCTTTTCGGCGCCGGGCGTCTTCTCCAGATTGGCGAGGATATCGTCGAAAAGATTCCTCTCGCCGATGAGAGTCCCGTCCGGCCTGCGGAGCGTGACACTTCCGTCGGGAAGCCTCTCGGTCGTCAACCCCTTTTTCGATCGCACCTCGGCCTTCACCTTGAGGTAGATGCTGACATCTCGCGGCCGTGGAAGCGGGACACCCTGCGCCTCGCGCTTATTGATTTTAACAAATCCATGCGCTACCGCGTTCCTGATGTCGCCCGGCTTGGTGATCTCATTTTCCACCGTCGTTACTTCTACGCGGCGTGTGATGGGGCCGTCAGGCTCTGCGAGTCCGAGGTCGAATTCGGCCATGGCCTCATTCGATTCCGTGGTGGGGGCGTTCAACTCCAGCGCTGTGTGGAGCACATGGTCCGGGTTTTCCTCCAGCAGCCTTCGTGCCTCGCGCATTTCATTGAGGGTCTGCTCGAACTCCGCGTTGGCCTTCTTGGAGTGGAACTGGAGCCATGAATCCAGATCGACGACGCGGTCCGCGGTGGGGCCGAGCAGAGCTTCGGCCTGGTTGCGGCGCTCTTCCAGGGACGACCGGTCGTCGTCCGGATCGGGGGTGCTGCCCGGTTCCTCGGGCGCCGGATGGTCGTCGGCCGAGGTGTGGTCGTCCTGTGCGTGTTCCTGAGCCGATTCCGCCTCGGGTGCGGGCCGGTTGTCGTCCGTCGGCTGCGTGTTCTTGAGGGGCTCCTGGTGGCTGTCCGGGGTCTGCCCGTGGGTGTTCTCGGGGGACGGATGGCCGTCCGGGGTGGCGAGGGGCGGCTTGCCGTACGGCAGCGGGTTCTGATCGCGGCGCAGTGCGTCGGCGAGGTACTGCGAGACATGTGTGCCACGGCCGTCCGGCGCCTTGTCGCGCGCGTCCGGCACACCGGCGAGGGGCGCCTCGGTGGCGTGGGGGTTCTCGTTACCCGTTGCCGTCTCGGTGGTCTGGGCCGGCTGGTCGTCGGTCTTGGCGTCGGCGCTCGTCTCCGCCTCATCGGCCGTGTGAGGGGCCGATTCCTGCTCGGGCGCCTTGACGGGGCTCTGCTCGTTCGCCTGGTCAGGGGCCTGTTCGGTTGCCTGTTCGGTGGCCTGTTCCGCGGTGGTTTTGCCGTCCGCGGTCTTCTGGTCAGTGGCTTTCTGGTCGGCGGTCTGCTCTTCAGTGGTCTTCTGGTCAGTGGTCTTCTGGTCGGCGGTCTGCTCGTCCGTGGCTTTCTGGTCCGCCGCCTCCTGGCTGGCGTCCTTCTCGTCTGAACTCTTCTGGTCCGTGGCCTTTTTGTCCGCGTCGGCTGCCGGCTTGTTGACGGCGTGGTCGGCGTGGAGGGGCTGGCGGTCGGGGCCCAGGGGGATGTGCCAGACGTTTTCGGCCTGGGGGATGTGCAGCGGTTCGTGGCTGACCTGGCCGGACTGGGTGTCGATCCAGATGATCTTGCCGTGGTGGTTGACCGCGTTGAAGGCGTGGCCGCCGCCGTTGTTGGGCCAGCTGACCTGCACGATCGCGGCCGAGCCGTGTCCTGCCTGCCGGAGTTCGTCGGCGATCCGCTTCGCCGTGTCGGAGTTGCCGCCGGGGCCGGCGTAGGAGTGGGTGGCGCCGCTCCAGCGGATCTGGTTCTCGTTGGCGTTGCTCTCGGGGGACCACCGGTCCGGCTTGCCGTTGGCGTCGGTGTCGGGCGTCCGGGCGGCGGAGACCTGCGGGTTGCCGTACCAACTCTCCAGGAACGAACGGGAGCAGTCGGCGCAGTTGTTGCTGCGGCCGGGAACCGTGTGGCCGCCGTCGTTCTGCAACTGCCCCCAGGGCCCGAAGGGGTCGGCGAATCGCTGGGGCGTGCCGTCCTCGTTGCGCGGTATGGCCGCTTCCAGCCGCTGCTGGTCGCTCGGGTCGGGCGGCAGCAGACCTCCGGGGTGGTGGTCGAGGTCGTTGCGGATCGCTTCGAGACTGTCCGGGTTCTCGGTGTCTTCCGTGGGCTCGGTGTCTTCCGTGGTCTCCGCGTTCTCGGGGTTCTCCGCGTTTTCCGGGTCGGTCGCCTCGGGCGCCTGCTCCGTCTCGGGGGCCGGCTGGTCCTCCGTGTTCTGTTCCGCGTCGTCCTGGGGCGGGCTGTCGGAGTCCGGGTCCGGCCCGTGCTCGGGCTGGGCGTCGGTGTCCGGCTTCGCCTCGGACTCGGGGACGCTCTCCGGCTTCGGCTGTGCCTCGGGCCCGGGGCGGGGGCTGGATTCGGAGTCGGGCTCAGGGGCCGGCTCGGCCTTGTCCTGCGGCTGTTCGGGCTGGTGGTCGTCCTGCTGGTCCGGCTGACCGGATTTCTGGTCCGCCGGTTCGTTCTGTTCCGCCGGGTGGTCGGACTCGGGTGACGACTCCTCGGCCTGCTGCTGGGCCTGCTCGGCGTCGTGGTCCGGCAGTCCGGTCTGCGGCTGCGTCGTCTCGGGCTGCTGCGGCGCCGGCTGGTCCGGCTGGTGCTCGGGCTGCTGGGCCTCCGGCTCGGTCTGGTGCTCCGGCTTCTCTGCTCCGTGCTGCGGCTGCTGCTCGGTGGGGGAGTCGGACTGCGGGGACGGCCCCTGCTGCGGCGATGCCTCGTCCGCCGGGGGCTGCTGGTGAGGTACCTGCGGCGGGGCAGGGTGTTGCTGCGGTCCCTGCTGCGTCTGCTGCTGGGGCGTCTGCTGCGGAGCCTGCTGGGGCTTCTGCTGCGGGGCGGTGGCGTTCTGAGGTTGCTGTTGCTGCGGGGGAGTCTGCGGCGACGGCTGCTGCGGGACCGGTGCCTGCTGCGGCTGCTGGACGTACGGATTCTGCGGCTGGACCTGCGGGGCCGGCTGCTGCTGGTACGGGCCGGGCTGCTGCGGCTGCGCGTACGGCGACGGCTGCTGCGGGTTCGGCTGAGGCTGCTGCGCGTAGGGACCGGGTTGCTGCTGCGGGCCCGGCTGGGGCTGCTGGGCGTAAGGGCCCGGCTGCTGTTGCTGGTACGGGTTCGGCTGGGCCTGCTGCTGGGGACCGGGCTGCGGCTGCTGGGCGTACGGCCCCGGCTGCTGCTGGGCGTACGGTCCGGGCTGCTGCGGCGACGGTGAGTACGGGCCGGGCTGCTGGTACGGGCCCGGTTGCTGGGCGTACGGGCCGGGCTGCTGCGGGTTCGGCTGGTTCGGGCCGGGCTGTTGCGGCTGGGCGTACGGCGACGGCTGGTTCGGGCCGGGCTGGGGCTGTTGGGCGTACGGGCCCGGTTGCGGCTGGGCGTAGGGACCAGGCTGTTGCTGGTAGGGGCCCGGCTGGGCCTGCTGGTGCTGCGGCTGTTGCGTGTAGGGGCCGGGCTGCTGCTGGGCGTACGGACCCGGCTGTTGCGCGTACGGGCCGGGCTGCTGGGCGTACGGGTTCGGCTGCTGCGGGCCGGGCTGCGGCTGCGGGTTGTACGGACCGGGGGCCTGCTGCTGCGGGGTGGGCTGCGCGTAGGGACCCGGTTGCTGCTGGGGGCCGGGCTGCGGCTGTTGCGTGTAGGGACCGGGCTGCTGGGCGTACGGGCCCGGCTGCTGCGGGCCGGGCTGGGGCTGTTGGGCGTACGGGCCCGGCTGCTGTTGGGCGTACGGGCCGGGCTGTTGCTGGGGGCCGGGGGTCTGGTGTTGCTGGGGCTGGGGGTTCTGCTGGGCCGCGGCGGGGTCGAAGGGGCGGCGGTTGGCGTCGAGGGTGAGGTGCCAGACGCCGTCGGCGCCGGTGTTGATGGGCTGCTGGCTGATTTCACCGGTCTGGCTGTCGACCCAGATGACCCGGCCGTTGTGGTTGACCGCGTTGAAGACGTGCGCGCCACCGCCGCTGCCGTCGGGCGCCTTGGGCCAGGTCACCAGCACCGCGGAGGCGGCGCCGTGACCGGCCTGCCGCAGTTCGTCGGCGATCCGGGCGTAGCCGTCCTTGGCGTTCTGGCCGGAGTTACGGAACGTCGTGCCGGCCCACTGCTGGATGTTGGCGGTGCCGTCGCGTTCACCGGAGGCGCGGTCGATGCCGCCGTGGCCGTCCGGGTCGTAGGTGCGGACCGCGGAGACCTGCGGATTGCCGTACCAGGACTCCATGAACGAACGGGTGCAGTCGGCGCAGTTGTTGGAGCGGCCGAGGACGTTGACACCGCCGTCGTTCTGGAGCTGCGCCCAGGGCTGGAACGGGTCGTTGAACGGCCGCGGCGAGCCGTCCGGGTTGCGCGGGAAGCTCGCCTCCAGCGCCTGCTGGTCGTGCGGATACGGCGCGTACAGGCCGTTCGGCTGGGTGTTGAGGCCGATGCGTACGTCGGTGTGGCTGCGCAGGTTCGGGGGCTGCGGCACCGGCTGCTGGTGCGGAGGCTGGTGCGGGGGCTGCCCGTGGCCCTGGTCGGGGCCCTGGTGGTGCGGTTGCTGCGGGGGCTGGTGGTGCGGCTGCTGGGCGTGCTGCGGCGGCTGGTGCTGCGGGGCGTACGGCCCCTGCTGGTGGGGCTGTTGCGGGTGGGGGACGTTGCCGTGCGGGGCCGGGCCGCCGGCGGAGTGGAGCCCGGGGGCCGTCGGAGGCGTGTCCGGGGCGCCGTCCCGGGGGCGGTCCGGTCGGCCGGGCCGGGTGGCCGCGGCCGGGGAGTCGGGCGCGGGCGCGTCCGGCCGGGGGGCGGTGCCGGGGCGGTCGGCGGAGGGACGGTTGCCCTCCGGCGCGGGGGAGGCCGGGCGGCCGCCTTCGGGGGTGGTGCCGGGACGCCCGCCGTCCGGGCGCGTGGGTGAGTCGGTCGTGCGGGGCGCGGCTTCCGGGGTGCGGGGGCCGTCGTCCCGGCGCGGGGTGTCGGGGCGGGCGCCGTCGGTACGGGGCCGGGACTCGCCGTCGCGGGCGGGCCCGTCCAGCCGCGGGTTGTGCGGCGGGGCCTGCGGGGACGGCTGCCGGGTGGTGTCCTGGACCACCTGGGAACCGTCGGGCCTGCGCCGGTCACCGGGGGGCGTGGCGGCGTCCGGCCGCGGGCCGTCGAGGCGGGGGTTGTACGGCCGGGACGTCTCCTCCCGGCGGGGCCCGTCGAGACGGGGGTTGTAGGCGGGGCGGTCGGCGGTCGGCCGCTGGGAGGCGTCCTGGATCGCCTGGGAGCCGTCGGCGCGGCGGTCGCCGGGACGGTTGGGGGTGTTCGGGGAGGCGCCGGAGGACGGGGTGGTACGGGGCGGGGCGGTGCTCGGCCCGCCCTGGGACGGGACGCCGCCCTGGGGCGGCATGGCGCCCATCATGACCGGGCCGCCGGACTGCGGGGCCGCGGACTGCGGCGACTGCTGCGGGGACGCCGACGGGGCGGGCCCGGCGGTGTCGGGCGCCTGCCGGGTGGGCGGCGGCAGGGTCGCCGAACCGGCGGACTGGGTGGTGACGGTGGTGTCGTCCGGGTCGTGCACGGTCGGCATCGGGTTGCCCGGGGCCGGGTCGCGCTGCTGCACCGGGGGCGCCGACGCGGTGTGCTGGACCGGCGCGCCCTGGGGCGGCGCGCTCATGTGCGGCACGGACGGACGGCCACCGGACCCCGCGCCGTTGCCGGAGTCGCCGGAGGAGTCCGGGCTCCCGGACGGACCGCCGTCCGCCACGGGCGGGTTGCCGCCCAGATGCTCGGGGCCGGGCGAGGGCGGCGCGGGCGACGGCTCGGGCCGCACCGCCTCCGGGGTGGTGTCGTGCGCGGGCTGGGTGCTGATCGGCTCGGGGCCGGTGTCGGGGCGTACCGCGTTGTCGTGGGCGGGCTGCGTGCTGATCGGGTCCGGGGCGGGGCGCCCGGCGTCCGGGGTGGTGTCGTGGGCGGGCTGGGTGCTGATGGGCTCCGGGCCGGTGTCGGGGCGTACGGCGTTGTCGTGCGCCGGTTGCGTGCTGATGGTGTCCGGGTCGGGCCCCGGGGTGGTGTCGTGCGCGGGCTGGGTGCTGACCGGGTCCGGGCCGGTCGAGCCGTACGGGCTGTCGTTGCCGCCCTGGTAGCCGTCGTCGAACGGGGAGCGCTGGTCCGGGGGCGGCAGCGGCTGGGCGGGCGGGAGGTTGTGCGCCGGGTCCGTGGCGGGGGAGTCGGGCGAGGCGGGGTCGGGGCCCGTGTCGCCCGGGGTGCTCCGGTCGCCGCCGACGTTGTCCGACGCGCGCGGGGAGTGCGTGGCGGGCCCGTCGCCCGGCGCGCCGCGGTCGCCCGGGCCGTCGCCGGTGGAGCCGCGGTCGCCTCCGTCGGGTCCGTCGGCCCCGGGGCCGTCACCGCCGTCGGTACGGGAGCCGGGGCCGTCGTCGCCACCGGTGCGGGAACCGGGGCCGTCGCCCCTGCGGTCGCCCGGTCCGTCGCCGCCGTGCTCACCGGCGCCGCCGTCGGAGCCGTCGCCGTGGCCGGCGGCGGAGTCCAGGCCGCCGCGGGCACGGTGACCGGCCCGGCCGGCGGCGCCGTCGCGGAGGCTCTCGCCGAGCGTCTCGCCGGTGTTCTCCAGGGCGTCCTTGCCCGCCGCGTACCCCTCCTTGGCGGTGCGGCTGAGGTTGTAGCCGTCCTGCGCGCCGAAGTTCTGGTTGACGGTCTGGGCGATGAGGTCGGAGGCCATCGCCTCCAGTGCCGAGATGACCGGCTCCTTCGCCGCCTCCAGGATGGCGTCGAGGAGCTGTTTGGCGACCTCCTTGAGGATGCGGCGGACCACCTCGCGGGTGGCCAGCGTGGCCGCCGCGCCGCCGATCTCCGACAGGCCGAGCGTGAACGGCGCCGCCGCCTGCGCCGCGATGATCTCCGCCGCCAGGATCGCCAACTGGACGATGACGGCCACCTTCATGCCGATGACCAGCATGGCCGCGGCTTCCAGCGTGAAGGCGATCACCTCGGCCGCCTGGGCGGCGTCGTCGAGGTATCCGGAGCCGCCGGAGAACTTCTCCCACTCCTTGCGGAAGCCCTCGATGCCGTCGCCGGAGTTCTCCGACAGGACGTTCCCGGCGTAGGAGGCGCCCTGGGACGCGTGGCCCTGGACCTCCGACGCGAAGGTGCGCCACACCTGGGCGCACTCCATGAGCTTGTCCTCATCCGCGTGCGGCCAGTTGAAGCCGAGCATGTCCAGGATCCACTCCAGCGGATCCGGCAGCATGACAGACAAGATGAAGCTCCCCCGTGAGATGACGCCGCGTGGCGGGTGGGCGGAAGGCGGGCGGCGGCCTGCCGTTCGGTGGGTGCCCGCGGTGCGGCACCGGGCCGGTCGGGGACCGGGAGGCCGGGCCCCGGCGGCGGATACGGCGGCCGGACGCGGGCGGAAGGCGGAAAGGGTGAGGTCAGGCAGGCTTTATGGCGCTGGAGGAGGCCGTCGGGTCCTGCCAGCCCTGTTTGTTGGTGACCTGCTGCTTGATGAGCGTCTCGTTGAAGTCTTCGTTCTCGGCATGGTTCTTGGACATCTCCGCCAGCGCCTTTCCGATCTTCTGGAACTGCGCGGAGAGATGGCCCATCGACTCGTACATGCCGTCCCGGACGCCTTCGTAGACGACGCCGAACTTCTCGCCGATGTCGTCATCGCCCCACGGCGGGGCGCCGGACATGCTGTCGAGCGTCGTCAGACCGCCGACGAACTGCTGCCCGAACGACTTCTCCGGCTCGGCGCCGCCGCCCGGCTTCGCGGTGGCGGGCGGCCCGGCGCCCAGCGCGCTCAGACCGTCCATCAGCCGCGTGACCGACGCGGAGAAGTCCTCGCCGAGCTGGCTGAAGTTCTCACCCTGGGCCTTCAGGCCCTCGGTATTTACTTGAAAGCTGTTCGATCCGGCCACGATGTCCCCCGACTCCGTCATGGTTCTCCCATGACACTTTCAAGCCGGAGTGTAGCGAGGGGCACTGACAACGGAACAGGTGAGAAGAGCCACGCGCTGTTCCGGCGGCCGGGCACGGGCGCGACGGCGGACGGTGCGTACCGCCGTCACGCCCGGTGCGCGCGAGGTCAGCCGGGCTGGTTGCCGCGGAGCCGGCGGTAGAGCCTGACGGCGTCCGCCGGCGGGAAGTTCGGCAGGAAGGTCAGCTCGCCGTCGTCCTTGGCGATGACGACGTGGGTGCCGCCGGGGCTCGGCGGCGGGGCGCTCGGATCGTCCGGGAGCGGCCAGCCCGCGTGGATGAGGTAGCCCTCGTCGAATTCGTGGACGAACAGCCCGGAGGGGCCGCCGGGCGAACCGACCGGCGGGAAGTGGGACCGCCCGATCTCCAGCGCCTCGTCCGCGCTGTGCGGCACCGGTCCGCCCGTGGTCCGCGCCTGCGGCGGAGGCGGGGGCGGCGGCGGAGGCAGGGCGGAACCGCCGACCGGCGTGCCGGGGTCAGTCATGGGTGCTCCTCGTTCGGTGCGCTGCTGATGAGGACGGTCAAGGTAACCCACGCGTCCGGAGGGCGACCGGTTTCGCAGGAGGACGTGATCTCCGCCGCCCCGGGGCGGCACCCCCCTCGCGCGGGGCGCCGTCCGGCTCAGTACGGCCGGTCGCCCGCGATGGCGACGCGTTCGGCGACGCGGCGGTGCGGGGCGTAGTCGGCGACGGCGTAGTGCTGGGTGGCGCGGTTGTCCCAGAAGGCGATGTCGCCGGGGCGCCACCGGAACCGCACCTGGAACTCCGGCACATGGGCCTGCTGGAAGAGCAGCCGCAGGACGCGGTCGCTCTCCTCCTCGGTGAAACCGGTGATGCGGGTGGTGAAGGAGGTGTTGACGAAGAGCATCCGGCGGCCGGTCTCGGGGTGGCGGCGCACCACCGGGTGCTCCACCGGCGGGAACGTCTCCTGGAACGGGGCGAGTTGCTCGGGGGAGTAGAAGCGGGCGAAGCCAGGGAGGTAGTCGTGGACGGCGCGGGCGCCCTCGATACGTTCCTTGATCTGCGCGGGGAGGTTGTCGTACGCGGCGGCCATGTCGGCCCACATCGTGTCGCCGCCCGCCGGGGGCACTTCGCGCAGTTGCAGCACCGCGCCCATGGCGGGGCGGGCACGGAAGGTCACATCGGTGTGCCAGACGTTCTCGAACGTCGGGGTGGTCCCGGCCGCCTTGTCGAAGCGGACCACGTCCTCACCGGCGCCCCTCGCCAGCAGCGGATTGGTCTCCAGATCGCCCCAGTGGGCGGCGAAGGCGCGCTGGTCGGCGCTGGTCAGATGCTGGTCGCGGAAGAACAGCACCTTCCATTCGAGCAGTGCCCGGTTCAGCTCGTCACGGAGTGCGGGCGTCAGCGGGCGGGACAGGTCGAGCCCGTGGATCTCGGCGCCGATGGTGCGGGCCAGCGGACGGACGCCGAAGAGTTCGTAGGGCCGGTCCTGCCAGCCGTCGGGGGTGCGGCGCAGGACCCGTTCGCCCTCGTACAGCCCGTCGGCGGGGATGCGGTGCGGGCGCAGTGCGGGGGTGGTGCGGGCGGGATCGGCGATGACCGTCAACGGGACCTCCTGGGGGAGCGGGAGCGGTTACGGCGAGGGGGTACGGGTGCGCGCGGTGCGCCGGGGGACGCGGGCGGCGCGGGCCGGAGCCGTCGGAGGGGCGGCGGGGCGGGCGTCGCCGGCGCGGAGCGGTGGCCGGTCGGCGTAGGGGCCGGGCTCAGGCCGTACAGAGAGTGCCGGGGGGCGAGCCCACCCGGCCGCGGCGGCGCAGGAAGCTCAGGCCACGGGGGGCGCAGCCGCCGTGGACACCGCGGGGGCGCGGCTCACGGGCGAACGGCTGCGTGCACATGCCAGGCACCGTACCGCATCCTTCCCGGGGCGGAGCGGATGCGCGGGAGACCCGGCCCGGCGCTGTGGGACGGACCTCTATCCGGTGCGCCGCCCGGGTGCGGGGCCGGTGCGGGCGGTTCCGGGCGGCGCGTCCGGCAACGGCGGCCGGCCGTCCGCGCGTGGCACCCTCCGGGACGGCTGATGCGTATCCGCCCTGGTGGAGCGGCGGATACGCATCAGGCACCGGGCACGCGCCAGCCCGGGGTGAGGCGCCGGGCACGCGCCAGCCCGGGGTGAGGCGCCGGGCACGCGCCAGCCCGGGGTGAGGCGCCGGGCACGCATCAGCTTCGGGGCGAGGTGCCGCGGCACGCGTCCGCCCCGGGCGGGTCCCTCAGTCGTCGATGCCCGAGCGTTCCACCCCGGCGACGATGTACCGCTGGAGGAGCAGGAAGACGACGATCAGCGGGGCGATGGAAACCCCGGCGGCGACGAAGAGTTCGTGGAGGTTGATGCTCTGGGCGGTGGTGAAGGTCGACAGCGCCACCTGGACCGTCCACGCCTCCTGGTCCTGGCCGATGACCAGCGGCCACAGGAAGGCGTTCCAGGCGCCGATGAAGACGATGGTGGAGACGGCGGCGAACACCGGGCGGGAGTTGGGGACGACGATGCGCCAGTACGTCCGCCAGTAGCCGAGGCCGTCGACCCGCGCCGCGTCCTCCAGCTCCCGGGGGAAGCCGAGGAAGTACTGCCGGAAGATGAAACAGGCGAACGCGCTGAACAGCGTGGGGATCACCAGACCGCGCAACGTGGAGATCCAGCCCAGCGACGAGACCAGTACGAAGCTCGGGACGAAGGTGACGGCCGCCGGAACCATCAGCGTGCCCAGGATCGCGTAGAAGACGGCGTCGGCGCCGCGGTACGGGATGCGGGCCAGCCCGTACCCGGCGAGGGAGGCCAGCAGGACGGTGCCGAGCGTGGTGGAGACGGCGATCAGGGTGGAGTTCAGCAGCGCGCGGCCCAGCGGGAGGTTCGGGTCGTCGAAGACCTCGGTGAGGTGGGACCACTGGAGGTGGCGCGGGAAGAACGTCCAGTCCGGGGCGGTGATGTCCGCCTCGGTGGCCAGGCCGTTGCGGACCAGCAGGTAGAAGGGGATGAGGAAGAGCAGCGCCAGGGCGCACAGCAGCGCCACCCGCAGCGCGCGGCCCACCCGGATCCAGGAGTGGTGCATCGGCGGTCAGTCCTCCTTGCGGCCGAGGCCGAGCCAGCGGGCCTGGAGGACCGTCGCCACCGCGATGATCAGTGCGAGGATCACCGCGCCCGCGCTGCCCAGCCCGAGGTTCTGCTCCCGGCCGAGTGCCGTGTAGTAGAGGTAGACCAGCGGCGGCCTCGCGTACGGCGGGTAGCCGCGGGCGTCGCTGAGCAGGTTGTAGAACTCGTCGAACGCCTGGAACGCGTTGATCACCAGCAGCAGCACCACCGCCACGGACGTGGCGCGCAGCTGCGGGAAGGTGATGTGACGGAACGTCTGCCAGCCGGGGCGCGCGCCGTCCACCGCCGCCGCCTCGTAGAGCTGCGGGGAGATCCGCTGGAGCCCGGCGAGGAAGAGGATCATGTAGAAGCCGGCCTGGAGCCAGAGCCGGACGGTCACGATGACCAGCCAGTACCAGGGCGGATCGGTCGTCGACAGCCACGCCGTCTGGTCCGCGCCGAACCAGCCCAGCACGGTGTTGGCGAGGCCGAAGCGGACCCCGTTGAAGAGCGACAGCTTCCAGATCAGCGCCGCCACCACATAACTGCACGCCGTCGGCAGGAAGAAGACCGACCGGAAGAACGCCTGGGCGACGCGGAGCCGGTTGACCATCACGGCGAGCGCCAGCGACAGCGCGTACGTCGCCGGGACGATGAAGAGGGTGAACAGCGCGAAGGTGCCCAGGCTGGAGAGGAACGCGCCGTCCGTCAGCATCGACGCGTAGTTGCCGAGCCCCACGAAGTCGGTCGGGGTGACGGTGTTGTGCGCGTCGAAGAAGCTGAGGTAGACGCTCCACGCCAGCGGGACGTACGTGAAGAGCGCCAGGCCCAGCGCGAACGGACCGACGAAGATCCAGAACCACAGGGAGCGGCGCTGCGGGCCGAAGAACGTCACACCGGGCGTGCGCGCTCGGCGCTCCGCGGTGCCGCGCGCCCCCTGCCCGCCCGGGGGCGCCTCCGCCGTCCGCGCTGTCACCGCTTCCTGACCCGGGCCAGTTCGGCGCCGACCTGGCGGACGACGGTCCGCAGTTCGTTCTCCGGGGCGGCGCCGTCCTTGATGATGCGGCTCAGCGCGTCCTGGTAGGCGGTGCGCGACGCCGTCGTCCAGCGCAGCGGTTCGGCGTGGCCGTGGTCGGTGGCGTACCGCACCGCGTCGGCGGCGGCGCCGGTCCGCAGCCGCGCCGCCTTCTTCGCCAGCGACGTACGGGCCGGGATGTGGAAGCCGTAGGACAGGGCGAAGTCCTGCTGGAGATCGGTGCGTTCGATCCACAGCCAGGACGCGAATGCCTTGGCCTCCGCCTTACGGGGGCTGCGCGCGCTGACCGACGAGGCGTAGGCACCCACCGGGACGGCCGGTGCGCCGTGCGGGCCGTCCGCCGGGAAGGGCAGGACACCGAAGTCGTCGCCGAAGGTCTGCTGGACCTGCGGCAGCGCCCACAGGCCGGACCACTGCATCGCGGTCAGCTCCTGGAGGAACGCGGCCGGGTCGGACCAGTCCGTGGGGGCGCCGAGCAGCAGGGACTTGTCGGCGTACAGGCTGCGGATCTTGCCGAGGGTGCGGGCGGCCACCGGGTCGTCGAAGCCGACCTTGCCGTCGTCGGTGACCAGGCTCAGCCCGGCGGCGAAGAGCGGGGTGCCGCCGAGGACGCCCGCGCCGCCGTCGTTGCCGAGGAAGAGCCCCTTGGTCTTCTTCGTCGTCAGCTTCCGCGCGGCGTCGACCAGCGCGTCGAGGGTGCGCGGCGGTTCGAGGCCGGCGTCCTTCAGCAGGCTCTTGCGGTAGTAGAGCAGCTGGGTGTCGATGGTCTGCGGGATGCCCCAGACGCGGTCCTGCCAGATCTTGGGGGCCAGCACCGCCTGGTTGAAGTCGTCCTTGACCGGCTCGATCTCGGCGGTCAGGTCGACGATCTGGCCACCGCGGATCTGATCCAGCGTCGGGCCGTTGGCCTCGAAGACGTCGGGGCCGGAGTCGGTCAGCAGCGCCGCGGCGGTCTGCCGGTCGTAGTCGCCGGGCCGCCATTCAACGGTGACCTGCGCCTTCTTGTACGACGCGGCGTAGCGGCGGACGGCCCGCTCGACGCCGGGCTCGCCGTACTGGTGGTACCACTGGCTGATCCCCGGGCCCGAACCACCGCCGCCCCGGCCGGTGTTGGAGCCGCAGGCGGCCAGTGCGCCGGTGAGCGCGAGCCCGCCGGCGGCGGCCAGCACCCCTCTCCTGCCGATGCCTGTGCCGGTGCCCGTCATGGCCTCGCCCCCTGTGTCCGCTGCCCGTTGCCTGCCGACGGTGATCGGCGATCACCGCGTGGTGCCCGACCACTGTGCCGTACGCGTGTGACCACCGCATGGCAACTGGACGAATCCGCACGGTGAGCGGCGGGGTGGCGGTCGGGGCGGGGCGTGCCGGGGGTGCGCGGCGGGGCGCGGGGGGGTGAGCCGCGCGCCCCACCGCGCCCCGGGGCGGAGGGTACGGCCCCTGGGAAGGGCAGGGGCCGGCGCTCCCCGGGGCGCGCCCGTGTTCAGGGTTTCCCGGGGGGCGCCGGTCCTCCCAGGGCGCGCGTCAGGCGCCGTTCGCCGGACGGGTGCCGATGACGACCGTCGCGGAGCGTTCCGGGCAGTGTTCGCTGCGGGCGCGCAGACCGTTGGCGGTCAGGGCGCGGAGGGCCGCCGGTGCCTGGCGTTCGCCGGTCTCGCTCAGCAGGCTGCCGCCGGGCGCGAGCCAGCGCCCGGCTTCCGCGGCGACCCGGCGCAGCACGTCCAGGCCGTCGGCGCCGCCGTCCAGCGCCACCCGTGGTTCGTGCTCCCGCGCCTCCGGCGGCAGCAGCCCGACCTCCTCGGTCGGTACGTACGGGACGTTGGCCAGCAGGACGCCGATCCGGCCGCGCAACTCCTCGGGGAGCGCGGCGAAGAGGTCGCCCCGGTGGACGCGGCCGCCCACCGGGGCGGTGTTGGTACGGGCGCAGTCCACCGCCACCGGGTCGATGTCGGCGGCGTGCAGTTCGACCGGCCCGGCGCAGGCGGCCAGCGCCGCGCCCAGCGCCCCGGAGCCGCAGCACAGGTCGACGACGACCGCACCGGGCCGGGTGAGCCGGGCGGCCCGGTGGACGAGGAATTCGCTGCGCCGCCGGGGGACGAAGACGCCCGGCCCGACGCGCATCCGCAGGCCGCAGAACCCGGCCCAGCCCAGGACGTGTTCGAGCGGCAGACCGGCCGTGCGGCGGTCCGCCATGGCGGCGAGTTCGGCGGGTGTACGGGCGGTGGCGAGGAGCAGTTCCGCCTCGTCCTCGGCGAAGACACAGCCGGCGGCGCGCAGACGGGCGACGAGACCGGGGAAGGGCGGCGGCGGGGTGACGGGAGACGCGGGTACGGCGTCGGACATGAGGGCCTTTCGGGGTGCCGAAAAGGGCGCTCTCCGGTCACCTCTGCCTGGTGAACCGCGCGGTGTCGGGGTGAGAGCACCCACCGGATACAGCGGTGATGGGTCCCACCTCCTCGTCTCGTCCACCGGGAATGCGCCGTCACTCTACCCCGGGGGCGTGCGCCGGGCACCCGCGCGCCGGTCGGCATCCGGGGCGCTCCGGACGGCCGCCCCGGGGCGGTGCGCGGGCCCGGCTCAGGCCGGTTTCCGGGGGCCGCGCTCCGTGAAGTCGTAGTGCACGCCGGTGAGTTCCTCCGACACGGTCCAGAGGCGGGCGGCGGCCTCGTCGTCGCGGGCCCAGGGTGCGCGGGGGGAGGGGGCCGGGGCGCCGCGGAGCAGGGCGCGGGGGCCGACGAAGGTGTCCGGCTTCAGGTGCGGCGCGGTCGCGGCGCACAGCACGGGCAGCGCGCCGCCCTCGGGGCTCTGGCCGAAGAGCCGGTTGCCCAGCTCCATCAGGCGCTCCGCGGACCGGCGGCCCTCCATGCGGGGCGCCGTGGTCATCAGGTTGGTGGCGGCGTACCCGGGGTGCGCGGCGGCCGCGACGACACCGGAGCCGGCCGCCGCCAGCCGCCGCGCCAGCTCGTGGACGAAGAGGAGGTTGGCGCTCTTGGAGCGGGCGTAGGCGCGCCAACGCCGGTAGGAGCGGGCGCTGTTGAGGTCGTCGGGGTCGATGCCGCCGCCGAGGGCGTGGAGGAAGCTGGAGAGGGTGACGACGCGGGCGCCCGGGGTGGCGAGCAGCCGGGGCAGCAGCAGTCCGGTGAGGGCGAAGTGCCCCAGGTGGTTGACGCCGATCTGCCGCTCGAAACCGTCGGCGGTGGTGCCCCGGGGGAGCGCCATCACGCCCGCGTTGTTGATGAGCAGGTCGAGGCGGACGGCGTCGAAGCTGTCCAGCCCGTCGGCGAAGGCGCGGACGGAGGCGAGGTCGGCCAGGTCCAGGCGGCGGAACTCCGCCTCGGCGGCGGGCACTTCGCGCCGCAGCTCGGCGAGGGCCGCCTCACCGCGCGCCGTGTTGCGGCAGGCCAGCACGACCCGGGCGCCGCGCCGGGCCAGCTCGCGCGCGGTGGCGTAGCCGATACCGCTGTTGGCGCCGGTGACGACGGCGCAGCGGCCGGTCTGGTCCGGGATGTGGCTGGGGCTCCACCGGGGCACGGCGACTCCTCCGTCGGGATCCGTCGGGGACGCGCATCAGCGTACGCCGGGGGCGCACGGGGCTGGGCGCGAGCGGGGGAGCGGAGGCGCCCGCGTGCGGCGACGGGGCGGGAGGCGCCTGTTTCCTCTCTGCTTTCCGGGTCCCTGGCCTGGGAGTTTGCCCCTCTTCCCGGGCCGGGTTTCCCCTTGGGCCGGCCTTCTGCGGGGGCTCTGCCCTCGGGTGCTCGCCTCTCTGCCGGCGGCGGCCCCGGGCGGAGACTCCTCTCGGGCGGCGGGCACCCCCGGGGAAGCCTCTCCCCGGGCTCTGCTCCTCCCCGGGCGCCCGCCCCGGGGCAGCTCGGAGGACGTACGCCGGCCCCGGCGGCCCCTTGTCCGGTGGCCGGTGGCCGGTCGCCCCGGGACGGCGCCCTGACCGCCGCCCCGGCGCCCCGTCCCGCTACGCCTCCCGGACCCGTACCGGGTACACCGGCACGGTCGTCCCCGGATCGTCCAGGCAGACCCCCGTGGAGAGGTCGAAGCGCTGTTTGAGCAGCGGGGAGGCGACGTACGGGCGGCCTGCGGCGGAGCCGGTCAGGCCGCGGGAGAGGACCTGCGCGCCGGTGAACGGGTCGCGGTTGCCGATCGCGTGGACCGCTCCCGTCCGGTCGCGGAAGAGCGCCGCCTGAGCGCCGTCGGGCAGCAGTGCGGCGGCCCCGCGCCCGGGGGTGAGCGCGGTGAGCGGGCAGACCGGGAACCAGCCGCCGGGCCCGCGCACCTCGACGACGGGCGCCGTCGCGCCGGGGGCGGCGCCCGGAACGGCCCGCACGCCGGGGGCGCGCCCCGTGGCCGCCCCGGGGGACGCGTCCGTAACAGCTCCTCCGCCGGCTCCCGTGGCGGCTTCCGTCTCCGTGGAGGTCATCGTGGAGGTCATCGCGCGAAGGTCCCTTCCGGTGTGCGTACGGGCAGTTCTGGGCCGGCCAGCAGGGTGAGGTCCGGCTTGATCTGGTCGCGTTCGGGCACGAAGCGGACGGACGGGTCCGGTACGCCCGGCGCGTTGACGAAGGAGGCGAAGCGGGTCAGCCGCTCCGGGTCGGCGAGGGTGAGCGCCCACTCGTCCTCGTAGTGGGCGACATGCGTCGCCATCAGGGCCTCCAGCTCCGCGCAGAGCCCCAGGGAGTCGTGCACCACCACATCCCGTACGTGGTCGAGCCCGCCCTCGATCCGCTCCAGCCACGCCGCGGTGCGCTCCAGGCGGTCGGCGGTGCGGATGTAGAACATCAGGAACCGGTCGGTCAGCCGCACCAGTTCGGCGTCGGAGAGGTCCTGCGCCAGCAGGTCGGCGTGGCGGGGCGTGGCGCCGCCGTTGCCGCCCACGTAGAGGTTCCAGCCGCTCGCGGTGGCGATGACGCCGAAGTCCTTGCCGCGCGCCTCCGCGCACTCGCGGGCGCACCCGGAGACCGCCGCCTTCAGCTTGTGCGGTGCGCGCAGCCCCCGGTAGCGCAGCTCCAGTGCGATCGCCATCCGCGCGGAGTCCTGCACGCCGTAGCGGCACCAGGTCCGTCCCACGCAGGACTTCACCGTCCGCAGCGCCTTGCCGTACGCGTGCCCGGACTCGAAACCGGCGGCCACCAGCCGCGCCCAGATCCGCGGCAGCTGCTCGACGCGGGCGCCCAGCAGATCGATCCGCTGCCCGCCGGTGATCTTCGTGTAGAGCCCGAACTCGCGGGCCACCTCCCCGATGACGATCAGCTTCTCCGGGGTGATCTCACCACCGGGGATCCGCGGCACGACCGAGTACGAGCCGTTGCGCTGGAGGTTGGCCAGATGGTGGTCGTTGGTGTCCTGGAGCGCCGCCTGCTCGCCGTCGAGGACGTACCCGCCGGCGCCCACCGAGGGCGCCAGCGACGCCAGGATCGAGGCGACCACCGGTTTGCAGACCTCGCACCCCTCGCCGCCCCGGGCCGCCTCCCGCCCGTGCGACCGCAGCAGCGCGTCGTACGAGGTCAGCCGCAGTGTCCGGACGATCTCGTACAGCTGCGCGCGGGTGTGCGGGAAGCAGTCGCACAGTCCGGGGTCGACGACGGCGCCGGACGCGGCCAGCGTGTCGTTGACGACGGCGGTGAGTGTCCGCACGCAACTTCCGCAGCCGGTACCGGCCTTGGTGCACGCCTTCACCTCGGGCACGGAGGCGCAGGAGTGCGTGGTGACGGCCGCGCGGACGGCGCCGGTGGTGACGTTGTGGCAGCTGCACAGCACCGCGTCGTCGGGCAGCGTCCCCGGGCCGAGCGGTGCGGCACCCGCCCCGGTGGGCACCACCAGTTCCTCGGGTGCCACCGGCGGCACCGACCCGGTGAGCGGCCGCAGCATGCCGTACGCCTCGGCGTCGCCGACCAGTACCCCGCCGAGCAGCGTCCCGTCCGCGCCCACCACCAGCTTCTTGTAGATCCCGGCGCGGGCGTCCGCGTAGACGATGTCGAGGCTGCCGTCCGTGTCGCCGTGGGCGTCGCCGAACGACGCCACGTCCACCCCGAGCAGCTTCAGCTTGGTGGACACATCCGCCCCGGTGAACGCGGGCGCGTCCGGTCCGGCGATCGCCGCCGCGGCGGTGCGGGCCATCTCGTACCCGGGCGCCACCAGGCCGTACACCCGGCCGTCGGCGGTCTGCGCGCACTCGCCGATCGCGTAGACCGCCGGATCGGCGGTGCGGCACCGGGTGTCCACGACGATCCCGCCGCGCTCCCCGACCGGCAGCCCGCACGCGCGCGCCAGCTGATCGCGCGGCCGTACGCCCGCCGAGAACACCACGAGGCCCGCCGGGATCCGGGCGCCGTCCGACAGCTGAAGCGCGGTGACCGCACCGGACGCGTCGGTGACGATCTCCCGGCCGGCGACCCCGGTGTGCACCCGCAGCCCCTGCTCCTCGACCGTACGGCGCAGTGCCCGCCCGCCGCCCTCGTCGACCTGGAGGGCCATCAGCCGGGGCGCGAACTCCACGATGTGGGTGCGCAGTCCGAGGCCCTTCAGCGCCCCGGCCGCCTCCAGGCCCAGCAGTCCGCCGCCGATCACCGCGCCGGTACGGGAGCGGCCCGCGTACTCCTCGATGGCGAGGAGATCGTCGAGGGTGCGGTAGACGAAGCAGCCCGTGGCGTCCCGCCCGGGAACCGGCGGCACGAACGGGTACGAGCCGGTGGCCAGCACCAACGTGTCGTAGCGGACGGTGTGGCCGGAGCGGGCGGTGACGGTGCGGGCCTGCCGGTCGATCGCCGTCACCGGGTCGCCCAGGCGCAGTTCGATGCCGTTCCGGTCGAGGAACTCCGGGTCGCCCAGGGCGAGTTCCCCGGCGCCGCGGTCGGCGAAGTACGAGGTCAGCTGGACGCGGTCGTACGCCGGGCGGGGCTCCTCGGCGAGCACCACGACCCGGGTCCGTGCGGTGACGCCCCGCTCGGCCAGCTCCTCCAGGAAGCGCTGGCCGACCATGCCGTGCCCGATGAGGACGAGGACGGGTCTGTGCCCCGGGCCGGAATCGGGGGGTGCTGCGGCAGAGGGGCGCGGGGCGGCGGCTGCGGCCATGTCGGGGCCTCCAACACGAGGGAGCGGGCGGCGTGGCGACGGATCGCCAGGGCGCGGGACCGGACGGCGTCCAGCGTCCGCCGCCGCTGTTACTCCCGGGGAACCCCGCTGTTACCCGCGCGGAACGCCCTGCTCAGCGGGTGCGGAGCGGGGGTGTGAGGGGCGCGTGGGGTGCGGGGGAGGGGCGCAGGGGCGGGTGCCGGGCGCCGGGCGGCTACGGGGTCGCGAGCGCTGAGGGCTTTGCGGGCCCGGGGCGGGGGTGCGAGCGGAGGGCCGTGGGGGCGGTCGTGGCGGCGCGGGCCCTGGCGGTGAGGGGAGTTGCGCGCCGTGGCGGCGTGCGGCCGTGCGGTGCGCGTCCCCGGGCGGGCCGCGGGCGGGCCCCGGGCCGGCTCCGAGGGCGCGGGCCGGGGCGGCGAGGGGCCGTGCCGTGGTGGCGAACGCGGCGGTTCGGTCACCGGCCCGTGACGGGATCGCGTGCCCTGACGGCGGCGGGGCCGGGCGGCGGTGATTCCAGGGGCCGCCCGGTGGCGGGGCCTCGGCCCGGCCGCCCGGGGACAACGCCGGTGCCGGTGCCCCGCGTTCGTAGGATCGCCCCGTGCCCGCTGACATATCCCCCACCGTCCTGTCCCTGCTCTGCCTGGCGGCGCTCGCCGCGGGCTGGATCGACGCCGTCGTGGGCGGCGGCGGCCTGCTGCTGCTCCCCGCGCTGCTGGTCGGACTGCCGCACACGCCCGTCGTCCAGATCCTGGGCACCAACAAGTCCACGGCCGTCGTCGGCACCACCGCCGCCGCCGTGACCTACGCCCGCAAGACCCCCGTCGACCTGCGGACGGCGCTGCGCATCGGGCTCGCCGCACTCGCCGGGTCGCTCGGCGGCGCGTTCTTCGCCGCCGGGATCAACAGCGCGGTGCTCCGCCCGCTGATCATGGTGATCCTGCTCGGCGTGCTCGCGTTCGTCCTCCTCCGCCCGTCCTTCGGGACCGCGTCCGCGCCGTCCGGCCCGGTCACCCGGCGCCGGGTGCTCGCGGCGATCCTCGTGGCGGGCCTCGGCATCGGCTTCTACGACGGGCTGATCGGGCCCGGCACCGGGGCGTTCCTGATCGTCGCGCTGTCGGCGGTGCTCCGGATGGACCTGGTGGCCGCCTCCGCCACCGCCAAGATCGTCAATGTCTGCACCAACGTGGGCGCGCTCACGGTGTTCACCCTCCAGGGCGCCGTGCTCTGGCAACTGGGCGCGGTCCTCGCCCTGTTCAACCTCGTCGGCGGCGCGGTGGGCGCCCGTATGGCGCTCGAACGCGGCGCCGGTTTCGTCCGCGGCGTCCTGGTGGTCGTGGTCGTCGCCCTGCTGGCCAAGCTGGCGTACGACCAGTGGGGCGGGGGCTGAGCCCACCGAGGACGCCCCGCCACCGGGGGGCGTGTGCGCCCGGCGCCGACCGCCTCACCCCTGGGCCGTCGCCGACCCCGCCGGGGCGGGCCGGGGCGTCTCCGGGACGGCGGTGACGGCGGTGAGCAGGACCGCGGAGTCCTCGACGGCGTGCAGCGCGTGGCGCTCCTGGGGGATACGGGCGATCTGCCCGGCGACCAGCTCCCGGTTGCCGCCCGGCGCGGTGAGGCGGACCCGGCCGTGCAGCACCTCCAGGCTGGCGGCGGGCGGGGCGTTGTGCTCGTCCAGCGCGCGGCCGGCCAGCAGCGCGATCACGGTCTGCCGCAACGGCCCGTCGTGCAGGAAGAGATGGGCGCTGCGGCCGTGCGCCGAGGCGCGCGCGTCGTCGAGCCGATCGCGGACGAGGGCCTTGAGGTCGTTGACGTCGCTGTCCATGCCGTGCCCTTTCCGCCGTGCCCGGCCGGTCCTTCCGGGCGTCCGGCCGTCCCGCTTCCGCCCGTCCGGCCGCCCGCGACCGGGCCGTCCCGGCCGTACGGCTCACCGGGCATGCCGGCCGTACCGTGGCCCGCGGTTCCCGGGGCGGGCCGGTGCCGTCCGTCCCGTTTCCATCGTGGGCCCTGGTCGGCAGGGCGCAAGCCGGGCCGCCAAAGTGGTCCGGAAGGACCGTCCCGGGACGGCTCGGAGGGCTCGGCGGAGGGGGGCGTGACCGGGGTGGCCGCGCGCCGGGCGCCCGCGTGCGGCGGCCGGGGCGTGCGCCGTGGGGCCGCGCGCCCGGTGCCCGGACGTCCCGGCACCGGCGTGCGCGGAGGGCCGCACGCCCCGCGCGTTCCGCCCGCACGGGTCCGCCGCCTTTCGGACCCGGCAGGTGGTGCCGTGCGCCTCCACGGTGATCGTCCGGGTCCGTACCATGCCGTCCGGAGATCAACTCGGCCGCTCCGCCCAGGACTCGTCCCGTCCGCGGAGCGACCGGACCGCTCCGCCCACGACGCGTCCCGCCGACGCCGTCAGCCAGAACCGTCCCGCCCGGGACCGACCCGAAAAGGTGCGCCCACGTGACCGACCCGTACGAGCCCACCGACCCCGCCGAGGGGCCGGTGGGCTGTCTGACCGTGCTGACGACCACCGACGACGAGGCGAAGGCGCAGGAGCTGGCGCGCGGGGCGATCGCGGCGCGGGTGGCGGCGTGTGCGCAGGTCAGCGCCCCGATGACCGCCGTCTACCGCTGGGCGGGCGCCGTGGAGACCAGCCGCGAGGTGCAGGTGCTGTTCAAGACCACCGAGGCCCGCTACGACGCGCTGGAGGCCCACATCCGGGCGGCGCACGACTACGACACCCCCGAGATCATCGCGACGCCCGTGGTGCGCGGCTCGGCGGACTATCTCGACTGGATCGCGAAGGAGACCCGCTGACATGCGACGACACGGCAGGAAGCACCGCGGGAAAGCGGTGGTGGCGGCACTCGGCACCGGCCTCGGGCTGGCCGCCTGGCTGACCACCGCGGCGGTCAGCCAGGCCGGCGCCGCCCCCGGCTCCGACGACCGCCCCCAGGGGCACGCGGCACCCGGCGCACCCGGGGGCGGCACCCCCGCCGCGTCCCCGAAGCCGTCCGCCACCGGTGACGGCCACGCCCCGCGGATCACCATCACCTCGGCCGCCGCGTCCTGGACCGCCGAGGCGGCCGCCGACTTCTGGACGCCCGCCAAGATGGCCGCGGCGCTGCCCCGCGGTTCCGCGGCGGGCGGCCCGCAGGTGCTGACCTCGGCCGCCCCGGCCGCGGCGTCGGTGCCGACCGCCCGGCACATCGACGGCATCCCGTCCGTCGGCGTCCTCTTCTCCGTCGACAAGGACGCCCGCGCGCACTACTGCACCGCGAGCGTGGTCACCAGCCCGCGCCACAACCTCCTGCTCACCGCGGGCCACTGCAACCCCGGTACGCGCGCCGCGTTCGTCCCCAAGTACCGCTCCGGGGCGGGCAAGCAGCCCTACGGGGTGTGGGCGATCACCAAGTCCTTCACCTACCCCGGGCACGGCACCACGGGCACCGCCTCCAACCTGGACTTCGCGTTCGCCACCGTCGCCCCCGACCGGCGCGGTCGCACCATCGAATCGCTCACCGGGGGCAACACCCTCACCCCGACGCCCGGTTACACCAACGACGTCACCGTCATCGGCTACCCCAGCGTCCGCAACGACCCCCAGGACCGGGCCGTACGCTGCGAGACCGGCACCAAGCGGCTCGCCGGCTACCGCCAGCTCCGTATGGAGTGCAACGGCTTCCACGGCGGCACCTCGGGCAGCCCCTGGCTCACCCACTTCGACGAGCGCACCAGGACCGGCCGCGTCATCGGCAACATCGGCGGCCTCAACGGCGGCGGCCCCGACGGTCCGCACGCCGACCGCACCTCCTACAGCCCCTACTACGGCGCGGAGATCATCACGCTGTACCTCCGGGCCCTCACGGGCTGAACCCGGAGGCGGGTGCCCCCGGGGCAGGCCCGCGCGTACCCAGGGGGCGGCCGGTGTCCCGTCCCCAGGGGCGTGCGGCGGTGCGTCCCAGGGACGCGACGGGGTGCCCGCCGGGCCCCCGGGGCGGGCCCGGCTCGATGCCCGCGGGGCGGGGACGCGGTGGGCCCGTTCGGGCAGCCCGGCCCGGAGCTGCCGGGCCCGGCGGTGCGGCGCTCCTGGGCCGGCCGCCTGTGCGGGGTCCCGGAGCGGCCCGCTGCTCCGGGACGGCCCCAGGGCCGACCAGGGCCGGTGGCGCGGTGCCCCCGGGGCCGGCCGCCCAGGTGTCCCAGGGGCGGGGGAGAGACCGCCGCCCCGGGGCAGCCGGACCACGATCACCTGCCCCAACGGCCCGCGGCCTCACGGTAGTTGACCGGCGGTTGCCCGGCGCCCCCTCGGGTCCGCCGGGCGGACCGCACCCGGCTACGCACCCGGGGACGGTGCCCCCACGGCCGGGGCGCCCCGGACGCGCCTGCCCCGGAAGGCAGCCGCACCGGGGCGCCCCGGCCGCCCGCCGCCCTACCGCAGCGCCGCCGTCAGCCCTGGTTCGTGCGGGCCCAGGAAGTGCGGGTCGGGCCGGAGAGCCGCGTCGGCCGCCGCCTTCCCCGCCGCGGCGATCTCCCGTACGCCGCCGTAGAGCCAGGTCACGTCGTGCGGGGCGGCGACGCCCACGCCGTACGCGTCGATCCCCGCCGCCGTGCACAGGGCCAGCGCCCGCCGGATGTGGAAACCCTGGCTGACCAGCACGGCGCGCCGGACGCCGAAGATCCGGCGGGCCCGGCTGCACGAGTCCCAGGTGTCGAACCCGGCGTGGTCCCCGACGATCCGCCGCCCCGGGACGCCGTGGCGCACCAGATAGCGGCGCATCGCGTCCGGCTCGTCGTAGTCGGTCCGGCTGTGGTCGCCGGTCACCAGGAGCGCCCGGACCGTGCCGCTCCGGTAGAGCCGCACGGCGGCGTCCAGCCGGTCCGCCAGATAGGGCGACGGCTCACCGTCCCAGAGCCCCGCGCCGAACACCACCGCCACGGGGGCGCGCGGCACCTCGTCGAGCGCCCGTACGCGCGGCCCCGCGGAGACGTTCAGCCAGGTCGCCGGGGCCAGCGCCAGTACCGTCAGCGCCACCGTGACCTGGTAGGCACGCCGCTGTCCCCGCCGGGTCCGCGGCAACCGCCACCGCACCCGCCACCTCGGCCACCGCATCCCGCTCCTCCGCTCCCCGGGGCCGCCACCGGCCCGCACCTCCGTGAGCGACGCAGAACGGCCCGGCCCGGTTGCAGCCGGGCCGCGCCACCGGTACGGGCGGCCGCACTCCGACGCGCCCCCGCCCGGACGGCCCGGGACGGTCGCGACCGGGCCCGCCGCCCCCGGCCGACCGGCCACCGGCCCACCGTCCGTAATGTCCCCCACCACCGTTAACCTGGGCGAATTCGCCGACCGGCCC
Source organism: Streptomyces sp. NPDC027185 (assembly GCF_055567035.1). Lineage (NCBI taxonomy): Bacteria > Bacillati > Actinomycetota > Actinomycetes > Kitasatosporales > Streptomycetaceae > Streptomyces > Streptomyces sp. NPDC027185. The sequence continues at coordinate 696,598 of NZ_JBVHRF010000001.1, read as the reverse complement.
CCGATCCGTACCGCAGAACAGGTGTGACCGTGCCTTCCTCCCCGCCCGCAGCCCCCGCCCCCGCGCCGCTTCCCAAGGCCGAACTGCATCTGCACATCGAGGGCACCCTGGAGCCCGAGCTGGCCTTCGCCCTCGCCGAGCGGAACGGCGTCACCCTGCCGTACGCCACCCGCGACGAGTTGCGCCGCGCCTACTCCTTCACCGACCTGCAGTCGTTCCTGAACCTCTACTACGCCCTGATGGCCGTCCTGCGTACCGAGGACGACTTCCACGACCTCGCCGACGCCTACCTCACCCGCGCCCGCGCCCAGGGCGTCCGGCACGCCGAGATCTTCTTCGACCCGCAGGCCCACACCGCCCGCGGTGTCCCCCTCGCCACCGTGATCGGCGGTCTGGCCCGCGCGCTCGACGCCGCCCCCGAACGCCACGGCATCACCACCCGCCTGATCATGTGCTTCCTGCGCGACGAGAGCGCCGAATCGGCCCTCGCCACCTTCGAGGCGGCCCGCCCACACCTCGACCGCATCACCGCCGTCGGCCTCGACTCCGCCGAGGTCGGCCACCCGCCGTCGAAGTTCCGCGAGGTCTACGCACTCGCCCGCGAGGCGGGGCTCAAGTGCGTCGCGCACGCCGGTGAGGAGGGCCCGCCCGCGTACGTCTGGGAGGCGCTGGACATCCTCGGCGTGGACCGCGTCGACCACGGCGTGCGCAGCATGGAGGACGAGCGCCTGGTGGCCCGCCTCGCCGCCGAGCGGACGCCGCTGACCGTCTGCCCGCTCTCCAACGTCCGGCTGCGCGTCATCGACGACCTCGCCGACCACCCGCTGCCCGCCATGCTCGACGCCGGACTGCTGGTCACCGTCAACTCCGACGACCCCGCCTACTTCGGCGGCTACGCCGACGACAACTTCACCGCCGTCCGCGACGCCCTCCACCTGGACGACGCGACCCTCCGCACCCTGGCCCGCAACTCCTTCCACGCCGCCTTCCTGGACGAGCCGACCCGCGAGAAGTACCTCAAGGAGATCGACGCGCACGAGGAGGCGGCGGAAGCGCGCCGGGGGTAGTGGCGGGGGCGGGAGCGGGGACGCGTACGGAGCCGGGCCCGGGGTGCGAGCCCGGTCGATGCGCGGGAGAGAGCGGTGCCCGGGAGTGCGTCGAGCGGCCCCGGGCCCGTACCGGGTGCCCCGCGCCCCGCGCACCCGATGGCAAGCCCCCGGCCCGGCGTCCGAGGCGCCCGCGCACCCGATGGCGAGGCCCCCGGCCCGGCGCACGGGGCGGCCCGCACCCGGTGGCCAAGCAGCCCCGCACCGGGGGCGCGGCGCCACCGCCCCGCGCCCCCGGTTCCGCCCTCTCACACCCCCTTCCCGTGGGAGGCGCCCCCGGTTACCGCGCGTTCCCGCTCGGGAAACGCCCCCGAAACGCCCACTCGGCAGCCTCACCCCATGACGGCGCCCCACCCCCGCACCCCGCTCCGCCCACCGGGCGCAACCCCGTACGCGCCCGGCGGACCGGCCCCCTACGGGTCACCCCTGGGCGGACCGGACTCCGAGGCACCGGGCCTGGGCGGTCCACCCCCGGGCGGACCGGACTCCGACACACCGCCGCCCCCGGCCGGACCGAACGCGGGCGGACCGGAGCCAGGCAGACCGGCCCCGGCACCCCCACGCCCGGCAGGACCGGGCCCGGCCCACCCGCCCTCCCACGGACCGGCCCCGTACGGTTCACTCCCGTACGGCCCGTCCCCGGGCGGACCGACCCCCGCCCCCGGACGCTCGACCTCCGCCGCCGTCCCCCGGGGCCACGCCCCGAGCGCCCCCGTCCTCGTCGCCGTCGCCCACGGCAGCCGTGACCCGGAGGCCCTGCCCGCCGTCCGTGCGCTGCTGGCGCGGGTCCGGGCGCTCCGCCCGGGGCTGCCCGTCCGGCTGGGCCACCTCGGGCTCGCCCGGCCGCTGCTCGCCGACACCCTCGCCGGGCTGCGCGGCGACGCCGTCCTCGTGCCGTTGCTCCTCGCCCCCGGCCACCACGTCACCCACGACCTGCCAGCCGCCCTCGCCGCCGCCCCGCACCTGGACGGCCGGATCGCCGCGCCCCTGGGCCCGCACCCGCTGCTCGCCGAGGCGCTGCACGGCCGCCTCACCGAAGCCGGCTTCACCCGGTACGCCGCGCCCGGCCGCCCCGCCCACACCGCCGTCGTCCTCGCCGCCGCCGGATCCCGGGCCCCGCGCTCCGCCGCCGGCACCGAAGCCGTCGCCGCGCTCCTGTCGGCCCGCCTCGGCGGCCTCCCCGTCGTTCCCGGCTACGCCTCCGCCGCCACACCCACCGTCCCCGGGGCGGTCCGCGCGCTGGCCGCCCGGGGACACCGCCGGATCGCCGTCGCCGGGTGCTTCACCGCCCCGGGACTGTTCGCCGCCCGGTGCGCCGCCGCCGCACCGGACACCGCCGCCGCCCCGCTGGGCGACCACCCGGCCCTGGCCCGCCTGCTGCTGCACCGCTACGACGAGGCGCTCGCCCGAGGGGAAGGCCCGGCCGCCGGAGATGTTCCCGGAGGCGACGGTTCCGCCCGGTACTCCACCAGGGCGGCTACCGTCGCCGTATGACGGGCATTCCTGCACACACCGGCCGTAACGACACCGGCCGTGAGGAGACTCCGGGGGCGCACCCGGACCATCGCGCGCCGTCCGGTCCGCCGTCCGCCACCCCCGGCTACACCCCGGCGGACGCCGCACGCTGGGTCACCGAACCGGACAAACGCCCCGGCCGCACCGCCTTCCAACGGGACCGGGCGCGGGTCCTGCACTCCGCCGCCCTGCGCCGCCTCGCCGGGAAGACGCAGGTCGTCACGCCCGGCGCCCGTACCCACCTCTGGGACGCCAGCCCCCGCACCCGCCTCACCCACTCCCTGGAGTGCGCCCAGGTGGGCCGCGAACTGGGCGCCGCCCTCGGCTGCGACCCGGACCTCGTCGAGACCGCCTGCCTGGCCCACGACCTCGGCCACCCGCCCTTCGGGCACAACGGCGAACAGGCGCTCAACGAGGTCGCCGCCCCCTGCGGCGGCTTCGAGGGCAACGCCCAGTCCCTCCGCCTCCTCGCCCGCCTGGAGCCCAAACGGTTCCGCACCACCACCGACGGCACCCCCGTCAGCGTCGGACTCAACCTCACCCGCGCCGCCCTGGACGCCGCCACCAAGTACCCCTGGCCCCGGGGCGGTCACCCCACCGACCCGGACTCGCCCAAATTCGGTGTCTACGAGGACGACCTGCCGGTCTTCGCCTGGTACCGCGAGGGCGCCCCCGGCGCCGCCCGCAGCTTCGAGGCCCAGGTCATGGACTGGTCCGACGACGTCGCCTACTCCGTCCACGACGTCGAGGACGGACTGCACGCCGGCCACCTCGACCCCAACCTCCTGCTCGCCGATGCCGAACGCGCCGAGATCTTCGCCGTCGCCGCCCGCCGCTACGCCCCGGGTGCCGACCCCGAAGCCCTGGCCGCCGCCCTCGACCGCCTCCTCGACCAGGAGTGGTGGCCGCACGGCTACGACGGCTCCGCCCTCGCCCAGGCCCGCCTGAAGGACGCCACCAGCCAGCTCATCGGCCGCTTCTGCACCGCCGCCGAGACCGCCACCCGCGCCGCGTACGGCACCGGCCGCCTCACCCGGTACGCCGCCTCGCTCGTCGTCCCGGAGGACACCCGCCTGGAGTGCGCCGTCCTCAAGGCCGTCGCCGACCGCTACGTCATGCAACGCCCCGACCAGGAAGCCCTCCGCGCCGACCAGCGCATCGTCCTCACCGAGCTCGCCGAGGCCCTGCTGCGCCGCGCCCCCGACGGCCTCGACCCCCAATTCCGGTCACTTTTCGAGGAGGCCGGCGACACCGCCCGGCTGCGCGTCGTCATCGACCAGATCGCCGCCCTCACCGACGCCTCGGCCCGCAGCCTCCACGCCCGCCTCACCCGCGCCCCCGGCACGCGCTGACCTCGCCACCCGATGACGCGCCGGACCGGACCCTTCCGTCCGCCCCCGCCGTGCGGGAGGCTCGGACCGCGCGACCGCGTCCGGGGCGCCCACCCACGCGGGTGTCGCCCGGCGCGACACCCGCACCGTCGCGCGACGGCGAAACACGGTAACGAGGACGGAGAACGGGGGAGCGTAACCGGGGGACCGAACAGCGGGGGAACGATCGGCGACGCGCACGGCCCGCGGCAGCGGACGTACGGCACCGACAACGAGGAGGAAGCAAGTGGTCGAAGCACACCAGACGTTCGTCATCGTCGGGGGTGGCCTGGCCGGCGCGAAAGCCGCCGAGACCCTCCGCGCCGAGGGCTTCACCGGACGGGTGATCCTCATCTGCGACGAACGCGACCACCCGTACGAACGCCCGCCGCTGTCCAAGGGATACCTGCTCGGCAAGGAGGAGCGCGACAGCGTCTTCGTCCACGAACCCGCCTGGTACGCGGGCGCCGACATCGAACTCCACCTCGGCCAGCCCGCCGTCCGCCTGGACCCGGAGGCCCGCACCGTCCGCCTCGGCGACGGCACCCTCATCGTCTACGACAAGCTGCTGCTCGCCACCGGCGCCGAACCGCGCCGCCTCGACATCCCCGGCACCGGACTGGCCGGCGTCCACCACCTGCGCCGCCTCGCCCACGCCGAGCGGCTGCGCGGCGTCCTCGCCTCCCTCGGCCGCGACAACGGCCACCTCGTCATCGCCGGCGCCGGCTGGATCGGCCTCGAAGTCGCCGCCGCGGCCCGCTCCTACGGCGCCGAGGTGACCGTCGTCGAGGCCGAGCCCACCCCGCTGCACCCCGTCCTCGGCCCCGAACTGGGCGACCTCTTCGGCGATCTGCACCGCGCGCACGGCGTCCGCTTCCACTTCGGCGCCCGCCTCACCGAGATCGTCGGCCAGGACGGCATGGTCCTCGCCGTCCGCACCGACGACGGCGAGGAGCACCCCGCCCACGCCGTCCTCGCCGCCATCGGCGCCGCCCCCCGCACCTCCCTCGCCGAACAGGCCGGACTCGCCCTCGCCGACCGCGCCACCGGCGGCGGCATCGCCGTCGACGCGGCCCTGCGCACCTCCGACCCGCACATCTACGCCGCGGGTGACGTCGCCGCCGCCGACCACCCGCTCCTCGACACCCGCGTCCGCGTCGAGCACTGGGCCAACGCCCTCAACGGCGGCCCCGCCGCCGCCCGCGCCATGCTCGGCCAGGACGTCACCTACGACCGCGTCCCGTACTTCTTCTCCGACCAGTACGACGTCGGCATGGAGTACTCCGGCTACGCCCCGCCCGGCTCGTACGACCAGGTCGTCTGCCGTGGTGACGTCGCCAAACGCGAGTTCATCGCGTTCTGGCTGTCCGAAGGGCGGCTGCTCGCCGGGATGAACGTCAACGTCTGGGACGTCACCGGCCCGATCCAGCAACTCATCCGCTCCGGCCACCCGTTGGACCCCGCGGCCCTGGCCGACCCGGCGGTACCGCTGGAGAGCCTGCTCCCGTAGCGTGCCGCCATGAACGCTCGCACCCCGGGCCCCAGCGGCCCCGTCCCGCCCGCCGGCCCCGCGGCCGTCACCCTCGGCTCCGTCCGGGAGGCCGCGGCCCGGCTGGCGGGCGTCGCCCACCGCACCCCCGTGCTGCGCTCGCGCACCCTGGACGCGCTGGTGGGCGCCGAGGTCCACGTCAAGTGCGAGTCCTTCCAGCGCACCGGCGCGTTCAAGTTCCGCGGCGCCTACAACGCCCTCGCCCGCCTCACCCCCGAACAGCGCCGCCGCGGCGTCGCCGCCTACTCCTCCGGCAACCACGCCCAGGCCGTCGCCCTCGCCGCCCGCGAGCTGGGCACCACCGCCGTCATCCTGATGCCCGAGGACGCCCCGCGCTCCAAGCGCGAGGCCACCGAGGGCTACGGCGCCGAGATCGTCACGTACGACCGCTACACCGGCGACCGCACCGCCCTGGGCCGCGCCCTGGCCGAGGAGCGTGGCCTCGCCCTCGTCCCGCCCTTCGACCACCCCGACGTCATCGCAGGTCAAGGCACCACCGCCCTGGAGCTGATCGAGGAGACCGGGCCGCTCGGCGCGCTGCTCACACCGGCCGGCGGGGGCGGCCTGACGGCGGGCTGCGCCACCGTCGCCACCGCCCTCGTCCCCGGTATCCGCATGATCGCCGTGGAGCCCGAGGCGGGCGACGACACCGCGCGCTCCCTGGCCGCCGGGGAGCGCGTCACCCTCCCCGTACCGCGCACGATCGCCGACGGCCAGGCCACCGAGACGCCCGGCGAGCTGACCTTCGCGATCAACCGGCGGCTTCTCGACTCCGTCGCACTCGTCACCGACGACGAGATCCGCGCCGCCATGCGCTTCGCCTTCGAACGCCTCAAGATCGTCACCGAACCCAGCGGCGCCTGCGCCCTCGCCGCCCTGCTCAGCGGCCGGATCGACGCGCTCCCGCCCCGCGTCGGCGTGATCGTCTCGGGCGGCAACATCGCCCTCGACCGCTTCCTGGAGCTGATGGACGGCGCCCCGGCCGCACCCTGACCCGGCGGCCCGGACAGGACTGTCGGCGCCCGGCCGTAGAATTCATGCGTGGCAGGCAGGATCAACGATGACGACGTGAAGGCGGTGCGGGACGCGGTCCCGATCGACGCCGTCGTGTCCGAGTATCTCCAGCTCCGCAACGCCGGAGGCGGCAACCTCAAGGGCCTGTGCCCGTTCCACGACGAGAAGTCCCCGTCCTTCCACGTCAGCACCGCCAAGGGGCTCTACCACTGCTTCGGCTGCCAGGAGGGCGGCGACACCGTCGACTTCATCATGAAGATCGACCACCTCTCCTTCGCCGAGACCATCGAGCGCCTCGCAGCCCAAGCGGGCATCACCCTGCGCTACGAGGAGGGCGGCTACGCCCCCGGCCGCCAGCAGGGCGAGCGCACCCGCCTGGTCGAGGCCCACAAGGCCGCCGCCGCCTACTACGCCGAGCAGCTGGACTCACCCGAGGCCGAGATCGGCCGCCGCTTCCTCGCCGAGCGCGGCTTCGACCAGGCCGCCGCCCAGCACTTCGGCGTCGGCTACAGCCCCGCCGGCTGGGACCACCTCACCCGCTTCCTGCGCGGCCGCGGCTTCACCGACAAGGAGCTGATCCTCTCCGGCCTCTCCCAGGACGGCCGCCGCGGCCCCATCGACCGCTTCCGCGGCCGCCTGATGTGGCCGATCCGCGACATCTCCGGCGAGGTCGTCGGCTTCGGCGCCCGCAAGCTCCGCGACGACGACAACGGCCCCAAGTACCTCAACACCCCCGAGACCCCGATCTACAAGAAGGGCCAGGTCCTGTACGGCATCGACCTGGCCAAGAAGGAGATCGCCAAGACCTCCCGCGCGGTCGTCGTCGAGGGCTACACCGACGTCATGGCCTGCCACCTCGCTGGTATCACCACCGCCATCGCCACCTCCGGCACCGCCTTCGGCGAGGGCCACATCAAGATCCTCCGCCGGCTGCTGATGGACAACGGCTCGGCCCGTGTGATCTTCACCTTCGACGGTGACGCCGCAGGTCAGAAGGCCGCCCTCCGCGCCTTCGAGGACGACCAGAAGTTCGCCGCCGAGACGTACATCGCCATCGCCCCCGACGGTATGGACCCGTGCGAACTGCGCCTCGCCAAGGGCGACGCCGCCGTCGCCGATCTCGTCGAACCCCGCACCCCGCTCTTCGAGTTCGCCCTCCGCCAGATCGTGAGCCGCTACGACCTGGACACCCCCGCGGGCCGCGCCGCCGCCCTCGACGAGGCGGCGCCCGTCGTCGCCCGCATCAAGAACAGCGGCGCCCAGCACGAGGTCGCCGTCCAGCTCGCCGGGATGCTCGGCATCCTCGACACCCAGTTCGTCGTCCGCCGCGTCGCCCAGCTCGCCCGCTGGGCCCGCGAGCGCGGCCGCGACGGCGGCGACGGCCCGCCCCGCCGGGCCCCCCGCGGCCAGACCCCGCCGCCCGGCCCCGAGGCCCCCGCTCCCGGCCCGCGCGGCCCCGCGCTCAACCTCCGCAGCCCCGCCCACCGCGTCGAACGCGAACTCCTCAAGCTCGCCCTCCAACGCCCCGACCTCGTCTCCCCGGCCTTCGACGCGTACGGCACCGACGAGTTCACCGCCCCGCCCTACGCCGTGGTCCGCCGCTGCATCGAGGACGCCGGCGGCGCCGCCTCGCACGACGACGGCTACGTCCAGCGGGTCCGCGAGGCCGCCCCCGACGACACCGTCCGCGCCCTGGTCACCGAGTTGATCGTCGAGCCGCTGCACACCCGCCGCGACCCCGACGAGGCCTACGCCGGAGTCCAGCTCGTCGCTGTCCGCCTCGCCGCCGTCAACCAACGCGTCACCGAGATCCGCAGCACCCTCCAACGCCTCGGCCCCCGAGCCGACCCCGACCACCTCACCGCCGTCCAGAACGAACTCTGGGTCCTCCAGCAGTACGGCCAGTCCCTCCGCGAACGCGGCTACGCGGCGCTGTAGAGGCGGGGCCGCCTCGGGCCTCCCCGAGCGTCCCGCCACCCTCCGGGCGCCCGGCTTGAGGTGCCCGTCCTGGCGTCCCGGCTCTCCCGCCCGGCCGCCGCCTCCCTCCCACCGCGCGTCACCCTGGCCCCGCCGTCGCTTCGGTGCCGACCGGACCGCCCTGCCCCGGCGGCCCGGTCACGCTCCCCGGCCCGGCCCCGCCGGCCCCAGGCCCGCTGCCCCGGTGGCTCGCCCCGCCCCGCTCGCCCGCTCTCGGCCACCCACCACAGCCTCCACCCGGGCCACCGAGCCCGATCCGTCCGGCTCCTCACCCACGACGCCACACCCCCACGAGCCCCCCGCGCCCCGCACACCTGGACGGCGCGCTCCGCCCGACACCCCGGCGTAGCCGTACGGTCACGGAACGAACTCAGAAAGTGCTCGCACGCCCCTCGTGGCAGCCCTGTGTCGTACTCCACACTGAGGAGTGGTGCGCGAGCCAGCCGCGCCCCATCCGCTCCCGCGCACCCGCTTCCCGCCCGCGGCCCCTCGCGGTACGACGGCCGGCCCGCCGCCGCTCCCGGAGCCCGCCGCCCGCGCAGCGAATCCCCTGGAGGTCGCCCCCGTGCAGAGCCAGATCCTCCCCGGGACGCCCGGCGCCCCGCAGGCCGCGACCGGGACGACCCTGCCGCAGGGGGAGGAGGCCCCGGCCCGCCGCCGCGGCCCCCGCCCGCTCCGCGTCCCCGCCCAGCCCACCGGCCCCGCCCGCGGCGGCCCGCCCCCGTCGCCGGAGACCGGGCGTCTCCCGGACGACCCCGGGGCCCCGGCCGCCCCCGAGGACGAGGAGGAGGCCGTCCCCGGGCCGCCGCCGCGCCCCGAGGCGGCGGGGCCGTCCGCCGACCTATTCCGTCAGTACCTCCGCGAGATCGGGCGCATCCCGCTGCTCAGCGCCGCCGACGAGGTCGACCTCGCGCGCCGCGTCGAGGCCGGGCTCTTCGCCGAGGAGAAGCTGGCCCGCACCCCGGACCTCGACTCCCGACTCGCCGAGGACCTCGACACGTTGGTGGTCCGCGGCCGGATGGCCAAACGCCGTCTGATCGAGGCCAACCTCCGCCTCGTCGTCTCCGTCGCCAAGCGTTACCTCGGCCGCGGCCTGACCATGCTCGACCTCGTCCAGGAGGGCAACCTCGGCCTGATCCGCGCCGTCGAGAAGTTCGACTACGCCCGCGGCTTCAAGTTCTCCACGTACGCGACCTGGTGGATCCGCCAGGCGATGTCCCGCGCCCTCGCCGACCAGGCCCGCACCATCCGCGTCCCGGTGCACGTCGTCGAACTGATCAACCGCGTGGTCCGCACCCAGCGCCGCATCCTCCAGGAGACCGGCCGCGAGCCGACCCATGACGAGATCGCCGCCCACCTCGGCCTGACCACCGAACGCGTCGCGGAGATCCTGCGCCTGGCCCAGGAACCGGTCTCGCTGCACGCCCCGGTCGGCGAGGAGGACGACGTCTCCTTCGGCGACCTCATCGAGGACGGCGACGCCCCCTCACCCGCCGAATCCGCCGCCTTCCTCCTCCTGCGCGAACATCTCGACGCCGTCCTGTCCACCCTCGGTGAACGCGAACGCCGCGTCGTCCAGCTCCGCTACGGACTCGCCGACGGCCGCCCCCGCACCCTGGAGGAGGTCGGCCGCCTCTTCGGCGTCACCCGCGAACGCATACGCCAGATCGAGTCCAAGACCCTCGGCAAACTCCGCGACCACGCCTACGCCGACCAGCTCCGCGGCTACCTCGACTGACGCCCGCCGCTCCCTCCGCCCGCTTCACCCCTCCGGTACGAACGCCTCCTGCGCGGGCACCGAAGCGGCGAACGCCCCCGGATACGCCTCGTCCCGCACCGCCGCGTACTGCTGGCGCACCGCCTGGCCCACCGGCAGCTCCTCACCCGGCTCGAAGACCTGGCTCGCGGCGGCCGGCCACTGCGGCGGCTGGGACGGACCACCCGGCTCGGCGGTGGGCAGCGTGCCGTGCGCCGCGCCCAGCGCCCACGCCGCCTGCCGCGCCGCGCCCAGCGCCGCGTACTCGGCCGGCTGCGGCACCACGACCTGCACACCGAAGAGCGCGGGCGCCACCGCCTGCACCGCGGTCAGCTCCGCCGCCGCGCCGAGCAGGAAGACCCGGTTGACGGCCACACCCCGGCCGCGCAGCACGTCCAGCGCGTCGGCGAGCCCGCAGAGCATCCCCTCGACCGCCGCCCGTGCCAGGTGCTCCGGCTTCATGCTCTCCCGGCGCATGCCGTGCAACGACCCCGCGGTGTGCGGCAGATGAGGCGTCCGCTCGCCCTCCAGATACGGCAGCAGCACCATGCCGTACGCACCGGGCGTCGACTTCAGCGCCAGCTCCGACAGCCCTTCCAGGTCCGTGCCGAGCATCTCGGCGGCGCCGCGCAGCACCCGTACCGCGTTGCTGGTGTGCACCACCGGGAGATGACGGCCGGTCGCGTCGGCGAACGAGGTGATCGTCCCCTCCGCGTCGGCCAGCGCCTCGTGGTGGATGCTGAAGACCGAACCGGACGCGCCCAGCGACATCACCGCGTCGCCGACGCCCACGCCCAGCCCGAAGGCCGCGGCCATCGTCTCGCCCGTCCCGGCGGAGATCAGCAGCCCCTCCGGTGTGAAGCCCGCCGTCCCCCAAGGGGTGAGCACCTCCGGCAGCCGTACCTGATGGCCGAGCGCCAGCTCCACCAGTTCGGGCCGGTACGCCTCGGTCGCCGCCGACCAGAAGCCGGTGGTGGAGGCGCCGCCGCGGTCCGTGGTGCGCCGCGCCGGGCGGCCCAGCAGCTGCCAGGCCAACCAGTCGTGCGGCTGCATGACCTCGGCGATCCGGGCGGCGTTCGCCGGTTCGTTCCGGGCCAGCCAGCGCAGCTTGGTCACCGGGTGCGCGGCCTGCGGCACCGCGCCGACGGCCTGCGCCCACGCGGCCCGCCCGCCGAGCGAGTCCGTCAGGTCGGCCGCGGCGCTCTGCGCCCGCCGGTCGTTGCCCACCAGCGCCGGCCGCACCACGCCGCCCTCGGCGTCCAGCGGGACCAGCCCGTGCTGCTGCGCCGAGACGCCGATCGCCTGGACCCCTTCGAGCAGCCCGTTGCCGGCCGCCTCGCCCAGTGACATCAGCCACGCCTGAGGGTCGACCTCGGGCCCCTTCTCGACGGGGTGCGGCGCGTACCCCCGCCTGATGACGGCACCGGTATCGGTATCGCAGACCACGATCCGTGTGCACTCGGAAGAACTGTCCAACCCGGCGACTTTCCCCATGCCCCCAGATGATGCCCCATCCGGCGGCACGGGGACGCGCCAGGGTTTACGACAGGCCCCGCCAGGGAAGGGCGCCGCGCCGTCAGGTGTTGCTCGTCCCCCAGTCGTCCAGATCGTCCTCGCGCTGCTCACGCAGGGAGCGGACCCGGTCGGTGACCGCCTGCGGCATACGGTCGCCGACCTTGGCCGAAACCTTGCCGAACGCCCGCGTCGCCACCTCCCGGCCGCCCAGCGCGGCCGACTCGGCGCTGTTGCGCACCGCGGGATTCTCCGCGACCCGCCGGGCCGCACGGCGCAGCTGCTCGTACCGCTCCCGTCCGGCCCGCGTGCCGAGTACGTATCCGACGGCCAGTCCCGCGATGAACGTGAGCCGGTAGCGCATCGCTCCACCCTTCTGTGTCGTCGGCGGCGCGTCCGCCGGGGAGGGGTGCCGCCTCCGCCGGGGCGCCGTCCGCCGGTGGCGTCCGGTCGCGTCCGGTGCCGGTGCACCGGACCTGCGGGCTGTGCCGCGCGCCTGCCCTGCGGGGCCGGTGATCACCTGTGGCGATACCGATTGGCGGAGCACCCCCCTGCTTGCGCTAATGTATGTGTCGCAGCGAGCGCACGCCGTCCGGAGTTCCGGTCGGCGAAGCATTCGAGGCACACGCAGCATTCCCCTGTAGCTCAATTGGCAGAGCAGCCGGCTGTTAACCGGCAGGTTACTGGTTCGAGTCCAGTCGGGGGAGCGCGATCCCCTGTAGCTCAATTGGCAGAGCATTCGGCTGTTAACCGGAGGGTTACTGGTTCGAGTCCAGTCGGGGGAGCAGTGGAGAAAAGGGCCCCGAAAGGGGTCCTTTTCCATGTGCGGGGAACCGAACGTCCCACGGGCGAAGTCCTGTTGATCGTGCACAGCCGCCGGACGGCAGCCCACACGGGCAGCAGATCGTATGAGCGGCTATGCTGCGGCAGACGGCGCGCACATTTGTGCGCGGCGCGCCGTGTGGGGGCAGTAGCTCAGCCGGTCAGAGCAGCGGACTCATAATCCGTCGGTCGTGGGTTCGAGCCCCACCTGCCCCACCGTGAGGTGGAGACGTCATAACGTTTCTACCTGCACAAACGTGAGAGCGCGGGCGCCACTCCGCAGTGGCGGCCCGCGCTCACTCGCTCAGACCAAGATCCAGTGGACGCTCAGTGGACGCGGGAACGGATCAGTGGACAGAGGGCGTCTCCCGAGGCTTCCGGGACCGGCTCGACGGCCGGCGGGCCTTCTTGCCCGAGGCGGGCTCCAGGCCGGTCGGCAGCACCGGGATCTCCGGGCCTGAGTCCTCGGAGCGGGCCACGGTGAAGCGGACGAGGGCGAAGTACGGCCGCTGATCCTCGGGGTACTGGTCGCTGAAGTTCTCGACCCGAAGCAGCTCCAGGTGGTCCGTCGCACAGTGGTCCCGGACCCACTTCGCTGCGGCGTCGGTGGCGTCGCTCTGGCTTCGGCCGTCCAGGCTGATCATGCCGACAGGGTCGGAGCCGGGTTCGAGCTGGGCGCCAACGGCCCAGGAGGTGCCTGAGAGCCGCGCTCCGTGGGCGTAGAAGATGGCGAGGCCGTCCCGCCAGGCCACTGCCGGGATCTTCAGCGGGGTGCGCACCGTGTACGGAATGGCACGCGGAACCATGGCCATGACCGATTCAGCCTCGGCCTGCATCATCTCGGGCAGGACGCTCGGGTAGGTGTCGGAGGTGATCTGCCGGGAGGCGTGGCCCAGCTTTTCCTGGACGATCTTGATGTCGTGGCCGGCGAGGAGGGAGAGGGTGGCGGCGAGGTGCCGCAGATCGTGGAGCCGGACGGGGGGCAGGCCGGACAGCTCCACGAGCCGCTTGAACCGCCGGGAGATCCAGCCGGGATGCAGCGCCTCGCCGTTCTCGTGCGTCCACACCCGGCCGCTCTCGACGTAGGCGGCCCCCCACTCCTGCCGCTTCTGCTCCTGCTTCGCGCGGAAGGCGATCAGGTTGTCGACTGTTTCCGCGCCGAGCTTGAGTGTGCGGACGCTGTCAGCCTTCGGGGCCTCGCCGTACAGCTTGTAGGCGACCTCCACGATCTGCTGGGAGATGCGCATCCAGCGGGCATCTATATCGACCTCCGGCCCAGGGCAGAGCCGCCATCTCGCCTCGGCGGGGGCCGTTGAAGACGAAGGCGTGCCACAGCTCGTAGAACCAGTCGTCCCGGACGCCGTCGAGGAACTGCCCGGTCTGCTCGGGGGTCCAGACCATGACCGGTCCAGGCTTCTCACCCGTGCGTTTCCAATGCGCGACACGTTCCGGTGTCCACACGATCGGCTTCGGGCGGGAGGTGGGGGGAAGCTCTACTAGGGCTGCTCAGTTTTTGGAGAACGCCGACTCGCGCTTGTTTCCCCAGGTCAGAGCAGAGGAGAGCGTGTCGTTGATCCGGTGCATCGTGGCCGCGGAGGTGACCTTCCGCAGCCCGCGGCGTCCTTCTCGGAGTGCCGCGTTGGCGTCGAGGAACGCCCGGCGAGTGGTACGCCGCTCGTCGGAGCCCGGCGCCGCCCGGCTGCCGCCGAGTCGTGAGCCCTCTCCGCCGCCGGCGTCTGCTCGGCGGCGGGAGACGGCCGCAGGATGGAGAGGTGAGACGGGTGGATGAGTTCCAGCGGTCGTGGCTGCTCGCCCAGCTCGGCCCGGATGCCGACCCCGCGGACCTGGAACGCCGGTACTTCCGGCTGAGGTCGGCGCGGGCGGTCGCGCTGGAAGTGCTCGGGGAGCGCAGGGCGAAGCTGCTGGCAGACCCGTTGAAAGTCACCGTCGACGGCGTCGTGACCATGGACCTCCAGGAGAACCTGCGGGGTATCGAGCGGCAGATCGAGCAGGTCCGTCAGGCACCGGCGCCGGACGATCCTGGCGAGGAGGACAGTGAGGGAGAGGGCTGCGGGCTGCTGGCGGTGACGTGGCTGACGCCGGGGCGCCGGTACCGGTAGCGGCGGACGGGTGTATCCGGGGGCCTGGAGGGTCGTGGGGGCGTGTCGCGGCGCGTGCGGCGTCCGGAGCCCGACGACGCGGCGGAGTAGCCCCTGCCCGTCAGGCGGGGACGACTGCCAGGCCGGGTATGACGAGGCGGCCGGGGTCCGCCGTCGTGTCGGTGAGGTGCAGGTCGGTGGGGGTGCGTGCGTCGAGGCGTAGCTCGTTGATCAGCAGTTCGGCCGCGTGGGCGGCCTCGTCGGGGTCGAGGACGTCGTGTCCTTACCAGCCGGCGAGTGGGTGGTCCCAGCCTCGTTGCAGCATCTCGTCGTGGGGGGTCGGTTCGGGCCCGGCCCGGTCGTCCACCAGCACGGTCAGGTCCGGGCCGCTCTGGGCGATACCCACTGTCCGGCCCGTACGGTCGCCGCTTCCGGTGCTCCAGGTGGTGATGTTGAAGCCGAAGTGCCCGCGGGGCGGGAGGACCTGCGGGGCGTAGACGGCGCAGCTGCGCAGGAGTGCGGCGAGGGATGCTTCCAGGGTCAGCCAGTCCGGGGCCGCGGGGAGACGGGGCGGTGGCGGCCACGGCGGGTGTAGGTGCAGGCGCCACATGTACGGCAGGCGGGCGAAGTCGATGTCGTGGAGGTCGGGCTCGAAGTGCTGCCGTTCGGCTTCCGCCAGGTCGTGTGGTTCCCGGACGGTCAGGTGCAGGGTGGTCGCGGTGTTCCGTGTCAGGAGGAGGGTGCGGTCCTCCATGGTCCAGCGGACGTACGGTCCGCGGACGGCGCCTCCGTAGACGGCCGGGTCGCCGATGCGGCGGCGTACGGCCTCGATGACGGAGCGGACGGCGCCGGGGCCGTCCGGTATCGGCTCCGGAGACGTGTCCGTGCCGGCGTGGGCGAGGTGGCGACACGCGATGGCTGCCGCCTCGTCCAGGTCGCTTATTCGCCCACTCATGTGGATATTTTTTCCGATTGGGTGATTTTGTGCATATCGGGGATAGCGGGTGTAGGTTCCGGTTCTCGGTGAGTGCAGGAGCGAGGCGAGTGTGCGACAGGACAGGCAGTGGTCGGGCAAGAAGGGCGTCAGCGGAACGTGAGAGATGCGCCAGCTCCGGGCGGGAGAGTGGCGGCGTGGGCGTGGATGTCCTCGCCCGTCTTCCGCCCCGATGCTCCGGGGCCCCGGCACATACCGAAAGGCCGATCATGTTGAAGAAGGTGCAGGCGGCAGTACTCGCCGCCGTCGCAGTAGCGGGTATCGCCGTTTCCGCGGCTCCGGCACAGGCCAGCGGCTGCAATGTGGCGGGGCTCCCCGTCATCTGCGACTTCCCCGTGGCGGGCTGGAGGTACGACGACGGCGTGCGCCAGGAGTTCGCCATCAGCACCAACTCGGCGATGTACACCCGATGGACCGACGGCAACGGCAACTGGGGCGGCTGGCAGACGATGGGCGGCGTGTTCACGAGCGCCCCCCACCTCAGCAAGTACCAGTCCGACTCCCGTGCCCTTGACGTCAGCGCCCGGGGCACCGACGGCGAAATGTGGCATAACCAGCGGTCCATCGGCGGCAGTTGGAGCGGCTGGTGGAAGTAGGCCGCTGAATCATCCTGAGGTAGTGGGAGCTGCCGGCCCGCCGCGCGGGCCGGCAGCTCCTGGCTCCGCAGCTCTGCGGCCGGACGCCTGGATGCTGCCGTAGCGGAACCCGGTCGCCGCCGACGGTGCCGTCCCGGGCGGTGCTGCCGCTCGGGACGGCCGTGCGGGGAGTGCGGCGGCTACCTCCAGGCGTGGTGGTCGGACCGGTCGTGCCAGTGACTGGAGAACGGTTCGCCTTTGAGGTGGTGGACGATGCCGAGGGCGTTGTACCGGACGGTGTGGGGTGGCAGGTGGTCGGGCTGGTGCCAGCTGAGGCCCGCGCATTTGTGGGGCTCGGCGTTGACGGGGGTGCCACTCCAGTGGGTGGCGGTGAAGAACCAGCCGATGCGGGTGGCGCCTTCGGGGTTGCGGAAGTACATGGTGTGGACGATGCGCAGGGACTCGCGGTCGAGGTCGATGCCGATCTCTTCGCGGGCTTCGCGGATGACGGCGTCGTAGATGTCTTCGTCGGGTTCGACTTTTCCGCTGGGGAGGTTGAGCAGGCCGTCGGCATAGCCGGTGCCTCGCCGTTCTGCGAGACACACGGCCCCGTCGGCTCGGTGCAGGATGAGCATCACGTCGTTCACGGGGTGGCGCGGCAAAGGAACTCCATCCGGCGGTAACTGTGCGCTGAGGGAAGGCTCTTCGTTCACGGGGTGTGAGCTGCGGATTAGTTGTGCTTGCGGATCCAACCGGCCGGGAAAAGGAGAGGGTGTTCGGTCGTCCCTGCGGGGCTGAGTGAGCAGGACCAGGCCGTGAGCTCGGGGCGGCCCTCGTCGTTCCATTCCGTGACGTACTGCACCGCTTGGTCGGCGAGTTGCTGGGCTTCGGCATCGAGTGTGGAGTGGAGCCCGTTGGGCCGGACGTACACCGCAGTGTTGCCGTCGACGAGGGCGCATCCGGTGTAGTCGGTGGTGCCTTCGGCGCCCGCGCAGGTGGTGCGTGCGTCGCGGGCCGCCAGGTGCATCCACAGGTCGGTGTAGGAGCCTCGGAGGTCCAGTTCCCGGGGGAAGGGCCGGATGGCGAAGGACTCCGGCGCCGGGAAGCGGTGTCCGCGGGTGGCGGGCGAGGTGGTGGCTCCGGCGTAGAGGGGGCCGGTGGCGTTCATGAAGTCGGCGTTGGTCACGAGCTGCCCGGCGGCGGCGCCCTCATCGGTGCGGGTGACGCGGAGCAGCGGGTGGAGGCCGCCGTGGGCGACGGGGGCGAGGACGGCGCCGTTGGGGGCGAGCTGGTCGAGCCAGTGCGGGGGGATGCCGGCGATGCCGCAGGTCACCAGGATCAGGTCGTACGGGCCGTCTTCGGGGTGTCCGAGGTAGCCGTCCTCGGTGTGGACGGTGACGTGCCGGTTGCCGGTGCGGGCGAGGGCTTCGCGGGCTTCGGTGGCGACGAGGGGGAAAGCTTCGACGGTGTGGACGTCTGCGCCGGTGAGGTGGGCGATCAGTGCCGCGGTCCATCCGGTGCCCGCGCCGATTTCCAGGACGCGCATGCCGGGGCGCAGGTGGGCGGCTTCGAGCATCTTGGCGACGATGGAGGGTTGCGAGGTGCTGGAGAAGCCGCCGGCGTCGTCGGCGGGGGTGTGGGTCATGATGCCGCGGTCGGCGTAGGCGAGGCGGAGCAGGTCTTCCGTGGGCTGGGCGGGGTCGACCGGGGTGTGCCGGCCGGTGGCGTAGTGCCCGGCGATGAACAGATGCCGGGGCACCGCTTCGATGGCCGCCGCCACGGGCTCGGAGCGGAGGGCGTTCTTCGCGCGCAGGTCGGCGGTGAGGGCTTGGGCCCGGGGGGCCCAGTCGAGGGTGGTGGTCATCGGTGCGTGTGCTCCTGGCAGTTGTATCGGGTGACAGGGGTGTAGGTGCGGGTCGGGTCGCTCGGTTCCCCGGCGGGTCGGCCTTCGGCCTCCAGCCAGGCGTGGACCTCGGTGGTGCCGGGCTTGACGCCGAGGACGAGAGCGGGGGTGTGGCCGTGGGCGCGGCAGTACAGCAGTGCGGCCACCGACCGGGGCAGGCAGGCACGCTGACCGCCGAGGCGGAGGTCGGCGGTGCAGACGGCCAGTACGGCGTGCTCGGTCTCCGCCGCCGTGGAAGGGCGGGCCCCGCGCTGGGCTCGGGTCACGGCACGCTTCAGCCGGGATGAGCGAGTGCCGATCCGGGACGCGAGGGCCCCTGCCGTGCGGGCGCGGTGGTACGTGCGGGGTGCGTACCACCGCGCCTGGCCGGTGTCAGGCGGCGTTGTCCCATCCGTGGTGTGTGAGGGGGGCCGTGCCGCTGAGGTACCCGTCGATGCCTTCCTTGGGATATTCGATGATGTCGTCGGGCAGCTCGTGCACGGAGAACCATTCGAGGCTCATGCACTTCTCGGGCTCGCGGTTGACGGGTTCTCCGATCCACGTCGTGGCCTCGAAGAAGAAGCCGATGCGTTCGATGGCGGCGCTCTGTTTGTGGTGCACCACCTGCACGAGGCGCAGATCGTCGGGGGCGACGTGGATCCCGGTTTCCTCGAACAGTTCGCGGACGGCGCCGGCGGTCAGAGGCTCGCCCCGATCGAGCTTGCCCGAGGGCAGGTGCCATCGGCCGTGGCCGTAGGGCCCGCCGCGCTGGGAGAAGAGGATCTTGTCGCCGTCGCGGAGGATGACGTGGGTGTCGATCACGGGCTGCGCTGGTTCGGGGCTCATGGTTCCTGCGGTGTCGTCGGTGCGTTCAGGGGCCTGACGGTACAGGCGGTTCGGGCAGAGCACCGGCGATACGGACTGCGACCTCCGAGGGGGTGAGCGCGCGGGTGTCGATACGCAGGACGGGGACGCCGAGGCGGCCCAGAGTGGTGACCGCCTGTGTGTAGAGGGCGACTTCGCGGGCGGGCCCGTCCGGGTCGTTGTGGAAGCGGTGCCGGGCGCCCCGGTCGGCGAGGCGCGCGGCGACGGTCGCCGCCGGGGCGGTGAGGATGACGGCGAGGTCGGGGAGCCGGATGCCGCGGTTGAGGTCGAGGAGGTACTGCTCGGGGACGCCGTCGAGTTGCTGGAGGACCAGGGTGGAGGCGAGGTAGCGGTCGCAGACCACGGTGTGTCCGGCGTGGAGGGCGGGGGTGATCTCGGTGTCGAGGTGGTGGAAGCGGTCGGCTGCGACGAGGCAGGCCAGGGCCCTGCCGTGGAGATGGTTGGCCTGGGCCCGGGTGAAGCTTCCGAGCCGGGAGGAGGACGGTTCGGTCGTCGGGTGTACCTGGTGGCCGCGGTGGCGCAGGGTGTCGGTGAGTGCCTGGACCGTGGTGGATTTGCCGACGCCGCTGGGGCCGTCGATGGTGAGGAAGACTCCCGGTGTCATGCGGCGGCTCCCGTGGTGTTCCGCTCGTGCTGTTCCCGGGTGAGTGCCGCCAGGGTGGACCGCACCTGTGCGAGGGGCACGCCGCCGAACTGGATGCCGACGCTGAAGTTGAACTCGTCGCGCTGGCGCATGCTTTCGTCGGCACCGTCGTCGGTGAGGTCGATGTCGGCGTAGTTCAGCAGTGTGTCCGGGTCGTGGCCGGCGTCGGTGAGCGTCTTCCATACCGGGGTGCCGGGGTAGGGGCGGAATTCGAAGACGCTCGCGCGGAAGTGCCCGGCGTGCCGGTCGGCGAGGGCCCAGAGGGTGCGGATGTGCCGGACGGTGGCCTCGATGTCGCGGGGGCCTTCGCCGGGGAAGCCGAGGATGAAGTAGCCCTTGACGCCGATGCCGTGTGCGAGAAGGCGGCCGGTGACGCGCTCGGTCATCTCGGCTGTGATGCGTTTGTCCATCGCGCGGAGAACCGGGTCGCTGCCGGATTCGATGCCGAGGGCGACTTCGCGCAGCCCGTTGGCCACGAGGTGGTCGAGTTCGCTGTCGGTGAGGCGGTCGAGGACGTTGATCCGTCCCGTGGCGTCCCAGACGTAGCGGTCGCCGATGCCGTGCCGGGTGAAGGCGGCCATCTGCTCGGTGATCACCCGGCCCGCGCCGAGGAACAGGTCGTCGACGAAGCGGAACGCGGTGGCCCCGTGTTCGTCGTGCAGGGCGTGGAGTTCTTCGATGATCGACTCGGGGTGCCGTACGCGGATCGTCACGTCGGGGTTGGCGCTGACGGCGGCGCCGCAGAAGGTGCAGTTGTAGGGGCAGCCGCGGCTGCCGACGATGTTCGCCTCGATCCGCCCGTCCGGCGCGGTGTACGGGTCCTGGGGCAGGAAGGCCCGGTTGACCAGGGGCAGGGTGTTGACGTCGGGGGCGAGGAGCGTGGCTGCGGTGCCCTGCCGGGGGATGCCGGCGGCGTGCGTGCCCAGCAGCGGGTCGCGCCACAGGACGCCGGGTAACTCGGCGCGGCGCCGTTCGTCCTCCAGCAGGGCGACGACGCGGGGCTCGGCCTCACCGAGGATGAGGGCGCGGACGTTGGCCATGCGGGGGTCGGCGAGGATGCGGTCCGGCATGGCCTTGGCGTGGTGGCCGCCGACCATCAGCGCGATCTGCGGGTCCAGGGCGGCGGCGATCCGTGCCGACATCGCGTAGGTGGGGGCGAGAAGGTTCATGCCGACCCACCGGGGCCGTACGGTGTTGATGATCGCCGCCGTGGTCCGGATACCGAGGCCGTGGGCTTCGGCGTCCAGGATGCCGACGTTGTATCCGGCCTGCTGGGCGTAGGTGGCGATGTACGCCATGCCGAGTACGGGCAGGGTGTAGTCGTTGACGCGGGGGCGCTGTTCGTAGTCGCGCAGTGGGGCGTTGACGAACAGCGCGTCGAGGTGACGCGCCGGGTCGGCGCCGCTGATGAGGGTGTGTGCGAGGCGTTGTTCCACCAGATCCTCCAAGGTCAGGGACGTTGCAGGGTGTATCCGGAGGGGAAGAACGCGGGGCGGGCCGCTACTCCTGGTGCGGGAGGCGGACGTGAGATCCCCACGTGAGAGTGGTCAGGGTGAGGGTGTGCAGGGCCCGGCGGTCGCCGGCTCCGGCCATCCGCAGCCAGTGCCGTTCGAACGCCTTCTCCGCGTCCTTCGCCTTCGCGGCCGTGGGCCAGGCGTGGTCGGGAGCGAGGGCCGCGGCCCACGTCCGCACCGCGAGGTCGCCGTGCGGGTAGCGGGCGAAGTCGCCGGTGAAGTCCGAGGCGGCAGCTGAGGCGACCCACGGGCCGACGCCGGCGATGGTTTGCAGAGCGGGGATGAGCGCGTCCAGCGGCAGCATGGCCCAGGTCGACGCGTGCTCCCGGTAGGCGGCGGCAGCGGCCCGCAGCGTGGGCCGGTGGAACTTGGCGCCGATCGCGTCGAACTCGCCGTCGGCGAGGGCGAGAACACGCTCGGGGCCCGGTGCGAAGGTGAGCGTTCCGTACGGGCTCTCCAGCGAAGTTCCGTACGCCTGGCACCACCGCCGGTAGAGCGCGCGGGCCTGGGCGGCGCGGATCACCTTCCGCAGGATCGCCGTGGTCAGCGCGTCCCACAGCCACGGGTTCGCCAACCGGTGAGTGACCCCCAGAGCTCTCAGGGGGGCTCGGATGCCGGCGGGCACATGGTCGGGCAGGTCGGCCGGGTCCGTGGTGACGACGACCGGTTTACGGTCCTCGGGACCGTCGACACACCGCAGGTCCAGACCCGCCGTGCCCCAGGTGGCCAGCCACACCGCGGCGCCGGCGCGCACGAGCCGGACGTACGTTCCGTCGCTCGCCTCGTTCCAGGCCGGGTGGTCCGTGGTCATGACGTGGAGCATGGTGCACCTCTGCGATCGGCGGGACAGATGAACTGCGTACGTCGCGGCTCGACAACGCACTTGTGAGGACGTTAGTCACGCACCCGCGCGCCGGCAGACACTTCGGCAGGGTCAGAGCCGTCACCAGGGGAGCCCTGACGGGCGGTGGACTCAGCGGCGGCGAACGGGCGATGGACATGGGCCTCCGATGGAGGAGAGAAGTCCGGCGCAGCCCCGCAGTCGCCGGTCAGTACTTTCCGGTAGGCGTTCTCGACGGTTGACAAGGGTCAGGCGGTGGGCGGAGCCGGAGGCGCACGGGGTGATGCCGTGCAGGGACACCAGGGCCTGGTGGGCGACGACCCAGCGGGACGGGGAGCTGCGGTAGTGGACGGGGATGAGGCCGTCGTTCGTGGGGCGGTGGGGTACGGACATCGGGTCATAGAGGTGGCCGGCGACGCCCCAGGGCCGTACTTCGGACACCAGCACGGCGGTGTAGGGACGGCGCTGGCGGTGCCGGGCTCCGGCAAGTCGTGGGGCGCACCGCCAGCACACCGGCGGGACGGCTGTGGTGTGCCCTTCGCGTATGTCGCCGCTGAGGAGGAACAGGGCCTGGTCGGACTCGGAGACGTGCGGCGGGCCGCCGCGGAGGAGGTGTCCGCCCACGGCCGGGGCGGCGTCGAAAGGGCACAACATGCCCCCGATCGCGCGGCGTTGGCGGTGGGAGTGGATGCGTCCGGTGACCTGGGAGCCGCGGCCGGGGCGGTCTTCTGCCGACGCCACAGGACGCCGTGCCGGTCGCGGTCGCGGGGCAGCTCGCCCCGGAAGGTCAGCCGTGGGTAGCCCCGCGGGCACCGGCCCAGGAGGACCGACGGCGTCACGTCCCCCTCCTGCGCCCACATTCCCGTGTAGGGGGCCTGGGGCGCCGTCACGGGAGGAGGTTTTGCAGGTCGAGGGTGGCGATGCCGAGGAGGTGGTCGCTCGATGCGCGGGCGATCGTGGTGTCGATGACGGTCCAGTTGGTCAGGGCGGGGGTGAGGGCTTCGGAGAGGAGGACGTAGTCGCTGCGGCGCATCCATTCCTCGGCGTCCGGCCAGTACCCGGTGGTCGGTGCGGTGGGTGTCCCGAGGTGGGCGTGCGGGTCGGTGTATCCCGCTACCGACAGGGCGCGGATCGCGCGGCGGTCCGCCTCGCCGTACGTGCCGTCGGGCCGGATCTCGCGGTGCGGGGAGTACAGGTGCCAGGGGACGTCGGACCAGTTGTCGGGGCCGGGTCGTCCGGTCCGATGGTGTTGAGGTCGCCCAGGAGCAGGGTGCGGCGGCCTTCTTCCGCGTACTCCGTCAGCCACCCGGCCTCGGCCAGCCGCGCTTCGGGGCTGAACGGGTTGAGGTGGGTGTGCAGGACGGTGATGCGGTGGCCGTCGACCTCGATCAACGTGCGGCTGGCGGCGTGGTGGAAGCCGCCGCCGATGTCCGGGGTGTGCTCCACCACCTGGACGCGGGGTGCCCGCACGAACAGGACGAGGTGGCAGCCGTGGTTGGCCGACCGCGTGAGCAGCGGCTCCATCCCCAGGACGCGGGCCGCTCGGCGCAGCCGGCGTTCCCGCCCGCGGTTCCAGTCCTTGGCCTCCTGGACGCCCAGGATGTCGAGGCCGGCGACGAGGGCGAGCTGCTGCTCGAAGTCCGCGTCCGCCGGTGCGCCGCCGTCGCGGATGTTGTAGGTGCCCACACGCAGCAGCTCGGGTGTGGTGGTCGGCATGTCTCTCCTGCAATTCGTCGTGTTCGGCCGGGAGTTACTGGTGGGTGATCCGGTTGCGGAAGGTGGAGATGCCGCAGTGGGCGATGGCCCGCAGTTG
Source organism: Streptomyces sp. NPDC027185 (assembly GCF_055567035.1). Lineage (NCBI taxonomy): Bacteria > Bacillati > Actinomycetota > Actinomycetes > Kitasatosporales > Streptomycetaceae > Streptomyces > Streptomyces sp. NPDC027185. The sequence continues at coordinate 672,731 of NZ_JBVHRF010000001.1, read as the reverse complement.
TGGGGAGGGGGCGTCGTCGTCGGGTGCGTAGCGGCACAGGCGGCAGCGGGAGACAGCGCGTACCGGGCCGGAGGCGGAGTCGACGTAGTTGTCCTCGGCAGCGGGTTCGCCGCAGGAGCATCGGGGCTCGGAGGGCTCGGTCATCGGCAGCGTCCGCCGTACCCGTCGAACTCCCCGGTGTCGGCGCGGGCGGCTTCGTTGCGGAAGCGGTCCGCCGCCGCGGTGATGAGCTGGTGGCTCTCCCCTGCGGGGAGGGCTGCGCCCTGGGCCTCGTCCAAGACCTCGGCGAACGGTCCGCCTTCGGCTTCGCCGGTGTGGTAGATGGCGCCGTAGGGCTCCTTGACGAACAACCGCTGGCCGTAGATCGCCAGCTCGCTGGAGCCACCCCACTCCCACAGGGGTGGGCCGGTGGGCGGCAGGACGTGCAGCTGGGCGCCGTGGTCGATCAGGTGCAGCAGGTGGTTCATCTGCTCGGCCATGATCGTCGCGGTGCCGAGGGGGCGGGTGAGGGTCTGGTGGTCGAGCAGCGCGGTGAGGCGGTCGGCCTGGTGGAGGGGAAGGCCGCGCGGCGCCCGGACGATGCTCTTCGGCCCGATCGAGATCCGCTGGGCGTAGGCAGAGGTCCGGGCGGCGGCGGGCAGGAGCCAGGAGGCATAGGTACGGATGCGGGCGGCGGCCTGTTCGCACCAGGCCAGGCGCTGGTGCCACCTGGGGCCGAAGTCGGTGATCAGCCGGTTCTTCCACTCGCCGCCGTTCTCGACACCGGCGAGGTGGGTGATCTCGCGGGCTTCGTCCGGGGCGACGCCGTACGTCGTCAGCAGCTGTTTGACAGTGCGCGGTTCCAGGGGGTGCTGAGCCCGCTCCAGCCGGGACACCGAGGAACCACTCGGCCGCCGCCCCGAGGGCGGGGCCCCGTGGGATCGGCTGCGGGGGTGGAGCGGGGTCAGGGTTGCGGCGTGGAGGACGGATGGCGCTGCCTCGGCGGCAGCCGCCTGTGTCCCGTATGCGCGGCGGTGGTTGCGGAGCGCGACGGTGGCGACGATCCGGCCGGGTGGCGGGGCGCAGTCGAGGGACGGCGCGGGGGCGGGGGCGGGCACGAAGTCTTCTCCTGAAGTGCGGGAGTTAGCGGGCGGGGCAGCAGCGGTTGATCGCGACGGTGAGGTCGGACCCTCGGGAGGCGTCGCCGCGGGCGAGGGCGGCGGCACGGTCGCGGTGGAGGCCCTGGCACCGTGCGCACAGGGCGGTTGCCGGGCGGCGGGGCGGGAGCAGGACCTCGGGCGGCAGGAGGTGCGGGGCGGGCGAGATGATCTTCTGCTGCGGTCCGGGGGGAGCGGGTGGGGAGGAGGGGATGCGACGGTTGTTCACCAGGTCTCCGTGAGGTCGTTCAGCGGTGGTGGTCATGCGACGACCGCCATCCCGGCCGGCGGGCGGCGGGGCGCCGGGAGGGACGGCGGAGGTAGGGGACGCCGAGCTGGCGGGCGCGGGTGATGAGGTGCCCGGTCGTCGTGGCGCCGGTGGCCTCGCACACCGTGCGGATGTCGGCTTCGACCGTGGTCATGGGCTTGGCGGTGCGCAGGGAGATGTCCCAGGCGGTCGCGCCTTGGGACAGCAGCCGTATCAGCGCGATCTGCGAGACGGAGAGCTGCACTTCGCTCCGGCGCGACGCCGGCTCCGGCGGCGGAGCGGGCAGTACGCCGGTGATGTAGGCGCGCTGCACGGCCGCGGCGTCCGTCAGGTCCCGGTTGCCGAGCCGGGTCTTGGCGGTGGCCAGCAGGATCCGGACCGACTCGACCCGCATCTGCGTCATCGTCGCGATCTCCTCGACCGCCATACCGTGCGCGGTCCCCAGGACGGCTCGAACCTCCGGCTCCGACAACTGAATCGACATCGAAATCTCCGTACGACGCAGGGTCAGGGGCGGGTGGTGTCCTGCGGCGTGCGGTGGTTCAGGGTGTCGGTGAGCTGACGGGTGATGTCGGCAGGCACCGGGAGGAACTGGAGCCGGACGTCCCGGTCGCATGCGACGCAGTACGGGTAGAGGTCGCCGTGGAGGCGGTACCCGATCGCGGCCTGACTGGCTTCTTCGAGGGCGCGGCAGACCGTCTCACTCCCCTCCCAGCCCGGTGTTTCGGCGCCGGACAGGTCGGGGTGCGGTGTGCCGCCCAGGGCGGCGGTCAGCGCGTCGACCTGCGGGATGGAGTAGGAACCCAGGAGGATCCGGCCGTGCTCGGCGGTGGGTGTCACGCGGATGCCGTGGGCCGCCAGCGCCTGACGCAGCTCGGTGACGGCCGGGAGGAGGTCGGGGTGCAGGCGCTCCGTGATCGCCTCGATCTGGCTGCCGGAGAGGTGGCGCACGGTGAGGACGCCGGACGGGGTGATGGATACCTCCTGCGGATCGATGCCCGCGGCCCGCAGCCCGGCGATCAGGGCTTTCGCGGTGAAGGGCGGGTAAATCTCGTCGCGGTCTTCGGACATGGTCAAAGCCCTTTCAGAGCAGTGCAGTTGGTCACGGGTGGAAGAGGAGGAGAGAGGGCGCGGCCTCGGCGCGGCCGAGACGTGGCCGCGGTAGGGGTGCGGGTGCGGGGCATCGGCAGGTCAGGGGCAGGAGGGTCCTGACGGGAGCGGCGCTCCAGGACCAGCGGCCCGACGGCGTCGTCACGGTGAAGACCACGGGACTCCCCAGCCGGAGGCCGGCTGCGGCCCGGCGGGCGGCGCGGTGATCGCCCAGCCACGCCCACGCGACCCCGAACCCGGGGACGTCGAGGTCGAGGAGGCAGTCACGGACCGAGTCCCGCAGCCACTCCATCGCTGCCTCGGGGCCCGCCGCGACGAAGCTGTGCGACACGGGCCCGTCGGCGCCGAGGGTGACCGGCGCGCCGGTCGTGTCGGTGCGGTCCAGGTGTGCCCAGTACGCGGACGGCGGCGGGGTCACGCACACCACAGCTCCCGATCTCGGAGCTGGGGTTCGAACGTCGGCAACGGCCCGGTGTCGCCCGGATCGAGCCGGTCGATCAGCTCCTGGGCGGCCATCGCCATCCGACGCACATGCACCGCATCCGCGCGGGCGGCTGCGGCAGGGCCGGTGCGCAGCCGGTCGGCACGGTCGATCGCCGCGCCGAACTCGGGCGACGAGCAGCGGACGGACGCGGCGCGGGCCATGTTCACGAGCTGCCCCAACAGACGGTCCAACCGCTCCGCGAGGAGCGGCAGCTCGGAAGGGACGACCAGGTCCCGTACGGGAAGACGCCCGGGGCGACGGCGTATCAGCCCCGGCGCCCGGCGACTCCCGGCGACGCCCTCCGGCCCAGCTGGCGCGCCGAGAACCTGGTTGAGGTCTTCGTCGTACTCGGCCAGGTACTCGTCGTGCAGCCTGTTGATGAGCCGCAGGAAGCGATCTGTCCTGCTGGCGTTATAAGCAGGACAAGGCACTTCTCCTGCCGCTCCGGGCGGGAACACCGAGTTCATGATGCGGCCCCTTTCGAGGGGGCAGCGGAAGCAGGTGGCTCGGGTGAGAAGGGGCGGGCGGGCTCATTCCGCTGATTGCCGCGCATCAAGAGCACGCGGGCTCCTGCCACGTTGAGACGCCGTTCGCGGTCTCGGGCTATCTCCTTGGAGCCCAGATGGGACGGCGCGGGCAGAACAACCCCATATGCGCCGGGCACTCTAAGAGCTTGCAGAAGCCCAGCGAAGTCGGATGGTGATGACGAACAGCGTTCAGTGAACACCCCACCGAGCGTCAACTCGTGGGTGCTGCAATATTGGGCGACAGCTCTGGTCAGCGCCTGCTGCCGGGCTGAAGACATTCCTACCAGGCGCAGGAAGCCGTAGACGACGGGACCAGTTACTGCGCGTTGTTCGGTGAGAGGCTCCCTGAGTGCGGGTCCGTCCAATGCGTCGGAAGGCTGGTAGTTCGAGACTTCCGCGAAAAGGCAGAGCAGGGAAGCAACGGCTGTCCCACTTGTGTTCCACTCCTGTCCTCCAAGCTGCACCTACCGTGATTCCATGGCGCACGGAAGGGAGCGACGCATGGCGACCGTGCATGAATGGACTGGCCTGGAGGCTCGTGCTCTCCGGCATGCCCTCCGTATGAGCGTCAGAGGGTTCGCCGAGCACCTCGGCGTGGCAGTCAACACGGTCTCGAAATGGGAGAAACATCTGGCCGGGACCAAGCCCAACACCGATAGCCAGGCCAATCTGGACACTTGTCTCGCTCGGGCTGACGTGGCGGCTCACCTGCGGTTCGAGACTTACCTCTCGGAGACGAGGCAAGGGTCGGCAGCAGCGATGCGGCGCGTCACGATCCCTCGCCCGAGAGCGTGGGAGTACGAAGAGTGGGCCGATGACCTCGATCGAGCTGTTGTCGCCCTCTCCCGCCAGAAGTTCCACTTCGCAGACGACCTTCTGCGCCACTGGACTGCTCGCTTTCAACCCGCTGACCTGGACGACCGGGGGCTCTATCTCCTCGCGCGATCAACCACGCTGCTAGGCGACCTGCGGCGTGATCAAGGTGAGATCCTTGGCCCCCTGTCCGCTAGCCGGTCCTTTGCCGGGGCCCGTTCGGTCTTCGCGCAACTGGAGATTCCCCGTCGGGTCGCCCAACTTGACCTCTCCCTGGCCGTGGTGGCTGAGATGGTCGGGGAGCTGGACGCGGCCGCGCACCGGTACGAGGAACTGGCCGTTGATGATCGGCTCGCCCGCCGTGATCGAGCAAGGGCACGTCTGTGGGTGGGTACCGCCTTGAGTAAGGACGGTAACCACGACTACGCCGCCCGAGTCATGCAGGGAGCAATCCGCGAGTTCGAGGATCTTTCCGAGCCGGATGACTGGTCGGTGGCACATCAGAAGCTCGCCCTAGCTCGTCGGGGCGCGGGCGACCTGGACTCCGCCCTCCGGTTGATCGATGTCGCCCGTAGTACTGGGGTGGTTGACTCCCCGATGCAGCGAGTGCGTCTGGACACCGCGTATGGCCACATCCTGCTATCCGACCCTGTGACCCTGGATGATGGGCTCCACATCCTCGATAAGGCTCAGAAGTTGGCTGCCGAGTTCCGGCTGAGCCATCAGCTCCGCAGCATCGAGGACATCCGGAAGACGAGCCAAGGGGCAGCAGGCCCCCTGTGACCGTGATCAGGGAGACAGGCGAGTGACGGAAAACCAGCAAGAAATCAGTGAGGAACAGTGGCGTGAGGCGAAGTTGATCTGGGATTTCCACCAGATGCGCCATGAAGTGCGCGAGGCTGACGTTGCCATCGGACTGGGCAGCCACGATCTTGGAGTGGCGGCCTTCTCTGCTGAGCTGTACCACGCTGGCCTTTTTCCCACCCTGGTATTCACGGGCGGAAATAGTCCCACGACGGCGGCCCGTTTCCCGCGTGGTGAAGCCGTCCACTACCGCGAACACGCTCTTGATCTCGGTGTTCCGGATAGTGCGATCCTGCTGGAGCCCAACGCCGGCAACACTGGTCAGAACATCTTGTTCTCCCGTGAAGTTCTGGTTGCTGCTGGCATTGCACCGAAATCGGTAATGATCGTTTCGAAGCCGTACATGGAGCGGCGCTCGTATGCCACCGTGCGCAAGGTGTGGCCCGAGGTGCAGGTGATCTGTGCTTCGGAGCCCTTGGAGTTCGACAAATACGTTAAGAGCATCGGCGATGAAAAGCTCGTGGTTGACATGCTTGTTGGGGATTTGCAACGGGTAATCGAATATCCGTCGCTCGGGTTTGCCATTGAGCAGGACGTCCCGGAGGACGTGCACGCCGCGTACAAGTCTCTTACCGGCAAGGGTTTCACTAGCAGGCTCCTCTCTTCATGAATTGCCTGCGGCGGCGCTGTGTAATTCACCAGCCAATAGCCCTCTCTGTTCCTAGGCGGGTTGACGGCGCCAGTTGACGTGGCCTACTGAATTCCCGTCAGGCCATGGGCTGCGCCGCAACGGCCCGCGCTGAACCGTAGCCTGGGTCCGGCCAGCTCCTGACCGGACCCAGGCGTCCGGGTGAGATTCCCCAGAACTCACCCGCCCCTGGGCCGGGCTCGCCAAGATGGTGAGGTGAGCACCGCAGACCTCTGGCACCACTACGGCCGCGCTCGCGCCGGCCGCGACCGCAGCGTCCCACCGGTCTTCCACTGGTCCTGGGACCAGCAGTCCGGCCCCGGCCCCGAGGCTCTCGGCGACCTCGCCGGACAGACCATCGGGGACCTCGGGGCCGGAGCCGCCCTTGATGCCGCCCACCTGGCAACCCGCCATGCCCCGGCCCGCGTCGACGCGATCGACTTCTCACCGGCGCAACACACACTGGCCACCGACCTCTTCGGCCACCTCGCACCTCGCCTCCGCCTCGTTCACGCCGACGTCGTACGGCACCTGCACGCGTCCAGCAGGGAGTACGACGTGCTCTACAGCGTCTTCGGCGCGACCTGCTTCACCGACCCCCGCGAACTCCTACCCGCTGCGGCCGCCGCCCTGCGCCCCGGCGGCCGGCTCGTGTTCGCCACCCTCGCCCACTACCTGAACGGTTCCCCCGCAGAACCGGACATCGTGCCCGCCGACATCCCGGCGAAGACCGCGGACGGGACGGCGACCACCATGCCGCGGTGGGTTCTTCAAGAGCAGGTATGGACGAAGGCGTTGGGCCAGGCGGGGTTCACCGACATCAGCGTCACCACCCTGCCGTCGGCCACTGCGGGCCCTCGCACCGCGGAGACCTTGCTGGTTGCCGCCCACCGAAAGCCCTGACAGCCACTGCTGAAGACCGGGATGCCCCAGGACCCAGCGGCCACGCGCAGCGAGGGGTACGGAAGTGGCATGAGCGTAGGGAATCCGGAAGGCTGAGTTGCGCAGACCGGCAGCGGCCGGTTCTCATCCTGTCGCAGCTGGGTAAAGAAGCAGCAATGCCCTCAGAGAAGTGCAGGTCGCGAAGGGTTTGCTCCGCGCGAGCGGAGGTGTTCCGTTCTTCTCCTCGAAGCTCACCGGCAACGGCAAGTCTGCTCCGCGTGAGCGGAGGCACGCTGATCGGGGTGGTGTCCGACACGGTTCCTAGGGTCGGTGGGATGGATACCACCACTGCGTTGCACCATGTGCGGATCGGTGCTCGTCGCGCGCACGCTGATATCGAGATCGATGGCGCCGAGGTCGCCCCGGGGGCCGTCGAGGCGTACACCGTCACCCAGGTCGCGGGCTCTCCCGCTCAGATCGTCCTCCACGTCACCGATCAGCAGGATGCCCGGTGGTCGGGGGTCGCCCGGGTCGCGGTGGCCGAGGCCGCGTCGCCGGGGCCGGCTGCCGCGGTGTTCCTCGACGCCATCGACCCCGAACTTCTGGAACGTGCCGCGCTTGCCCGTCCGGACCTCGGCACCGAGCCGCACGCGGTGACGCGGTGACGCGGGCGATCCTCACCCAGCTCGGGGAGTGGGCCCGTGGCCTTTGACGTCGAAGGCGCCCGCCGTGTCGTCGGCCGTGTGTTGGACGACGAGTTGGAGGTGTGGCGGGACAGCGCGGGCCGGGCGGACGACGTGCTGGACGAGACCACCGGCCGGCTCGTGCCGCCCGCGGGGGATGAGGTGCTGGTGTGGGGCGGGCTCGGCGCGGTGATGCCGCTAGGCCGCCCCGCCATCGACCAGTTCAACACCCAGTGCGAGACCCACGCCGGACGCGACGTCACATACATCTCCACCTGCACCCAGATCGACGCAGCCATCAGCCAATTCCGCGCCGGAGCCTCCACCCTGGCCCCCACCCTCACCGCACAGCTCATCGCCGGCCTCCACGACGACGACGCCCTAGAAGCCGGCATAGCCCACACCGAAGACGACGACCTCCCCCACGCCCGACGCCTGTGGGCCTACCTCGCCCGCCACTGCGCCGGCTCGTTCACCCACGCGGCCATCCCCGCACTGACGCTCTACACCTTCGTCGCCTGGCGGCAAAGCGACCTCATCGCCGCCCGCCTCGCCCTCCGCGACGCCTTCACCGCCGACCCCGACTACGAACCGGCCGTCGGCATCCACCGCGGCATCACCAACGGCGACGACCCCCGAAATTTCCTCACCGCCGCGCGCGAGGACCACAGCACACCGGCACCGCGAAGCCCTCGACGCCGCCCAGGCCAGCACCGACCACATGTACCTTCACACCCGCTACACCACGATCGACCTCATCGACAAGCCCTGGCCGACTTCCGCAACGGCACACAGCACCTCACCGAAGAAGTCGCCGCACGCATCACCCTCGGCCTGCAAGACCGGCATACCCGCGACGCCACACTCTCCTCCGGCGACGAAAGCGACCTCTCCGCCGAGCGGCAACTGGGGAGCTACCTCGCTCGCCACTGCGTACCGCCGCACACCGACAAGGCCCCACCCCTCCTCACCCTCCTCGCCTGGGTGGCCTGGCACCAGGGCAACACCGAAACCGCCTGCCACGCCCTCTCCGACGCACTCGACATTCAGCCCGAATACCAGCTCGCCGACACGCTTCTCATGGGCCTCCGCAGCGACTGCGACCCGGCCCCCCCTCCTTGGAGGTCGCGAAGCGCGAAAGGCAGCGGTTCGAAGCCGAACGCACTGACCCCGGCAACTGACCCCACTGCGGCCCCGGCGAAACCGCCGGGGCCGCCCACAGCGGAGACACCGATCAGGGTTGCTGTGCCGTCCAGGTGTGGTCGCGGACGTCGATGACGCGGATGCCGGCGGCCAGGGCGGCGGTGATGCCCTCGTCGGTGTTCTCGAAGGCCAGGCACGAGTGGGGGGCCGTGGTCAGTTCGGCGGCGGCCAGGAGATAGGCGTCCGGGGCGGGCTTGAGATGGGCGACGTGTTCGCGGGCGATGATGGTCCGGAACAGACCGTCAAGGCCGGTCGCGGTCAGGCCCGCGCGGACGACTTGGCCGTCGTTGGCCGAGGCGACCGCCATGGGCACGGAATCTGCGAGGTGGCGTGCGAGGTCGGCGACTCGCGTCACCGGGCGGGCCCGGCGGGCCCGGACCATCCAGTGGGCGCGGGTGCGGGCCACGAATTCCCGGTCCGTGCCGGGCAGTCGCAGACCGAGGTCGTGACGCAGCCGCGCGCGCAACGCGGTCAGGTCGGCCAAGGGGGCGTTGCGCAGCCATGGTTCGGGGACGGCGAGGTGCAGATCGGTGAAGCTGTCCCGGACGGCGTCGACGTTGAGGGTGCTGGTGTCGACCAGGGTGCCGTCGAAGTCGAAGATCACGGAGGCCGGGCGTAGCGCGGCGAGGAGTTCGTGGTCGCGCCTCGGTGTGTGGGGGCTGGTGGTGGGGTTCACCGGTGGGCTCCGCCGGGCTGTTGTACGGGCCCGAGGGCCTGGCGCAGGGCGCGGGCCGTAAAGGCGTGTATCTGGATGCCGGTGACGGTGAGGAAGGGGCGCGGGCCGTACATGACGGGCAGGTCGTGCCAGGTTCCCTCGTCGGTCTGGGTGTCGATGAGGAAGCGCAGGGCGTGCTCGATGGCCTCGCGGGGCGGGGCGGGATGGTGGGTGAGCGTGGTGATGGCCAGGCCGGTGGCGGTGGGGCTGGAGTGCGGCTCGCCCGGTGCGCGGGGCCAGCCGCCGTCGGGGTGCTGAGCGGCGAGCAGGGTGTCCAGGGTGGCGCGGGTGTGCGGGCCCGGTGGGAGTAGGGCGCTGATCTCGGCGGCGCCGTAGGCGGGCGGTATGTACCAGTCGCTCGCCCAGTGGCCGCCTGCGCCGAGGCCAGCCAGCCAGCGGTGGGCAGGGGTGAGGTCGATACCGGGCAGGGCGGCGGCCTGGATGCCGGCGGCCATGTGGGCGACGACGTCGGCAACGGGGGCGTCGTCGCTGGAGTGCCAGGTGGTCCACAGGCCGGTGTCGGTCCGGCAGCGCAGTGCGTAGGCCGTGGCGGCGGTTCGGACCTTGTCGGCCCATGCGGTGCCTGCCAGGGCGAGGAGGGTGTTTCCGGTGGTGTCGTTGTCGGAGTCGAGCGGTGCGGCGCACGCCCAGCCGCCGTCCTGGTTCTGGGCGGAGGCGAGGAAGGCCAGTGCGGCGGGGAGCGCGGTCGTGTCGAAGCGAGGGTGGCCGCGCAGGGCGCGGACCATCAGGCCGGTGTCCCACACCTCGCTGACTATGAAGCGCCAGGTGCCGTCGGGATGCTGGTCGGCCAGCAGGCTCTCGCGGCACCGGCGGGTGACTGGGTGGCCGGGAGCGGTTTGGGTCAGCACCAGGTGCAGCATGCCGGTGACCAGTGGCATGCCGTAGAACGAGCCGTCGGCTGACTGCGTTCGCTGGATCTCGCCGAACGTGCTCGGCACGGGGGGCAGATCCAGGACGGAGCGGGCGAGGGCCTCGAAGGAGAGCAGCATGATCCGCTGCCACGGCTTGAGCTCCGCCCCTCGGGCAGAGCCCAGTGCCGTCTCGGTCTGGTGCAGCAGCCGGCGCGCGTCAGCTCCCGGGGCGCCGATGGCGCACGCGAGGGCATGCAGGTACAGGGCCCGCCGGGCATGCGGCCCCGCCGTGACCGACAGGTCGGTGAATGCCAGGACGGGGCCGTCGGAGGTGGCCGCGTCGACCAGCCACTGATCGGCGGCTGCCACGAACGGTTCGTGCCGCTGTACGGGGGCGCCCCGCAGCCAGGCAACCGCCCGCTCTCGCGCTCGCCCGGCCCTCTCGCCCGGAACATGTGCCAAAGAGCAGGCAATGACGGCGTTCTCCAGCACCCGCGGCTGCGACGGCATCCGCCAGGCACCGTCCGCACCCTGCGTCGCGACCGCGAACCGCGATGCCCTCTCAAGGCAGTGCGCCGCCTCTGCGGCGCCCCCGGCTCCACCGTCCGCGGCGGACGCCCCAGTGCCAGTCACGATTCTGTCGACGGAGACCAACGACCCCACCCCACATTCCGCCGGCGCACCCAGGTACTGCCGTGCCGCCGACACGCGCTAGCGACTTCCATCTCCGCAGGTACACGAGATGGATCAACCCGTACCACTCGCGCTCATCGAGGCCACGGCGCTCCCACGCCCCGCCTTCGACACGTGCGTCGGACAGGCCCATCGAACGTTGCTGGAGAACAAAGTCATGGGGCAAGTCCACGAACGGGTGCCCCATCTGGCACACCCACCCCAGTTGGTGCGGCCTCTGCCCTACCCGAGCGCCAAGGACGCCAGTGGCTCAGCCACGTCCAGCACTGCCGTCGAAGGCGGCGTGACCGGGGACCTGCACGCTACGCTGAGAACAGACGGCTGACCTGCGAAAAGCCGCTCAGCTCCGCCCCCGGGCACAGGGGGTGGGAGAGTGTTTCGCCGGTAAGGCACTCCGCTGCGCGCGAGGCGCGGCACTCCCGGTTCTGAAGCCCCGACCTGCGGGCAAGGACGAATCCGTTGTCTCTGGTTGAGAGCAAGAACCGCCTCGACGGCCCCCGAGTGGACGCGCAGTGGACGGAAGGCCCCGTAAAGACCAGGAAGCCCCCGACGAGAGACGAAGGGCAACAGGTCTCTGACCTGCGGAAACGGGAAAATGGAGGGTAGAGGCAGGGCTATTCGGAACCCCCGAAAGGACTCATAATCCGTCGGTCGTGGGTTCGAGCCCCACCTGCCCCACAACAGGCCAGGCGCCTTGCCTGGGAGGCACGTACGAGGGCCCTCACCGTTTTCTGTGAGGGCCCTCACTGTATGCGGGGGCGGGAACACTGATGCCCCGGTGCGGTCCGCGTCTTCGTGGCGGCACCCGAATGTCGCCACGGTGCCGCCCGATCGGCGGCCGGTCCGTGACGACGCCGGGGCGGTGCCGGATACGGGGCCGGAATTCCGGGGCCGGAACGGGCGCCGGAGGCCCGTCCCGGGGTGCTCGCCCGGTGTGCTGCGCGCCACGTCGAACGAGTGCCGCCGGGATGTCTAGGACGCCGCGCCGTGGGCAGGGGAGCGGGACGGTCCGGAGTGCGGAATACGGTGCGGGGTGATCCCGTTGCCGCAGCTGGATACGGACCGGACATTGTGCGACAGAACCACTAGCAGGGAGCCCTCATGAGCACCGTAGAGCTGACCAAGGACAACTTCGACGAGATCGTCTCCGGCAACGATTTCGTCCTCATCGACTTCTGGGCCGAGTGGTGCGGCCCGTGCAAGCAGTTCGGTCCGGTCTTCGAGCGGTCCTCCGACAAGCACGACGACCTGGTCTTCGCCAAGGTGGACACCGAGGCGCAGCCCGAGCTGGCCCAGGCGTTCCAGATCCAGTCCATCCCCACGCTGATGATCGTCCGCGACAACATCGCCGTGTTCGCCCAGCCCGGCGCGCTGCCGGAGGCCGCCTTGGAGGACGTCATCGGGCAGGCCCGCGGGCTGGACATGGACGAGGTCCGTGCCTCGGTGGCCGAGGCGCAGCAGGCCGAGCAGGCGCAGGAGAAGTGAGCGAGCTGCTGCTGGTCCGGCACGGCGAGACCGAGTGGAGCAGGGACGGCCGGCACACCAGCTGGACGGATCTGCCGCTCACCGCCGTGGGCGAGGAGCAGGCGCGCGGTCTGCGGCCGTTCCTCGCCCGTCGCCGGATCGCCGCCGTCCGGGTCAGCCCGATGGCGCGGGCGCGGCGTACCGCGGAGCTGGCGGGGCTGCCCCGCCCGGAGACCGACGAGGACCTGCGCGAGTGGGACTACGGCGGCTACGAGGGCGTCTCGACGCCCGACATCCAGCGGGAGCGGCCGGACTGGTTCCTCTTCACCGACGGCACCGTGCCCGGTCCCGACGGCCATCCGGGGGAGTCTCCCGAGCAGGTCGGGGCGCGTGCGGACGCGGTGCTGGCGCGGGTGCTGCCGCTGCTGGAGAAGGACGAGGGGGATGTCGCGCTCGTCGCGCACGCCCACTTCCTGCGGGTGCTCACCGCCCGCCGGCTCGGTCTGCCGCCGTCCGACGGGGCGCTGTTCACGTTCGGGACCGGCGCCGTCGGCATCCTCGGCACCGAGCACGACCGGCCCGCCGTGGTGGCCTGGAACGCCCGGTAGCGTCCCTGTCCGGGGGTCGGACCGTCACCGGTGGAATTGCCCCACGGGCACGCCCGGGAGCTGCGGGCCGTGCCGTCCGCGGGCGCCGTGGTCCGCCGGGCGTACCGGCGTCAGGGTGCCATCGGGTCGAGGTGCATCGGCTCGACCTTGCCCTCGATCATGGCGCCGAGCCCTTGGACGGCGCAGGTGTCGGGCCGGTCGGCGATGTGCACGGGCACCGTGGTCGCCTCCCGGATCATCGCCTCCAGGCCCGGGATCAGGGCGCTTCCCCCGGCCAGCATGATGCCGCGTTCGCCGAGGTCGGCGACGAGGTCCGGCGGGCAGCGGCGCAGGACCGCGCCGATGCCGTCCAGGATCGCCGTCAGCGGTGTCGTGATGGCGTGCCGGACCCGTTCGGTGTCGACCTGTACGCACCGGGTCGCGCCGCTGACCACGTCCCGGCCGTGCACCTCCGTGGGCCCCGGCGCGAGCCCGCCGGTGCTGGAGAGCATCAGGTGCAGCGGCCGTACCGCGCGGCTCGTCAGGTGGACCTCGTGGTGCTGGCGCAGATGCTGGACGACGGCGTGGTCGATGGCGTTGCCGCCCACCGCCACGCTCTCCGCCGCCACGATCGACCCGAGGGAGAGCACCGCGATCTGTGTGGTGCCCGCGCCGCACACCACGATCATGGTCGCCTCGGGCTGTTCGACGGGCAGTCCGCAGCCGACCGCGGCGGCCACCAGTGTGTCGACCAGCTCCACACGGCGCGCGCCCAGACCGCTCAGCGTCTCCACCGCGGCGCGCTGCGCCAGCGGTTCGCTGCCGAACGGCTGGCAGATCGCCGCCCGCATGGCGGGGCGCCGCCGCCAGGTCCGGCGCAGTTTGTTGCCGACGAGCTGACGCAGCAGCCGCTGGGCCATGTCGATGTCGACCACCGTGCCGTTGGCGACCGGCCGGACGACCCGGATGTACTCCGGCGTCCGGCCGTCCATCACCGCGGCGTCGGTGCCGACTGCCAGCAGCGCGCCGGTACGGACGTTCACGGCGGCCACCGTCGGTTCGTCGACGATCAGGCCCTGGTTCTTGAGGTAGACGCGGGTGCGGGATGCCCCGATGTCGACGGCCACCGAGCAACGGCGCAGCTGGGCGAGGCTGATGGTCATGGAAGATTCCTCCCCTGTGGGCCGGTACGGACGGAGCGTCGTCAGGAGCACTCCCGGCCATCCTGGGGCGGCCGTGGGCCCGCTGCGCGCTGAGGAGGGCCGGTCGGGGGACGCGTGGAGGGACCGAGGGAACGGGGCGCCGGGGCGGGTCGGTCCAGCCGGCGCTGGAAGAGGCCCCAGGTGAACTCCAGGACGGCGGGACGGAGTTCACCCGCAGGCCCCGGGATGGTGGCTCGCAGGTTCCAGCGGTTCGGGGCGTCGCCCTCCAGGGGGCTGGCCGGGGGAAAGGCGCGGGCCGCCTCGTCGACGGTGCAGGACCAGGGGGTGAGGTCGGCGGCGGTGCGCAGCCGCGGGGCGGGGACGCCGGGCGCGCGGACGAGCCAGGCGTTCCATACGGCGCCGCCCGGCGCGGTCAGCACCTCGAACCGCAAGGTGGGCCAGAGCGGCACCGGCCAGCGCAGCGCCTCGCAGGTCAGATCGCCGATCCGCCGGGTGGTGACGGACTCGGGCGCACCGAGCAGCGCGCGGTAGGGCCGTGCCCCGCGGCTCGCCCCGGGCGCGCGCAGCCGGGCCTGCCATCGCTTGTTCGCCTCGCGCTGCCGGGCCCGGTCCACGCCCAGCTCCCGCAGCGCCGCCTCGACGAGTCCGGGCTGGTGGTCGGCCATCCGCCGCAGCAGCACCAGTTGGAACGCGAGCGGGCCGGGCAGTTCACCGGGGGCGCCGGGGGAGTGCGGCGGGCCGTTACCGGGGGTCGGGTTCATGGGGGCCATCGTCGCGCACGGCGGGGGCCGGCGCGGGTGCCACGGGGGTGGCGCGGCGGGGGAGTTGGGGAAGGGCGGGGCGGTATCCCGTCGGGGCCTCGGGCCACGGGGGCGCGTTCCGCCGTCGCACCGCCCTCCCGCGCCCGGTCAGCTGAAGTCGAACTCTCCGGTGCGGGTCCGCTTCAGCTCGAAGAACCGGTCGTAGCCCGCGAGCAGCCGGGCGCCGTCGAAGACCCGTACCGCGTCCTCGCCGCGCGGGATCGACATCAGGACCGGGCCGAAGAACGCCACCCCGTCGATGTGGATCGTCGGCGTTCCGACGTCCTCGCCCACCGGGTCCATGCCCTCGTGGTGGCTCCGGCGGAGCAGTTCGTCGTAGCGGTCGGTCTCGGCGGCACCGGCCAGCGCGGCGGGCAGTCCCACCTCGGCCAGCGCCTCCCGGATGACGTTCTCGGTGTCCTCCCGGGCCTCGTTGTGCAGCCGGGTGCCGAGCGCGGTGTACAGATCGCGCAGCACCTCCTCGCCGTGCCCGGCGGCCGCGGCGATACAGACCCGCACGGGGCCCCACCCCTCGTCCAGCAGGGCCCGGTACTTCTCCGGCAGGTCCTCGCGGCCCTCGTTGAGCACGGACAGGCTCATGACGCGGAACCGCAGGTCCAGGTCGCGGTGGCGCTCGACCTCCAGGATCCACCGGGAGGAGATCCAGGCGAAGGGGCAGATGGGGTCGAAGTAGAAGTCGACGGTGTGGCGGGCGCCGCCGGACTGCGGGGCGTCCTGGGCGGGGCGGTCTTCCGGAGCGGTGATCTCGGTCATGGGCTCAGGCTATGCCGGGCAGGGGCGGGGCGTCCGGGCCACTTCGGCCCCACGCGGGTGGGCCACCGGGCACCGTCGCCCGGTCGGGCGACGGCGCCGCCGCGTGCCCGGGGACCGCGCGCCCGCTCACTGAGGAGCGGTGCCGAGCATCCGCTCCAGCAACTCCTTGAGCAGCGTCCGCTCGGTGACCGTCAGACGGCTCAGGGGCTCGCGCGCGAAGTTCAGCGAGCCGCGCAGCGCCTTGGCGGTGCGTCTGCCCTCCTCCGTGGGGGCGGCCAGCTTCACCCGGCGGTCGGCCGGGTCGGGCTGCCGCTCGACCAGCCCGCGGGACTCCAGGCGATCGACGATGCCGGTGATGTTGGAGGGCTCGCACTTCAGGCGCTGGGCTATCTGCCGCATGGGGAGCGGCTGTGCGGCCAGCAGGCCGAGCACCCGGGCCTGGGCGCCGGTGAGGGAGTGCTGCGACGCCGCGTGCTCGTACTCCTCGTGGTAGCGGGCGACGACGGTGCCGATGAGATCGACGACCTCGACGGTCAGGTGGTCTGCGCGCGGAGTCATGCCCACAAGGATACCCGGTTACTTGACAGCATGAAATATCCAGAGGCATGGTTGTTTCAGTTGCTGAAGTAATGAGGAAGGATCGCGCCATGTCCGCACTGCCCACGACCGGCCGTGAATGGCACCTCGTCGCCCGCCCGCACGGCTGGCCCACGCCGGACGACTTCGCCCTGCGCGAGGCCGCGGTGCCCGAGGTCGGCGAGGGTCAGATCCTCGTCCGCACCCGGCACTTCTCCGTGGATCCCTACATGCGCGGCCGGATGAACGACGTGAAGTCCTACGTCCCGCCGTTCCAGCTGGACCGTCCCATGGATGGCGGTGCGGTCGGCGAGGTCATCGCCTCGCGCTCCGCCGACATCGCCGTCGGTGACCATGTGCTGCACGGCCTCGGCTGGCGGGAGTACGCGGTGCTCGACGCCGCGCGCGCCGCCAAGATCGACCCGTCGCTCGCCCCGCTCAGCGCCTACCTCGGCGTCCTGGGCATGCCCGGTCTGACCGCCTACGCGGGCCTGCTGGAGGTGGCCTCCTTCAAGGAGGGCGACGCGGTCTTCGTCTCCGGCGCGGCCGGCGCGGTGGGCAGCGAGGTCGGCCAGATCGCCAAGCTCAAGGGCGCCTCCCGGGTCATCGGCTCGGCCGGCTCCGACGAGAAGGTCAAGCTCCTGGTGGAGGAGTACGGCTTCGACGCGGCGTTCAACTACAAGAACGGCCCGGTCGCCGAGCAGCTCAAGGCCGCCGCCCCCGAGGGCATCGACGTCTACTTCGACAACGTCGGCGGCGATCACCTCGAAGCGGCCATCAGCTCCCTCAACGTCCACGGCCGGGTCGCGATCTGCGGCATGATCTCGATGTACAACGCCACCGAGCCCAGCCCCGCCCCGCGCAACCTCGCGCTGGTCATCGGCAAGCGGCTGCGCCTCCAGGGCCTGCTGGTCGCCGACCACAGCGCGCTCCAGCCGCAGTTCGTCGAGGAGGTCTCCGCCTGGATCCGCTCCGGCGAGCTGAAGTACCGCGAGACCGAGGTCACCGGCATCGAGAACGGCGTCGAGGCGTTCCTCGGCCTCCTTCGCGGCGAGAACACCGGCAAGATGATCGTGACTCTGACGGACTGACGGACGAATGGGTCGCCGGACGGGTCGGTTGACCGGCTGGTCGGCCGGTCGGTCACCCCGTCCGGGCTTCCGGAGCGAGGGGGCCGGGGCCGTGGGGCGAGGTACGGCGTACGGCTCCGGTGGGCGGGGCGGACCGGGGGCCGGCGGCGGGTGAAGCCTGGCGGCTCCGGTGGGCCGGGGGCAGTGCTCGCCTCTGCCGGGGCGGGATGCGCTGGGCGGCCCGGAGCGAGTGTCGATCGGCGAGGCCCGCCTGTGGTCGGCGGTGTCGCCGGGGCGGTCCGCCGTCGGCCGGTTCGGTCGGTATCGCCAGGTGGGCGGTCCGCCGCCGCTCCGTGCCGCGGGGCGAGCGATCCGCCGACGGCCGGCGCCGCTGCTCGGCCCCGGGGTTTTACCTGCTCGTCGCGCCATGCTTACGGGCGGACCGTTAGGCTCGGGGCACGCCGTCGCGATCGTGGGCGCGAGTCGCGGCGAACCACAGGAGGATTCACATGTCCATCCAGCCGGTCGACGTCGTCTACACCGCTGTCGCTACCGCCGAGAACGGCCGCGACGGCCGCGTCTCCAGCGACGACGGCAAGCTCGACGTCATCGTCAACCCGCCCAAGGAGCAGGGCGGCAGCGGCGCGGGCACCAACCCGGAGCAGCTGTTCGCCGCGGGCTACAGTGCCTGCTTCCAGGGCGCGCTCAGCGTCGTCGCACGCCAGGAGAAGGCCGACGTCTCGGGCTCCCGCGTCACCGCTCATGTCGGCATCGGCAAGACCCCGGCCGGTGGTTTCGGCCTCAAGGTCGAGATCTCCGCGTCGATCCCCAACGTCGACGCCGCCACCGCCAAGGAACTCATCGAGAAGGCCCACCAGGTGTGCCCGTACTCGAACGCCACCCGCGGCAACATCGAGGTCACCCTCACCGTCGCCAACGCCTGACACCGGAGGGGGCGCCTCGGCGACGCGCTCCGGAACGGTCGGTGTCCGTCGTGCGGCAGCTCCCGGGCCCGTGACCCGCTGACGTCGTAAGGCGTCAGGACAGCAGCTTGAAGGCCGCTTCCCTTCGGGGGGGCGGCCTTCGGGTTTGTCGGGGCGGGAGTGGGCGTACGTGATGGTGTGTCATGTGGAGTGTTCCTCGGTGCCTCCGGGGTGCCCTCGGGGTCGGTCGGTCGCCGGGAGGGTGCGTCGCCCGCTGGGCTGCCGACCCGGCCCTCTCGCACATCAACTCACCTGTTTCTGTACGCCTGTTGACCTGCATCTCGCGCCGCTGCATGTCCTCGCCCTTCCGTCGGATCGCCTTCGGCTGATCCCTTGTGTCGGCGCAGGGTCGCCCCGCTCCTCGTCGGCCCGTACTCGTACGTCTACCGTCCTGTGTCTCCGATCGCCAACGCGCCTGAGTGCCAACGGCATTCGCCGGCCGATCCGTCGACTCCGCTGTCGTGCAACGGCGTTCGCTCGTCGGCCCGCCGTCTCACCTGCGGAGCGACGGCATCCGCGCGCCGCCCCGCCAACCCGCCTTCACCCCGCGCCCTGGCCGCAGGCCGCACCGCACCACCACCGAACCGCCGCCACACCACTCTCCATCCGGCTCCTGCAGGCCCGCCCGGACCGTCTTCCCGCCACGTTTGCCTCCACCGCGGCGTGACGCAGGCCACGTCGCGCCCGTCTTGACGCCGCCGCCGTGTAATCGATTTCGTATCCCCCGAGAAATCGATTACACGTCGATCGCACGCAGAGGATGGCAACGGCGCCATGGCGAACATCAAGGACGTGGCGGAGCGGGCAGGGGTCTCGGTCGCCACCGTGTCACGGGTGCTCAACGGGCACAGTCCGGTGGCCGAGACGCGGGAGCGGGTGCTCGCCGCCGTGCGGGAGCTGGGCTATCGCCCCAACAACGTCGCGCGAGCCCTGCGTACCGCGCGGACCGGCACCCTCGGGCTGATCATCGGCGATCTCACCAACCCGTTCTTCACCGAGCTGGCCGACGCCGTCGAGGACGAGGCCCGCAGCCTCGGCTACAGC
The DNA here is from genome assembly GCF_055567035.1 of Streptomyces sp. NPDC027185. Classification (NCBI taxonomy): domain Bacteria; kingdom Bacillati; phylum Actinomycetota; class Actinomycetes; order Kitasatosporales; family Streptomycetaceae; genus Streptomyces; species Streptomyces sp. NPDC027185. Next base: position 653,392 of record NZ_JBVHRF010000001.1, on the reverse strand, counting down.
CTGATCATCGGCAACGCGGGTGAGCGCCCAGACCAGCAGGACGACCACATCCGCACACTCCTCGACCGCCGGATCGACGGGCTGCTCGTCAGCTCCGCCGGGACCGGCTCCCCGATGCTGGACGAGGTCGTCGCCTCCGGTACGCCGCTGGTGCTGCTGGACCGGATCGTGCCCGGCGTCGACGCCCCGTGCGTACGCGCCGACGGACGGGAGGCCCTCACCGACCTCGCCGCGCACCTCGCCGCCCTCGGACGCCGCCGTCCCGCGATCATCGTGGCACCGGCCGGTACCCCCACCGGCGACGAACGCCTCCGGCTCTTCCGTACGGCGCTCGCCGCGCACGGCATCGCACTCCCCGACGAGTGCGTCGGCAGCACCCCGGACCTCCAGCACACCGGTGGCCGCGCCGTGATGCGGGCCTTCCTCGATCTTCCCGAGCCGCCGGACGCGGTGCTCGCCACCGACAACCTCATGGCGCTCGGCGCGATGGACGAACTGCGCGCCCGGGGGCTGCGCATCCCCGAAGACATGGCGCTGGTGGTCTACGACGAGGTGCCGTGGTTCCGCCACGCGGACCCGCCGCTGACCGTCATCGCCCAGCCCACCCGGGAACTCGGCCGGGCCGCCGTCCACACCCTGCTGGCACGGATCGAGGGCCGCGACGCCGGATCGGTACTGCTCCCGGCGAAGCTGGTGGCCCGTAGCTCCTGCGGCGAAGCGGCCGGGGGCGCGGCGCCCGTGTCCCCGGCGGCCGATGCCGGATGAGCCGGCCGCACTGAGGCCGGGGCCGCCCGTACCGGCGGCCGCCGGTACGGCGGAGGTCCGATACGTACCCCTCGACGCGCTCCAACTCGCCGCGTTCCCGGGCCCGTTCCGGGAACACGTCGAGGAGGGGCCGAGGGGGAGCCCGGAGGTGCCGCCCGGGGCGGCGGCCCCGAACGGCCCTCGCGTCCGGCTCCCCGGGCACACCCGCCGGAGCCCCGCTCCCGGGCGTACCACCCGTCCACCCGTACCCCACCCGCACCACCCGAGCACGGGAAACCCGAGCACCACACCGAGGAAGAGAGGGCAGCGCATGACCGGCGTCAAAGACGACGTACCGGGCGGCCGCGAACTGCTGCGCGTGGAGGGGGTGACGAAGTCGTTCCCCGGCGTGCGCGCGCTGGACGGGGTGGACCTGAGCCTGCGCTCCGGCGAGGTGCACGTCCTGCTCGGCGAGAACGGCGCGGGCAAGAGCACCCTCATCAAGATGCTCTCCGGCGCCCACCGCCCTGACCAGGGACGCATCCTCGCCGCCGGAGGCGCGGACGGCAGTGCCGACGGACTCCGCGAGGTGCACATCCGCTCCGCCCAGGACGCGGAACGGATCGGGATCGCCACCATCTACCAGGAGTTCAACCTCGTCCCCGGGCTGACCGTCGCCGAGAACATCTTCCTGGGACGGCAGCCGCGCACCGCGCTCGGACTCGTCGACAGGAAGGCGATGCGGGCGCGCGCCGCCGAGCTGCTGCGCCGGGTCCGCCTCGACATCTCCCCGTCCACCCCGGTGGCCGAACTGGGCATCGCCCGGCTCCAGATGGTGGAGATCGCCAAGGCGCTCAGCCTCGACGCCCGCGTCCTGATCATGGACGAGCCGACCGCGGTCCTCACCTCCGAAGAGGTCGGCACCCTCTTCGGCATCGTCCGGGAGCTGCGCGCCGACGGTGTGGGCATCATCTTCATCACCCACCACCTGGAGGAGATCGGCGCTCTCGGCGACCGCGTCACCGTCCTGCGCGACGGCCGTTCGGTCGCCGAGACCCCGGCCACCACCGACGAGGACGAGCTGATCCGGCTGATGGTCGGCCGCGACATCTCCGAGCAGTATCCGCGCCTGCGGCCGGATTCGCCCGGCGCGCCGCTGCTGCGCGTACGCGGTCTTACCAGGCACGGAGCGCGCACCAGCAAAGGCGTGGCGCCCCGCCCCGTCTTCGAGGGCATCGACTTCGAGGTGCGGGCGGGCGAGGTGGTCGGTCTCGCCGGGCTCGTCGGCGCGGGCCGCACCGAGGTGGCGCGGGCGCTCTTCGGCGTGGACCGCTACGACGCCGGGACCGTCGAGGTGGACGGTGCGGAGCTGGCACCCGGCGACGTACGGGCGGCGATGCGCGCCGGGCTCGGTCTGGTCCCGGAGGACCGCAAGGGCCAGGGGCTGGTCCTGGACGCGTCGTTGCAGGACAACCTGGTGCTGGCCCGGCTGGACCGGGACACCCGCGGCGGGCTGGTCGACCGGCGCGGGCAGCGACGTGAGGCGGCCGCGGTCGCGGCGCAGCTGAAGGTCCGGATGAGCGGACCGGACCAGAGCGCCCGCACCCTCTCCGGCGGCAACCAGCAGAAGATCGTCATCGGCAAATGGCTGCTCACCGAGGTCCGGCTGCTGATCCTCGACGAGCCGACGCGCGGTATCGACGTCGGCGCCAAGGTCGAGATCTACCAGCTGATCAACGAACTGACCGCGGCCGGCTGCGCGGTCCTGATGATCTCCAGCGACCTCCCCGAGGTGCTCGGCATGAGCGACCGGGTACTGGTCATGGCGCAGGGCCGGATCGCCGGTGAACTCCCGGCCGGAGCCACCCAGGACGCGGTCATGGAACTGGCCGTCCAGGGCCCGGCCACCGGGAGCCGGCCCCGAGCCGGGACGGCGGAGCCGGCCGACGGCCACCACGGCACGGCCACCGAGGCGTCCACGGCGGCCGCCCCCAGTTCCTCCGCCACCCCGCAGAACCCCATGAAAACCCCTGGTCAGAGCGCGATGGAGGGCTCCGATGACTGAGTTGCTGAAGACGCCGGAGAAAACCCCTCCGGCCCCCGGGACGGGCCGCGGCGCCGCGTTCGGCGGATGGTTCACCCGGGCGGTCCTGAAGAACGGCCCGCTGGGCGGCCTGATCGCGCTCGTCGTGGTGATGGCCGTGTTGTCCAAGGACTTCCTCAACGGCCAGAACCTCCTCAACGTCGGCGTCCAGGCGTCCGTCACCGCGATCCTCGCCTTCGGCGTCACCTTCGTCATCGTCTCCGCGGGCATCGACCTCTCCGTCGGCTCGGTCGCCGCGCTGTCCGCCACCGTCGTCGCCTGGGCGGCGACCGGCGAGGGACTGCCGGTGTGGTGCGCGGTCCTCCTCGGGCCGGCGGTCGGTGTGGCCGCGGGTCTGGTCTCCGGCGCGCTCGTGGCGTACGGCAGGCTGCCCGCGTTCATCGCGACGCTGGCGATGCTGTCGGTCGGCCGTGGTCTGGCACTGGTCGTCTCCGGTGGTACGCCCATTCCGTTCCCCTCCTCGGTCAGCGCGCTCGGTGACACCCTCGGTGGCTGGCTGCCGGTCCCCGTCCTCGTGATGGTCGCGATGGGGCTGATCGCCGCGGTGGTCCTGGCCCGTACGTACACGGGCCGGGCGATGTTCGCGATCGGTGGCAACGAGGAGGCGGCCCGCCTCTCCGGTATCCACGTCAAGCGCCGCAAGCTCGTCATCTATGCGCTCTCCGGCCTGTTCGCGGCGGTCGCCGGTATCGTGCTGGCCGCCCGGCTCACCTCCGCGCAGCCGCAGGCCGCGTCCGGGTACGAACTCGACGCCATCGCCGCCGTCGTCATCGGCGGTGCCAGCCTCTCCGGCGGCTCCGGCAAGGCGTCCGGCACCCTCATCGGCGCCCTGATCCTCGCGGTGCTCCGCAACGGCCTCAACCTGCTGAGCGTCTCGGCGTTCTGGCAGCAGGTCGCCACCGGTCTGGTCATCGCCGTCGCCGTCCTCCTGGACACGCTGCGCCGCCGGAGCGCCCGGTGACCGCCCGGAACGCGGCGGCGGGCCGCGACACACGGTCCCGTACGGAACGGACCGGCACGGGACGGGCGCGGACGGGCACAGGTGCGGGCCGCCGGTGGGGTGTGCGGTGCGCGGTGGCCGCCGCGGTGGCCGGGCTGACGATCGGGCTGGCCGGCTGCGACCGTGGTGGCGACACCGATCTGGGGCTGGCGCTCTCCACGCTCAACAACCCGTTCTTCGTCGGCGTCAAGGAAGGCGCCCAGGCGGAGGCGGACGCCCGGGGCCTGCACATCAACATCACCGACGCGCAGAACGACCCCACCCAGCAGATCAACCAGATGGAGACGTTCACCAGCCAGGACGTCCGGGCGGCCATCATCAATCCGGTCGACTCGGACGCGGCGGTGCCGGCGGTCGGCGTCGCCAACCGGGCGAACGTACCGGTCATCTCCATCGACCGCGGGGTCAACGGCGGCGAGGTCGGGTCCACGATCGCCTCCGACAACGTCGCGGGCGGCCGCCTCGCCGCGAGGACGCTCGCCGAATCGTTGGGCGGCAAGGGCAAGGTGGCGTTCCTGGAGGGCCAGCCCGGGACGTCCGCGGCCCGCGAGCGCGCCCAGGGCTTCGAGGAGGGCATCAAGAAGTACCCCGGTATCCAGGTCGTCGCCCGCCAGCCTGCCGACTTCGACCGGACCAAGGGCATGGACGTGATGGCGAACATGCTCCAGGCCCATCGCGACATCGGCGGGGTCTTCGCCGCCAACGACGAGATGGCGCTCGGCGCGTCCAAGGCGCTCGGGGCCCGCTCCGGCAAGGACGTCAAGGTCGTCGCGTTCGACGGCACGCCCGACGGCGTGACGGCCGTGCGCAAGGGCACGCTGACCGCGACCGTCGCCCAGCAGCCCCGGTTGCTCGGCAAGAAGGCGGTGGACTGGGCGCTGAAGGCCGCCCGCGGTGAGAAGCTGCCCGCCTCGGTCAAGGTGCCGGTCGTTCTGGTGACGTCGCGGAACGCGGCATCGTTCGACGGCTGACCGGACCGTGACCCGTACCGCCCCCGCCACCATCCGGGCGGTACGGGCCACGGGCACCGGCCGCCCGGCGCACCGCCGCCGGGCCACGCGGCAGCCGCGCCGGACACGCCGGACAAGATTTTCCGTACGGACACGAGAGAACGGAGCGGTGAAGGTGAACGAGGAGGAGGGGCGCGTGTACGACGTCCTGGTGGTCGGCTCGGCCAACGCGGATCTGACGGTCCGGGTGGACCGGCGGCCCGGCGCGGGGGAGACCGTACTCGGCTCCGACCTGGTGGAATCGGCCGGCGGTAAGGGAGCCAACCAGGCCGCGGCGGCGGCCCGGATCGGCGGGCGGACCGCGCTGCTGGCCCGGGTCGGCAAGGACGCGTACGGCGATCTGCTGCTCGCCGCGCAGCGCGAGGCGGGGACGGACGTGACGCCGGTCGTCGTCGACGCGGCGGCCCGTACCGGCACCGCGATGATCATCGTCGGTCCGGACGGCGACAACAGCATCGTCGTCTCGCCCGGCGCCAACGCCGCCCTCACTCCGCGGGATGTCGCCGCCGCCCGGCATACCGTCGCCGCTGCCACCGTTCTCTCCCTTCAGCTGGAAATTCCGATCGAAACCGTCCGGGCGGCCGCTGCGACCGCCGAGGAGTGCGGCACCCGCGTCGTCCTCAACCCTTCGCCGGTGCCGGAGCGGCTGGCGCCCGATCTCCTCGCGGTGGCCGACCCGTTGGTGGTCAACGAGCACGAGGCCCGGCGGCTCTCCGGCGCCGCCGACGGCACCCCCTCGGACTGGGCGCACGCCCTGCGCGCCCTGGGCGCCCGCTCCGTCGTCGTCACCCTCGGCGGGGACGGAGCACTGCTCCTGGACGCGACGGGCCCGCACGAGGTGCCCGGTGTCAGGGTCGACGTGGTCGACACGACGGGCGCCGGTGACGCCTTCACCGGCACCCTCGCCACCCGTCTGGCCAACGGTGACACCCTGCCCGAAGCCGCCCGCTTCGCCGTACGCGTCGGCGCCGCCGCCGTCACCAGGCCCGGCGCCCAGCCCTCCTATCCGACGCTCGCGGATCTGGACGCCTTGCCGGACGCCTGACCTGCGCACGGGGCGAGCGGGGGAGGCCGGCCCGAACCCGGGGCCCGACGCCTGAGCCCGGACGCCGTGGCCCGGCGCGCCGCCGCCCCGTGGGCCTCGCCGGGTGCGTCGCGGCTGTGCCGCCCCGGCAGCCCTCCCGGTCCGTACGGCGCCGCGCCGCCGCCCGTATCCGCCGTCCGGCAGCGGCCACCCTCCAAGCGGTACCGGCTGCGAAGTCAGGTCGGCGGAACGGGGAGTGAACTGTGGCGATCAACATGCCGTCATCATGCAGCCGTACGACCCACCCGCGCTGAGCCTGTGGATAACCCCGCCCGACGGCCGGGCACCGACCGCTCGTCCCATGACCGGAAGCCCCCGCGACCGGAGCCCCACGACCGACCGCGCTCGGAAAGACACCCCAGGTCAGGCCGGAGGCTCCGCGCGGGTGATGGCACGGAACGCCATCTCCGCCAGTTCCCCCTGGCCCCGGACGCCGGGGTGGAACCAGTCCCAGGTGCTCAACTGCCGCTCCGTGAAGCGGTAGTCGAAGACCGCGGGGTCGAAGCGGCAGAGGGAGTCCTCGGCGCAGACCTCCGCCAGCGCCTCGTTGTACGCCTTGACGCGGTCGCGCACCTGTTCGCGGCGCTCGGCGGCGCGCTCCGTCAGGTCGTCCGGATCGCGCAGCATGGAACCGCAGATCCCCAGCTGCCACACCTGCTTGCCCAGCGGGTTCTTGCGCCCCTCCGACCACAGACGCAGCAGGTCGGGGACGGCGGCGACGTACACCTGCGTCCGGGGCAGCGTCTTCCGCAGCTTCTTCATCGCCCGGGTGAAGTCGGCACGGAAGGCGGCTGCCGGGGTCATGGCGGGCACCTCGCTGCGGCAGGCGTCGTTGGCGCCGATCAGGACCGTCACCAACTCGGGCCGGTGGGCCGCGGCGGCGCCGACCTGGCCCGGCAGGTCGCTCATCAGCGCGCCGGTACGGGCGAGGTTCCAGCTGTGCCCCGCCGGGTGGTCCAGCAGCCGCCGGGCGAGGCTGTCGACCTGGGGGGAGGTGCCGGTCGCCCAGGAGACCTCGGGGCAGTCGGACAGCACCGTGCAGGCGTCGAAGCCGACGGTGATGGAATCGCCGAGCGCCGCGATCGACGCCGGGGCGGTGCGCCACACCGGGGCGGGCCTGGCGGACGGTGCGGAAGCCTTCGGGCTCGGTCGCGCCGCCGGTGCGCCGGAGCCGTCCGCGCTGCACGCCGTGGCGGACAGCAGCAGCGCACCGGCGGCGAGGACGGCGCCCGCACGGCGCCGCACGCCCCCGGCGCGCCACCGGGTGGGCACACCGGCGGACCGCATCCGGAACCGAGCCGTACGCCGAGAGGGAAACGACCGGTCGATCTCTGTCATCGCCTGTCCCCTCCGGCGCGTGGGTGATATCTCTTCGAAGTGTCGACGGTACGTCACCCCTGGCCCGAGGCGGCGGGACAGCTCTGTTCCGGGTCGTCCGTGCCATGGCCCGAACGGGTACGCACAGTCGACTCAAACTTCTGGCAACCCGTCATTTCCTGTCCCTTTTATGGCAGATTGCTGCATATTGAGCCCAATGGTGTTTACTGTAGGTCACCTGGCACGCCGGTACCGAAACGCTCACCGGGGCGGACCGGCGGCGCTCGCCCCGGCCGCCCACGGGGCGGGTACGAGGCCGCCGGGGAAGGCGAACCTCGAACCGCACTGGAGGTCCCGGTGACGACCCGTGGAGTTCTGTACGTCCACTCCGCACCGCGCGCGCTCTGCCCCCACGTCGAATGGGCCGTCGCGGGCGTCCTCGGCGTACGCGTCACCCTCGACTGGATCGCCCAGCCCGCCGCCCCCGGCACCTGGAGAGCCGAATTCTCCTGGCAGGGCTCCGTGGGCACCGCCTCCAAGCTCACCTCCGCCCTGCGCGGCTGGCACCTGCTGCGCTTCGAGGTGACCTCCGAACCCTGTGCCACGGCGGAGGGCGAGCGCTACAGCTCCACCCCTGACCTGGGCATCTTCCATGCGGTCACCGGAATCCACGGCGACATCCTCATCCCCGAGGACCGGCTGCGCGCCGCCGTCGTCCGCGCCGAGGGCGGGGAGAGCGACCTCGCCGCCGAGGTTGCCCGTCTCCTCGGCAAACCCTGGGACGACGAACTGGAGCCCTTCCGGCACGCCGGCGAAGGCGCCCCCGTCCGCTGGCTGCACCAGGTCGTCTGAGACCGCGCCTTCCCCTGGAGCGCACTCCAGCCTCTAGCGTGCGGGCATGGCTGATCACATCTCGGTGGCCGTACTCGGCACCGGCATCATGGGCACGGCGATGGCCCGCAACCTCGCCCGCGCCGGATACGACGTCCGCGCCTGGAACCGCACCCGTTCCCGGGCCGAACCCCTCACCGCCGACGGCATCCGCGTCACCGGCACCGCGGCCGAGGCCGTCGACGGCGCGGACACCGTCCTCACCATGCTCCTCGACGGCCCCGCCGTCCTCGACGCGATGACGGCGGCGGCACCGCACCTGGCCCCCGGCGCCCTCTGGCTCCAGATGAGCACCGTCGGCACGGAGGGCAACGCCCCGCTCGCCGCCTTCGCCGCCGCACACGGCCTGAGCTACGTCGACGCCCCCGTCCTCGGCACCAAAGCCCCCGCGGAACAGGGCGAACTGACCGTCCTCGCCGCCGGACCGGCCGAGGTACGGGAGCGGGCCGCCGCCGTCTTCGACGTCGTCGGACGCACCACCCGCTGGGTCGGCGACGACGGCGCGGACGGCCAGGCCAGCCGCCTCAAGCTCGTCGTCAACAGCTGGGTGCTCACCGTCATCAACGGCGCCGGTGAGGCCATCGCACTCGCCGAAGGGCTCGGTGTCGACCCGCGCGACTTCCTCGCCGCGGTCGGCGGCGGCCCGCTCGACCTGCCGTACCTGCAGATCAAGGGCGAGGCGATCCTCTCCGGGGAGCTGCGGCCCAGCTTCACCGTCTCCGCCGCCCGTAAGGACGCCCGGCTGATCGCGGAAGCCGCCGCGGCCGCCGGCGTCCGGATGGACCTCGCCGAGGCCGCCGCCGAACGGCTGCGCCGCGCGGAGGAACTGGGCCACGGCGGCGAGGACGGCGCGGCCGCCTATCACGCCTCCTTCGGCACCTGACCCCGCGGTGCAAGGCGAAGGCCCGCCCGGTCGCGGTGACCGGGCGGGCCTTCGTACGTCAGCGGTGGGTTCAGGCGGTGCGGAACGCCAGCACGACGTTGTGACCACCGAAACCGAACGAGTCGTTCAGCGCGGCGATGCGGCCCTCGGCGGGCAGCTTGCGGGGCTCGTCGCGGATGATGTCGGCATCGACCTCGGGGTCGAGGTTGTCGATGTTGATCGTCGGCGGGGCCGTCCGGTGGTACACCGCCAGGATCGACGCGACGGACTCGATACCGCCGGCGCCGCCCAGCAGGTGACCGGTCATCGACTTCGTGGCGGCGATGGCGATGTGGTCGGCGTCGTCACCGAAGACCTTGCGCAGCGCCTTCAGTTCGGCGAGGTCACCCTGCGGCGTCGACGTCGCGTGCGCGTTGACGTGCACGATCTCGGCCGGCTTCAGGTCGCTGTTGTCGAGGAGGTGCTGCAGCGCCTGGGCGATGCCGTTGCCGGACGGCTCGGGCTGCACGATGTCGTGGCTGTCGGCGGAGATGCCCTGGCCGACGGCCTCGGCGTAGACGCGCGCACCGCGCTTGGCGGCGTGCTCCGCGGACTCCAGGACGATGACGCCGGCGCCCTCACCCATGACGAAGCCGTTGCGCGCGGTGTCGAAGGGACGCGAGGCGCCCTGCGGGTCGTCGTTCGACTTCGACATCGCCATCATGTTGCCGAAGGCGACCATCGGCAGCGGGTGGATCGCGGCTTCCGTACCGCCCGCGACGACGATGTCCGCACGGCCGGTGCGGATCATCTCGATGCCGTAGCCGATCGCCTCGGAACCGGACGCACAGGCGCTGACCGGGGTGTGCACACCCGCGCGGGCGTTCACGGCCAGGCCGACGTTGGCGGACGGACCGTTGGGCATCAGCATCGGCACGGTGTGCGGGGAGACGCGGCGTACGCCCTTCTCCTTCAGCACGTCGTACTGGCCGAGCAGGGTCGTCACGCCGCCGATGCCGGAGGCGATGACCGTGCCGAGCCGGTCGGGGTCGACGGAGGTGTCCTCGCCCGCCCTGGCGGTGAAACCGGCGTCGGCCCACGCCTCCTGGGCCGCGATCAGCGCGAACTGCGCCGAGCGGTCCAGCTTGCGGGCCTGCGGCTTCGGGAGGACCTCGCCGGGGTCGACCGCCGCACGCGCGGCGATACGGACCGGGAGATCGGCGGCCCAGTCTTCTTCCAGGACACGCACACCGGACCGGCCGGCCAGCAGCGCCTCCCAGGTCGAAGCGCTGTCGCCACCCAGCGGTGTGGTTGCGCCGATACCGGTGACGACCACGGTGCGATTGGTCGCGTTCACGGGAATTCTTACTCCACGGGTAGGGGTCTGAATACGGCGCCACCGCGGGGTGGCGACATGCGCAGGAGCTGGATCAGCTCTGGTGCTTGAGGATGTAATCGGTCGCGTCGCCGACGGTCTTGAGGTTCTTGACGTCGTCGTCGGGGATCTTCACGTCGAAGCGCTCCTCAGCGGCGACGACGACCTCGACCATGGACAGCGAGTCGACGTCCAGGTCGTCGGTGAAGGACTTGTCCACCTTGACGTCCTCGGTGGGGATCCCGGCGATCTCGTTCACGATCTCGGCGAGACCGGCGACGATCTCTTCCTGAGTGGCGGCCATGATGGCGCTCCTTGGTGCTCTAGTGATAACTGACGGGTGAAGCTGGGCACAGCGGCCGGCACATCGGGGGACGGACGGCGCTGCGGTAGATCTTGCCTAGGGGAGGGTAACGACCGTAGCCGCGTAAACGAGACCCGCCCCGAAGCCGATGACCAGCGCGGTGTCACCGCTCTTGGCCTGCCCGGTCGCCAACAGCCGCTCCATGGCGAGCGGGATGGAGGCGGCGGAGGTGTTGCCGGTGGTCTCCACGTCACGGGCGACCGTGACGTTCTCCGGCAGCTTCAGCGTCTTCACCATCGAGTCGATGATCCGCATATTCGCCTGGTGCGGAATGAAGACATCCAGGTCGTCCGGGCTGACTCCGGCCGCGTCCAGCGCCTGCTGGGCGACCTTCGCCATCTCGAACACCGCCCACCGGAAGACCGCCTGGCCCTCCTGCGTGATGGCGGGGTAGCGGATCGCCTCGGGGGCCGTCCGCTCCTCGGGGCCGTCACCGCCGGGCACCGGCGTCGTGCGGTACGCGTCCCACGGGATGGTCTGCTTGATCGTTTCGGCTTTGTCGCCCTCGGAACCCCAGATGGTCGGGCCGATCGCGGGCTCCTTGGCGGGGCCGACGATGACCGCGCCCGCGCCGTCACCGAACAGGAAGGCCGTCGCGCGGTCCTCCAGATCGGTGAGGTCCGACAGCCGCTCCACGCCGATGACCAGCACGTACTCGGCGGAGCCGTCGGTGACCATGCCCTTGGCGAGGGTCAGTCCGTAGCCGAAGCCCGCACAGCCCGCCGAGATGTCGAAGGCCGCCGGACGGTCCGCACCGATGAGGTGCGCGATCTCCGTGGCGATGGCCGGGGTCTGCTTGAAGTGCGACACGGTGGAGACGACCACCGCGCCGATCTGCTCGGGCGCGATACCCGCGTCGGCGATGGCCTTGCCGGCCGCCTCGACCGACATCACGGCGACCGTCTCCTCCGGGCCCGCCCAGTGCCGGGTGGCGATGCCCGACCGCGAGCGGATCCACTCGTCGGAGGAGTCGATGTGCTTGAGGATCTCCTCGTTGGGCACCACCCGGGTCGGGCGGTAGCCGCCGACGCCCATGATCCGCGCGTACGGGGCGCCCTTCGCGGGCTTGATCTTCGAGGTCATCAGCTTCGGTCTCCTTGTTCGGCCGACGGGTCGGCGACCGGAGAGCTGTGCTCGGCGATCAGGGTACGGGCCGCGTCGAGGTCGTCGGGGGTCTTCAGGGCGAGCGTCTGCACACCGGGCAGGGCACGCTTGGCCAGACCGACCAGTGTGCCGCCCGGCGCCGCCTCGATGAGCGCGGTGACGCCCAGCTCCTTGAACGTCTCCATGCACAGGTCCCAGCGGACCGGGTTGGCGACCTGCCCCACCAGGCGCCGCACCAGCTCATCGCCGCCGGTCACGACCTGACCGTCCTTGTTGGAGACGTAGCGGGTGTGCGGGTCGGCAGCGGTCAGCTCACCGACCGCGGACTCCAGCGCCGCCACGGCGGGGGCCATGTGATGGGTGTGGAACGCGCCGGCCACCTTCAGCGGGACGACCCGCCGGGTGCCCTCCGGCTTGTCCGCGACGAGCGCCGCGATCTGCTCGGCGGTGCCCGCCGCGACGATCTGCCCGGCGCCGTTGACGTTCGCCGGGGTCAGCCCCAGCTTCTCCAGATGCGGGACGACGACGGACTCCTCGCCGCCGAGCAGCGCCGCCATACCGGTCTCGGTGACGGCGGCGGCCTCGGCCATCGCCAGACCACGCCGGCGGACCAGCGTCATCGCGGAGGCGTCGGACAGCGTGCCGGTCAGCGCGGCGGCCGCCAGCTCACCGACGCTGTGACCGGCCGCGGCGCCGACGCGCGCGGCGAAGTCCTCGGGCGTGGCGAACAGCTGCCGGGAGGAGATCAGCGCGGACGCCACCAGCAGTGGCTGCGCCACCGCGGTGTCACGGATCTCGTCCGCGTCGGCCTTCGTGCCGTAGTGGACCAGATCCAGGTCGATGGCCGCGGACCACTCACGGAGCCGGTCTTCGACACCGGGGAGGTCGAGCCAGGGGGTCAGGAAGCCGGGCGTCTGAGCGCCTTGGCCAGGAGCGACGAGTACGAGCACCCTCACACTCTCTCTTGTGGGAGGTCCCGCCCGCCCGTGGGGACAGGGACGAAGAACCATCGGGGTAATTGTTGGTGTCCGACAAAAGTCTAGAGCTGCGCTTCTCCGCCAGCCAGGCGCCCCAGAATCAGCGCGATACGCAGGGTGAAGGCCGAGCGCACATCGGACGGGGACCATCCGGTGACGTCCGTCACGCGTCGGAGCCGATAGCGCACGGTGTTGGGGTGGACGAACAGCATCCGTGCCGCGCCCTCCAGGCTGCTCGCCTGTTCCAGATAGACGCTCAGTGTCTCCAGCAGCGCGGAGCCCGCCTCCTCCAGCGGCCTGTAGATCTCCTCCACCAGTTGGTCACGCGCCACCGGGTCCGACGCCATCGCCCGCTCCGGCAGCAGATCGTCGGCGAGCACCGGCCGCGGCGCGTCGGGCCAGGCGGCGCAGGCCCGCAGACCGGCGGCGGCCGCCTGCGCGGAGCGGGTCGCGGCCAGCAGGTCGGAGACGACCGGGCCGGCCACCACCGGGCCCGCCGCGTACGGTCCGATCAGCGCCTTCGCGGCCTTGAGCGGGTTGTCGGAGCCGCCGGCGATCACCACCAGACGGCTGCCCAGGACGCCGGTGAGCACCTGGAGCTTGGCGTGCCGGGCGGCCCGGCGGATCGCCTCCACGGTCAGTTCGCTGTCGCCGTCGGGGGCGGTGCCCAGGACGACGCACACGTGCTCGGGGGAGTTCCAGCCCAGGGCCGCGGCCCGGGAGACGGCGCCCTCGTCGGCCTCGCCGGAGAGCACCGCGTTGACGACCAGCGACTCCAGCCGGGCGTCCCATGCGCCACGGGCCTCGGCTGCCTGGGCGTAGACCTGCGCGGTGGCGAAGGCGATCTCGCGGGCGTAGACGAGCAGGGCCTCTCGCAGGACCGATTCGTCACCGGGGGCCGCGACCTCGTCGATCGCCGATTCCATGACCTCGATGGTCGTCCGGACCATCTCCACGGTCTGGCGCAGGGTGATCGCCCGGGTCAGCTCGCGCGGCGCGGTGCCGAAGACGTCGGTGCTGATCGCCTGCGGGGTCTCAGGGTGCCGGAACCACTCGGTGAACGCGGCGATACCGGCCTGTGCCACCAGCCCGATCCAGGAGCGGTTCTCCGGTGGCATCGCGCGGTACCAGGGCAGCTGCGCGTCCATGCGGGCGATGGCTGCCGCGGCGAGTTTGCCGGACGACTGCTCCAGCCTGCGGAGGGTCGCCTGGTGCGGATGAGGGGCGCGCGATGCGGGTTCAGACACGGGACAAGACTGCCTTATCGGGGCGGGCGGGTGGCGCGGCGGGGCTACGGTGACTGCATGATTCAGGTGCACGCGGGCGCGGAACGCTATCGGGGCGGCGATCCGGAAGCCGGCATCGAGACGCTGCACGCGTTCTCCTTCGGCCCCCATTACGACCCCGCCAATCTGCGGTTCGGCGCGCTGATCGCCTGCAACGAGGAGCGGCTCGCGCCGGGGGCCGGTTTCGACGAGCACCCCCACCGCGACACGGAGATCGTCACCTGGGTCGTCGAGGGTGAGCTGACCCACCGCGACTCCACGGGACGCGCGACGACGGTGCGCCCCGGCGACCTGGCCCGGCTGACCGCCGCCGGCGGCGTCCGCCACGTCGAACGCAACGACGGCGCCGGACCGCTGCGCTTCGTCCAGATGTGGCTGGCCCCGACCGAGTTCGGCGGCACCCCTTCGTACGACGTGGTGCGCGGCCTCACCGACAACACCCCGTACGCGGTCCCGCGCGCCGGTGCGACGCTGCACCTCCGCCGCCCCGCACCGGGCGAGAGCGTCGAGATCCCGGCCGCGCCACGGGTGTATGTGCAGGTGGTCCGTGGTGAAGTGCGTTGCGGCGACGCGGTGTTGCTCCCCGGTGATGCCGCGCGGCTCATCGACGAACACGGCGCACAGCTGCGCGCGGAGACCCCCGCCGAGTGCCTGATCTGGGAGATGGGGGCGGAGCCCGGATACGTGTGAGAACGGGGAGGGGGCGCGTCGTGGCGGGGTCGCTCGCCGCGGTGGCGTGCGGCTGGGAGGCCGGGCGTTGTGGGGGAGGGCGCTCGGGCGGTGGCGTTGTGGGTGGGCGGTGGACGCCGGAGCCTGGCGCCCCGACCAGCGGTTGAGTGGTCGGGGCCCTCGGCGGGTCGCCGGAACTGCCGGTGTCCGGGCGTGCCTGTCCGGCGTTGCAGGTGCCGGGTGCCGGGTGCCGGGTGCCGGGTGCCGGGTGCCGGGTGCCGGGTGCCGGGTGCCGGGTGCCGGGTGCCGGGTGCCGGGAGCGGTGGGGGTGCTCGATGGTGGGGAGTCGGGGCCGGTGGCGGCAGGCTGGGCGGGGGCGATGCTGTGGTGGTTGCGGGTGCCGGGCGGCCGGAGGCGCGGGGCGTCCGGTGCCGGGGCGGTGGATTTGGGTGGTTCTGTGCCGTGACTGCGTGGCTGCGTGACTGTCGGTCGTCGGTGGTCGTTCGGCCGGTGGCAGTGGAGCGGGGGCCGGTGCGCCGGGGTTGGCGGTGGGCGGCCGGGGCCTGTTCGCGCCCGGCCGCCGGGGGTCAGGCGGAGTCGAGTTCGGCCAGGACCGCGTCGGTCAGCGGCGGCCAGGCTTCGATGGCCCACGGGCCGAAGGCGCGGTCGGTGAGCGCGACGCAGGCGGCGCCGGTACCGCCCGCCTCCGGGTCCACCCAGAGGAACGTCCCCGACTGCCCGAAGTGGCCGAAGGTCCGCGCCGACGACGAAGCGCCCGTCCAGTGCGGCGACTTCCCGTCGCGGATCTCGAACCCCAGCCCCCAGTCGTTCGGCTTCTGGTGGCCGTACCCCGGCAGTACGCCGGTGAGCCCGGGGAAGACCACGGAGGTCGCGGCGGCGACGGTCTCGGGCGCGAGCAGCCGCGGAGCCTGCAGCTCGGCGGCGAAGCGGACCAGGTCGGCGACGGTCGAGACACCGTCCTTGGCGGGGGAGCCGGCCAATTCCGTCGCGCCCATTGCGAGCGGCTCCAGCACCGCCTCCCGCAGATACTGCGGGAAGGGAATCCCGGTGGCCTCGGTGAGATGGTCGCCCAACGCCTCGAAACCGGCGTTGGAGTAGATCCGGCGGGTGCCCGGAGCGGCCATCGTGCGCGGCTCGTCGAAGGCGAGGCCGGAGGTGTGGGCGAGGAGATGGCGCACCGTGGCCCCCTCGGGCCCGGCAGGCTCGTCCAGCTCGATCGCGCCCTCCTCGATCGCCACCAGCGCTGCGTACGCCGCCAGCAGCTTGGTCACCGAGGCCAGCGGGAAACGGTGTTCCTGGGGCCCGTACGCTCCGGCCACGCTGCCGTCGGCTCGTACGACGGCGGCGGCAGCGGTCGGCACCGGCCAGTTCTCGATCATCCGCAGGCTCTGCATGGGATGAGCCTAAAGGCCCCCTCCTCCGGGCCCGCAGGCCGGTCGGTGCGGGGCTCCCACCAGGCACGGACGGCTCACCCGGGCCGAAGCGGTCGGCCGGATCTGCGGAAAGGCCCGGGAGGGGTACGGCGTGGGGGCGTTCCGGTGGGGGAGCGACAGGGGAGCGGTTGTGATCGGTATGGCTGGTCATGGGAGCGGAGTGGTGAGCGCGGCGGAAGAGGCCGGACCACCCGGAGCGGTACGGCACGGAGGCGGCCCGTTCGCCGTTCCGGCCGACGGGCGGGAGGCCGGGCCGTACCGTCGGGAGCCGCGCCGGCGGGCGGGCGGCCGGGTGACGGGCGCGGCGGAAGCGGCCGAGCGGTCCGGAACGGCCCGCGGTGGAGGCGCCGCCATCACCGTTCCCGTCACGGCGTGGCAGGAGCGGCCGTTCCGGGAGCCGGGCCGGAGGTGTGGTGGGGGCGGCCCGCCCCGCATCGGGCGCTTGCCAAATCCCGGTCAAGATCGCGCTTGCTTGGAGTGCACTCCAACTCTTTAGCGTTGAGTGACGTCGACGGGGGCGACAGCCGAACAGGGGAGACGCGGCATGACGGTGACGCAGAGCGAGCCGGTGATCGAGGAGACGGAGACGGGCGAGGGGACGGTGTCCACGCAACGGATGCCGGGCGGCCCGCAGTGGGTGACGCGGACCTGCGCGCAGGAGGTGCTTCACCCGCGCCCCACCGGCCAGGACCGCTACTCGATCAGCGAGGTGGCGGCACACACCGGGCTCAGCGCCCACACACTGCGCTGGTACGAACGGATCGGCCTGATGCCGCATGTCGACCGCAGCCACACGGGGCAGCGCCGCTTCACCAACCGTGATCTGGACTGGCTGGCGCTGGTCGGCAAATTGCGGCTGACCGGTATGTCCGTCGCCGACATGGTGCGCTTCGCCGCTCTCGTCGAGGGCGGCGACGCCACCTTCGGTGAGCGGGAACGGCTGCTGGTCGCCCACCGAGAAGGCGTGAGGCACCGCATCGCGGAACTCCAGGACACACTCGCCGTACTCGACTACAAGATCGACATCTACGCCGACGCCCGACGCCGGGCGTCCGAGAGGGGCTGACCCGGCATGGGGAGCGACAAGATCGACACCGTGGAACTGGGTACCGGTGGTCCCCGCGTCGGAGTGCAGGGCCTCGGCTGCATGGGCATGAGCTTCGCCTACGGCCCGACCGACGCCGACGAGGCGCGAGCGACCCTGGAACGTGCCCTGGAACGGGGCGTGACCCTTTACGACACCGCCGACTTCTACGGCGACGGCGAGAACGAGAAGTTCCTCGCGCCCTTCCTCCGCGCCCATCGCGACGAGACCGTGCTGGCCACCAAGTTCGCCCTCTCCTCGGACCCCGCAGATCCGGGGAAGCGCGTCATCCGCAACGACCGGCCCTACATCCGGCAGGCCGTCGAAGGAAGCCTGCGTCGCCTCGGTGTGGACACGATCGACCTCTACTACATGCATCGTCGTGACCCCTCCGTCCCGATCGAGGAAACGGTCGGTGCGATGGCGGAGTTGGTCACCGAGGGCAAGGTCAAGCACCTGGGTCTCAGCGAGGTGACCGCCACCGAACTGCGTGCGGCCCAGGCCGTGCACCCGATAGCCGCGGTCCAGTCCGAGTGGTCGCTCTTCAGTCGTGACGTGGAGAACGGCGTGGTCGCTGCCGCCGCCGAGCTGGGCGTGGGCTTCGTCCCGTACTCGCCGCTCGGCCGGGGGTTCCTGACCGGCTCTTTCACCAGCGCGGAGAAGGAACTGGGCCAGGATGACTTCCGCCGCCTGCAGCCCCGCTTCACCGGTGACAACGCCGCGGCCAATGCCGCGCTGCTGGAGCCCGTCCGCGCCCTCGCCGCCGCCCACGGGGCGACGCCCGGCCAGATCGCGCTGGCCTGGGTCCAGCAGCGGGCCGAGGTCCACGGCCTGAGCGTGGTGCCGATCCCCGGCACCCGCAGGCGCATCCGCGTCGAGGAGAACACCGCCGCCACCCGCATCCGGCTCACGGCAGATGAGCTGGCGCTGCTGGAGCCCATCGCGGGAAAGGTCGCGGGGGACCGGTACGCGGACATGACGTTCACCTCTGCCGGACGGGAATGACGGACGGGAACGGGGAGACGCGGGGACCTGGGCCGGTGTCGGCGGTGCGGGTGCCCGGACCCTCCGGTCCGGGGCCGGTTCAGGTGACGGCCGTGTAGCGGCCGAGGGTGATGGCGGCGAAGTTGCGCAGGGAGTCGGTACCCGGGGCGAGATAGCCGGTGTGGCCCTCTGCCCGTATCGCGGAGACCCGCCGCGCTCCGAACGCCGGATCGGTGGGGTCCTCGCCGTGGCCCAGCCCCAGTACGTCGACATGGGGGACGTTGCCTATCCAGTCCGTGGCGTCCCGTGCGGCCCACACCCGGGCGTGGGCGTCGACCGCCGCGGCCGAGGGACGGCGCACACCGGGGGAGCCGAAGACGATCAGATCTCTCGCGGTGTGGCCCAGGGACGGGCCGGCGAGACCGCAGACGACCGAGCCGTAGCTGTGACAGAGCAGCGCCGGTGAGGGCGCGCCGACCGCGGCCAGCCCGGACAGGAGACGCACCAGCCGGGGCGCGCCGGCCTCGGCGAGCCGCCCGGTCGCGGCGTCCGGCCCCAGACCGACCGGGGTGGTGTACCCCGTCCAGGCGATCACGGCCGTCCGTACCCCGGGGGCGTCGGAGGCCATCCGGGCGCGCAGCGAGGTCGCCATCCCCGTCGGTGTGCCGTACGGATCACGGGCCCGGTCGAAGGTGGTCAGATCGATGTCGGAGCCGGGTACGACGACGGCGGTGCGCTCCGCGCCCGCCAGGTCGCCGTGCACCTCCGCGATCTGACCGCGGCCGCGTGGGTCGAAGGCGAGGATCTGCCGTCCGGGCGCGAGCAGCTCGGCGTAGCGGTCGGCCGCCCGGCGTGCCGCCCGGTGGTCTTCCAGAGTGCCGCCCGGGTCGGTCGACAGGGCCTGTTGGCGGTCCCGTTCGGCCCTCAGGGCGAGGGAGTTGGCCTGGTACCTCAGGGCTATGGGGGCACCGTCGAGATTACCCACGGTCAAGGGGTGCCGCACGGCGAGGATCTGTCGCTGGGTGGCGGTCAGCCGGTTGAAGAAGTGCGCCACCTGCGCGGGGGGCGCCGTCGCCGGATCCGGTAGCGGGACCCCCGCGGCGCGGTCCGCGCGCCAGGCGGCGGCGCCCGGCGCGGGCCCGGTCACGGCGGTCTCGGCGGAGCCCGCGGCCCAGCCGCCCGTGCCCCCGGCGACGAGTACGACGAGTGCGGCGGCGGCCAGCGCGCGTCGGCCTCGTCGGGTGGTGGCTCGTAGCAGCGACATGGTGTCTCCCTCGTGCGGTGGTGCGACGGAGGAAACGTAGAAAGGCGCAGGGTGGGACGGCGTCACCCCTCGGAGCCAACTCCCGGGTGATACCGCAGTAGGGGGTGGGGCGCCGGGTCCCACTCGGGTATCACAAGATCTCCCCACGGAGAGGGAGCGGCGGGCCTGGCAACCGTCCGCCGATGACGCCGCGGCCCGATCCGGCCTGCCGCTGACCCGAACCCCCCGGACGCATCCCGACACTTCAGGAGACTCGCGCAAAGCCGTACGGCGCACCGCCCGACCGGCGCGCCTCAGCGTGTGCCGGGCGTGACCAGCCCCGACTCGTACGCGAAGATGACCGCCTGGGCGCGGTCCCGCAGTCCCAACTTGGCCAGTACGCGCCCGATATGGGTTTTCACGGTCTGCTCGGCGAGGATCAGCGTGTCCGCGATCTCCTGATTGGAGAGGCCGCGGGCGATCAGCTTCAGCACCTCGGTCTCCCGCGGGGTGAGGCCGTTGAGCTGGAGTGCGGTGCTCTCCTTGCGGGGCGCCGGGCCCTGGCGTGCGAAATCCGCGATCAGCCGGCGGGTCACGGACGGTGCGAGCAGGGCCTCACCCGCGGCGACGATCCGGACCGCCGAGATCAGATCGGCGGGCGGGGCGTCCTTGAGGAGGAAACCCGACGCACCGGCGCGCAGCGCCTCGTAGACGTAGTCGTCGACGTCGAAGGTGGTGAGCATCAGCACCTTCGGGCGGTGGGTGACGCCCTGCGGCGGGGCGAGCAACTGCCGGGCCGCCTCCAGGCCGTCCATCTCAGGCATCCGCACATCCATCAGCACCACATCCGGGTGCACCCGGCGGCTCAGCTCGACGCCCCGGGCGCCGTCCGGCGCGTCGCCCACCACGTCGATGTCGCTCTGCGCGGCGAGCAGCGCGGCGAAACCCGCCCGCACCATGGCCTGGTCATCGACGATGATCACCCGTGTGGTCATGAGGAGTTGACGTCCTTGTCGGTCGGCGGCTGTGGGGGCAGCGGGAGACGGGCGGTGACCAGGAACCCGCCGTCCGGCAGAGGGCCGGTCGTCAGTGAACCCTCCACCAGCCGCACCCGCTCCCGCATCCCCACCAGGCCGTGCCCGGTGCCGGAGGTCTCCCAGGCGGCGGACGGGACCGGCGGCGGGCTGTTGAAGATCTGCACCGTCAGCGTGGTGCCGTCGGGGGAGGGCACCACCCCCACCAGGGTTCGGGCGCCGGGAGCGTGCCGCACCACGTTGGCCAGGGCTTCCTGCACGATGCGGTAGGCGGAGAGGGCCACCGCCGGCTCCGGGGCCACCGGTCCGTCGGCCATCTCCAGACCGACCGGCACACCGGCCCGTATGGTGGCCTCGACCAGCCGTGGAATCTCGTCCAGACCGGGCTGCGGCGCCTTCTCCGGGCCGGTGTCCCGCTCCGCCTCCGCGCTGCGCAACACCCCCAGCAGCCGCCGCATCTCCGCCAGCGACTCCCGGGCCGTCGTCGCGATGGCGGCGAACTCCTCCCGCGCCTGCGGCGGTATGCCCTCCATGCGGTACGGCGCGCTGTCGGCCTGGACGGTGATCACCGACATGTGGTGGGCGACCACGTCGTGCAGTTCGCGCGCGATCCGGGCGCGCTCCTCCAGGAGGGTGCGGCGGGAGCGCTCCGCCTCGCTGATGGTCTCCTGCTCCCGCAACTTCCGCCGGGCGTCGCCGCGTTCCCGCAGGATGACGCCGACCAGGAGCAACATGCCGGACAGGACGAAGAGCAGCATCCAGGTGTTGTCGCTGCCGCGGGGCGTCATCGGCTCCAGGAGAAGACCCACCACACCCGTCGCCGCCCAGACGGAGCCCAGGGTGCGACGGCTCTCCCGCTGGGACAGCGCCACCATCAGTGCCAGATAGCCCATGAGCGCCGTCGGCGGCCAGGGCCAGGGCTGGGTCTGCGGGGAGGCGGCGAGCAGCACCGCGCAGAGCACGTCGGCACTGAAGATCACCCACCACGCCGCCAGCGGCCGGACCACCGCGATCAGCAACGGCAGCGTCTGCGCCACCCCCAGCAGACCGGCCGGGGCGGCGGACATGCCGTAGTTCTCCCCCAGATTGTGCACGCCGACCGGCATCAGCACCGTGGTCAGGAGAACGGCGAAGGCGTACGGGAGGCGGCGGACCCAGACGCGCCGGGCCGAACCGAGCAGCGGCGCGCCGGGCCGTTCCCCGAGCCCGGCGAACGCGGCCAGGCTCCGGCGGACCGCGTGCAGGGGGCGCTCCCGGGCCGGGGCGCGCGCCGCGCCGGTGCCGGTCGAGGAGGAGGAAAGGTCTCGGATCATCGCGCAGTCAATGTAAACGGACGCCGATGACCCGAACGTCATACCGGAGTGCGGAGCCGACCCCCTACCACGGTATGACCACGGTCACCGCTGTTCGCCCGGCGGGCCGCGGCCGACGACGCGGCGGAGAAGCCCCGTACGGCCTCGGGCGGACGCGCGGCGGCTACAACTCGGCGAGGAGTTCGGCCTTCTTCGCGCTGAACTCGCCGTCCGTCAGCAGCCCGGCGCCGTGCAACTCGCCGAGCTGACGGATCCGGTCGGCGATGTCGGCCGGATTCCGCCCGGTGTCCCCGGCCCGGCGCACCGGCGCGCACGCCGCCGGCTCCGGTCCGGACTGCGCCGTCCGCACCGCGGCCAGCACCGCCGCGGCGAACGGCAGCGACTCGTGGACGGGCCCGTAACCGAGCCCGAAGACCACGGCCGCGGGGTCCTGATCGGCCGCCCCGGGCGAGGCGTCCGGGGCGGTACGTTCCAGGAGCCGCAGATGGCCGGTGACCAGCTCCGGCGAGCGCCACTCCACGCCGCTCAACTCGTCGACGCCGAAGCTCTGGTCACCGCGCTTCCACTTCGCGGACGACGCGCCCGTCCAGAACCAGCGGAACGTCACCGCGCTCCCGTCGAACGACGCCTTGCCGTCGTACGCCTTGAAATGCAGCGGCCCCTCGGGCGGCGCGACCAGATGGCGGTCGGCGCGCTCCCCGGCGTCCGGTCCCAACCGGCCCCGCAGAACCTCCGCGTACCGCGCCGCCGGGGCTGCGTCCTCGGCGGGCAGCACCAGACGGTACGGATCGGCCTCCTCCTTGAGCTGCCCGGCGGCAGCTTCCATCAGAGGGTCGGCGCCCGGCCGCGGTACGGCGTGCAGGACGACGGTGCCGCGTCTGCCCTCGGACAGCTCGACGGCGCTCAGCGCCTCGTACGGAATGCGCCGCTCGCCGAGCGCCTGGAACAGCTTCGGCCTGCGGATCCCCCGTTCGAAGCGGATGAGTACGGAGTCCGTTCCGAACTCCCAGACGGCGTGAAAACCGGCCAGCACATCACCCATGCGGCTCATCGTATGCGGCGGTTGCCCGCCCGTCCCCCTTATGGACACCTTGTACCGTCTGAGGCCGTCTGCTCCCGGCCGTCGCGGTGGATCAGACGAGCCCGGCGTCGCAGCCGGAGTCGTCGGCCGCGCAGCGCACGTCCGTGAGCGCGCCCACGCCGACCTTCGCGAAGTTGCGCAGGCTCTCCGTGCCGGGCGTGAAGTACCCGGCGTGTCCCTCGGCGCCGTCGGCCGACAGCAGCCGGCTGCCGAACGCCGGGTCGACCGGGTCAGGGCCGTGCCCCAGCCCGCCGACCTCCAGGTACGGCACGTCCTGGATCCAGTCGTCGGCGTCCCGCATGGCCCAGAGCCGGGCGTGGGTGCCGAGCGCCGCCTTGTTGGCCGCGCGCATACCGGGGCTGCCGGCCACCGCGATGTCCCGCACGTTGGACGGCAGCTCGTGGGCGGCCAGACCGCACACCACGGAGCCGTAGCTGTGGCAGAAGAGCGAGACGCTGTCGGCGGCGGGCAACGCCCGGGTCAGCTCCCGGAGGCGGACGGCGCCCGCCGCGGCGAGCTGCCCGGTGGCGGCCTCCACCCCGAGACCGGCCGGGGCGGTGTAGTCGGCCCAGGCGATCACGGCGGTCCTGGCCTGCGGCCGGACGGCGCGCTCGGCGTCGTAGAGCGCGTCCGCCATGCCCACGGGGGCGCTGGTGGCGCGGGTGGTGCGTTCGAAGTTCGTCAGGTTGGTGTCCACCCCGGGGACGACCACGGAGACCCGGCGGGCCGTGCCGAGGTCGCCGAAGACCTCCGCGGCGCGCCCGCCCCCTGCCGGATCGAAGGCCAGGATCTGACGGCCCTTGGTCATCATCGACTCGAAGCGGTGCATCAGCCGGCCCGCGTCCTGGCGCCCGGCGGGCGTGAGGCGGTGGTCGACGGAGCGCCGTTCCTCGATCGCGCGGGCCCGGTCGAGCGCGATGCGGTTGGCCCGGTAGCGCAGTTCGACCGGTGCGCCGTTCATGTTGCCGACGACCAGGGGGTACCGGTCGGCGAGTTCACGGCGCCCGGTGCGGTCCAGGGAGGCGAAGAAGGCCCGCAGCCGGGCCGGTGCCGCGTCCGGGTCGGGCAGCTGCCGGCCGTGGAACGTGGCGGTCCGCCAGCCGGCCTCCGCGGTGGCCAGCGGGTTGGCGTCCTCCTTGTGGCCTCTGATCGCGGTCCAGCCCGTGAGGGTGAGCATCACGAACACCACCGCCAGGGCGAGTGCCGCACGCCAGGCGGTGGACTGCAGGAATCCGAAGGAACCGAAGGAGGGGCCGAGCCCAGAGAAAGAAGTCACCGCGGGCCACCCTAGGAGACACGGAAGGGCCCCCGCCCCAGGGGTGAGTCATGTCACGTTTCGCGGTGGGTAATTCGAACAAAGCGGACACGTGTGGTCGCCCGTCCCTGCTCAGAGGTGCGGCGCCGGACTCATCGGGAACAGGCGTGTCACACCCTGCCGGTGCCGGGTGACGGTGCGTTCCCTCCGGTCGGCCCCGGTGGCGCACCTCCCCGGCGCGCGGGCGGACCGTACGAGCCGGGCGCGCGTCACCCCTGCGCACGCCAGTCGTCGTCCAGGGCGGGCCGGATGTGGTCGAGGTAGGAGTGGGTCAGCTCACGGATCGACGCCACGGTGAAGTCGTCGCCCTCGCTCCACGCCTTCCCGGCGGCGCGCATCACGCCGTTGAACGCCCCGACCAGCACCCGGGGGCGCGGATCCCGGTCCGCGTCGAGCCCCTCGCGCCGGGCGATCAGCCGGGCGACCTCCTCCTCCAGCTCGCAGGAGCGCCGCAGATGCGCGGCGATCAGCGCGGGCGTCGACTCGATCATCTGGTACGAGCGCATGTGCAGCTCCACCGGGACGATCGGCTCGATCGCGGCGCCGATGTCGTCCCAGGCGACCGTCACCGAGCTGCGCAGCGCGGTCAGCGGGGACTCGCCGGCGGGCCGGCGGCGCAGCTCCTCCAGGAATCGCGCCTCGACCATCTCCTGGACGGCGAAGACGACCTCTTCCTTGTTGCTGAAGTAGCGGAAGAAGGTGCGCTGCGAGACGTCGACGGCGGCGGCGATCTCGTCGACGGTCGTCTCCTCGTAGCCCCGGGCCGTGAACAGCTCCAGTGCGGCGCGGATCAGGGAGTCCCGGGTGCGTTGTTTCTTGCGGGCGCGCAGTCCGCACAGAGCCGCTTCGCGCGGCGTCGACGGGGCCATGCTGCGCCGCCTTTCCGATGGTGTTCTCGCTGCTCAGCATAGCTGTGAGCGAAATGACAGTTACCGACTCATGAATTATTTTGTCAACTGTCAGTGGCTGACATTAGTGTCTGAAGTATGAGTTCCCAGACCCCGGTTGCCCAGAGCGCGCCGGAACTTCCCGTACCGGAGCCCCGTAAGGGCTTGCGCGGCCATCCGTGGCTGACTCTCTTCTCCGTCGCGATCGGCGTCATGATGGTCGCCCTCGACGGCACGATCGTGGCCATCGCCAACCCGGCCATCAAGCAGGACCTGAACGCCTCGCTGGCCGATGTCCAGTGGATCACCAACGGCTACATGCTCGCGCTGGCCATCGCGCTGATCACCGCCGGAAAGCTCGGTGACCGCTTCGGCCACCGCCAGACGTTCCTGATAGGCATCGTCGGCTTCGCCGCCGCCTCCGGGGCCATCGGCTTCTCCAAGGAAGTCACCTTCGTCGTCATCTTCCGCGTGCTCCAGGGCCTGTTCGGCGCGCTGCTGATGCCCGCGGCGCTCGGTCTGCTGCGCGCGACCTTCCCCGCCGAGAAGCTCAACATGGCGATCGGTATCTGGGGCATGGTCATCGGCGCCTCCACCGCCGGCGGCCCGATCGTCGGCGGTCTGCTCGTCGAGCACGTCAGCTGGCAGTCGGTGTTCTTCATCAACGTCCCCGTGGGCGTGCTGGCGCTCGTCCTGGGCCTGGTGATCCTCAAGGACCACCGTGCCGAGAACGCCCCGCGGTCGTTCGACATCCCCGGTATCGCGCTGCTGTCCGGCGCGATGTTCTGCCTCATCTGGCCGCTGATCAAGGCGTCCGAGTGGGGCTGGGGCTCGATGCAGACCTGGGGCTTCCTGATCGGTTCGGTGGTGCTCTTCGCCCTCTTCGCGCTCCTGGAGACGAAGGTCCGCGAGCCGCTGATCCCGCTGCGGATGTTCCGCTCCGTGCCGCTCACCGCGGGCACGGTCCTGATGGTCCTGATGGCCTTCGCCTTCATGGGCGGACTGTTCTTCGTGACGTTCTACCTCCAGAACGTCCACGGCATGAGCCCCGTCGACAGCGGTCTGCACCTCCTGCCGCTCACCGGCATGATGATCGTCGGCTCGCCGCTGGCCGGCGCGATGATCACCAAGTTCGGCCCGCGTATCCCGCTGGTCGGCGGCATGGTCCTCACCGCCGTCGCGATGTACGGCATGTCCGGTCTGGACACCGGCACCGGCACCGGCACGATGTCGCTCTGGTTCGCCCTGCTCGGCCTGGGTCTCGCCCCGGTCATGGTCGGCGCCACCGAGGTCATCGTCGGCAACGCCCCGCTGGAGCTGTCCGGTGTGGCGGGCGGTCTCCAGCAGGCCGCGATGCAGGTCGGCGGCAGCCTCGGTACGGCCGTCCTGGGCGCGGTGATGGCCTCCCGTGTGGAGAGCGACCTGCCGGGCAACTGGAAGGCCGCCGGTCTGCCGCCGGTCGACCCGAAGCAGCTCGCCCAGGCGTCCGACGCGGTCTCGGCCGGTTTCGCGCCGGTGCCGCAGAACACCCCGCCGGCGATCGGCCAGAAGATCGTCGCCGTCGCCCACGACACCTTCATCTCCGGCATGGGCCTCGCCTTCACCGTGGCCTGCGGCGTCGCGGTCGTCGCCGCCGTGGTCGCGCTGTTCACCAAGCGCGGCGAGAACGCGGAGGCGGGCGCGGGCGTCGGCCACATCTGAGCCCCCGCACCCCCGGCGGCGCGCGGCGGACCGGTCAACTCCGGTCCCGCCGCGCGCCGTTGCTCTGCGTGGGCCCGTCACTGCCCCCTCCCGCGCGGAACCGGCGCCACCGAGCCGTCATCACGCCCCGCCCCTCGCCCCGCCCCGCGCGTCAACTCCCCGCCGTACGCGCCTTTCCGGGCCGTCGCCGTGAGCCCTTTTCCCGCCCGGCCCCGGCCGCCACCCCATTTCACTCCTTCAGGTGAGCCCCGCACGGGAACCCGTCGCGGCGCCGTACGCGCCGACAGCTCGCGGGCCCCTTGGTACGGCCGGGAGGAACGGTTTCCGCGCCGCCCCGCGGCCACTGCCGGGGCGTCAACCCGGCGCCGCAGATGCTTGGCCCCGAGCCCTACTCTCCGTCCACATCGCCCCACCGGGTGGTCCTGCCGCCAGGGCCTTGGCAGCCGCCCCGGCCGCCGCCGAAGCTCGGCAGTGAACCCGCCGCGGGCAACCGGCCGGCGGCACACCCATCGCCGTATTCACGGGGGAGATCCCATATGCGTACGTACCGCAGCACCGCGCTCGTCACCGGCCTCGCCGCGCTGGCCGCCACCCTCGCCGCGCCCGCCGTCCTCGCCGCACCGGCCGCACACGCGGCGCCCGGCGCCAGGGGCGCCGCCTCCGGCGACTGCGCCAAGGGTCAGCTCTGCGTCTGGCCGAAGGCCGATTTCGGCGGGAAGCGGCAGACCTTCGAGCTGGCCGGCACCGACATCGACAGCTGCATCCCGCTGCCCAAGGGCACCACGGCCGCCTCGCTCGCCAACCGCACCGGCCGCCCGGTCACCACGTACCAGAGCGCCGCATGCGACGAGACCGGCGAGTTCGACACCTACCCGGGCGGCGGCAGCTGGGTGCCCAGCTCGCCGTACGGCTTCCGTGCCGTGAAGATCTGGGAGAGCTGACCCGGCGGCGTCCGGCCCCGAAAGGGCCGCGCCCCCGACCGGCGGACCGGTCGGGGGCGCGGCAGGCACCGTGCGGCGGCTCAGGCGTCGCCGCCCGCCTCCCCGGCGTCGGCTGCTGTGACGTCCAGCAGCTCGTAGCGGTCGATGGCCTGCTTCAGCAGCGAGCGGTCGACCTTGCCCTCCTTCGCCAGCTCGGTCAGCACACCGAGCACGATCGACTGCGCGTCGATGTGGAAGAAGCGGCGGGCGGCGCCACGGGTGTCCGCGAAGCCGAAGCCGTCGGCGCCCAGCGACTGGTACGCACCGGGCACCCAGCGCGCGATCTGGTCCGGCACCGCACGCATCCAGTCCGACACCGCGACCTTCGGGCCGGGCGCGTCCGCCAGCTTGCGGGTGATGTACGGGACCTGCTGCTCCTCCTCGGGGTGGAGCAGGTTGTGGCGCTCCACCTCGACGGCCTCACGGCGCAGCTCGTTCCAGGAGGTCGCCGACCAGACGTCCGCCTTGACGTTCCACTCCTCGGCGAGGATCCGCTGGGCTTCCTCGGCCCACGGCACCGCGACACCCGAGGCGAGGATCTGGGCCGCGTGCTCGCCCTTCTCCCCGGCCTTGATCCGGTGCAGACCCTTGAGGATGCCCTCGACGTCCACGTCGGCGGGCTCGGCCGGGTGCTGGATCGGCTCGTTGTAGACGGTCAGGTAGTAGAAGACGTCCTCGGAGTTCTCGCCGTACATCCGGCGCAGACCGTCCTTGACGATGTGCGCGATCTCGTACCCGTACGCCGGGTCGTAGGCGACACACGCCGGGTTGGTCGAGGCCAGCAGCTGGGAGTGGCCGTCGGCGTGCTGGAGGCCCTCGCCGGTCAGCGTCGTCCGGCCGGCGGTCGCACCCAACACGAAACCGCGCGCGAGCTGGTCGGCCATCTGCCAGAACTGGTCGCCGGTCCGCTGGAAACCGAACATCGAGTAGAAGACGTAGACCGGGATCAGCGGCTCGCCGTGCGTGGCGTAGGCGGAGCCCGCGGCGATCAGCGAGGCCGTGCAGCCCGCCTCGGTGATGCCGTCGTGCAGCATCTGCCCGGTCGGCGACTCCTTGTACGCCAGCAGCAGTTCGCGGTCGACCGACTCGTAGATCTGGCCCAGCGGGTTGTAGATCTTCGCCGACGGGAAGAACGCGTCCATGCCGAAGGTGCGGTACTCGTCGGGCGCGATCGGCACGAAGCGCTTGCCGATCTCCTTGTCCCGCATGAGGTCCTTCAGCACCCGGACGAACGCCATGGTCGTGGCGATCTTCTGCTGCCCGGAGCCCTTCTTCGCCCCCGCGTACGCCTTGTCGTCCGGCAGCGGCAACGGCTTGGCGCGCACGACCCGGGTCGGCACGTAGCCGCCCAGCGCCTTGCGGCGGTCGTGCATGTACTGGATCTCTTCGGAGTCACGGCCCGGGTGGTAGTACGGCGGCAGGCCGTCCTCCAGGTCCTTGTCCGGGATCGGCAGCCGCAGCCGGTCGCGGAAGCCCTTGAGGTCCTCGACGGTCAGCTTCTTCATCTGGTGGGTCGCGTTGCGGCCCTCGAAGTTCGGGCCGAGCGTCCAGCCCTTGACGGTCTGCGCGAGGATCACCGTCGGCTGGCCCTTGTGCGCCTTGGCCGCCGCGTACGCCGCGTAGATCTTCTTGTGGTCGTGACCGCCGCGGCCCAGGTGCAGGATCTGGTCGTCGGTCATGTTCTCGACCATGGCGCGCAGCCGGTGGTCGCCGCCGAAGAAGTGGTCACGGATGTACGCGCCGGTCTCGGTGGCGTACGTCTGGAACTGGCCGTCGGGCGTGGTGTTGAGCTTGTTGACCAGGATGCCGTCGCGGTCCTGCGCCAGCAGCGGGTCCCAGCTGCGGTCCCAGACCAGCTTGATGACGTTCCAGCCGGCGCCGCGGAACTGCGACTCCAGCTCCTGCATGATCTTGCCGTTGCCGCGGACCGGGCCGTCCAGGCGCTGGAGGTTGCAGTTGACGACGAAGGTGAGGTTGTCCAGCCCCTCGCGCGCGGCGATGGAGAGCTGACCCAGCGACTCCGGCTCGTCCATCTCGCCGTCGCCGAGGAAGGCCCAGACGTGGCTGTCGGAGGTGTCGGCGATGCCGCGCGCCTCCATGTAGCGGTTCATCCGCGCCTGGTAGATCGCGCCGAGCGGACCGAGGCCCATCGAGACGGTCGGGAACTCCCAGAAGTCCGGCATCAGCCGCGGGTGCGGGTAGCTGGACAGCCCGTCGGGAGCCTTCGACTTCTCCTGGCGGAACGCGTCGAGCTGCGCGTCGGAGAGCCGGTCGAGCAGGTAGGCGCGGGCGTACACACCGGGGGAGGCGTGGCCCTGGAAGAAGATCTGGTCGCCGCCCTTGCCGTCGTCCTTGCCCCGGAAGAAGTGGTTGAAGCCCACGTCGTACAGGGAGGCGGAGGAGGCGAACGTGGCGATGTGACCGCCGACGCCGATACCGGGGCGCTGCGCCCGGGAGACCATGACGGCCGCGTTCCACCGGGTCGCGTTCAGGACCTTGCGCTCGATCTCCTCGTTGCCGGGAAAGAACGGCTCGTCCTTGGTGGCGATGGTGTTGACGTAGTCCGTGCTGCGCATCTCGGGCACGGCCACGCGCTTCTCGCGGGCACGCTCGATCAGTCGAAGCATGAGGTAGCGAGCTCGTTCCCGGCCTCGCTCATCGACGGCTGCGTCGAGCGAGTCGAGCCATTCCTGGGTCTCTTCGGGATCGAAGTCCGGGACCTGGCTGGGAAGGCCGCCAATGATGATCGGGTTTCGATCGGATCCGGAAGCCACGCTGTTCCTTTGCGT
Organism: Streptomyces sp. NPDC027185; assembly: GCF_055567035.1. Classification (NCBI taxonomy): domain Bacteria; kingdom Bacillati; phylum Actinomycetota; class Actinomycetes; order Kitasatosporales; family Streptomycetaceae; genus Streptomyces; species Streptomyces sp. NPDC027185. Next base: position 622,740 of record NZ_JBVHRF010000001.1, on the reverse strand, counting down.
TCGGTTCATGTCGTGCCCTGCACGCGTTAGCTGCTGCGCACGCGGTCGGATGGTGTCTCTCTGTACTGTCTCTCGGTGGTCACGCCGCCTTCCATCGTGTACCGAGGCATCGGGATACGTCATCTCTACCGAGGGGTAACCCCAGGCGGGAAGGCGATGGTGGCGCGGGCCGCCGTGACAGGTCGGCCAAATCGCAACCATACGCCCATGTCGACAGAGGGTGACGTACTGAGGTACGGAATCCGCATGGGCGTGCGAGGGTCGGGTAGAACTCCGTGAGAGGGATCGCCGCGGCTGTCCACACCGCAAACCCGGCAGATCGTCGTGAGGTACATCACTTCGGCCTGTCCGGGTGGGGTCGCAGTTGCGGCGAGACGCTGCCAATCGTCACCGTTTAGGCGGTCTCCGTGGCCGGGTACTTGCGCGATCCGTCCCGCCCGTGTGGACTACGCCCAATGCTCCGCGCACGCGCGGAGCGTTCCAGAGCATTTCCGAAACATGACAGGAGGCAATCCGTGAGCGCGACCGCGGACCACGCGGAGGAGCGGACCAACCTTGCCACCAGGCTGGGGTTCGAGCCCGGACAGGTGGTCCAGGAGATCGGCTTCGATGACGACGTCGACCACGATCTCCGCGAAGGTATTGAGGCCGTTATCGGCCAGGACCTCGTCGACGAGGACTACGACGACGTGGCGGATGCCGTCGTGCTGTGGTTCCGGGACGACGACGGCGACCTCACGGACGCGCTGGTGGATGCCATCGGCCTGATCGACGAGGGCGGCGTTGTGTGGCTCCTGACGCCCAAGACCGGGCGTGAGGGCTACATCGAGCCGAGCGACATCAACGAGGCGGCGCAGACCGCGGGTCTCTCCCAGACCAAGAGCATCAGCGCGGGCAAGGACTGGTCGGGCAGCCGGCTGGTCACGCCGAAGGCCGGCAAGCGCTGAGCCACCGCTCCGCCAGCCGCACCCGAGCCCCCTCCGGATCCCTTCCGGCAGGGGGCTCGCGGTTGTGCGGGGACGGCCTCCGGCGGGCGCGGCCGGGCGCGTAGGGTTGGGCCGATATCTGTTGAACGTGAGCGAAGGGATGCACCCCATGGCGATCGAGGTCGGCACGAAGGCTCCGGAGTTCGAGCTGAAGAACCAGCACGGCGAACTGGTCACGCTCTCCCAGTTCCGTGGCGAGAAGGCCGTCGTTCTCCTCTTCTACCCCTTCGCCTTCACCGGCGTCTGCACGGGTGAGCTGTGCGCGCTCCGCGACGAGCTGCCCAAGTTCGTCAACGACGACGTGCAGCTGCTGGCCGTCTCCAACGACTCCCCGTTCTCGCTGCGCGTCTTCGCCGAGCAGGAGGGCCTGGAGTACCCGCTGCTGTCGGACTTCTGGCCGCACGGTGAGGCGTCGCGCGCGTACGGCGTCTTCGACGAGGAGAAGGGCTGCGCGGTGCGCGGCACCTTCGTCATCGACAAGGAGGGCGTGGTCCGCTGGTCGGTCGTCAACGGCCTGCCCGACGCCCGCGACCTGAACGAGTACGTCAAGGCGCTCGACGCCCTCTGAGCGGCAGCCCCGGTGGCACCGGTTCCCGCCGCAGCCGACATTCGCCGGTGATATCTGCGTTCGGTGGGAACCGGTCACTAGGATCGATTCGTTGATCCGATGCCATGCACGATGGGGGCGCGAAAAATCTTGACGTACCCCTCGAATCTAGGGAGGACTCGTGGGAGTCAGCCTCAGCAAGGGCGGCAACGTCTCGCTGACGAAGGAAGCCCCCAATCTCACCGCCGTGCTCGTCGGCCTGGGCTGGGACGCGCGTACCACCACCGGTACCGACTTCGACCTGGACGCCAGTGCCCTGCTGACGAATGACCAGGGCAAGGTGGCCAACGACCAGAACTTCGTGTTCTTCAACAACCTGAAGAGCCCGGACGGTTCGGTCGAGCACACCGGCGACAACACCACCGGTGAGGGCGAGGGCGACGACGAGGCCATCAAGGTCAACCTCGCCGGTGTCCCCGCCGATGTCGCGAAGATCGTCTTCCCGGTGTCGATCTACGACGCCGAGACCCGCCAGCAGAGCTTCGGCCAGGTCCGCAACGCGTACATCCGCGTCGTCAACCAGGCCGACGGCAACGAGCTGGCGCGCTACGACCTCAGCGAGGACGCCTCGACCGAGACCGCCATGGTCTTCGGCGAGCTGTACCGCAACGGCGCGGAGTGGAAGTTCCGCGCCATCGGCCAGGGGTACGCCTCCGGGCTGCGCGGTATCGCGCAGGACTTCGGCGTCAACGTCTGACCGCTCGCGGGTCCGCGCCGTCGGGGCGCGCGGCCCGCGACACCGCTCGACCACGTGCGGCGCCGTACGCCCCGCAAGGGGGTGCGGCGCCGCACGCGTGTGAAAGGGGCCGCGGCCACGGTGCGCCGCGGCCCGTCACGTCACCGGGGAGGAACCGAACACCATGAGCGTCACACTCGCCAAGGGCGGCAACGTCTCCCTGTCCAAGGCCGCGCCGAATCTCACGCAGATCATGGTCGGTCTCGGCTGGGACGCCCGTTCCACCACCGGCGCCCCCTTCGACCTCGACGCCAGTGCGCTGCTGTGTGCCTCGGGCCGGGTGCTGGGCGACGAGTACTTCGTCTTCTACAACAACCTCAAGAGCCCGGAGGGGTCCGTCGAACACACCGGCGACAACCTCACAGGTGAGGGCGAGGGCGACGACGAGTCGATCCTGGTGGACCTCACCGGCGTTCCGGCGCAGGTCGACAAGATCGTCTTTCCGGTGTCGATCCATGAGGCGGATCTCCGCGGCCAGAGCTTCGGCCAGGTCAGCAACGCTTTCATCCGGATCGTGAATCAGGCGGACGGCAGTGAACTCGCGCGCTACGACCTGAGTGAGGACGCCTCGTCCGAAACGGCGATGATCTTCGGCGAGGTGTACCGCTACAACGGCGAATGGAAGTTCAGGGCGGTGGGACAGGGGTACGCGTCCGGTCTGCGGGGCATCGCTCTAGACTTCGGGGTCAACGTTTCGTAAAGGCGCCACGCTGTGCGCGGGGGGCCCGCAGAGCTAGGGAAATGGGTAAGCAGTGCTCCTGAAAACCTTTGGCTGGTCGTTCGCCGTCACGGTGGCCGGCCTTGCCTTGGCCGGCGTGCTCTGGGGGTGGCAGGGGCTCGCGGTCGTCGGGATCCTCTCCATCCTGGAGATCTCGCTCTCGTTCGACAACGCGGTCATCAACGCGGGCATTCTCCGCAAGATGAACGCCTTCTGGCAGAAGATCTTCCTGACGGTCGGCATTCTGGTCGCGGTCTTCGGTATGCGGCTGGTGTTCCCGGTCATCATCGTGGCGATCACCGCGAAGCTCGGGCCGATCGAAGCGGTCGATCTCGCCATCAACGACAAGGCCCATTACCAGGAGCTGGTCACCGCCGCCCATCCGGCCATCGCGGCCTTCGGTGGCGTATTCCTCCTGATGATCTTCCTCGACTTCCTTTTCGAGGAGCGCGACCACAAGTGGCTCGCCTGGATCGAGAAGCCGATGGCCCGCCTCGGCAAGCTCGACACCCTCTCCGTCATCGTCGCGCTGGTCGCCCTGCTGGTCACGGCCATGACGGTCGCCACCGATGTCGCGCACGGCGGCGGTGACAAGACCGCCACGGTCCTGCTCGCCGGGGTCGGCGGTCTGATCACCTACCTCGTCGTCGGCGGTATCTCCGGGTACTTCGAGGACAAGCTGGAGGAGGACGAGGACGACGAGGAGGAGGCCGCGGCGCCCGCGAAGAAGGGCAACGGCGCGGTCGTGGGGCTGGCCGGCAAGGCCGCGTTCTTCCTCTTCCTCTACCTGGAGGTCATCGACGCGTCGTTCTCCTTCGACGGTGTGATCGGCGCGTTCGCCATCACCAACGACATCTTCGAGATGGCGCTGGGTCTGGGCATCGGCGCGATGTACATCCGGTCGCTGACGGTCTTCCTGGTCCGCAAGGGCACCCTCGACGACTACGTCTACCTGGAGCACGGCGCGCACTACGCGATCGGCGCGCTCGCCGTCATCCTGCTCGTCACCATCAAGTACGAGATCAGCGAGGTCATCACCGGTCTCATCGGTGTGGTGCTGATCGCGCTGTCGTTCTGGTCGTCGGTGGTGAAGAACCGCCGCGAGGCCGGGTCCGGCGGCGGCAGCGAGGCGAAGGCCGAAGTATCCTCCGGCGTGTGACGCCGACCTGATTGAGGAACGCTCTCAGCGGGGCGGCCACGGGGTGCGGACCTCGGGCCGCCCCGTTGTCATCGGTCGAGCTGTGGGGTGGGCAAGTGTCGTTCCTGGGGAACTTCTGGCGCGGTGGTGCGCCGGCGTTCGACAACGGCGGCGGTTCGTACGTCGTCGAGCTGACGAAGCGGAAGCCGGTGGTCTCGCTCAGCAAACAGGGCGCGGACCACGGCCATATGCGGGTCAATCTGCACTGGCAGATGCGGACCACGGATCTGGGCGAGAGGAACACCCGGAGCCTGCGCACCCTGCTGCGGCATCCGAGCCGGATGTTCACGCCCGAGATGGTGCAGTCGCAGGGCCCGGCGGTCGTCAAGATCGACCTCGACCTGGCCTGTATGTACGAGCTGAAGGACGGCACCAAGGGCGTGGTGCAGCCGCTCGGCGACTTCCTCGGCGAGCTGAACTCCCCGCCGTACGTGCAGCTCAGCGGCGACGACCGGTTCGGCTCGCCGTCCGGCGAGACGCTGTACGTCAACATGGACAAGAGCGACGAGATCAAGCGGCTGCTGATCTTCGTCTACATCTACGACGGCACCCCGGCCTTCGACCGTACGCACGCGGTGGTGACGCTCTACCCGACCACCGGGCCGCGGGTGCAGATCCGGCTCGACGAACGGGCACCGCAGGCCCGGTCCTGCGCGATCTTCACGCTGGAGAACGTCAAGGGCGAGCTGACGGTGCGCCGTGAGGTGAAGTACGTCTACGGCTTCCAGGCGGAGCTGGACCGGCTGTACGGCTGGGGTCTCCAGTGGGGCCGGGGCTACAAATCGAAGACGTGAGCGCGGGTGCGGCGCCCGGCCGCTGAGCCGCGCCGGCCGCCGGGCCCGGTCCGCTCGCCGTCCGCCGCGCCCCGGGGCGTGCCTTCCGTCGTGGGGGCCGTCCCGGGGCGCGGCGGTTTCAGCGGCGCTGGAACTGCGGGCCCTGGGGTGGCAGGACGAAGGCGGGTTCCGGTACGGGCGGTTGCTGCGGGTAGCCGTACGCCGGGGGCTGCTGGGGGTAGCCGTACGCGGGCTGCGGCTGGTACGGCGGCGGGGCCGGCTGCTGGTGCGGCGGGCCGGGGTAGCCGTAGGCGGGCCGGGCCGGGGGCTGGGCGGGCGGCGGCGGCACGTGCTGCGGGTAGCCGTAGCCGCCGGTCGCCGGGGAGTCCTGCGGCGGGGCGAGCGGGAAGGAGTCGGGGAGCCGGCCGGGCGCCGGGTCCGGGACGTGCTGGGTCGCGGCGTCCGGGTCGGACACCGGCCGGCCGCCGCCCGCCGCGGCGACCGGCGGGGCGGCCGCCTCCTCGGGCCACGCGGACGGCGGCGGGACCACCGGGCCGCCCTCGCCCGTCGCGGGGGGCCCGTCCGGGACCGGCGGTGCGGTGGCGGGCGGCGTCGCGGGCTGCGGGGCCGGTGCGGCGGGGGCGGGGGAGGGTTCGGGGGCGTGGCCCTCGTCGTCCTCGTCGACCGAGATGCCGAACTCGGTGGCGAGGCCGACCAGTCCGCTGTCGTAGCCCTGGCCCAGGGCGCGGAACTTCCAGGTGCCGGCGCGGCGGTACAGCTCGCCGCAGATCAGGGCGGTCTCGTCGCCGGTGTCGGGGGCGATGTCGAAGACCAGGAGCGGTTCGCCGTCGCCGCCGGCCGCGTCGTAGAGCAGGACCCGCAGGTCCGGGACGCGGGCGAAGGTGCCGCCGTCGGCGGAGGCGGTGAGGACGACGCGGTCGACGGAGGCGTCGAGGGTGGTGAGGTCCGCCTCCAGGCTGTCGGTCAGGCTCTCCCCGACCGGGGTCTTGGCCAGGTGGCGGACGCCGCAGTCGGGGTGCCGGGGCTGGTTGTAGAAGACGAAGTCGGCGTCGGAGCGCACGCGTCCGTCGGGCCCCACCAGCAGCGCCGAGGCGTCGACATCGGGGACGCCCGCGCCGGGGGTCCACCGCAGGACGGCCCGTACGGCCGTCGTGTCCACGGGTACGTTCGACCCCTTCAGCATGGCGTGCGTCATAGCGCAATCCTGCCTTCCCCGGGGCCGGGCGGACAACGCGGGGGGCCGGGCCCGCGGGGGCGCGGGGCGGGCGTGACGGGGCGATTTCCCGCCCGAGGGAACTTTCCGACACCCCGCGCACGTACGATTATCGGCTGGATCCAGAGGTCATGACGCAGCGGGTATGCCCGGTTCGCGCCTGTATACGGGGAGTTGTATGCGGCATTTTGGGCATCTTGGGCCCGACATCCGGAAGAAGTTGTTCCATCAGGAGCCGGCGGAGTTCACCGCCGCCTCGCCCGCCCGCACCCTCGCGACCGCGCTCGGCGCCACGCTCTACAGCCCCGCCACCCGGCCGCGCCTCGCCGACGACATCCTCAAACAGGCCGCCCGCGGCGTCGTCTCGATGGTCCTGTGCCTGGAGGACTCCATCAGCGACGCGGACGTGACGGACGGCGAGGCCAACCTCGTCCGGCAGTTCGCCCGGCTCGACGCGGCAGCCGCGGACGGCGCCGACCTCCCGCTCCTCTTCATCCGCGTCCGCACCCCCGGCCAGCTGGCCGACCTCGCCCGGCGGCTGGGGCCCGCGGTGCGCCACCTCTCCGGTTTCGTGCTGCCGAAGTTCACCGCCGAGCGCGGCGCGGAGTTCCTGGAGACCCTGCGCGCCGCCGAGGCCGCCTGCGGCCGGCGGCTCTTCGCGATGCCGGTCCTGGAGTCCCCGCAGCTGCTGCACCTGGAGACCCGCCACGAGACGCTGGCCGGTATCGCCGCGACCGTCGGCGCCCACCGCGACCGCGTCCTCGCCCTGCGCCTGGGCGTCACCGACTTCTGCTCCGCGTACGGACTGCGCCGCGCCCCGGACATGACCGCGTACGACGTCCGGATCGTCGCGTCCGTCATCGCCGACGTCGTCAATGTGCTGGGGCGGGCCGACGGCAGCGGGTTCACCGTGACCGGGCCGGTGTGGGAGTACTTCCGGCTGCACGAGCGGATGTTCAAACCGCAGCTGCGCCGCAGCCCGTTCCAGGGGCGCGCCGAGCAGCTGCGGGCGGCGCTGATCGAGCACGACATGGACGGACTGCTGCGCGAGATCGAGCTGGACCACGCCAACGGTCTGCTGGGCAAGACCTGCATCCACCCCTCGCACGTCGCGCCGGTGCACGCCCTGTCGGTCGTCAGCCACGAGGAGTTCAGCGACGCCGCCGACATCCTGCGGCCCGAGCGCGGCGACGGCGGCGTCCTGCGCTCCGCCTACACCAACAAGATGAACGAGGTGAAGCCGCACCGCGCCTGGGCGGAGCGCACGTTGCTGCGCGCCGAGGCGTTCGGGGTGGCCCGCGAGGGCGTCGACTTCGTGGAACTGCTCACCGCGAGCGTGCCCCGGGACTGACCCGGCGGACGCCGACGTACGACGGGCCCGGCACGGCGCCCGTATCCGCAAAGAGACCGACGGCAGGAGAAGAAGCGCGTGGTGTGGACGGGAGAATGGGTCGCTCGGCGGCTCGGGGTCTCGCTCAGCGGCGGGGACCAGCTACCCGGGCTGCTGGGGCTGGCGCTGCGGCGCAACCCCAAACGGGCCCATCTGCTCGTCTCGCACGTGCTGGGCAAGCACGTGCCGCAGCGGCCCGGTGTGGTGCACGGCGTCGGCGTGGGGCTCGGCCGCCGGGTGCGCGCCCTGCTCGGTGACGAGGCGGCGGCCCGCGCGGTGGTCCTCGGCTACGCCGAGACCGCCACCGGACTCGGCCACTCCGTCGCCGACGGGCTGGGCCTCGCGCCGTATCTGCACTCCACCCGGCGGCCGGTGGCGGGCGTCGCCCCGGCCGGCGGTTTCGAGGAGGAGCACTCCCACGCCACCTCCCATCTGCTGCTGCCCGAGGACCCGGCGCTGCTCGCCGGGGACGGCCCGCTCGTCCTCGTCGACGACGAGTTCTCCACCGGCCGCACGGTCCTCAACACCATCGAGTCGCTGCACGCCCGCTTCCCCCGGCAGCGGTACGTCGTCGTCGCCCTCGTCGACATGCGCTCCGAGGGCGACCGCCGCCACCTGGAGAAGTTCGCCGCCGGGCTGGGCGCCCGCGTCGACCTCCTCGCGCTGGCCACCGGCGGCGTCCGGCTGCCCGCGGACGTGCTGCGGCGCGGTCAGGAACTGGTCGCCGCCCACGACGTCCCGGAGCAGGCGCCGCCCGCCGCGTCGCGCAGCGCCGCCGTCCGGGTCGACCTGGGCTGGCCGGACGGGCTGCCGGACGGCGGCCGCCACGGCTTCACGCCCGCCCACCGCGCACAGCTCGACGCGGCGCTGCCCGCCATGGCCGACCGGCTCCGCGACCACCTCGCCGGCGCCCGCCGCATCCTCGTCCTCGGCACCGAGGAGCTGATGTACGCACCGCTGCGGCTGGCCCAGACCCTCGACGCGCGGCTCGCCGCACCCGGCGGCTTCGGCGCCCTGGAGGCCGAACGCGCCGCGGAGACCTGGGCCGCGGACGGCACCGGCGACGGTGACGGCCCGGCGGTGTACTTCTCCACCACCACCCGCTCCCCGGTCCTCGCCGTCGACGACCCCGGCTACGCCCTCCGCACCCGCCTGACCTTCCCCGCCCACGACGACCCGGCCGACGGGCCCGGCCCGCGCCACGCGTACAACGTCGCGCCCGGCGCCGACCCGGCCCGCCGCTTCGACGCGATCGTCGCCGTCACGGACACCCCCGGCGACACCCCGCAGCTCCACGCACCCGGCGGCCTGCTGGACCGCCTCGGCGCCCACACCGACCGGCTGCTCCTCGCCGTCGTCCCCGCCCGCACCCCGCGCCCGGCCCCGGCGCACCCCGCACCGCACCGACAGGCCCCGACCGTGCCCCTCCCCGAACCGCTGCGCGGCCCCGCGTTCTCCTCGTACGCCCCCGAGGACGTCGGCTGGCTGCTCCAGGACCTGTCGGCGGTGACGCTGGAGGCGCCGACCGAGGAGCGGGAGGAGGCCATCCAGAGCGGCGGCGCGCACTACGCGGAGTCGCTGCCCGTCGAGTACCAGCCCTCCGAGCGCTACCAGGCGCTCTTCCACGCGGCGCTGGAGACCTCCGCCGCCCGTATCGCCCGTGCCGTCGGCGCCGTCACCGAGACCGTCCTCGCCGATCACGCGGCCCGCGGCCGGACGGCGGGCCCGCCGGTCCTGGTCTCGCTGGCCCGCGCCGGTACGCCCGTCGGCGTCCTGATGCGCCGCTGGGCACAGCACGCGCACGGCCTGGACCTGCCGCACTACGCCGTCTCCATCGTCCGGGGCCGCGGCATCGACACCACCGCGCTGCGCTGGCTCGCCGACCGCCACGACCCGGCCGACGTCGTCTTCGTCGACGGCTGGACGGGCAAGGGCGCCATCACCCGCGAACTCACCGCCGCGCTCGCGGAGTTTCCCGGCTTCGCGCCGCGGATGGCGGTCCTCGCCGACCCCGGCGGCTGCGTCTCGACCTACGGCACCCGCGACGACTTCCTCATCCCGTCCGCCTGCCTCAACTCCACCGTCTCCGGCCTGATCTCCCGCACCGTCCTCCGCGACGACCTGGTGGGCCCGGACGATTTCCACGGCGCGAAGTTCTACCGCGAACTGGCCGGCGCCGACCTGTCCGCCACTTTCCTCACCGCGATCACCGCCCGCTTCGCCGAGGCCGAAGGAGCCGTCGCCGCCGACGCCGCCCGCCTGGCCGCCGAGGATCGCCGTCCCACCTGGGAGGGGTGGGCCGCCGTCGAGCGGATCAGCGCGGAGTACGGCATCGACGACGTCAACCTCGTCAAGCCCGGCGTGGGGGAGACCACCCGGGTGCTGCTGCGCCGCGTCCCGTGGAAGATCCTCGCCCGCCGCGGTGCCGGAGGAGACCTCGATCACGTCCGCCTGCTCGCCGAGGAACGCGGCGTCCCCGTCGAAGAGGTCGGCGAACTCCCCTACGCCTGCGTCGGGTTGATCCACCCGCGCTACACCCGCGGCGCGACCGGCGCCGACGGACGGAAGGCGGCCTGATGTCGCACACTCTCGTCGCCAGCGACCTCGACCGCACCCTGATCTACTCGGCGGCGGCCATGGACCTCACCATGCCGGACGCCGAGGCGCCCCGCCTGCTCTGCGTCGAGGTCTACGACCACCGCCCGCTGTCGTACGTGACGGAGACCGCCGCGGCGCTCCTGGCCGGACTGCCGGCACGGGCGCTCTTCGTCCCGGCCACCACCCGCACCCGCGAGCAGTACCGCCGTATCCACCTGCCCGGCCCGCCGCCCCCCTTCGCGGTCTGCGCCAACGGCGGCCATCTGCTGGTGGACGGCGAGAGCGACCGCGACTGGCAGCGCACCGTCGCCGCCCGCCTCGCCGCGGGCAGCGCACCGCTCGACGAGGTCCACGCCCATCTGGTCCGCGCCGCCGACCCCGCCTGGCTGCTCCGGGAGCGGACCGCCGAGGACCTCTTCGCCTACCTCGTCGTGGAACGGGCGCTGCTGCCCGACGGCTGGATCGAGGAGCTGACCGCCTGGGCCGACGCCCGCGGCTGGTCCGTCTCGCTCCAGGGCCGCAAGGTCTACGCGGTGCCGAAGCCGCTGACCAAGAGCGCCGCGGTCACGGAGATCCGCCGCCGCACCGGCGCCACCCGGCTCCTCGCCGCGGGCGACTCCCTCCTCGACGCCGATCTCCTCCTCGCCGCCGACCACGCCTGGCGCCCCGCCCACGGCGAACTCGCCACCACCGGCTTCCACGCCCCCCACGTCACGGCCCTGCCCGAACGCGGCATCGCGGCGGGCGAGCGCATCCTGCGCGCCTTCCACGAGGGGGTACGGGAGGAGGACGGCGTCCTGGACGCGGCGGTGTGACGGCGCGGTCCGGCGCCGAGGCCCCGGGCGGGTGCGTCCGAGCAGGTCAGCGACAGATACGGTAGGAGACGAAGACCTCCGGGCGTGGTGTGTTCCTGGACAGCTCCATCACACCGGGGGTCTTCTTCCGCACCCGGACACCGGCCACGGGGCTCGTACCGCCCCGCGCCCGCCGGGGTGCGTACCCCGCCGCCTCCGGGCCCCGTGCCCGTACCCCGGGCCCCGCGTCCGCGCCGGGCTTCGTCCCGGCGGGCGCCGCGGGATCAGCCGCAGCAGCCGCCTCCGCAGCAGCCGCCCCCGCCCCCGGAGGGCGCGGGCGCCGCGGCGGAACCGGCCACGGCGACGGTGGAGAGCAGCTTCACGGTCTCCTCGTGCCCCTCCGGGCAGACGGCGGGCGCGCCGGACTCGGCCATCGGCCGGCTCAGCTCGAAGGTGGAACCACAGGGACGGCACCGGTACTCATAACGAGGCATGGCCACAGATTAAAGGGTGCCCCGCCGCGGAGGGGATCCGTAGCCGCTGGTGGGAGCGGTGGGCGGCCGGGCGTTCCGGGGCGGCGGGTGGCCGGGGGAGGGCGGTCCGGCGGGCGGGCGGCGCCTCGGCGCGGTGGCCCGGCCTCCTGCGCCTGGCCCGCCTCGGGCCCGCGGCGTGCCCCCGGCCTCGGCCCCGAGGGACGACTGCCACGCAGCCGCCCCTCGGCCCCGGAACGGCGGGGTGGGGCTCACGCCCGCCCGGAGTCCGATCCGCCGCTCTCCTGGAGCTGTTCCAGCGCCGCCTGCCGTGCGGCCGTCGGGCCGGGGGCGGGCGTCCGCCGGTGGGCCGCCTCCGGATGGCGGGCGCGCCAGTACGGGTTGTCGTGCGACAGACCGCCGCTGACCCGCCCGTACATACCGAAGACCATCAGCAGCAGGCCCACCACGAAGCTGAACAGCACATTCTGGATCTTGAACGCGAGGATGTTCGCGTCCGTCTCCAGCAGCGCCAGGTTCACGAATCCGCTCAGCAGGAACAGCACGCCCAGCACGATGTTGAGCGTCGACGCGAAGTTGCCGCCGATGACCATGCCGCCGAACAGGATGACGCCCACGACGATCGACAGGACGCTCAGCGCACCGTTGGTGTTCAGCCCCGCGACCGTGTCGCCACCCGTGTCGAAGAACCCGATCTTGTCGAGCAGCCCGAGAATGCCGAACGCGACCAGGATCAGCCCCATCACGCCCGCCCCGACCCGGTAGACCTTGCTGAGCCGGTGATCGATCGGCAGATGCTCATCGAGCCGGGTGTGGCGCAGTTTGCCCCCGCGGAACAGATTCGAGGGCCCGTGCAGACCGTGCGGCCCGACCCTCGTCGTCCCGGTAGCCCCAGTGGTAGCCATCTCCGGCCTCCCTCGCGCAGAACGTGCCGCCTGGGCAGTGCTGCTTCCCAGCATCCGCCAGAGCCTCACACCACGCCAACGGACCACCGGGGGGCGACGGAACGGCCACGGCGGGGTAGGGGGCGCACCCTCACGCCCTGCTACGGGGGCGGGGACCGGGGCCTCGGGAGGCCGTCGTACGGAGACGGAGCCCGGCATACGGGGCGGTGGCCGGGGCGAGCCGGGGGCTCGACTGCCCCGCGGGGTGTTCTGTCTCAGGGGTCGCCGTCCGGCCGGGAGGCCGTCGTACGGGTGCGGAGCCCGTCACCCCGGCCATGACCGGACCGGCCTCTCACCCTCCGGCCCCGCCCCGCTCCTCCCGGATCTCGCGGACCACCCGTGCGGCGGTCTCGCGTACCGCCTCCGTCTCGGTCAAAAAGTGCCACCAGTCGGGGTGGCGGCCCTCCAGGCCGGCGACGGCGCGGTCCAGCCGGGCGACCGCGTCGTCCAGCGGGCGCGCGTGGCGGGGGTCGGGGGTGCTGCGGCCGGTCATCGCCAGCCGCTGGGCGTCCCGGATCGCGAACCGTGTCCGGTCGATCTCCTGCTGCCGGTCGAACGAGACCGAGTCGAGCCGCTGCAACCGGTCACCCGCCGCCGACACCGCGTCGTTCGTGGTGTCCAGCAGCGCCCGGACCGTCGCCAGCCGGCTCGTCGCGTCCGCCCACCGCTGCTCGTCCCGGGCCTGCTGGGCCTCCCGCAGCTTCGTACCGGCCTGTGCCACGGCCTGCGCCGCCTGCTCGGGGACGCGCTGGAGGTCCTGCCAGCACGCCGCGCTGTACCGCCGCCGCAACTCGCTCAGCACCGGATCGACCTGCTCCGCCCGCGTCGAGATCGCCTGCGCGCGGGTACGCAGCGACACCAGCCGCTTGTCGATCTCCGCCGCCCGCTGCGGCAGCCGCTCGGCCTCCGCCCGCAACTCCTCGGCCTGCCGCAGCACCTCGTCCGCGCGCCGGATCGTCTCCTGCACACCGTGCCGCCCCGCGCCCTCGTTGAGCTTGGTCAGCTCCGGCGCGAGCGCCGCCAGCCGGGCCGCCAGCTCGTCGGCCTTCAGCCCCTTGGCGCGTACGGCGTCCAACGCGTTGCTCGCCGCGAGCAGCGCCTGCCGGGCCCGCTCCACCGCGGGCGCCAGCCGCGCCAGCTGCGTCTCCGCCGCCGCCAGCAACGGCCCGAGCCCCTGCCCGAACCGCTCCAGATCGGCCTTGGCCCGCTCCAGCTCCTCCCGGGCCCGCGTCAGATCCGCACGGGCCCGCCCGGCGGCCGCACCGTCCAGATCATCGCGGTCCAGGTCATGGGCGTCGACGGCCGTGATGTACCCCTGGCTGACCTCGTCGATCCGCCGGACGAACCCCTGGTACTCCTCGGCCGCCCGCCGCGCCTGCGCCGAGTTGTCGACCGCCGTGATCGTCTCGATCGAGATCCGCAGATCCCGCTGCGCGGTGTCCAACTCGTAGAACGCCGCCGCAGCCGCGTCCTTCGCCGCCTGCGCCTCGGCCCGCTGCCCGTCCCCGCGCCCGAACCACCGCCGCGTACCGCCCCCGGCGAACGCCGCCGGAACCACCGCGACCAGCAGCGGCAACGGCAGCACCATCAGCCCCACCGCCTCACGCAACGGCCCCCGACGGCCCCGACGGCGTGCTCGCTGCTCGTACGGCTGCGTGTCTGTCGCCGTCACATCCCTCTCCCGATCGGATCGCCCCGGAACCGCCTGCCATTCTCCCACCCGCAAGAAACGAACACACCGCCCGGTAAGTTCGCGATACACCCGCTGGCTTGCAGTTCCGCCCGCCCGGCAAGGTAGTCTGTCGCCTCGACCAGGGCGCATAGCTCAGCGGTAGAGCGCTGCTCTTACAAAGCAGATGTCGGCGGTTCGAATCCGTCTGTGCCCACCAGGGGAAAGGCCCCTCGCCGATTGTGGCGGGGGGCTTTCTGCTTCCGATTCGGCATGGCGATCAGGCCGCCGCAGCAGCCGGGACGGTGAACGCGGCGGGCATCACGGCCGTGGCCCGGAAGGCGATGCCGTGCCGCTCCTGACCGTTGAACGTGGGCTCCCACGGCCGAGCCACCAGCCCGGCCAGCGAGACCGGCGACCCGACCGCCAGCCCTTCGGTCAGCCCGTTCTCCGGCACGGTGACCTTGAGGAGCGCCGACTCGCCGCCCTCGATGTAGACGACCCCGACCGTCCACAGCACCTCACCGGTGTTGGCGTCGGTGGCGACCTCGCCGGTCCGCCGGTCCTTCAGCTTCTTCTCCGGAGCCTCGGTCAGCAGGATCGTGGCCGCCGAGGTCTCCACGCGGATGGAACGCAACCTTCGCGCCCGGAATCCGGGGCGCAGAGATCACTGTGAGGTGAGCTTGCTTCGCTCGCTATCCGTTCCAACGGGAGGCAGCACTTTGGAAGCGCAAGACATGCTGACGCAGCCGGGCTGACGTTCCTGACTCCCCGGACCTGCAAGCAAGTTGGATCACAGGCCAGAGGTGCCGCACACGTGCGGCGGCGTCGGCCATCGTCGTCGCTCCCTCACCTTCACCTTGCCTAAGACGTTGGTCCGTGTGCCGTAGCTGCCTGAGCTCACAAGGGCGAAGCACATCGGGGGTAGGGGAAACCTGGCCGAGTTGCTGGCAAGCGTATGGGCTCCGATCACGCCCGGCCTCAAACTGGCGACAGGACCGGCCATACCTGCTCCCCCGACCTCAGGCGCGATGGGAAACTGTCCACGGTGAACGGTCGGGCACTACACTCGCCATGCGAACTCCGGAGGCCACATGAGTAATTCTGACATCGAAAGCATGACGCCCGTTGATTCTGAATCTTCGGAATCCGAGGATGACGTAATAGATCGCCTCAGTGCCGCTAGGGCCAGCGTTTCAGCCACAGACTGGACCATCGAAACTATCGTGACGCAGATGCGCAAGGGGCGCATTGACCTTAACCCTAAGTTCCAGCGCAGAGCGGCATGGACCAATCCCACCAAAAGTCGATTCATTGAATCGGCGATTTTGTCTTACCCAATCCCTCAAATCGTTCTGGCGGAAAAGAAGGAGCGGGCAGGGCATTACTTTGTGATCGACGGCAAGCAGCGCCTTCTTGCCCTGCGGCAATATTACGCCGGGGAAGGTAATCCGAAGGATGAAGGTTTCAATCCCTTCAAGGTTACGACGACATCGATCTTGGATGGTATTCGAGGATTTGATATTAGGCGACTAGAGAGTGAACGCAGTGAACTGTTTGACGCTTTCGAGAATCATACAATTCGAACGGTTACAATCCGTAACTGGGAGTCGGAAGACTTCCTCTACACCCTCTTCCTGCGCCTGAATACGGGAAGTGTCCCCTTGTCCCCGCAGGAGCTTCGGCAGGCACTTGTTCCGGGTGAGTTTGTAAACTTCATCGATGAGCAGTCGGGGATGAGTCCGGGAATGCAACACCTCCTGGGGAATAGTGGCCCGGATCGTCGCATGGTTGACGCTGAAATGATGGTGCGATATATCGGTTTTCGGAATTCTGCAGTGACCTATCGTGGAAACCTGAAAGACTTCCTTGATAAGACTTGTAGTCACTTTAATAAGTCGTGGTCGACTGAAAGCGCGCGTGTGGCCGAGCAACTCTCCGAGATGGAGCGTGCCATTGTCGCGGCGCGGGAGATCTTCGGTGACGACGGGGCCTGTCATAAATGGTCTGGAAGCCGGTGGGAGCGTGCGGTTAACCGGGCCGTATTCGACATCCAGATTAATAGCCTTGCTGACATTCGCGTTAGGGATGCGGCACTCGGAAAGAAAATTGAGGTTTGCCAACTCTTCAAGTCGCTGTGTGTTACAAATGATGATTTCGTTGCAGCTCTAACGTCCACCACGAAGAGCATCGAAGCCACGCGGACTCGATTCAGCATCTGGTCTGAGGGGTTGAAGAATACTCTCGGTGTTCCGGTCCCCCTTCCTCCCTGCCTGCCTTGAACGGGGGAAATGTGGACACTGTCACTCAACTTAGAAGTGACATCGAAGAGCTGCGCGACTCGCTGCTCCCTAAGGAACTACAGGAAATTAAGCCACCTGATGACATGCAGGCGCCTCAGGTTCTACTGGTTAACTCCTTCGTGATACTTGCGCACGCGCACATCGAAGAATTCATCGAAGGTCTCTTCTCTGACTTTCTTGCGGGGAAGTCGCGAGACGTTACAGCTGAGATGATTCCTGCCTGCTATGTTCGACTCATTCTCCATTTCGGCGAGCAGATTCGCGGCGAAAGGGGTAGTTCCAGTTATACGCATCAACAGATATGTCAAACGGCGAAAAGTTTGTATGAAGCTAAGGTGGTTAAATCCAACAATGGCCTAAAGGAGCGGAATGTTGCAAACATGGCCAAACCTCTAGGGTTAACTGCTGAAAAAGTTTCGGATGCATGTCCGGATCTCCTCCCGGCGCTTGACACCCTAGGTGGTAAGCGTGGCGGATTGGCGCATCGTTCATCCAGTAATCAGGCAGTGAGTGAAACCATCTATCCGAGCCAGGCGATCAAATGGGTGGATGACGTTCTGACCCATTTCCATCAGCTGTCGGATCTCCTGGGGTGTAAGTAGGAGATCGGCCTCTCCACCCCTGTATACAGACTCTCGCTCGAGGGCCCGCATTGGCATCAAGTAGCTACAATAACGGGGTGGGGTAGTGGCAACGCTGAGCGGGCTTGATGCGTCGCTACCCTCTCTGTTACGGCGGCCATAGGCCGCCTCCGATCGAACTTACAAATAGATGTCGGTGGTTCGAATTCTTCTATCAGTCGAAAGGCCCCGTGCTGATCACGGAGAGATTCGGCGTTCAAAAGCCGGCCCGATGGGTTGCCCGGTGGCCCCGGCGAGGAGCGTGAGGGGTGGCTGCTCGTTCCGTCTCTCGCTGTTGAAGGTGCGCGGTGGGTATGCAGCTCGGAGTGTCGGCCAGCACAGCGGTGATCAATATTGAAAGGTGCCGACAGCTCAGCAGCAGGTCAAAGCGTTGATATTCGGCTACCGCAGATAGCGGCTGCTGGGCTCACTCCCCGCCCGGCGAGCGAGCACGAGCAGCGACATCAGGCTTGGCCTTAGGCTTCGGCTATGCGTAGAGGAGCGATCACACACGCGTCCGTGCTCAAGGTCATTGCTGAGTATGACGAGTTGGGGCGAGATGCCTTCTTGGTGAAGTACGGGTTTAGGGAGTCGCGATCGTATGTGCTCGTGCACGAGGGGCGGGAGTATGACTCCAAGGCCGTAGCCGGGGTTGCACACAAGTGGGATCGGGGGCGTGCGCTGGAGGCGGGCGAGTTCAGCGGCGGCAGGGATCATGCTGTGGCGTGGCTCAAGCGGGCAGGTTTCCAAGTCAGGGCCATCAAGAACCCGGATTGGGCTCGGGACGAGATCATTCTTGCCTGCGGTCTGGTGATGGAGAATGGTTGGAAGGGGCTGGATTCCCGAGACGCCAGGGTGGTGGAGCTGTCGGCCTTGCTTCAGCTGCTTCCTATTCATGCGGATTCCGAGCGTAATGAGAAGTTCCGTAACCCCAATGGCGTTGCTCGTAAGACGTTTGACATTGCTACCAGGCATCCAGAATATCGGGGTAAGCCCACCAACGGCGGCGCCCTCGATGTTGCAGTGCTGCGTGATTTTCTTGCCCGGCCGGAGGAGATGGCTGAGGTTGTGCGGCTCATCCGGCAGGGAGTCGTTGAGGGGGATTTTCGGGCCCTCGCGCCGACTGGCGATGAAGAGTTGGGTGATGGCTACTCTGTCCCAGAGGGGCGGCTTCTGATGCGTCGGCATCAGGAGCGCGAGCGGAATAAGAGCCTTCGCAAGAAGAAGATCGACTCAGTTCGCCAGTGCGGCGCACGGCTTGCTTGTGAGGCATGCGGCTTCGACTTCGAAGAAGTGTATGGGGATCGTGGTGCCGGGTACATCGAGTGCCATCATGTCCTTCCCCTCCATGTAGCAGGGGAAGGGCGAACGAAGCTCAGCGATCTCGCGCTCATCTGTGCCAACTGTCACCGTATGATTCACCGGCGTGCACCGTGGCCGACTCCCGCGGAGTTGCGGGACGCGATAGAGCTGAAGCGTGCAGTGGACATGCGCGCGGCGAACGTCGTGGCGCGCCCCCGTGCAGCGGTTGACGAGCAGGTGCCGGATATGCGGTCTGACGCCTTCCGGCAGCAATAACGCTGGCGACTACAGCTCTCCTCTGGAGAGGCGCCTCCCCTCGCGGCTCTCTGCCTACCCTTCGAGTGGCTGATGTTCTGTGCTCGGCTTCGGCGCGGCCTGATTCCGAGGCCCTCGTCTCCACGCCTCCTCGTCTCCCCAAAACTCCCATAGGGGATGGGGATGGCGAGGATGTGGGGGAGGAGGACGTTCTGGTCTTAAGGCGGTTCTCCGCGCCGGAGGGCGTCGTCATGCCGGACGTCGGCGAAGGTTTTTCTTTGCGGAGCTATCCGGGGACACTCAAGCGTCTGCGTCGGGAGTGCCTGGGGAGCCTTTTGAGCTGTGCACCGCTCGGCGCGCGTAGTAGGGGTGAGACTGCGCCGGGCGTCAGACTCATCAACGGACAGGGGGAAGAGTGCCATTCGTAGCCATCCACTGCAGGGGCGTTAGGGCTGCGGTCTCTCGAAATGGGAGCCGGCAAGGTGGACGAGGTCGCGTTCCTCGCATTCGATCTTGACGAGTGCTCCCGGCGTGATCTCCGCGGTGTGGCCATCGCGGCCCGAGGTTTCTTCGATGTCGAGAGCTACGGCACGAACCCTGGGGTGCCTTGCGCGTCGCTCTGTATGCCAGGACCGGATGGCCTGCACTTTCGACGGTTCTTGCGGCAGTACGCGGCGGGGCTTCGCGCATGTAAGGGCAGAGTCCCGCCCCCAACCGTTTGGCGCCCGAGCGGGCCCTGTGTATCGTCGGGAGGGATGACTTGAAGTTTCAAGTAAGTGTCCGTGTTCCCGTCCGAAAGAGCGGATTGCCATGACCACCCCCCTTGGTAACGTCCCTGCCGCGCGCGCCGGTGCGCCGGAACATTCCGATGCGTCACCGCATGGTTATGCCGTCGGGCTGCTGGTGCTGCGGTTGGCCATCGGGTTGACGATGGCGGCGCACGGGGCGCAGAAGTTGTTCGGCTGGTTCGACGGGCCGGGGCTGGACGGGACCGGGCAGTTCTTCGCGATGAGCGGGTATCCGGCGGGGCACGCCATGGCCGTGGTGGCCGGGCTCAGTGAGGTGCTGGGCGGGCTCGGGCTGGTTGTCGGGCTGTTCACGCCGCTGGCCGCGGCGGCGGTCGTGGGCACGATGATCAACGCGTTGGCCGTCAAGTGGGGCGGCGGGTTCTTCCTGCCCAAGGGTGTCGAGTACGAGTTGCTGCTGACCCTGGGCGCCGCCGCCCTCGCGCTGACCGGCCCCGGGCGCTACGCCCTCGACCGCTGGGTGCCCGTCCTGCGGTCGCACCGGCTGCGGTACGGCGCGCTCGCCCTGCTCCTGGGTGTGGTGCTCGCCGGGATCGTGCTGCTGGTGCGTAACTGACGGCCGAGGTGTAGCTGACGGCCGGTGCGTAACGCGTCCGGTGTGAATGGGGCGTCCGGTGCGTCGCTGACGTCGTCGTTCGTCGCGGGTGCGGAGAGGCAGGTGGGTCCGGTGCCGGTGCGTAGGTTGAATCACGCGGTGCTGTATGTACGGGACGTCGCGGCGTCCGTGGCGTTCTACGGGGAGGCGCTGGGGCTCGTGCCGGTGGACGAGGTGCCCGGTCGGGCGGCGTTCCTCCGGGCGGCCGGGTCCCTGAACGATCACGATCTGGGGCTGTTCGCCGTGGGGGAGGACGCGCCGGGGCCCGGTACCGGGCGGGTGGGGCTGTACCACCTGGCCTGGGAGGTCGGCACGCTCGGGGAGCTGGTCGCGGCCCGGAAGGCGCTGGCCGCGCGGGGTGCACTGGTCGGTGAGAGCGATCACCTGGTGTCGAAGTCGCTGTACGCCGAGGACCCGGACGGCAACGAGTTCGAGATCATGTGGCGGGTGCCCCGCGAGGACTGGCCGGGTCCGGACGAACCGGGCCGGATCCGCCCGCTGGACCTCGCCGCCGCGCTCGCCCGCTGGGGCCCGGACCGGGAGACGGGAGCGGCGGCCGGTCAGGCGACCTGAAGCGCGGCGGCTGCTCTGCCTCTCCTCCGGGCTCGGCCCCGGGTGCCTTTCCCTCTGCAAGGGGGGAGGTGCCCGGGGCTTTTGAGTTGTCCGGGCCCTGCCCGGCGGCCCCGGCCGGGCCTCGGCCCCGCCCCCGTACCGTCGGGTCCGCCGCCTGGCTGGAGGGCGCCCGCGCGCACCGCACTCACCAGCCCCGGGACGCCGGCCGGCCCTGGGCGGTCGGCGTCCCGAGCGCGTCTCAGTACGTCAGGGACGACAGGAAGCCGTGGAGGGCGTGGTCGAAGTGGGGGGTGTTCTCCAGGTTGATCATGTGGCCGGCGGCGGGGACGCGGATGCGGTGGGCGCCGGGGACGGTCAGGGCGAGGGTGTGGGCGTTGGCGGAGATGTCGTGGGAGTCGAGGTCGCCGTCGAGGACGAGGGTGGGGAGGCGGAGTTCGGTGAGGCGGTCGGCGGCGCCCGCCTCCTGGGGTGTGCCCGTCCCCTCGGCGTGGACCTCGATGTTGGCCTCGGCGGCGGCGCGCAGCCGTTCGCGCAGTCCGGGGTGGACGGCCTCGGGGGGCCGGTGCGGGCCGTCCACCCAGGCGCGCAGGAAGTGCTCGACGTACCGTTCGATGCCGTCCTCCTCGCTGCTCGCGGCGGCCTGTTCCCGCAGGTGGGTGAGGAGGAACGGGTCGGTGAAGGGGCGTCCGCTGATGCCGGGTGAGGCGAGGGCGAGCGCCGTGACGCGGTCGGGGTGGGTCAGTGCCGCGTCGAGGGCGACCCGGGCGCCGTGGGAGAGGCCGACGAGGACGGCGCGGTCCACGGTGAGGGCGTCGAGCAGGGCCCGCAGGTCGTCGTGGTGGGCGAAGTCGCCGGTGGCGGTGGAGGAGAGGCCGTGGCCCCGCAGGTCGTACCGGATCACGCGGAGGCCGGAGTTGACGAGCCAGACGAATTGCTCGTCCCACATGCGCTGATCGAGGAGCGCGCCGTGCAGCAGGACCACGGCGGGGCCGGTGCCGGCGGCTTCGTAGAACAGCTCGCCGTCGTCGATCGGCACCGTGCCGTTCTCGACCTCGCTCCATGCGGTGATGCCCTGGGTCATGCTCCGTCCGTCCTGTGAGCCGTGTCGTGTCGTACGAGGTGAGGTGGGGTGCGGCCCCTTGGGGGCAACGTCCGGGGCGCGCGGTGAGTGCCGGGGGCCGTGGTCCGCGCGGGGTGCTGGGACGGGCCGTTCCGGTCAGTTGGCGTCAGGGGGCCGGGGCGCCGCGTCGGGCCGGAAGGTCACGACGAGATCGGCGTGTTCCCGGGTGGCGGCGACCAGCCGGGCGTTGGCCTCGTCGGAGGTGCGGACGAACCGCTCCGCCGCCTCGCGCGCGGTGCCGAACCGTTCGTGACGCGCGATCAGGCGCCGTACCCGCTCCGCGCCGGGCAGGTCGACGTACCAGACCTCGTCCAGCAGGGCGCGGGCGCTTCGCCACGCGGGTGTGTCCAGGAGGAGGTAGTTGCCCTCGGTGATGACGAGCGGGACCTCGGGCGGGACGGGCAGGGCGCCGGCGACGGGGTCCTCGATACGGCGGTCGAACTCCGGGGCGTACACGACGGATCCGGGCACGGGGTGGCGCAACCGCGTCAGCAGGGCGGTGTAGCCGTCCGGGTCGAAGGTGTCCGGGGCGCCCTTGCGGCCGAGCCGGTCCAGGCGGCGCAGTTCGGCGGTGGCGAGGTGGAAGCCGTCCATGGGGACCAGCGCCGCCCGTCCGGCGAGCCGGTCCACCAGGTGGGCGGCGAGCGTCGACTTCCCGGCGCCGGGCGGGCCCGCGATGCCGAGCAGACGGCGCCGCCCGGGTGTCGCGGTGGCGGCGAGCCGGCGGGCACGCGTCAGAAGAAGCTGCGGATCCATGGTGGGTCCATGGTGCCTGAGGGGCGGGGCGCGACCGGATTGCGGGGCGCGGCCCGCCGCATCCCGCTTCCCGGGGGAGCCGCCGCGTGCGGGGCGGCGCCGGTGCCGTACGTGAGGAGAACGGAAGGGGCACCGCGGGTGACGGCGGCGCCGGAAGCCGTCCCGGACCGTGCCCCTGCCGGGCGGCAGCCCGCTGAGATCCGTCCGGGCATCCGCCGGGGGCCGCCCCCGGCCGTCAGCCCCCGGGCGTCCCGGCCCGCAGCCGCCACAGCGACGTGACCTCCGCCGCCCGCGCCGCGTGCAGCGGGTCGGCGGTGTCGCGGGCGCGCGGGTGGCGCGGGGCGATGTCGTGGCGTCCGGCGACGGTCAGGCCGGCCGCCGCGAAGGCGTCCAGCAGCTCCGCGCGGGGCCGCAGGCCCAGGTGTTCGGCCAGGTCGGAGAGGATCAGCCAGCCCTCGCCCGCCGGGGTCAGGTGATCCGCCAGGCCGTTCAGGAAGCCGCGCAGCATCCGGCTGCCGGGGTCGTACACGGCGTACTCCACCGGCGTGGCCGGTTTGGCGGGGACCCACGGCGGGTTGCAGACCACCAGGGGGGCGCGCCCCTCCGGGAAGAGATCGGCCTCGATGATCTCGACCCGGTCCGCGACGCCCAGCCGTTCGGTGTTCTCCCGGGCGCAGGCGAGTGCGCGCGGGTCCTGGTCGGTGGCGACGATCCGGCGGACGCCCCGCCGGGCGAGGACCGCGGCGAGGACGCCCGTTCCGGTGCCGATGTCGAAGGCCAGCTCCGAGGAGGGCAGCGGCGCCTCGGCCACCAGGTCCACGTACTCGCCCCGGACGGGCGAGAAGACGCCGTAGTGCGGATGGACGCGGTCCCCGCCCAGCGCGGGGATCCCGACGCCCTTGCGACGCCACTCGTACGCGCCGATGAGGCCGAGGAGTTCGCGCAGGGAGACGACCGAGGCGGCGTCGGAGGGCGCTGCCCCCGGGGACGGCGGGCCGTACGCCTGGGCGCACGCGGCGCGTACGTCGGGGGCGCGCGGCAGCGGCACCGCCAGCTCCGCGTCGAGGGGGACGAGCAGCATGCCCAGGATGCGGGCGCGTTGGTTCTGGGCCGCGCGGTGCCGGTGGAAGGCGAGCGCCGGATCGGCGGGCGGCGCCTTGCGGGGGCGGCGGTCGATGCGGCGGGCCAGCGCGGTCAGCAGCTGCCGCGCGTTGTGGAAGTCGCCGCGCCACAGCAGCGCGGTCCCCTCGCAGGCCAGCTTGTAGGCGGCGTCGGCCTTCATCCGGTCGTCCGCGACCGCGATCCGCTTCGGGGGCGGCGCACCGCTCTCGGAGCGCCATGCGGCGGTACGGGCCTCGTCGGCCTCGGTCCATGCGACGACCGGCGGTGCGTTCACCTGAATGTGCCTCGTGTGATGGTGCGGAACCCCGGCCGGCCGCCGCGGGGCGGGGCTCCGCCCGGGGCGCCGGGCCGCCCCGTGGCGCGCGGGGCGCGGCGGACGGGGCGGAGCGGCGGGATGGCGACGGCCGACTCTACCCGGTGCCGGGGGGGCCGCACCGGTCCCGTGCCCGGGTCGCCGCCCCCGGCGCGGGACCTTCGTCCCGTGCCGCGCGGCAGCCACCGGGGCAGGATGAGAACAGCGATAACGGCATGAAAGGCGCGGAAGGTGTCCCACCGTCACAGGGCGGGCTTTTCCGTACGGGCGGTGCCCCGGGGGCTCCGGTCTCCCCGGGGCGCGCGGTGCCGGCCCCGGCGCCGTACCGGACGCGCCCGGCGCCACCGGCCCCCGCCCGCGGGAGCACCCCACAGAGCCAAGGAGTCACGCATGGACGGCAACCTTCCGGTCATCGTCGCGGTGGACGGATCCCCCGACAGCGAACGGGCGCTGCGCTGGGGCCGGGAGGCGGCGCGGGCGCAGGCGGCGCCGCTGCACCTCGTCCACGTCTGGCCGTACGCCACCGAGGAACGGGCCGCCGCCGGGGCGGCGGGCGGCGACCCCGTCCTGGCCCGGCTGCGTGAGGAGTGGGAGGCCGCCGAAGGGGAGGCCGAGCCGGTGTTCCGCAGCCTCGGCGGACTGCCCGACGGGGTCCTGCCCGCGCTGGGCGCCGAGGCGCGGCTGCTGGTCCTCGGCTCGCGCGGGCGCGGCGGCTTCGCCAGCCTGCTCCTCGGCTCGAACGGCCTCGCCGCCGCAGGTCAGGCGGCCTGCCCAGTCGTCATCGTGCCCCGTCCCGACCGCGGCGGCGGACGCCGCGCGGAGGGCGAACGGCTCGGGCTCGGCGGCCCGCAGATCGCCCTCGGCGTGGACGCGGAGGAGGACGAGCCCGGCGCCATCGGCTTCGCGTTCGCCGAGGCGAGCCGCCGCGGCGCCCGCCTGAGGGTCCTCTCCGGCTACACCTGGCCGCTCCTGATGCCGCCCGCCTTCGAATACCTCGCCGCCTACGAGGCCACCCAGCAGGAGTACGAGGACGCGCTCGCCGCCGAGCTGGCGAAGGTCCTCGACCCGTACCGCAGGCACCACCCGGAGGTCGAGGTGGAGACGGAGCTGCGGGGCGCCGACGCGGCGGGGATGCTGGTGGACGCCTCGCTGGAGAGCGACCTGGTGGTCGTCGCCCGCCACCGCCGCCGGCTGCCGCTCGGCCGGCGGCTCGGCTCGGTGGCGCACGCGGTGCTGCTGCACGCCCTCTGCCCGATCGCCGTCGTCCCCGGTCAGGCCAGGGTCGCCACGGGGGAGCCGCGGGCGTGACGGGGCGTGTGCCCGGTGGCGGTCAGGCCGAGGCGCGCCGCTCCGGGCGGCGCATCCAGAACGCCGCCGCCGATCCGGCGAGGACGAGGGCGCAGAAGGAGAGCACCGTGCTCATCCAGGAGGCGCCCAGCCACTGCCCGCCGAAGTAGCCGAGGCTGACGCTGTACCCGGCCCAGGCCAGCCCCGCCAGCGCGGACCACGGCAGGAACTCGCGGACCGTACGGTGCGCCACCCCGGCGCCGAGGCTGACCACCGACCGTCCGGCGGGTGCGAAGCGGGCCAGGACGACGATGGCGCCGCCGCCCCGGGTGAGGGCGGTGCCCAGCCGTTGCTGGGCGGCGGTCAGCCGCCGGGAGCGGCCGATCGCGCGGTCGAAACGCTTGCCGCCGCGCCAGGCGAGCCGGTAGGCGGCCAGGTCGCCGAGGACGGACGCGGTCGCGGCGCACAGCACCAGCGCGAACAGTTCCGGCAGATGCGCGCCGCCGTTCACGGTGGCGCCGACCGCTCCCGCCGCGGTCCGGGTGCCCGCCGCCGCGGTCGCCGCGGCGATCACCAGCACCCCGCTGGGCAGGAACGGTACGAAGACATCGAGCACGATCGAGAGGCTGACCAGCGCGTACACCCATGGGGTGCCACTGACGGGCCCCAGGCTTTCCAACAACGTGCCACTCCCGGTCCGAACCCCGCCGCGACGTCGCATGGGGCGGCAGGGGCGGCTCTACAGCCATACAGCGTACGCCTGGGAAGTGGCGGCTTTTGTCCCAGGGGGACAGATGTTGTTCGTTTCACGTTCCCCCGGGTGTTCCGGCCCGGTGCGCCCGGAACGCGGAACGGCGCCTCCCGGGGGCGAGCGGTGCGCCCGGGAAGCGCCGTGCGGGCCGGTGGCGTACGGACCGTGAGCGGTCGGCCCGTACGCCCGCCGTGCGGAGCGCGGGTTCAGACGGTCGCCCCCGGGGCGTCCGCCGGGTCCGCCTCCGCCGCGCCGCCGCGGTTGCCGAACAGCAGCCGGTCGAGGGACCAGGCGCCGGGGCCGAGGAAGAGGATCAGCAGGAACGTCCAGCAGAACAACGCGGACAGTTCGCCGCCGTTCTGTATCGGCCACAGCGCGTCGCCCTGGTGGACGGAGAAGTACGCGTACGCCATCGAGCCGGAGCTGATGAGCGCGGCGGCGCGGGTGCCGAGCCCCAGCAGGACCAGCAGTCCGCCGGCGAGCTGGATCGCGGCGGCGTACCAGCCGGGCCAGGAGCCCGCCGGGACGGTCGAGCCGGTGCCCATCGCGCCGCCGAGCACCCCGAAGAGCGAGGACGCTCCGTGGCAGGCGAAGAGCAGGCCGATGACGATCCGGAAGAGCGCGAGGACGTGCGGGGTGTACCGCGCGGTCAGCGGCGCGGATGCGGCGTCGGCGCCGGTATGGCGGGTGGTGGGCGGATCGAGCGGAGCGGACATGTGGGGACTCCTACGGTTTCGGAGGGGACGGGTAACCGATGGAGGCATAGGTTAGGGATGCCTAATACTGCTTGCAAGTTCAAGCTCTAACCCGTGATGTGCCGTGCCGGAGTTGATTGGTCTGAACCAATCATGCGCCCGGGGCCGGCCGCGCTCAACGGTCCGGACGGCGCGAAATCCGCGCACCCCTCGGCCCTCGGGCGCCGTGTGCCCACGAGTGCCCCGTATGTCCGTGCGCGCCGCGCCGGACGGGACCCGCACGGCCGGATTCCGGACACGCGGAAGCCCGCCCCCCGGAGAGGCTCCGGAAGGCGGGCGGGGTGCGAGAGGCGCCCGGACCGCCCGGCGGGGCGTGTCCGCGCCGCGGGATCAGCAGCCGTCGAGGAGCTTGGTCAGCGTGGCCTTCTCCGCCGAGTCCGCCGTCAGCTCGTACACGTGCTTCACCCAGATCCACATCCGCGCGTACTCGCACTGGTACGAGGTCTTCGGCGGCAGCCACTCCGCCGGGTCCTTGTCGCCCTTGGCCTGGTTGAGGTTGTCGGTGACGGCGACGAGCTGGGAGTGGGTCAGGTCGTTGGCGAACTCCTGGCGGTGCGCCGTCGTCCACGCCGAGGCGCCCGACTTCCACGCCTCGGAGAGCGGGACGACGTGGTCGATGTCCAGGTCCGACGACTGCGTCCACTTGGCGTCGTCGTACGGCGAGACCCAGGTACCGCTCACCGCCGCGCACTTGTCGTCCGTCTTGACGTCGGTGCCGTCGCGCTTGAGCACCACCTCGCGGGTGTTGCAGGCGCCCTCCTGGGTGATCCAGTGCGGGAACTTGTCGCGGCTGTAGCCGTCGGACGAGCCCTCGGGCTGCTCCTTGATCTCGGCGAGGTAGGTGCGGGCGGTGGCCGCGCTCGGCGGGCTCGGCGGCGCCGCCTCGGCGGTGGTGCCGGTCAGCGCCACCGTGCCGATGAGCGCGAGGGCCGAGCCCGCGGCGACCGTGAGGCGACGCGCGTAGACCTTGGGCATCGTAACTCCCTTGACGTGGGGGGAAGTTGGAAGCTGGGTGGGCCCATGACAGCGGACCGGGAAGGCCGGCGGACGGGCACCAGGTAACAGAGTGGCGACATGCTCACGTCAGTTCAAGGGCTTGACGCGGCGCCATGTTCGTGTCGGAGCACGGAGGTTGGGCGCTCCCGCGCACGCGCCCCCGCCGTGGAAGCGCACGGCGGCCGTCCGGAGACGCTCCCGGAGCGGCCCCGGGCTCCGGTGGGTGCCGCCGCGCCGGTGGGGCCCGTGCGCCCGGAGCGGGCGCGTGCCGCCACCGGGCTGCGTAGGCGTCTGTGTGAACGCCGGGGGTCCTCGGGCGGATGTTCGGCATGGGGTACGGACGGGCGCCGGGGCGTGGCATCGGTCACGTCGCCCGGCGGTCCGCGGGGGGCCCGTCCGGAGGTCCCCGGCGCGTCCGGGCGGACGGGGCGCGGCCGTTCACCCCGGTGGCGGCGCGGTGCGGCGGGGCGGGGTGCCCGCGGGACCGTTCGCGCGGCGGCGGGGGTACCGCGTACCCTTGCCGGAGCAGAAGGGGAGTAGCTCTTCGCCGGACCGTCGACATACTGCCCGCCCTCGTGGCGGGCCGGCGCCCGGAGGCACGCGAGCGCCGGTCAGCGGCGTACGCGGGCCAGCGAGACCTTCGGCCGCAGTGTCCTGACGCTGCCGTGCCGAAGCGACCCCGGATACGGGCCCCTCGGCGCGGCCCGACCGAACGAGGTATCCCGCCCCGTGTTCAGCCTTACCGTCGCCGCCGTCGTCTTCGGCGTCATCTTCCTCGCCGAGCTGCCCGACAAGACCGCACTGGCCGGTCTCATGCTCGGCACCCGCTACCGCGCCTCGTACGTCTTCGTCGGCGTCGCCGCGGCGTTCCTCGTCCATGTGGCGCTGGCCATCGCGGCGGGCAGCGTGCTGACGCTGCTGCCGCACCGCCTCGTCCAGGGCGTGGTCGGGGTGCTCTTCCTGGCGGGCGCCGCCGTGCTGCTCTTCAAGAAGGACGACGACGAGGAAGACGTGAAGAAGCCCGCCGACCAGAGCTTCTGGAAGGTCTCCGGGGCGGGCTTCATGATGATCCTGGTCGCGGAGTTCGGCGACCTCACGCAGATCATGACCGCCAACCTCGCGGCGCGCTACGACGACCCGGTCTCCGTCGGTGTCGGCGCCGTCCTGGGCCTGTGGGCCGTCGCGGGCCTGGGCATCCTGGGCGGCCGCACGCTGATGAAGCGCGTCCCGCTGAAGCTGATCACCAAGGTGGCGGCGGTCGTGATGCTACTGCTGGCCGGGTTCAGCCTCTACGAGGCGATCACCGGCTGAGCCGCGAGCGGGTGGCGGCCGGGAACGGCACCACCCGGTACGGCCGGGGCGCGCGGCCGGGGGCCGCGCGCCGGGTGGCCGTCACGCCCCGGCCGGGTCCCCGGTGGGCAGGTGCAGGGCGATCCGGCCGTCGGGCAGCGCCTCGATACGGATGCCGGTCAGGTCCCTGACGTGGGCGGTCGGCGCGAAGGCCGCCGCCCGGTCGCCGACGCCGACGACCCGCATACCGGCCGCCCGGCCCGCCTCGATGCCCGCCTCGGAGTCCTCGAAGACCACGCACTCCCCGGGCGCGAAGCCCAGCTCCGCGGCGCCCTTGAGGAAGCCCTCGGGGTCGGGCTTGCTGGCGCCCACACTCTCCGCGGTGATCCGTACCGCGGGCATCGGCAGCCCGGCGGCGGCCATCCGGACGTCGGACAGTGCGCGGTCCGCGGAGGTCACCAGGGCGTGCGGCAGTCCGGCGAGGGCGGCCATGAAGGCGGGCGCGCCGGGGACCGGCACCACACCGTCGGTGTCGGCGGTCTCCCGCGCCAGCATCCGCCGGTTGTCGGCGAGGTTCTCCGCCATGGGGCGGTCCGGGAGGAGGGCGGCCATGGTGGCCCAGCCCTGCCGGCCGTGCACCACCCGCAGGACCTCCGCGGCGTCGAGCCCCCGCTCCTCGGCCCAGCGCAGCCAGCAGCGCTCGACCACGGCCTCGGAGTTGACCAGGGTGCTGTCCATGTCCAGCAGCAGGGCGCGGGTGGTGAGCGTGGTGGTGGCCGGCATCGGCGGACTCCTGGGCGCTACGAAGGGGCGGGGCGCCGTCAGGAGGGCGGGGCCGCTGCGCGCCCGGTGCCGCGGGGGAGAGGTCAAGCGGCTCCGCCCGCCGGTCAGGGAGTGCGGGCGGAACCACTTTGTTCCTACACGATACAAAGCGTGTCGGGGTGCGGACAACCGGCCCCCGCCGAACGTTCGCGGACCCGCGCGTGAACGGCGCGTGCACACCCGGCGGCGCGCGGCCCGCCGCCTCCCGCCGCGGTCCGGTCCGGCGGCGCCCCGCGGCCTTCCGTGCCTGGTCAGCGGTGTGCCGAGGGCGTCTGGCCGCCGCTCGCGAGTCCCCGCCGCGGCCGGGCGCCGGACGGCCCGGGTGTGCCTGATGTCACGGCTTCGGGGTGCGCTCGGGGCGGCGGTGCGGAGCCTGTCGGGGCGCGGGCGGGTTCCGCGTGATCCCGGGCCCCGCCACGTCGCGCCGGACGCGACGGTGTCCCCGTTCCTCCGCAGGTCCGCTTCCGGTGTCCGGGCGGTCCGCCCTCGCGATGCGGTCCCTACGACCCGTACGTGCGGGACTCCAGGGAGGCGCGGGTGGCGGGGCCGTAGACACCGCGGGGGTCGTCCGGGACGGCGTAGTGGGTCTGGTAGCGGGTCACCGCGTCCCGGACGGCCGGGCCGTAGCGGCCGTCCACGGGGGCGGTGTAGAGGCCCAACTCGCGGAGGCGGAGCTGGAGTTCGGTGACCCGGCGGCCGGTGGCGCCCTCGCGGAGGGCCGGCGGGGCGGTGGTGGTGCGGGCCGGTGGGCGCGGGCGCCAGGTGCCGGGGGCGGAGGCGGCCGCGTCCGGGGCGGGGCCCGGGGAGGCGGCACGGGTGGCGGAGCGGGACGGGGGCAGCGCGGCCGCCGGGACACGGTCGTCGGCGGGAACGGTGTCCCCCGCGGTCGGCACCGTACCGCCGGAGGGCGGCGCGGCGCGGTCCTCGCGCCGGTCGGCGAGCGGGTCGCCCCCGAGCAGCCCGGCGGTCACGGCCACCGCGGTCCCGGCCACCGCCAGCACGGCGGGCACGGCACGCTTCCCCGGACGCCCGCCGGAAGGCGTACGGATCTCGTCGGCGGGGTCCGGACACCACACCGTCCGCGAGGTCGGCCCCGCGATCCCCGGCCGCCCCCGGCGCCCCGCCCCGGCCCGCGCCACCGGCCGGACACCTCGCAGCCCCCGCAGGTCGGGCAAGGGCGTGAGGGGGCGGCCCCCGCCGGACGGCGGGCGCCCTTCCCGCGGCGGGGTGAGGCGCGGCGGAACCCCGGCGGGCGGCGCGCCCCCGGCCGGGACGTCCGGGCCGGGCCGCCACGCGGGGTCGCCCGGGGCCGGTGCGACGGCGGACGGCCCGCCCCCGCTCCCCGGCGGGGCGGCAGGCGCCGGCCCCTGGGCCGGGACCCGCGGCGCAGGCCGCCGACGCGCGCCGCCGCCCGGCGCCGGCGGCCCACCGGACACGTACACCGCCCCCGCGGACGAGGACGAGGCGGCCGACGCGTACTCCGGGCCGGCCGAGGGGACGGCGGACGCGTACACCGCGCCCATGGGCGGTGCGGCAGGTGCGTACGCGGGGCCGGTGGGCGGGACGGCGGACGTGTACGCGGGGCCGACCGGCGGGACGGCCGATGCGTACCCCGGACCGACGGGCGGGACGGCGGACGCGTACTCCGGGCCGACCGGCGGGCCATCGGGTGCGGGCCCCGGTGCGGTCGGCGGGTGCGCCGGGCCGGGGTCCTCCGGTTCGGGGAGCGTCACGTACGGGCGTAAGCGGAAGGGGGCGAAGTCGTCGGGGGCGGAGACGGCGCAGAGGCAGGCGGGGCGGCCGCCGCCGCTCTCCGGCGCCAGGCAGTACGGGCACCTCGCAGACGTCACAGCGGTTCCTCCCGCGGTGCCCGGAAACCCGACGTGTGCGCGGTGGCCGGCGGAAGCGGTCCGCCGCCCCCGCCTCCGGGCGTACGGCGGAGCCGCGCGGACGTGCCCCGGCCCGCGGTGGCGACGCGGGCGTTCGGCCGCTGCGATTATGCAGCGCCGCCCCGGCGCGCGCAGGTACTCCGGCACATCCGGTGGGCGTACGGCACAAGGCGGCCGGGTGGCCGCACGGGGCGGGCCCGGCGCACGGCGCGGCGGGGTGGTGCGCGGGGGCGCATCGTCCGGACGCCGCGCCCGCGGGCCGTCTCCCGGCAGCGCACCGCAGCGGCGGCGTCCCCGCGCTCGGCGGGCCGGATCCGGCCATCGCCCCGAGGATGGAGGGAGTGGCCGACCGCGGCGGACGGCCGTACCCGGTGACGTGACCGCGCGCCGGACACGGCGCCCGCGCACCGGACGGGCCGGACCGGCCGGGAGACCGTACGGACCGGAACGCCGCGGACCGTACGGCCCCGGAACGCCGGAAGTCCCGGGCCGGGAGCCCGGTGGCGGGCGGCCGCCGGGCTCCCGGCAACCGGGGGTCCGGAAGGCGGAAGAGGGGAAGACGCTCATGGCGCAGGACACCGCGGCACCGGCGGGGCCCGCCGGGACCGGGGACCGGCGGACGGTCCTCGTCGCGATCGGCGCACTGCTGCTCGGCATGCTGATCGCCGCACTCGACCAGACCATCGTCGCCACCGCGCTGCCCACGATCGTCAGCGACCTCGGCGGGCTCGACCATCTCTCCTGGGTCGTCACCGCCTACCTCCTGGCGTCGACGGCGGCGACCCCGCTGTGGGGCAAGCTCGGTGACCAGTACGGCCGCAAGAAGCTCTTCCAGACCGCCATCGTGATCTTCCTGATCGGCTCGGTACTCTGCGGGCTCGCCCGGAACATGGGAGAGTTGATCGGTTTCCGGGCGCTCCAGGGCCTGGGCGGCGGCGGGTTGATCGTGCTGTCCATGGCGATCGTCGGGGACCTCGTACCGCCCCGGGAACGCGGGAAGTACCAGGGGCTCTTCGGGGCGGTGTTCGGCGCCACCAGTGTGCTCGGGCCGCTGCTCGGCGGGGTGTTCGTGGACCATCTCAGCTGGCGCTGGGTCTTCTACATCAATGTGCCGGTCGGTGCGATCGCGCTGGCGGTCATCGCCGCCGTACTGCACATCCCGGTCCGCCGGACCAAGCACCGCATCGACTACCAGGGCACCGCCCTGATCGCCGCGGTCGCCGCCTGCTTCGTGCTGATGACCTCGCTCGGCGGCGTCACCTACCCCTGGGGCTCGTGGCAGATCATCGGGCTCGGCGTCCTCGGGCTGGTGCTGCTGGCCGCATTCGTCGCGGTGGAGCGGCGGGCCGCCGAACCGGTGCTGCCGCTGCGCCTGTTCCGGATGCGGACCTTCGCGCTGACCGCCGTCATCGGCTTCGTCATCGGCTTCGCGATGTTCGGCTCGATGACGTACCTGCCGACCTTCCTCCAGGTCGTGCAAGGTGTCACACCGACCATGTCCGGTGTGCACATGCTGCCGATGGTCCTCGGCATGCTGCTGTCGTCGACCGCGTCCGGGCAGATCGTCAGCCGCACCGGCCGCTACAAGGTCTTCCCGCTGGCCGGGACCGCCGTCACCGCGCTCGGGCTGCTCCTGCTGCACCAACTCGGACCGGCCAGCGGCGTCGCGGTGATGAGCCTGTACTTCTTCGTCTTCGGCTTCGGACTGGGCCTGGTCATGCAGGTGCTGGTGCTCATCGTGCAGAACGCCGTCGACTACCGGGACCTGGGTGTCGCCACCTCCGGCGCGACCTTCTTCCGCTCCATCGGCGCGTCGTTCGGCGTCTCCATCTTCGGCACGATCTTCGCGAACAAGCTGGGCCCGCGCATCGCCGACGCCGTCGCGGGCCGCCCGCTGCCCCCGGGCATCACCCCGTCCGTCATCGCCCAGGACCCGCGCGTCGCCGGTCAGCTGCCGCCCGCCCTGCGCTCCGGCGTGCTCGACGCCTACTCCACCTCGATCACCGACGTCTTCCTCTACGCGGTGCCCGTCGTCCTCGTCGCGTTCGTCCTCGCGTGGTTCCTGAAGGAGGAACCGCTGCGTTCCAGTGTGACCGCGCCGGACACCACCGAGGTGCTGTCCTCCAACCCCGTCGAACGCTCCTCGTACGAGGAGTGCGCCCGCGCGCTCTCCCGCCTCGGCAGCCTGGAGGGCCGTAAACGGGTCTACGAGAAGATCACCGAGCGGGCGGGGCTCGATCTGAAACCGGCGGCCAGCTGGATGCTGCTGCGGATCCGGCACCACGGCTCGGTGGAACCGGCGCTGCTCGCCGACCGCACCACCGTGCCGCTCGGGGTGATCTCCGAGGCCACCCGACAGGTCGAAGAGCGCGGTCTCGCCGTCCGTGAGGGCCTGGACCTGCGGCTCACCGACACCGGGCGGGTGGTCGCGGAGCGGCTGGCCGAGGCCCGGCAGGAGTCGCTGGCCCGGATGCTCGGCGACTGGTGGACCGAGGACCGGCCGACCGACCTGACCGAACTGGTCCGCGAGCTGACCGGCGAACTCTGCGGCTCGGACGCCGAGGAACCGCACAACGGCGACGCCCGCCACGCCCTGCCCCGTACGGGCCCGGCGCCCCGGCCGCCGGATCTGGCGAAGTGAGAGGGCGGGCGGCGGCCCGCCCCGGAACGGCCCGCCCCGGAACGGCCCGCCCCGGAACGGCCCGCCCCGGAACGGCCCGCCCCGGAACGGCCCGCCCCGGAACGGCCCGCCCCGGAACGGCCC
>NZ_JBVHRF010000001.1:289049-588185 GCF_055567035.1 Streptomyces sp. NPDC027185 | reverse complement strand
CCGCCCCGGAACGGTCCGCCCCGGGCCGGTGCGCTCCGGTGACGGGCGGTGACACGGACGGGGCGCCCGCGGTGGGCAGGCGCCCCGGACCGGTCGGACGCCGGCCCTCAGCGGGACCGGCCTCGCGTCAGCCCTGCTTCGGACCGGCCTGCTGGACGACCTCGAACGACCAGAGCGTGGAGCCGGACGCGGCGGGCTTCGGCCGCTCACCGCCGCCCTCACCGCCACCCTGGTGGGCGGCCTTCATCGGGCCCTCCATCCACGCCTGGAAGGACGCCTCGTCGCGCCAGCGGGTGTAGACGAGGTACTGGTCGGTGCCCTCGACGGGCCGCAGCAGCTCGAACCATTCGAAGCCGTCGGACGAGTCGACGGTCCCGGCGCGGGAGGAGAACCGCTGCTCCAGGACCTCACGCTGCTCGGCGGGGACGGTGAGTGCGTTGATCTTCACGATGCTCATGCCGCCATCGTGCCCCATCCAGCGGGGCGGCCGGGGGCCAGGTCCCCCGACCGGACGCCGGGCCGGTGGCGGCATCCGGACGCGTACGGGCCCCGGGCCGCTGCACGGCGCGCCCCCGGACGCACCGGAGCCCGGTGCCGTGCGGGCACCGGGCTCCTGGGGTTCTGCCGGGACGCCGGTCAGGCGGCCGCGGTCGCCTTCTGGCGGGTGATGCGGACGACCTCGCGGGCCTCCGCGTCGGTCTCCACCGCGGGGGGCGAGCCGGGCAGCGGCTTGCGGGCGCTCTCCGACATCCGCCAGACCGCGATACCGCCGATGACGGCCGCCGCCATCATGTAGTAGGCGGGCATCATGCGGTCGCCGGTGGCGCCGATCAGCGCCGTGACGATCAGCGGGGTGGTGCCGCCGAACAGCGAGACGGAGATGTTGAAGCCGATGGACAGCGAGCCGTAGCGGACCTTCGTCGGGAAGAGCGCGGGCAGCGTCGAGGGCATCGTGGAGGTGAAGCAGACCAGCAGCAGGCCCAGCGCGCTCATGCCGAGGGCGATGGCGAGCAGCGAGCCCTGCCGGATCAGCAGCAGCGCGGGCACCGACAGCACCAGGAACCCGACGCAGCCCGCGGCGATCACCGGGCGGCGGCCGAAGCGGTCGCTGAGCCGGCCCGCGAACGGCTGGACGCACATCATCACGACCATCACCGCGAGGACGACCAGCAGCCCGTGCGTCTCGTCGTACTTCAGCTCCGAGGTCAGATAGCTCGGCATGTACGACAGGAGCATGTAGTCGGTGACGTTGAAGACCAGGACGAGGCCGACGCAGAGCAGCATCGAACGCCACTGACCGAAGATCATCTCGCGGACGCCGACGCGCTTCTCCGCCTCGCGCCGCTCCTTCTCCTTCGTCCGCGCCTCCGCCTCCAGCTGCGCGAACGCCGGGGTCTCCTCCAGCCGCATCCGCAGGTAGAGGCCGATGATGCCCATCGGGCCCGCGATCAGGAACGGGATCCGCCAGCCCCAGGAGAGCAGAGCGTCGGTGGAGAGCAGCGCGGTCATCAAGGTGACCAGGCCGGCGCCGCCGACGTAGCCCGCCAGGGTGCCGAACTCCAGCCAGCTGCCGAGGAAGCCGCGCTTCTTGTCGGGCGCGTACTCGGCGATGAAGGTGGACGCGCCGCCGTACTCACCGCCGGTGGAGAAGCCCTGCACCAGCCGGGCGACGAGCAGCAGGATCGGGGCGCCGACGCCGATCGAGGCGTACGAGGGGATCAGGCCGATGCAGAAGGTGCCCGCCGCCATCATGATCATGGTGAGGGCGAGGACCTTCTGGCGGCCGATGCGGTCGCCGAGCGGGCCGAAGACCATGCCGCCGATCGGCCGGACGAGGAACGCCGCGGCGAACGCGCCGAACGTCGACAGCAGCTGCGCCGTCGGGTTCCCGGACGGGAAGAACACCTTGCCGAGGGTGACCGCGATGTAGCTGTAGACACCGAAGTCGAACCACTCCATGGCGTTGCCGAGCGCCGCGGCGGAGACCGCGCGCTTGACCATCGCCGGCTCGACGACCGTCACCTCGCCGGTGGACTCTCTGGAGGACGTGCCCCCGGTGCGCTGTTCCGAGTCGGATGCGGTGGCCGTCCGGCCACCACCCTTACCGCCCTTGTCACGGGGCCCCGGTGCGACGGGGGACTGCGTCGGCACGTGCTCGCTCGCCTGCGCTCTCTGGGTCGACTACAGGAAAAAGTCCCGTCACGGGGTGACGGGCGAAAGTCGACCATAGGGGCAGACCCGGTCATCACGGACGGTGCACGGCTGACCGCGCAAGGGGTCGCCTACCCGCTCTCCGCAGGCCAAACGTGCCTTCGCGGAGCTTCCGGCGAGGTGCCGGGGTGTGAGCCATATCGCGGTGAGAGCCCGCAACCGCGCGCCGGGGTGACGCGGCCCACACCCGGCGTGCGGTCCTCCCGTACGCGCCCCTCCCCCGCGCTCCTCGGCCTGCCGGACGCCACCGGGAGAGGGGCGCGGCGAGTGCCGGACGGCCACCCGCGGACGCCCGTACGCACGACGCACGGCCCGTACGCACGCCGCACGGCCCGTACGCACGCCGCACGGCCCGTACGTACGACCGCCGGACGGGCCCGTACGCACGACCGGCGCGGCGGCCCGCCGGGGGCCACCGCGCCGGGGGATCGTCGCGTCACTCAAGGATCCGCCCGGTGCGCGCCGTCCGCCACCCGGGCCGTCCGCCACCCCGACGGACCGCACCCCGGGCGACGTCACCGGGCGGCCCGGGTCACTCCAGCCACGCCTCGTACGACAGGACCGCACCGGCGGCCACCCGCGCGTCGGGGATGGCCGCCGTGGTCGTCGTCTCGTTGCCGAGGAGGCGGCCGGTCGCCGGGTCGAGGATCAGCATCTGGCGGATGCCCTCCATCGCCCCGGCGCGTCCGGTGCAGACGTACGCCTGCCCGGGGCGGCCCAGCCGGTCGGTGACCCGGCCCGCCGGGCGCAGATCGCGGGCGGTGGCGAGCAGCGCCACCACGGCGGCGTTCTCCCGGGGGCCCGGCGTCCACTCCTGCCGGAACGCCGAAAGCGCCTGGAGCAGCTGCGGCGTCCCGCCGTCGGCCCCGCCGTACAGCGCGCCGAGCAGCCGCCGCAGCGCCTCGGGGTCGTCGGGCGGCGGCGTCCGCGACGCCAGGCCGCCGCCGGACGCCTCGGCGCCCGCCGGGTACGCCACCCGGTGCAGCACCCTGCCGTCCTCGACGGTGCTGCGGCGTCCGTCGCCGGTGGCGTGGATCACCGGGCGGCCCGGGTGCCGCGGATCGGTCGCCACCACCAGCTCGGTGCCGCTGCCGTCGGTGTTCCACCGGGTCAGCCGCTCCTCGGGCACGGTGACCGGCGGTGCGTCCGCGGTGCCGGTACGGCGGTCCAGGTACCAGCTCTGCACGTGGCTGCCGCGGCGCGGCCCGGCCGCCGGATCCGCCGCGTCCGCGTACGTCCGCGCGCGCCGCGCCAGTTCGGCCAGCGGCACGGACGGGCCGCCGGACCGCACCTGGAGGGCGGCCGGGACGGCGGCCGCCGGGGCGGCGCCGGGCCCGGAGAGGGTGTAGGCGAGCACCGCGAAGAGGGTCAGCGCCGCCGCCTCGGCGCGGAGCACCAGCCGGCGGCCGATCTGCCGGCGGCGGTTGCGGTACAGCAGCTGGTTCAGGGCCCGCTCGGCCCGGTGGTCTAGGGGCCGCTCCCGCCACGGCCCGGTGTGCGCCGGCGCGGGGTCGGCCGAGCGCAGCAGCTCCAGTTCGTCATCCATCGCACTCGCCTCCTGCTCGCGCGGACACCGGCGTCCGCATCCGGTCGATCTGGGTGCGGAGCCGTCCCCGCGCCCGGTGCAGCCGCATCGCCGCCGCGCCGCGGCCGCAGCCGAGGGTGACGGCCAGTTCGTCGACGGTCAGCTCCTCCCACGCCGTCAGCCGCAGCACCTCCTGGTCGGCCGGGGAGAGCCGGGCCAGCGCCTCGTGCACCCAGGAGCCGGGCCGCTCCGCGTCCGGGCTCTCCACCGTGCCCCGGCGGTGCGCGATCTCGTGGTTGCCCAGCCGGTGCAGGAGCCGGCGGTGGCGGCCCTTGCCGCGCACCGTGTTGGCCAGGCAGTTGCGGGCCACCCCGTACAGCCAGGGCAGGGGGGAGTCGGGGAGGTCCGCGCGGCGGCGCCAGGCGGTGGAGAAGACCTCCGCGACTATTTCCTCGACCTCGTCCGCCTGCCCGTCCAGCCGCCGTGCCACGAAACGGCTGACCGCCCAGTAGTGGGCGCGGTAGGCAGCGGCGAAGGCTTCGTCCGTGCTCATGATCGGTTGGTGTCCGGCACGCCCCCGATCGTCACACGCCGCCCGGGTGATCCATCCCACGGCCCCGGCGGTGACGCGGGGCGGCCCGCCGGACACCTACCGGGCATGAGAACTCCCGTGAAGTGGCTGACGACCACGGACCACAAGGCGATCGGCACGCTCTATCTCGTCACCGCGTTCGCGTTCTTCTGCGTCGGCGGGGTGATGGCGCTGCTGATGCGCGCCGAACTCGCCCGCCCCGGCCATCAGATCCTGTCGAACGAACAGTTCAACCAGGCGTTCACGATGCACGGCACGATCATGCTGCTGATGTTCGCGACGCCGCTGTTCGCCGGATTCGCCAACTGGATCATGCCGCTGCAGATCGGCGCGCCCGATGTCGCCTTTCCCCGGCTCAACATGCTGTCGTACTGGCTCTATCTCTTCGGGTCGCTGATAGCGGTCGGTGGGTTTCTCACTCCGCAAGGGGCGGCGGATTTCGGCTGGTTCGCGTATTCGCCGCTCTCCGGGGCGGTCCGCTCGCCGGGGATCGGCGGCGATATGTGGATCATGGGGCTGGCGCTCTCCGGATTCGGCACGATTCTCGGGTCGGTCAACTTCATCACCACGATCATCTGTATGCGCGCGCCCGGTATGACGATGTTCCGCATGCCGATCTTCACCTGGAACGTGCTGCTGACCGGCGTTCTCGTGCTGCTCGCCTTCCCGGTGCTGGCCGCCGCGCTGTTCGCCCTGGAGGCGGACCGGAAATTCGGGGCACACATCTTCGACGCGGCGAACGGCGGGGCGCTTCTGTGGCAGCACCTCTTCTGGTTCTTCGGGCATCCGGAGGTCTACATCATCGCGTTGCCGTTCTTCGGGATCATCTCCGAGGTCATTCCGGTCTTCTCCCGTAAGCCGATGTTCGGCTACGTCGGACTGATCGCCGCGACGATCTCCATCGCCGGTCTCTCGGTGACCGTCTGGGCGCACCACATGTACGCCACCGGCGGCGTCCTGCTGCCGTTCTTCTCCTTCATGACCTTCCTCATCGCCGTGCCGACCGGGGTGAAGTTCTTCAACTGGATCGGCACGATGTGGAAAGGCTCGCTCTCCTTCGAAACGCCGATGCTCTGGGCGATCGGCTTCCTCATCACCTTTGTCTTCGGCGGTCTGACCGGCGTCCTCCTCGCCTCCCCGCCGATCGACTTCCATGTCACCGACTCGTACTTCGTGGTGGCCCACTTCCACTACGTCATCTTCGGTACGGTCGTCTTCGCGATGTTCTCCGGATTCCACTTCTGGTGGCCGAAGTTCACCGGCAAGATGCTGGACGAACGCCTGGGGAAAATCACCTTCTGGACGCTGTTCATCGGCTTCCACGGCACGTTCCTCGTCCAGCACTGGCTGGGCGCGGAAGGCATGCTCCGCCGTATCCCGGACTATCTCGCGGCCGACGGCTTCACCACGCTGAACACCGTCTCGACGATTTTCTCCTTCCTCCTCGGCCTGTCCGTCCTGCCCTTCTTCCACAACGTCTGGAAGACCGCGAAATACGGGGAGAAGGTCGCGGACGACGATCCGTGGGGCTACGGCCGTTCCCTGGAATGGGCGACCTCCTGCCCGCCGCCGCGCCACAATTTCCTGACCCTGCCGCGTATCCGGTCCGAATCCCCGGCGTTCGATCTGCACCATCCCGAGGTCGCCGCCGAGGACGACGCGCTGCGGAGCGGGGAGCGGGCGGTGTCGGTGGCCGGGCGGAGCGGCCGGGCATGAGCGGAACGACCGACGGGATGCGGACCGACGCGGCGATCAACGAGATCGAGGGCTTCCTGCTGTGGGAGGCGGAGAAGCGCCGGGCGCGGAGCCGCGCGGAGGCGTTCTGCGCCGGGCTGCCCTGGCTGACCGGGGCCCAGCGTGCGGAGGTCGAACGGCACTACTGCCGCGACCGGACCGAGGTCTCCCGCGAGTGCCTGGAGCGCATCGCGGCCCGCGCCACCGAACTGCGCGCCGAGTACGAGGCCGTCCACCGGAGGCTGCGACGGCGCCTGCTGACCGGGTACGCGACGGGCACGGTCGCCGTCGTGGCGGCGGCGGTCGGCTTCGTCCTGGGCGGTCGGTGAGACGGCGGGCCCGGTACGACGGCGGTCGCGGGGCGGCGGCCCGGTTCCGTACGGATGCCGGTCCGGTACCCGTACGGGCGCCGGGCCGGTTTCCGTACCGGTGGCGGGCCGGTTTCCGTACCGGTGGCGGGCCGCCGCCCTGCTCCGTGGCGCCGCCGGTGGCCGTGGGGGAGCGGCCACCGGCGGCGGACCGGTGCGGTGCGTGGGCCGACCGGTAGGAGGGTGGTGCGCGGGCGGCGCGGTGGGCGACCGCCGGTCAGCCGCCGATGGTGCTCAGCTGCCGGAGGCGGTCAGCCGCCCGGTGGAGGTCAGTGGCCGGAGGGGGTCAGCTGCCGACCGTGATCCGGGACCCCGCGTCGGTGGTGTCACTGACGGCGTAGGTGGCGTTGAAGTTCGAGCTGGTCGCGGTCGTCGGGCAGCCGAAGCCGCCCTCGACCTTCACCGGCACCGCCGCGTCGGTGAACTTCAGGGTGGAGGGCGCGCCGTTGGTCCAGGTGCCGTTG
This sequence comes from Streptomyces sp. NPDC027185, assembly GCF_055567035.1. Classification (NCBI taxonomy): domain Bacteria; kingdom Bacillati; phylum Actinomycetota; class Actinomycetes; order Kitasatosporales; family Streptomycetaceae; genus Streptomyces; species Streptomyces sp. NPDC027185. The sequence goes on along the minus strand of NZ_JBVHRF010000001.1, from coordinate 581,291 downwards.
ACGGTCGCCGCCGCCGTCGGCGCGGCGGTCACCGTACACGTGGCCAGCCCGCTGGTCTTCAGGACGAAGCCGCCGGACGGCATGGTGAGCCCGGCGGTCGCCGGGGAGCCGTTCTGGAGGGCCACGGTCCAGTCGCCGGTGGTGGTGACGGTGGCGCTGACGCCCGGCATGCTCGTGGTGCAGGAGCTGTAGGTGGGCGCGGAGACGGCGCTGCTCACCGGCCCGGAGGCGTTGGTGTTGCCGGGCGCGTCGGGCACCTTCCCGGTGGCTTCGGAGGCGGTGCAGGTCACCGTCACCGACCCGGCGGAGAACGTCGGCGAACCGGAGAGTTTCGCGCCGAAGGCGTGCCCGGCGGGCGTGACGGTGGTGGACGCGGCGGCCGCCCCCGGCGCGGGCGCGGGCTCGGCGGTCGCCGGCCCGGTCGCGGCGAACGTCAGCCCGAGGGCCGCCACGACACCGGCCGACGCGGTGAGCACGGTGCGGGTCAGATGCTGGGACATCGCTGATCTCCTTCGTACGGGTGGGTGCCCGGGAGCCGGGCGGTGAGGGGGAAGTGCGGTGGTGCCATCCCGCGCGGCGGCGCACAGCGGCACGGCCGCGCGGCGCGGTGGGCGCGCACGGCGAACCGCGCGCGGGGTGAAACGGGGAACGGGCGGGACGGCAGCCGTACGGGGCCGGTCGGCCTGGGGGTGCCGTACGGAGGTGTCCCGCGGGGGACGGAGGTTGTCCTGCGGAGGTACGTCGACGAGGGCGCGGGCGTCCGCCGGGACCGGCGGGGAGAGGCCCCGCCGGGCTGCTCCCGTCGCTCCCGCCGTGCTACGGGCGGGAGTTGCCGGGAGCCGGTGTCGGCGTCGGCACCGGGGCCGCCGTCGGGCCCGTCGCACCGGTGCCCTCCGCCGGATCCGTGGTCCCGGCCCCGGCCCCTGCCGGCCCGCCCGGTGTGCCGTCCCGCTCCGCCACGTCGGCGGTCACCGGCTGCCACGCGAAGATCAGCGCGCCGCCGAGGATGCCGAGGACGGTGCCGAGGAGGAAGCCGCCGAGGTTGGACATGACGAGTGCGGCGGTCGCGCCGAGGACGGTCAGGACGCCGGCGAGGGTCCGGTGCTGCGGGGTGAACCACGCCGACAGCCCCATCAGGATCATCACCAGCCCCATCAGGACCGACGGGACTCCGGCGATGCCCTGCTGGAGCATGACCTTCAGCGGGGCCAGCGGCAGGGCGCAGATCTCGGCCCCGGCGAGCGCCGCCGCCAGTCCGCCCCAGAAGGGACGGCTCCGGCGCCAGCGCCGCCAGCGGGCGCGGACGGTCGCGGCGCCCACCTCAGAAGCATTCCTTCGCGCCCTTGGAAATCTTCATGCTGAGCCCGGAGAGTCGGAATGTTCCGGCGTTGGTGGACCAGGCGGTCTGCCGCAGATGGTTGATGGCGATGTCGTCGGCCTGCTGCGCGAAGAGGTCCTGGAGGCCCTTGGCGTCGGCCGGGCCCTTGCTCAGCGTCGAGGCGTCCCGGCCGATCTCGATGCCGTGGAAGGACGCGTCGCCGGCGAGCTGGGTGGCGTCGACGAAGAGGTTGGTCGCCCTGACGGGTTCGTCGGCGCCGGCGGTGAGGTTGAGGGAGATGTCGCCGAGGACCGGCAGGCGGGTGACGACCGACTGGCACAGGTGGTGCAGTTCGGCGGTCTTGATGGCGGTGACGGCGACCGGCAGCAGATCGCCTCTCGCATTGGTGTCCACGCTGCCGTACTGGGCGAACCCGTCGCCCGTGAGGCGGTCCGCGGACACTTTGAACTGCTGTCCCGAGACGGCGAACGAGGCGGCGAGCGCCCCGTTGGCGAGGGCGATGCCCAGGGCGGCGGTGGTGGCGACGGCCGGGACGGTCAGCACGGCGAACCGCCGCCAGCTGATGCGTCCCGTGACATGTCTGCCGTGTGCGTCCTTCACGACGGATCCCCTTCGATGAGTGCGGTGGGTCGCGCTGTCGAACGTGTGGGGGGCGTGCCAGGTGCGGATGCGCGGTGTATACGGTCCGGGCGCCGCGGCCGCCGGGCGGCGCGGGGCACGGGGGGCCGTGCGGCGGTACGGGAGCGGGACGGGGCAGGACCTGCGGTCGGCGCACTGCCGTCGTCGCTGAACTACCGGGGTTACCCCGGGTGTTACCGGCGAGTTGAATGTAATTCCGCCGCTGTCCGCTGGCAAGGACACGCGCGTGACGGTTTTCGGCCGTCTGCCCGCCGGGGCGCCCGCCCGCCCGGGGCCCTCCGGCCGCCCGGCCTCCCGTACCGTCCGCCGCCCCGGGAGCGGACGGAGGTCACCGCCGTGCCGTACGGAGATCCCCGTCCAAAGGCGCGCGAAGGCCCGCCGCCCCGGGGGCGACGGGCCCGTCCCGTGCGGCGGGGCGCCGGCTACGCGTAGCGGACCCGCATCTCCTTCACGCCGTTCAGCCACGACGAGCGCAGGCGGCGGGGGGCGTCGGTGAGGGTGATGTCCGGGAGGGCGTCGGCGATCGCCTGGAAGATCAGGTTGATCTCCAGGACGGCGAGGGACTTGCCGAGGCAGAAGTGCGGTCCGCCGCCGCCGAAGCCGAGGTGCGGGTTGGGGTCGCGGGTGATGTCGAAGTCCCCGGGGCGCTCGAAGACGTCGGGGTCGTTGTTGGCGGAGGCGTAGAAGATGCCGACCCGCTGGCCCTCGCGGATGCGGGCGCCGCCCAGGGTGGTGTCCCGGGTGGCGGTGCGCTGGAAGGAGACGACGGGGGTGGCCCAGCGCACGATCTCCTCGGCGGCGGTGGCGGGCCGCTCGCGTTTGTACAGCTCCCACTGGTCGGGGTGGGTGAGGAAGGCGTGCATGCCGTGGGTGATGGCGTTGCGGGTCGTCTCGTTGCCCGCCACCGCCAGCAGCAGCACGAAGAAGCCGAACTCGTCGGAGCCGAGGTTGCCGTCATCCTCCGCGGCGACCAGTGTGCTGACGATGTCGGCGGCGGGGCACGCCTTGCGGTCGGCGGCGAGGTTCATCGCGTAGGAGATCAGCTCCATCGCGGCGGTGGTGCCGACCTCCTCGGTGATGGCGAGTTCCGGATCGTCGTAGGCGATCATCTTGTTCGACCAGTCGAAGATGCGGGCGCGGTCGTCCTGGGGGACACCGATCAGCTCCGCGATGGCCTGGAGCGGCAGTTCGCAGGCGATGTCGGTGACGAAGTCGCCGGAGCCGGAGCGGCGCGCGCCCTCGACGATCTTCCCGGCGCGCTCCCGCAGCGCGCCCTCCAGCGCCCGCACCGCACGCGGGGTGAAGCCGCGCTGCACGATCTGCCGGACCCGGGTGTGCTCGGGCGGGTCCATGTTCAGCATGATCAGCTTCTGGACGTCGATCTGGTCGCGGGTCATGGAGTCGTTGAAGCGGATGATCGAGGTGTTGCGGTGCGCGGAGAAGATGTCCGGTTTGGTGGACACCTCCTTGACGTCCTCGTGGCGGGTCACCACCCAGTAGCCGTCGTCGCCGAACCCGGCGGTGTTGTGCGGCTGCGCGCACCACCACACCGGCGCGGTCCGCCGCAGCCGGGCGAACTCGGGGAGCGGGACGCGCGACTGGTAGACGTCGGGGTCGGTGAAGTCGAAACCCTCGGGCAGCGCGGGGCATGGCATCGGCGGCTCCTGATCCGGTCCGGCGCGGCCCGGCGGCCGGCCGCCGGGGGCCGGGTGACGCCGCCGCCACCACTGGTTCTGACGAGTCATCAGATGTCGCGGCGAAGGTAGTAACGAGTTCTACAAGTGGCAAGGCCCCCGGCGCCGGACGTTCGCGGGCAAGGGGGCTCCGGCGGCCAAATTCCGGGCCGCGCGGAGCGGGCGCGGCCCCTGCATGCCCCTTGCGCCGCCGGGGTACGGCTCATGAGACTGACCGCGGAACTAGAACGCGTACTAGTTCTTCTTCCGTGGGTGCCGCCACGCCCCGCGGACGCGAGGAGAGGACGAGTCAGTCATGGCCGCGGAACCCGTCATCGTCGAAGCCGTACGCACCCCCATCGGCAAGCGCCAGGGCGCGCTCGCCAACCTCCACCCCGCCTACCTCCTGGGCGAGACGTACCGCGAACTCCTCGCCCGTACGGGCCTCCGGCCCGACTGCGTCGAGCAGATCGTCGGGGGCACCGTCACCCACGCCGGCGAGCAGTCGATGAACCCCGCCCGCAACGCCTGGCTCACCATGGGCCTGCCCTACGAGACCGCCGCCACCACTGTCGACTGCCAGTGCGGCTCCTCGCAGCAGGCCAACCACATGGTCGCCAACATGATCTCCGCCGGCGTCATCGACATCGGCATCGGCTGCGGCGTCGAGGCGATGTCCCGCGTACCGCTCGGCAGCGGATCCAAGCACGGGCCCGGCAAACCCTGGCCCGACGAGTGGCACGTCGACCTGCCCAACCAGTTCGAGGCCGCCGAACGCATCGCCCGCCGCCGCGGACTGACCCGCGAGGACGTCGACGCGCTCGGCGTCCGCTCCCAGCAGCGCGCCCGGACCGCCTGGGCGGAGGAACGCTTCAAGCGCGAGACCTTCGCCGTGCAGGTCCCCACCACCGAGGAGGAGCAGGCCGCGGGCCAGGGCATGTGGCGCCTGGTCGACCGTGACGAAGGGCTGCGCGACACCTCCATGGCGGCGCTCGCCGGCCTCAAACCCGTCATGCCGCAGGCCGTCCACACCGCCGGGAACTCCTCGCAGATCTCCGACGGCGCCGCCGCCGTCCTGTGGGCCTCCAAGCGCATGGCCCGCGCCCTCAAACTCACCCCGCGCGCCCGCATCGTGGCGCAGGCGCTCGTCGGCGCCGACCCGCACTACCACCTCGACGGGCCCGTCGACGCGACCCGCGCCGTCCTCGGCAAGGCCGGGATGGCCCTCAAGGACATCGACCTCGTCGAGATCAACGAGGCGTTCGCCTCCGTCGTCCTGTCCTGGGCCCGCGTCTTCGACCAGGACCTGGAGAAGGTCAACGTCAACGGCGGCGCCATCGCGCTCGGTCACCCCGTCGGCGCCACCGGCGCCCGCCTGATCACCACCGCCCTGCACGAACTGGAGCGCCGCGACAAGGAGTTCGCGCTGATCACCATGTGCGCGGGCGGCGCGCTGGCCACGGGCACGATCATCCAGCGGCTCTGACCGCGCCGGGCCCCGGCTTGACCTTCACACCGTGCGAAGGTCTTGCCTGGGCCCCGGAGGTGGTCACGATGACCCAGCCGGAAACGGAAACGGACACACCCGCGGACCGCGCCCTGAAGGCGCTGGCACACACCGACGCGTCGGTACGGCTGCGCGCCGCGCTCACGGTCGGCACCGACCCGCGCCCGCCGCACATCACCCCGCTCCTCGCCCGCTGCGCGATCGAGCCGGACTTCTCCGTACGGGAGATGCTGACGTGGGCGCTGACCCGGCACCCGGCGGACGCGACGCTCCCCGGGCTCCTGGCGGAGCTGCGCTCACCGCGCGCCCAGGCCCGCAGCCAGGCGCTGCACACCCTGTCCAAGACCGCCGACCGGCGCGCCTGGCCCGCGCTCACCCGCGCCCTGCTGACCGACGTCGACGACGAGGTGGCCCGCGCCGCCTGGCGCACGGCGGTCGTCCTCGTACCGGACGACGAGGCTCCGGAGCTGGCCGCGGCGCTGGCGACGCAGCTCGGGCGCGGCGGACGGGAGACGCGGCTGAGCCTGAGCCGGGCGCTGATCGCCCTCGGCGACGCCGGGACACCGGCGCTGCGTGCCGCGGCGCACGGCCTTGACCCCCGCGTACGGGACCACGCCCTGGTCACGGAGGCGCTGCGGCGTGACCCGGACGCCGGGTTCGATTGCGCGGTGGAGGAGGCGAAGCGCATCGTGGCTCTCGGCACGGCCGGCCGGGAGGGGTGAGACGGTGCTGATCGGCGAGGTGGCGCGGCGCTCCGGGGTGAGCGCCCGGATGCTCCGGCACTACGACACGCTCGGACTGCTGCGCCCGACGGGCCGCAGCGGCGCCGGGTACCGCGAGTACGCCGGCGACGATCTGCGGCGCCTCTTCCACATCGAGAGCCTGCGCTCGCTGGGGCTGACGCTGCGGGAGGTCGGTGAGGTGCTGGACGGCCCCGGCTTCGCGCCCGCGGCACTCGTCGACGACCTCATCCGGCGCACCGGCGAACGGATCGCCGCGGAGACGGCGCTGCTCACCCGGCTCCGCCGGATCGGCGCCGCGGAGCCCGCCGACCGCGCGGACGTCCTGCGGACCGTCGCCCTCCTCCAGGAGCTGGGGTCGCCCAGCCCCGACCGCCGCCAGCGCGCCGCCCTGGCCGCGGCGGCGGACCGCCCCGCACCGGTCGAAGCCCTGGTCGAGGCGGTGCTGAGCGAACCGGAGCCGAATGTCGCGGGCGCGTTGAAATGGGCCCTGGCCCGCGCCGGGGACGGGGCGCCGCAACTGCTGGCGCAGGCTCTCGACGCGCCTGGGGCCACGACCCGGCGGCGCGCCGTCCAGGCCCTCGCCGCCCTCCCGGACGCCGTGGCCCGCCCGGCGCTGCGCGCCGCCCTGGCCCACTCCGACACCGCGGTACGCCGGGACGCGGCGCCGGCGCTCGGCGCCTGGGGCGTGCCCGAGGCGATCCCCGTCCTCGTCGCGATGGTCGCCGAGGGCGCCAACGACGTGGACGCGGCCGACGCGCTGAGCGTCCTCGCCGCCGATCCGCCGGTGGCCGAGGAGATCGCCGCCCGCCTCGCCGCCCGCCGCACGCCGGGCGGCGCGGGTGCCCCCGCCCGCCGCCGGCTGGCCCAGGCCCTCGCCGGTGTCCCCGGCCCCACGGCCTCCCGCACCCTCACCGCACTGACCCTGGACGAGGACCCCGGGGTGGCGGTGACGGCACGGTACGTCCTGACGCTGCGGGAGCCGTCGCCGGAGGAGGGGGACGGGGGCGCGGGCTGACCGGGGCGGGGCGGTGTGGCGCGACGGCGTCACGCCCCGGGCGTTCCGCTCCCGCCTCCGCCTCCGCCGGGCGCCGTCAGGGGGCCGGGGCCGTCCGCCGACGGCTCCGCGCACGCGGCGGCTTCCGCGGGCGGTACGGCTTCCGGGTACGGGCCGGTCCCCGCGCACGGCCCGGATTCACCCTTCGGGCCGGTCCCCGCGTACGGAGCCGGTGCCCCCTCCGGGCCGGTCCCCGCCTTCGGCCCGTCCTCCGGCTCTTCGAACGTCACCGGCACGTCGAACGCCGCCTTCCGTGTGGCCCGTCGCAGCGCCTTCAGCAGGGGGCCGCCGACGGTCAGGGTCAAGATCACCGTGACCGCCGCACGGGGCAGGTCCCAGCCGAGGGAGGTGGCCAGGCAGTACGTCAGGTAGCGGGCGAGGTTGGCGGGGAGCGGGTCACCGGGGACGAAGGAGACACCGGAGGCCGGACCGGCGAGGTACGGCCAGCCCTGGAGGTTCATCACCAGGCCGTAGCCGACCGCGGCGAGCGCCCCGTACCCGGCGAGCAGGGCCAGTTCGCGGCCGCCGCGCAGCCGGTCGGGGCCGGGCAGCAGACCGGCGCCCATCGACACCCAGCCCATCGACAGCATCTGGAACGGCATCCACGGCCCGACGCCGCCGGTCAGCAGCGCGGAGGCGAACATCGCCACCGAGCCGAGGACGAACCCGAAGCCGGGGCCCAGCACCCGCCCGGCCAGCACCATCAGGAAGAACATCGGCTCGATGCCCGCGGTGCCCGCGCCGAGCGGACGCAGCGCGGCGCCCGCCGCGGCGAGGACGCCGAGCATCGCGATGGCCTTGGCGTCCAGACCGGCGTCCCCGATCGTCGCGACGACCACGGCCAGCAGCATCGGCAGCAGCGCGGCGAACAGCCACGGCGCGTCCGCGGAGTGCGCGAGCCCGGAGGCGGAGTCGGCCAGCAGCGGCCAGCCGAACGCCATCACGCCCGTCGCCGAGACGAGTGCCAGCGCGACGACGGACCGGGGGCCCAGCCGTACGGCCCGCGCCTGCCGCCCGGTGCCCGTCGTCCGCTTCCGTACGGCGCTCACGGCGCGGTCCCCAGGGCGCGGGCCACCTGCGGCACCGTCAGCCACGGCAGTGGCGCGAGGACCTTCGCGACCTGCGGGGCGAAGGCGGGTGAGGACACCACGACCTCCTCGGTCGGCCCGTCGGCGACGATCTCCCCGCCGGCCAGGATGACGACCCGCCGGGCCAATTCGGCGGCGAGTTCCACGTCGTGGGTGGCGAGGAGGATGCCGTGCCCTTGCGCGGCCAGCTCCCGCAACACCTCGATCAGCCGGGTCTTGGCCGCGTAGTCCAGGCCGCGGGTCGGCTCGTCGAGGAGCAGCAGCGGGGGCCGCGCGGTCAGCACCACCGCCAGCGCCAGCGTCAGCCGCTGCCCCTCGGACAGGTCCCGCGGATGCGTGGCGTCCGCCACCCCGGGCAGCAGCCGCGCGACGAGCTTCCGGCAGGTGCCCGGCGCGGCGTCCGCGTCCCGGTCGGCGGCGGCGCATTCGGCGGCGACGGTGTCCGCGTACAGCAGGTCCTGCGGCTCCTGCGGCACCAGTCCGACGTGCCGGACGAGGGTGCCGGGCGCGGTGCGGTGCGGGACGGCGCCGCCGACGGTCACCGCACCGGACGCCGGGGCGTGCAGCCCCACCAGGGCGCCCAGCAGCGTCGACTTCCCGGCGCCGTTGCGGCCCATCAGCGCGACGGTCTCGCCTGCGCCGACGGTCAGGTCGACGGCGCGCAGCGCCTCGGTACGGCCCCGGCGGACGGCCAGGTGCCGCGCCTCGGCGAGCGGCGCCCCGGAGGCGGTCCCCGGCGCGTCCGGCCGGGCGGCGCGGCGGCGCAGCAGCCCGGACCGCCGTGGGCGGGCCGGGGGAGCGGCCCGCTCGGGCGGTGGCTCCGGGGCGTCGGGCCGCCGCGGTTTTGTCCCGGCCAGCCGGTCGCGCAGCGCGGGCGCGCGGCGGCGGGCGTCGCGGACCGACAGCGGCAGCGGCGACCAGCCGGCCAGCGCCCCCAGGTCGACGACGGGCGGGCGGACGGGGGAGCCCGCCATCATCGCGGCGGGCGGGCCCTGCCGTGGTGCGGCGCCCGGCCCCGGCATCAGGATGACCTGGTCCGCGTACTGGACCACCCGCTCCAGCCGGTGTTCGGCCAGCAGCACCGCCGTCCCCAGGTCGTGGACGAGGCGCTGGAGCACGGCGAGGACCTCCTCGGCGGCGCCCGGGTCCAGCGCGGACGTCGGCTCGTCCAGCACCAGCACCTCGGGGTGGGCGGTCAGCACCGACCCGATGGCGACCCGCTGCTGCTGTCCGCCGGAGAGCGTGGTCAGCGCGCGGTCGCGCAGGCCGGCCAGCCCCAGCAGGTCCAGCGTCTCCTCCACCCGCCGCCGCATCACGCCCGGCGCGAGCCCCAGCGACTCCATGCCGTACGCCAACTCGTCCTCGACGGTGTCGGTGACGAACCGGTCCAGCGGGTCCTGCCCGACGGTGCCGACCACATCGGCCAGTTCGCGGGGGGCGTGGGTGCGGGTGTCCCGTCCGGCGACGGTGACGCGGCCGCGGAGCGTGCCGCCGGTGAAGTGCGGCACCAGCCCGCACACCGCGTTCAGCAAAGTCGACTTACCGACACCGGAGGGTCCGACGAGCAGACACAGCTCCCCCTCGGCCACGGTCAGGTCCACCCCCTGCACGGCAGGCACGGACGCCTCCCCGTAGGTGACCGAGACCTGCTCGAACCGGATCACTGCACGCGCTCCTTCGGAGGACGGACGGGGGAGAGGGGACGGGCACCGCGAGCCGGGCGCTCCCGGCGGGGCGCACGGCCGACGAGCCGGGCGGGGCCGGGGAGCGGGGACGCGCCTGAGCCCGGGGCCGAGTCCGAGCCTGGGGCCGGGGCTGAGCCCGGGGCCGACCCCGGGGCCGAGTCCGAGCCCGGGGCCGGGGCCGTGCCCGAGCCCGCTCCGAGCCGCTTCGCCGCAGCAGGCCGTTCCGCCCCGGTGGTCCTCTCCGGACCGCCCGGCTCCCCGCGCGCCCCGTACGGGTCCGAAACCCGCCCGCCCGGGTCCGCGGGCCGTGGCGCCACCCACGCCGGGAGCAGGCCGACGAGGACGGAGAGCGCCGGCCACAGCGGCAGCCGCGGGGCGGTCAGCGGGACCGCCGGGGGGTGGAGCGCCTCGGGCGCGTAGCCGCCCGCCGTGATCAGCAGGGCGGCCACCGCCGCGCCGGAGCCCGCCACCAGCCACGCCCGTACGCCCCACCGTTCGGGGCGGTAGCGGGTGCGGACCGAGCGGCGACCGCCCAGCCACAGACCGGCCAGCGCCGCCGCCAGCCCGGCGAGCAGCAGCGGCAGGCCGAGGCCCGCGCCCGCCTGCGCCAGCAGGCCGTACGTTCCGGCGCACACGCCCAGCAGACCGCCGAGGGTCAGCGCCGCCGTGATCCGCCGCACCGCGCGCGGCACCTCGGCGCGGCGCCCGTAGCCCCGCGCGTCCATCGCCCCGGCCAGCGCCACCGAACGCTCCAACGCGCCCTCCAGCACCGGCAGTCCGACCTGGAGCAGCGCCGCGAACCCGCGGTCCGGGCGGCCGCGCAGCCGCCGCGCCGCCCGCAGCCGCCGCACATCGGCGACCAGATGCGGCGCGAACGTCATCGCCACCACCACCGCCACCCCCGCCTCGTACAGCGCGCCCGGCAGCGACTTCAGCAGCCGCGCCGGGCCGGCCAGGGCGTTCGCGGCGCCCACACAGATCAGCAGGGTGGCGAGTTTCAGTCCGTCGTAGAGGGCGAAGACCATGCCCTCGGCGGTGACCCGGCCGCCGACCCGGACGCCTTGCGCCCAGTCGGGCAGCGGCAGCTCCGGCAGCGTCACCAGGACATGTGTCCCGGGGACCGGCGAGCCCAGGACGAACGCGAACACCAGCCGGATGCCCAGCACCAGCAGCCCCAGCTTCACGAACGCGCCGTACGACCGGGCCCACGGTGCGTCCGTCCGCCGCGCCGCCACCACATATCCGGCCACCGCGATCAGCAGTCCCAGGAGCAGCGGGTTGGTGGTCCGCGACGCCGCGGCGGCCAGCCCCAGCGCCCACAGCCACCAGGCACCCGCGTGCAGCGCCGTGCTCCGGGTGGCCTCCGGCGCCCTCATCCGCGACGGCGGCGGGCCTGCCACACCGCCGCCGCCCCCAGCGCCACGACCGCCGCGCCGCCGCCGAGCAGCCCCGCCGACGGACCGCCGCCGCCGTCGCCGTCGTCCGCCGTGGCCGACGGCTTCCCCGACGCCTTGCTCCCGCCCGTCGCGCCGACCTGCTCCGCGCACCCGGCCTTCGGATACCTGGCGATCCCGCACAGCATCCCCTGCGCGTCGTACCGCAGCGGCTGCGCCACCGCGGCCAGCGCCTCACCGGCCGACGCGTCCTCGGGCACCCGCGCGCACGCCGTCCGCTGCTCCGGCGGCCGCTCACCGCCGGGCGCGTCCGCCGCCGACCCGAAGTCGACGACGACCCCGATCCGCTTCGTCCCGGGCTTCTCCGGCGTACCGGCGCACAGCGTCTGGAAGTCGGCGGCGGTGCGCGGCCGGGCCACCGCCGACGACTCGGCGCTGACCGTGAACCGGAAACCGGCCACCGCGCCGTCCGCGGGCCGCAGCGTCGCCGGGCCCTGCGTCGCGTACGCCCACTTCCCGCCCGCGCCGTCCCAGAACGACCAGTACCGGTACGCCTGCCCCTGGGCCTGCGCCGGGACCGCGAGCGGCACCGTCACCGCCCCGGCCAGCGCCAGCGCACCGGCCCACCGCGCACCCCGCATCACTGACCGCGCTTCCGGCGGCCGCTCAGCAGGAACCCGATGCCCGCGCCCGCGGCGAGACCCACCAGCACCAGCCACCACGCGCTGATCGACCCGGTGTCCTTCTCCCGCGGCACCGGCTTCTCCGCCGCGGCGGACGGCTTCGGACCCGTCGCGTTCAACGCCGCCACCAGGTCCCTGCCGCCGAAGTCCCGCGGATCGGTGCCCGTGGCGTGCGCCGCCAGCACCAGCTGCGCGTACGCCGCCGGACCCGCCCGCTCCGCCCACGCCGGACCGTTCTTCTCCAGCCACGCCAGGGGTTTCGCCGCCGCCGCGCCGTGCCCGCCGGCGGCGAGCGCCACCACCGCGTCGGCGGTGTTGCCGACGTCCGGCGCCGGCTTCGCGCCCGGCATCGCCGACATCAGATGCTGCCCGCCGCCGTCCATCTCCTTCACCAGGTACGCGCTCGCGCCCGACGCGGCCCGCCGCAGCGCGTCCGGACCCGCCCCGGACGGCTCCTTCTTCCCGTCACCGCACTCCGGCGCGGCCACCGGCGTGGCGGCGTCCTTGCCCGCCGCCGGGACGACGAAGCCCTTGCCGAGCGCACCGGTCGCCGCGGCGGCCGAGGCGTCGGCGTTGGCCGCCGCGCCCTTCAGCTGGAACGTGAACGCGCCCCGCTCGGCGGGCTTCGCCGAGCATCCGAGCCGGAACGTCAGCAGCCCCTCGTACGGGGTGTGGCCCTTCGGCGACGTGACCTTCGCCGGGTCCTGGCCCGCGGCGGTGAGCGCGCCGATGACCACCGAGGTCGAGTTGGCGTCGCTGGGTGAGCCGGGCATCGACGGCCAGCCGCCGTCGTCGTTCTGCACCGACCTCAGCCAGCGCACCGCCTTCTCCACCGTCGCGCCGTGCCCGCCGAGCGCCGCCAGCGCCTGCACCGCCGCACCCGTCTGGTTGGTGTCCCGCATCGTCGCCGCGCCGCACGCCTTCGCGGGGTCGGCCCGGTACGCGGCGAACGCGCCGTCGGCGCACTGCTGTCCGGTCAGCCACGCAACGGCCGCCGCGGCGGGCTCCACCCGCACGGTGTGCTGGGCGAGCAGCGCCAGCGACTGCCGCCACACCCCGTCGTACCGCGGGTCGCCGGAGCCGTACAGGCCCGCGGGCAGCTTCGTGGGGGACGGCGCCGGAGCGGCGGACGCGGCGGTCGCGGTCGCGGCGACCGGCACCAGCGCCGCGGCGCACACCACGGCGGCGCGGCGCACCAGGGCGGTACGGGAAGGGGCCAGGGGGGCCATCGGCGGGTGCCTCTCAGTCGGATCGCTCGGGGCGTCGCGGGGCGGACGGCCGTGCTCGGCCCGCCACCCGCACGACGGCCGGGGCCGCAGGCGGTGGCACCGGGCTCAGCCCCGTATACCTCGACGGTGCCGCCGCCGTCCGCGGCCGCTGCGCGCGGCCCGCACGGCGGCGGGAGCCTGTCGCGCCCCACCGGGTGTTCCGGCTCGTGCGAAGGCGCGCCCACGGCACGCGTCCGCCCTGACGGCTGCGGGTCAGCGCCGGAATTCCACCGGCTTCCCCCGATCGGGCACACATGGAGTTGTCCGCACATTTTAGCGGTCACCCGGCCGGAACCCTCCGGTACCGGGTCGGCCACCGGAGGACGGACGCCCGGCGCCGGTGGCCGCCCCGCACGCCGAGCGGCCGGGCCGTCCGGCGCACCACCGCGCCCCGCCGCCCGGCCGTACACCGCCACCTGGCCGCGCCCCGCCGTACGTCCGGCCCCGGGGGCGCCGCCGCCCGACCGCCCGGCCGGGGCCCGCGCCCCGCGTCCCGCCGCACGATTGCCACCCGGGCCCGCACCGTCACCAGGAGCGGCCGCCCCGCCACCGGCTGCCGGACGCCTCACACCGCCCGGTACGTCACCGGGTCCGAGCCCGCCACCGCCACCACCCGGCCCCGCACCAGCAGCCGCCGCAGATGGGCCTCGGCCTCCGCCACCGCGATGTTCCGGGAGACGTACGGGATCCGCTCCCAGGGGCGGTTCCACTCCATCGCCACCGTCAGCTGCCACAGCGTCCGCGGCTCGGCGAGCAGTCGCACCAGGCCGTCCAGCCGCGCCTCGTGGTGGTCGAGCAGCGCGCGGGCGCGCCCCGCCGCGTCGGTGAACGGATGCTGATGGGCGGGCAGCACCTCCGCCGGGGCGAGCCGCGCCACCCGCTCCAGCGACGCGAGATAGTCCCCCAGCGGATCGCCCGGCGCCTCGTCCGTCCCCTCGTACACCCCGATGTGCGGACTGATCCCCGGCAGCAGGTGATCACCGGAGAAGAGCCGCCCGAACCCGGCGCCCGGCCCGCCACCGGGGCTTGACGGCCCGCCGCCGGCCGTCCCCGGGCCGTCCCCGGGAGGCGCCCCGGGCCCGTCCCCGGCCGCCACCGCCGCGCGCCCCGGATGCGCCTCCTCCAGATGCAGACAGACATGGCCGGGCGTATGCCCCGGCGTCCAGATGGCGCGCAGCCGGCGGCCGGGCAGATCCAGCAGCTCACCCGGGGCGATGTGCCGGTCCGGCACCGCCGCCCGCTGTCCGGGCAGCTCCCCGCCGCGCGCGGTGCGCAGCGGCGCGAGGTGGTCCTCGGGCGCCCCGGCGGCGGCCAGCTTCGCGGCCAGCTGCGCCCGCCACGCGGCGGGCCGCGCCACCCGGGTGCGCCGTACGACGTCGGCGTCCGCCGCGTGCATCGCGATCCAGGCGCCGGACGCCTCGCGCACCGCCGCGGACAGTCCGTGGTGGTCGGGGTGGTGGTGGGTGAGCAGGACGCCGTGGATGTCGGCGACGGTGAAGCCGCAGGCGGCGATCCCGCCGGTCAGCGCGGCCCAGGAGTCCGGGTCGTCCCAGCCGGTGTCGATGAGGACCGGGCCGCGGTCGGTCTCCAGGAGGTGGACGAGGGTGTGGCCGAGCGGATTGTCCGGGATCGGCACGGAGATGCTCCACACGCCGCCCCGGTGGTCGGTCACCTGCGTCATCGCGGCCCCTCTCGGTGTGCCCGCCCGCCGGGCCCGCCTCCGTGCGCACGCGCCGGACCGTGCTGCCGTGGGGCGTACGCCACGTCACTATAACTAGAACGCGTTTCAGTGGAGGGGGGTGCGGAGAGGTTCCGGAAGCCGGACCCGGGATGGCCCCGCGGTCGCCCCGCCGTGGCCAGCTCCGGGCCGTGTGGACTCCTGCCCCGGGAGGTGGTATCAGTTCAACGACCCATAACTGACGCGCCGTCAGAATTGCTGTGTCGCCGCCCCTTCCACCCGGCGGACGCCCCGCGACGGCGCCGGACACGCTCGACGCGCAGGCAGTTGACGGAAGTTCCCACCCGCCCGACACCGGAGGCGTCACACGGCCGACCGGGCCGCCGGACACCGGACAGGGCGGCCGACCGCGGGAGGCGGCAGCCATGAGCGACCTCGTCGAACACGGCAAGCTCTACATAGGCGGTGAACTCGTCGACCCCGCCGGAACCGGCACCCTCGACGTGATCTCCCCCCACACCGAACAGCTCATCGGCCGCGTCCCGCACGCCACCCGCACCGACGTCGACCGCGCCGTCGTCGCCGCCCGCACCTCCTTCGACTCCGGCGTCTGGGCCGATACCCCGCTCGACGAACGGATCGCGGTCATCACCCGCATCAAGGACGCCTTCGCCGTCCGCAGCGAGGAGATCGCCAAGGTCATCAGCGCCGAGAACGGCACCCCCTACACCTCCGGCGTCATGGTCCAGGCGCTCGCCGCGATGCTCGTCTGGGACGCCGCCCTCACCGTCGCCCGCGACTTCCCGTTCGAAGAACGCCGCGCCGGGCTCCTCGGCCCGCTCCTCATCTGCCGCGAACCCGCCGGGGTCGTCGCCGCCGTCGTCCCCTGGAACGTCCCGCAGTTCACCGCCGCCGCCAAACTCGCTCCCGCCCTCCTCGCCGGCTGCTCCGTCGTCCTGAAGGTCTCGCCCGAGACCCCGCTCGACGCGTACCTCCTCGCCGACATCGCCACGGAGGCGGGACTGCCGCCCGGCGTCCTGTCGATCCTCCCCGCCGACCGCGAGGTCAGCGAATACCTCGTCGGCCACCCCGGCGTCGACAAGGTCTCCTTCACCGGCTCCGTCGCCGCCGGCAAACGCGTCATGGAGGTCGCCGCCCGCAACCTCACCCGCGTCACCCTGGAACTCGGCGGCAAATCCGCCGCCGTGATCCTCCCCGACGCCGACCTGGACGCCGCCGTCGCCGGGATCACCCCGTTCGCCTGGATGATCAACGGTCAGGCGTGCGTCGCCCAGACCCGCATCCTCGCCCCCCGCTCCCGCTACGACGAGATCGCCGAACGGTTCACCGCCGCCGCGAACGCCCTGACCGTCGGCGACCCCCTCGACCCCGCCACCGAACTCGGCCCCCTCGTCACCCGCCGCCAGCAGCAACGCTCCCTCGACTACATCGCCCTCGGCCGGCGGGAGGGCGCCAAGATCCTCGCCGGCGGCGGCGTCCCCGCCGGCCGGCCCACCGGCTGGTACGTCGAACCCACCCTCTTCGGCGACGTCACCCCCGCCATGCGCATCGCCCGCGAGGAGATCTTCGGCCCGGTCATCTGCCTCCTCCCCTACGACGACGAGGCGGACGCGGTACGCATCGCCAACGACTCCGAGTACGGCCTGTCCGGCTCCGTGTGGACCGCCGACACCGACCACGGCACCGACCTCGCCCGCCGCGTCCGTACCGGCACCTACTCCGTGAACACCTTCAGCATCGACATGCTCGGCCCGTTCGGCGGCTACAAGAACTCCGGCATCGGCCGCGAATTCGGCCCCGAGGGATTCGGCGAGTACCTGGAGCACAAGATGATCCACCTCCCGGCAGGTGCCTGATGGCCGACCGCTGGCACCTGGAGGTCGACCACGGCGTCTGCATCGGCTCCGGTCTGTGCGCCGCCACCGCCCCCGACCGCTTCCGCCTCGACACCGCCCGCCGCTCCCACCCCACCGCCGCCGAGACGGACGCCTGCGAAACGGTCCTCGCCGCCGCCGAGAGCTGCCCGGTGGAGGCGATCACCGTCGCCCTCGCGCCCGGCGGGGAGGCGGTCTTCCCACCGGAGGAGTAGCGGGGAGCGGAGGGTGGCGGAGCGGGAGGGGAAGCCGCTGCCCGCCCCGCCCGCAGGACGTTAGCGGTGCGTTAACCATACGTAGGCGGAGCATCAGCGCCGGGCGGCAGTCTTGTTCCCAGAAGCCGGAAACACCCCCTCGGAAAGATCGGGAAGAACGTGTCGCACTACACCCGCCGTTACGCTCGCAAGGCAGCCGCCGCCATGGTGATCACGATCGCCGCCTTCGGGCTCACCGCCTGCCAGGACGGCGGCACCGACACCTCGTCCTCGTCCCCGGCCTCGTCCTCCGCCGAGGCCCCCGCGGAGGGCGCCAAGTCCTCCCCGGCCAAGGACGCCCAGGGCTCCGTCGGCGGCGCGGCGGCCAAGACCCCCAACAAGGCCGGTGTGAAGTGCACCGACCAGATCAACTACGCCGGCGACCCCCGCCCCAACGCCGAGATCAACTCCATCGGCGAGCAGACCGGCCACTGCCCGGCACCGCAGAAGGGCGACAAGCCGTCCGGCACCCCGAAGAAGCCCGGTGTGAAGTGCACCGACCAGATCAACTACGCGGGCGACTCGCGCCCGAACGCCGAGATCAACTCCATCGGTGAGAAGACCGGCTACTGCCCGACGCCGGAGAAGGGCGCCGCCAAGCCGGAGGGCACCCCGAAGAAGCCGGGCGTGAAGTGCACCGACCAGATCAACTACGCGGGCGACTCGCGCCCGAACGCCGAGATCAACTCCATCGGCGAGGACAGCGGCTACTGCCCGCCGGTCAAGAAGTAACCGGTACGGGAACGGCCGGTACGTAGGCAACCGGCCCGCAGGTCACCGGCCCGCAGGTCACCGGGCGGAACGGCGCGGGGACGCGCACCGCACGCAGGGGCTCGACGCACATGGCGTCGGGCCCCTGCTTCGTCGTGTGCGTCGCCGTGCCGAGAGGGCTGTGCCGAAAGGGCTGTGCCGAGAGGGCTGTGCGGAGAGGTCTGTGCGCGTCCGGCGGGCCCGGCTCCGGTCCGGTTTCCCGTAGGGAACATCCCGTAAGGGTCGAAAGGGCCCCTCGCGGGCCAACTACCCGCACCCCCACCGGCCCTAACCCGCCCCGCCGCGCCCCGCGTTCCCGCTCATCCCCTACCCCCACGTGCCACCGAGCCCGAGCCCGAGCCCGAGCCCGCGCCCGAGGCCGATTCCGAGCCCGCGCCCCCGCTCACCCCCGTCACGCCGATCAGCCGGCACGCCATCTCGATGTCGATCTTCACCTGGGCGATCGACGCGCGGCCCGACAGCCAGGTGATCAGCGCGGAGTGCCAGGTGTGTTCGATGACGCGGACGGCGGAGAGCTGCTCGGGGGTGGGCGGGCCGTCGAGGCCCATGGCGTCGAGGATGATCGTGGTGGTGAGGCGGGAGACGGTGTCGACCTCGGGGCTGACGGAGCGGTCGGCGAAGGTGAGGGCGCGGACCATGGCGTCGGCGAGGTGGGGTTCGCGCTGGAGGGCGCGGAAGGCCCGCATGAGGGTCTGGGCGACGCGGGCGCCGGGGTCCTCATCCGACGGCGGGCGTTTGCGGAGCGTGGTGTGGAGGTGTTGGAGCTGGTCCTGCATGGTGGCGACCAGCAGGTGCACCTTGGAGGGGAAGTAGCGGTAGAGGGTGCCGAGGGCGACGCCGGAGGATTCGGCGACCTCGCGCATCTGGACGGCGTCGAAGCCGCCGCGTCCGGCCAGCCGGGCGCTGGTGTGCAGGATGCGGCGGCGCCGTGCCTCCTGACGTTCGGTCAGGGGTGGACTCGCGGGAAGTGCCGGCCTGGCCGCCCTGGATTCCGTAGTCATATGTCCCATTCCATGGCATTTCGTCCGCGATGCGGTGCTGTGCCGGTGGTGCGATCGGCACAGCATGGCAGGGGCTCCGGCCGTGGCGCGAATCACCCGAGGTGGCTCCTCGCGTTCCCGGACCGGCCGGTAGATTCAACAGCTCGTGAACTGATCAGTAGCTCTTCAGTTCTGAAACTTGTTCTAGATTACCGCCAGCGGTTACGCTCCGGCGGACGTCCAGTGAGGAAGGGGGCCGCGCGGTGACCGCAGAGGCCGTCCAGGCAGCGACGCCCCGCCCCGGTGGCACTCCCTCCACCACCGCCCGGCCGCCCGGCGACATCCCCCTGCGCATCGCGATGCTCACCTACAAGGGGAACCCGTTCTGCGGCGGACAGGGCGTCTACGTACGCCACCTCTCCCGCGAACTGGCCCGCCTCGGGCACACCGTCGAGGTCATCGGCGCGCAGCCCTACCCGGTGCTCGACGAGGGCGTCCCGCTCACCGAACTGCCCAGCCTCGACCTCTACCGCCAGCCCGATCCGTTCCGCACGCCCAAGCGCGGCGAGTACCGCGACTGGATCGACGCGCTGGAGGTCGCCACGATGTGGACCGGCGGCTTCCCCGAACCGCTCACCTTCTCCCTGCGGGCCCGGCGCCACCTCGCCGCCCGCCGCGGCGCGTTCGACGTCGTCCACGACAACCAGACCCTCGGCTACGGACTGCTCGGCGGCCCCGGCGCGCTCGGCGCCCCGCTGGTCACCACGGTCCACCACCCCATCACCGTCGACCGCCGCCTCGACCTCGCCGCCGCCGACGGCGCGGCCCGCCGCCTCTCCGTCCGCCGCTGGTACGGCTTCACGCGGATGCAGAAGCGCGTCGCGCGCCGCCTGCCGTCCGTCCTCACCGTCTCCGGCTCCTCCCGCCAGGAGATCATCGACGACCTCGGCGTCCGCGGTGACCGCATCCACGTCGTGCCCATCGGCGCCGACACCGACCTCTTCGCCCCGGACCCGTCCGTCCCCGAGGTGCCCGGCCGGATCGTCACCACCTCCAGCGCCGACGTCCCCCTCAAGGGCCTGATCCACCTCGTCGAGGCGCTCGGCAAGGTCCGCACCGAGCACCCCGAGGCGCACCTCGTCGTCGTCGGCAAGCGCGCCGACGACGGGCCGGTCGCCGCCGCCGTCGAGCGCCTCGGCCTCTCCGGCGCCATCGAGTTCGTCAAGGGCATCACCGACGCCGAACTGGTCGACCTGGTACGCGGTGCCCAGATCGCCTGTGTGCCGTCCCTCTACGAAGGGTTCTCGCTGCCCGCCGCCGAAGCGATGGCCACCGGCACCCCGCTGCTCGCCACCACCGGCGGCGCCATCCCCGAGGTCGCCGGGCCGGACGGCGAGACGTGCCTGGCGGTGCCGCCGGGCGACGCCGACGCCCTCGCCGGCGGACTGCGGCGCCTCCTCGGCGACGCCGCCCTCCGCCACCGCCTGGGCTCGGCCGGACGCGAACGGGTCCTCGCCCGCTTCACCTGGCGGCAGGCGGCCCTCGGCACCGCCGAGCGCTACCGCGAGGCCATCGCCCGGCAGCGCGCCACCGCCCGCGCCTAGGGCCCCGCCCGCACCCGCCGCTGTTTGTCCCCTCCCACCCGCCAGTTCCCCCTCCCCGACCCGCCGGACGAAAGCAGAACGCCGTGCTGACCGTCGACTTCTCCCGCTTCCCGCTCGCCCCGGGCGACCGCGTGCTCGACCTGGGCTGCGGCGCCGGCCGCCACGCCTTCGAGTGCTACCGCCGCGGCGCGCAGGTCATCGCCCTCGACCGGAACGCCGACGAGATCCGCGAGGTCGCCAAGTGGTTCGCCGCCATGGAGGAGGCCGGTGAGGCGCCCGCCGGGGCCACCGCCACCGCCATGGAGGGCGACGCGCTGGCCCTGCCGTTCCCCGACGACTCCTTCGACGTCGTGATCATCTCCGAGGTCATGGAGCACATCCCCGACGACAAGGGCGTCCTCGCCGAGATGGTGCGCGTCCTGCGCCCCGGCGGCCGGATCGCCGTCACCGTCCCCCGCTACGGCCCCGAGAAGATCTGCTGGGCGCTGAGCGACGCGTACCACGAGGTCGAGGGCGGCCACATCCGCATCTACCGGGGCGATGAACTCCTCGCCAAGATGCGCGCCGCCGGGCTCAAGCCGTACGGCACCCACCACGCCCACGCCCTGCACACCCCCTACTGGTGGCTGAAGTGCGCCTTCGGGGTCGACAACGACAAGGCGCTGCCGGTGAAGGCGTTCCACAAGCTGCTGGTCTGGGACATCATGAAGAAACCGCTGGCCACGCGGCTCACCGAGCGGACCCTCAACCCGCTGATCGGCAAGAGTTTCGTCGCCTACGCCACCAAGCCGCACCTGCCCGAGGCGGCCGCCAAGTGACGAGTCCGGGCCGTACCGAACGCCTCGTCCTGCCCGGCGTCCTCACCGCCGAACAGGCCGCCGCCACCGTCGCCGGGATCCTCGCCACCCAGCGTGCCGACGGCGCCATCCCCTGGTTCCGCGGCCACCACCTCGACCCGTGGGACCACACCGAGGCGGCCATGGCCCTCGACGCCGCCGGTGAGCACGACCGCGCCACGGCCGCGTACGAGTGGCTGCGCCGCCACCAGAACGCGGACGGCTCCTGGTACGCGGCGTACGCCGACGGCGACGCGGACGAGCCCACCGACCGCGGCCGGGAGAGCAACTTCTGCGCCTACCTCGCGGTCGGCGTCTGGCACCACTACCTGTCCACCGGCGACGAGGCGTTCCTCGACCGCATGTGGCCCGCCGTCTACGCCGCCGTCGAGTTCGTCCTCGGGCTCCAGCAGCCGGGCGGCGAGATCGGGTGGAAGCGGGAGGACGACGGCACGCCCGTCACCGACGCGCTGCTGACCGGCTCGTCCTCCGTCCACCACGCGCTGCGGTGCGCGCTGGCCATGGCCGAACAGCGGGAGGAGCCGCAGCCCGACTGGGAGCTGGCCCTCGGCCGCCTCGGCCACGCGCTGCGCGCGCACCCCGAGCGGTTCCTCGACAAGTCCCGCTACTCCATGGACTGGTACTACCCGATCCTCGGCGGCGCCGTCCGCGGCGCCGCCGCCCGGGAGCGCATCGACGCGCAGTGGGACGCGTTCGTCGTCCCCGGTCTTGGCGTGCGCTGCGTGCTGCCCAACCCGTGGGTCACCGGCGGGGAGAGCGCCGAACTGGCCCTCGCGCTCTGGGCGATGGGCGAGTCCGACCGCGCCGTGCAGATCCTCCGCTGGATCGGGCACCTGCGCGCCGACGACGGCATGTACTGGACGGGATACGTCTTCGACGACGAGGTGATCTGGCCACGGGAGCGGACGTCGTGGACCGCCGGTTCGCTGCTGCTCGCGGTGGCGGCGCTCGGCGGCGACGAGGCCACCACCTCGGTCTTCGGCGGTGAAGCGCTGCCGGTGGGGCTCGCCCCTGACTGCTGCGGCTGACCCGCGCTGGGCGGGCGGGAAGAACTCGCCGATACGTTCGGGAAATGGCCGCGCGGTGCGGAGGGCCCCGTATTACGGTGCGGCCATGACTCTCCAAGGATCACTCAGCCACGAGCGGTACTGCGCCGAACTCCTCGCGGAGGCCGAGGCGTTCCGGGACACCGTGCGCGGCGCGGATCTCACCGCCACGGTGCCGACCTGCCCGGACTGGAAACTCGCCGACCTGATCCGGCATGTCGGCGGGGCGCACCGCTGGGCCGGGGCGATGGTCGAGCGCCGCGCCACCGAAGCCGTCGCGTTCGACGACGTCCCCGGCGGCAAGGGCCCGGAGGAGGACGACCCGGACGCGCTGGACCGCTGGCTGGCCGAGGGCGCCGAGCAGGCCGTACGGGCGCTGCGGGAGGCCGGGCCGGAGGCCGCGGTGTGGACGTGGACGCCGGAGCGGCGGGCCGGGTTCTGGGCGCGGCGGATGGCCCACGAGACGCTGGTGCACCGCGCCGACGCGGCGGTGACCGCGCGGGCGCCGTTCGAGGTCGCCCCGGAGATGGCGGCGGACTGTCTGGAGGAGTGGTTCCAGCTCGGCGAGCTGCCCGAGGTCGCGGCGCGGCTGGCCGCCCGCGAGGGCGTCAAGACGCCGTTCGCGCCCGGCCGTACGATCCATCTGCACGCCACCGACGCCCCGCCGGAGCTGAACGCCGAATGGCTCCTCGACCTCTCCGGTGACCGCGTCCTGCACCGCCGGGCCCACGAGAAGGCGACCGTCGCGGTCCGCGCCCCGCTCACCGATCTCCTGCTGGTCGTCTTCCAGCGCCTGCCCGCCGACAACGACCGCGTCGAGGTCATCGGCGACCGCGGGGTGCTGGACGCGTGGCTGGAGTACGCGACGTTCGGCTGAGGCGCGGGGCGGGGGCGGGCGCGGCGGCCCGGTGGCCGGTCAGGTGCCGGGCGGTGCCGCCGCCTCCAGCAGGGGCCAGCCGTCCATCTCCACCGTCGCCCGCCCCTCGTCCGGGCGCCAGCCCCGGGCCAGGGCCGCGTCGAGCAGTGCCCGGACCGCGCCCGGTTCGTGCAGGTTCAGCGAGGGCCCGTGGCGCAGCCCCACGTCCCCGGAGCCCAGGGGGGCGCCGCCGGGCACGTACCGGCCCGGCCCGTCGGCGAAGACGAGGCGCAGTGAGCCGCCGGAGCCTGCCGGCTGGGGGTGCAGGGTGAGGGTCTCGCGGCAGTCCACGGGCCCGCCGGTCTCCCGCCGGTGGCTGTGGCGGAGGGTCCACAGGTAGGTGTGTCCTCCGGCGACGAGACGGCGGGGCTTCTTCGGATGACGGGGCACGGGCCGAGGGTACGCGGCCGGGGCCCGGCCCCGCCCGCTTTTACGTCGTCAACTCCGCCAGCACCCGCAGCGTGTGCGGATCGGGTGCGGTGACCAGCAGGTCGGTGACGGGGCCCGCCCGCCACAACTCCAGGCGTTCCGCGATCCGTTCACGCGGCCCGACCAGGGAGATCTCGTCGGCGAACGCGTCGGGGACGGCGCGGACCGCTTCGTCCCTGCGGCCCGCGAGGAAGAGTTCCTGGATGCGGTGGGCCTCATCGGCGAAGCCCATGCGGGCCATCAGTCGGGCGTGGAAGTTCTTCGCGGCGTGGCCCATGCCGCCGATGTAGAAGCCGAGCATCGCCTTGACCGGCCACAGCCCTTCGGTGACGTCGTCGCAGACCACCGCCCGGACCAGCGGCGCGATCCGGAAGCCCGCGGGCGCCTCGCGCAGCGGCTCCTCGTACACGGCGGTGCGCAGCGGGGACCAGTACAGCGGCAGCCAGCCGTCCGCGATGCGGGTGGTCTGCGCGATGTTCTTGGGGCCTTCGGCGCCGAGCAGGACGGGCAGGTCGGCGCGGAGCGGGTGGGTGATCGGTTTGAGCGGCCTGCCGAGTCCGGTGGCGGCGGCGCCGCGGTGGGGGAGCGCGTGGTACGTGCCGTCGGACGTCACCGGGGCGGCGCGGCGCAGGACCTGGCGGACGATGCCGACGTATTCGCGGGTGGCGGTCAGCGGGCTCGCGGGGAACGGCTGCCCGTACCAGCCTTCGACGACCTGCGGTCCGGACAGGCCCAGGCCCAGCAGCAGCCGTCCGCCGGAGAGGTGGTCGAGGGTGAGGGCGTGCATGGCGGTGGCGGTCGGGGTGCGGGCGGCCATCTGCGCGATGCCGGTGCCCAGGGCGATGGTGGAGGTGTGGGCGGCGATCCAGGTGAGCGTGGTGAAGGCGTCCGAGCCCCAGGATTCGGCGGTCCATACGGAGGCGTAGCCGAGCCGTTCGGCCTCGCGGGCGAGTTCCAGATGGCGGGGGTCGGGGCCGCGTCCCCAGTAGCCGAGCGCCAGCCCCAGTCGCATGTCCGCCCCTCCCGCCGCCGGAATCCGCCGCGCCCCACCAGAACTGACGTAGCGTCAGAAACGGTCGGGTGGGCGCACTGTACGACCGCCCACCGTCCGGCGCAACGGCCCCCGCGCCCGCCCCGTACGCGCCCCGGCCGTCCGCCCTCATGCGCGCGCCCGCCGCCGGCGCGGGAACGCCGACGGCCCCCCGCCGCGAGGCGAGGGGCCGTCGGGAAGACGGGAGATACGCGGGTCAGCCGCGCTGGATGCCCGTCGTGTCCTGGAGGACGCCGCGGCGGCCGTCCTGGGTCTGGGCGATGAGGGCCTGACCGCGCTGGTCGACCGCGAGGTACCAGGTGCCGGGTGCCAACTCCGCGATGGGCGACGGCGAGCCGTCCTCGCCGTACAGCGGGCGCGCTACCGGCACCGCGAACCAGAACGCCGCGAACTCCGCGGGCGCCGCCGCGCCCTGCGCGCCACCGGCCGTACCGTCCGCCGGGGCGGGCTGCTGGCCGCCGTAGCTCTGCTGCGACGGGTCGGTCTGCTGGCCGCCGGGGTAGCCGTACCCCTGGCCCTGCGGCTGCTGCTGCGCGCCGGGGTAGCCGTAGCCGGGCTGCGGGCCCGTGCCGTACGCGCCGGGGGTCTGCGGCTTCGGGGCGCCGAGCAGGGGGGCGCTCAGGGCCGGGACCAGCGGCGTGGCGATGGCCCCCGCGGCCAGCGCCAGCGCGGCGAGCAGGCCGAGGATCAGGCCGGCGGAGGGGCCGCCGCTGCTGACCAGCGACCAGAACACCGTCCAGGTGGCGAAGACGGAGAGCAGGGTGCCGATCTGGTTCAGCTCCAGACCGAGGACCTTGGGCGACTGCGGCAGCGCCCGTCCGAGGATGATCAGCGCGGCGGCGGCGATGCCCGCGAGGTACACGCTCATCAGCAGCGGCAGCGATTCCCACGCGATGAGGCTGGTGGCGTAGGAGGAATAGAGCGGAAGGAACGAGGCGATGAACAGCAACACCGCTGCTCCGGTCACCACGCCGTCACCTCGACTGAGGGAGCGGATATTCAACGTAAAGGTCCTTTGTCGGTTTCGGGTTCGGGTCGGCGCTGACGCTCGGGTGCGCGGCGGGAGGCGCGGCGGTGGCCCCCCATCGTAAAGGCGAACCTATCGCCCGGACGGGCGGGCCGTCCCGCCGGTCGGTACAGGCCGGGGGAACACCGGGAGGTCGTGGGGACGTATTTACGGACCGGTGTTCCGTGGGTTCCGGCTCAATGCTCCAAGAAGTCCGTAATGCCCTCGGCGATACCGCGTGCGGCCTTTTGCCGCCACTGCGCCTCGGTCAATTGCGCGGCGTCCTGCGCGTCGCGCATATTGCCGCATTCGATGAAGACTTTCGGGACCTTCGAGAGGTTGAGACCGCCGAGATCGGAGCGGACGTCGAGGCCCGAGCCGTTGTTGATGTAGTCGGCCGGTTCGCTGCCCGTCGCCGCCGCGAACCGCTTGACCAGTCCCGTGCCGAGGGTGCGTGACGGCGCGACGATCGCGGAGGTGTCCGCCTTGCCCGCGACGACCCGCGCCGGAAGGATCACGTGGAAGCCGCGTTCCCCGGCGCCCGCGCCGTCGGCGTGCACCGACACCGCGGCGTCGGCGTGCACCTCGTTGCCCCGCTCCGCCCGCTCGTCCACGCACGGCCCCCACGGCCGGTCGTCGTCGTGGGTCAGGACGACCTTGACGCCTTCCTGCCGGAGCAGTGCCCGCGCCCGCCGGACGACGTCGAGGGTGAACGACGCCTCGGGGTAGCCGCCGTTGGTGGCGGTGCCGGTGGTGTCGCATTCCTTACGGGCGTTGCCGACATCGACCTGACGGGCGATCTCGGCGGTGTGGTCGCGGTTGCGGAGGTTGTGGCCCGGGTCGAGGACGACGGTTTTGCCGCGCAGCCCGGCGTGGCCGGTGGGGCTGGGCCCGCCGTGGCCCGCGCCGTGTCCGTCGGCGGTGTCCGACGGGACGGGCTTCGCGGCGCCGCCGTCCGGCGACGGGGCCGTGGCCTGCGCGGACGCGTCCCCGGACGGTCGCCACAGGAACCAGCCCGAGGCCCCGGCGGCGATCACCGCCAGCAGCAGGACGAGGAGGAGCCCGCGCCGGCGGCGGGGCGGGGGGAAGGTGGAGGAGGGCCCGGAGAACACGTCGGTGATGGTAGCCCGCTCAGATTCCGGGCCCGGTGCGCCGCAGGACGTGCAGGGAACGGCGGACCGCCGTCTCGGTGAACGCGCCGGACTCCAGCGCCCGCCGGTAGATCCGCCACGGCGCCTGCCCGCCGTCCGCCGGGTCCGCGAACACGTCGTGGATCACCAGCAGTCCGCCCTCCGCGAGGTGCGGCGCCCAGCCCTCGTAGTCGGCGGCGGCGTGCTCGTCGGTGTGCCCGCCGTCGATGAAGACGAGCCCGAGCGGCGTCCCCCATACGGCCGCGACCTGCGGCGACCGGCCGACCAGCGCGATGACGTGGTCCTCCAGACCGGCCGCGTGCAGGGTCCGCCGGAACGTCGGCAGGGTGTCCATCCGCCCCACTTCCGCGTCCACCACCGTCGGGTCGTGGTACTCCCAGCCCGGCTGCTGTTCCTCGCTGCCGCGGTGGTGGTCGACGGTGAGCGCCGTCACCCCGGCGGCGCGCGCCGCGTCGGCGAGCAGGATCGTGGAGCGCCCGCAGTACGTGCCGACCTCCAGCAGTGGCCGCCCGAGCGCCGCCGCCTCCACCGCGGCGGCGTACAGGGCGCGCCCCTCGTCCACCGGCATGAAGCCCTTGGCCGCCTCGAAGGCGGCGAGCGTCTGCGGCGGGATCTGAACGTCGGCGGGCACGGCGGCCATGGCGTCCTCCTGGTCGTACGGTCCGTTCGGTGACCGCCCGGCGGGCGGCACCGGTGGCTCATCGTGCCGTACGGGGTTCCCGCCGCCGCGGGTGGGGCGGGACGGGAACGCGCGGCGGCGGGGACGGAAATCCGGAATGCGGGGAAGCGGGTCCGTATTCCGGGAGCCGAACCCTGTGCCCTGCGGGAACGGGCGCCGCCGCTTTTCCGGGAGACCGGAAATACGCCGGTGCGACGCCCGCCGGGTGCGGATACGGATACGGGGGCGCGGCGGCGGAAACGGGGGAGCGGCGCGGCGGGAATGGGGCCGTCGCTAGCGGCAGTCCGGGCAGTTGACCGCGCGGAGCCATTCGTCGACCGGTTCGCCTTTTCCGGCGCCACATTTGGGGCGGGGGTCGTCGGTGCCGGTGAGTTCGTGGACGCGGAGGACGTCCTCGCCGACGGTGCCGGAGCGGGTCGGGGTGCGCGGTGTGTCCTCGCTGGTGGGGCGGGTGTTCACGGCTGCCTCCAGGGGTCTTCGGTGAGGACGTGGAGCGGGTGGGTGCGGCCCCCGGCGCGGTACCGGAAGGGTTCCGGCGGCGTGTGGCCCCCGGCGGCGGGCGGCTGGCCGGGCCAGATGCTGAGGGTGTGGAGGAGGTCGGCGTCCGGGAGGGTGACGAAGAGGGCGTGCCCGCGCTTGATGTGCTCGCGGGCGGCGCGTTCCTCGCCCGCGTCCCAGGCCCACGCCCGTACCTGCCGGATGTGGTCCGGCGCGTCGTCCGCCTCCCGCGTCAGCCACGCCCACGGGGAGCGGACGGGCTCGGGCGCGATCCGCTCCGCGAGCCGGAGCGCCTGCCCGCGCAGCCACCGCACGGCGAGGACGGGCGAGACGGTCCACAGCGCGCCGACGGTGTGCGTGGCGCCGGTGTCGGAGCGCGGATGCCGCCGTTCCAGCCGGACTTCGGCGAGATAGCCGGTCACAGGATCTCTCCCCGGCTGCGCGCGTTGACCAGCGTGATCCCCGCGATCAGCCGCTCCGCGCGGGACGGGCGGCGAAGGTGCGCGGCATCGACCACCCACTCCTCGCCGCCGGTCAGCGACCGCAGCGACCACGCCCCGCACAACTCGCTCTTGGCGAAGGCGAGACAGCGGCGTTCGGCGTCGGCGACAAGCTCGCCGCGCTGCGGACGGTAGGGAGTCTGATCGCGTTTTCCGGACCTGCGTTCGACGGACACGATAGTGCCTCTCTGTAGTTATTCCACTACCGGGAGGTTCAGGCTGGCCTAGTGTTTTGCTGTCTTCAACGTTCCAGTGCTGGAGGGCACGTTGGTAAACGTCAAGGAACTGAACCCCGAGGCGAGCCCGCAGGCCGCCTACGGGGCACGCGTACGCAGCGCTCGCGAAGCGCGGGGGTGGTTACAGGACGAACTGGCCGAGAGGGTCGGCTACTCGGGCCGCCACATCTCGGCTATCGAAACTGGTCGGAAGCCGCCGACTCTGCGGCTTTCGCGGGGTCTTGACGAGGCGTTCGGCTTCACGGGCACCGCGGAGTCGTTCGAGCGAGGCTGGGGCGAGATCAGGAACGGAAGCTTGCTGGAGGGCTTCCCGGAGTACCTGGGCCAAGAGGCCCGCGCGGCGGAGATAAGGCTGTTCGACGTGGGCGTCGTGCCTGGGCTGCTCCAGACGCCGGAGTACGCAAGCGCCATCGAAGAAGGCCATGTGCGGAGGGGCACGCTCACCCCGGAGCAAGCTGCGGAACGAGTTGAGTCCCTGGTTGAGCGGCAAGCGGCTCTGGTGCGGCGGGTCCCGCCCATGGTGATCGTGGTTCTGGACGAGAGCTGTATCCGGCGGCTGATCGGCGGGCCGGAGGTCATGGAGCGCCAGTTGGCCCGGCTGATTGAGTTCGCTGAACAGCCGAATTCTGTGCTTCAGTTGGCCCCGTACGCCATAGGTGAGCGTCGCCCGTTCAACCGGCTGGTGAACCTGCTGACTCTGCCCGACCGCTCCGTCATGTCCTATGTGGAGTCCCAGACCAATGGGCATCTGGACCGGGAGATCACGTCCGTGTTGCCGCTGGTGAGGGCCTACCATCAGCTACAGGCCGAGGCGCTTTCTCAGGCGGAATCCGTGGCCGTGATCGAGCAGTTGCGAAAGGGCTCCCCGTGACAACCGACTCCCTCCCCCTGACCTGGTTCAAGTCCTCCTACAGCGGCAGTGGCGGCTCCTGCGTCGAGTGGGCCCCCGCCCACGCGGCGGCTACCGGCATAGTCCCCGTCCGCGACTCCAAGGACCCGCACGGCGCGTCCCTGAGCGTCCCGGCCGCCGCGTTCGCGTCCTTCGTCGCGGGCGTCAAGGCTGGGGAGTTTCGCGCCTGAGCCAGGCCGACGTACGGCGAAAGCCCCGCCCGCCTCTCGACCAGAGGCGGGCGGGGCTTTCGTATGCCCCCTCGCGGGCGCCGTCGCCGGGCTCCTACGCTCGGACGCGACCGAGCGCGCTGACACACAGCGAAAGGGCACGTCATGACCACCGATTCCCCCCGCTGGTTCAAGTCCTCGTACAGCGAGAACGGCGGCAACTGCGTCGAAGTGGCCGCCGACCGCTGGTTCAAGTCCACCCACAGCGGGGGCGGCGGTGAGTGCGTCGAGGTGACCGCCGTCCTCGCCGCCTCGCACGGCATCGTCCCCGTCCGCGACTCCAAGGACCCGGACGGGCCGAGGCTCAGCGTTCCGGCGACCGCGTTCGCGTCCTTCGTCGAAGGTGTGAAAGCGGGCGAATTCCGGGCCTGAGACTGGTCCGCGTACGGCGCCGGGCCCCGTACGTCCCCGTAACGGAGGACGGACGGGGCCCGGTGCCGTACGCGGCGGGCCGTTCCTACGCCTGCGCGACCGCTTCCAGCGGGCTGAGCGCGGCGGCCCGGCGGGCGGGGAAGGCGGCGGCCACCGCGCCGACGGCGAGGGAGAGCAGGGCCACGAGGGCGAGCGTGCCCCAGGGGAGGGCGAAGGCGTACTGCGGGATCGCGCCGTTGGCCAGTCCGCTGACCTGCCACGCCGCGAAGAGGCCGCCCGCCATGCCGAGCAGGGTGCCGAAGGCGGCGACGCAGAGGGCCTCCAGGCGGATCATGGTGCGGACGCCGGAGCGGTCCATGCCGACGGCGCGCAGGACGCCGATCTCCCGGACACGTTCCGAGACCGCCATGGCAAGGGTGTTGACCATGCCGAGCGCGGAGATCAGCACGCCGATGGCGAGCAGCCCGAACATCAGGGTCATCAACTCGCCCGCCACACCGGCCTGCTCCTGGACGAGCTGGTCGCGGTCCTGGACCTTCAGCAGCGGGCTGTCGCCCACGGCGGCGCGCAGACGCTTCTCCATGCCGTCGGAGACCGCGCCGTCCGTGGTGCGGACCAGGACGCGCTGCACGGAGTCGCGCAGATAGCTGTGCTTCTGCACCTCGGGGCGGTAGCCGAGGACGTCCTGGGCGGTGGGATTGTCCTCGTAGACGCCGACGACGGTGTAGGGCTCGTCGCGGTCGCCGGTTCCGGGGCCCATGGTCGCCTCGATCCGCTCACCGGCGGTGAGGTGATGGTCGCGGGCGAAGCTGCGGGAGACGGCGAGCCTGCCGGGGCCGAGATCCTCGGCGGAACCGCTGACGAAGCGGAGCTTCAGCACCTCGTCCACGGTCTTCGGG
Organism: Streptomyces sp. NPDC027185; assembly: GCF_055567035.1. NCBI lineage: Bacteria > Bacillati > Actinomycetota > Actinomycetes > Kitasatosporales > Streptomycetaceae > Streptomyces > Streptomyces sp. NPDC027185. Next base: position 550,277 of record NZ_JBVHRF010000001.1, on the reverse strand, counting down.
TCCACCCCGGAGACCGGCTTGGCGAGCGGACCGGCGGAGAAGGTGGAGTCCGCCACGGCGGAGACGGTCCGCACGCCGGGCACGGCGGCGATCCGCCGGACGGCGGCGGAGCCGAGGTCGCCGAGGGTGGCGCGGGTGCTGATGACGTAGTCGGCGCTCAGCCCGGCGGCGGCCTGCGAGTCCAGTGCCCGGCTGGTGGACTCGTGGACGACGGCGAGACCGGAGACCAGCGCCGTACTGATCATCAGGGCGACGGCGGTGGCGGCGGTACGGCGCGGATCGCGCAGCGCGTTCTTACGGGCGAGGTGCCCGGCGGCGCCGAAGTGGGCGGTGACCTTGCCGAGCAGCCGGAGCACCGGCCCGGCGAGCAGCGGGGCCAGCACGATCAGCCCCGTCACGAGGACACCGCACCCGACCATCGCGGTCTGCAAGCTCTCGTCGTCGGCGCTGGTCGCGTCGCTCAGCGAGAACAGCAGACCCACGCCCAGAGCGACGAGGAGCGCACCGGCCACGCCACGCAGGCGGGAGACCACCACGGACGGCGGCCCTCCGGCCGTGCGCATCGCCTCGACGGGAGCGATCCGCGCCGCCCGGCGCGCCGGCAGCCACGCGGCGAGCACGGTGACGCCCACCCCCACGACGAGCGAGGCGAGGACCGCCGCCGGACCGATCACCAGCGGCCCGCTGGGCAGCAGATCGCCGGACGTGTCCAGCACCGACGGCAACACCGTGGCCACACCCAGGCCCAGCACGAACCCGAGCACGGACGCAGCCAGACCGACCAGCGCCGCCTCGGCGAGAACCGAGCGGACCACCTGACGGCGGGTGGCGCCGATCGCCCGCAACAACGCGATCTCGCGGGTACGGCGGGCCACGAGCACGGTGAAGGTGTTGACGATCAGAAACGTGCCGATGAACAGCGAAACCACGGCGAAGAGCAGCGGCAGACGCTCGTAGGCGCCGGTCGTGCCCGCGACGAAGACGGACTGCTGAGTGGCCAGGGCGGTGGCGGTGGTGGCCTGGGCCCGGTCGGCCGGCAGTACGGCGCCGACCCGGGCGGCCAGCGTGAACTCATCGGTGCCCGGCGCGGCCGTCAGATCCACCCCGCTGTAATGCCCCGGGGCGGCGAACAGCTTCTGGGCGGTGGCCTTGTCGAACGCCGCCAGGGTGCCGCCGGCGTTCACCCGGCTGTCCGTGGTGGACACCAGCCCCACCAGGCGCTTCTTCAGGGCCGGTCCGTCCGTGGCGAGCGTCACGGTGTCCCCGAGGGCGTACCCGGCGGCAGCCGCCGTCCCGCGGTCCAGCGCGACCTCACCGCCGTCGCGGGGGGCGCGGCCCGACGTGAGCGGATAGCGGGAATCCTGACCGCCGGGACCGGGGACGTAGGCGACGCCGAGCTTGCCTCTCATGGAGTCGGCCCGCATCGGCGTGCCGTCCTTGGCGGCCAGAGTGACCGAACCATCGGCCACCGGGCGGACGGAGGCGACACCGGGAAGGGCGGACAGCTTGTGGACCAAGGCGTCGTCCAGGGCCCCGTACTGCTCGTCGGGGGCGGTGCCCGGAGCGGACTTCGGGCCCACGCTCACGTCGACGCCCGCGTAGTCCTCGGACATGGCGGCGCGGGAGGCGGCGGCGACGGAGTCGGCGAAGACGAGGGAACCGGAGATGAACGCGACACCGAGACAGACCGCGAGCACGGTCATGAGCAGGCGGATCTTGTGGGCGAGAACGTTGCGCAGGGCAGTTCGCAGCATGGCGGGCTTTCGGAGTAGGGACGGCGGGCCGGGTGCGGGATCAGCGGCCCTGGGCCTCGAACGCGAGCATCCGGTCGAGCACGGCCTCGGCGGTCGGGGCGTGCAGGTCGTCCACGAGACGGCCGTCGGCGAGGAAGACGACCCGGTCGGCGTAGGCGGCGGCGGCCGGGTCGTGGGTCACCATCACCACGGTCTGGCCCAGCTCCCGCACCGAGTCCCGCAGGAAACCCAGCACCTCCGCGCCGGAACGCGAGTCGAGGTTGCCGGTCGGCTCGTCGGCGAACACGATCTCCGGGCGGGACACCAGGGCACGGGCGACGGCGACCCGCTGCTGCTGACCGCCGGAGAGCTGGGCCGGACGGTGCGCGAGGCGCCCGGACAGCCCCACGGTGGCGACGACGGCGTCCAGCCACGCGGGGTCGAGCTGCCGCCCGGCGAGGCGCAGCGGCAGCGTGATGTTCTCCAGCGCGGTCAAGGTGGGCAGCAGGTTGAAGCCCTGGAAGATGAAGCCGACCTTCTCCCGCCGCAGCTGCGTGAGCTGACGGTCTTTCAGGCCGGTGAGTTCGGTCCCACCGATCAGGGTGGAGCCCGAGGTGGCCGGGTCGAGCCCCGCCATGCAGTGCATCAGCGTCGACTTGCCCGAGCCGGACGGCCCCATGACCGCCGTGAACCGTGCCCGCGCGAACTCCACGGACACCGAGTCCAGTGCGGTGACCCGGGTCTCGCCCGCCCCGTACACCTTGGTCAGGCCCGTGGCGCGGGCGGCCGGTCCGGTGGCGGGAGGAGCGGGGGGTGTGAACGTCTGCGACATGAGGACTCCGGCTGGGGAACGACGGCCCGCGAACACCGCGGGCCGGAGCGGACATCACCCATCCTTCTGGCTCCCACCTGCACAAACATCGTTCCGCAGGCGGTCGTTGAGGCTCTGCCGAAAGGCAGGGGCCCGGCGCTCGTCCCTGCCTTTCGGCAGAGCTTCCCCGGCCCGTCTCCGCCTCAGGTCAGACCTCGGTGCCGCCCGCGCGGGACGGGTCCCGGCGTCGCCCGCCGGCGGTCCGGGCCGGACGCCACCCGCACCGGACGCGTCCCGTCCACCACGCGGGTCACTCGTACGGGTGGGAGCGGCAGGGGCCGGATCAGGGGCGCAGGCCCGTGCGGTGCGCCAGGAGGGCCGCCTGCACCCGGCTCGCCGAACCGGTCTTCTCCAAGACCGCGCCCACATGCGTCTTCACCGTGCCGACGCCGATGGCCAGCCGCTCCGCGATGTCCTGGTTCGACAGGCCCTCACCCAGCATCGCCAGCACCTCCCGCTCCCGCCCGGTCAGCCGGGCGATCCGCTCGTCCGCCACGGCGGCCGTGCCCCCGCCGTCCGGGACGCCGCCGCGCAGCATCCGGGCGATCACCGTCCCGGTGACCCCGGGGGAGAGCACCGCGTCACCGGACGCCGCCGCCCGGACCGCGCTGATCAGCTCCTGCGGCCCCTCGTCCTTCAGCAGGAACCCCGAAGCGCCGTCCCGCAGCGCCCGCAGCACGTTCTCCTCGTCACCGAAGGTCGTCAGCATCACCACACGCGGCGCCGGATCGAGGGCGAGCAACGGCCGGATCGCGGACAGCCCGTCGCACCCGGGCATCCGGATGTCCACCAGCGCCACATCCGGGCGGTGCGCCGCGGCCTCCGCGACCGCCCGGTGCCCGTCGGCGGCCTCGGCGACCACGTCGATACCGTCGGCGTGCCGCAGGATCAGCCGCACCCCGTGCCGGATCATCGCCTCGTCGTCGGCGAGCAGGACACGGATCGGCCGGGCGGGCTCGGTCACGGGGTCTCCCAGGGAGCGGCGTCCCGTACGGACGGGACGGTGAAACGGTCGATGGAGATCAGGCGCTGCGTGGTATCGAAGCAGTACCGGGCCAGGGCGAGGGAGCCGGGCCGGGCATCCCCGGGCATGTAGACGCAGCCGGCCGCCCCGGCGGGCCGCGACGGCTCGTGCCCGGTGGCCGCGGCGCGCGCGGCCGGGACGTCGACGACCCCCGTCAGCTCCTGATACGTCATGCCCGGACGCGGTTCCACCAGCCGGACCACGTGCCGAGGCTGGGCGTACACCAGGGCGACGGCGAGAGCCATCAGCACCCACAGCGCCGCGGCCCCCAGCGCGAACGCCAGCGCCCCGGCCGCCCGGGGCGTCCCCGGCAGCGCCGCCGCACCGCCGCCCGGAGCCGCCGGGGAAGCCTCCGCGCCGCCCGGCGGCCGCGGCCACGTGACGGCGTCGTCCGGCCGCACCGGAACGGTCGCCGCCACCCGGAACCCGCCGGACGGCAACGCCCCGGCCTCGAAGCCCCCGCCGAGCAGCTCGACCCGCTCCCGCAGGCCCGTCAGACCGCGCCCTGTCCCCGCCTCGGGCGGCGCGCCGTGCAAAGCGGGCGGCGCCCCGTTGCGGACGGTCACCCGCACCCTCCGGTCGTCCCGCTCGACCCGTACGGTCACATGGGCGGCCGTCGCGTACCGGTGGACGTTCGTCAGGGCCTCCCGCACCACCCGGTGCACCGCGCGCCGCACCTGCGCCGGACAGTCGCCGAGGTCGGGGCCGTCCCACTCCAGCCGGACCGCGACACCGCCGTCCCGGGACCGCGCGACCAGCGCCTCGGCATCGGCCCGGGTGCCGGTGGCGTCGGTGAGCGGATCCGGGCCGGTGTCCCCGCCGAGCGGGCCGAGGACGCCGAGGGCCTGCCGCAGCTCCCGCATCGCGTCCCGGGTGGTCCGGCGCACCAGGACGGCTTCCTCCCGCAGCTCCGGCGCGGCCCGGTCGAGGGCCAGCTCCAGCCCGCCGGCGTGCAGCGAGACGAGACTGAGCCGGTGGCCCACCAGATCGTGCATCTCGGCGGCGATCCGCGACCTCTCCTGGGTACGGGCCTCGCTGTCGGCGGACCGGCGGGCCCGCTCGGCCGCGTCGCCGCGCTCGCGCAACGCCCGCACCAGCCGGGCCTGCTGACCGTGCACCGTCCCGACCAGACCGGGCACCACCACGGCGGTCACCGCCAGCACCACCCCCAGCTCCACACCGTGCACGACCGAACCGGTACCGAACGAGGGACCGGCCGCGGTCGCGGCGACCAGCACCAGCAGCCCCGCGCCGCCGAGCAGCCGGACGCGGTGGCGCGGCCGTACCGTGCCGAGCGCCCCCGCGTACGCGGCGCCCGCCGCCACCGGACCGGCGACGGGCGCCACCCCGGCCAGTACGGCGAGGACCAGGAGCACGGCCCCGGGCCGGCGCCTCCGCACCGGGAAGAGCGCCACCGCGACCGCCCCCGCACCCAGCTGGAGAACGGGGTGCGGCAGATTCCACAACCCCCGGGCGACCGCGAACAGCGCCAGGGCGGCGAAGGCCACCCCGGCCGTCTCCGCGGCGCCCCGGCCACGTCCGCCCGGAGGCGCCCCCGCCTCCGGCCCGGGACGACCGGCACGACGGAAACCGCTGATGAGGAGCATGCCGTCCAGTATTGGCCGCGCCGGACGAGCCGGCATGGACCTCAAGACCGATCCGGGCTCTGCCTTTCGGCAGAGCCCGGTCGTGGAGCGGCACGGGAGCCCGGTGCGGATGCCGGCCACCTGGGCCCGTCCGCCGTGGCGGGCAGGGTGCGGACGCGGGGCGGGCGGAGGGATCCGGGCGGCCCCGCACGGGCGCCGTGTGCCGGGTGAGCTTCCCGGAGTGCCTGCGGGGCGGCAGGTGTCCCGGGTCACGGTTGCCCGTGGCGGCGTGCGCCGCCGTGCTCGGTCCCGTCCGTCGTGGTGGCGTTCCGGCCATCGGGCTGGGGGCGGTGGTGGCGTTCCGGGCGGCCCCGCACGGGCGCCGTGCGCCGGGGTGGAGCTTCCCGGAGTGTCCGGGGCGCGAGGCGGCAGACCCCCGGGACAGGGTCGTCCGGGGCGGCGGGGCGCGGCGGGGTGCCCCGGGTCGGTGCTTCCCGAGGCGGAGCGGGGCCCCCGGGGCGGCCGTACCGCCATCCATCCCGTACCTGACCTTCCGTCAGATTGAAACGTGTTCTACTCTGCCCGCCATGGGCATCGGAATCACGCAGGAACACCGTGACCTGGCCGAGGCGGTACGCGGATGGGCCGCGCGGACCGCGCCGCCCGAGGCGGTCCGCGCGAGCGCCGACGCGGGGGGCTCCGGCACACCCCGGGCCGCTGACCGTCCCGCCCACTGGGACGACCTCGCCGCCCAAGGACTCCTCGCCCCGCACCTCCCGGAACGCCTGGGCGGAGGCGGCGGCACCGCACTCGACCTCGCGGTGGTCCTGGAGGAGCTGGGCGCCGCCCTCTTCCCCGGCCCGTACCTGCCCAGCGCCCTCGCCGCCGGACTGCTCCACCACAGCGGCGCGGACGACCTCGCCGCACGCCTCGCCACCGGCGACCGGATCGGCGCCGTCGCCCTCGGACCGGGCACCCTCACCGCCACCGCCGGACCCGACGGCTACGTACTCGACGGCACCGCCCCGCCCGTCGTCGGCGGCGGCCCCGCGGACCTGATCCTGCTGGCCGCCCGGGAGACGGCGGGGGACGGGGGCGAGCCCGGGGCGGCGAGCGGCGGTGCACCCGGGGAGACGCCCGGGGAGGCGCCGGACCGGGCCGCCACCGGGGCGCCGGACGCCGGGGCCGGGCCCGGTGGCGGGCGGCCGGGTGCCGCGGCCGGGCAGTCACCCGCGGACGCGACCCGGCCCGCCGGGGGCGGCGCGCCCGCCACCCGCTGGTTCGCCGTGGACGCCGCCGCGCTCACCGTCCGCGTGCGGGACGGGGCGGACCTGCTGCGGACCGTCGCCGAGGTACGGGCCGACGCCGTGACCGTGCCCGCCGCGCGGCGCCTCACCGTCGACGCCGACCTCGTCCGGGACCTCGCCGGGGTGCTGTACGCCGCCGAGAGCTGCGGCACCGCCGCCCGTACGCTGCGCACCGCCACCGAACACGCCGCCGTGCGCGTGCAGTTCGGGCGTCCCATCGGCCAGTTCCAGGCCGTCAAACACCTCTGCGCCACCATGCTGATCCGCTGCGAGACGGCGCGGGCACTGGTCTGGGACGCGGCGCGGGCCCTCGGCGCACCGCCCGCCGAACGCGCCCTCGCCGCCGCGCTCGCCACCGCCACCGCCCTCGACGCCGCCTTCGACAACGCCAAGGACTGCATCCAGATCCTCGGCGGCACCGGCTTCACCTGGGAACACCCCGCCCACCTGCACCTGCGCCGGGCCACCGCCGCCCGCCAGCTCCTCGGCCCCGGCGACACCCACCGGCAGCGCGCCGTCCGCCTCGCCGCCGACGGCGCCCGCCGCCCCCTCCACCTCGAACTCCCGCCCGCCGCCGACGCGTTCCGCCGACAGGCCCGTACCGCCCTCGGTGCCGCCCGCGGCCTCGACCCGGCCGCCGCCCGCCGCGCCCTCGCCCCCACCGGGTACGCCGCCCCGCACCTGCCGCCCCCGTACGGACTCGGCGCCGGGCCCGTCCGGCAACTCGCCATCCAGCAGGAGATGGCCGCCGCCGGTATCGCACTCTCCGGCCTCTCCATCGCCACCTGGGTCGTCCCCGCCCTCCTCACCCACGGCACCGACGCCCAACGCGCCCGCTACCTGCCGCCGACGCTCCGCGGCGACCTCGCCTGGTGCCAGCTCTTCTCCGAACCCGAAGCCGGCTCCGACCTCGCCTCCCTGCGCACCCGCGCCGAACGGACCGCCGACGGCTGGCGCGTCACCGGCCAGAAGGTGTGGACCTCCGCCGCCCGCGACGCCGACCACGCCATCCTTCTCGCCCGCACCGACCCCGACGCCCCCAAACACCGCGGCCTGACCTTCTTCGTCCTCGACATGCGCGCCCCCGGCATCACCGTCCGCCCACTGCGCGAGATCACCGGCGACGCGCTCTTCAACGAGGTCTTCCTCGACGGCGTCGACCTCCCCGCCGACGCCGTCGTCGGCGCCGTGCACGACGGCTGGAAGGTCGCCCGCACCACCCTGGGCAACGAACGCGTCCACATGGCCGACCAGATGACGTTCGGCACCGGGCTCACCACCCTCCTCGACCACGCCGCCCGCCGCGACGGCGCCGTCCGCGCCCGCGCCGGGGCGCTCGCCGCCGAAGCGCACGCCCTCGGCTGCCTCACCCTGCGCACCACCCTCCAGCAGGTCGCCGGTGAGGAACCGGGCGCCGGAGCCAGCATCCGCAAACTCGTCCAGACCCCCCACCAGCAGAAAACCGCCGAACTGGCCCTCGAACTCCTCGGCCCCGACGGCACCCTGGACGAAGGGCCCGGCGCCCGCGCCCTGCACGGCTTCCTGATGTCGCGCTGCCTGACCATCGCCGGCGGCACCACCCAGGTCCAGCTCAACGTCGTCGCCGAACGGCTCCTCGGCCTGCCCCGCGACCCCGAACCCCGGCCCCTGACCTGACCCGTCCGGCTCGCGTCCGGCGCGGGCCCCGGCCCTCCCGGCACCATCCGACCGGCGGGCGCGCCCCGCGAGCCCGGTCCCGCACCGGGCCGCCCCGGCCGCCCCGTAGACGCCCTGGAGACCCCCATGAGCGGCAAGGCGTACATCATCGGCGTCGGCATGACGCCCTTCACCAAACCCGAGAGCGGCGACCGGCGGTACTGGGACCTCGCCGCCGAGGCGGGCGGCAACGCCCTCGCCGACGCCGGAATCGGCTACGACGCCGTCGAACAGGTCCCCGTCGGCTACTGCCACCAGCAATCCACCGCGGGCCAACGCGCCGTCTACGGACTCGGCATGACCGGCGTCCCCGTCTACAACGTCAACAACAACTGCGCCACCGGCGCCACCGCCCTGATGCTGGCCCGCCAGTTCGTCGCGGCGGGCGTCAACGACTGCGTCCTCGCCCTCGGCTTCGAACAGATGCGGCGCGGCGCCCTCGGCGCGGGCGCCGGCAGCGGCGACCTCGCCGCCTCACCCGTCGCCCGCCACTACGGCGTGATGGCCGCCACCCACGGCTTCGCGAAAACCCCGCCCACCGCGCAACTCTTCGGCAACGCCGCCCGTGAACACATGGAACGCCACGGCACCACCGCCGAACAGCTCGCCGCCGTCGGCGCCAAGAACCACCGCCACTCCGCCCACAACCCGTACGCGCAGTTCCGCGACGTGTACACGGTCGAGGACGTCCTCGCCGCGCCCGTCGTCCACGCCCCGCTGACCCGGCTCCAGTGCTCCCCGACCTCGGACGGCGCCGCCGCGGCCGTCGTGGCCTCCGAACGGTTCGTCGCCGCCCACGGCCTCGCCGGCCACGCCGTCGAGATCGCCGCACAGGCCATGACCACCGACACCGAGGCCAGCTTCACCACCGGCACCTGCACCGACGTCGTCGGCACCCCGCTCACCCGCGCCGCCGCCCGCCAGGTCTACGAAACCAGCGGCCTCGGCATCGAGGACATCGACGTCATCGAGCTGCACGACTGCTTCTCCGTCAACGAACTCCTCACCTACGAGGCGCTCGGCATGTGCGCCGAGGGCGCGTCCGGCCCGCTCGTCGCCGACGGCGCCACCACCTACGGCGGCCGGTGGGTCGTCAACCCCTCCGGCGGGCTGATCTCCAAGGGCCACCCGCTGGGCGCCACCGGCCTCGCCCAGGCCGCCGAACTGGTCTGGCAGCTGCGCGGCACGGCCGGGGAACGCCAGGTGCCCGGCGCCCGCACCGGCCTCGCCCACAACATCGGCCTCGGCGGCGCCGCGGTGGTGACCCTGCTCCGCAAGTGACGCCGGAAAGCGGCGAGTTGGACGGTGCGCGGGGACCGAACCGGGCCTCCCCGGGCGCGTATCGGTCGTAGGTCCTAGGACCATGCCCGCGACCTGCGACGGGGCCGGGACCGGGCGGATATCCGATACGCGTTCGGTCCGGCGGGTGCGACCATTGCTCCATGCCCCCGACTGCTTCCCCGTCCACCGCCCTGTCCGCTCCACCCCGCCGCAGCACGCCCCCCGGCTGGCTCGTCACGCTGCTGGTCTGCTCCGGTCAGTTCCTCGTCATCCTCGACGTCTCCGTCGTCAACGTCGCACTGCCCGCCATGCGCTCCGGACTGGGCCTGAGCGAACTGGGCCTGCAGTGGATCGTCAACGCCTACGTCATCACCTTCGCCGGCTTCATGCTGCTGGGCGGGCGGGCCGCCGACCTCTTCGGCCGTAAGCGGATATTCGTCCTCGGGCTGGCGCTCTTCACCGTCTCCAGCCTCGCCGGGGGAGCCGCACAGGAGCCCTGGCAGCTGATCACCGCCCGCTCCCTCCAGGGCATCGGCGCCGCCATCCTCTCCCCGGCGACCCTCACCATCCTGACGACATCCTTCCCGACCGGCCCCGCCCGGACCCGGGCCATCGCCACCTGGTCGGCGGTCGGCGCCGGCGGCGGCGCGGTCGGCGGACTCGTCGGCGGCGTGCTCACGCAGTACCTGTCGTGGCGCTGGGTGCTGCTGATCAACGTCCCCGTCGGCGCGCTGGTGCTGATCGGCGCCGTGCTCTGGCTCACCGAGAGCCGCCAGGACACCGCCCGCCGCCTCGACATACCCGGCGCACTGCTGGCCACCGCCGGTCTCGGACTCGTCGCCTACGGCATCGTGCAGACGGAGACGGCGGGCTGGGGCTCCGCCGCCGCCCTGCTGCCGCTCATCGCCGGACTGCTGGTCATCGCCGCGTTCCTCGCCGTCGAGGCACGCGCCAAGGCGCCGCTGATGCCGCTCGCCATGTTCCGCACCCGGGCGGTTTCCTCCGCCAACGCCGCGATGCTGCTCTCCGGCGCCGCGATGTTCTCCATGTGGTACTTCCTCTCCCTCTACGTGCAGAACGTCCTCGACTACTCCCCGCTGCGGGCCGGACTCTCCTTCATCCCGCACTCGCTGAGCATCGTCATCGGCTCCAAACTCGCCCCGCGGCTGATGCGCCGCACCGGCGCCAAGACCCTCGCGGTCTGCGGCGCGGCGATCTCCGCCTGCGGCATGCTCTGGCAGGGCACCATGGGCGTCGACGGCACCTACCTCGGCACCCTGCTGGGCCCCGGCATCCTGATGGCCTTCGGCGCCGGACTCTCGGCCACCCCCGTCGCCGCCGTCGCCACCTCCGGCGCCGCCCCCGGCGACCAGGGCCTGGTTTCCGGCCTGATCAACACCTCCCGCCAGATGGGCGGCGCCCTGGGCCTGTCCATCCTCTCCACCGTCGCCGCCGCCCGAGCCCTGTCCGGCGACGGCCCCGCGGCCCTGGCCGACGGCTACGGCCTCGCCTTCCATGTCGGGGCGGTGGTCCTGCTGGGCGCGGTCGTGCTGATGGTCATAGCCCTGCCGCGCCGCAGCAAGGACGCGGGGCACGCCTGACGCGGCACGCCTGACACGGCACGGTTTGACGCGGCAACCGCCCGGCGCGGCAGCCCGCACCTGGTACGGCGGGCCGCGTTCCGTCCCGGGGCGGGCGCGCGTGCCTGACCGTGCGAGGTGTGGCTGAGGGAGCGCCTGCCGGGAGGCGGGTGCGTTCCCGCTTCCGGGAGCGGGTGGTGAGGGTGGCTCGTGCCCGGTGCTTCCCGGACTCGGATCCGGGATCCGGGGAGCGGGTGGCCTGGGTAGCTTGTGCCCGGGGCTTCCGGGGCTTCCGGGGCTTCCGGGGCTTCCGGGGCTTCCGGGGCTTCCGGCGATGAAGCGCCGGGCGGCCGGGCCGGGAGGCGCCGGTCCGGCAGGGGAGGCCCCCGCCCCGCCCCGTGTCCGCTCCGCCTCGCGGCCCCGGTGCTCGACCCGTTGCCGCTACAGCCAGCCGTTGCGGCGGGCCGCGCGGACCGCCTCGATGCGGTTGCGGGTGCCGGTCTTGCCGATCGCGGCGGAGAGGTAGTTGCGGACGGTGGCCTGGGAGAGGTGCAGCACTCCGGCGATATCGGCGACGGTCGCGCCGTCCACCGCCGCGGTCAGCACATCGCGTTCGCGGGGCGTGAGCGGATTGGGCCCGGCGCTGAGCGCCGCCGCGGCCAGTCCCGGATCGATCACCCGCTCCCCGGCCAGCACCCGCCGGATCGCCGCCGCCAGGTCCTCCACCGGCCCGTCCTTCACCAGGAATCCGGCGGCCCCCGCCTCCATCGCCCGGCGCAGATACCCCGGCCGCCCGAAGGTCGTCAGGATCAGCACCTTGCACGACGGCAGCCCGGCCCGCAGGTCGGCCGCCACGTCCAGCCCGCTGCGGCCCGGCAGTTCGATGTCGAGCAGCGCCACGTCCGGCCGCGTCGCCAGCGCCTCCGCCATGATCCGGTCGCCCGCCGCGACCTGCGCGACGACCTCCATGTCCTCCTCAAGCCCCAGCAGCAGCGCCAGCGCGCCGCGCATCATCCCCTGATCCTCCGCGAGCAGCAGCCGCACCGGCTGCCCCGCCCGCTCGTCCCGCGCCATCTCGTCCACGGGACGAGGGTACGGGCCCCGGCTCAGCCCTCGTCGTCCGCCGCCTCGCCGCCCACCGGGAGGTGAGCGGTCAGCCGGAAGCCACGGCGCCCGTCGGGCCCGAAGGCCAGGGTGCCCCCGGCCGCCGCCAGCCGCTCGGCCAGCCCCCGCAGCCCCGTGCCACCGACCGGCCGGGCAGCGGCCCCGGTCCCGGCCTCCGGCGCCCCCGGCACCTCCGCCCCGGCCTCCGGCACCTCCGCCCCGGAGCCCCCGGCCCCCGGTACCTCGTGTCCGGAAGCCCCGGCCTCCGGCCCCCCGTCCCGGGAAGTCCCAGCTCCTGCCCCGGCCTCAGACGCCCCGGCGTCAGACGCCCCTGCCCTCCGCGCTCCGGAAGCCGGAGCCTTGCCCTCCCGAGCCCCGCTCTCCGGAGCCCCGTCGCCGCTCGTCTCCCTCGGCCCCCGGCCGTCGTCCGTCACCGTCAGGCGGGCCCGGTCCTCGTCCACCCGTACCTCGATCGTGCAGCGGGTGGCGCCGCTGTGGCGGACGGTGTTGGTGACGCCCTCGCGGACCACCCAGCCCAGGAGCGCACCGGCCTGCGGGGGCAGCGGCGGGCCCGACTGATGGACCTCCGGGGCGATACCGGCGGCCTCCAGCATCGAGCGGGCGCGGTCCAGTTCGAGGGAGAGACTGCCCTCGCGGTAGCCGCTGACCGCCTCCCGGATCTCGGTCAGCGCCTGCCGGCCGACGGCCTCGATATCGGCCGCCTGCTCCAGCGCCGCGTCCAGATCGCGCGGGCCCAGCCGCCGTACCGCCTCCGCCTTGACGACCACCACGGACAGCGTGTGGCCCAGCAGGTCGTGCAGATCGCGGGAGAAACGCAGCCGCTCCCGCTCCACCGCGCCGCGCGCCAGCTCCTGCCGGGTGGCGTCCAGCTCCTTGATGGTGTCGAAGAGGCTGAGCACCGTCGCCGTCACCATGCCGGACAGGAACGTGCCGTACCCGATGCCGAACGCGCCCTTCGGGTCGTGCTGCCCCATCAGATAACCCGCCGAGCCGCCGAGCACCAGCAGCCAGAGCGCCAGCTTCCGGCCCCGCAGCGGCTGGACGGTGCCGGAGGCCAGGGCCAGCAGCAGGAAGAACAGGTACCAGCTCCCGCCGAAGCCGAGAGCGACGGCGTAGGTCACGGCGGCCAGCGCGGCCAGCGCCCACACCGGCGCGGCCGTGGCGCGCAGCCGCGGGTTGAAGGAGAGGAAGACGACAGAGACGTAGAGGGAGTTGAAGGCCAGCAGCCCGGCGCCGGCCAGCCACGGGTTACCGGTCCGCCCCTGGATGATGTGGGAGAACGCGCCCATCCCCAGCAGCAGCCAGGGCAGGAACGCGTACCGCCCCGGCGCCTTCCCGTAACCGCGCGCCGACCACCGCCTCCCCTCGCTCTGCTTCCCGCCCGTCTCCCGGGGGCGGCCCCACGCCCCGCCGAGCCGGTCCACCTTCCGCCACTCCGCCCGGCGCCGCGGCCCTCGTGCCCCGTCCGTCCCCGGCTGTCGGCCCCGCACCCGGCCGAGCAGGTCCGTCCCCCGGCGCCGCGGCCCGCCGGGCCGGTCCGCGTCCCGCGCCGGATCCCGGTGCCGTGCGGCGCCACCGGCCGTCCCGCCGTCGCCCGCGTCCTCGGGGTGATTCGTCCGCCGCACTGTCATTCCCCCAGGTCGGGTCGGTCTCTCCGGTACGCGCGCGCCGGGCCCGGCGGGTCGCCCCGCTCGGGCCGCCGGCCGCGCGTCCATGGTTCTCACGGTCATGACGGTACGCAGCGCCGACGTGGCCGGGCAGAGGAGAACGAGGGGGCGGGGCCTGGGACAAATGTCACGGGTGCGGCCTCGCCCCCGTAACTGACGATCCGTCAGGGGGGTTCCGGGCGCCGGACGGATCGGCTATACAGGACCCCATCGGCTAGAACGCGTTCTAGAAGTGCGGGTGCGCCCGGAGCCGCCGGCCGCACACCGGCCCCCGGCGGCCACCGGACCAGCCCGCCACCGGCCCGAGCACCAGGCCCCGGCCCACCGGCCGGGCGCCCGGACCGAGCGCCCCGCTCGGCCCCGGCCCGCTCCGGACCGGCCGGGCGTACGGGGCACCCGGCCCCGGGCGCGCCACCGGGCGACCCCGGCCCGCACCCACCGGACGCGTCCCGGCCGACCCGGTACGGCCCCGGCCCGTCGACGGTGCGGACGACGGGCCGGGGTCCTCCTACGCGCGAAGGAGCGAGACAGCCCGATGCCCATCGACGTCGCCAAGGCCACCGGCGCCCCGCCGCGGACCACCGAACTCACCTGGAGCCACAAGGACGTTCAGCTCTACCACCTCGGCATCGGCGCCGGCGCCCCCACCCCGGAGAAGGCCCACCCCGCCACCGACCCCGACGAACTGCGCTACACGCTGGAGAGCGCACTGCATGTGCTGCCCAGCTTCGCCACCGTCGCCGGCGGGGGCATGGCGGTCGCCGGAGGACTGTCCGCCCCGGGCATCGACGTCGACCTCGCCGCCGTCCTCCACGGCGGCCAGACCGTCACCGTCCACCGCCCCCTGCCGGTCTCCGGCCGCGCCACCCAGACCTCCACCGTGCCCGCCGTGTACGACAAGACCAAGGCGGCCGTCATCGTGCTGCGCTCCGAGGTCGCCGACGACGACGGGCCGCTGTGGACCTGCGACACCCAGATCTTCGTCCGCGGCGAGGGCGGCTTCGGCGGCGACCGCGGCCCCTCCGCCCGCACCGAGGTGCCCGAACGCGCCCCCGACCTCACCACCGAACGCCTCATCCGCGAGGACCAGGCCCTCCTCTACCGCCTCTCCGGCGACTGGAACCCGCTCCACGCCGACCCGTCGTTCGCGCGGCTCGCCGGGTTCGACCGGCCCATCCTGCACGGCCTCTGCTCGTACGGCGTCGCCCTCAAGGCCGTCGTCGACACCGCCCTCGGCGGCGACGTCTCCCGGGTCCGCGCCTACACCACCCGCTTCGCCGGGATCGTCCTCCCCGGCGAGACGCTGCGCCTGCGGCTGTGGCGCGACACCCCCGGGCCCGGCCGTATCCAGGTGCTGGTCACCGCCGCCGACCGCGACGACGCCCCGGTCCTCGCCGACACCGTCGTCGACCACACCTGACCCGCGCCCCGCCCCGCCACCCGCACCGTCCGTTCGTACGAGAAGGAGCCGCACCGTGCGCGCAGCCGTACAGCACGAGACAGGACAGGACCGCCTCGATGTCCTCGACGATGTCGAGGCGGTGGGCTTCGGGCCCGGCAAGGTCAGGATGCGGGTGCGGGCCACCGGTCTGTGCCACTCCGACCTCTCCGCGATGAGCGGGGTGCTGCCGCAGCCCACCCCGTTCGTCCCCGGCCACGAGGGCGCCGGCGAGATCCTCGACGTCGGCGACGGCGTCACCGCCCTCGCCTCCGGCGACCGCGTCCTGATGTGCTGGCTGCCCGCCTGCGGCACCTGCCCGTCCTGCAAACGCGGCCAGAGCCACCTCTGCCTGGCCGGGTTCATGAACGCCGGGACGCCCAACTTCCGGCGGCCCGGCGGCGACGTCTTCGGCTTCGCCGGCACCGGCACCTTCGCCGAGGAGGTCGTCGTCGCCGCCCACTGCGCCGTCCCCATCCCCGACGACGTCCCGTACGACATCGCCGCCCTCATCGGCTGCGGCGTCACCACCGGCCTCGGCGCCGTCCTCAACACCGCGAAGGTGGAGGCCGGCTCGTCCGTCGCCGTCATCGGCTGCGGCGGCGTCGGCATCTCCGTCATCCAGGGCGCGCGGGCCTGCGGCGCCGCCCACATCACCGCCGTCGACCCGGTGCCCGCCCGCCGCGAGGCCGCCCTCCGCTTCGGCGCCACCGAAGCCGTGGAGCCCGACGCCCTCGCCGACGCCAAGGCCAAGGTCACCGCGGGCGAGGGCTACGACTACGTCTTCGAGGTCGTCGGCAAGTCCGCCACCGCCCGCACCGCCTACGAGACCACCCGCCGCGGCGGCACCCTCTGCGTCGTCGGCGCCGGCGCCCTCGACGACTCCTTCCAGGTCAGCATGTTCGAGCTGTTCTTCGACGAGAAGCGCATCCTGCCCTCCCTCTACGGCGGCGGCGACGTCCTGCGCTCCTACGAACGCGCCATCGCCCTGTGGCGCGCCGGACGCATCGACCTCGAAGGGCTGATCACCCACCGCGTCCGCCTCGCCGACATCAACGACGCCCTCGACCAGATGCGCACCGGCACCTCCCTGCGCACCTGCATCGAACTGTGACCGCCCCGGGCCGGACGGCCGTACGGCGGCCGCCGGGCCCCGCGACCGAGAGGAACGGCATTGACCGGCACCGCACTCCCCCTGGACGGACGCACCGCCGTCGTCACCGGCGCGGGCCGCGGCCTGGGCCGCGCCGAGGCGCTGGAACTGGCGCGGCTCGGCGCCGCCGTCGTCGTCAACGACTTCGGGGCGCCGGGCCGCGACGGCTCCGGTGAGGCGTCCGCCGCCCCCGCCGAACAGGTCGTCGCCGAGATCACCGCGGCCGGCGGCCGGGCCCTCGCCCACACCGGCGACGTCGCCGACCACGCCCAGGCGGGCGAACTGATCGACCTCGCCCTGACCACCTACGGCGGCCTCGACATCCTGGTCAACAACGCGGGCATCCTCCGCGACCGGATGATCTTCTCCATGACCGAGGACGAATGGGACTCCGTCGTCCGCGTCCACCTCAAGGGCCACTTCAACACCACCCACTTCGCCGCGAAGCACTGGCGCGCACAGTCCAAGGCAGCCGGCGCCCCCGCCTACGGCCGCATCGTCAACACCTCCTCCGAGGCGTTCCTCGCCGGCTCGGCGGGCCAGCCCAACTACGCCGCGGCCAAGGGCGGCATCGTGGGCCTGACCACCTCCACCGCCCTGGCCCTGGCCAAGTACGGCGTCACCGCCAACGCCATCTGCCCGCGCGCCCGCACCCGCATGACCGAGGACGTCTTCGCCGGCTTCGCCGAACCCGCCGACGGCGCCCTCGACCCGCTGGCCCCCGAACACGTCGCCCCGCTCGTCGGCTACCTCGCCTCCCCGGCCGCCGCCCGCGTCAACGGCCAACTGCTGGTCGTCCACGGCGGCATGGTCGCCATCGCCGAACGCCCCCGCATCGCCGCCCAGTTCGACAGCGCCGGGGAGACCTTCACCTACGGCGAACTCGACGCCGCCCTCACGCCGTACTACGCGGCGCGCCCGGCGGGGGAGACCTTCGCCGCCGCCGAGGTACTGGGGCTCAAGCGGGGGTGAGGCCGGGCGGCGGACGCTTCGGCCGGCCGCCGGATCGCCGACCGGCCCGTACCGCACCGTGGCCGATCGGGGCCGGTCCCGGTACGGTCCGGGTCCGTCCGTGGGGGCGCCCCGCCACGGCCCCGTGGGGGCGCCCCGCCATGGTCCGCGCGCCCCGCGGTCATGGCCGTGCGTCAGGTGAGAACGCCGCGGCGTGCGCCGCCGCGAAGTCGGCGAACGCGCGGGGCGGACGGCCGGTGATCCGCCGCACGGCGGGCGTGACCCGGTCCTCCGCCCCGCCCGCGATCCGTACGTCCAGACCGGCGAGCACCGCGGCGAACTCCTCGGACACCTCCGCCGCGAACCGCTCCCGCATCCGCTCCTCGGAGACCGCGTCGTGCCGCACCGGGCGGCCCGCCACCGCGCCGATCACCGCCGCCACCTCCGCGTAGCTCAGCGCCTGCGGACCGGTGAGCACCGGCGCGTCGTTGAGCGGTCGCGCGGCGGTGAGGGCGTGCACGGCGACCGCCGCGATGTCGTCCGCGTCGATGAACGCCACCCGGCCCGCACCGGTGGCGGTGGTCAGCACCCCGTCCGCCCGGACGGCGCGGGCGTGCTGATGGTCACCGGTGAAGTTCTGCATGAACCACGAGGGCCGCAGCACCGCCCACTCGGGGAACAGTTCCGGCAGCGCCGCGTGCACGGCGCCCGTCCCCGGGTCGTCCGCGCCGATCTGCGAGGAGCTGAGCAGCACCGCCCGGACCGCCCCGGCCGCCCGCGCCCGCCGCAGGAACGGCAGCATCACCGCCGCCGGGTCCACCGCGCCGACCGGCGGAACGAGATACAGGCACCGCACCCCCGCCAGCGCCGCGTCATGGGTCCCCGGCTCGTACCAGTCGAACCGCACCCCGCCCGGCCGGTCCGGGGCCCGCCGCGCGGCCGCCCGGACCGGCACGCCCCGCCGGATCAGCCCGCCCGCCACCCGGCTCCCGGTGGTACCGGTGGCGCCCGTCACCAGGGTGAGCGGTGCGGAGGACGTACGGGGTGCGGCGGGCATGACGACTCCTGGGGAGAGCGGCGGGAAGGCAGGGAAGGGGCGGCGGTTCACGGCCGCAGGGAGGCGGGCATCGCCAGGGGGTTCCAGTAGTCCCGGTAGTGGACGATGCGCCCGTCCCGGACGGTGACGACGGCGATGTACGCCATCGCGAACGGCTCGCCGTCCACCACCGCCCGGCCCTCCGCGGCCATCTCCACCACGATCGTCTCCGGATCCCGGGTCTCGTGGATCTCCAGCCGGGGGAAGGCGTGCAGGTCGATGTGGGCCGGGTAGTCGCGCATATAGGCGGCGACGGCGGCGCGGCCCTCCAGCCGTGCCGGAGCGCCGGGCGGCGCGAACGGGAACTCGAAGACCCCGTCCTCGTCCCAGAGCGCGACCCATCCGTCGATGTCCGCCGCCAGCAGCAGCCGCAGACCGTGGCGGTAGAGGGCGGCGGGGGAGCGGTGTGCGACTGTCACGGTGCCTCCGGGTACGTGAGGGCGGCGGACCGCTAAAATGCGGACCGCCGGTCCGATCGACTTTACGGACCGACGGTCCGCTTCGCAATGGGAGATCCTGTGCCGCCACGCAAGCCCCGCTCGGACGCAGCCCGCAACCGCGAGGCCGCCCTCGCCGCCGCGGACGCGCTCTTCGCCCGCGAGACGGACGCCGCCCGCGTCACCATGGACGCCGTCGCCTCGGCGGCGGGCGTCGGCAAGGGCACCCTCTTCCGCGCCTTCACCGACCGCGACGGCCTCATCCTGGCGCTCGTGGACCGCCGCTTCGGCGCACTGCGCGGCCAGGTCGAGGGTGAGGCGCCGCCCCTGGGCCGCGCCGCCCCGCCCCGTGAGCGGGTGGTGGCGCTGCTGGACGCGCTCGTCACGTTCAAACTCGACAACCGCCGCCTCGTCCTCGCGCTGGAAGAGGGCGGCGCGGCCAGTCCGTACCGCTCCCCGGCGTACGGCTGGTGGCACACGGCGCTGGCCGACGCCTGGCGGGAGATGGGTGCCCCGGACGACGCCCCGTTCCTCGCGCATCTGATGCTCGCCGCCGTCCGCGCCGACCTCATCGAGCATCTGACGACCACCGAAGGCCGCCCGCCCGCCGAGATCCGTGCCCGGCTGGCCCGGTACGCCCGCTCCCTGATGCCGTGACGGAAGCAGGATCCGCGCCCCGCGCACAGCAACGGCCCCCGCCCCTTCCGGAGAAGGGAACGGGGGCCGGGACAGGCTCCGGGGCGCCTGGAGATCAGGCGTTCTGGGGCTGCTTGGTGCGGCGGTGACGGCCGTTGGCGGCCGCCCTGGCCTCCTCCGTCGCTGCCGGACCGCGGTGCCTGCCGGAGCCTTGGGCCTCGGCGGCCTGGGCGGATGCCTCCTGCGGGCGCGCCTCGGTCGTGTCGGTCTGGGCTTCGGGCATGGAAAGTGTCACTCCGTCGGATCGCTTACGGCTGTACGCGTCGAGGCCGCCGCGGTGCCGACGCCGGTGGCCGGCGCGGCCGGCCGCGCGGGAACAACCCCGCGCTCCGTCAGGAGGAAGGGCGGCCCCCGTCAGCCCCGCTGAATCCTAACGGGACGGGTGATCACGCTCCACCGGGCCTCCCCGGCGGACAGTGGCGCCTCCTGGAGCGGCACCGGACGGCGGGGGGAAGGGCGCGCGGTCCCCGTGAACGGTTCCCGGAACGCGCCCTCCGGCGGGGCGGACGACGGGGAGTTGCCGTCCCGGGGCGGCGGGAACGCCGCACCGATCGGGGCGATCCGCCCGCGGTCCTGCCACTGCCGGACCGCGTCCCCGTCCAGCCTGTTGCGCACCGGCAGCGGCGGCCGGGTGGTGTGCAGCCCCTGCATCGTCCGTCCCGCCCGGGATGGCCGCGTCCGCTCCCCGTCCGGCGTCGCGGGCAGCGCCGCCGCCGTCCCGGAGCCCGCGGGCAGCGCCGCCACCGGGACCGCAACGGGCACCGCCCCGGCCGCCGGAGCCCCCGCCACCGCCCCGCCGACCGTGACCGGGCCCGCGGGCGGCGCCGGGACGGTCACCGGGTCCGCCGCCGGCACCGCGAAGGGCGCCGGGCCGACCGCCGCTTCCCCGGCCGACTGCGGGTACGGCACCGGACCGGCCGCCGCTTCCCCGGCCGGTGCCGCGACCGGCACCGGATCCGCCGCCCGCTCCGCCGCCCACGGCCACAGCCCCTCGGACGGCTCCAGCGGTACGGCCATCCGTGCCAGCCCGCAGGGGGCCGCGTCCGTGACGTACGGCAGCAGCAGTTCGCCGTCCGCGCTCCAGCGGCCGGCGCCGGTCAGCCAGCCTTCGGGGGCGGGGAGCTGGCGCAGTTCCCGGTCGGCGGGGCGCCAGACGCCGAGCCGTTCGCCGTCGCCGTCCCCGATGTGCCAGGCCACCGCGCAGTGCTCGGGCGTCAGCATCTGCCGGGGCTGGACGGCGAACGGGGTGAGCACCGCGTCCGCCGGGTGCAGGCAGGCGGGGAACCGCACCGGGAGCGCACTGCCGAGGACGCCCCAGCCCAGCCGGTCCTCGCCCGGCGCGTCGGAGCGGACCAGCAGCAGTCCGCTGTCCGGATCGGCCAGCAGCAGCCGGTCGTTGCTCTCCTCGGTGATCTGGAGGAGGAGTGTCGTTTCGCCGCCGCGGCTCAGGTCGACGGCGACGGTCTTCGTCCGCCCGTCCAGCTCCTGATCGACGGCGAGCAGCTGCCCGGAGCGGTCCAGCCACGCGCCGCCGGTGCACCGCCCGGGAAGCTCCGCGAGGTGGTCGAGACCGCCCGGACCGCCGTGCAGCAGCCACAGCGAGGTGGAGGTGTCACCCGGCGTCAGCGCGTGCGCGCTGCGGCCGTCCGGCGCCGGGGGCAGCAGCGTCAGCTCCGGCGCCTCGATGGTACCGAGCGGGAGTTCGCCGGTGTCCGGGCCCGACGGGTACAGCAGCGCGAGGGCGAAGCCGTCCTCGACGGGCCGCCGGATCAGCACCCGGCCGTCCGCCAGCGCCAGCAGCGCGCTGTCCGGCGCCTCCGGCGCCTCACCGGGCAGCGGTACGGCGTAGGGCTCCGGTCCGCTCAGCGTCCAGCGCTCCGGGAACCGGTCGTCCGTCCCGTCGTCCCGACGCGCCAGCCGGGCGGCGTACGAGCCGTCGGCGGCGATCGTCAGCGGCGCGCGGGGCGGACGTCCGGACGCCGCGCGGTCATCCCTGCCACAGACCGTCATCAGATGGTCACCTCCAGTCATCGGACCGAAGGTAGTTTTCGGACTTCCGGCCGATCAATGTGTGCGGTGAGGGTTCACGCATAAGGGTGGCGAAAGTCCGATTCGCCGGTGTTGATCGGGGTCCCTGTGCTGCGAGATTCAAGCGTGCGTAAAGTAAGGGCCGCCTAACCTCATGCTGTGCCGGGGGTCCGCCGCGCCGTGGACCGCCCGCCCGACCCCCTGGAGTACGCGATGTCCCTTCGCCGCCGCGGCACCGCCGCCGCAGCCCTCGCCGCCGCCGGTGCCCTCGCCCTCGCGGCCTGCGGTTCCTCCGACGGGGGCGGCAAGAGCGACAACGGCGCCGGCTCCAAGTCCGTCGCCCAGGGCGGCAAGGACTTCGCCAAGGCGGCGGAGGAGACCGCCAAGATGGGCACCGACGCCAAGGCCGGTCAGTTCCCCCGCGCCATCAAGCACGCCATGGGGACCACCGAGCTGAAGGCCGCGCCCAAGCGCGTCGTCGTCCTCGACGTCGGCGAGCTGGACAACGTCGTCTCCCTCGGCATCAAGCCCGTCGGCTACGCCCCCACCGAGGGCGACGAGTCGATTCCGGACTACCTGAAGAAGGACGCCGGGAACCCCAAGAGCATCGGCACCATCAACGGCCTCAATCTGGAGGCCATCAACAAGCTCAAGCCCGACCTGATCCTCGGCAGCAAGCTCCGCGCCGAGAAGCAGTACCAGCAGCTCGCGAAGATCGCCCCGACCGTCTTCTCCATCCGCCCCGGCTTCACCTGGAAGGAGAACTACCTCCTCAACGCCGCCGCCCTCGACAAGACCGCCGAGGCGAAGGCGAAGCTCGACGCGTACGAGAAGAAGGCGAAGCAGCTCGGCGAGGACATCGGCCCGAAGAAGCCGACCGTCACGATGCTGCGCTACATGCCGCAGTTCACCCGCCTCTACGCCCAGCAGTCCTTCATCGGCACCCTCCTCAAGGACGTCGGACTGCCCCGCCCGAAGAACCAGCAGGTCGACGACCTCGCCACCGAGGTCAGCCCGGAGAACATCAACCAGGCCGACGCCGACTGGATCTTCACCGGCGTCTACGGCGACCCGAAGGCCACCAAGCGGGACACCGCCGAGTCCAACCCGCTGTGGAAGAACCTCAAGGCGGTCAAGGACGGCCACGCCAAGAACGTCAAGGACGAGACCTGGTACCTCGGCCTCGGCGTCACCGCCGCCGACAGCGTCCTCGACGACCTGCGCGGATACCTCGTCAAGAAGTGACGTACCGGCCCGGCGGCGCGGCGGCGGACAGGCGCCGCGCCGCGCCGCCGGGCACCCGTCCCCGCCCGCCGGGGACGCGGAACGGCGGGCCCCGGGCGGGAGGTAACCTTCCACCCGTGCCCGCACTGTCTGAAGTCCTCACCGCTCTCGACGCCCTCTGGCCCGCCGAGCGGGCCGAAGGGTGGGACGCCGTCGGCACGGTCTGCGGCGACCCCGAGGCGCCGGTCGAGCGCGTACTGTTCGCCGTCGACCCCGTCCAGGCCGTCGCCGACGAGGCGCTCTCCCTCGGCGCCGACCTCCTCGTCACCCACCACCCGCTCTACCTGCGCGGGACGACGACGGTCGCGGCGTCCACCTTCAAGGGCAAGGTCGTCCACACCCTCATCCGCGGCGGCGTCGCCCTGCACGTCGCGCACACCAACGCCGACACCGCCGACCCGGGAGTCTCCGACGCCCTCGCCGGCGCCCTCGACCTGCGGATCACCGGCCCGCTGGTACCCGACGCCACCGACCCGCACGGCCGCCGCGGCCTGGGCCGGGTCTGCGAACTGCCGCACCCGATGACCCTCGCCGAGCTGACCGCGTACGCCGCCGCCCGGCTGCCCGCCACCGCGCAGGGCGTCCGCGCGGCCGGCGACCCGGAGCGCGTCATCCGTACGCTCGCCGTCTCCGGCGGCTCGGGCGACAGCCTCTTCGACGCGGTGCGGGCCGCCGGGGTGGACGCGTTCCTCACCGCCGACCTGCGCCACCACCCGGCCTCCGAGGCCACCCAGAGCACGGGCGCCGTCCCCCCGGCGCTGCTCGACGCCGCCCACTGGGCCACCGAATGGCCCTGGTGCGAGCAGGCCGCCGCCCAGCTCGACGCCGTCTCCGACCGCCACGGCTGGGGCCTGCGCACGCACGTCTCCCGTACGGTCACCGACCCCTGGACCGCCCACGCGGCGTCCGTCCCGTCCACCCCGACACACACCACAGGAGCCCCCCGCTGAACGCCGCGCCCGCCGACCAGATCCGCCTCCTCGACGTCCAGGCCCTGGACGTCCGCCTCACCCAGCTCGCGCACAAGCGCAAGAACCTCCCCGAGCTGGCCGAGCTGACCGCCCTGGAGGCCGACCTCACCCAGCAGCGCGACCTGCTCGTCGCCGCGCAGACCGAGGAGAGCGACACCGCCCGCGAGCAGACCAAGGCCGAGCAGGACGTGGACCAGGTGCGCCAGCGCGCCGCCCGCGACCAGAAGCGCCTGGACTCCGGCGCCGTCACCTCGCCCAAGGACCTGGAGAGCCTCCAGCGCGAACTGGCCTCCCTCGCCAAGCGCCAGGGTGACCTGGAGGACATCGTCCTGGAGGTCATGGAGCGCCGCGAGGCCGCCCAGACGCGCGCCGCCGAACTCTCCGAGCAGGTCGCCGCCGCCCAGGCCAAGGTCGACGAGGTCACCGCCCGCCGCGACGCCGCGTACGCGGAGATCGACGCCGAGGCCGGGACGGTCACCAAGGAGCGCGGGCTGACCGTCGCCGACATCCCCGCCGACCTGCTGAAGCTCTACGACCGGCTGCGCGAGAAGCACGGCGGTATCGGCGCCGCCCGCCTCTACCAGCGGCGCTGCGAGGGCTGCCGCCTGGAGCTGGACCTCACCGAGCTGAACGACGTCCGCTCGGCCCCCGCCGACACCGTCGTGCGCTGCGAGAACTGCAGCCGCATCCTGGTCCGCACGCCCGACTCCGGTCTGTAGGCCGTGACCCGCACCCTGATCGTCGAGGCCGACGGCGGGTCCCGGGGCAACCCGGGGCCGGCCGGTTACGGCGCCGTCGTCCTCGACGCGGCCACCGGCGAAGCCCTCGCCGAGGCCGCCGAGTTCCTCGGCACCGTCACCAACAACGTCGCCGAGTACCGCGGCCTCGTCGCCGGACTGCGGGCGGCCCACGCCCTCGACCCGGCGGCCCGTGTCCGGGTGCGGATGGACTCCAAACTCGTCGTCGAGCAGATGTCGGGCCGCTGGCAGATCAAGCACCCCGACATGAAGCCGCTCGCCGCCGAGGCGGCCGCCGCCCATCCCGCGGACCTCGTCTCGTACGAGTGGATCCCCCGGGCGGAGAACAAGCACGCCGACCGGCTCGCCAACGAGGCGATGGACGCCGGACGCGACGGCCGGCAGTGGCGGCCCGCCGCCTCCCGCGCGGCGCTCGACACCCCGGCGCGCGGCGGTACGGACAGGGCCGCGGCGGCCACTCCGTCCGTCGGTTGGGGCACCGCCGACCTGGGCAGACCCGCCACCCTCGTCCTGCTGCGCCACGGCGAGACGGCGCTGACCCCGCAGAAGCGCTTCTCGGGCAGCGGCGGCACCGACCCCGAACTCTCCCCGGCCGGACTGCGGCAGGCCGAGGCGGCCGCCGCCGCGCTGGCCGCCCGCGGCACGATCGAAGCGGTCGTCAGCTCCCCGCTGCGCCGCTGCCGGCAGACCGCCGGTACGGTCGCCGACCGGCTCGGCCTCGACGTCCGCGTCGAGGACGGACTGCGCGAGACGGACTTCGGCGCCTGGGAGGGCCTGACGTTCGGCGAGGTCCGCGAACGGTACCCGGACGATCTCGACGCCTGGCTGGGCTCCACCCGCGCGGCGCCGACCGGCGGCGGCGAGACGTTCGCGGCGGTCGCCCGCCGGGTCGCCGCCGCCCGCACCGAGCTGACCACCCGGTACGCGGGCCGCACCGTCCTCGTGGTCACCCACGTCACGCCGATCAAGCAACTGGTCCGGCTGGCGCTCGGCGCCCCGCCCGAGGCGCTGTTCCGGATGGAACTCTCCGCCGCCTCGCTCTCCGCCGTCGCGTACTACGCCGACGGCAACGCCTCCCTCCGGCTCCTGAACGACACCTCCCACCTGCGCTGACGCGGTACGAGGGCGGGCCCGGCACCCGCGGGAGGTGCCGGGCCCGCCGTCGTCACGGCCGGATCGTCAGCCCGCCAACGCGGCGGCCTCGCGGGCGAGTCCGGTGACCTGGCCCCAGTCCTTCGCGGCCAGCGCGTCGGCCGGGAGCATCCACGTACCGCCCACGCAGCCGACGTTGGACAGGGCGAGGTAGGACGGCGCGGAGGCGGCGCCGATACCGCCGGTCGGGCAGAACCGGGCCTGCGGCAGCGGCGCGGCCAGCGACTTCAGATACGGCACGCCGCCCGCGGCCTCGGCGGGGAAGAACTTCATCTCCCGTACGCCGCGCTCCAGCAGCGTCACCACCTCCGACGCCGTCGAGACGCCGGGCAGGAACGGCACCCCGCTGTCCTCCATCGCGGCCAGCAGCCGCGGCGACCACCCGGGGCTCACCAGGAACCGCGCCCCGGCCCCGCACGCCGCCGTGACCTGCTCGGGCGTCAGCAGCGTGCCCGCGCCGACCACCGCGTCCGGCACCTCGGCGGCGATGGCGGCGATGGCGTCGAGCGCGGCGGGCGTCCGCAGCGTCACCTCGATCGCCGGCAGCCCCCCGTCGACCAGCGCACGGGCGAGCGGCACGGCGTCGGCGACCTCCTGGATCACCACAACCGGAAGGACAGGGGCGAGACCCAGCACGGAGGCGGGCACATCGGGCGCGGGGGAGGAGTCAGCGTGCGTCACGCGCCCATAGTGCGCCCCGACGCGCGTAATACGCAACGAGCGTTGCGCAGCATGCAACGAGGTGCTTGAGCCGGGAGCCGGGAGCCGGGAGCCGGGAGCCGGGAGGGCTCGCGGTAGCTGGTGACGGTGGCGGATGACGGTGGCCGGTCCTGGCGTCCGTCTTGGCCGGCACCTCTGCCGGGCCTCGGCTCCAGCTTCCGTACCCCTTTCCCCGCCCCCCGTTCCCGCCCCCGCTCCCGTCCTCGCCCTCCGTTCCCGCCACCGGCCCTACAGCTCCGTGACGATCACATCCACCGCCCACGGGCGGCCCGCCCGCGCCGGGGCCTCGGCCTCCACCGTGTAGCCGAGCGTGCGCAACGCCTCCACCAACTCCGCCGGGTTCTCCGGGGAGACCCCGGCGGTCAGCAGATCGCGGACCATCCGTCCCTTCGTCGCCTTGTTGAAGTGGCTGACCACCGACCGCTTCTCCACCCCGTCCACGATCTTCGACTGGAGCACCCGCACCGTCGCCGTCCGCCCCGCGACCTCGCCCTTCGGCTTCCACGCCGTCGCGTACGCCGCCGACCGCAGGTCCAGCACCAGCCCGGCCGCCGCGACCTGCGGCAACACCCGCGCCATCGGCTCCCGCCAGTACGCACCGAGCGCGCCGAGACCCGGCAGCTTCACCCCCATCGAGCAGCGGTACGACGGGATCGCGTCACCGGGCCGCACCGCGCCCCACAGCCCGGAGAACACCAGCAGCGACCGGTCGGCCCGCTCCCGCGCCGCCGCGTCCAGTGTCGTCAGGCCCAGCGCGTCGTAGAGCACTCCGGTGTAGATCTCCGCGGCGGGCCGGGTGCCCGCCGTCCGCAGCGCCGCGTTCTTCGCGACCTCGCCCCGCAGCCCCGCACCGATGCCCAGCGTCTCGCGCGCCTTGTCCTCATCGCCCGAGCAGAGCGCGATCAACTCCGCCAGTACCGTCTCCCGCGCCGCACCCAGCCCCGGCAACGACAGCCCGGCCACCTCCAGCGGCGCCCCCTCGCCCCCCGCGGCCTTCCCCTCGGACGGCGGCAACAGCACCAGCACGGTCTTCTCCTTCACACGACGAACGCGGTACGGGCCCGCGCCCACACCGCGCCACGGACCCCGCAAAAGGGTAGGTCCTGCCGCCCGCCACCCACCACGACGGAACCCCAGCTCAACCCCATGATGGCGGCCCGCACCCGACCGGCCCCGGGGCGCCCCGTCATACCGCGCCGAGCGCGGCGTACCGCCTTACGCTCGGTGACATGGCCCGCCGTCCCATGCATGTGACCGACGCCGCGCAGGACCCGCTCGGGGCCGCACTGCGCGGGCTGCGCTGGCGGCTGGAGATCCCCGAGCACTTCCCGCCCACCGCGCAGGCGGAGGCCGACAGCGCGGCGCTCGCCCCGCGCATCCCCACCGCCACCGGCGACGTCGCCACCGCCCACAGCCTCGCCGACGCCACCGACCTGCCGCTCTTCACCCTCGAACGGCCCGGCGCCCCGGACCTCGACCGCGCGCTGTTCCTCGCCCGCCGCCCCGGCGGACGCGGCTTCCGCCTCCACTACGCCGTCGCCGACGTCGCCTCCTTCGTCACCCCTGGCGGCGCCCTCGACGCCGAGGCCCACCACCGCGTCGCCACCCTCGACCTCCCCGACGAACGGGTCCCCCTCCACCCGTACGCCCTCAGCGAGCGGGCCGCCGGGCTCCTGCCCGACCAGGACCGCCCGGCCGTCCTGTGGCAACTCGACCTCGACGCGGACGGCGACCTCACCACCGCCTCCGTCCGCCGCGCCCGGGTCCGCTCCCGCGCCCGCCTCGACCACCCGGCCGTCCAGCGGATCCTCGACGACGGCACCGCCGAGGAACCCCTCGCCCTGCTCCGCGAGACCGGACTGCTGCGCGAGGCCCGCGAACGCGCCCGCGGCGGCATCTCCCTCTACGTCCCCGAGGCCCGCCTCACCGTCCACGACGGCCACTACGCCCTCACCCACCGCGCCCCGCTGCCCGCCGAACGGTTCACCGCCCAACTCGCCCAACTCGTCGGCGTGGCCGCCGCCGACCTCATGCTCGCCGCCGGCACCGGCATCCTGCGCACCCTGCCCACCGCCCCGGACGGCTCCGTCGCCCGCCTGCGCCGCACCGCCCGCGCCCTCGGCGTCGACTGGCCGCACCACACGTCGTACGCGGCGCTCGTCCGCGGTCTCGACCCGCACCGTGCCACCCACGCCGCGTTCCTCCAGGAGTGCGCCACCGTGCTGCGCGGCGGCGACTACCTCGCGTTCGACGGCCGCCCGCCCCCGCCGTCCGCCGCCGTACACGCCGCCGTCGCCCTGCCCTACGCCCACGCCACCGCCTCGCTGCGCCGCCTCGTCGACCGCTACACCTCGGAACTCTGCCTCGCCGCCTCGGCCGGAATCGCGCCCCCGCCCTGGGTCCGCTCCGTCCTGCCCGGACTGCCCGCCACGATGGCGACCGGCGCCCGCCGCGCCGACGAGGCGGAAAGCGAGTGCGTCGCCCTCGTCGCCGCCGCCCTGCTGCGCGACCGGATCGGCGAGACCTTCGACGCCGTCGTGACGGAGACCGGTGACGGAGCCGATGACGGTGCCGGTGCCGGAACTGGAGCCGGTACCGGCACCGGCTCCGACGCCGCCGGGGTGACCGTCCACCTCCGCGAACCCGCCGTCGCCGGCCACCTCACCGTCCCGCCCGGCGCCCCCGCCCCGCACCCCGGCGACGCCCTCCGCGTCCGCCTGGCCGCCGCCGAACCGGGCAGCGAACCCGTCCGCTTCACCCCGGCCTGACCGGCGGTCGCGGCCGGGTAGCATGGTCACCACGGCGGACGAGCCGGCCGGGCGGCCGCGTGAGGTCTTACGACCTCCCGAGGAACGTCCGGGCTCCACAGGGCAGGGTGGTGGGTAACGCCCACCCGGGGTGACCCGCGGGACAGTGCCACAGAGAACAGACCGCCGGCGCCGCAAGGCACCGGTAAGGGTGAAACGGTGGTGTAAGAGACCACCAGCCTCCGAGGTGACTCGGAGGGCTCGGTAAACCCCACCCGGAGCAAGGTCAAGAGGGAGCGCCCCGGCGCTCCTGCGCGGACGATCGAGGGCTGCCCGCCCGAGTCCGCGGGTAGACCGCACGAGGCTGCCGGCAACGACAGCCCTAGATGGATGGCCGCCTCCCCTCGGCCCGCGAGGACCGGGGGAGACAGAACCCGGCGTACAGGCCGGTCTCGTCCGCCGGCTAGCTGCTAAAAGGGCCCCTGACCTGGAGTTTTCCAGGTCAGGGGCCCTTGATTTCCGGTGGGGCGGGGCAGTCGCTCCCGGTGAGAGTTCCGGGCTGCGGTGCCCTAGGAATTCAGAGGGGCGGGGTCGCCGCCCTTGTTGATATGAGGTGTCACCCTTCCGGTATCGGTGTCGACCCACAGGACTTCGTCCCGTCCGTCACCGTTGAGGTCGGCGAAATCGCGTTGTTGTGTTCCAGGGTCGAATCCGCCGCCGTTGGCGATCTCGAATTCCTTTCCCCAGCGGGGCTGCCCGTTGCTTTCGATGCCGCCGTTCAGTGACACGTTCAGGGGCTTGGCCGCGGTGCTGATCAGGTAGTCCGCCCGATTGTCGCAGTCCGCGTCGGCGAAGGTGGGCACGTCCTTCTCGTTCAATCCGGTGGGACGGAATTGTCCGATGGACTTCCAGTCGGGCTGACCGCCGTCGCTGCCCGCACGGTTGGACCACGCCTGTACGGTTCCGGAATCAAGGTCGAGTGTGAGGTGGTCGTCGCGGCCGTCCGCGTCGAGGTCGGCAAATATCACCCTGGTGTTCCCTGCCGTGGCGCGGGGAATCCGCGCTTCGATCGTCCAGGTGGGCCGGCCGAGGGCGCCGGCTTCAACGATCTGGTGTTCCTTTGAAGCGCTCGTCTTCCATCCCTTCGCGGCTCCGGTTTCACGGTCGACCATCAGGTAGTCGTCGAGTCCGTCGCCGTCGAGGTCGGCGAAATCAATGTAGTTGTTCGCGGAAAGTCTGCCGGGGCCGGTGGTCAAAGTTTTTCCAGGCTCTTCCCAGCGGAACTGGTTCTTCTCATTGATCGAATTGAGGTTCTTCCATGCCTTCACTTCACCGGTTTCGCGATTGACCACCAAGTAGTCGTCGAACCCGTCGCCGTTGACGTCGGCGAAGTCGACGTCCATATGAGCCGCATCGAATTCAGGGGCTGTGCCGATGGGCCGCATTTCGCTCCAGCCGTCGTGGGCGCCTCCGCACTTGGCCGGAGGCGGCAAGGGGGCCGGCCCGGCGGCAGGTGTGCCGCGTCCGGAGGGGGGAGTGCTCCGAGCCTCACTCCCCGGTTTTCCGCCGCTGGTCTTGTTCCCCTCGTCCTGGCTGGTCACCACGGGGATGACGGCGTTGACCACGCCGAACGCTCCGCCGCCGACGGTGGTGATCACCGCGGTGAGGAGAGCGACCTTGCCGGCTTCGCTCAGCCCGCCGAACCATGCCCTGGCCCGGCCCGTACGTAAGTGCCGCTGGGGCGTCGGGAGTTGGTCCTCTCCTGCATCAGGGCCGCCCTCTCCCGGGGCGGGGCTCCGGTCCGGATCCGGATCGCCGTTCTGAGATGACGGTGCCGAAGGCAATGGTCCCCCTTGACTCTCGGTCGGCCGGCGAGCCCCACGAGCCTAGGGCAATCGTGTGACCTGGACCACGGACAGGGGTGCGGGCCGGCGGTCCCGACGACCCGAATTCGGCCCCGGCGCGAGAAGGCCGGAAGGGGCGCGAACGACGGCTCCGCGGGCCGGGCCCGAGTGGGGGCGGGGGTGCCGTTCCGGCTGTCCGTTCGGGTGGGGGCGGGGGTGGTGGAGGAGAGGGAAGCTGCAGATGGGGGCTATATCACGAACGATTGGTGCATGCTACATCCAAACGGAGGTGTGGCTGTGGTTGAGCCATTGACAATCTGTGCCTGGGATTGCACACAGCGTTGATCGCGTTCCGTTTGTCCGTCGTGGGCACATGGGAGCGGACTCCCCGACCGTGTGCCCGGCGCTCCGGCCGTCGTCGCCGGGGCGCCCGCCCGTAAGACAGCACTCCACACTCGATGAGTGGTGGCGCAGAGGAGTTCAGGGATGGCTGAGCGGATCGACCCGCGGCGCGGAGCGTCGCACGGCCCGGACGCGAGCCCCGGGGGGCCGTCGGCCGCGGACGCCGGAGAGCTGGAGGGCTGGCTTCTGGAGTGGGTGGCCGGGGCGAGTGGACGGGCGCGCGGTGAGATCCGCGCGGACCGGCGGTTCACCTCGTACGGGCTCGATTCGATGGCGCTGACCCGGCTGGTCGCCGAGGCGTCGCGGCGGATCGGGCGGCCGCTCGCCTCCACCCTCGCCTGGAGCTGCCCGACCCCGGCGGAGCTGGCCCGGCATCTGGCCGGAGCGGGCGAGCGGCCCGAGCCGGTCGCGGCGGCCGGCGGTGCGGCGCCGCGGGCGGTGGACGAGCCGGTCGCCGTGGTGGGGATGGCCGCGCGGTTCCCCGGCGCGCCGGACCTCGCCGCGTACTGGGAGTTGCTGACCGAGGGGCGCGACGCGGTCGTCGAGACACCGGCGGAGCGCTGGTCGGCGGATGAGTGGTACGCGCCCGGGGAGCCCGGCCGGATGGCCACCCGGTGGGGCGGGTTCCTCGACCGGATCGACGGGTTCGACCCGCTGTTCTTCGGGATATCGCCCGCCGAGGCACGCCAGATGGACCCCCAGCAGCGGCTGGTGATGGAGCTGGCGTGGGAGGCGCTGGAGGACGCCGGGATCGTGCCGGGGAGCCTGCGGGGGCGTGAGGCGGGGGTGTTCGTCGGGGCGATGTGGAGCGAGTACGCCGCCTTGACCGCCGCCGATCCGACCCGGCTGACCGCGCACTCGGCCACCGGCGGTGACCTCAGCATCATCTCCGCCCGCGTCTCCTACACCCTCGGCCTCACCGGGCCCAGCCTGACGGTGAACACCGCGTGCTCGTCGTCGCTGGTCGCGCTGCACCAGGCGCGGCGGAGTCTGCTCGCGGGGGAGTGCGATCTCGCGCTCGTCGGCGGCGTCAACCTCTTCTGCGACCCGGCGGGCACCGTCGCGATGTCGCACTTCGGCGCGATGGCCCCCGACGGCCGCTGCAAGGTGTTCGACGCCCGCGCCAACGGCTACGTCCGCGGTGAGGGCGGCGGGCTGGTGGTGCTCAAGGCCCTGTCGAAGGCGCGCGCCGACGGTGACCGTATCTACTGCACGCTGCGCGGCAGCGCCGTCAACAACGACGGGTTCAGCAACGGGCTGACCGCGCCCAGCCCGCAGGCGCAGGAAGCGGTGATCCGCCGCGCCTGCGCGGACGCCGGGGCCGACCCCGCCGCCGTGCGGTACGTCGAGACCCACGGCACCGGCACCATGCTCGGCGACCCGATCGAGGCCGGGGCGCTGGGCGCCGTCTACGGGCCGGGACGGGCGGCGGACGCGCCGCTGCTGCTCGGGGCGGTGAAGAGCAACATCGGCCATCTGGAGGCGGCCGCCGGGGTGGCCGGACTCGTCAAGACCGCGCTGGTGCTGCACCACCGTCAGATTCCGCGCAATCTGCACTTCGAGTCGCCCAGCCCGCACATCCCCTTCGCCGAGCTGGGGCTCGCGGTGCCCACCGAGGCACGGCCCTGGCCGGGCGCCGCGGACGAGGAGGCGTGGGCCGGGATCAGCGGCTTCGGCTTCGGCGGCACCAACTGCCATGTGCTGCTCTCCGGGGCGCCCCGGGAGGAGGCGGCGGAGACGGCGGGGACGACCGTGCCGGGGGAGCCCGCCGCACCCGCGGCCGTCGCCGGAACTCCCGCCGACGCCTCCGACGCCTCCGCCGGAACCCCCGCCCACGCCCCCGGCGAAACCGCCGGCCCCGTCTTCGTCTTCGGCGGGCAGGGCTCCCAATGGCCGGGCATGGCCGTGGAATTGATGGCGGAGCCGGCGTTCGCACGGGCGGTGCGGGAGTGTGACCGGGCGCTCGCCCCGCACCTCGGCGGGCGCAGCGTCAAGGACCTCCTCACCCTGCGCACCGAGCCGCTGGACGACACCGCCTCCGTACAGTCCGCCGTCTTCACCATGCAGGTCGCGCTCACCGCGCTCTGGGCGGACCGGGGCGTGCGCCCGGCCGCCGTGATCGGACAGAGCATGGGCGAGATCGCGGCGGCGCACGTCGCCGGTGCCCTCTCGCTGGACGACGCGGCGCGGCTGGTCGCCCTCCGCGCCGGACTCGTCGACGACCGGGCCCCCGACGGCACCATGGCGGTGGTCGGCCTGGACGCCGACGCCACCCGCGCCGCCCTCGCCGAACACGGCGCCGCCGACCTCGCGGTGGCCGTCGTCGGCGGGCCGGACCGTACCGTCGTCTCCGGCGGCCGCGCCGCGATCGCGTCGCTGACCACGGCGCTCGCCGCGCGGGACGTCACCGTCCGCCCGATCGACGTGGACTACGCCTCGCACTCGCCGCACATGGACCCGCTGCTGACCCCGTTGCGCAAGGCGCTGGCCGGGCTCGCCCCCGGGCCCGGCACCGTACCGATGTGGTCCACCGTCACCGGCGCGCCCGTCCCCGGCGAGGAGCTGGACGCCGGGTACTGGTGCCGCAACCTGCGTGAGCCGGTCCTCTTCGGCGACGGCATCGCCGCGCTCGCCGCCCGCGGCCACCGCCACTTCCTCGACGTCAACCCGCACCCCGTCACCCAGCTCGACACCGAGCGGATACTCGGCGGGCGCGGCGCGGCCCTGGTGTCGATGCGCCGCGGCGAACCGGCCGCCGCCCAGCTCGCCGGGACGGCCCGCGCCCTGCCGACCGGGCCCGCCCGCCCCGCGTGGCCCGCGCTGCTCACCGTCTCCGGACGCGACGAGAAGGCGCTCGCCGACGCGGCGCGCGGTATCGCCGGCCGTCTCGCCGCCGCCCCCGGCGACCTGACCGGCATCTGCCACACCCTCGCCGCCCACCGCGGCCACCACGAGCACCGGCTCGCCCTCGTGGCCACCGACGCCCGGGAGAGCGCCGCCGTCCTCACCGCGTACGCGGACGGGGAACGGCCGCCGGGCCCGGTGCGCGGCCGGGTCCGCGCCGCCACCACCCGGACCGTCTTCGTCTTCCCCGGGCAGGGCGGCCAGCACGCCGCGATGGGCCAGGAGCTGTACCGGCAGGAGCCCGCGTTCCGCCGCGCGGCCCACGCCTGCGCCGAACTGATCCTCGCCGAGGGCGGGGTGGACCTGCTGCCCTGGCTGACCGGGGAACGGCCGCTCGACCCGGACGCCATCGAGCAGGTGCAGCCCGCCGTGTTCACCGTCGGTGTCGCCCTCGACGCGCTCTGGCGGTCCTGGGGCGTCACGCCCGACGCCGTCGTCGGCCACAGCATGGGCGAGGCCGCCGCCGCGTACGCCTCCGGGGCGCTGTCGCTGCCCGACGCGGTCCGGGTGATCTGCCGCCGCAGCGCGGTCCTGGCCCGGCTGACCGGCCGCGGCGCCATGCTGCTGGTGGACCTCGACCCGGACACCGCCCTCGCCCGGGTCGCGCCGTACGCCCCGAGCGCCGAACTGGCCGCCGCCAACGGGCCGCGCGCCACGGTCCTCACCGGCGACGCAGCCGAGATCGCCGAGGCGGCCCGCAAACTCGACGCCGAAGGCGCCCTGGCCCGTGTCCTCCAGGTCGACGCCGCCGCCCACAGCCGCCAGGTCGAACCGCTCCTGCCGGACCTGCGCCGCGCCCTGAAGTCCCTGGCGCCCCGGGCCGAACAGGTCCCGTTCGTCTCCACCGTCACCGGCCGCGCCCACCCCGGCGAGGCCCTGGACGCCGGGTACTGGGCGCGCAACTTCCGTGAGCCCGTACGGTTCGCGGACGCCGCCGGGGAGATCGCCGGCGGCGGGCCGGTCTGCTTCGTCGAGATGGGCCCGCACCCGGTGCTCGCCCCGGCCCTGGCCGACCTCGTCCGCACCCGGCAGGAGGGCGCCGCGACCGGCTCGCTCCGCCGCGACGAGCCGTACCGTACGACCCTCACCCGCGCGCTCGCCGTCCTGCACACCGCCGGCGCCGACCTCGACTGGGACCGCCTCCCGCTGCCCGCGGGCCCCCTGACGGCGCTGCCCGCCTACCCCTGGCAGCGCCGCCGCTACTGGATCACCGACCCGCTGCCCACCGCCGAGGACGGCCCGGAGCAGGCGCCCGCCGCCGACCGGATCGCCGCCGCCTCCTCACCCGCCGAGGCCGCCGCGCTGATCCGCCGCCATCTGACCGTCCATCTGGCGGCCCTGCTCGGCACCGACCCCGCCGACCTGCGGGACGACGTCCCGCTGCTCGCGCTCGGCGCCGGTTCGCTCGCCGCCATGCAGCTGCGCAACACCCTGCTGGAGGACCTGGGAGCCGACCTGAAGGTCTCCCGGATCCTCGCCGCACCCTCACTCACCGCCCTCGCCGAGGAAGCCCTCGGCGCCACCGCCGGCGCACGCCACGTCCCGGACGCCCCCACGGAGGTACTGCTGTGACCGACCCCACGGACCCGGTCCTCGCCGCTCTCGTCGCCCGCGGCGGCGACCTGCGGGCCGAGGCGGGCGCCCTCCGGCTGCGCGGCCCCGCCACCGTCCTCACCCCCGAACTCCGCGCCGACGTCGCCACCCACCGCGACGCCCTCCTCGCCCGCCTCGCCGACCGGCGGATGCTGCCCCTCTCCGGCATCCAGCGCCGCCTGTGGTTCCTCCAGGAACTCGACACCACCGGCACCGGCTACACCTTCAGCTACGCCCACCGGCTGCGCGGCCGGCTCGACGCCGCCGCCCTCGACACGGCCCTCGGCGCGGTCCTCGCCGCCCACCCGGGCCTGCGCGCCGGATTCGCCGAACTCACCGGCCATCCCGTGCAGTTCCTGCCCGACACCGCCACCGTCACCACCACCGTTCTCGACCCGGGCCCGGACGGCGACTGGGCCGCGCCGCTGCGCGCCCACCTCGTCCGCCCCTTC
This sequence comes from Streptomyces sp. NPDC027185, assembly GCF_055567035.1. Classification (NCBI taxonomy): domain Bacteria; kingdom Bacillati; phylum Actinomycetota; class Actinomycetes; order Kitasatosporales; family Streptomycetaceae; genus Streptomyces; species Streptomyces sp. NPDC027185. The sequence continues at coordinate 513,782 of NZ_JBVHRF010000001.1, read as the reverse complement.
GACCTGTCCCGCCCGCCGCTGCTCCGCTCCGCGCTGGTCCGCCTCGGCGACGACGACTGGATCTGGGGCGTCACCGTCCACCACCTCATAGCCGACGGCTGGACGTACGGCCTGCTGCTCGACGGCGTCTCCGCCGCGTTCGCCGGCACGGCGATCGAACCGGCCGCGGACTACCCCGAGTTCGTCGCCCACGAACGCGCCGTCGCCGACGCCCCGGCCCGCCTCGCCGCCCTCGACCATTGGGCGAAGACCCTCACCGACGCCGTCGCCGACGCCCCCGCCGACCTGCCCACCGACCACCCCCGCCCCCGCGAGCGCGGCTACCGCGGCGCCACCGCCTCGGCCACCCTGCCCGCCGCGACCGTACAGCGGCTGCGCGCCCTCGCCGAGGCGGAGGGCACCACCCTCTTCGCCGCGCTCCTCGCCGTGCACGGCGTGATGCTCGCCCGGCACACCGGCGCCGGCCGCGCCCTCGTCGGCACCCCGTACGCCAACCGCCCGGACGCCCGCTTCCACACCACCGGCGGCTGCTTCGTCTCCACCCTCGTGCTGCCCGTCGACCTCACCGGCGGCCCCACCTTCCGCGCCCTCCTCGCCGGCACCGGCCGCACCTGCCACACCGCCTGGGACCACAGCGACTACGCCTACGAGCAGCTCGTCGAACGGCTCGCCCCGCAGCGCGACCCCAGCCGCAACGCCCTCTTCCAGACCTTCCTCGCCCTCCAGGACCTGCCGGGCGGCCTCGACCTGCCGGGCCTGACCTGCGCACCCGTACCGTTCGACGCCGGCACCACCCAGTTCGACCTGGAGGTGTACCTCACGCCTGCGCCCGGCGACACGCTGGAGCTGGAACTGCGCTACCGCACCGACCTGTTCGACCCGGCCACCGCGGACGGCTTCGCCCGCCGCTGGCAGCAGCTCGCCACCCGCCTCGCCGCCGACCCCGACGCCACCACCACCCGCGTCCCCGTCCTCTCCGACACCGACCGCCAGGCCCTGGCCGCCGCCAACGACACCGCCCGGCCCTACCCGCACGAGGCCACCGCCGACGCGCTGTTCGCCGACCGGGCCGCCCGCACCCCCGACGCCACCGCCGTACGCTGCGGCGACACGGAGTGGACCTACCGCCACCTCGACGCACGCGCCGACGCCCTCGCCGCCCTGCTGCACACCGAAGTACCCCCGGGTGACCGGGTCGGCATCCTCATGCACCGCTCCGCCGACATGGTCGCCGCCGTCCTCGCCTCCCTGCGCGCCGGTACGCCCTTCGTCCCGCTCGCCCCCGACCTGCCCGCCGCCCGCCTGGCGCAGCTCACCGCCGACTGCGGACTGAACGCCGTCTGGACCGGACCGGACACCGCCGCCCTGCTCCCCGACGGCGTCCGCCCGCTCGACGCCACCGCCCCCGCACCCGCCGGGCGGCCGCCGCGGGACACCGTCCCCGACCCGCGGACGACCGCGGCGTACACCCTCTTCACCTCCGGCTCCACCGGCGTCCCCAAGGGCGTCGAAGTGCCGCACGCAGCCCTCGTCAACCTGCTCACCACCATGACGGAGCGGCCCGGACTCGGCCCGGACGACACCCTCGTCGCCGTCACCGCGCTGTTCTTCGACATCTCCCTGCTGGAACTGCTGGCCCCGCTGCTCACCGGCGCCACCCTCGTCGTCGCCACCGACGCCGAGACCCGCGACCCCGACCGCCTCGCCGCCCTGCTGGAACGGCACGCCGCCACCGTCGCCCAGGCCACCCCGTCCACCTGGCGGATGCTGCTCGACTCCGGCTGGACCGGCCGCGCCGCGCTGCGCGTCTGGTCCGGCGGCGAAGCCCTCAGCCGCGACCTCGCCGACCGGCTGCTCGCCGCCTGCGCCGAGGTGTGGAACCTCTACGGCCCCACCGAGACCACCATCTGGTCCGCCCGCTGGCGCGTCACCCCCGGCGACGGCCCGGTCCTGCTCGGCGAACCCGTCGCCAACACCACGCTGCACGTCCTCGACCGGCACGGTATGCCCGTACCGCCCGGCGTCCCCGGCGAGCTGTACATCGCCGGTGACGGCCTCGCCCTGGGCTACCTCCACCGGCCCGACCTGACCGCCGAACGCTTCGTCACCCTCGACACCGGCGACGGCCGCCCCGAACGCGCCTACCGCACCGGCGACCTCGTCCGCCGCCTGCCCGACGGCACCCCCGTCTACCTCGGCCGCACCGACGACCAGCTCAAGATCCGCGGCCACCGCATCGAACCCGAGGAGATCGAACAGGCCCTGCGCCGCCACCCGGCGGTCCGCGAGGCCGTCGTCGTCCCCGCCGACGGCGACACGCTCATCGCCCACCTCCTCGCCACCGACCCCGCCGCCCCGCCGACCGAGGACGCCCTCACCGCCCACCTCGGCGGACTGCTGCGCCCCGCCCTCATCCCGCAGCGTTTCGTCTGCCACCCCGACCTGCCCCGCACCGCCAACGGCAAGACCGACCGGGGCGCCCTGCGCCGCACCGCCGTGCCCGCGCCCCGCCCCGCCACCGCCGTCGCCGCACCCCCCAGCACCCCGGAGGAGCGGACCGTCGCGGCGGTCTACGAAGAGGTCCTCGGCACCACCGGCATCGGCCGGTACGACGACTTCTTCCGCCTCGGCGGTCACTCGCTGGCCGCCACCACCGTCCTGTACCGGCTGCGCGAGGCCACCGGCGTCCGCGTCCCGCTGCCCGCCTTCCTCCAGGACGCCACCGTCGCGTCCGTCGCCGGGCACCTGCGGCCCGCCGACGACCTCGAAGCCGCCCTCGCCCTCCTGGAATCCCTCTCCGACGAGGAAGCGGCGGCCCTCCTGGCCGGGACCGACCCGGCCGCCTGAACCCGTCCCCACCGCGGCGCCCGGCCCCGGGCGCCGCCCCGGCGGCGGCCACCTCCCCAAGGGCCGTACGGCCCGGCCGCCGCCCGCGTTTCCCTCCCCACCCTTCCCGAACCGAGCTCCCCCTCGGTCCCCACCCATGGAGCCCTCATGACCGATCTCACCAACCGGGTCAGCGACCTGTCCGACACCAAGCGCCTCGCCCTGCTGCGGCTGCTCGCCGAGAAGAACGCCGAGTCCCGCCTGCTGGAGCTGGCCGGCTCCCACCTGAAGGTGCTGCGCGAGGGCACGCCCCGGCTGTTCTTCTTCCCGGCGACGGAGGGCAGCGTCGCCTACATGAGCGGCTACGTCCCGCACATCCCGTCGCCCTGGGGCGTCTACGCCTGCCAGTCGCCCGGTCTCGACGGCGACCAGGCCCCGACCACCACCGTCGAGGAGATCGCCGCCCGCGGCATCGAGGAGATCCGCCGCATCCAGCCGGAGGGCCCCTACTACCTCGCCGGCAACTGCATGGGCGGCCTGCCCGCCTTCGAGGCCGCCCGCCAACTGGAGGCCGCCGGCGCCGAGGTGCCGCTCGTCCTGCACCTGATGCCGACGTTCGCCCGCGCCTGGAAGGAACTGCCCGAGTCCGAATCGCTCCAGACCCGCGCCCTGCACGACTACGGCTTCATCATCGAGCGGCTGCTCGGCCACCCCGTCGACCTGCCGCTGGAGCGCATCGCCGCCGCCCCCGAGGAGGAGCGCACCGACATCCTCGTGGACTTCCTCGCCGCCCAGCCCGGCCTCGGCGGCACCGACCCCGAGGTGCTGCGTCACCGCATCGCCGTCTACCAGGCCAACCTCGGCGCGATGTTCGCCTACCGCCCGGCCGGCGGCCTCAAGGGCCGGCTGCACGTCCTGGCCGTCGGCGAGGGCACCCGCCGCGAGAACGTCGTCGACCCCGGCTCCCCGTACGCCAAGGCCCTCGGCGCCATGGACCCCGCCCGCGTACAGATCGACAAGATCGACGCGGAGGCCAGCACGCTCTTCGACTGCGCGGAGCCGCACATGTCCCGCGTCGGCACCGCCCTGCGCGCCGCGGTCGACGGAGCCGCCCGATGAGCTGCCCCGTCAGCGCGGGCTACGACCCGCTCGCCCCCGCCTTCCTCGCCGACCCCTTCCCGCACCTCGCCGAACTCCGCGAAGAGGCCCCGGTCTTCCACCACCCCGAGCTGGACATGTGGGTGGTCACCCGGCACGCCGACATCGAGCGGATCATGAAGGACCACCGGACCTTCTCCGGCGCCAACACCCAGGAACCGGTCTTCCCGCTGAACGAGGAGGCCCGCGCCCTCCTCGCCGACGGCTTCGGCACCAGCCCCACCATGTCCAACGGGCCCGAACCCAAGCACAGCCGGGTCCGCTCCCACTGCCTGAAGGTCTTCTCCGCCCGCCGCCTCGAAGTCCTCGCACCGACGATCCGGGCCCGCGCCGACGAACTCATCACGCGGATGCTGACCCGCCCCCGCTTCGACGCCGTCAACGAACTGACCTACCCGCTGCCCGCCTCCGTGGTCTTCGCGCTGATCGGCTTCCCCGCCGAGGACACCGTGATGCTCAAGGAACTCGCCGCCGAACGGATGGTGTTCACCTGGGGCCGCGCCACGCCCGAGCAGCAGACCGACGTCGCGAAGTTCATGGTCCGGTACTGGAAGTACTGCGTCGACTTCGTCCACCGGCGGGTCGCCGAGCCCCGCGACGACTTCACCAGCGACCTCGTCCGCGTCCACCTCGCCGACCCGGAGGCGCTGACCGTCGACGAGATCACCAACGTCATCCACGCGATCAGCTTCGCCGGCCACGAGACCACCACCAACGTCGCCACCAGCGCCCTGCTGCGGCTGCTCTCCGACCGCACCCAGTGGAAGGCGCTCTGCGCCGACCCCTCCCTCGTCCCGCAGGCCGTCGAGGAGGCGCTGCGGTACGACCCGAGCCTCTTCACCTGGCGCCGCAAGACCACCCGCGCCGTCGACATCGGCGGCGTCACCGTCCCCGAGGGCGCCAAGCTGCTCCTCCAGATCGGCTCGGCCAACCACGACCCGCAGGCGTTCGAGGACCCCGAGGCGTTCGACATCCGCCGCGAGCCCGCCCGCCACCACCTCACCTTCGGCCGCGGCATCCACTACTGCTTCGGCGCCCCGCTGGCCCGTATGGAGATCGGCACCATGCTGGAGCTGCTGACCGAACGCGCCCCGGACCTGCGGCTGGCCGGGGAGCCCGTCGACTACCCGAAGAACATCTGCTTCCGCGGCCCGACGGAACTCTGGCTGGAGCACGACGCATGACCGCCGCCACCGCCTACGAGCGGCTGTTCACGCCCATGGCGCTCGGCCGCCGCGAGGTCAAGAACCGCATCGCCTTCCCCGCGATGATCACCGGCCTGGGCGCCGGGAACCTCCCCACCGACCGCACCGTCGCCGCCTACGCCCGGATGGCCGCCGGCGGCGCCGGGATGATCGTCTCGGAGGCGCTGGCCGTCGACCCGACGTCCGCCCCCAAACCGTTCGCCCTGGTCACCTACGACCCGGCCGGACACGACGGCTTCGCGCGGATCGCCGACGCCGTCGAGGGCGCCGACTGCCGGATGATCGGCCAGCTCTACCACCTGGGCCGCAGCCAGCTGTGGACCACCGACGGCGCCCGCCCCATGGGCCCCTCCGCCCTCCCCGACCACTACAGCCGCACCATGCCGCGGCCCATGACCCACGGCGACATCGCCCGGCTCACCGACGCGTTCGCCCGCTCCGCCGCCATGCTCGCCGCCCGCGGCTTCTCCGGCGTCGAACTCCACGCCGCCCACGGCCACCTCCTCTCCCTCTTCCTCTCCCCGTGGTCCAACCACCGCGAGGACGAGTACGGCGGCGACGCCACCGGCCGCTCCCGCTTCCTGCGCGAGATCGTCCAGGCCATCCGCGCCGCCACCGGCCCGGACTTCGTCATCGGCCTGAAGATGCCGGGCGACGAGGGCGTACGCGGCGGACTGCGGCCCGCCGACGCCGCCGAGGTCTTCACCCGCCTCCAGGAGGGCGCCCCCGTCGACTACGTGTGCTTCGCCCAGGGCACCATCGCGCCCAGCTTCGGCGACCACATCCCCGACGCCGCCTATCCGCCCAGCCCCTACCTGGACCTCCAGCGCGAGGTACGGGAGGCGGCCGGGGGAGTGCCGGTCGTCGCCGTCGGCCGGATCCGTACCGCGGCCGAGGCGGAGACCGCGCTGCGCACCGGCGCCGCCGACCTCGTCGCCCTCGGCCGGGCCCTGGTCGCCGACCCGGACCTGCCCCGCAAGGCCCGCGCGGGCCAGGAGGAGCTGATCCGGCCCTGTGTGTACTGCAACGCCTGCTGGGGCGAGGTGCACACCGGCCGCCCGGCCGCCTGCCCCGTCAACCCGGCCTTCGGCCGTACCGAGAAGGAGGCCGAGCCGCCCGCCCCGGCGGCCACCCCGCTGCGGGTGACCGTCGTCGGCGGCGGCGTCGCGGGCCTGGAGACCGCCCGGGTCGCCGCCGACCGCGGCCACCGCGTGACGCTGCTGGCCGGGCACCGTCTCGGCGGCCGCACCCGCGCGGAGGCGGCGCTCCCCGGCCGCGGCGACCTCGCCCTGCTCGTCGCCGACCAGGAGGCGGCGGCCCGCCGCTCCGGCGTCGAGATCGTCCGCGGCGCCCCCGCCGGTGAGGCGGAGATACTCGCCACGGAACCGGACGCGGTCGTCCTCGCCACCGGCGCCCGGATGCGGCCACCCGCCGCCGGCGGCACCGCGATCGGCGACGTCCCCACCGCACCGGACACCCCGGCCACCGGCACCGCCGTCGTCCTCGCCGAGGACGACTCCGCCGCGGCCTGCGCCGTGGCCGAACTGCTCGCCGCCCGCCACCCGCGGACGGTACTGCTCACCCCCCGCCTCGCCCTGGCCGAGACGGTCCCGTACACCAGCCGCCTCGGCATCCACGCCCGACTCTCCGCCGCCGGCGTCGAGGTGATCACCGGCGCGGCCGCGACGTCCCTGGACGGCACCACGCTCCGCTACGAGAACGTCTTCAGCGGCGAACGCGCCACCGTCGACGGTGTCGGCCAACTCGTCTGGTCCACCGCCCGCGTCCCCGCCGACGACCTCGCCGCCCCCCTGGAGGCCCGCGGCCTGCCCCTCCACCGTGTCGGCGACGCCCACGCCCCCGCCACCCTCCTGGAGGCCCTGACCCAGGCCCGTACGGTCGCGGCGGAGCTGTAGCCGGGGCCGAGCACGGCGAAGGGCCGCCCGGCGCACTCCCGCACCGGGCGGCCCTTCGCCACGTCCGGCCCCCGGACCCTGCCTGACGGACCACCACCGCGACCGCCCCGGCGACCCGGCCCGGCGCCGTCACCGCGTCCGTCTCCTCTTCCGTTTTCGGGGTGTATCCATCATCCCCGCGCGGAGGGCCTCCTGTCACCGTTCCCCGGAATGATCTTTACGTCCGATGCGCCCCCTACGCTTGCGGACAACAGGCGCACCTCGCGCAACGCCCCCCTTCGCAACGGGAGTTGAGAGTGACGTACGACGTCGCCGCACTGGCCGCGGAACTCACGGACATGGCCGCGGCCGACCACCGGTCCGCGGTCCACGCGAACAGCGACGACCCCGCCGGACAACTCGCCTGGCGGCGGCTGACCGCCCGGCACGGTGACCGGCTGGGCGAGATCATGGACACCTTCGGCTGGCCGACGGCGGCACGCGTCGGAGAGGAGGCCGCCCGCGCCGCCTGGCTGATCGCCCAACACGCCGACCGGCAGCTCGACATCCAGCGCCGCGCCCTCCACCTGCTGGAACAGGCGGTCGCGGCAGGCGACGCCACCCCACGCGAACTGGCCTTCCTCCGCGACCGCACCCGGGTCAACGAGGGCCGCGCACAGATCTACGGCACCCAGATCGCCGGCGTACGAAACGGGGCGCCCGTCCCGTGGCCCTGCGAGGAGCCCGACCGCATGGACGAACTCCGCGCGGCCGTCGGCATCGAACCCTTCGACACCTACGTCGCCAAGTTCTCCCCGGCCTGACGTCCGCCGGCCTGACGTCCGCCGGTCTGACGTCCCGCGCCCGTCGGCGCGGCGCGGGGCCTTCCGTTCACCTGCCACGCTCCGGCCCGCCTGACACGCTCCGGCCCGCCGGACACGGCGGAAGGGCCGCCCGGCGCGCTCCCGCACCGGGCGGCCCTCCTCCGCCGACGCCCTAGCCCCGCCACCGCACCCCGTGCCGACGGCGCAGCCGGTGGATCTCCCACCAGGCCACCGCCGTCACCGACACCGGGCCGCCGAGGAACGCGCAGACCGCGAGCGGCGCCGGGCCCGGCGGCAGACCGCCCGACCGCAGGCCGAGGAAGGCGAACGCCCAGACCAGGACGGTGGTGACCAGCGCGGGCAGCAGCGGGTGCAGGGCGGACAGGTTGAAGGCGTGCCGCAGCGCCGGGCCGGAGGCGAAGCCGAGGAAGAAGATCAGCCACCAGAACGGCGTCCAGCACACGAACAGCAGCGCCAGCATGGTCAGCAACCCGAGGTGGCCGGAGGCCAGACTCATCGCCTCGAACGCCATCGCGGCCCACAGCGGCACCAGCACCCAGGCGCCGAAGAACCACAGGGCGGACCGGCAGGCCGGCCACAGCTTCGTCCCCATGGCCCGCCGCGCCCCGGGCCGGGCCACCCGGAAGAGCACCGCCACCGCCACCGCCGCGCTCGGCAGCGCCACCCACGGCGCGAAGATCATCCGTTGCGTCACCTGCGACCCCGCGTCCGCCATGTCCTTCCACCCCCCGAACACGGCCAGCAACGCCGCCGACATGACGACAGCAACCCAGGCCCGCACCCGCTGCACCCGCAGCACCTCGCGGTCCTCGACGACCCCCTCCGGGCGCACGGGGAAGACCCGGCGCGCCAGCAGCCGTGCTGTCCGGGCCATCTGGTAGCTGATCAGCAGCGGCACGGTCAGCCACCACAGACAGGGAACGGCCAGTACCACGATCACCCCGGGGGAGATCTCCCCCCGCCGCCCCCGCAACACCTCACCCAGCGGCGGCCACGCGTCCTCCCGTAACCGCCACCACAGCGGTGCGTACGCCTGCGGTGGCGGGACACTCGCGGGCGGCGGGCCGTCGTACGGTGACCGCCCGGACGGGCGGGGCGCGTCGATGCTCATGGCGTCCTTCCCCGGTCCCGGAGAGGGACGCGGTACGGCCCGGCCACGGTTCCGGCCGGGCGCCCGGCACCCGGACGCGTCATGCCGGCCCCCGCCACCGGACATACGTCGGCCCCCGCTCCGTACGGACCGGGGGCCGGGGAGCTACAGGCTAGTGGGCGCTCTTGGTGCTCACCGGGAACCACGTGGCCCGGGACTTCTTCCACTCGTCGTGGGGGAGATCCTTGGCCTCGGTGCCGTCGCCGTAGAGGTCGGCGGAGCCGTCGTCGGTGAGGAGCTGGGCGCGGGCGCCGGGGGCGGTGAGGTCGGGGACGTCGACCACCGCTTCCCAGCCGCCGGGGTCCTTCGTCGGCAGGTCCTGTGCCTTGGCGGGCGCGTGGCCGGGGACGCCGTCCCAGGTGTAGAGGGCGTACGGGGCGCTGTTGTCCTCGGCGTCCCAGGAACCGGCGACGATCAGGTACTGGCCGGCCGCGTTCTTGCGGATGTCGCGGACGGAGAGGCCGCCGAGGTCCAGCTCCACGGGCTTGCCGACGGTGGCGCGGGCGCCGTCGGAGACGACCTTGTCGAAGTTGGTGACCGGCACCAGCAGCGCCTTGCCGCCCTTCTCCGGCGGCACCAGCGGCGCGCGGAAGCCGATGTACGCGGTGCTGGTGGAGCCGGGCGCGAACTCCAGGCCCTCGACGTTGAATCCGTCGATCTGCTTGGGCACCTGCCCCTCGGCCGTACCGGCGGCGAAGCCGTACTTGTCGCCGTGCTTCTCGTCCCAGGCCACCAGATCGTCCCGGAGCTTCTTGTACGAGCCGCCGAGCGCGAGGCGGGTCCCCGCGCCGGAGCCGCTGACCTCGGTGGTGAAGACGGTGGCGCGGTCCGGCTGGAACTTGCCCTTCTTGTTGTTGCCGAGCGAGCCCGTCCAGTAGATCGTGTCGCCGACGCGGGCCGCCGCCTCGATGTCGATCTCCTTGGAGACGCCCAGCTTGTCGCTGAAGTCCCAGGTCCTGAGCGGGGCGCCGCCCGTACGGCGGTCGTACAGGCGCAGCACGTTCGACTCGTCGTCGGCGATGACGACGTAGCCGCCGCCGACGTCCACGGCGGCCGACACGTCGCTGGAGCCGGTGAAGTAGCGGGTGTCGGCGGCGTGCTGGACGGCGGCGGACGCCGCGTAGTGCAGTGTGGCGGTGGCCGAGCCGCCGTCGCCGTCGGTGACCTCGATCGTCAGATCGGTGTAGCCGACGCCGCGGGCGGTGACGGTGAGGGTGCGGGTCGCGCCGTCGCCGCTGATGTGGACGTCCTTGGCGGTGGCCACCGAGGTGTCGGAACTGGCGCGCGCCGACACCTTCAGCGCCGCGGCGTCCCCGCCTGTCAGCTTGACCCGCACCGACGGGTCGCCGGTGGCGCCGACCGCGCCGGAGAGGTAGCCGGACGACAAGGAGATGTCCGGCCCGCCGGACGCGGCGGCGAGCGCGGTCCCGCCCAGCCCGGCGGCGGTGAGGCCGAGGACCGTGCCGAGGACCAGCGGTATCCGGCGCGGGGACCGGCGGGAGGTGGGGGAAAGACGACTGCGCACGGTGTGCCCTTCGACGGCTCCGGTGTCGCGAACAAGGTCCGCACAATGTCCAAGGCCGCCGCCAACAGCGGCCTCACCCCCGGGCGTACACGGGGTGAACGGCGGTCGGCGGCGCGGCCAACACGATACGGAGCGGTAGCCGCCCGCGACCATGGTCCGGACCACGCGGATTTCGGTCAGGTCCGGCGGGGGAGGGGCCGGGCGCCCCGCGCCGCGGGCGGGCCGGGCGCGGCGTCCGCCCGCCCGCGCCCCGAGGCCCCTTCCGCCCGTAACGCCCTTACCGGAAAGGGAAGTTCACTCCTCCGGCAGGGCGGTGGCGGTGCCGCCGACGTGGGCGCGGGGGTCGCCGTCGCGGAGTTCGACGGTGAGGAGACCGGGGCGGCCCAGGTCGTGGCCCTGGTGGAGGGTGAGGGTGACGGGCGCGGTGACGAGGCCGAGGGTGCGGGCGTAGGCGCCGAGGGCGGCGGCCGCGGCGCCGGTGGCCGGGTCCTCGACGACACCGCCGACGGGGAACGGATCGCGGACGTGGAAGACGGAACCGCTCTCCCGCCAGGCCAGTTGCACGGTGGTGAGATCCAGCCGCCGCATCAGCGCGGCCAGCCGGCCGAAGTCGTAGTCGAGGTCGGCCAGGCGGGCGCGGGTCGCGGCGCCCAGCACCAGATGGCGGGCCCCGGCGTAGGCGATACGGGGCGGCAGCGCCGGATCGAGATCGGCGGCGGGCCAGCCCAGCGCGGCCAGCGCCTCCGCGAGATCGGCCGGGGCGACGTCCGTGACGTACGGCTCGACGCTGCTGAGGGTGGCGACGAGGCGGCCGTCCACCTCGCGGACGGTGACCGGGACGGTGCCGGAACGGGTGGCGAAGACCAGCTCACCCGGGCCGTGGCGCTCGGCGAGGGCGACGGCGGCGGCGACCGTCGCATGGCCGCAGAACGGGACTTCCGCCAGCGGACTGAAGTACCGCACCGTGAACGCGCGCCCGGGGACGCCCAGCCCCTCGGGCGGCGCGGTGAGGAACGCCGTCTCGGAGTAGCCGACCCGCGCGGCGACGGCGAGCCGCGCCGCGTCGTCCAGCCCGGACGCGTCCAGCACGACACCGGCGGGATTGCCGCCGGCCGGATCGTCGGAGAAAGCGGTGTACCGCAGAACTTCGGGCCCGGCGGCGGCGCGCACCGCCGTGCCGGTGCCGCCGGGTGCCGTGGAACTGTCGTCGCGTGTCATGGCGGCGAGAACCCACCGGTCCGGCCCGCTATTCCCGAGACCGGCCCACCCGGGGCGGGGCACCCGTACGGGCCGGCGCCCGGCGTCCGTACGGCGCGCCGTACCGGGTGCGTTCCGGCCCCGGCGCGGGCGCGGTCCGTTCCGCCGGGGCGGGTCAGCCCCGCCCGATGTACGGCATGTTCGTCGCCATCACCGTCGCGAACTGCACATTGGCCTCCAGGGGCAGGGCCGCCATGTGGGCGACGGTGCGGGCCACGTCGGCGGCGTCCATGACGGGTTCGGGGGCGGTGGTGCCGTTCGCCTGGAGGATGCCGGTCCGCATCCGGCCGGTCATCTCGGTGGCGGCGTTGCCGATGTCGATCTGCCCGCAGGCGATGCGGTACGGACGGCCGTCCAGGGAGAGGGACTTGGTCAGGCCGGTCATCGCGTGCTTGGTCGCCGTGTACGCGACGGAGTGCGGGCGCGGGGTGTGCGCGGAGACCGAACCGTTGTTGATGATCCGGCCGCCCTGCGGATCCTGCGCCCTCATCGACCGGAAGGCGGCCTGCGCGCAGAGGAACGCGCCGGTGAGGTTGGTGTCGACGACCGCCCGCCAGTCGTCGGCGGACAGTTCGTCCAGCGGGACCGCGGGCCCGAACATCCCGGCGTTGTTGAACAGCAGGTCGACGCGGCCGAAGCGGTCGCGCACGGCGGCGAAGAGGGCGTCCACCTCGGCGGACCGGGTGACGTCGGTGGGCAGCGCGTGGGGCGGCGGCCCCGGGGGCGCGGTCGCCGCCGTCTCCGCCAGGGCCCCGGCGCGCCTCCCGGCGAGCGCCACCCGCCAGCCCCCGGCGATCAGGGCGTGCGCCACGGCCCGCCCGATACCGGAGCCCGCGCCGGTGACCACCGCGACCCGGCCCTCACCCGCGTCCGGACCGGCCGGCCCGCCCGCTCCGTACGTCTTTGGCCCCGGTCCGGCCGGTGTCCGCTGTGCCTGTACCTGTGCCATGGCGGCAGGGTAGAACCCGCGGCCGACGGGCGGCGGGGTGTCTCAGGGGGTGGCCGGGAGAGGGGGCGGGGCCGGGGTGACCGCGCTTCTCACCCTCCGTGGAACCGCTCCAGCACCGCCGCCTTCGCCGCCGCGAACTCCTCCTCCGTCAGGATCCCGTCCCGCCGCAGCTCGCCCAGCTCCCGCAGGCGCCGCAGCAGCACGTCATGGTCCTCGGCCGGAGCCCCCGGCCGCGCCGCGCCCCCCTGCGGCGCGGCGGCCCGGAGCGCCGCGGACGGGCCGTGGGCAGGCGCGGACCCCGGCGCCGCCGCCCCGCCCGGGGACCCCCGCCCCGGCGCCTCGGGGTGCGGCAGCCGGGCGGTGACCGCCGCCGCGACGAGGGCGGTGCCGCTCTCCTTCTTGAAGCCCCACAGCTCGATGGCGTGCGGATCGTGTTCCGGTGTGACGGACGGCTTCACGCCGTGCGGCCGGAAGCGCAGGAACCCCGATTCCAGCCCGGCCGACGGCTGCCACTCCACCGCCGCCAGCTCGCCGAGGGCGAACTCCTGGGGCCCGGCGTTCTTCTTGTGCTCGGTGGTGTTCCAGCGCCAGGTGACGGTCACACGTTCCCCGTCGAACGTCGCGGTGCCGTCGACGCCCGCCCCCGACACCGGCACCGGCGGACCGGACAGCAGATAGCGGTCGCACGGCCCCTCCGGGACCTCCTCCAGCATCATCGCCCGCCGGATCTCGTCGACGAAGTACTCCGCGACGCCGGTCCGGTCCGGGTCGACCGCCAGGTGGTACGGGCTCGCGTCGTCCGGCAGATGACCGCCGGTGGCCTGGAGCAGCGGATCGGCGCCGTCCCGCAGCCGCAGCCGCAACCGGCCGCCCTTGCGCGCCGGTTCGTAGGAGATCCCGGCGAGGGCCGTCAGCGGGACGGTGAGTTCGCCCAGTTCCTGCCGCAGCCGGTGCACCCCGCGTTCACTGCCGGGCACGATGCGTACGGCCTCGCCGTCGAAGATCCAGGAGCCGTCCCGCGTCATCAGTTCTGCCATGCCGTGGAGCCTAATGAGCGGCCGGTACGGACGCCCCCGGGCCGACGGGTACGGTCCCGGGAACGCGCGCCGGGGCGTGCGGAACCACGGAACGCGCCCGGCTCCCGGGCCCCGGCGAGGGAGCGCCCGGCGCCCGGAACGCGCCCCCGGCCGCCGCCCGCGCGGCCCGTACCGCCCCCGCTTTGTCCCGCCCCGTCCGTTGCGGGCCGAGTTCTCACCGAGCTGTCATGTATGCGACGGGCACGGGACAGCGGCCCGCCGTCCACCGCCCCTGCAATCACCGGTGACAACCACCGTCAGGGGAGGGGCAGATGACCCAGCACGCAGCGCACGAGCAGGGGACGGCCGCGCACGACCAGGAGCTGCGGGACGCCGCCGCGCACGTCGGACGGCGGCGCTTCCTCACCGTCACCGGCGCCGCCGCCGCACTCGCCTTCGCCACCAACCTGCCGCGCCCCGGCGCCGCCCACGCCGCCGAGGCCGACCCGCGCCGCATCACCGAGAACCCGTTCACCCTCGGCGTGGCCTCCGGCGACCCGCAGCCCGGCTCCGTCGTCCTGTGGACCCGCCTCGCCCCCCGCCCCTACGAACCCGGCAGCGGCATGCCCGCCGCCCGCGTCCCGGTCCGCTGGGAGGTCGCCTACGACGAGAAGTTCACCCGCCTCGCCGGCCGCGGCCGCGCCGACGCCCACCCGGAGTTCCACCACTCCGTCCACATCGAACCCACCGGCCTCGCCCCGGACCGCGTCTACTACTACCGCTTCCGCGCCGGCACCTGGATCAGCCCCGTCGGCCGCACCCGCACCGCCCCCGCCCCCGGCGCCCGCAACACCGCCCTGCGCCTCGGCGCCGTCTCCTGCCAGGCGTACCACGACGGCTACTTCACCGCCTACCGCCACCTCGCCGACGAAGACCTCGACGTCGTCTTCCACCTCGGCGACTACCTCTACGAGTACGCCGTCCCCGCCAACGGCGGCGCCCGCAACTACACCGACCGCACCCTGCCCGACCGCTTCAACCACGAGACCGCCACGCTGGAGGACTACCGGCTGCGCTACGCCCTCTACAAGTCCGACCCCGACCTCCGGGCCGCGCACGCCGCCCACCCGTTCATCGTCACCTGGGACGACCACGAGGTGGAGAACAACTACGCCGCCGACATCAGCGAGGACGACGCCCCCCGCGCGCAGTTCCTCGCCCGCCGCGCCGCCGCATACCGCGCCTACTGGGAGAACCAGCCGCTGCGCCGCCCCCAGCTCCCGCGCGGCGCCGACGCCCGCCTCTACCGCCGCTTCCGCTACGGCCGGCTCGCCCAGTTCGACATCCTCGACACCCGCCAGTACCGCTCCGACCAGGCGTACGGCGACGGCTGGCACGCCCCCGGCCCGGAATCCGCCGACCCCGCGCGCACCCTCACCGGCGCCGCCCAGGAACGCTGGCTCCTCGACGGCTGGCGCTCCTCCACCGCCCGCTGGAACGTCCTGCCCCAGCAGGTCACCTTCTCCGAACGCCGCTCCACCACCGGCGACGCGTACAAGGTGAGCATGGACAGCTGGGACGGCTACCCCGCCTCCCGTGAGCGGCTGCTCGCCGGCGCCGAGGCGGCGGGCGCCGACAACCTCGTCGTCCTCACCGGCGACGTCCACGTCCACTACGCCTTCGACATCAAGCGGGACTTCGCCCGCCCCGACTCCCGCACCATGGGTGTCGAGTTCGTCACCACCTCGGTCTCCAGCGGCAAGGACGGCGCGGACAAGCCCGCCAACTGGGACGCGTACATGGCCGCCAACCCGCACATGAAGTTCTACAACGGCCGCCGCGGCTACGTGACCGTCACCCTCGACCACGCCACCGCCCGCGCCGACTACCGCACCGTCCCCGCCGTCACCACCCCCGGCGCCCCCGTCCGCACCGCCGCCTCCTTCGTCTCCGAGGCGGGCGCCCCCGGACTGAACCCGGCCTGACCGCTCTCCCGGGCGGACGGCCACCGGTCCCGTCCGCCCCGGGGACGGCGGCCGTCCGCCCCGGGCCGAACCGGCCGGAACCCGTCCGGCGCATGACACGATGGTGCGCGGCCATCAACAAAACTGGAGACGCTCATGACGGACGCCGCGCCCGGCACGGCAGAGAATCAGGACCTTCCCCCCATAACCGAGCGGGGCCCGGCGGCACAGCCGTCCGCGTCCCGCCGCACCGGACTCCTCCTCACGCTCGTCCTCGGCGGCCTCACCGCCGTCCCGCCGCTCTCCATGGACATGTACCTCCCGGCCCTCCCGGAGGTCACCCAGGCGCTGCACAGCCCCGCCGCCACCGTCCAGCTCACCCTCACCACCTGCCTCGCCGGGATGGCGCTGGGACAGCTGGTCGTCGGCCCGATGAGCGACAAATGGGGCCGCCGCCGGCCCCTGCTCACCGGCATGGTCATCTACGTCCTCGCCACCGCGCTCTGTGCCTTCGCCCCCAACGCCGAGATCCTCATCGCCTTCCGGCTGCTCCAGGGCCTGGCGGGCGCCGCCGGCATCGTCATCGCCCGCGCCGTCGTCCGCGACCTCTACGACGGCGTCGCGATGGCCCGGTTCTTCTCCACCCTCATGCTGATCTCCGGCGTCGCGCCGGTCGTCGCCCCGCTCATCGGCGGACAGATCCTCCGGATCACCGACTGGCGCGGCGTGTTCGCCGTCCTCACCGCCGTCGGACTGGTCCTGACCACCGTCGTCTGGCGCACCCTGCACGAGACGCTGCCGCCCGAACGCCGCCACGCGGGCGGCCTGGGCGAGACCCTGCGCACCATGCGCGACCTCCTCGCCGACCGGGCGTTCTCCGGCTACCTCCTCGTCGGCGCCTTCGGCTTCGCCGCCCTCTTCGCCTACATCTCCGCCTCGCCCTTCGTCGTCCAGGAGATCTACGGCGCCTCCCCGCAGACCTTCAGCCTGCTGTTCGGCGTCAACTCCGTGGGCCTGGTGCTCGTCGGCCAGCTCAACGGCAAGGTGCTCGTCGGCCGGGTCGCGCTGGACAAGGTCCTCGGCTGCGGTCTGACGCTGATCGCGCTGGCCGCCACCGCGCTGCTGCTGATGTCGTCGGGCGTCTTCGGCCCGGTCGGACTGTTCCCGATCGCCTCCGGACTCTTCGTCCTGATGGCGTCGATGGGCCTGGTCATGCCCAGCACCAACACCCTGGCCCTGCTGCGCACCCCGCACGCCGCCGGCTCCGCCTCCGCGCTGCTGGGCACCTCCACGTTCCTCCTCGGCTCCGTCGCCTCCCCGCTCGTCGGTATCGCCGGGGAACACACCGCCGTCCCGATGGCCGTCGTCCAGCTCGGATGCGCCGTTCTGGCGCTCGCGTCCTTCCTCGGCCTGTGCCGCCCGTGGCAGCGTGGGGAGGGAACCCACCCGGGCACCACCGACGGAACGGCCAGGCTCTGAACACACCGCAGCCACCCCCCACCCCGGGCACCACCCCCGCCCCGTACGCACCGGTGCTCCGGCCCGGCACCCCCGCCGAGGCCGGACTCGACGCCGGCTGGACGGCACGGCTGACCGACGGCGTCCGGGCCCTGCCGCACGGCCCGGACCCGTGGTGCGCGGGCGCCGTCGTCCTCGCCGGACGCGGCCCCGTCGTCGCCGTCGAAGCCGCCACCGGCTGGGCGGTCCGCCACCGCGCCTACGACCCGGCGACCGACCGCGGCGTCCCGCTGCCCCGCGACGCCTGGGAGCCGATGCGCCCCACCACCGTCTTCGACCTGGCGTCCGTCACCAAACTCGTCACCGCCCTCGTCGCCCTCCAGCACACCGAACACGGCACCCTCACCCTCGACGACGAGGTCCGCGCCACCCTCCCCGCCTTCGCCCCCGGCATCACCGTCCGCCACCTCCTCACCCACACCTCCGGCCTCCGCCCCGAACTGCCGCTGTACGACCACCCGGACCGCGCCCGGCAGCTGGCGCTCCTGTGGGAACACGCCGCCGCCCCCGACGACCGCCCCGGCAGCGGCCCCCGCTACTCCGACCTCAACCTCCTCACCCTCCAACTGCTCCTCGAACACCGCACCGGCCACGGCCTCGCCACCCTCGTCCGCGACGGCCTCACCACCCCGCTCGGCCTGCACTCCACCGCGTACGGACCGCTCGCCCCGCAGGGTGTGGCGGCGACGGAGGACCAGCGGCGGCCCTGGGCCAAGGCCGACCGCGGCATGCTCCGCGGCGAGGTTCACGACGAGAACGCCTGGGCGCTCGGCGGCGTCGCCGGACACGCCGGCCTCTTCTCCACCGCCCAGGACCTCGCCGTCCTGAGCCGGGCCCTGCTCAACGGCGGGGCGTACGGCACCGTCCGCGTCCTGCGGGAGGAGACCGTCGCCGCCCTCCTCGACCCGCCCGGCCTCGGCTTCGCCGTCGACCAGCCGTACTTCATGGGCGAACTCTCCGGCCGCGGCGCCGCCGGCCACACCGGCTTCACCGGCACCAGCCTCGTCCTCGACCGCGCCACCGACACCTTCCTCATCCTGCTCGCCACCACCGTCCACCCCCGCCGCCGCACCGCCGGCTCCGCACCCCGCGCCGCGGCCGCCACGTGCCTGGCACGGGCGGTGGCGGAATGGGACGGAGGCCGGACGGCGGGGTGAACGGGGCGGCGCGGGCGGAGGGGACCGCGGGCTTCGCTCCTGGGGGGCGGGTCGGGGTTGTTCCCTAGGGGATGGGTGGGCCCCCGGATGTGGCCCTACCCGGCCGGTGGGGAGAGGGACCGGGCGTGGTCCCCGGAAAGGGCCGGGGGTTTCCCGTAGGGGGCCGGTTCCTTCCCGTACGGGGCGGCTCTCCCCGCCCCGTAAACTTGCCCGAATGCACGACGAACTGCGCGCCGCTCTGGCCGGCCTGCTCGACGGCCTGCCGCCCTCGCAGGCCACGCGGGCCGTCGACCGGCTGATCAGCCACTACCGCGGCACCACGCCCACCGACGCGCCGGTGCTCCGCGACCGCGCCGACGTCGCCGCCTACGCCGCGTACCGCATGCCCGCCACCTTCGAGGCCGTACGGTCCGCGCTGGCCGCGTTCGCCGCCCGGGTGCCGCGGTTCGTGCCGCGCAGCCATCTCGACATCGGCGGCGGCACCGGCGCCGCCACCTGGGCCGCCGCCGCGACCTGGGACGCGCACCGCTCCACCGTCGTGGACTGGGCACAGCCCGCCCTGGACCTGGGCCGGGAACTGGCCGACGGCACCCTCTCCGGCACCGAGTGGCGGCGCGGCGTCATCGGCGACGGCCTCACCGTCCCCGAGGGCACCGACCTGGTGACCGTCTCGTACGTCCTGGGCGAGCTGCGGCCCGAGGCCCGCCGTGCCGTGGTGGACGCCGCGGCCACCGCCACCGCCGTCGTCCTGATCGAACCGGGCACCCCGGACGGCTACCTCCGCATCCGCGAGGCCCGCGACCGGCTGACCGCCGCCGGCCTGCGGATCGTCGCCCCCTGCCCGCACAGTGCCGCCTGCCCCGTCGTGCCCGGCGAGGACTGGTGCCACTTCTCCGCCCGGGTCAGCCGCTCCTCCCTGCACCGCCAGGTCAAGGGCGGCTCCCTGGCGTACGAGGACGAGAAGTTCGCCTACGTCGCGGCGCTCCGCCCGCCCGCCGCGCCCGACGGACCCGCGGCGCCCCGCATCGTCCGCAAACCGCAGCTCCGCAAGGGCCAGGTCCTCCTGGACCTCTGCACCCCCGACGAGGGCCTGCGCCGCACCACGGTGACCAAACGCCACGGCGACCGCTACCGCGCCGCCCGCGACGCCGCCTGGGGCGACACCTGGGAGTGAGCCGCGAGGCCGGCTGCGGGCCGGGAGCCTGACCCCGGGCCCTCGACTCCCGACCCCGGCCGGCTCCGACTCCGGGCCCGGCTCCCGGCCGGGGCCCGACCCCCGGCTCTGACCTGGTCGGCCCTCGGCCCCCGCGCACGGAGCGCGGCCTCCGGTTCCCCGGCCGCAGCCTTCCGCTCCGGGCCCGGCCGCTTCTGAAGGCCCCCGCGAGACGGCCCGTCTCGCCCTGTCGCCTCCGCTCGGTACCATCGCCCCATGCCCCCCACCCCCGCGCCCAACGCCGCGCGCCGTAGTGAGCGGTCCCGCCGTGCGATCTTCGACGCCGCTCTCGCCCTGGTCGGCGAGGTCGGCTACCCGCGTCTGACCGTCGAGGGCATCGCCGCCCGCGCCGGGGTCGGCAAGCAGACGATCTACCGCTGGTGGCCCTCCAAGGCGGCGGTCCTGCTCGACGCGTTCACCGAGGGCGTCGCGGACTACGGCGCGGCGCTGCCCGACACCGGCGACCTCGCCGCCGACCTGAAACACGTCATGCGGGCCACCTGCGACGAGTTCAACGACCCGGCGTTCCAGGCGCCCTACCGCGCGCTCGCCGCCGCGGGCGCCGCCGACGAGGAGCTGTCCCGCGCCTTCGTCGCCCGCATGACGGAACCCGGTTTCGCGGTCTACGGGGCCCGGCTGCGCACCGCCCAGGAGGCCGGGGAGATCGACCCGGACGCCGATCTGCGCATCGTCACCGAGATGCTGCTGAGTCCCTTCTCACAGCGCTGGCTGATGCGCACCGGCGAACTCACCCACGCCTACACCGACACCCTCGTCGACCTGGTACTCCGCGCGGTCCGCCGCCCCGGCTGACCGCCGCGCCCGAGGCCCGTTCCCCCGGGAGCGGAGGCAAATGCCCGCTTCGTCCGCCCCGTACGGGCCCCGGATCCTGACACGGGTCACCCCGAGCGCCGGATGGTGGCAGCATTGTTCCCAGACCACCGCTCGAATTGAGGGGATAGATGGAACGCAAGAGCAGGTTCTCCCAGTGGCTGCGCCGGCCGAGGAGCGGTTCGGACGGCGACGAGACGGACACGGGATCGGCGGCCGCGCGCGGCCGCGAGGACCTGCTGCTGGCAGCGGCCGACGCGGGCTTCCCCATCGCCCCCGCCGCCCACCCCGCCGGCTACGGCTGCTCCTGCGAACGCATCGGCTGTCCCACCCCCGCACGCCACCCCGTCTCCTTCGGCTGGCAGACCGTCGCCACCACCGACCGCGACAAGGTCGCCGCCTGGGTCCGCACCCTCCCCGAGGCCAATTTCATCACCGCCACCGGCATCACCCACGACGTCCTCGACGTCCCCGCCGAAGCCGGCCGCACCGCCCTGGAACGCCTGGAGGCCGCCTCCGTCGAACTGGGCCCGGTCTCGCTGAGCGGCGCCGGCATCGGCGACGGCCGGATGCTCTTCTACACCGCCACCCGCGGCACCCCGGACGACGAGGACGAATGGTGGCCCTGCGAGCTGGACTGCCACCCCGAGACCCTGGACGAGCATCCGGGCCTGCGCTGGCACTGCCGCGGCAGCTACGTCCTGCTGCCGCCGTCCCGCCTCCCCGGTGACCGGCCCGCCGTCTCCTGGCTGCGCGGCCCCGAGCGCCCGCTGCCCGACCCGCTGACGCTGCTGGAAACCCTCACCGACGCCTGCGCCGAGTTCATCGGCCGCACCCCCGACCACGAGACGACCGCCTGGCCCATCGGCCGCTGACCGGGGCCCGCCGGGACGCCCGGCGGGCCACCGCCGCACAGCCCCGGCCGCCGGCTGCCGACCGTCGCGCCGCCCCGGCACCCGCGGCTACGGCACCTTCGCCGACGTCCGCGCCTCGACGTAGTTCAACACCGTGACCTGGCCGCCCGCGCTCTTCGCCGGGACCTGCGCCGCCTGCGCCGTCAGATTGGTCAGCGTGATCTTCTCGGCCTGTTCCACCGGCTTGTCCATCACGCCCTGCACCTGCGGCGACACCTGCATCGTCGAGCCCTCGGACACCGTCTTCTGCTGGTGGTAGAAGCTCGCGAAGAACACCAGCGCACCGCCGTCCTGTGTCCGCAGCGCCACCGGCGCGAACCGCGCCGGCTGATCCAGCCACTGGATCCGCGATTCGAGCGTGCGGGACTTCGCGTCCCGGTCCCGGCGCCAGGCGTCGGTCCGCGGCCCCGGCGCGAACAGACCGCCCTTACCGGTCCGCAGATAATCCGCGTACGCCGCGCTCAACTTCCCCGGATCCACCACCAGACCGCTGCCGTCACCCACCGGCACCGGCTCCGCGAACCCGTCCGCGTCCGTCTTGAACCGCGGCACCTGGGCGCCGGAGAGCGCCGTCATGTACACCGCCCGCCACGGGGCGTCGGCGGCGTCCCGGCTGAACACCAGGAACCAGTGGGAGAACCGCCCGCTGCCGTCCTTGCGGTTGGTGGCCGCGTCGGCCATGAAGAAACGCGGCCACCCCGCCTGCTTCGGGACCGTGAAACGCGGGTCGCGGAAGGTCAGCGGGGTGGCGTGCGGGTTGCCCCCCGGGCGGACGGCGTGCGACGCCTTGATACCCGCCCGGTCGATCATCAGCAGCGCGTCCGACTCGTACGTCGGATTGACGGCCGGATCCAGCGTGCGGGCCGCCTTGTTGAAGCCCTTGGTGAAGTCCTGGAGCGCCTTGGCGGCGTCAGCCTTCGTCACCGCCGGGACGATCTCCCGCTCGCCGTGCACCGTCACGCACCCGGTCAGCATCGCCAGCGCCGCCGCTGCCGACGTCAGTGCGAGCGACACCCGGAACGGCGACCTGCGTGTCATGGGGCTCGGGCTCCTTCGGGGCGACCGGGGCGGACGCGGACGCCGCCGGGGTGGCAGGATTCGGCGCCACCCTACCGGGGGCCAGGAACACCGCGAGCGTGGGGACCAGATACACCGCCCACACCACGACCTGAAGCACCGTCGGATCCGGCTGGAAGTTGAAGATCCCCTTCAGCAGCGTTCCGTACCAACTGTCCGCCGGAATCTGCTCGCTGATGTCGAACGCCCGCGTCGCCAGCCCCGGCAGCCAGCCCGCCTCCTGCAGATCGTGGAAGCCGTACGCCAGGACGCCCGCCGCGACGATCACCAGCATCCCGCCGGTCCAGGTGAAGAACTTCGCGAGGTTGATACGGACCGCGCCCCGGTAGAACAGCCAGCCCAGCACCACCGACGTGGCCAGCCCCAACAACGCGCCGACCAGCGGCCGGACCCCGTCCTGCGCCGACTGCGCCGCCGTCCAGACGAACAGCGCGGTCTCCAGCCCCTCACGCCCCACCGACAAGAACGCGGTCACCACCAGCGCCGTGGTGCCCATCGCCAGCGCCGCGTCCAGCTTGCCGTGCAGCTCCTTCTTCAGATGCCGCGCGGTACGCCGCATCCAGAACACCATCCACGTCACCAGGCACACCGCGATGACCGACAGCGAACCGCCCAGCGCCTCCTGCGCCTGGAACGTCAGCGTCTGCGAACCGAACTGCAGCGCCGCACCGAACCCGAACGACAGCAGCACCGCGAGCGCGATACCCGCCCACACCGGACGCAGCGCCTCCCGCCGCCCCGTCTTGACCAGATAGGCGATGAGGATGCAGACGACGAGGCTGGCTTCCAGCCCCTCGCGCAGACCGATCAGATAGTTGCCGAACACGTCGGTCCCTTCTCTTCCTTCATGGTGTTCGTGACGTACGGCGCCGGTGGCGCGGACGGTTCAGGCGGACGTGAACAGCGCCCGGCCCCACCAGTCGGCGGCGTCCCGGACACCCGGCACCACCGCGAACACCGCGGAACCGACGTGCTGGATGTACTCGTTGAGCGCGTCGTGCCGCGCCAGCTTCCGCTGCAACGGCACGAACCCGTGGCGGACGTCGCGCTGGTAGGCGAGGAAGAACAGCCCCGCGTCCAGCCGCCCCAGCCCGTCCGTACCGTCGGTGAAGGAATAGCCGCGGCGCAGGATACGGATCCCGCCGTTGCTGTCCGGGTGCGCGAGGCGGACGTGCGCGGTCGGCAGCATCGACGGCAGGTGCACCGCGTCCCGTTCGTGGCTGCGGCCCGCCGGGGCGCCCTCGGCCTTGTCCCGCCCGAAGACGTCCTCCTGCTCCTTGAGCGAGGTGCGGTCCCACGTCTCGATGTGCATCCGGATCCGCCGCGCGACGAGGTACGAGCCGCCGGCCATCCACGCCGCACCGCCCTTCGCCTCCGACGGCGGCACCCACACGTGTGCGTCCAGCGACTTCGGATCGTCACCCGCGACGTTCTCGGTGCCGTCCTTGAAACCGAACATGTTCCGCGGCGTCTGCGCGCCCGGCGTCGTCGACGACGTCTTGCCGAAGCCCAGCTGCGACCAGCGGATCGCGACCTTGCCGAAACCGATCCGGGCGAGATTACGGATCGCGTGCACCGCGACCTGCGGATCGTCCGCACACGCCTGGACGCACAGATCGCCGCCGCTGCGCGCCTTGTCGAGGTTGTCGCCGGGGAACTGCGGCAGATCGATCAGCGCGTCCGGCCGCCGGTCGGCGATCTTGAAGCGGTCCTTGCCGTCCTTGGTGAAGAGCGTCGGCCCCACGCCGAACGTCAGCGTCAGCCGGGACGGCGGCAGCCCCAGCGCCTCCCCGGTGTCGTCCGGCGGCGCCTCGGCGAGCCCGCCGACCGCGCCGTCCCCGACCGGGTTGCCCGCCGTCATCGCGGCAGCCGCCTTCGTCCACTCCTTGAGCAGCGAGATCAGCGCCTCGCGGTCGTCGGTGGTGACGTCGAACGCCGCGAAGTGCAGCCGGTCCTGGACGGCGGTGGCGATACCCGCCTGGTGCGCGCCGTGGAACGGTACGGCCGCACCGGCGGCGGCGTCCGCGCCCGCCGGAGCGGCGTCCCCGGACCGCAGCGCCGCGGCGCTGCCGCCCGCCGCGACGGCGCCCACCGCCAGCCCCGCACCGCCCCAGCCCAGCAGTTTCCGCCGCGACGGCGCGGTCTTCCCGGCGGCAGGCGCCGGCGTCGCGGGTGTCTCCCCGGCAGCCCCGGTCACTTGGTCACCGCCACCGCGGCAGCCAGCTTCGACAGCGGCTCGGCCAGCGCGTTCACACTGTCCGACAGCTTCTTGCGGTCCGCCTTGCCGACCGTGTCGTACGCGACGAATCCGTCGGCGGAGCCCTTGTCGCGGTGGTCGTCGAGCTGCGCGCGGATCGCGGTGAACTGCCGGTCCAGCTCCTTCGCCAGCTCCGCGTCGTTCTTCGCCACCACCGGCTTCAGCAGCTCGTACGCCTTCTGCGCGCCCTCGACGTTGCCCTGGAAGTCGACCAGGTCGGTGTGGCTGTAGCGCTCCTCCTCACCGGTGACCTTGCCGGTGGCGACCTCGTCGAGGAGTTCCTTGGCGCCGTTGGCCATGCTGGTCGGCGTGATGTCGGCGGTGCCGACGCGCTTCTGCCAGTCCTTCAGATCGGTGATCAGCTGCGCGGCCAGCTTCTTGTCGTCCGCGGTGATCTTCTTCTCCTGCCAGAGGGACTTCTCCAGCCGGTGCCAGCCGGTCCACTTCTGGCCGTCCTCCAGCCCGTCGGCCCGCACATCGACCTTCGGGTCGATGTCCCCGAACGACTCGGCGACCGGCTCCGTCCGCTCCCACCCGACACGGGAGAGCGCGTACGTCTTCTTCGCCTCCGCGACATCCCCCGCGCGCACCGCGTCGGCGAACTTCTGCGCGGCGGGCAGCGTCCGGTCCGCCTCCCGCTGGACGTAGGTCCGGTACGCGGCGACGGCGGCGTCCAGCCTAGGATCCCGCTTCGCGTCGGCGCCCTTGCCGTCGGCGGTCACCTTCTTACGGATGCCGTCGCCCTTCATCCCGGGCTTGCAGGCGACCTCGTAATGGCCCGGCTTGATCTCGGCGGTGATCTCCGCGCCGGTGCCGGGGCCGATGTTCTCCCGCTCGGTGACGATGCGGTCGCCGGGCGCGTAGACGTAGACCTCGGTGACCTTGGAGCCCTTGTTCTGCACGGCGAAGCGGACGTGCCCGGCGGGGAACGTGTCGGCCGACAGCTCACAGGCGCTGTCGCTCGCCGTCACCTCGATCACCCCCTTGCCGCCCTTGCCGTCGCTCTTGGCCGCGCAGCCGGAGACGACGGTCAGAGCCGAGGCCACGGCGACGGCGGCGACGACAGGTGAGCGGAGGGCACGCATGCGGGACTCCAGTGGGGACGGGAGGACGGGGAGGGGACTGCTAAGGCGGACCTAAGTTATCTGAGGCTTACCTGAAAGATGCCCCCGTACGCCCGTGATCCGGCTCTCACGGGACACGGCACGATGACGGAACGGTCGGGATTCCGCCATGGAAGAGTCAGCGAAGAGTCAAGTAAGGGGCGGGGGCGCCGGGCAGCCATGACGGCCTCCTGGTGCGGTTGTTCCGGCCGTCGCCGCACGTCGCGGGCCCCGTACCCGCGCCGCCGGGCCCCTGCCCGCGCCACCTCGTCCCGCCCTGAGCTTCTCCGTCGTACGGGTGGAGCCGCGCCCGCGCCGCCGGGCCGGGGCTGCTTCCGGCCCCGGGTTCCTGCCCTGTACCGCCTCGTGTGCCACCGGGCGCGCCCCGGCCCGGTACCCGCCCCGCCACCGCGGTGCCTCGCCCTGACGCGACGAAGCCGGGTGGCCGCCCCGTGAAGGGGACGCGGCCACCCGGCTCCGTCATGACGTGAAGGGGGGCACCGCCCGTCCCGCGCGGCCGCGGTTCCGCGAGGGGCGGGACGGTGCCGGGAGCCCGGTCGGGGCTCCGGTGTCCGTTACAGCGGGCGCGCCCACAGGTCGTACTGGAGGCCGCTGCCGTCGCAGAACGGGTCCGCCCACTTGCCGCTGGACACCAGGTCCGTACCGGCCTCCTGGCAGCCGCTGAGCGTCCAGAACTTCTTGCCCGTCCAGACGGTTCCGGGCGGGCCGTCCATCGGCTTGTGCTGCGGGACGGCGTGGGCGGCGGGCGCGGCGGCCTTCGCCTCGGCGGCGGGCGCGGCGCTGGCGCCGGTCTGCGCCGCGCCGAGCGCGGCCACCGCCAGCGCGGCGGTCGCGAACGCGCTGCCCAGGATTCGCCTGTTACGCATGGTGTGCATCCTTTCCCCGTGGTGCGGGGCTCCGTCGCGGCCCCGTCCCCCTGCACACGGATCCGGGCCCCGCCCCGTATGACATCCCGCCATGTGACCTGCGTCACATTGCGGTGGGGTCCCACAATGGGCCGATGACCGACATCGAAGTGCTCCGGGTCTTCTGCGGCGACGACGGCGCGGGCGGCAACCCGCTCGGCGTCGTCCGTGACGGCGCCGCCCTGCCCGGCCGTGCCGCACGCACCGCCCTCGCCGCCGAACTCGGTTACAGCGAAACGGTGTTCCTCGACGACCTCGCACGCGGCACCGCCGACATCCACACCCCCTCCGTCCGCCTCCCGTTCGCCGGCCACCCCCTCGTCGGCCTCGCCTGGCTCCTGCGCGACCTCGGCCACCCGCCCGCCGTCCTGCGCCCGCCGGCCGGTGAGGTGCCCGTCGCCTACGAGGGCGACACCGTCTGGGTACGCGGCCGCGCCGCCTGGGTCACCGAACGCCGCTGCGTGCGGTACGGCTCACCCGCCGAGGTCGACGCGCTGCCCGCCCCGCCGCCCGGCGACGGCTGGCTGTACGCCTGGGCCTGGCAGGACGAGGCCGCCGGAACGGTACGTGCCCGTGGCTTCCCCCGCCGCGGCGACAAGATCGCCGAGGACGAGGCGACCGGCGCCGCCGCCCTCCTCCTCGCCGATCGGCTCGGCCGCCCCCTCGACATCCGGCAGGGCGCCGCCTCCCGTATCCGCACCCGGCCGGGCCCCGACGGCACCGTCGAGATCGGCGGCCGGGTCCGCCGGGCCTGACCTGGCAAAAAGGGAGGGGCCGGGACTGCTTCGCCCCGGCCCCTCCCTTTCCGCCCGCCGCTCACGCGCTCAACGGGAACCGCTCGCTCAGCGCGTGGAACACCGCGTCGTTCAGCGCGAAGGCCCGCTTGCACTCGTCGATGATCCGCTGCTTCTCCAGATCGTCCGCCGGGACCGCGTCCAGCAGCGCGCGGTACTCCCGCTTGAAGGCGGCCGGATTGGCGATCCGCTCGAAGACGTAGAAACGCACCCCGTCGCCCTTGGGCGCGAAGCCCCACTCCTTCTCGGCGGTGGCGCGCAGCACCTGCCCGCCCGAGAGGTCGCCGAGATAGCGCGTGTAGTGGTGCGCGACGTAGCCGCCGGGCCAGTGGCGGGCGCAGTGCCGGATGCGGTCGGTGTACGCCGCCGTCTCCGGCAGCGGCATGATCCGCGCGCGCCAGGACGGGCCGTGGAAATGGGCCAGATCGCGGGCCAGCTCCGGCGCCCGGGTCAGCTCCGGCCGGACGAACGGCCCGGCGACCGGATCCCCGGCCAGCCGCTCCGCCTCCTCCTCCAGCGCGCCGTAGACGAACCAGAGCTGCTCGGTGTAGCAGCGGTAGGCGCGCACGCCGTGCCGGGCGCCGATCAGGTCGGCCAGGAACGAATCGCCCGAGGTGGCGTCGTGCTGCGGCCGCGAGGCGGTGCGCAGCTGGGTGGAGAAGGCGGCGGGCTCGGACGAGGCCGTGCTGGTCGTTTCCAAGGCTGACCTCCGGGGACGGGTGAACTCAGGTACGCCTGAGTAGACGCTGGGTGTCCGCTCCGGTCAACACGTTCCCGACGAACTGTCGGTAAAAACCTCGACGCGGGCGCACCGCGCGGCGAACGCGGTGCGCCCCGGGCCGGTCAGGGCAGCGTGAGGATCTCCGCGCCGGTCTCCGTCACCACGAGCGTGTGCTCGAACTGCGCGGTCCGCTTGCGGTCCTTCGTGACGACCGTCCAGCCGTCGTCCCACATGTCGTAGTCGTACGAGCCCAGCGTCAGCATCGGCTCGATGGTGAACGTCATCCCCGGCACGATGTCCGTCGTGTGGTGCGGGCTGTCGTAGTGCGGAACGATCAGCCCGGAGTGGAACGACGTGTTGATGCCGTGCCCGGTGAAGTCCCGCACGACGCCGTAGCCGAACCGCTTGGCGTACGACTCGATGACCCGGCCGATGACGTTGATCTGCCGCCCCGGCCTGACCGCCTTGATCGCGCGGTTCAGCGCCTCCCGCGTCCGCTCCACCAGCAGCTTCGACTCCTCGTCGACATCGCCGCACAGGTACGTGGCGTTGTTGTCGCCGTGCACGCCGTTGATGAAGGCGGTCACGTCCAGATTGACGATGTCGCCGTCCTTGAGGACGGTCGAGTCGGGGATGCCGTGGCAGATGACCTCGTTCAGCGAGGAACACAGCGACTTGGGGAAGCCGCGGTAGCCGAGCGTGGAGGGGTACGCGCCGTGGTCGCACATGAACTCATGGGCCACCCGGTCGAGTTCGTCGGTGGTCACACCGGGCGCGATGAGCTTGGCGGCCTCCGCCATCGCCTGCGCGGCGATCCGGCCGGCGATCCGCATCCGCTCGATCGTCTCGGCGTCCTGCACCTCCGGACCGCTGTACGGGGTCGGCGCGGCCTTCCCGACGTACTCGGGCCGCGGGATCGAGGCGGGGACGGGGCGGGTGGGGGAGATCTTCCCCGGGACAAGAAGCGACTGGCCAGACATGCCAGCGAGTGTATCGGCGGGCCATCGGGCAGGATGGCGGCACGGAAACGGACCTCAGGAGGCGGCGATGGCGCTGTTCAAGAGACGGACCGAGGGCAGGCCCGGCGAGTGGTTCTACTGCCTGCGGCACCAGAAGGTGGAGGAGGGCCCCGAATGCCGGGCCGCCGACCGCTTCGGGCCGTACGCCACCCGCGAGGAGGCGGCGCACGCCATGGACACGGCCCGCGAACGCAATCTGGAGTGGGAGACCGACCCCCGCTGGCACGACCGCGGCACCAAGGACGACCCGGAATCCTGACCCCCGGGCGGCCCGCCCACCGGCCCGCCCACCCGGCCCGCCCGGCCGGGGCGGCCCGCGCCGTCCGGCCCCGGATCTCCCGCGTCCGCGGCCCGGCGCCCCGCCTCCCGTCGCCGTAACGGCGCATTTCCGCGATTTCGTATCGTTACTCTCCCGATTCTTGACGTTACGAGTGGTAGTGGCGTTCACTTCAGCCGTTCCGGCCGCCAACGGGGAGAGAAAAACGAAATGAACGCACGAACGCGCCGTAGGATCACCGGCGCGCTGGCCCTTTCTCTGGCCCTGCCACTGGCCGCCTGCGGAAGCGAACAGCCGAAGGCGCGGGACAACAACTCCATCGGATTGCTGCTGCCGGACAAGGCCGCGCGGTACGACACTTTCGACCGCCGCATCATGGCCTCGAAGATTGCCTCCCGCTGCCTGGAATGCAAGCTCGAATACCGCAATGCCCTGGGCGACGAGGACACCCAGCGCCGCCAGTTCGAGGAGATGGTCCGCGACGGCGTCCGCGTCATCGTCCTCGACGCGGTCGACGCCAAGGCGGCCGGCCCGTGGGTGGACGCCGCCGCGAAGAAAGGCGTCAAGGTCGTCGCCTACGACCGCCTCGCCGAGGGCGCCATCTCCGCGTACGTCTCCTACGACAACGCCAAGATCGGCAAACTCCAGGCGGAGGGCCTGGTCACAGCCCTGGGAGCACGCGCCGCCACCGCCCGCGTGGTGATGCTGAACGGCTCGCCCGCCGACCCCAGCGCCGTCGCCTTCAAAAAGGGCGCCCACGCCGTCCTCGACCGCAAGGTCGGCCGGATCGTCTACGAGAAGGACGTCGCCGGCTGGTCCATCCCGCTGGCCCGGAAGAAGTTCGCCACCGCGCTGAACACCCTCGGCCCGGCGGGATTCGACGCGGTCTACGCTGCCAACGACGGAATGGCCGGCGCCGCCGCCGACGCACTCGAAACGGCCGGAGTGCGCGACGTCCCGATCGGTGGCCAGGACGCCGAACTCGCCGCACTGCAAAGGATGGTGAAGGGCGTTCAGTCCTTCACCGTTTACAAGGAAGTCCGGCCCGAGGCGCAAACCGCCGGAGAAATCGCCGTCGATCTGCTCCAGGGAAAGAGCATCACTTCACAGGCCCCGGAAACTGTCGACAGCAAGAGCCGAACGCATATTCCCGCGAAGCTCTTCAACGCCCAGCTCGTCACCCGGAAAAACCTGGCGGACACCGTGATCCGCGACGGCGCGGTACGCTCCGACCTCATCTGCACCCCGGAGCTGGCCGCCGACTGCAAGGAACTCGGCATCGGCTGACACACCCGGCGCCGCACCGCACCCGGCCGGGCCCGCGCGCACGTCACCACCGATGGCGGCGCGGTGTGCCCGTCCGTATCCCGGCGGGCCGCCGCGGACGCTTCACCGAGGGATGCCGCGGCACACCCGGCCCTCCTCCGACGCCGGTGTCACCACCGCGGGGGCGGCGGTGACGTCAGCGCGTCGGCCAGGCGGGAGAGCCGGTCGCGGAAGCCGCGGCCGCCGCGCGGGGCGGGCCCGTGGTTCTCCCCGGCGGCGGCGCTGACCAGGTGCTGCACCGTGTCCAGGTCGAGCGGCGCGGCATCCGGGCCCTCCTCCACCGACGGCGGCGCGGTCAGCGCGTCGTGGGCCAGCGTGCGCAGCTCACCGTCCCCGCCGTCCAGTGTCAGCACGGTGGCGCCGCCGCGCCGCGCGTCGTGCACCCGCTCCAGCAGCCCGGCGCCCGGCGCCCACGGCGAGACGACCAGCAGCGTGTCACCCCGCCCGGCCGCCGCCAGCCGGTCCGTGCTCACCGACAGATGCGCCGGGCTCCCGGCGGGCACCCGGTGGCGCACCAGCGTCGGCGACAGCTCCGGCAGCCCCGACCAGGCCGCCTCGTCGTCCAGATGCGCCGCCAGATGCCACGGTTCGTACGCCTCGCCGCCCACCAGCAGCAACCCGCCGTGCGGGGTGACCGAGGAGCGCAGCGCCCCGGCGAAGCGGCGGGTGGCCTGCAACCACTCCGTCCCGGCGAGAACATCACGCAGCAACGCGACCCGTACGGCGTCCATGGCCCGGCATCCTCCCGCGGGCCGCCCCCGCCCCGGGCCCTCCGCCCCCCGCATCACCCGAAAGGGGACGCCGGCCCGGGGGAGCGCCGGCCGGGCACGCCGGGGGCACGCCGGTCCGGGACGCTCCGGGGCCTTCCCGCCCGGTACCTCACGGGCCGGAGGCTCCCGGCCCGGCCGCCCTCGGCCCAGCGCTCTCCGGTCCGGCGCTCTCCGGTCCGACCGCCCCCGGTCCGGCCTCTCCCGGCCCGCCGTCACGGCCGCTCCCCGTCTCCTCCGCCTCCGCCGCGAGATGGTCGCGGGGCGCGTCCGGGTTCCGCAGCCGGTGCAGGCGGCCCGGGACGTCGCCGCCGATCAACGCCACGACCAGCAGCGTTCCGGCGAACGTCAGACCGGCCAGCGCACCGCCCAGAGAACGGCCCTCGGCCAGCCGCGCGCCCAGCACCGGCGCCACCGCGCCGCCCAGCGCGCCCACGTTGTACGTGAAACCCATCCCGGCGCCGCGGCCCGCGGTCGGGAAGTGGCCGCCGAGGTAGCGGGGCAGCAGCCCGGAGACCCCGGTGCTCAGCCCCTGGAGCACGAAGAGCGACACCCCGAGCAGCACCAGGTGGTCCGCGACCGCGAAGACGGGGAAGACGAACAGCAGCGACGCCAGCAGCGCGCAGACGTACGCCCGCCGCGCCCCGAAGCGGTCCCCGGCGAACCCCGCCAGCCAGCAGCCCGCCATCGTGCCGAACCCCGCGAAGGACAGCACGCCGGTGACCTGCCCCGCGTCGTAGTGCAGCTCCGTCTTCAGATACGTCGGCAGCAGCGCCTGGAGCGGCCAGCTGTAGAGGAACGCGACGAAGACCGTGCCGCTCAGCGCGAGGTACAGCACCCAGCCGCGGGCGCCGCCCAACTGCACCGCCAGCGCGACGAGAGCCAGCCCGGCCACCACCGCCAACTGCGGCACCGCGCCCGCGCCGACCGGCGTGAACACCCCGAACAGCGCGGCCGCCGCCACCGCCGCGACCCCGCAGTTCACCGCCGCCCGCAGCGGCGTCGCCAGCAGCGGCCGGAACGGGTTCGGCGCGGTGGCCTGTGCCCCGGCGGCCGCCCGCCACGCGTCCGTCTCCGGCAGCGACCGGCGTACCCACAGCGCCACCGTCAGCGGCACCAGCCCCAGGTAGAACATCCAGCGCCAGCCCAGCGCCGGGACGACCCACTTGTAGCACTCGGCGGCGGCCACCGAGCCCAGGGAGAAACCGGAGATCAGAAAGCCGCTCGCCCGGCCCCGGAACCGGGCCGGCCAGCTCTCCAGGACATACGTCGCGCTGGCCCCGTACTCACCGGCCATGCCCATGCCGATCAGCAGCCGGGCGGTGAAGAGGCTCGTGTGGTCCCAGGCGAAGCCGCAGGCGAACGTGGCGCACGAGTACAGCGCGATCGACGCGGTCATGGCCGCCTTCCGCCCGAAGCGGTCGCCGACCGCCCCGAGCACCGCACCGCCCAGCCAGCGGGTGATGAACGCCCCCGACACCAGGCTCGCCGCCGCCACCGTGTCCAGCCCGAACTCGTCGGCGATCTCCGTCAGGACGAGCGTGATCAGGACGAAGTCGAAACCGTCCAGGACGTAACCGAGCCAGGCGGCGAAGAACGCCTTCCACCGGGCGCGGCCCACCTCCCGGTACCACGGAACGCCGTCCCGGGGCGGCTGCTGCACAGCGGGCACGGTGCCTCCCGAGGGGCCGGACGCGCGCGGACTACGGGGACGGCGCGGGCCTCACCGCGCCGGGAGCAGCCCGGCGGCGGTCAGCAGCCGGCCGACCTCGGCGACGGCCGCCGTGTCCAGCGGGAGCTGCGGCGCCGCGGTCGTGCCGTGCGCGAGGACGCCGCGCAGCGCCAGCGCCGCCTTGAACGCACCCAGCGCCGACGAACCGCGGCCCATCGCCTCCTCCGGGCCGACGTCCACCATGGCGAACAGCGCCGCCAGCCGCTCCTGCTCGGCGGCGGCCACCGCCCAGTCCCCGGCCCGCGCCGCGTCGTACAGGCGGACGTACCCGGCCGGATCGACGTTGCCGAGACCGGGCACCACGCCGTCCACGCCCGCCAGCAGCGCGGCGTCCACGGTCAGTTCGGAGCCGGTCAGCACCGAGAAGCCGGGCGCCGGGCCGGTGCGGCGCCCGGTGCGGCCACCCAGCGTGACCAGCAGCCGCCGCAGCCCGCCCTCGTCGCCGCTGCTGTCCTTGAGCCCGGCCAGCGTGGCGTCCGCCGCCAGCTCCCGCACCAGCGCGGCCGGCAGCTTGGTGTGCACGGCGACCGGGATGTCGTACGCGAAGAGCGGCAGGTCGACGGTGGCGCGGATCCGGCGGAAGTGCGCGGCGATCTCGCGCGGATGGGTGCGGGTGTAGAACGGCGCGGTGGCCACGAGGGCGTCGGCGCCGAGGCGGGCGGCGGTGGCGGCGTGCGTGAGGACGCGGCGGGTGGTGGTGTCGATGACGCCGGCCAGCACCGGGACGCGGCCCCCGGCCGCCCGGACGACGGTGTCGAGGACCTCGGCGCGCTGGTCGTCGGTGAGGTGGGCGGCCTCGCCGGTCGAGCCCAGTGCGAACAGGCCGTGGACGCCTCCGTCGAGGAGGTGGTGCACCAGGCGGGTGAGGGAGGCGGTGTCGACCTCGCCGGACGGATCGAGGGGGGTGCAGACCGGGGGGACGACGCCGTGCAGCGGTGCGGGCAGTGCCATGGGCTCTCCACGGTGGTGCGGGGCGGGCGGACGCGCTCGGGCGCACCGTCCCCTGGGACATCGGACATGGGATGTCCTATGTCGGGGCCACAATAGCCCCGTGGAGACGCGGTCGGTCAAGGGTCCGGCCCCCGTCCGGGGGCGGGTCGCGAACCACCGCACGGCAGACGCGGGAGAGGGAGATTCATGGCGCGAGGCACGCTGTCCGAGGACGTTCAGGCGCAGATCAAGCAGCTCATCCTGGAGCGCGGACTCACCCCCGGCGACCCGCTGCCCACCGAAGCCGACCTGGTCGCCCTCCTCGACGTGAGCCGCAACTCCGTCCGTGAGGCGTTGAAGGCGCTCCAGGCCATGCGTATCGTCGAGATCCGGCACGGCTTCGGCACCTACGTCGGCCCCCTCACGCTCGAACCGTTCGTCGAGGGCATCGCCTTCCGCGCCGCCGTCCGCCACCACCAGGGCGAATCCAGCCTCTACGAGCTGATGGAGGTCCGTGAGGCGCTGGAGTCCGGACTGATCGCCACAGTGGCCCGCGATCTGCCGCCCGAGGACCTCGCCGTCCTCAAGGGGCTCGTCGCCCGGATGGGGGAGGAGGCCGCCGCCGGGCAGGTCGACGGCGCCACCGACCGCGCCTTCCACCTCGCCCTCTACCGCTCTCTCGGCAACCAGCTGCTCAGCGACGTCCTCGACGCCTTCTGGGACGCGCTCCGCCGGGTCCGCGACGACCTCGCCGACGGCCCCCGGAACCCGAGGGTCACCCACCACCAGCACGCCGAGATCGTCGCCGCGCTGGAGGAGGGCGACGGTGACCGCGCCGTCGAGGCCATGCACCGCCACTTCGGCGACATCCGGCGGCGGTTGGCGGAGTGAGGGCGAGGCGCGGGGCCGGGCGGCGACGGTGCGCCGGCGGGGCGGCGGCCGTACGGCACCGGGGCGGGGGAGCGGGCAGGCCCCGCACCCTCCGGCCCCGGCCGCGCCCCCGCCCACCGGCCGCGCCCCGGCCCACCGGCCGCGCCCCGGCCCACCGGCCGCGCCCCGGCCCACCGGCCGCGCCCCGGCCCACCGGCCGCGCCCCGGCCCACCGGCCATGCCCCGGCACTCACTCCTCCTCGGCCCGCCTCAACCCGCCCCGGTTCACCGGGAGTTAACGTGCCGTCAGTCATCCCGTCGTCAACCCCCGCGACACGAAACCGGGATATGTCCGGTCTCTTGACGCTCTATGGGGCGCTCCCTATGGTCACCGCAGGACGAGGGACGTCCTACGTCCGGCCGATGGGGGTGCCCCGTGGCATACGAGACGTCGGTGCCGTACCGCGCCGGGGACGACGGCTACACCGCCTTCCGGATCCCCGCCGTCGTCCGCGCCTGCTCCGGGACGCTCCTCGCCTTCGCCGAGGGGCGCCGCCACTCCGCCGCCGACTCCGGCACCATCCACCTCGTCCTCAAACGCTCCGCCGACGGCGGCCGCACCTGGGGCCCGCTCCAGATCGTCGCCCGCAACGGCACCGGTACCGCCGGGAATCCCGCCCCCGTCACCCTCGCCTCCGGCCGCGTCCTGCTCCTCCAGGTCCACAACGCGGCCGACGCCACCGAGGACCGCATCCGCCGCGGTCGCGTCACCTCCGCTGACGGCCGCCGCGTCCACCTCCGGCACAGCGACGACTCCGGCGCCACCTGGACCGCCCCCCGCGACCTCACCGACCAGGTCAAACACCCCTCCTGGCGCTGGTACGCCACCGGCCCCGGGCACGCCCTGCGGCTCCGCCACGGCCCCTGCGCCGGACGGCTCGTCGTCCCCGCCAACCACTCGGCGCCCCCGGACGGCCCCGGCGGCACCGGGGCCGGGCCCGCCCGCGACGCCGCCCACACCCTCCTCAGCGACGACGACGGCGCCACCTGGCGCATCGGCCTCACCGGCGGCGGCCACCACCCCGGGGTCGCCCCGAACGAGACCACCGCCGCCGAACTGCCCGACGGCACTCTCCACCTCGTCACCCGCAACCAGGCGCCCGCCGCCCGGCACCGCGCCGCCGCCCGCGCTGCCGACGGCGGGGCCCGCCTCACCGCGCCGTTCCGCCCGCAGCCGGATCTGACCGGCCCCGCCTGCCAGGGCAGCCTCCTCGCCCTCGACGACCACGGCGCCCTGCTGTACTCCGGGCCCGCCGACCCGGCCGCCCGCGCGCGGATGACCGTCCGTACCAGCCGCGACCACGGCCGCACCTGGCGCCCCGCCCACACCGCCGACGGCCGCCCCGCCGCCTACAGCGACCTCGTCCGCGCCGACCCCGCCACCGTCGGACTCCTCTACGAAACCGGCGACGTCAGCGCGTACACCACCCTCACCTTCCGCCGCATCCCCGTGGAGGACCTGCTGTGATCCATCGCCCGCCGCGTCGCAGAACGGTCCTGGCGACGGCCGCCGCCGCCCTCGCCGCTCCCGCCCTCGCCGGGTGCTCCGGCGCCGCCGGCCGGCCCGCCGCGCCCCGCCGCCGGAAGAAGGGCGAGAAGATCCGTCTCACCTTCTGGTCCTGGGTCCCCGGCATCGACAAACCCGTCGATCTCTGGAACCGCACCCACCCCGACGTCCGCGTCACATTCGAAAAGGTCTCCGCGGTGGGCGGCCAGCAGTACGCCAAACTGCACGCCGCCATCAAAGCCGGAAATCCGCCGGACCTCGCCCAGATCGAATACCCGGTTCTGCCCGGATTCCTGCTCGACAACGGCCTCTACGATCTCGCGTCCCTCGGCGCCGCCCGGCACCGGAAACGCTTCGTCGGCTGGCAGTGGCAACAATGCGTCTTCGGCCCCGGCATTTACGCCGTTCCCCAGGCGTCCGGCCCCATGGCCCTTTTCTACCGGCACGACCTCTTCGGGAAATGGGGAATCGAACCCCCGGAAACCTGGGACGCGTACGAGGGCGCCGCCGCGGCCCTCCGCGAAAAAGGCGCCTGGATCGACACCTTCGCCCCCGCCAACGGCAACCGTTTCGCCGGTCTCGCCTGGCAGGCGGGCGCCGCCTGGTACACCGTCCGCGGCGAGACCTGGACCGTCCACCTCGACGACGCCCCCACCCGCCGCGTCGCCGATTTCTGGCAGTCGCTCGTCGAAAGGAAACTCGTCAAGACGATTCCGGACCGGCAGAACGCCTGGTACAAGGACATCCAGACCGGCGCCATGGCCGCCTGGATCGGTGCCGCCTGGGGTGATGCGCTGCTCGCCGGAAACGCCCCCGCGACCGCCGGGAAATGGCGCGTGGCCCCCCTCCCGCAATGGCGGAAGGGCGACGACGCGCAGGCGAACTGGGGCGGCTCCACCACCGCCGTGCTCGCCGCCGCCTCCTATCCCGAGGACGCCCTGGAATTCGCCGTCTGGCTCAACACCGACCCGCAGTCCCTCGCCCTGCTCATCGACGGCGGATACGGAATTCCCGGCGCCGCCTGCGGTTACGCCGCCGCGGATCTCGACGCCGACCGCGCCTTCTTCGGCGGCCAGGAATACGGCAGGGTCTTCGCCGCCGCCGGCGACCACGTCGACACCGCCTGGCGCTGGGGCCCCGGCGTCGACACCCTCTACCAGCGCCTCGGCGACGGCTTCACCCGCGCCCTCGGCGACGGCACACCCTTCCGTACCGTTCTCGCCGACGTCCGGCGCGCCACCGTCACCGACCTCCGCAACAAGGGCCTCGACGCGGTGAGCGGCACATGAGCCGCACCGCCCCCGACCGCCCGCGCGCCCCCCGCGCACAGGCCCGCCCCGCACGCCCCCCGCGCATCCGTCCCCCCGCCCGCGCCCGGAGCCGGCACACCCGCGCCGCCGCCGTCCTCCTCGCGCCCTTCCTCGCCCTCTTCGCGCTCTGCTTCCTCGCCCCGCTCGCCTACGCGGTGTACGAGAGCCTCCACCGCACCCACCGCACCGGCCCGCTGGGGCTCGGCGGCCACCCCACCGAGACGTTCGCCGGGCTCGACAACTACGCGCAGGCCCTCGGCGACCCCACTTTCCTCGCCGGTTTCGGCCGCGTCCTGCTCTTCGGCGCCGTCCAGATCCCCCTGATGATCGCGCTGGCCACCGCCCTCGCCCTCCTCCTGGAGAGCGCGAGCGCCCGCGGCGTCCCCTTCTTCCGGACCGCCTTCTTCCTCCCGTACGGCGTCCCCGGTGTCATCGCCTCACTCCTGTGGGGCTTCCTCTACGTCCCCGGGATCAGCCCGCTCGTCGAGATCGCCGGACACCTCGGGCTCCAGGTCGACCTCCTCGCCCGCGACACCGTCCTGTGGTCCCTCGCCAACATCGTGACCTGGCAGTTCACCGGCTACAACATGCTCGTCCTGATCGCCCAGCTCAAAGCCGTACCGCCGGAGCTGTACGAAGCGGCCCGTATCGACGGGGCGAACGCCTGGCAGCTCGCCCGGCACGTCAAGCTCCCGCTGATCCGGCCCGCGCTCGTCCTCACCGGGCTCTTCAGCATCATCGGCACGCTCCAGCTCTTCGCCGAACCGATGGTGCTGCGCCCCCTCGCCGCCACCATCGACTCCGGCTACACCCCCAACCTGCACGCCTACAGCGCGGCGTTCACCGGCGACGATCCGCACACCGCCGCCGCCGAGGCGGTGCTGCTCGCCCTCGTCGCGTGCGTCCTCTCCTTCGGCTTCCTGCGGCTCGCCGGACGCGGAACGGACCGCGGATGACCGCCCCGCCGCTGCGTCACCGCATCCTGACCGCCTCCCTCCTGACCGTCGCCGCCCTCTACTTCCTCACCCCCGTCTACTGGCTCGCCGTCTCCGCCACCAAGAGCACCGCCGACCTCTTCGGCACCTTCGGCTTCCGGCTCTCCCACCCCCACCTCCTCGACCGCCTCGGCGCCGTCCTCACCTACGACCACGGCGTCTACCTCCGCTGGTTCGCCAACTCCCTGCTCTACGCCGGGGCCGGCGCCACCGCCGCCACCCTGCTGGCCGCCGCCGCGGGCTTCGCCCTCGCCAAGTACCGCTTCCGCGGCCGCGAGACGGTCTTCCGGGTGGTCCTCGCCGGTGTCCTGCTCCCGGGCACAGCCCTCGCCCTGCCGCTGTACTTCCTCTTCGGCGGTCTCGGCCTCACCGACACCTACTGGGCCGTCCTGCTCCCCGGCACCGTCAGCCCGTTCGGCGTCTACCTCTGCCGCATCTACGCCACCGCCGCCGTCCCGGACGCGCTGTTGGAGGCGGCCCGGCTCGACGGCGCGGGCGAGACGCGGATCTTCGCCACGCTCGGGCTGCGGCTGATGACGCCCGCCCTCGTCACCGTCTTCCTGTTCCAGTTCGTGCACATCTGGAACAACTACTTCCTGCCGCTGGTCATGCTCTCCGACTCGCGGCTCTACCCCGTCCAGCTCGGCCTCACCACCTGGACCGGCTACGCCGACCGCCTCCCCGTCCTCTACCAGTACACGGTCGGCGGCGCACTCCTCTCCGTCGTCCCGCTGATGATCTTGATGGTGGTCCTCCAGCGGTACTGGCGGACCGGGCTGGCCGACGGCGGGCTCAAGGCGTGACGGGGCACGCGTACGGCGCCCCCGACCAAGATCGACAAGGTTGTCCACAGGCTGATCCACGCCCCCGCCGCCCATGGCACCATCACTGCCATGACTACTGCTGACCAGAACCCCGCCGCCGATCCCGCCCTCTCCGAGAACGTCGCGACCCGCGCCAAGGCCGCCCTCAAGCGCGACCCCTGGGACCTGCCCGACGTCTCCGGGCAGATCGTCGGCGTCCTCGGCGGCACCGGCGACCAGGGCCGCGGCCTCGCCTACCGGCTCGCCAAGGCCGGACAGAAGGTGATCATCGGCTCCCGCGCCGCCGACCGCGCGCAGAGCGCCGCCGCCGAACTCGGCCACGGCATCGAGGGCGCCGACAACGCCGCATGCGCCCGCCGCAGCGACATCGTGATCGTCGCGGTGCCGTGGGACGGCCACGCCAAGACCCTCGAATCCCTCCGCGAGGAGCTGGCCGGCAAGCTCGTCATCGACTGCGTCAACCCCCTCGGCTTCGACAAGAAGGGCGCCTACGCCCTCAAGCCCGAGGAGGGCAGCGCCGCCGAGCAGGCCGCCGCCCTGCTGCCGGACTCCCGTGTCACCGCCGCCTTCCACCACCTCTCCGCGGTCCTCCTCCAGGACCCGGAGACCCACGAGATCGACACCGATGTGATGGTCCTCGGCGAATCCCGCGCCGACACCGACCTCGTCCAGGCCCTCGCCGGCCGCATCCCCGGCATGCGCGGCGTCTTCGCCGGCCGCCTGCGCAACGCCCACCAGGTCGAATCCCTCGTCGCCAACCTGATCTCCGTCAACCGCCGCTACAAGGCCCACGCGGGAGTGCGGATGACGGACGTCTGAGCCGCGAGGGCCGGCCGGGGCCGGGGTACGGACGGGAGCCTGACGGCGGGCGCCTGACGGCGGGCGTCCGGCCGCCGGGCCCGGCCGCCCCCGCCCGCCGAACTCCGGTCCCGGCGGGTGCGAGAGACGCGCGCGGCCCGGCGCCGTCCCCCCGTCGGGGGACGTGACCGGTCCGGCTCCTCCCGGGGCCCGACCCCCGCCGGGCCCGGGGATCCCATGGGGGACACTGGGAGGGACCACACCATTCCCGACAGGAGCCGACCCCCATGCCCTCCGTTCCCTCGTCCCGCCCGGCCCCGCGACTGGCCGTCTTCGCCGTCGTGGTCTGCGTGCTCGCCGTGGCGGCAGCCGTCGTCTCGTTCGTCCGGGGCAGTTGGCTCGGCGTCGTCTGGATCCTGATGGCCGGGATCTCCAGCAACATGGCGTGGTTCTACGTCCGCCGCGACCGGCTGGCCCGCGCCGCCGAGGCGGAGCAGGCGGGCACGGGGCTCTGAGCGGGCGGGACGGGCCCGGCCCACCAGGCCCGCGCCCGTCCGGTCACCCCACCGGCACCTGCGGCTCGCCCTGCCAGAAGCGGAAGAATTCCTGGCCCCAGTAGGAGTCCCAGCGGGAGACGCCGAGAGTGTCGAGGACGGTGTCCACGAGCTGGAAGAAGACGTGGTTGATCTCCGGGACCCACAGCAGACCGAAGACGGCCAGCAGACCGAACGGCGCGAACGGGGCCACCTGGCGGCGCAGGGCGGGGGAGAGCCAGGGCTCGATGATGCCGTAGCCGTCCAGACCCGGAACGGGCAGGAAGTTCAAGATCGCCGCCGTCACCTGGAGCAGGGCCAGGAACGCCAGGGCATAGCGGAACGGATCGGGGACGCCGGTCAGCCCGTGCAGCCAGAAGGGCGCGCTGACGACGGCGGCGAAGAGGATGTTCGTCAGCGGACCGGCGGCGGAGATCAGACTGTGGCGCCAGCGGCCCCGGATGCGGCCCCGTTCGATGAAGACGGCGCCGCCGGGCAGACCGATCCCGCCCATGATCACGAAGATCACCGGCAGCACGATGCTCAGCAGGGCGTGGGTGTACTTGAGCGGGTTCAGCGTCAGATAGCCCTTGGCGGCCACGGAGCTGTCGCCGCTGTGCAGCGCCGTCCTGGCGTGCGCGTACTCGTGCAGGCAGAGCGAGACGACCCAGCCGGAGACGACGAAGAGGAACACCGCGAAACCGGTGCTCGCGGCGAGCTGTTCGCTCCAGACGGCCCATCCCGAGACGGCCATCACCGCCACGAGGGCGAGGAAGACCGGGCTGACGCGGCGCTCGGCTTGCCGTATGGCGGTGGTCATCGTGCGGGGCTCCCAGAGGCGACGGCGGTGGACGTGCGTACGCGGTGTGGCCGGGCCGCACGGTACGGGTGACGGTAGCCCGACCGTATCGGCGGCGGGGCGGTCCGCGCACGGTACGGGGCAGGGGTGCCCTAGGGGGCGTGCGCCGCACCCGTGTGCGCCCCGGTGGCGGGCGCGCGGGCGGCGGGCCGTCTCCGTGCGGAAGGCGTACCGCCGGTTCCCCGGCGCGGAATCCGGTGGTCGCGGGGCGGGCGGACGGGAGAAGGTGGGGCGGGCCCGTTCCGGGGGCGGCGGACCGTATGGGGAGGAAGAGGGCGGAAGGTGACCGACAATGTTCGGGTGCGGTACGGAATTCTGGGCACGACACAGGCGCTGAGGGCGGACGGGACGGCCGTTCCCCTCGGGGGCGCGCGGCTGCGCGCGCTGCTGGCCGCGCTCGCCCTGCGGCCGGGCCGGGCGCTGCCCACCGACGCGCTGATCGCCGACATCTGGGGGATGGACCCGCCGGCGGACGCCAACGGCGCGCTCCAGGCGCTGGTCGGACGGTTGCGGCGGGCCCTGGGGCACGCCGCGGTCGTCTCCGCCGACGGCGGCTACCGGCTGTGCGCGGCGCCCGACGCGGTGGACCTGCCGCGCTTCGAGCGGCTGGCCTCCGACGGCACCGCCGCGCTCACCGCCGGCGACCCGCACCGCGCCGCCGCCCTGCTGGACGAGGCGCTGGCGCTGTGGCGGGGCCCCGCCCTCGCCGACCTCCCGGCGGCCCGTACGGACGCGGTCCGGGCCGAGCGGCGGCGGCTGGACGCCCGCCGGGTCCGCCACGCCGCGGACCTCGCCCTCGGGCGGGCCGAGGAGATCCTGCCGGGGCTGGACGCGCTGTGCCGGGACCATCCGCTGGACGAACCGCTCCAGGCACTGCGGCTGCGGGCGCTGCGCGCCGCCGGGCGCACCGCGCAGGCGCTCGCCGCGTACGAGGAGATCCGGGTGGACATCGCGGACCGGCTCGGCGCCGACCCCGGCCCCGAACTCCGGGCGCTCCACGCCGAGCTGCTCGAACCCGCGGTGGTGGAGGAGGGGGACCGGCCGGAGCCCGCGCCGGACGCCGCGGCACGGAGCGGTGCCGGACCGGCGCCCGGCGCCCCCGCCGTACGGACCGGCCCCGCACCGCTCCGGCCGGAGCCCGGCCCCGTACCGGACGCGGACGGGAGCGTCCCGGAGCCCGGGGACACGCCGCCCGCGCTCGCGGGGGCCGGGCGCCACCCGGACGGCGGGCCCGCACCGGCCACCCGCCCCGGCGCCCCGGCCCCCGCCCCGCGTCCCGGCAATCTGCGGGCGCGCCGGACCTCGTTCGTCGGGCGGGGGCAGGAGCTGGCCGGACTGCGGGCGGATCTCGCCACGCACCGGCTGGTGACGTTGCTGGGGCCGGGCGGGGCGGGCAAGACCCGGCTGTCGCAGGAGGGCGCGGAGGCCGCCGCGGCAGCGCTGCCGGACGCCTGGCCGCAGGGGGTCTGGCTGGCGGAGCTGGCGCCGGTCGACGATCCGGCGACGGTGCCGGAGGCGGTGCTCACCGCCCTCGGCGCCCGCGAGACGGTCCTGCGCGGTTCCACCGCGGAGGGGCTGCGCGCCGCGGGCGACCCGACGGCGCTCGATCCGCTGGGCCGCCTCGCCGAGCACTGCGCCGACCACCGGATGCTGCTCATCCTCGACAACTGCGAACACGTCATCGGCGCCGCCGCGGCCCTCGCCGAGCGGCTGGTCGGCGACTGCCCCGGAGTGACGGTCCTGGCGACGAGCCGGGAGCCGCTGGCCGTCCCCGGGGAGGTGCTGCGCCCGGTGGAGCCGCTGCCCGACCCGGTGGCGCTGCGGCTCCTCGCCGACCGGGGCGCCGCCGCCCGGCCGGGCTTCCGCCTCGACGACGACCCGGCCGCCTGCGCGGAGATCTGCCGCCGCCTGGACGGTCTGCCGCTCGCCGTCGAACTGGCCGCCGCCCGGCTGCGGATGCTCTCGCCCCGGCAGCTCGCCGACCGTCTCGACGACCGGTTCCGGCTGCTGACCAGCGGCAGCCGTACCGCACTGCCCCGCCAGCAGACGCTGCGCGCCGTCGTCGACTGGTCCTGGGACCTCCTCGACGCGCCCGAACGCGCCGTGCTGCGGCGGCTGTCCGTCTTCGCCGGGGGCTGGGATCCGGAGCTGGCCGAGGAGGTCTGCGCGGGCGACGGCGTCGACCGGCGGGAGGTCGCCGCCCTCCTCGGCTCGCTGATCGACAAATCGCTGGTGGTCGCCGCTCCGGCGGCGGACGGCCGGATGCGCCACCGTCTCCTGGAGACCGTCGCCGAGTACGCGGGCGAGCGGCTGGACGAGGCGGGCGAACGCGCCGCCGCCGAACGCCGCCACCTCACCGCCCACCGCGAACTGGCCCGCACCGCCGACCCGTTGCTGCGCGGCCCCGGCCAGCGGACCTGGCTGGGACGGCTGGAGCAGGAGCACGACAACCTGCGGACCGCGCTGCGCCGCGCCGTCGCCGCGGGCGACGAGCACGAGGCGCTCTGCCTGGTGCTCTCCCTCCAGTGGTTCTGGACGCTCCGCGACCACCGGGCCGACGCCCGTACCTGGTCGCGGGCGGCGGCCGCGATGGGCCCGAACCCGTTCCTGCCGCCGGTCACCCCCGCCCCCGACCTCCACGAGCGGCCGATCGACGCGCCGCCCCCGATGAGCGCCGAACAACTCCTGGAGGCCCGCCGGGAGGTGCGGCTGGTGGAGCTGTCCAGCGCGGAGAACTACACGGAGCTGCTGCACGCCCCGGGGCGGAAGGAAGAGCTGGCCGGGATCCTCGTCGCGTACCGCGCGGGCATGC
Organism: Streptomyces sp. NPDC027185; assembly: GCF_055567035.1. Classification (NCBI taxonomy): domain Bacteria; kingdom Bacillati; phylum Actinomycetota; class Actinomycetes; order Kitasatosporales; family Streptomycetaceae; genus Streptomyces; species Streptomyces sp. NPDC027185. The sequence continues at coordinate 468,862 of NZ_JBVHRF010000001.1, read as the reverse complement.
CGCAGACCTGCCGGGTGCCGGGCGCGCTCTGGTACTACCCGGTGCTGCTCTCCGGCCGGCAGCCCGATCTGGCGGACCTCGCCGACGAGGGCGTGGCCACCTGCCGGAAACTGGGCTACGAGTGGGAGCTGGCCTTCGTCCTCCAACTGCGCGCGAAGATCCTCAACGACCGACCCGGCGCCCTGGAGCAGGCGAGCCGGGACGCCGACGAGTCGCTGCGGCTGTTCATGGCGCTCGGCGACGACTGGGGCGTCGCCGAGGCGCTCGCCGGACGGGGCGAGGCCCGCTCGGCGCACGGCCGCTACGCGCTCGCCGCCGACGACTACCGCGCGGCGATGCGGTACGCCGAGGAGCTGGGCGCCCACGGCCAGACGCTGATCCTGCGGACCCGGCTCGGTGGCGCGCTCATCGAGGACGGGCAGGACGAGGAGGGCGAGCGGCTGCTGCGCGAGGTGCTGGCGGAGGCCGAGAACGTCGCCGCCGGGCGGGACGCGGTCCCGTTCGCGCGGCTGACGCTGGCGATGCACCTGATGGTCACCGGGCGGCCCGACACCGCGTACGAGCAGTTGGTGCGGGTACGGGGCGAGGCTCTGAGCTGGGGCCCGGAGCTGTTCATCGGGATGGTGGACGCGGCGCTGGTCGCCGTGGACATCGAGCGGGGGCGCCCCGAGGGGCTGCTGCCGCGGCTGCGGGACGCCCTCGCGCGGATGCAGGACCCGCTGACCCGGATGGTCGCCCCGGATCTGCCGGTGACGCAGCTGGTGACCGGTGCGCGGGCGCTGCTCGCGGTGCGCGGCGCGCGTGCCGGGCGGGACGCGGCGCGGCTGGTGGGCGCCTACGACGCGCTGTGGTCGCCGGCACACGTCCCGCCGCGGCTGATCCGGCACGGCCGGGCGGTGGCGGAGGCGGAGATCCGCGCGGCGGCCGGCGACGCGGCGTTCGCGCGCGGACACGCCGAGGGCGGCGGCCTTTCGTTGGACGAGGCCACCGCCCTCATCTGACGCGAGCCGGGCGAAGGTCTCCCGGGGCGGTGGCCCCGGGCGCGTCAGGTCGGTGCCCGGCCGGCGGCGGACGCTCCCGCCACCGGCACGGTGCGGTGCCGCCGGGTGCCGCACCGCGGGTCAGGTCTTCGTACGGAACTTCTTGACCGCCAGCGGCATCGTCACCGCGGTGATCACCAGCGCCCAGCCGAGGGTGATCAGCACGGGGTGGGCGACGGGGCCCTCCCCGTTGATCAGGGCGCGGGCGGCGTCGGCGAGGTTGGAGAGCGGGTTGACCTTGGTGAAGCCCTCCAGCCAGCCGGGCATCGACGCGGTCGGCGCGAAGATCGACGAGCCGAACTGGAGCGGCATCAGGACGATCATCGCCAGCCCCTGCACCGCCTGCGGCGTCTTCACCGACAGCCCCAGCAGGATGAAGATCCACATCAGGGCCGCGCCGAAGACCGTCGACAGGGCCACCGAGGCGAGGAACGGCAGGAAGCCGCCCTTGATCTCCAGCCCCAGCAGGAAGCCCATGACCAGCAGGATCGTGGTGGCGATCAGCATCCGGCCGATCTCGACGACGATCTTGGCGATCAGGACCGAGGAGCGGGCTATCGGCATGGTCCGGAAGCGGTCCATGACGCCCTTGCGGAAGTCCTCGTTGACGCCGGTGCCCACCGCCATGGCGATGTTCATGCCCATCATCGCCATCATGCCGGGCACCAGGTACTGCACATATTCCTGCTGATTGCCCTTACCGGCGATGGCGCCGCCGAAGACGTAGACGAACAGCAGGATGAAGATGATCGGCATCAGCAGGACGTCGAACATCGACTCCGGATCGTGCTTGATCTGGAGGGCGTTGCGCCGGGCCAGTGCGGCGATGTGGCGCAGGTTGGCGCGCAGCCCGATCCGGCCCTCGTCGGAGCCCGGCTTCGCCGCCGCCGGCGGTGTCAGTGTGGCGGCACTCATGCCGATACCTCCGCGTACTGCTGGTCGTTCGCCCCGTCGTCGTCGGCGGGCGCCTCCGAGGACTTCTGGCCGGTGAGGGCGAGGAACACCTCGTCCAGGCTGGGCAGGTGGGTGCTGATGCCGGCGAGGGCGACACCGCGGCTGCCCAGCAGGCCGATCACCGCGGTCAGCTGCTCGTCGCTGATGATGGGGACGTTGACGACGCCCTCGGCGGGGTCGGGTGTCGCGCCGCCGATGCCGTCGAGTCCGGCGTCGGCCAGCGCCGCGGCCACCGTGTCCAGGGCGGTGGGGTCGGCGGGCCGGACCTGGAGGGTACGGCCGCCGACCTTGGCCTTCAGTTCGTCGACGAGGCCCTCGGCGATGACCCGGCCACGGTCGATGACGGTCAGCTCGTTCGCCAGCTGTTCGGCCTCCTCCATGTACTGCGTGGTCAGCAGCACGGTGGCGCCGTCGCGGACCATGCGCTGGACCTCGTCCCACACCTCGTTGCGGGTGCGCGGGTCGAGGCCGGTGGTCGGCTCGTCCAGGTAGAGGACGGCGGGCCGGCCGATCATGGAGGCGGCGAGGTCGAGGCGGCGGCGCATCCCGCCGGAGTACTTGGCGGCCGGGCGCTTGGCGGCGTCGGTGAGCGAGAACCGCTCCAGCATCTCGTCGGCGCGGCGGCGGGCGTCCTTGCGGGACAGGTCGAGCAGCCGGCCGATCATGTAGAGGTTCTCGAAGCCGGAGAGCTTCTCGTCGACCGAGGCGTACTGGCCGGTCAGCCCGATGGTGCGGCGCAGCGCGCGCGGCTGGCGCACCACGTCGTACCCGGCGACCACGGCGTGCCCGGCGTCCGGGACGAGCAGTGTGGACAGGCAGCGGACGAGCGTGGTCTTGCCGGCGCCGTTCGGTCCGAGGACGCCGAGCACGGTGCCTTCGCGCGCGTCCAGGTCCACCCCGTCGACGGCTTTCACATCGCCGAAGTGCTTGACCAGACCGCGCACCTCCACGGCGTTGCCGCCCCGAGGGGTCTTCGTCTGTCGTGTCATGCCCCCTACGGTGCCGGGCCCCACCGACACCGCACCGACAACCCGCCGATACGAACGGGACACGGTCGTTCCAGGGGCGGGAACGTACGGACGCCGCCCCTGGAACGTGGGCGTACCGGCCTCTTCCACGGCCGGGGACGGACTTGGAACGGCGGGGTGCCGTCCCGGGAACGCGGACGTGTCCCGGCCCGGGAACGCGGACGTGCCCGGCCCTGGAACACGGGTGCCGTCCCGGGAACGCCCGCGTACCGGCCTGGAACGCGGGCGTTTCCGGGACGCGCGCCCTAGTGGAACGTGTGCCGCTCCGCCGGGAACGTCCCGGCGACGACCTCCTCGGCGAACTCCTTCGCCGCGCCGCCCAGCAGTTCCCGCAGCGCGAGGTACTGCTTGACGAACTTCGGCACCCGGCCGGCGGTCATCCCGGCCATGTCCGTCCATACCAGCACCTGGGCGTCGCACTCCGCCCCGGCGCCGATGCCGACCGTCGGGATGTGCAGCGACCGTGTGACCTCGGCGGCCAGCTCCGCCGGGACCGCCTCCAGGACGACCGCGAACGCGCCCGCGTCCTGCACCGCCTTGGCATCGCGCAGCAGCTGCTGCGCCGCCTCCTCACCACGGCCCTGGACGGGGTAGCCGCCGTACGCGTGGACCGACTGCGGGGTCAGCCCGATGTGCGCCATGACGGGGATGCCGGATGACACCAGCAGCTCCACCTGGTGCGCGGAGCGCTCCCCGCCCTCCAGCTTCACGGCGCCCGCGCCGGCCTCCTTGACCAGCCGGGTGGCGCTGCGCAGCGCCTGCACGGGGCCTTCCTGGTACGCGCCGAACGGCAGGTCGGCGACGATCAGGGCGCGCTCGGTGCCGCGGACGACGGCGGCGGACAGCAGGGTGATCTCGTCCATGGTGACCGGCACGGTCGACTCGTAGCCGAGGTGGCAGTTGCCCATCGAGTCGCCGACGAGCAGGACGGGGATGCCCGCCTCGTCGAAGACCGACGCGGTCATCGCGTCGTAGGCGGTCAGCATCGGCCATTTCTCCCCGCGCTCCTTGGCGGCGGCGATGTCGCGGACGGTGACCCGGCGGGAGCGGGTACCGCCGTAGAGGGACTTCCCGGGCCCGGCGGGCGTCGCCGCGGGCTCCGCGGCCGGTTTCCGGGCAGGCGAAAGCTGCGTCATGGTGACGGCTCCTGTTCTCATCTCGAAGCGCCCTGACGGCGTCTCCGGACTCCCCTCCATGCTGGCACGCGCCCCCGGCACGGGAAAGAGGCGGGCCGCCCGGCGGGGCGGGACGGACCGCCCGGCGCCTGGGACGGACGCCCGGTGGCGAGGGCGGGGCCTCGGCGGCGGGAGCCGGGGCTGCCCTGCCCGTTCCCGCCGGGGCGCCCGCGCCTGCCTCGTCCGGGCCGTGCGTTCCGGCCTCGCGCGTCCCCGTTCCGGCCGTGCCCCGCGCTCCCGCCCCGGTCCGCGCGTCCCCGTCCGGCCTCGGCCGTCCCGGCCCGTTCCACCCCGCCCGAGCCCCCTGTCCCAGCGCCCTTCCCCGGAGCCTCCTTCCCCGGAGCGTTCCTCCCCGGGACGCGCCCGGGAGGGGCGGCGATACGGAACGGGCCCGTATCGAAAGGCGTACGCTGGCGGGCATGGCCAACTCCCCGATCCGCTCCGGCGTCCCGGGGCCCGGTCGTCCCGACGCGACCGTGCACCGCCGCCGCTGGGTGATCCTCTCCGTGCTCATGCTCAGCCTGCTGATCGTGGTGCTCGACAATTCGATCCTCAACGTCGCGATGAAGACCATCGCGACCCCCGCGCCCGCGGGGCTGGGCGCCACCCAGAGCGAGCTGGAGTGGGCGATCAACGCCTACACGCTGGTCTTCGCCGGGCTGCTGTTCACCGCCGGACTGCTCGGCGACCGCCTGGGCCGTAAGAAGGTCCTGCTCTTCGGGCTGGCGGTGTTCGGCGCCGGGTCGGTGCTCGCCGCGTTCGCCGCCTCGCCCGCCCAGCTGATCGCCTTCCGCGCCCTGATGGGTCTGGGCAGCGCCTTCGTGATGCCCGCGACCCTCGCGATCTTGATGAACGTCTTCGACCGTGAGGAACAGCCCAGGGCGATCGGCGTCTGGGCGGGCGGCGTGGGGGTGGCCATCGCCGTCGGACCGATCGCCGGCGGGCTGCTGCTCGACCACTTCTGGTGGGGCTCGGTCTTCCTCATCAACCTGCCGGTCGTGCTGGTCGCCCTGGGCGCGATGATCTGGCTGGTGCCCGACTCCCGCGACCCGGCGCCCGGCCGCCTCGACCCGGTGGGCGTCGTGCTCTCCGTCGTCGGTCTGGTCCTGCTGGTCTACGGGATCATCCGGGGCGGCCGGCTCGCCGACTTCACCGCCCCCGAGGTGGTCGCCGCCGTCCTCGGCGGACTCGCCGTCCTCGCGCTCTTCGTCGTCCACCAAAGGCGCAGCGACCACCCATCGATCGACATCGGCTACTTCCGCAACCCGGCGTTCTCCGCCGCCGTCACCGCCATCGCGCTGGTCTTCTTCGCGCTGATGGGCGTCACCTTCTTCATCGTCTTCTACGTGCAGAGCGTGCGCGGCCGCACTCCGCTGGAGTCGGGTCTGCTGATCCTGCCGCTGGCCGCCGCGCAGCTGATCTTCGCGCCGCGCGCCCGGCTCGTCGTCGGCCGCTTCGGCGCCCGCGCGGTCTGCACCGCCGGGATGCTCACCGTCGCCGTCACCATGGCCGGGATGACGCTGCTCGGCGTCACCACCCCGCTGTGGGTGCTGGAGGTGCTCTTCTTCCTCCAGGGCACCGGTATGGCGCACATCATGCCGCCGGTCACCGTCTCGATCATGCAGGCGCTGCCCCGGGAGAAGGCCGGTTCCGGCTCGGCGCTCAACAACACGTTCCGGCAGGTCGGCGGCACCCTCGGCGTCGCGGTCCTCGGCTCGGTGCTCTCCACCGCCTACCGCGACGGCATCAAGGGCACCCTCGACGCCGTCCCCGGGCTGTCCGGGGCGGCGCGGCACGCCGCCGGGGAGTCCATCGAGGCCACCCTCGGCGTCGCCGCCCGGCTGGGCACCGCCGGACGGCCCCTGGTCACCGCCGCGCAGGACGCCTTCGTCCACGCCATGCACCTCACCGCGCTCGTCTCGTCCGCCATCGCGCTGACCGGCGCCGTGGTGGTCGCGGTGTTCCTGCCCGGCCGCCCGGCGCGGACCGCGCCCGCCGCCCTGCCCCGCCCGGACGAGACCGCGCGGGCCCCGCGGTGAGCGGCCCGCGGGCGTCCGGCCGCCCCGGACCGGCCCCGGAGGCGGCGGGGGACGGGCGCCGCGGCCGGCCCCGGTCCGCCGCGGCGGACACCGCCATCGTCGAGGCGGTGCTCCGCCTCATCGAGGAGGGTGCCGCCATCGGCGATCTGTCGATGGAGGGCATCGCCCGCGCCGCCGGGGTCGGCAAGGCCACCGTCTACCGCCGCTGGCCGGGCAAGGACGCCCTGCTGCTGGACGTCGTCCGCTCCCTGGACGACGCTCTGCCCCCGGCGCGCGGCGACTCGGTCCGCGACGACCTCGTCGCCCTGCTGGAGCACCTGCGCCGCCGCGGTCTGGCCAAGCGCCACTCCGCGCTGCTGCGCACCGTCCTCACCCAGGTCCAGGCGCAGCCCGCCGTCTGGCGCGAGTACCACGAGACGGTGATACGGGCTCGCCGTGAGGCGCTCCACGCCGTCCTGCGGCGGGGGATGGCGCGGGGCGAGATCCGCGCGGACCGGGACGTCGACGTGCTCGCCGATCTGTTCGTCGGCCCGATGCTGGCGCGGGCCCTGATCGACGAGGGGCAGGCGCTGCCCGAGGGGCTCGCCGAGAGCATCGTCGACACGGTGCTGGAAGGGGTGCGGCCGCGCCCCTGACGGTGGCGCCCGGTCCGCTCGGGGGGCGCGCGACGGGATGCCGCGCGCCGGGCCAGGGGAGGGCATGTGCCCGTTCTGTCACAGGATGCGGTGGAGGGCCCTCGGCCGGAACTTCCCCCGTGGCCGCCTCGTCACTACGGGTGGAAAAGCGCCGTCCCACGATCACCTAGGGTCGGTGGGCGGAGTCGAGGCCGCGGCGGACAGAAGCAGTGAGGGAAGCGGAATGGCGCAGGCGTACATGACGGAGCCGGAGCAGGGGCCTGATCCCGAACAGGCCGGTTCCCGGGCCGAGCGTCTGCGCAGGTGGTGGCGGCCGGAGCGGATGTGGCGGCGCGGCATCGTGCTCGCGGTGCTGGCCGTGGTGCTCGGTCTGCTGATGCTGCTGCACGCCAGGGTGCCCAACACCGTCGGCAACCTCGGCAGCCTGCTGGAGACGTTCCTGCCGTGGCTGGGGCTCGGCATCCCGCTGCTGCTCCTGCTGGCCGTGCTGCGCCGCTCGGCGACCGCGCTGGTCGCCCTGGTGCTGCCGGCCGTCGCCTGGACCAGCCTCTTCGGCGGCCAGATCACCAGCAAGACCGGCACCGGCGGCGATCTGACCTTCGTCACCCACAACGTCGACGCGGGCAATCCCGACCCCGCGGGCACCGCCCGTGACCTGGTGGCCGCCGACGCGGACGTCATCGCCCTGGAGGAGGTGACGGCCAAGGCGCTGCCCGTCTACACCAAGGGCCTCGCGTCGGCGTACCCGTACCACACGGTCAAGGGCACCGTCGGGCTCTGGAGCAAGCGGCCGCTGTCCGACGCGGCGGCGGTGCCGATCAAGATGGGGTGGACGCGGGCGCTGCGCGCCACGGTGACCGCCCCGGACGGCGAGAAGATTGCGGTGTACGTCGCGCATCTGCCCTCGGTGCGGGTCAAGGTCAAGGCGGGCTTCACCGCCAGCCAGCGCGACGACAGCGCGGCGGCGCTGGGCCGGGCCGTCGCCCACGAGCCGCTGTCCCGGGTGATGCTCCTCGGCGACCTCAACGGCACGATGAACGACCGGTCGCTGGCCCCTCTCACCTCCCAGCTGCGCTCGGCGCAGGGCGCGGCGGGCGACGGCTTCGGCTTCACCTGGCCGGTGTCGTTCCCGATGGCCCGGATCGACCAGATCATGACCCGCGGCCTGACCCCGGTGGCGGCGTGGTCGCTGCCCGCCACCGGCAGCGACCACCTCCCGGTCGCCGCGTCGGTCAACCTCGCGGGCGGCTCCTGACACACCGGACCACCGGGCACCGGGCGGGCGGAACGGCGGCGTTCCGCCCGCTCCGGTGTGTCCGGGGGCGGTGCGCGTTCCAGGGCCGTGCGCGTTCCAGGCTGTATGCATTCCAGGCGTGTTCCAGACCGTGCGCGTTCCTGGCTGTACGTGTTCCAGGCGCGTTCCAGCCGTACGTGCTCGGGGACTGGCGGCCCGACACGTTGCGGCGTCCGGCGGGGTGTACGGCGCGTGTCCAGGGGGCCCGCACGTCCGGGCCCGGCGCTCCCGGCCCCCGCACCCTCCCGCCGCCGCGTCCCGCCCCCGCAGGCACCCGACCGTGCGCAACGGCACACCCCGCCGTCACACGCGTGTCATCCGCGGGAATCGCGGACCTGCCAGACTTTGTTCCCCAACCGAACTTAACGGGGCGGTTCCGCGGCGTCCGTCCGCGCGGGCGCCCCGTACCTCCCCGCACGTACCCCGTATCCCGCACCCCCCCGCACCGCTCCGGAAGGTCTTCCATGCCCTTGGCTCTGCTCGCGCTCGCGATCTCGGCCTTCGGAATAGGCACCACCGAATTCGTGATGATGGGCCTGCTGCCCAACGTCGCGGGCGACCTGGGCACCTCCGTGCCCACCGCCGGCTATCTCGTCTCCGCCTACGCCCTCGGTGTCGTCATCGGCGCCCCGCTGCTGACCGCACTCGGCTCCCGGGTGCCGCGTAAGCCGATGCTGGTGGCGCTGATGGCGCTCTTCACCGCCGGTAACCTCGCCTCCGCCCTCGCGGGTGACTTCCCGCTGCTGGTCGCCGGGCGGGTGCTGGCGGGACTGCCGCACGGCGCGTTCTTCGGTATCGGCGCGGTCGTCGCCGCCCGGCTGGTGCGCGAGGGGCGGCAGGCGCGCGCCGTCGCCACGATGTTCCTCGGCCTGACCGTCGCCAACATCGTCGGTGTGCCCGCCGCGACCCTCCTCGGCCAGCATCTGGGCTGGCGCGCCACCTTCCTCGTCGTCGCGGGCATCGGCCTCGTCGCGATGGCCGCGCTGGCCCGCCTGGTGCCGCCGCTGCCCGCCGCGGAACGCACCGGGCTCGGCCGTGAGCTGCGCGCCCTCGCCGGGCGGCAGGTGCTGCTCGGCCTGCTCACCACCGTCCTCGGCTTCGCCGGCGTCTTCGCGTTCTACAGCTATCTCGCCTCGGTGCTGACGAAGGTCACCGGCTTCTCCGAGACCTCCGTGACGCTGGTCCTCGCCCTCTTCGGCATCGGCATGACGCTCGGCGCCCTCGCCGCCGGACCGCTCACCGACCGGGCGCTGCGCCCCACCCTCTACGGGTCGCTGGCCGCCCTCGCCGCGATCCTCGCGCTCTTCCCGCTGGCCGCGCCGTACAAGCCGCTGGTACTGGCCGCCGTCGTGCTGATCGGCGCCGTCGGCTTCATGACGACGACGCCGCTGCAGATGCTGGTGATGGAGAAGGCGCAGGGCGCGCCGACGCTGGCCGCCGCGTCCAACCAGTCGGCGTTCAACCTCGCCAACGCGGGCGGCGCCTGGGCGGGCGGCCTGGCCCTGTCGGCGCACTGGGGCTGGACGGCACCCGCCCTGGTCGGCGCGGCGCTGGCCGCCGCGGGCCTCGTGGTCGCCGTCGCCGCCGGACTGCTGGACCGTACGGGGAAGGGTGGCGACGCCTCCCGTGTGGTGGCACGTGGTGGCGCCACGGAGGAGCCCGCCGGGGCGTCGGCGCAGGCCCCGGCCGCCCGCGGCTGACCGTTGCGGCCCGGCGTCCCCGGGCCGCAACTCCCGTACGGGCGGGTCAGTCGCGGTAGCCGAGCACCGTCATCATGCCGCTCTCCGAGTGGTAGACGTTGTGGCAGTGCAGCATCCACAGGCCCGGGTTGTCGGCGTCCAGGTGGACCCGCACGGTGTGGCCGGGGCGGACGATGACGGTGTCCTTGCGGGCCCCGCCGTGCGCCAGCTCGAAGGCGTGGCCGTGCAGATGCATCGGGTGCCACATCGGGGAGTGGTTGCGGAACACCAGCTCCACCCGCTCGCCCGCCCGGACCGGGTAGCGCTGCGACGGCGTGTACGGCTTGTGGTTGATCGCCCAGTCGAAGCGGCGCATCGACCCGGACAGGACCAGCTGATGGCGGCGTTCGATCTCGCGGTCGGGCAGCCGTACCGCCTCTCCGCAGTCCAGGTCGAACGCGGTGACCAGCTTCCCGTCCAGCTCCCGGGGGCGGGTGGCGGGGCCGGGCGCCGCGCCGCCGCCGGTGCGCAGCACCGCCTGCGCCAGGTGGCCCTTGCCCTCGGCGAGCGCGGTGAGCGGGAAGACGCCGTCCTTGACGGTGACCAGCACGTCGTAGCGTTCGCTCATCCCGATCAGCAGCGTGTCGGTGTCGGTGTGCTCGACGGGGTGACCGTCGGTGTGGGTGATCGTCATGGTGTGGCCGCCGAGCGCCACCCGGTAGCCGGTGTCACCGCCCGCGTTGATGATCCGGATCCGGACGCGGTCACCGGGGGCGGCGGTGAAGGTCTCCGGGTCCTCCGCGGGCCGCCCGTTGATCAGATGGAGCGGGTAGTCGACGTTGCCCGCCTCGCCGCCGAGCAGATCGCTGTGGGACCGCTCCAGCACCCGCGACGGCCCGTCCGCCGACGCGGCCCGCATCTCGTGGCCGCTGTGGCTCATCCCGTGGTTCAGCTCCTTGAGGACCGCGTCCGGCGTGGACCCGTCGATCCCGTCCACCCAGTCGTCGAGGACGACCACCCACTCCCGGTCGTACGCGAGCGGCTCCCGGGGGTCCTCCACGATCAGCGGCCCGTACAGCCCGCGGTCCTGCTGCACGCCGACGTGCGGGTGGTACCAGTACGTGCCCGGCCGCGCCGTGGCGTAGTGGTACGCGAACGACGCCCCCGGCGCCACGGGGTCCTGGGTGATGCCGGGCACCCCGTCCATGTCGTTGCGGAGCGCCAGCCCGTGCCAGTGGACGGTGGTGGCGTCCGGCAGGTTGTTGGCGAAGTCCACGGCCAGGGTGTCGCCCGCCGTCACCCGGATCTCCGGGCCGGTCAGCTCCCCGTCGTACGTCCAGGTACGGACGGTGCGCCCGCCGAGCTGGACCGTGGCGGGCGTGGCGATCAGGGACATCCGCCGCACCGGCCCCTCGCCGCGCCGCTTCTCGGTGTCGCGGACCTGGGGCCCGCCGGGGGTGACGTACCCGGCCGGTACGTCTCCGGGGGCCGCGTGGGCGGTGCCGCTGCCGGCGGAGCCGAGGAGTCCGGCGGCGACGGCGGCGGCCCCCGCTCCCAGCAGCGTCCGCCGTCCGGGCTCGGCGGGGCGGGCGGACGGATCGGTCAGCGGACGGGAGGGGCGCTCAGGTCGCATGAAGTACCTCGGGATGTCGGTGGGCGCGCGGCCGGGACGGACGGGGCGGAGACGGATACGGGTATGGGTACGGGGCGGACGGAAGGCTGCCGCAAAAGCCAAGAAATGCGGACAAATCGCCGTTGGGGGGAGTGGGGAGGAGGAGAGGGGAGGGAGTGCGGAGGTGTCGGGTGCGGGGCCGGTGGACGGCGCCGGTCGGCGTCCGGCGGGTCCGGTGATCGGGTGGTGCCCCCGCGGGCACCTTACGACCTGCGGCCCGGGAAACCGCGGCGTCACGGCGCCCGCCACGGGCGCCACTCCTTCCTCCGGAGCCATCCCGGGCGGAGCGGACACCCCCGCCGGATACCCCCGCCAGGTATGCGGGCGGACGCTGCCCGCAGGCCCGGTACGGGGAGCGCCGCCGACCGGGCCCGGCCCGTCGCGTCCGCCGCCACCCGCCCCGGGGCGCGTCCCGCGCAGGCCGGGTGCGGCGTGCCCCGGGGCGGCGCGCCCCGTCCCGTGCCCCGGCCGTGCCCGGTCCCGCCGCGTACGGCCCCGCCCCGTACCGGGTGCGGCGCGCGCCCGGCGCCGCCCCGCCCGGCCCCGTGCGACCCGGCTCGCGGGAGAATCACCGCTCCGGGCGGGAGAATCGGTGCCGGGCGGGAAGAGAACGGGCAGGGCGCGGCCGGGGGGCGGTGCGAGACGGATGAGCGGGAGGCCGCGGATGAACCGCAGCAAAGGCAGTGACCGGGACGGCGGCCGGGGCGGCGGCGCCGACCCCGCCGTGAGCGAGGGAGCGGGCGGGGACGCCGGTGCGGCGCCGGGCGGGTTCCGGGGGCCGGGAGGTACGGACGGGCCGGGGCCCGGTGCGCCGCCCGGCCGGATGGTGCGCGTCGGCGGGGTGCCGCTGCACGTGCTGCGGGAGGGCACCGGGCCCGTCGTGGTGCTCTGCGGCGGCCTCGGCATGGCCTGGTTCGACTGGGAGGACGTCACCGCGCTGCTCGCCCCCGACCGCACCGTCATCCGCTTCGACCGGCCCGGTCTCGGGCTGAGCGCCCCCGCGCCCGGCCCGCCGACCGCCGCCGCCGAGGCCGACCGGATCGCCGGTGTCCTCGACGCCCTCGGCCACCCGGGACCGGCCACCGTCGTCGGCCACTCCATGGCCGCCTTCCACGCCGAGGCGTTCGCCCGGCTGCACCCGCACCGCTGCGCGGGCCTGGTGCTCGCCGACGGCTCCCTCGCCGACCCGGCCCGCCCGGTGCTGCCCCGCGCCGTCCGGCACGCCTGGGCGGGCGGGGTGGCGGGCGCCGTCTCCGCCGCCGGGCTGCCCCGCGCCCTCGGACCGGCCGGACGCCGCCTCGTCTCCCGCGCCGGGGCGCTCGGCCCGCACCCCGCGCACCCCTGGGAGCGCCCCACGTACCGCACCAGCCGCGTCGTCCGCGCCTGCGCGGTGGAGAACGCCGCCCACCCCTACCAGGCGGCGGAGGTGGCGGCGCTGCGCGAGGAGCGCGCGCTGCCACCCGTACCGGTGACGGTCCTCGCGGCGTACGGCGGTGGGGAGACGCCCCGGGAGCTGCGCTGGCTGGAGCGGCAGCGGGCGCTCGCCACCGAGCTGGGCGGCCGGTTCGTGGTGGCCGCGCCCGCCGGGCACCTGCTGATGGCGGACGCGCCGGAGGCCGTCGCCCGCGCCGTCCGGGAGCTGTGACGGGCCGCGCCCGGGAAGGTCACGTGCGGGTCAACGGCGGCTCCCCGTGGGGTCAGGACTGCCCCAAGCCGCCGGTTTCCCGCGCCGCGCACCGTGACAGACGGCGCCCGCGCGCCCCACGCTGACCATGGCGCTCCCGCCCGGCGCGTCCCGGGCGCGGCGCCCGGTGGCCGAAGGACACGGCCGCGCGGTTCTGGATCAGGCCAAGGGTGCGTAATGTGACGGTAACTCCCGAGCGTGATACTGGTGTGCCGGAAGAGGTGCTCCCACGCGTGTGGAAGGGCCGATTGACCTGCGAGGATTGGTGAACCATGGACAAGCAGCAGGAGTTCGTGCTCCGCACGCTTGAGGAGCGTGACATCCGTTTCGTACGGCTGTGGTTCACCGATGTGCTCGGGTTCCTGAAGTCCGTCGCCGTCGCGCCCGCCGAGCTGGAGCAGGCGTTCGACGAGGGCATCGGCTTCGACGGCTCCGCCATCGAGGGCTTCGCCCGGGTCTACGAGTCCGACATGATCGCCAAGCCGGCGCCGGGCACCTTCCAGATCCTGCCCTGGCGCGCCGAAGCCCCCGGCACCGCCCGGATGTTCTGCGACATCCTGATGCCCGACGGCTCCCCTTCGTACGCCGACCCGCGCTACGTCCTCAAGCGGATGCTGGCGAAGACCTCCGACCTCGGGTTCACCTTCTACACCCACCCGGAGATCGAGTTCTTCCTGCTCAAGGACAAGCCGGTGGACGGGCGGCGGCCCACCCCCGGCGACTCGTCCGGGTACTTCGACCACACCCCGCAGAACGTCGGCATGGACTTCCGCCGCCAGGCGATCACCATGCTCGAATCGATGGGCATCTCGGTGGAGTTCAGCCACCACGAGGGCGCCCCGGGCCAGCAGGAGATCGACCTGCGGTACGCCGACGCGCTGTCGACCGCCGACAACATCATGACGTTCCGGCTGGTCATGAAGCAGGTGGCGCTGGAGCAGGGGGTCCAGGCGACGTTCATGCCGAAGCCGTTCTCCGAGTACCCCGGCTCCGGCATGCACACCCACCTCTCCCTCTTCGAGGGCGACCGCAACGCCTTCCACGAGTCCGGCGCCGAGTACCAACTCTCCAAGGTCGGCCGGTCGTTCATCGCCGGACTGCTGCGCCACGCCGGGGAGATCTCCGCCGTCACCAACCAGTGGGTCAACTCCTACAAGCGCATCTGGGGCGGCACCAACCGCACCGCCGGCGCCGGCGGCGAGGCCCCCTCGTACATCTGCTGGGGCCACAACAACCGCTCCGCGCTGATCCGGGTGCCGATGTACAAGCCCGGCAAGATGGGCTCCACCCGCGTCGAGGTCCGCTCCATCGACTCCGGCGCCAACCCCTACCTGACGTACGCCGTCCTCCTCGCCGCCGGACTCAAGGGCATCGAGGAGGGGTACGAGCTGCCGCCCGGCGCCGACGACGACGTCTGGGCGCTGACCGACGCCGAGCGCCGCGCGATGGGCATCGAACCGCTGCCGCAGAACCTCGGCGAGGCCATCGACCTGATGGAGCGCAGCGAACTGGTCGCCGAAACCCTCGGCGAGCACGTCTTCGACTTCTTCCTGCGGAACAAGAAGCAGGAGTGGGAGGAGTACCGCTCCGAGGTCACCGCCTTCGAGCTGCGCAAGATGCTGCCGGTCCTGTAGTCCACCCCCGCCGTCGCCCGGCCCGGCGGCCGGGCGCACCCCGAGAGGCGCCCGCCATGGCACAACCCGCTCCGCAGGGCCGGCGGAGCAGCACCTTCACCCGGCTGCTGCGCCACGGCTTCACCGATCCCTCGGCCGCCGCCCGGCTGCTCCAGGCACCGGAACTCGCCGCCGTGTGCGAGGACCCGGTGCTGCTGGAGGCGTTCGGCGCGGTCGCCGACCCGGATCAGGCGCTGCTCGGGCTGGTCCGGCTCACCGAGGCGCAGGACGAGGCGGAGCGGCAGCGGCTGCTGGCCACCCTGGTCACCGCGAAGCCGCTGCGCGACCGGCTGCTGGGCGTCATGGGCGCCTCCGAGGCGCTCGCCGACCACCTCGCCCGCCACCCGCACGACTGGCAGTCGCTCACCGCGTACGAGGCGGCCGACCTGCACCCGGCCACCCCGGAGTTCGAGGAGGCGCTGGCCGAGGGGGTGTGGGGCGAGGCGGGCTGTGCGCTGCCGCGGCCGGACGCGCTGCGCATCGCCTACCGCCGCTGCCTGCTGGGCATCGCCGCCCGCGACGTCTGCGGCACCACCGACGTCAGCGAGGCCGCGGCCGAGCTGGCCGACCTGGCGACGGCGACCCTGCGCGCCGCCCTCCAGATCGCCTCCGAGGAGGCGCCGGGCGACGCCGCCGTCTGCCGCCTCGCCGTCATCGCGATGGGCAAGTGCGGCGGCCGGGAGCTGAACTATGTCTCGGACGTCGACGTCGTCTTCGTCGCCGAGGCGAAGGAGGGCACCGACGAGGCGGCGGCGCTCCAGGCGGCGACCCGGCTGGCGTCGCGGCTGATGCGGGTCTGCTCGGACGTCACCGTCGAGGGCACGATCTGGCCGGTCGACGCCAACCTCCGCCCCGAGGGCCGCAACGGCCCGCTGGTACGCACCCTCAGCAGCCACCTCGCCTACTACCAGCGCTGGGCCAAGACCTGGGAGTTCCAGGCGCTGCTGAAGGCCCGGCCGGTGGCGGGCGACCCGGAGCTGGGCCGGGCGTACGTCGATTCCCTCGCCCCGCTGGTCTGGCAGGCCGCCGAGCGGGAGAACTTCGTCACCGACGTCCGGCAGATGCGGCGCCGGGTCATCGCGGGCATCCCCGTCGCCGAGGTCGACCGGGAGCTGAAGCTCGGCCCCGGCGGCCTGCGGGACGTGGAGTTCGCCGTCCAGCTCCTCCAGCTGGTGCACGGCCGCAGCGACGCGACGCTGCGCAGCCCCACCACCCTCGACGCGCTGGCCGCGCTCGCCGCCGGCGGCTACGTCGGCCGCCAGGACGCCGCCGCCCTCGACGCCGCCTACCGCTTCCTGCGCACCCTGGAACACCGCATCCAGCTCCAGCGGATGCGCCGTACCCATCTGATGCCGGAGGACGACACCGACCTGCGGCGCCTGGCCCGTTCACTGGGGCTGCGCACCGAACCGGCCGACGCGCTGCGCGCCCAGTGGAAGTGGCACGCCCGCGAGGTGCGGCGGCTGCACGAGAAGCTGTTCTACCGGCCGCTGCTGGACGCCGTCGCCCACCTGGAGCCCGGCGAGACCCGCCTGTCGGCGAAGGCCGCGGGTCAGCGCCTCGAAGCGCTCGGCTACGGCGATCCGGTCGGCGCGCTGCGCCACATGGAGGCGCTGGCGTCCGGGGTGACCCGTAAGGCGGCGATCCAGCGGACGCTGCTGCCGGTGCTGCTCGGCTGGTTCGCCGACTCCGCCGACCCGGACGCCGGACTTCTGAACTTCCGCAAGGTCTCCGACGCGCTCGGCAAGACCCCGTGGTACCTGCGGCTGCTGCGCGACGAGGGCGCCGCCGCGGAGAACCTCGCCCGCGTCCTGTCCGGCGGCCGTCTCGCCCCCGACCTGCTGCTGCGCGCCCCGGAGGCGGTGGCGCTGCTCGGCGCCGCCGACGGGCTGCGCCCGCGCGGCCGGGCGGCGCTGGAGCAGGAGGTGCTGGCGGCGGTCGGCCGGGCGGACGGCGCGGAGGCGGCGGTGGCGGCGGCCCGCGGGGTCCGCCGCCGGGAGCTGTTCCGCACCGCCGCCGCCGACCTGATCGGCGCGTACGGCACGGAGGACCATCCGGCCGAGGAGGATCACGGGCGGCTGCTGGACGCGGTCGGCTCCGCGGTCTCCGACCTGAACGCCGCGACGCTCGCCGGCGCGCTGCGCGCCGCCGTCCGGGAGAGCTGGGGCGACACCCTGCCGACCCGCTTCGCGGTGATCGGCATGGGCCGCTTCGGCGGCCACGAGCTGAGCTACGGCTCGGACGCCGATGTGCTCTTCGTCCACGAACCGCGTGAGGGCGCCGACGAGCAGGAGGCCGCCAAGGCCGCCCAGGCCGTCGCCAACGAGATGCGGCGGCTGCTCCAGCTGCCCTCCGCCGACCCGCCGTTGCCGATCGACGCGGACCTGCGTCCGGAGGGCCGTTCCGGTCCGCTGGTGCGCACCCTCGCCTCGTACGCCGCGTACTACCGGCGGTGGTCGCTGACGTGGGAGGCGCAGGCGCTGCTGCGGGCCGAACCGGTCGCGGGCGACGCGGAGCTGGGCCGCCGCTTCATCGAACTGGTCGATCCGCTGCGCTACCCGGCCGAGGGGCTGGGCGATGACGCGGTCCGCGAGATCCGGCGGCTCAAGGCCCGGATGGAGTCGGAGCGGCTGCCGCGCGGCGCCGATCCGACCACCCACGCCAAGCTGGGCCGCGGCGGGCTGAGCGACGTCGAGTGGACGGTGCAGCTCTTCCAGCTCCAGCACGGCTGGGAGGTGCCGGGGCTGCGTACCACCCGCACCCGCGAGGCGCTGGCCGCCGCGCATCGAGCCGGTCTGATCGGCACCGAGGAGGCGCAGATCCTCGACGAGGCGTGGGTGCTCGCCGCCCGCGTCCGCAACGGCGTGATGCTGGTCCGCGGCCGCCCCGGCGACACCTTCCCCGCCGACGCCCGCGAACTCGCCGCCGTCGGCCGCTACCTCGGCTACGAGGAGGGCCACGTCGGCGAGATGCTCGACGACTACCGCCGCATCACCCGCCGCGCCCGGGGCGTGGTGGAGGAGGTGTTCTACGGGGGGTGAGCCGGGCGCGGACCGGCCCGCCCGGCGCGGCGCCCGCCTCCCGTGCCGGAACCCCGGCGGAGAACACCCGGCGGCCGGCCCCTCCTGACGGAGGCGGACCGGCCGCGGAACGGGGGCGGGCGCGTCCCTACGGCAGGATCGAGTCCACGTACCCGCCGTCGACGCGCAGCGCGCCGCCGGTGGTGGCGGAGGCGTACGGGGAGGCCAGGTAGACCACCATGTGGGCGATCTCCTCGGGCTCGATGAGCCGCTGGATCAGCGACTGCGGGCGGTACTTGACCATGAACGCGCGCTGCGCCTCGTCCCAGGGCAGCGCGTCGCCGACCAGTTCGCGGACGAAGTCCTCGACGCCGCCGGTGTGGGTCGGCCCGGCGATGACGGAGTTGACGGTGACGCCGGTGCCCGCGGCGTCCTTGGCGAACCCGCGGCCGACGGCGAGCAGCGAGGTCTTCGTCATCCCGTAGTGGATCATCTCGGCGGGGATCACCACGGCCGAGTCGCTGGCCAGGTTCAGTACGCGGCCCCAGCCGCGCTCCTTCATCCCGGGCAGGTAGGCGCGGATCAGCCGGACCGCGGTAAGGACGTTGACCTCGAAGTAGCGGCGCCACTCGGCGTCGTCGATCTCCAGCGGCGGCGCGGAGCCGAAGATGCCCAGGTTGTTGACGAGGATGTCGACGTCGGGCGCGGTCGCCAGGACGGCGGCGGTGCCCTCCTCGGTGGCCAGGTCGCCGACGGCGCCGGTGACGGCGTCGCTGCCGGCCTCGGCGCGTACGGTGCGGACGGCCTTTGCGACGCGCTCGGCGCCGCGTCCGTTGACGAGGACGTGGGCGCCCGCGCGGGCGAGGCCCACGGCGATGGCGTGGCCGATGCCCTGGGTGGAGCCGGTGACCAGCGCGGTGCGGCCGGACAGGTCGATCTGCATGAGGCGTTCCCTTCGGCGGGGCGGTGGGGCTTGCCGGTGGCGGACGGACGCCCCGTGGCGCCGGTCCGCGGGGGGCCGGCGCCACGGGGCGGCGGGCGTCAGTTGAGGGTGTCGGGGTCCGGGCCGGTCCGCAGGCCACGGTCGAGCCCGGAGATCTCGGCCATCTCGGCGTCGGTGAGCGTGAAGCCGAAGACGTCGAGGTTCTGCCGGATACGGGCGGGGGTGACGGACTTGGGGATCACGACGTTGCCGAGCTGGAGGTGCCAGCGCAGCACGGTCTGGGCCGGGGTCACCCCGTGGGCCGCGGCGATCCGCACGATCGGCTCGTCCGCCAGGACCGCGCCCTGGGCGAGCGGGCTCCACGCCTCGGTGGCGATGCCGTGCTCGGCGTGGAAGGCGCGCAGCTCGGCCTGCTGGAGACCGGGGTGCAGCTCCACCTGGTTGACCGCCGGGACGATGCCGGTGTGCTCCATGAGCCGCTTCAGGTGCGGGATCTGGAAGTTCGAGACGCCGATGGCGCGCGTCCGGCCGCCGGCCAGGATCTCCTCCAGCACCCGGTACGTCTCGACGTACAGGTCACGGGCGGGGGTCGGCCAGTGGATGAGGTACAGGTCGACGTGGTCCAGGCCCAGCTTGTCGAGGGAGGCGTCGAAGGCGGCCGCGGCGCGGTTCACGCCCTGGTCCTCGTTCCACAGCTTGGTGGTGACGAACAGTTCCTCGCGGGGGATGCCGGAGGCGGCCAGCGCCTTGCCGGTGCCGCGCTCGTTGCCGTAGACGGCGGCGGTGTCGATGCTGCGGTAGCCGGCCTCCAGGGCGGACGAGACCGCGGTGCAGGTCTCCTCGTCGGGGACCTGGAAGACGCCGAAGCCCAGCTGCGGCATGGTCACGCCGTTGTTGAGCGTCACGTTCGGGACGGAGGTCATCGGGGGGTTCCTTTCGCGGGGTGCCGTGGTGGCGGGGAGGGACGGACGGCGGCGCACGGGTGGCGGCCGTCGGCCGGTCCGGGGGAGGGGAGGCCCGCGGTCAGTGTGCGGGCCCCGGATCAGGAGCGGGCGGAACCCGCGGCGACGGGCGCGGCGGTGTCGGGGCCGGGCGCGGCGGGCGCGTCGGGGTGGGCGGCGGTCGCCGTTCCGGTACGGGCGGAGCGGAGTTCCAGCCGGTGGGAGACGACGGCCAGCACCAGGGCGGCGGCGGCCAGGACGGCACCGACGGCGTTGGGGGCGGCGTAGCCGAGGCGGGCGGAGATCACCAGGCCGCCGAGCCAGGCGGCGAGGGCGTTGCCCAGGTTGAAGGCGCCGATGTTGGCGGCGGAGGCGAGGGTCGGGGCGCCGTGGGCGTGGTCGAGGACGCGCTTCTGGAGCGGCGGGACGGTGGCGAAGCCGAGCGCGCCGATCAGGAAGACCGCCACGACGGCCGCGGCCTTGCCGGAGGCGAGGAAGGTGAACAGCAGCAGGACGACGGCCAGACCGCCCAGCGCGGTGCAGAGCATCGGCATGAGCTTGCGGTCCGCGAACCGGCCGCCGATGAGGTTGCCGACGACCATGCCGACGCCGAAGACCACCATCAGCCAGGTCACGGAGGACTCCGCGAAGCCGCTGACCTCGGTCATCATCGGCGCGATGTAGGTGATCGCGGCGAACACCCCGCCGAAGCCGAGGACGGTCATCGCCATCGCCAGGACGACCTGGCCGTTCTTGAAGGCGGCGACCTCGTCCCGCAGCCGTACGCCGTCCGGCTTGGGGACGTCGGGGACGAGCTTGGCGACGCCCGCCAGGCCCAGTACGCCGAGGGCGGCGACGAGCAGGAAGGTCACCCGCCAGCCGGCGCTCTGGCCGACGAAGGTCCCCACGGGCACGCCGACGACGTTGGCCACGGTCAGTCCGGTGAACATCATGGAGATGGCGCCCGCCTTCTTCTCC
Source organism: Streptomyces sp. NPDC027185 (assembly GCF_055567035.1). Classification (NCBI taxonomy): domain Bacteria; kingdom Bacillati; phylum Actinomycetota; class Actinomycetes; order Kitasatosporales; family Streptomycetaceae; genus Streptomyces; species Streptomyces sp. NPDC027185. The sequence goes on along the minus strand of NZ_JBVHRF010000001.1, from coordinate 448,107 downwards.
GGCGCGACCAGTTCGGCGGCGACGACGGAGCCGATGCCGAAGAACGCGCCGTGGGCCAGTGAGGCCACCACCCGGCCGATCAGCATGACGGCGAAGACGGGGGCGACGGCGGAGATCACGTTGCCGACGATGAACAGGCCCATGAGCAGCATGAGCATGTTCTTGCGGGAGATCCTGGTGCCGAGGACGGTCATGACCGGCGCACCGATCATGACGCCGAGGGCGTAGCCGGTGACCAGGAATCCGGCCGTCGGTACGGACACCCCGAGATCCGCGCCGACCTGGGGGAGCAGCCCCATGATGACGAATTCCGTGGTGCCGATTCCGAAGGCTCCTATGGCCAGGGCCAGAAGTGCGAGCGGCATGACGAGGGTCCTTTGAGATACAGGGAGGGGGAGGCGCGACGGAAGATGCAGGAGCGCCTTACGTGCATCGACAATAGTTGCACACGATGGCTAATGGCAAACGCGGGTATAGTGGATCCCGTGATACGGCGGCAGACCCCTGCCGGCGCCTCCGCTCTACGACCCGACCGAGGGAGCTGTCCATGACCGCCACCGATCCGGCGATGACCGCACTGGCGCACAGCTGGTCGGCGCTCTCGCTGCTGCACGGCCGCATCGAGAGCAGCGTCGAGCGGGCACTGCAGACCGGGCACGGCCTGAGCGCCCGCGAGTACTCGCTGCTGGACGTGTTGAGCCGCCAGCACGACGGTGAGGGCGGCCACCTTCAGATGCGGCAGGTCGCCGACGCCGTGGTGCTCAGCCAGAGCGCCACCACCCGGCTGGTGACCCGGCTGGAGGGCCGCGGGCTGCTGTCGCGGTACCTCTGCCCCACCGACCGCCGCGGCATCTACACCGACGTCACCGACGAAGGCGCGCGCCTCCTGGAGGAGGCCCGCCCCACCCACAACACGGCCCTGCGCGAGGCCCTGGACCGCGCCGCCGCCGAGCCCGCCCTCGCCCCGCTGGTGACCGCCGTCGAGCAGCTCCAGGGGGACGTCAGCCCGGTGTGACCCACCGGGGGCGGACCGGCCCGGCGCCCGTGCGCCGCGTCCGGCCGCCGCCGCTCCCGACCGGTATGCGCATGCCGCCAACTCCCGTCGCCACGACGGGAGTTGGCGGCATTCCGCGTTATCCGGCGTCCGCCGCCCGCATCCCCCGTACCCGGTCCAGTACGCCCGCGAGGGAGAGGTCGAAGGCGGTGTCGGCGCGGTGCGGGCCCGCGTGGGTGAGGGCCGCGGCGAGACGGGGCGTGCCGGCCGCGTCGGCGACCTCCCACATCGTCTCGGGGGCGGCCAGGTCGAGGGCGGAGCCGAGGACGACGTTCTCCACCGCGACGATCACCGGGATCACCTCCGGCAGCGGGAACCCGGCGTCCAGCAGCACCTGGCAGGCCCGCTCGTAGAGGGCCAGGACGCGCGGGGCGCGGACGGGGGAGATGGTCAGCAGCGGGATGGTGCGGGGGTGGGCCGCGAACGCCGCGCGGTAGCTGCGGGCCCATGCCTCCAGGGCCGCGTCCCACGGTGTGATCTCCAGTGCGGCGGGGTCGATGGCCGCGCCGACGTGTTCGCGCAGCAGCTCGATGACGCCCGCCCGGCCGTCGACGTGGTGGTAGACGGAGGCCGTCCGTACCCCCAGCTCCCGGGCGATCTGCGGCACGCTGAAATCGCCCTGCGCGTCCACGAGCCGCAGCGCCGTCTCGCCGATCCGTGCCCGGTCCAGCAGCGGCGTCCGCGGCCTCGCCATGTCATCTCTCCCGCCCGTGAGGTCTTCCCGAATCGTACGGGCGGGGGTTACGGTGCAAAAACCGAAAGGCTTTAGGTTAAATTCCTTGCGGTCCCGTTGCCGTGCCCACCCCTCCCGCGCACCGGGCCGCCCTCCTCCTCCGCCGCAGAAGGGCACCCGCACGCATGGCCGCTCCCGCCACGACCCCGCAAGGGGCCACGCCCCGCCCCGCACCACCCGGCGACGCCCCCACGCTCCGCCGCGGCAGCCTCTCCGCCGCCGACATCGCCTTCTTCGTCATCTCCGCCGCCGCCCCGCTCACCGTCATGGCCGGGACCTCGCCCGTCGCCATCGGCGCCGGCGGGATCGGCGCCCCCGTCGGCTATCTGCTCGCCGGCGCCACCCTCGCCCTCTTCGCCGTCGGCTTCACCACCATGGCCCGGCACGTCCACCACGGCGGCGGCTTCTACGCCTTCATCACCCGTGGCCTGGGCCGCCCCGCCGGATTCGGCGCCGCCACCCTCGCCCTCCTCGCGTACAACGGCATGCAGATCGGCGTCCACGGACTGTTCGCCACCGCCACCCAGGACGCCCTGGAAGCCTTCTGGGGCGTGCACGTGCCCTGGCCGCCGCTGGCCTTCGCCGGGATCGCCGTCATCTGGTACCTCGGGTACCGCAGCATCGACTTCGGCGCCAAGGTCCTCGGCGTGCTGCTGGTCGCCGAGACCGGCATCCTCGTCCTGCTGGCCGGCGGCGTCCTGCTGCACGGCGGCGCGCACGGCCTGGCCGCCGGCTCCTTCACCCCCGCGCACGTCCTGGTGCCCGGCACCGGCGCCGTCCTCGCCTTCGCGTTCGCCGCCTTCACCGGTTTCGAGTCGACGGCGATCTACCGCCGCTTGGCCCGCGACCCGGCCCGCACCATCCCCCGCGCCACCTACGTCGCCGTCGCCTTCCTCGGCCTCTTCTACGCCTTCATCATCTGGATCATCGTCCAGGCGTACGGCCCGGACCGGATCGTCGCCGCCGCCCTGCGCGACCCCTCCGGCCTCTTCTTCTCCGCCACCACCCGCTACGTCGGCGCCTGGGCCACCGACCTGATGCACGTCTTCATCGTGACCAGCATCGTCGCCTCGCAACTCGCCTTCCACAACGCCATCAACCGCTACGCGCTCTGCCTCGCCCAGGAAGGCGTCCTGCCGGCGGCGCTCGGCCGCGTCCACCCCCGCAACCGCTCCCCGTACGTCGCCGGAGCCGTGCAGAGCGTCCTCGCCGTCCTCGTCGTCGCGGGCTTCGCGGTGGCCGGCGCCGACCCGTACCAGCAGCTGCTGCTGTGGATGAACACCCCCGGCATGCTGGGCCTCCTCGCGCTCCAGGCGCTGACCGCCGCCGCGGTACCGCTCTTCTTCCGCCGGATCCGCCACAGCGAGGGGCTCTGGCGCACCCGTGTCGCGCCGATCGCCGCCGCCGTGCTGATGACCGGCGCCCTCGGCCTCGTCATCTCCAAGATCGACCTGATGACCGCGGCGCCGCTCGCCACCAACACCGTCCTGGTCCTCCTCGTCCCCGCCGCCTTCCTCCTCGGCCTCGCCCTCGCCCGCCGGATCCGCCGCACCCGCCCCGCCGTCCACGCGGGCTTCGCCGCCGAACCCCCCGAGTCCGAGGACGCCGACGGAGCCGAGGCCGGCGACGGACCCGGAACCGCCGGGGAGCGGGCGCCCGCCGCCCCGCCCCGTCCCGCCGCCCCCGACCACCCCGCCGCCGGGCCCTGACGACCGGCCCGGCCCGCCCCCCTTCCGCACCGCACCACCCCAGGAGCCTCCCGTGACCACCGCATCCCCCGCCCCGCTGACCGCCGCCGACACCGTGCTGACCGGCGCCCGGGTCCGCACCCTCGACCCGCGGCGCCCCTGGGCGAGCGCCGTCGCCGTCAAGGACGGCCGGATCGCGGCGGTCGGCGAGGAGGCCGACGTACGGGACTGGCGGGGCGCCGCCACCGAGGTCGTCGACCTGGGCGGCGCCACCCTCACCCCCGGACTCGTCGACGGCCACTCCCACCCGATCTGGGGCGTCGACATGTCCGCGGGCGTGGACCTCACCGCCGTCCGCGACCTCGACCAGCTCCGCGCCGCCCTCGCCACCGCCGCCCGCGACCTGGAGCCCGGCGGCTGGATCACCGGCTGGGGCCTGGACCACAACGTCTTCGGCGACCGCCCCGTCCACCGCGCCCTGATCGAGGACGCCCTCGGCGGCGCCCCCGCCTTCCTGCGGCTCTACGACGGACACTCCGCGCTGGCCAGCGGCGCGGCACTGGCCGCCGCCGGCGTCACCGGACCGCGCACCTTCGCCCAGCGCGCCAGCGTCGTCTGCGACGCGGACGGCACCCCCACCGGACACCTGATCGAGCACGCCGCGATGGACCTGCTGGCCGACGTCATCCCGCTGCCCGACCCGGCACAGCGCCGCGCCCGGCTGCTCGCCTCCCTGGACGAGATGGCCGCCGCCGGCCTCACCGGCGCCCATGTGATGGACATGCAGAGCCCCGGCGTCCCCGCACTCCTCGACGCCGTCGAAGCCGACGGCCACCTCCCCGTACGCCTCCGCCTCGCCCCCTGGTGCATGCCCGGCATCGACACCGACGGCCTCGACCACCTCATCGCCCTGCAAAGCCTCGGCGGCCGTCAGTGGACGGTCGGCGGTGTGAAGTTCTTCATGGACGGCACCGTCGAGGGCGGCACCGCCTGGCTGGAACACCCCGACTGCCACGGCGAGGGCACCGACGCGTTCTGGCCGGACCCGGCGGCGTACACCCACGCCGTCCACCACCTCGCCCGCGCCGGGGTCCGCACCGCCACCCACGCCATCGGCGACGCCGCCGTACGTCACGCCCTCGACACCGTTGAACTCCTCGGCGACACGGCACGCGGCCGCCACCGCATCGAGCACATCGAGACCGTCCCCGGCGATCAGCTGCCGCGCTTCGCCGCGCTCGGCGTCGCCGCCTCCATGCAGCCGCTGCACACCGCCTACACCCGCGCCGACCACACCGACGCCTGGTCCCGCCGGGTCGGCGAGGAGCGCGCCGCACGCGCCTGGCGCTGCCGCGACCTGCGGGACGCCGGCGCCGTCCTCGTCCTCGGTTCGGACTGGCCGATCGCCCACCACGACCCGCGCGCCACCCTCGCCACCGCCCGGCTGCGCCGCCCCGCGGGCGCCCCCGACGCCGCGCCCATCACCCCCGAACAGGCCCTCACCGGCCTGATGGCGCTGGAGGGCTGCACCTCGCACGCCGCGCGCGCCGTCGGCGAGGAGCACGAGGCGGGCCGCATCGCCCCCGGCTTCCGCGCCGACCTCACCGCCCTCGCCGCCGACCCGGTCACCGCCCCCGCCGACGACGTCGCCACCGCCCCGGTCCGCCTGACGATGTCCGGCGGCCGGATCACCCACCGGGGCTGAGCACGGAAGACGGGCCGGGGCGCCCGCCCCGGCCCACCGGGCCCGCACCGCTCCGGCGGGGTGTCAGGCCCGCGCCGCCTCGACGACGTGCCGCGCCAGATGGTGCGGCAGCGTCCCGTACCACAGGCAGGCCACCGCGAAGCCGAACAGCAGGCACAGGGCGCCGCCGCACGCGTCCAGCCAGAAGTGGTTGGCGGTCGCGACGATCACCAGCAAGGTGAAGAACGGGTAGCACAGCGCCGCCGCCTTCACCCACGCCCGGCGGGCCAGCAGCGCCACCGTCAGCCCGCACCACAGCGACCAGCCGATGTGCATCGACGGCATCGCCGCGTACTGGTTCGACATCGACGCCAGATCCCCCGACGCCAGCGAACCCCAGGTGTGGTGCTGGACGAGGGTGTCGACGAATCCGCCGCCGGCCATCAGCCGCGGCGGCGCCAGCGGATAGAAGTAGTAGCCGACGAGCGCGACACCGGTGGTCGCGAAGAGCGCGAGGCGGGCGGCGGCGTACCGCCCCGGGTGCCGGCGGTAGAGCCAGACCAGCACCCCGATCGTCACCACGAAGTGCAGCGTCGCGTAGTAGTAGTTCATCGGCACGATCAGCCATGTCACGGCGTTCACCGCGTGGTTGACGGTGTGCTCGACGGCGATACCGAGGGTGTGCTCGACCCGCCAGATCCAGTCGGCGTTCCGCAGCGCCTGCGCCTCCTGCTCGGGCACCGCGTTACGGATGACGGAGTACGTCCAGTAGCTGAGCGCGATGAGCAGGATCTCGAACCACAACCGGGGTGCGCGCGGCGCCCGCAGCCGGGTCAGCCGGCTCGGCCGGGGAGGACGGTCCGCGGTCGCGCCGTGAGGCGGCGGGCTGACAGGACGGTCGTCCACGGTCCTCACATGCGCTTCACCCATAGGCAGACAGTTTGCCAGAAAAGGGTTACCTGTCTGTCATCCCCTGGTGGGGTTGGCGACGACCTGAGTACTTCCAGGGGTGGATGCCCCGACACCGCCCTACAGGGGTGGAGTGGAAGGTTCCGGAACCTTTGTCCGTTTCGACGGCGTCACGGGCTCCGCGGGCGGCGCCTCCCCGGCGCCCCCGGGCCACGCCGGAGCCTTCGCCCCGGCGTCCTCCCGGGGCGCCGACGCGGTCGAGCCCCGCACCACCAGCTCCGGGTGGAAGACGAACTCGCTGTGCGGCGCGGGCGTCCCGCCGATCTCCTCCAGCAGCGCCCGCACCGCCGCCTGACCCATCGCCGGGACCGGCTGCCGGATCGTCGTCAGCGGCGGATCGGTGAACGCGATCAGCGGGGAGTCGTCGAACCCGACGACGGAGACCTCCCGCGGGACGTCGAGCCCCCGCTGCCGGGCCGCGCGGATCGCGCCGAGCGCCATCATGTCGCTGGCGCACACCACCGCCGTCGCCCCGCGGTCCAGCAGCGCCCCGGCCGCCGCCTGCCCGCCCTCCAGCGAGTACAGCGAATGCTCGATGCACCGCTCGGCGCCGGCCGCGTCCAGCCCCAGCTGGTCCCGGACCGCCCGGACGAACCCCTCGATCTTCCGCTGCACCGGCACGAACCGCCGCGGCCCGAGCGCCAGCCCGACGCGGCGGTGGCCCAGCGCCACGAGGTGGGTGACCGCCAGCTGCACCGCCGCCCGGTCGTCGGGGGAGACGAACGGCGCCCGCACCTCCGGCGAGAAGCCGTTGATCAGGACGAACGGCACGCCCTGGCCGCGCAGCCGGGCGTAGCGCTGCATATCGGCGGAGGTGTCGGCGTGCAGCCCGGAGACGAAGATGATGCCGGCCACCCCGCGGTCGACCAGCATCTCCGTCAGCTCGTCCTCGGTGGAACCGCCCGGCGTCTGGGTGGCGAGCACCGGCGTGTAGCCCTGCCGCGTCAGCGCCTGGCCGATCACCTGGGCGAACGCCGGGAAGATCGGGTTCTCCAGCTCCGGGGTGATCAGCCCGACCAGACCCGCGCTGCGCTGCCGCAGCCGCACCGGGCGCTCGTAGCCCAGGACGTCGAGGGCGGCCAGCACCGACTGGCGGGTGGCCGCGGAGACGCCCGGTTTACCGTTGAGCACCCGGCTGACGGTGGCCTCGCTGACACCCGCCTGCGCTGCGATGTCGGACAGCCGGGCGGTCATGCCGGGGACTTTACCTTTCGCCCCTCAGATTGCCCACCAGGCGCAAGTGTCCCCCGGGAGCACCGCCGCGGCCCCCCGGACCGGCAGCGGAGTGCTGGCCAGCAGCAGCCGACCGGGCGCCTCGAACGCCACGTCGTGGCCGGTGGTGTTGACGGTGCAGACCACTCCGGGGCGGGCGAACGCCAGCACCCCGTCGGGCGCCTCGCGCCAGCTCATCCCGCCGTCGCCGAGGCCCGGCAGCGCCCGCCGCAGCGCCAGCGCCGCCCGGTACAGCTCCAGCGTGGAGTCCACGTCGCCGGTCTGCGCCGCCACCGACAGCCCGCCCCAGCCGGCCGGCTGCGGCAGCCAGCTCCCGCCGTCCCCGAAGCCGTACGAGGGGCCGTCCACGGACCACGGCAGCGGCACCCGGCAGCCGTCACGCAGCCCCTCCTGGCCGGAGGAGCGGTCCGCGCGGCGGGCGAACGCCGGGTCCTGCCGGGCCTCGTCGGGCAGTTCGGTGACCTCCGGCAGGCCCAGTTCCTCGCCCTGGTAGAGGTAGGCGGAGCCGGGCAGCGCCAGCATCAGCAGGGTCGCCGCGCGGGCGCGGGCGAGGGAGCCGAGGCGGGTGGTGTGCCGGACCACGTCGTGGTTGGAGAGCACCCAGGTGGTGGGGGCGCCGACGGAGGCGGTGGCGGCCAGCGACGCGTCGACGACCTCGCGCAGCGCCTCCTTCTCCCAACGTGCCGTCAGGAATTGGAAGTTGAAGGCTTGGTGCAGTTCGTCGGGGCGGACGTAGAGCGCCAGCCGTTCCGGGGTGGGCGCCCAGGCTTCCGCCACGCCGATGCGGGCGCCGCCGTAGCTGTCCAGCAGCGTGCGCCAGGAGCGGTGGATGGCGTGGACGCCGTCCTGGTCGAAGAAGGGCAGCGTCTGACTGCCGATCAAGGTGGCCTGGCTGTCGCACCCGATGTCCGGCAGGCCCGGCGCCTTGACCATGCCGTGCGCGACATCGATGCGGAAGCCGTCGACGCCGAGGTCGAGCCAGAACCGCAAGATCGCCTCGAACTCCGCGTGCACCTCGGGGTTGTCCCAGTTCAGGTCGGGCTGTTCGGGTGCGAAGAGGTGGAGGTACCAGTCCCCGCGCGCGGTCCGGGTCCAGGCGGGGCCGCCGAAGACGGACTCCCAGTCGTTGGGCGGAAGGGCGCCGTCCGCGCCCCGGCCGGGCCGGAAGAGGTAGCGCTCGCGGGCCAGCTCCGGGTCGCGGAACCACGGGTGCCGGTCGGAGGTGTGGTTCGGCACGATGTCGATGATCACCCGCAGTCCGCTGGCGTGGGCGGCGCGGATCAGTGCGTCGGCGTCCTGAAGGCTGCCGAAGAGCGGGTCGACCGAGCGGTGGTCGGCGACGTCGTACCCGCCGTCGGCCTGCGGCGACGCGTAGAACGGCGTGAGCCAGAGCGCGTCCACGCCCAGCTCCTTGAGGTACGGCAGCCGTGCGCGGACCCCGCGCAGATCGCCGATGCCGTCGCCGTCGCTGTCCGCGAACGACCGTACGTAGACCTGGTAGATGACGGCGTCGCGCCACCAGCCGGGGCCGGGGTGCTGCCCGGTGGTGTGGCGGACGGGGGTGGGGGAGGTGAGCTGCTCGGTCATCTGCCGTCCCTCGGGGTGTGGGGAGGCGGACGGCGTCCCGCCGGTGCGGCGCGGGGGCCGCCGGGGCGCCGTGCGCCGCCAGGAGCGATGCGCCTGGCACCGGAATCAACGCGCGGACGGGCGCCGGGTGACGGCCCGTGCGCCTTCTCCGCGCAGACCCTTCCAGAAACCTTGCAGAAAAATTGCGCAAGGTCTTTCGGTTTTCTTACGGCGCTGTTACGTTCCACCACGCCATCTCAGGCGATTCCCAAAGGAGTTCACATGCGGCGTGGCATACGTGGCGTCACCGCCACCGCACTGGCGGCGGGCCTGGCCCTGACGGCGACGGCCTGCGGTGGCGGCGACGGCGGCGGGAGCGGCGGCGACGGAAAGATTTCCGGAACCGTCACCTTCTGGGACACCTCCAACGACGCCGAGAAGGCCACCTACCGCAAGCTTGCGGAAGGCTTCGAGAAGGAACACCCCGGCGTCCACGTCAAGTACGTCAACGTGCCCTTCGGCGACGCCAACGCCAAGTTCAAGAACGCGGCGGGCGGCAACGCCGGCGCCCCCGACGTGATGCGCACCGAGGTCGCCTGGACCGCCGACTTCGCCCACCTCGGCTACCTCGCCCCTCTCGACCACACTCCCGCCCTCGACAACCCGGCCGACTACCTCCCGCAGGCCCTCGGCTCCACGAAGTACGAGGGCAAGACCTACTCCGTGCCGCAGGTCATCGACACCCTCGGCCTCTTCTACAACAAGCGGCTGCTGAAGAAGGCGGGCGTGGACGTCCCCAAGACCTTCGCCGAGCTGGAGAGCGCCGCGAAGAAGATCAAGGCGAAGACCGGCGCCACCGCCCTCTACCTGCGCGGCGACGACCCGTACTGGTTCCTGCCCTACCTCTACGGCGAGGGCGGCGACATGGTCGACGCCCGCGACAAGACCGTCGAGATCGACGACGACGCCGGCACCCGCGCCTTCGCCACCCTCAAACGCCTCATCGACTCGAAAGCGGCCGTCACCGACGCCACCGACGGCCAGGAGAACCAGCTCAAGGCGCTCAAGGACGGCGACGTCGCGATGGCGATCGACGGCCCCTGGGACATCGAGGGCGCCCGTGCCGGCAAGGCGTTCACCGACAAGGACAACCTCGGCGTCGCACCCGTCCCCGGCGGCAGCAAGGCCCAGGGCTCCCCGCAGGGCGGCTGGAACCTCTCCGTCTACGCCGGCTCCGGCAACCTCGACACCGCCTACGCCTTCGTCAAGTACATGAGCGGCGCCGACGTCCAGCGCAAGACCACCGAACAGCTCAGCCTGCTGCCCACCCGTAAGTCCGTCTACGCCCTGCCGTCGGTGAAGAAGAACGAGATGGTGAAGTTCTTCCAGCCCGCCGTCAACGGTGCCGTCGAGCGCCCCTGGATCGCCGAGGGCAACTCCCTCTTCGAACCGGTCAAGGTCCAGATGAACAAGGTCCTCACCGGCGCCGCCACCCCCGCCCAGGCGGCCAGGGCCACCGGCGACGCCTACCGGAAGCTGCTCAAGGACTACAAGTGACCCTCGCCGCCCGTGCCCGCCGCGCGCTGGCACCCCACTGGTACGCCTGGACGATGGTGGCGCCCGTCGCCGTCGTCCTCGGCGTGATCATCGGGTTCCCGCTGGTCCGCGGCGTCTACCTGTCCCTGACCGACGCCGACGAGGCCAACGTCGCCCGCGACATCGGCATGAACCACCTGCCGGCCACGTACCACTTCACCGGCCTCGGCACCTACCGCGCGATCCTCACCGACTCCGTCTTCTGGGGGCGCCTGGGCTGGACCGTCGTCTGGACGGTCGCCTGCGTCGGCCTGACCTACCTCATCGGGCTGGGCCTGGCCACGCTCCTGCACCGCCCGCTGCGCGGCCGCACCGCCTACCGCCTCGCGCTGATCCTGCCGTGGGCGCTGCCCGCCTTCGTCTCCGTCTTCACCTGGCGGATGCTCTTCAACGACCGCAACGGACTGCTCAACTCCGTCCTGACCGGCGGCGGCATCGGCGCGGTCCCCTGGCTCAACGACCCGACGTGGGCGAAGCTCGCCGTCATCGCCGTCAACGTCTGGCTCGGCGTCCCCTTCATGCTCGTCGCCCTCCTCGGCGGCCTCCAGTCCGTACCGGGCGAGCTGTACGAGGCGGCCGAGATGGACGGCGCCGGACCCTGGCAGCGCTTTTGGAACATCACCCTGCCGGGCCTGCGCACCGTCAGCTCCACGGTGATCCTGCTCTCCACCATCTGGACGTTCAACATGTTCCCGGTGATCTTCCTGCTCACCCGGGGCGGCCCCGGCGACGCCACGGAGATCCTGGTGACGTACGCCTACCGCCTCTCCTTCGTCGACAGCCCCCGTGACTTCGCCGGCTCCGCCGCCTGGGGCGTCCTGATCCTCCTGATCCTCTGCGTCGCCGCCGTCCTGCACCGCCGCGCGCTCCGCAAACAGGGAGAGACGTGGTGACCGAGACCATGACCGACACCGGGACACGTGCCGGCACCGGGCCCGCCCCCGCGAAGGCCCCCCGCCGCCGCGGTGAGCGCTCCCCCCTCGCCTCCGCCGGCCTGCACGTCACCTTGCTGCTGGCCTCCGCCGTCGCCGTCTTCCCGCCCCTCTGGCTGCTGATCACCTCGTTCAAACCGAAGAACGACGCCTTCACCACCGCCGTCCTCTCCCACCCGACCCTCGCCAACTACCGGCACGTGCTGGGCGGTACGTCGTTCCCGACGTGGTTCGCCAACTCCGTGCTCGTCGTCGGCGTCACCACCGTCGTCGGTGTCCTCCTCGCCGCCACCACCGGCTACGCGCTCAGCCGCTTCCGCTTCCCCGGGATGCGCCCGCTGCTGTGGCTGCTGCTGATCACCCAGATGTTCCCGGTGGCCGTGCTGATCGTGCCGCTCTACAACCTGATGGCGGGCCTCGGCCTCCTCAACCAGCCCGGCGGCCTGATCATCACGTACCTGACGATCGCCGTACCGTTCTGCGCCTGGATGATGAAGGGCTACTTCGACACCATCCCCGTCGAGATCGACGAGGCGGGCCGCGTCGACGGCCTCAGCCCCTTCGGCACCTTCTGGCGCCTGGTGCTGCCGCTGGCCCGCCCCGGGCTCGCCGTCACCGGCTTCTACACCTTCGTCACCGCGTGGGCCGAGGTCGCCTACGCCTCCGCCTTCATGACCGGCGAGGAACACCTCACCCTCGCAGGCGGCCTGCAGACCTTCGTCAACCAGTACACCAACGACTGGGGCTCGATGACCGCCGCCGCCGTCCTCATCGCCCTCCCGGCCACCGCCGTCTTCGCCTTCGCCCAACGCCACCTCGTCGCCGGACTGACCGCCGGCACCACCAAGGGATGACCATGACCGAGGACTCCTCCGCACCCGCCCCGAGCCAGGCCCCCGCCCGCCCCGACTGGTGGCGCGACGCGGTGATCTACCAGGTCTACCCCCGCAGCTTCGCCGACGCCGACGGCGACGGCATGGGCGACCTGGAAGGCATCCGCCGCCGCCTGCCCCACCTGCGCGACCTCGGCGTCGACGCCGTCTGGCTCTCGCCCTTCTACGCCTCCCCGCAGGCCGACGCCGGCTACGACGTCACCGACTACCGCACCGTCGACCCGATGTTCGGCACCCTCGCCGACGCCGACGCCCTCCTGAACGACGCCCACACCCTGGGCCTGCGCGTCATCGTCGACCTCGTCCCCAACCACTGCTCCGACCAGCACGCATGGTTCCGCCAGGCCGTCGCGGAAGGCCCCGGATCACCGCTCCGCGCCCGCTTCCACTTCCGCGACGGCCGCGGCACGGACGGCGACCTGCCGCCCAACGACTGGGAGTCCGTCTTCGGCGGCCCCGCCTGGACCCGCCTGCCCGACGGCCAGTGGTACCTCCACCTCTTCGCCCCCCAGCAGCCCGACTTCAACTGGGACCACCCCGCCGTACGCGACGAGTTCCGCACCGTCCTGCGCTTCTGGCTGGACCGCGGCGTCGACGGCTTCCGCGTCGACGTCGCCCACGGCCTCGTCAAGGCCCCCGGCCTGCCCGACACCGGCACCACCGGACAGCTCCGCCTCCTCGGCCAGGACGTCCTGCCCTTCTTCGACCAGGACGGCGTCCACGAGATCTACCGCTCCTGGCGCACCGTCCTCGACGAGTACCCGGGCGACCGCATCGCCGTCGCCGAAGCCTGGGCGCCCAGCCCCGAACGCACCGCCCGCTACGTCCGCCCCGGCGAACTCCACCAGGCGTTCAACTTCCACTACCTCGGCACCGCCTGGGACGCGACCGCCCTCCGCGCCACCATCGACGCCTCCCTCGACGCGATGCGCCCCGTCGGCGCCCCCACCACCTGGGTCCTCTCCAACCACGACGTCGTCCGCCACCGCACCCGCCTCGGCGGCGACCTCCCCCGCGCCCGCGCCGCCTCCCTGCTGATGCTCGCCCTGCCCGGCTCCGCCTACCTCTACCAGGGCGAGGAACTCGGCCTGCCGGAAGTCCTCCACCTGCCCGACGAGGCCCGCCAGGACCCCGCCTTCGCCCGCCGCACCGGCGCCGCCGGCCAGGACGGACTCCGCGACGGCTGCCGTGTCCCGATCCCCTGGGAGAAGGACGGCTGCTCCTACGGCTTCGGCCCCGGCGGCAGCTGGCTCCCGCTGCCCCCGGAGTGGAGCGCCCTTTCCGTCGCCGCGCAGACCGGCGACCCCGGCTCCACCCTGGAGCTGTACCGCGCCGCCCTGGCCCTGCGCCGCTCCCATCCGGGCCTCGGCGCGGGCACCGACGTCACCTGGCTGGACGCCCCCGACGGCGTCCTGGTCTTCCGCCGCCCCGGCGGCCTCGTCTGCACCGTCAACACCACCGACACCGCCGTCCGCCTCCCCGCCCCCGGCACCCCCCTGCTCTCCTCGGGCCAACTCCCTTCCGCCGACGCCGAGTTCATCCTCCCGCCCGACACCACCGTCTGGTGGGACGCGTGAGCGCACCCGCCTCCCGCGCCACCCCCCGCCTCGCCGACCTCGCAGCTCAAGCGCAGGTCAGCGAGGCGACCGCGAGCCGGGTCCTCAACGGCCGCGCGGGCGTCGCCGCCACCACCCGGCAGCGCGTCCTCGCCGCCCTCGACGTCCTCGGCTACGAACGCCCCGTCCGGCTCCGGCGCCGCAGCGCCGGGCTGGTCGGGCTGGTCCTCCCCGAGCTGACCAACCCGATCTTCCCGGCGTTCGCGCAGATCATCGAGCAGTCGCTGGCGAGCCACGGCTACACCCCGGTCCTGTGCACCCAGATGCCCGGTGGCTCCACCGAGGACGAACTCGTCGAGCAACTGGAGGAGCGCGGCGTCACCGGCATCGTCTTCCTCTCCGGACTCCACGCCGACACCGGCGCCGACCCGGCCCGCTACCACCGCCTGCGCGACCGCGGCGTCCCGTACGTCCTGATCAACGGCCACCGCCCCGACATCTCCGCCCCCTCCGTCTCACCCGACGACGGCGCCGCCGCCCGCACCGCCGTCCGGCACCTGGCCGCCCTCGGCCACACCCGCATCGGACTCGCCGTCGGCCCCGCCCGCTTCGTCCCCTCCCGCCGCAAGGCGGACGGCTTCACCGCGGCGCTGACGGAAACCTTCGCCCTCCCGCCCGAGGACGCCGCCCGCCGCGTCCGCCACACCCTCTTCACCGTCGAGGGCGGCCACGCCGCCGCCGACGCCCTCCTCGACGACGGCTGTACGGGCCTGGTCTGCGGCAGCGACCTGATGGCCCTCGGCGCCGTCCGCGCCGCCCGCGCCCGCGGTCTGCCCGTCCCCGCCGCGGTTTCCGTCGTCGGCTTCGACGACTCCCCGCTGATCCCCTTCACCGACCCGCCCCTGACCACGGTCCGCCAACCCGTCCAGGCGATGGCCGCCGCCGCCGTCGACACCCTCATCGAGGAGATCCAGGGCCACCCCGTCCGCCACACCGAGTTCGTCTTCCAGCCGGAGCTGGTGGTACGCGGCTCCACGGGACCCGCACCGGGGTGACCCGGCACGCGGGCGCCGACACCGGAACGCGGGTTAACCTCACGGGAGTTGACGCCCTCGACCTCGGGAGGACGACCGATGACCGCGCACGTGACCGTCTGGGACGACCGCGATCGGACCGGAGAGGACCGGACCCCGACGGACACCGCCGCCCCCGCCCTCTTCCTCCACAACATCTTCACCTGGGGCAGTGACCCCGCGTACGGATTCGCCGCCCAACGCCCCCTCGCGGACACCCGGCGGCTCCTCCTCATGGACCGCCGGGGCTACGGCGACAGCCCCGACACCCCGCGCAGCGACTTCGCCACCGACGCCGACGACGTCGTGGCACTCCTCGGCGACAGCCGCTACGCGGCGGGACCCGGCGGCGCCCACCTCGTGGCACACGGCAACGGCGCCGTCGCCGCGCTCCTCGCCGCCGCCCGCCGCCCCGACCTCGTCCGCTCCCTCGCCCTCATCCAGCCCTCCGCCTTCACCGCCGCCGCCGGCCATCCCGTCGTCGCCGCCCTCCTCGACCGGGTCCGCGACGCCGCCCCCGGCATCCCCGACGGCGTCACACCGGAGCAGTACCTACGGGCGTCCACCGAAGGCTTGGGGATGGCCATGCCCGAGCCCACACCGCGCCGCCTCCGCGCCGTCGCCACCTCCATGGGGGAGCGCCCCATCTGGGAGGCGGACATCCCCTTGGACCCGATCCGCGCCGCCGCCCCGCCCCTCCTGGTGATCTGCGGAACCTGGGACGACGCCCCCGACGCCTACCGCGAACACGTGGGACGCCCCCTCATGGCCGTCGCCGAATCCCTCACGGACTCCCTGGGCGGCCACCTCCTCCGGGTGCCCGGCTACTACCCGCACACCCAGCAGCCCGCCGCCGTCAACACGGCCCTGCGGCAATTCTGGGACTGACCGCGTCAGCCCTCGTGCGCCGCGTACGCGACGAAGGCGGCCCAGGCCGTGGGCGCGACGGCCAGCTGAGGGCCGTCCTTGTCCTTGGAGTCGCGGATGTGGATGGTGGTGGGGCAGGGGGCGATTTCTACGCAGTCGCCGGAGTCCCCACTGCTGTAGCTGGACTTGTGCCAGGAGAGGGCCACTTCGACGCAGCTATCGCCGGAAGAACCGCTGTAGCTGCTCTTGAACCAAGTCAGTCGGGTGGTGTTCAAAGCGCTCCTCGAATCTGCTTCAACAGGCTCAGTGAGTCTTCCGGGGTGAGAGCCTGCGAGCGCAGTTTCGCATAGCGCATGTGAAGCGTGCTGATCGTCTTCGTATCGGAGATGAACTGGCCACTCTCCTGGCCTTCGCAGTAGGCGAACCACTGGTTGTCGGGGGACTCCAACAGCTGCATTGGTCCGTTGATGCCAGGGTGAACGCCCCGATCCAAAGGCATTACTTGAATCTCCACGTTGCGCAGTCGGGCGCATTCCAACACGTAGTCGATGAGCCATCGAGTCGTCTCTGGCCCGCCGGTCTGACGCCGGAAGACGTGCTCGTCCACGATGAAGCTGAAAGCCGTATTGGGCCTGTCCCTGAGTAGCTTCTGCCGTTCCAGTCGGACAGCCATCTGCATCTCCACCTGTTCGTCAGTCAGATGCGGGATTCGCTGCTCGAAGAGGACCCGTGCGTACGCCTCCGTCTGCAACAGCCCCGGGACCAAACGGCACTCGTACGTGTACAGGCTGACTGCCTGCTCCTCCAGATCCGCCCACTGGCGGAACCAGGACGCCAGGCCCGGCCTCCGGGAGAGATGCCGGGCCATCGCCCGCAGCACACCGAACGCGTTCAGCACTTCCTCGGCCCGCGCGATGAAGTCCGATGGCGGCAGTCGCCGCCCCTGCTCGATCGACGCCACCATCTGGACCGAGAACCCCACCAGCGGTGCCAGCTGCTCCTGCGTCAGCCCGGCCCGTTCCCGGAACGCCTTGACTGCCGCGCCGAACGCCTTGAGGCTGTCCGTGGATTCCGGCTCGCTGCCGCCCGTGTTCCCTGCCATTCCGGCACCTCCGCTGTGTGCGCGCCCCTCCGGCCAACTCGGCCATGCTCACGGTCGGTTACCCGTACTGTCCACTCTCCGCACCCGTACGCTGACCAAGCGTACGGGCCCAAGTGCTGGTCAACGCCGTGCGCACCGCGCCAACTTGGGCATATGCACGCCTCACCCGCCACCCCCGTGGCCCCCGCTCCCGTCACCGCGCGTATGTTCGCGCAACGCTTCAGCGCCACCCGGCGCGGCGCCCGCCTCGCCCGGCGACTGGCCGCAGCCCAACTCGACGCCTGGGGCACCCCGTACGGCAGCGAACGGTCCGACACCGCCACCCTGCTCGTCGCCGAACTCGCCGCCAACGCCGTCCTCCACGGCCGCGTACCGGGCCGCGACTTCGAACTCCGCCTCACCCTCACCGCCGGTCCCGCCGGACGCGACCGGCTGCGCATCGAGGTCGCCGACACCCGCACCGAGGCCCGCCCGCCCGGCCCGGACGCCCTGCGCCCACCCGCCCCGTACGCCGAATCGGGGCGCGGCCTCCTCCTCGTCAACGCGTGCGCCGACCACTGGGAGGTCGCCGACCGCCCCGGCGTCGGCAAGATCGTCCGCGCGGAGGTGACGCTGTGATCTCCCCGCGCGCGGCGATAACCCCTCCGCCGCTCCCGCCGTTGGGCAGGTTCCGCGCCGGACATCCGGCGCCAAGTCCGCTGCTGCGTAAGGGAGTTCCATGGCGAAGACGATCGGCGGCACCGGCCGGGTGTCGGTCTTTCCGCTGCTGCACATGTGGCCGGACGCGTTCGGCGTGGCGGCGTACGCGACGACGGGGCGCTTCGGCGACACCGCGGTCGTCGGATACCTCCCGCTGCCGGAGGTACCGGACGTACACCTGATGGACATCGCCGCCCGCCACGCGGCGCAGCCCACGGAATGGGTGCTGTGCCTGGGCTGGAGCAGCCGGGTCGTTCCCAAACCGGGGTCGCTGGACCTCCGCGACGCAACATGGTCCCTGGACGTGGACGGCACCGGCGAACCCGCCAAACCCGTCTACGGCCACAGCACACTGGTCGTGGGCCGCCTGTCCCTCGTGGACCCCGAAGCCCCTGACGACTCCGTCACGTACACGCGCCGCCGCGCTCGGGAGGTCCTGGCCAGCCGGTTGACCGCGTAGAACCTGCCGTGGCCGCGCGGGCCCGTAGCCCGTACGTGACCGGATGCGGAAGAACCGTGCCGCCGACGGCCACGGCCCTGGCATCCTCACGGTGAAGCCGACGACACGGGGGACGTGATGACGCGGATCTGGGGACGACTGGCATGCGGCTGGGCGGTGGCCTTCGCCGCCCTCCACCTCTACTGGGCCCTCGGCGGCAGCCGCGGACTGGCCGTCTCCGCCGGACCGCTCGCCGAGGAACGACCCGGCTGGTTCGTGGCGCTGGGCCTGTGGGGAGTCGGTGCGGTCTGCCTGACCGGCGCCGCCCTGGGATGGCGCCTCACCGGCCCCCGCCCGCCCGTTACGCCGGGACGCCTGCTCACCGCCCTGGGCTGGTCCGCCTGCGCCGTCCTGCTCGTGCGCGGCGCGGCCCTCCAGTTCCTGCTGCTCACCGGCGCCGCGGGCCCCGCCATCCAGATCAGCCCGGAACAACGCTGGTGGACACTGCTCCTCTGGAACCCCTGGTTCCTGCTCGGCGGCGTGCTCTTCGGACTGGCGGCACGAGCCTTCGCCCGCCCGGCCGCCCCGGAACCGTCATCTGCCTGACCGCACGCGGTGTACGGCGCGTGGGACGCGCGGCAGGTCCGGGCGCGCCTCGCCCGGGGCGCGGGCGCGGGCCGGACACGGTAAGGGCCGGGACTCCGCCCGGCGCCCCGCCCCGACATGCACTCCTCCGCCACCCCGGCGATCCTGGGAACAGCGCATTTCCCGAGGCCGGGCGCGTACGAGGCCCGGCCTCCGCAGCCGACGAGGAGGGCGCAGTGGGACACCACCACAAGTCGAACAAGGCGGTCGAGGGCGACCCGGACGCCGGCCACGGACGCGGCATGCCCCGGCGCCCCGACGAACGGCAGGCCGAACGCCGCACCGAGGAGGACCGCCGCGAAGCGGGCCTCCCCCACGACGCCGGAAAGGACGACGCCACCGGCTACGCCGAGGAACGGGCCGAGGTGGAACGCGAAGCCGACCGAGGCGACCTCCCCCGGAACGCCGCCTCCCGGAAGCAACGGAACCCCTACCCGCCCTCCGACTACGAAGGGTGAGCACGCCGGCCCTCGCGGACACCGGCACCACCGCCGAGCACGGAGACACGCGGGAAAACCGTAGGCACCGTCCCACTCGTGCGGGTAAGCCCAAGATACGCACGGGCGAACCCGGAACGCGCCGACGAGCCGACATACGTGCAGGTCAGAGGTACGGAGCTGGAATGAGTCAGGAACCCGAACCGATCAGCGCCGCCGAACGCCGCGCGCTGGAACGGGAACGCGACGCCCTGCGCGCCGCCCGCGCCACCGACGCCCCGGCCCCGCAGGACTCCGACCAGGCGGGTGACCGCGGCGACGACGCCAACGAGTCGGAACGCATCGACGAGGCCACCCACATCAAGGTCCGCATCGACGAGATCACCCAACGGCTGCGCGACGGTGAACGCGCGGGCCTGCCCTCCGTCAACGCGGTCGGCACAGGCAGCACCGTCACCGTGCGCTTCCCCGACGGCGACCGCGCCACCCTCCACCTCGCACTCCTGTCATCCGAGCGCGACCCCACCCTCATCACCACCGACAGCCCCCTCGGCCAGGCCCTCCTCGGCCACGAAGCCGGCGACCGCGTCGACTACACCACTCCCGACGGCCGCCGGACCGTCCATCTCCTCTCCGTCGGCGAACCCGGCCCGGAGAACGGCCACTAGAGCCCCGGAGACAGACGCATTCCGGCCGCGCCCCTCCCGCCATCGGGAGAAACGCGGCCGGCAAACGACGCCAGGCCCTGGAACGCACACCGCGAACGGCCCCGACCACGCACCGCAAGAACCAGAGGCAGCCCCGGCTCCCACCACCGAAATGGCCGTAACACTCGTTTCTTCGACCGGAGTTGGTCGGTGCGGGTGCGGGTGCGGGTGCGGGTGCGGGTGCGGGTGCGGGTGCGGGTGCGGGTGCGGATCGGGCTGGACGGCGAGGCGTGGGACGCCCTCGGGCCGCGCGTCCCACCCCGTCCCCGCACTCCGGCCTTCCGGCGTCCCGCCGTTCCCCGCGTCCCGCCGTTCCCCGCGTCCCGCCGTGCCCCGTGTCTCAGACTCCGAACGCCGCCGGATACCGGATCGTCCCCGACGGAACCGGCGCCTCCGGGTCCAGGGCGAGCGCCATCATCGCCTCGTCCGGCACCTCGAACGGCGCGCGGATGCCGAAGCGGGACGCGGGCACGAACCCGAAACGCGGGTAGTACGAGGCATGGCCGAGGACCAGGACGAGGTTCTCGCCCCGGGCGCGGGCCGCCTCCAGCGCCGCACGGATCACCGCCGACCCGGCACCGGACCGCTGCGCCGACGGCACCACCGCACACGGCGCGAGCGCCAGCGCCGGCCGCCCCTCGACATGACAACGGGTCAGCAGCGCATGCCCCACCGGCGCCCCGTCCGGCGTCAGCGCCACGAACGACAACCCGTCGAGCCACGCCGAGGGATCGGCACGCAACGCGTCGACGATCCCCGCCTCGTCAGGGGTGGGAAAGGCGGCGAGGTTGATGTCACGGACGGCGGAAATATCGGCCGGCGTCTCGGCGCGAGTGATCCAGGTACTCATGTCGTTCCGTTCCAAGGTCGGAGTGGAGGGTCGTTCGTTCCAGGGCCGAAGAGTTGGCCATTCCGAAGAAGGGGCCGTCCGTCCCAGGAGGTGAGGGGCCTGTCCCGGAACCAGTAGCCGCACCCGTTCCAGGAACAGAAGCCGCTGTTCCGGATCTGAAGCCGCCCGCCTGTTCCAGGGGCAGAGGCGGCCGTTCCGCACAGGAGCGGGGGAGCGGGAGAGGGGAGGCGGGCACCCCGCTCCCGGAAACCGGCCCGGAAACAGCCGTAACGGCCACCGGGAACGAGGGCGCGGGGCACAGAGCAGGGCGAGTCACTCCCACGTCATATCGATACGACCCCCGATAACGCGGTATCCGGCACGCCGGAACGTATCCGACATCGGGACGTTCCCGAGATCGGTGGCCGCCCGCACACGCGGCACACCCTGCCCGTCCAGCACCCGGGTGCCCTCGCCGAGCAGCGCGTCCGCGTACCCGTTGCCCCGGTACGCGGGCGCCACCCCCAGATACGCGATGATCGCGTGATAGCCGTTGTGCGCCGGAATCACGAACCCGACCGGCTCACCACCGGGCAGCACCCCGACCCGCCACCACTCCCGCGGACTCCGGTACCGCACCAACTCTTCCCCGTACTGCCGCACCGCCGCCTCACGCGCGGACATCAGCCCCAACGCGGCGCGGCTGTGCGCGTCCAACGTGCCCTCCAGCACCGACGCCATCAACGCCAGCAACTCTTCACGATCCCGGGGCGGCCTGAAGGAAAGCGCGGCGGCGGGCACCACTCCGGGGGACGCGGGCCGCCCCCGCCGCACGGCATCGCAGCTCGCGGGCGAGTCCTGCCGCGCGGCGCCGCACGCCGCCAGGGCACCCCGTTCCAGGGCCCCGGGCGCGGCGGCGCGGCGTCCCGGGCCCTGCGCTCCGGGAACGTCCCGTTCCCCGTCCCGAGACGCGGCACCGGCACGTTCCACGGCATGCGACGCGCCGGCAACCTGCGGCGTCCACTCCCAGCGCAGCCGCTCGACGAACAACCGGGCACCGGTCCGTTCCAGCGCCGCCATGCGGCTCTCCACCGCCTGCCGTTCCACCCGGTCCGCACGCCAGTCGGGCAGGACGGAACGGAGATACTCGGGCCGCGCCCCGTCCGGCAACACGACGGGCAACGCCGCGCGCAGCAGCCGCACCCCCGCGTCGAACGGGTCAGGGCCCACGGCGCCCGCCCCGGAACCGTCCGGACCGGCGGCCGAGTCGTCGAGATCGAAGATGTCCAGAAGCGCCGGGACGGCATCACCCGGCCGCGACCACCAGGCGACACGCGCCAGCACACGGTCACCGTGCAGCGCCACCCACATCCACGACAGCTTCCGCCGCCCTTCCGCGAGGTCATCCGCCAACTCCTCATTGAGGCTGTACGGCAGACGGCAGAAGAGTTCCAACTCTTCGGGACCGGCCAGAGGTCGCAGAGTCAGGCCGGTCACGTCGTCCGGCCCGTACTCCTCGTCCGGCCCGTTGTCCGGCCCGTTCGGACCGCGTACCCCGGATGGCGTCCCGTCCCGGCCCGAAGAGCCGGGAGCGCCCGAGGCACGGGAGCCGTCGGAGCCCACCGGAACGGCGGCACCGGTCGGACGGTCAGGGGCATGCGGCCCAGTGGGGCCGTCCGGGCCGATAGGGGCATTCGAGCTGGTCAGGTCGCTCAGATCTCCAGAATCGTGCGGATTCCCCCGGGCACTCGGAGTGTCAGGGGTGCCCGGATCGGGCGTCGGGCACGGACGTCCATCCGCGCTGCGGGGGTTCGGGTGCATGGTCAAGGCGCACTCCTACGAGGCGCGCCCGCCCTCCGGGATCAGCGGAAACGCGTATCCCGGGAGGACGCGGGCGCGGTGACGGCGACGGTCATGCCTGCCTCCTCCTTCCGTGGCCTGGTCGTTCCATGCCCTGGTCATCGGCCACACCTGCGGGCAGGCCGCAGACACATCTATCCGAGCCGGAACGACCACAGCAAACCTTTTTCCGGAGCCCCGGACGCCCCAAGCCCCGACGCACCGGAGCTGCTGCGCCGCCACGGTGCGGGGCCCGCGCCACCGGCCCGCCCGGCCGGGCGCGTGGACCCGGACCACGGGGGCACCCGGGCCTCCGACCGGACGGACCGGGGCTCGCCGGCGAACGTAACACCCTTGCAATCCCTTGCGTAAGACCTTGCGAACAGGTTGGGGCGAGCCGAATTGAACGGCCGGGAACCCGCACGAGTACGCGGCAGATCAGAAGGCGCGTGCCCAACTGTCTTGCAGGCCAGCTGAGTTAGGGGTGAGCCGCATACTGTCGCGACCGCGTGGAGCGGTGACGGGGTGCAGCTGCGGGGAGGAGAGAGAGGCAGCCGAGGGGCCTGCCGGCGGTGGCCCGCAGACCGGCCTGAGCGGGTCCGCCCCACCGAGGCGAGCCCCGGGGCGCCCTGCGCACCCCCCGTCGGCGCAGTCCCCGGGGCCCACCCGGGCGCCCGGAACGGTCACATCCCAGGAGGGCGGTCCCGGCGAACCCGAGCCGCCCGCCCGTCGCCCCTGTGCAATCGATCACGGCCCCTGCCCACGCGTCACCGGGCCCTTTACGCTCCTTTGCACGGGCCGGACGGTGCGGCCGGGAGGGCGTCCCGGCCGGTTCCCGCGCCGGTCGACGACCTGTCCCGCGTGAGGAGAATCGCCTGTGACCATCGCCCCCACCGGACACGAGAGCTACTACGAGCGCACCGACGAGCACCACTACAAGCCGACGCCCCACGTTCAGGGCGCCTGGAGCCCCGACGAGCAGCACTTCGGACCGGTCTCCGGACTCCTCGCGCACGTCCTCGACCGGCACGTCGCCGAACGCCCCGGGCCCGGCATGGCCCTCGCCCGGATCAGTTACGACATCCTCGGCCGCATCGCCTTCGAGGAGTGCGAGGTCACCGTGGAGACGGTCCGACCGGGCCGGACCATCGAACTGCTCGAAGCCGTCCTGCGGATCGGCGGCCGGCCCGTCGTCCGCGCCCGCGCCTGGCTCCTCGCCTCCCTCGACACCACGGCAGTCGCCGACAGTCCCTTCGAACCCATCCCGCACCCCGACACCCTCGCACCGTGGTCCATGGGCGACACCTGGGGCGGCGGCTACATCGCCTCCCTCGACGCCCGCCGCGTCCCCGGCCGGCGCAAGGGACGGACGACGGCGTGGCTCTCGTCCACCGTCGACCTGGTCGCCGGCGAGCCGCGCAGCGAACTCGCCTCCTTCCTCACCCTCGTGGACCCCGCCAACGGCATCGCCGTACAGCAGGACCCCACCGCGTGGATGTTCCCCAACGTTGACCTCACCGTCCATCTGCACCGCACGCCCCAGGGCCCCTGGACCGGCCTGGACACCACCGTCACCTTCGGCCCCGCCGGACAGGGCGTCACCAGCAGCGTCCTGCACGACATCCACGGCCCCGTCGGCCACGCGGAACAGATCCTCACCGTCCGGCCCCAGCCCACCGGCTGAATCCTCAAAGGCACGCCGGGGCATGAGCGTCACCTCGGCCTGAACCCTCACCGGGGGCTCCCCCCCCCGCCCCCGCCCTCCCCACCCCTCGCTCCGGACAGCCCCAGCCCCCCGTGTGGCCCCGCCTTCCACGACCGCGCCATTCTCCGGGCGCCCCCGCTTCCTCCCGCCCCGCCCCGGGGCTTCTCTCCGTATCCGCCGCTACCTCTCCTCCTCGTCCGGCACCCACCGCAGGACGTCTCCCGGCTGGCATTCCAGCACCCGGCAGATCGCGTCGAGGGTGGTGAACCGTACGGCCTTCGCGCGGCCGTTCTTCAGGACGGCGATGTTGGCGGGGGTGATGCCGACGGCGGCGGCGAACTCGCCCACCGAGAGGCCCCGGCGGGCGAGTTGGACGTCGAGGTCGACGATGATCGCCATCAGATGACCTCGGCCATCTCGCGCTGCAGCTCCGTCGCCTTGTGCAGCAGGCCCCGCATGACGACGACCAGCATGGCGAAGGCGCCCCCCACTCCGACGGCGGCGAGGGCGGCGCCCAGCGCGCCGATGACCTCCATGCCGTCATCGGGCGAAGGTATGGAGGCCAGCGCCAGATGCCCGGTCACCCCCGCCGCCAGGAGAGTGGCCACGACGGAGGCGCCGATGATGATGTCGACCCAGCGGAAGGCCCGCGGGGTGAAGAGCGCGTCCCGCCGCACCATGGCGAGCAGCCGCCATGTGGCGACGAGTCCCACCTGGACGCAGGCCACCCCGGCGATCGCTATCGCCACGTACGGCACGGCGAACGGGGCGTACGGCGGGAAGTGGTCGACCTCCTCGGCTGCGGCGCCCGGGATGATCACGAACTGAGCGAACAGGCCGAACAGGATCGCCATGGCGATGACGGCCCGGAGTGCGACGATGAGAACTCGGTGCATGTATCGAATATCGATGGGTTTCCATCGAAAGTCAATCGATGTGCGGGAGGTGGCGCGTATGTGACCTGCGAGGTGGCGCGTTCTCGTGGGGCGGGGCGGCGCCTCGCCGCGGTGCGTCAACTCGCCCGAGGCGCCCGGAAGATGCGGTCCAGTTGATGCCGGAGGGTCGCGATGGCCGCCTCCGGACTGCGCTGGCCTGCCAGGATGCTCGTCCCCAGCCCGGCGGTCATCGCGAGAAGGGCGACCGCCTCGGTCCGGGTGTCGGTGTCCGCGGGAAGCAGTCCGGTCTCCCGGGCCCGGTCGAGCAGTCCGGTCACGGCGTCCTCGGCGGCGGCCGGGCGCTGGAGGTAGGGCTGGGCGGCGAGCGCCTCGTCGGTCACGGCGAGCAGTGTGTACGAGGTGAGGACGAGGTGGAAGGCGCGGCTCTCCTCGTCGGTGGGGAGCGAGGTCAACAGCAGCGTCTCGATGACCGCGCGCGGCCCGGGGTTCTCGCCGGCCGCCCGGAGGCGCGCGCCGACCCGTGCCCCGAACTCCTCGGTCAGCTGCTGGAATCCGTGGAGGAGGAGGTTCTCCTTGGTCTGGAAGTAGTACTGCACCAGGCGGAGGGAGATGCCCGCCTCGGCGGCGACGTCGCGCAGGCCGACGGCGTGCAGCCCGCGGCGGGCCGCGACCCGGACGAGGGCCCGGCCGATCTCGGCGCGCCGCTCGTCGTGGTCCACGCGCTTGGGCATCGGTGCTCCTCGGGTCGGCCGCTCTGCCGGGCCGTTCGCCGCCCGGACTTTTCATGGTACCGCCGTATCACCAACGTGGTACGGTCGTATCACGAAACCGAGGCTCCAGGAGGTGCCCCGTGCCCGACACCACCCGTCCCCCGGCCGACATCGGCCGCTACGTCAACGACGCCCTGCGCGAACGGCACTTCGCCGCCTGCGACGCGGTCCACGCGCTGGGCGCCCCCGCCCGCGCCGAGTACGACGTGGAGACGGACTTCGGGACCACCCACGTCTACCGGTACGGCCCGCAGGAGGGCACCGCGGCCGCCGCCCGCGCCGCCGCCCGCACCCCGGTCGTCCTGCTGCACGGCGCCGGGGGCTGCGCCGCCATGTGGTACCCGAACACCCCGGCGCTCGCCGCCAAGCGCACCGTCTACGCGCTCGAAACCCCGGGTGACGCCAACCGCAGCGTCCACCGCGCCCCGCTCCACCGGCCTCAGGACGCCGCCCGGTGGCTGGACGAGACGCTCGCCGGACTCGGACTCGACCGCGTCCACCTCATCGGCTCCTCGTACGGCGGCTGGCTCGCCCTCAACATGGCGCACCGGCGGCCCGGACGCCTCGCCTCCGCGACCCTCCTCGACCCGGGCGGGCTGGAGAAGGTGGGGCTGCGCTTCTTCCTCTGGATCTTCGTGAGCCTCTTCGCGACCGCCGCCCCCGCGGCGCTCCGCCCGCGCCTCGCCGCCTGGCTGGACCAACCGGTCCTCGTCGTCCCCGAGTTGCGCACCATGGCGCGGACCGGCGTCCGCGCCCACCGCATCCGCCGCCCGGCACCCGTACCGCTCACCGACGACGAACTGCGCACCGTGCGCACCCCGCTGCACCTGGTGCTCGGCCGGCGCAGCCTCCTCCTCCACCCCGAACGGCAGGTGGAACGCGTCCCGCGGCTCGTCCCCGGCACCCGCGCCGTGATCCTGGAACATACCGGCCACGGCCCGCAGATCGACCACGCCGACGAGGTCAACACCCAGATGCTCGCCTACCTGGACGGTGTCGACGACGCCGCCGGGAAGAGGGAGGACGTGCCGGGAAAGAGGTGAAGGCGAGGCCGGTCACGGCCGCACCGGAACCGACGGGACGCCGTTCCAGCCGTTCCACCCGTCACCGTCACCCGGCGTTCCGCCGTTCCACCCCGTCCCGCGGTGCGTCCCGGCCGTTCCGTCCGTTCCGCGTTCCGCTCCGTCCCGCGGTGCGCGCCCCTGCCGTCACGGCGTCAAGCCCTGACGGCCGGGGCGCGCGCCGCGTCCGGCTCACAGGTCCAGGGTCAGTGACGCCCCCCGCGCCCGGGACACGCAGATCAGCAGCGAGTCGTCGCGTTCCGCGTCGGTCAGCAGTTCGTCGCGGTGGTCCACCTCGCCCGCCAGGACCCGTTGCTGGCACGTTCCGCAGAAGCCCTGCTCGCAGGAGTACGGCAGATCGGGCAGCGCCTGCTCACGGATGGCCCGCAGCACACTGGTGCCCGGCTCCACCGTCACCGTCCGGCCGGTGCGCCGCAGTTCCACCTCGAACGGCGCGTCCCCGACGGTCTCCCCGGGCGCGGCGGGCGCGAACCGTTCGGTGTGCAGCGTCAGCCCCTCCGGCCCCTCGGGCAACAACGCCGCCACCGCGTCCATCAGCGGATCCGGGCCGCAGCAGTACACCGCGGCGTGCGGCGGCGCACCGGCCAGCGCCGCCGCCAGATCCGGCCGTCCGTCGGTGTCCTCGGCCACCACCGTCAACCGCTCACCGCCCGCCAGCTTCTCCAGCTCCGCCAGGAACGGCATCGACGCCCGCGAACGCCCCGCGTACACCATCCGCCACGGCACCCCCTCGGCCTCCGCCTGCCGCACCATCGGCAGCAGCGGGGTGACGCCGATCCCGCCCGCGATGAAGAGATAGGCGTGCGCGTCGGCGAGCGGGAAGCGGTTGCGCGGCCCGCGCACCTCCACCTCCACGCCCTCCCGCAGCGCCTCGTGCACCTCCCGCGAACCGCCCCGGCCGTCCGCGATCAGCCGCGTCGCGACGGTGTACGAGTCCGGGTCCGCCGGATCCCCGCACAGCGAGTACTGCCGTACGGTGCCCGACGGCAGCACCAGATCGAGGTGCGCGCCCGGCTCCCAGCCCGGCAGCCCCGCGCCGGTCAGCCGCAGCGCCACCACACCCTCGGCCGCCTCGGTGCGCTCCGCGACCCGCAGCCGCAGCGCCCCGGCGCCCCGGCCGCCGCCCCGGCCCGACACCGGCTCCTCCAGCGCGGGCATCGGCCACAGCGGCGAGCGCCGGATCCGGCGGCGCAGCGCACCGCGCGCCAACAGCGCCGCGGCCACACCGCCCGCTGCCAGCGCGGTCCGTACGGCACGGGGACGGGTGACGACGGGCATCTCAGGAACCTCCGGGGGAGCCGGCCTCGGCCGCGACCGCGGCGGGGGAATGGGCGAGGTAGGCCGCGGCCTGCGCGGTGCTGCCGTGGTGCGAGGGGTGGTACGACGGGCTCAGGTACTGCGGGATGGACCGCAGCATCGCGCCCGGCTCCGGCAGTACGCCCTCCCGCCCGCCGCGCCAGAACTCCCGCGCCGACGCCTTGCCGTCGCGCAGCGTCGGATCGTTCTCCATGAAGAAACGGATCCCGCGCTGCCACAGGAAGACCAGCGCGCCGAAGGCCAGCGCCCAGGTGCGGGCCCGGCGCCGGTAGCCGCCGTCGACGTGCAGGAACAGCTCGTAGGCGACCGACCGGTGCTCGACCTCCTCCGCACCGTGCCAGCGCAGCAGATCCAGCATCACCGGGTCGGCGCCCTTCGCGTCCAGCGCCTCGGCGTTGAGCACCCAGTCGCCGAGGAACGCGGTGTAGTGCTCGATCGCCGCGATCAGCGCGATCCGCTCCCGCAGCCACCACGCGCGCGGCCGTCCCGGCGGCAGCGTCCGGTCCCCGAGCAGCTTCTCGAAGAACCAGTCCACCTGCGCGGTGTACGGCTCCGGGTCCAGCCCCTGCGCCCGCAGATGCGGCAGCACCCCGTCGTGCGCCTGCGAGTGCATCGCCTCCTGCCCGATGAACCCGAGGACGTCCTCGCGCAGCCGGGCGTCCCGGATCAGCGGCAACGCCTGCTTGTAGACGTGGACGAACCAGCGCTCCCCGGCGGGCAGCAGCAGGTGCAGCACGTTGATGGTGTGGGTGGTGGACGGATCTCCGGGCACCCAGTGGAGCGGGGTGCCGGCCCAGTCGAACGCGACGTTGCGGGCCTTCAGCGGCACATGTTCCTGAGCGGCCGCTCCGGGCCGCGACGACGCCTTGTTAGACATGGCGTCAATGTACTGGTCGGTAAGGCGCCGTCAATACCCCTCGCACAGGGAAAATCCCGGGAACGCGGCGCCCCGCACGCCCCCTCCCGGGACACCTCCGCCCAAGGCCCTGCCCGGTACGGGGCGCAAGCCGTCCGGTGCGGGACCGCCCGCCGTTCCGAACGGAACGCCGCGGCGCCCCGAACGGAACGGCCGTATCCCCTGCCGGCCCGGGTTCCGTACGGGACTGCCCGCAGCCGGTACGGAACAGCTCCGCGTTCCAGGGGGCCGCCCGCGCCTTGGGGGCAGGACGTTCCAGGGCCCGCCGGTATCCCGTACGGGACGACGTGCACGCCGCGGGGGAGCGTCCCGCATTCCCAGGAGCCGTTCCGCGTCCCGTGCAGGCCCGCCCGCATTCCATGGAGGCCGTCCCCGTTCCAGGGCCCTGTACCCGAACCCGAAAGGGGCGGGCCCTGGAACGCGGAACGCTCCCAGGACCCGCCCCCGCCGCCGTTCCGGCTCAGCCCAGCCCGGCGATGCGGTCGCCGTTGTGCAGGCGGCCCGTCAGTTGGGCGTGGCTGCCCGCGGGGACGCGCAAGGTCAGCAGGCGCCCCGGGGCCCCGCCCCGGACGCCGCCGGTCGCCGCGATCGACGTCACGTCCCGGCTCCCGGCGGCCAGCAGCCACCACGTCCCGTTCCCGGACTTCCACAGCGCCCCGGCCAGCACCCGCGGGCCCCGGGGGCCGCACGCCGTACCGCCTTCGGCGGCCGCCGCCACCGCGCCCGTCGCGTACGGCTGCCCGGCCGGCGCCGGGCCCTGGAACACCGCCAGCGTCCGGCTCCCCGGGCCCCGCCAGGTCTCCGCCCGCGCGCACAGCCACGACGCGGTGCCCGCCCCGCCCGGCAGCGCCTGCCGGGCGAACGGCCACGCGTTCACCGACCGCACACCCAGCCCCCGCAACGCCGGAAGCTGACACGCCGTCCGCGCCCACGCCGTCCGCCCCTCCGGACCGTCCACCGCGCCCGGCGCCTGTGGCGTCCCGTACGTCAACCGTGCCGGGGTCGTCTCCCCCAGATCGGTCAGCAGCGCCCCGTCCGTCCGCAGCGCCGGCCAGGAATCGCACCCGCCGGACGGGCCGGGTGACGGCGCCGGGGCGCTCACCCCCTGCGCGTCCACGGCCAGCCGCTCCCCGGACGCCCCCGGCTTCAGCAGATCCACCAGCCGCACCGACGACGCCCACGGAGCCGTCAGATAGCGGACGTTACGGGCCGTACGGCTCACCACCAGCGCGGCGGCCGACGCGTCCTGCGCCCCGTCCGTCCGCGCGAAGTCCAGCGCCGCGCCCGCGTCCGTCGAACCGTCCGCCGCCTCCGCGTACCGCACCAGCCGCTGCCCGTCGTGGAGCAGCACCACCGCCGCGTGGTCCACCGTCCCGGCGAACAGCAACTGCGCGGGCCCGGCCGCCGGACCCGTCGCCGTCCCGGGCGTCGCCGCCACCTTCACCTGCGGCCCCGGCCGCGCCCACACCGCCAGCGCCCGCCGCAGCAGCGCCTTGTCGCCGGTACGGTCACCCCGCGCCGGCCAGGCCGCGAAGTCCTCCCGCGCCGCCGACTTCCACGCCACCGGCGACGACACCGTCAGCCGCGCCGGATCCATCGCCGCCCGCGCCGCCGCGTTCTCCGCGTACGGCGGGGCCGCCGCCCCCTGCGGCCCCCAGCCCTGCCCCGGCAGCCCCAGCAGCGCCCCGCACACCACCACCGCGACGCCCGCCACCAGCAACGCCCGGCCGTGCTGCCGCCGGCGGAGCAGATCGGTCGGCCGGGCCTGGAGCGCACACGCGTCGAACTCCGGCGACTCCAGCAGCGAACGGCCCCGCACCGTACCGGGAGCCGTCACCTCGTCCGCCTCCACCACCGCGACCTCCGGGTCGCGCACCCCCGCGGCCGCCAGCGTCCGCAGGACCTCCTCCGGCGCCAGCCGTTCCAGGGAGCGCAGGACGTACGCCGCGCGCCCCGCCGCCGACAGCTGGGCCAGTTCCCTCTCCAGGGACAACTCCGCCGCCCCGCCCGGCCGCGGCGTCAGCCGCACCCCCCACACCTGCGGCAACGGCCCCGGCCGGCGCCACCGGCCGCCCGCCACCGCCAGCGCCTGACGCACCACCTGGACCCGCAGCACCGCGTACCCGGGGCCGTCCGCCTCCGGGGCGCCGCGCGGGCCGGGCAGCGGCACCACGTCGGCACCGGTACGGCGGCGCGGCAGGGCCCGCTGCGCCACGGCGTGCGCGGCGCGCACCCGGCGGCCCCGGCCACCGCCGGGCGGCAGCACCAGATACGCCAGCCGCACCAGCCGCGGATAGTGCGCCACCAGTGCCGCCTCGGCCTCCTCGACGTCCACCCCGTCCGGGCCGTCCGGGCCCCTCGCGGGGTCGTGGCCGGTGACGCGGTCCTCGGGGGCGCTGTCCTTGCGGGAAGGTGTCGGCTGCTGTTCCACGCCCGGTGAAACGAGCGGAAACGAAGCCGGTCACCCGCCGGCACGAGGGCCGGAACGGGTGACCGGAACAGGGCCGGGCCCCGGGGAAGGAACACCCCGCGCCCACGGGGCGACCGGCGGGAACGGCCGTTCAGATCTCCAGATCGAACTCGCCGTCGCGGGCGCCCAGCACGAACGCGTCCCACTCCGCCTTGGTGTAACGCAGCACCACATCCGGCTCGGTGGAGTTCCGCATCGCGACCGCACCGCGTTCCAGGAACGCGATCTCGACCGCCTCCTCCGCGTCACCCGGGGCGCGCTGCCAGGTCGCGTCCGAGATGTCGAGGCCGTACAGCCACGTCTTCTCCGCTTCCTTCACCGCCGCCCTCTCGGCCGCTTCCCGCTCAGCTGCTTCCTGCTCCGCTGCGGCGCTCATGCCGTCGTCCCCTCACTCACGTGATCCTTCCGGCTCAGCGTACGGGGTGACCGACCGGTCACCGGACGCCCCAGCGGCGGAACTCGGCCGTCCCGCGCACCCCCGAACCGGAGGTGGCCGCGCACTGGAACATCCCGGCGTCCTGCGTCCCGGCGGCCCCCGGCACCCGCACCGTCCCGACCTCCCGCCACGTCGTCCCGCCGTCCACCGAACACGACCCGGTGTACGCCGCGCCGCCCGCCCCGTCGGCGCCCCGTGCCAGCCGCAGCGTCACCGGCGCGGTCACCCCCGCGAGCCGTACGTAGGTGTCGAGGGTGCCGTCGCCCGTCGCGTCGTAGGACAGCACCACACCGTGGTCCGGGGTGACGGCGAGGTCGAGGAAACCGCGTGCCCCGGGCGAACCGGGCTCCGCCGCCAGTTCGTTGCGGACGATCAGCCCCGCGCGGGCCCACGGCGCCGTGGCGTCCTGCCGCACCACCTCCGCCCGCACCGATCCTCCCGGGGCCAGTGCCCCCGGCCGGTACACCGCCCCGAACTCCGCGGTGGCGCGCCACAGATCGCTGCCGCCGCCGTGCACCGCGAACCGGTCCGCCAGCTGACCGAAAACCGCCTCGTTGGTGGTGACCGTCCGCCACCCTGCCGCCAGCGGCCCCGCCACCCACAGCGCGTCCTCGCGTACCGCCCGCACCCGCTCCGCACCGCGCGGCCCGTACACCGCGGTCAGGGTGTAGGGCAGCGCCCGCAGCGGCTCGGCCGGCGGGCCCGGCGGCGCCGTGACCCGCCAGTGCGCCCGGCCGGTGGCGCCCGGCCCGACGGACGGCAGCGACAGCGGACCGTCCGGCTCCGCCGCCGGTCCGTGCAGCGCGAAGTCCACCCGGCCGGTGGCGCGCAGCCCGCTGACGTTCCGCAGCGCCGCGCTCAGCCGTCCCCGCCCGCCCGGCGGCAGCGCCACCGGCTCCGCCGCGACCGTCAGCGTCCCCTGGAACGGCGCCGCCGCCAGGACGTCCCGCACCCGCCGCGCGGTCCGGTACGCGTCGGTGACCGGCCGCTGCGGATGGTGCTCCCGCCGCCGCGTCCACGCCTCCTCCCACGCGTACCAGTCGAACGTCTTCGGCTCCCGCCCGGCCGCCAGCGCGTCCGCCAACTCGTCCAGGTACGCCCGCCACTGCGGCAGGTACACCTCGCCGGTCAGCCCGTCCCAGTCGCGGTTGGCGTAGCGCGTCAGCCGTCCGCCGTCCGCCGTCGGGCGGTCCGCCCACGCGGTGATCAGTGTGCGGGCCGACCACTCCAGCCGCGCCGCCAGCGCCGCGTCCCCGCCCGCCGCCGCCCGCGCCTGCGCCAGCCACGGTCCCAGCAGGAACCGCCGGTGCGCGCCGGCGGTCTCCTCGCTCAGCTGCATCAGCCGCAGCCAGAGCGCCGACAGCGCCCGGAACGCCGCCGTGTCACCCCGCCGGTACGCCTGTTGGAGCTGGGGGATCAGCTGCCAGGAACGGTTGGCGAGCGCCTGCCGCGCCAGGTCGGTCAGATCGTGGCGGTAGGTGTCGGCGCCGCGCAGCGCGGGCCGGACGGCCAGCAGCGCGGCGAACGCGGTGTCCACCGCCGCCGGATCGCACGCCGGGGTGTGCGTGGCGTGCGCCGTCCCCGACCGCGCCGCCAGATCCGGCCGGGCCGCGAACACCGCGTCGTGCGGCCGCCCGTCGGCGCTCGCGATCTCGTACGCGCTGGTGCGCAGTGCGGCGAACGCGGCCCGCGCGGCGCCGTCCCGTCCCCCGTACCGGGCGTCCGCGTAGCCGTCGAACCACGCGGCGCGGTCCACCGGCCGTTCGTTCCACGCCAGTTCCGCGAAGAGCGCGAACGCCGCCGGGTCCCGTTCCGCCGCCTCCGGCATGTACGCCGTCCCGGCCAGCGCGCTGCCCGGCTTGTCCCGCCACACCGTGAACCGTTCCGTCCACCGGTGCGTCTTCGCGCCCAGCGTGGTGCGCCCGCCGAAGTTGGGGATCGTCCCGAACGCGTACGGCGTCCCGCGCCAGTCCCGTTCCCGGTCGGTGACGGTGTCCAGATCGCTCAGCCCGTCCACGATCAGCATCCGGTCCCGGTCGACGCCGTCCAGCAGCTCCGCCCGCGGGTTCTCCTGCCAGCCGAGGATCACCCACACCGCCCCGGGATGCGCGGTACGCAGCGCCCGTTCCACCGCCCGCGCCGCGTCCGCCACCGGGACGTCCCCCGGATCGCCGCCCTCGTGCAGCAGATCCATCTTGAAGTGGCCCGCGGGGCCCAGCAGGTCGCGCTGGTGGCGGTAGAACGCGGCGGCGACACCGGCGAACGCCGTGGTGCGCGGGTCCAGCCAGTCCGGGCGCCGCAGCCCCGCCCAGACGCCCTGCGGCACAGTGACCGCCCCCGGGTTCCGCGCCGCGAAGTCCACCGGCACCGTCCCGAAGTAGCCCGGCAGCACCGGCTTCATCCCCAGGGCGCGCAGCCGGTCGGTGATCCGCCGCCCCAGCCGCGCCCGCCGCGCCAGCAGCGCCGGATCGATCGGCCCGCCGTAGCCGCTCATGTTCTGCAGCAGCCACCACGGCTGGTGCGTGGGGAGCGGGATCCAGGCGCGCGCCTCGGCGTCGGAGTACCCGAATCCGGTCAGCAGCCGGTGGTACACCGCCTCCGCGCCGGGCG
Organism: Streptomyces sp. NPDC027185; assembly: GCF_055567035.1. Taxonomy (NCBI): domain Bacteria; kingdom Bacillati; phylum Actinomycetota; class Actinomycetes; order Kitasatosporales; family Streptomycetaceae; genus Streptomyces; species Streptomyces sp. NPDC027185. Next base: position 413,364 of record NZ_JBVHRF010000001.1, on the reverse strand, counting down.
TGACCAGCACCTCGTTCACCCCGTGCAGCGCCAGCAGATCGATCAGCCGCTCCCAGCGCGGCCAGTCGGCGTACGGGGCGGTGTAGCCGTCGTGGGTGTCGTTGAGCGCGAAGCGGTGCGGCAGCGCACAGGACCGCTCGACGGGCGCGTCCGGTGCCGGCAGCCGGGCGGGCAGCGCCAGTTGGTCGCCGCCCCAGGAGAAGTGCGCCCGGCAGGTGTGCCGCAGATGGTGATGCGCGCCGGTCAGCAGCGTCGCCGGGGAGGTGCCCGCGATCTCGATCCGCCCGGCGCGCCCGCCGACCCGGAACCGGTCCCCGCCCCGGCCGTCCGGGGGCAGCGGGAGGAGCCGGAACTGCTCGGCGTGGCGCGGCAGCAGCCGGCGCAGCGCGTCGTGCGCCGGACCGGTGTCGAACGGGGCGCCGGCACCCGCCGCCTCCGGGGCGGGGACGGCGGCGCCCCCGCCGAGCGTGGCGCGGGCCCCGAGCGCGGCGGCGGAGCCCAGCAGGGTGCGACGGGTCGGACGGGACATGGCGGCCTCCACTGCTCGGCGGTCCTGCGGCGACACAACGGGGACGGTGCGGAAGCGCGCGGGCGACACGCCCGCACCGGCACGCTAACGGCCCCCGGCCACCACTCCAAGGAGGAGGACGGGCCGTTCCGGGCCCCGTCCGTAACGGGATACGACCGTTCCTGGGGTGTTCCGTTCCGGAACCCGATCGTTCCGGGACCGGCTCGTTCCTGGTTCCGGCCTGTTCCGGGGGCCGGGCCGTTCCAGGGCAGGACCGTCCTGGTCCTGCCCGTCCCGGGCACCGGCCGTGCCCTGCCCCCGTGGCCCGCGCCCGGCGCCCGTTCGGCGATCCCACGCCCGGGACGGCTCGTTCCAGGGACCGGGCCGTTCCAGGGCCGGGCCCGCCCGTTCCAAGACTCGGCCGCCCCGGCGCCACCTCATTTCATTCCGGGCCGGGCCGTTCCAGGTCCACTTCGTTCCGGCCCCCACCTCGGGCCAACCCCCGTTCCAGGCACCGCCCGTCCCACGACCGGCCCACCCCGGGCCTCGCCCGTCCCGGCCCCACCGGTGACTGTTCGGCGGCCCCTCACCCGTACGCTCCCTCCGCTTCACGCGCCCGGACGGTACCCGCGGGGACAGTCGGGGGCGGGGTGCACCACCGTCCCGCCCGTGCCCCGGGCGCGCGCCGCCGTGCCCGTCCCGCTTCCCGACACCGCAACCCGTACTCCGCCGGTCGCGCCACGGGACCGGCGTCCGCCACCGTTCCGCGGCCTCCCGCAGCCGGGAGACCGCCGCCTCCCCGGAGGGTTCGCCATGCGTACGGCCCCGACCGTCCCCGCCCACGACCCCGCACCCGCCACCGGGCCGCAGCCCGGCTACACCACCGCGCTCGCCGCCACCGACGCGGAGATCCGCGCCGCGCAGCGGCTGCGGCACCGGATATTCGGCCAGGAACTGGGCGCCACCTTGCACACCGAACTGCCCGGACACGACACCGACGCCCTCGACGCCCACGCCGACCACCTCGTCACCGTCCACCACCCCTCCGAAGAGGTCGTCGGCACCTACCGGCTGCTGCCGCCCGGCCGCACCCGGCGGCTCTACTCCGACGACGAGTTCGACCTCACTGCCCTGGACGCGCTGCGCCCCTCCCTCATCGAGGCGGGCCGCAGCTGCGTCCACCCCGACCACCGCGGCGGCGCCGTCATCAACCAGATGTGGGCCGCCCTCGCCCGCTACACCCTCCTCTCCGGCCACCGCTACCTCGCCGGCTGCGCCTCCGTCCCGCTCACCGACGGCGGCACCGCCGCCGCCCACGCCTGGGCACTCGCCCGCACCCGCCACCCCGCCCCGCCCGGCCTGCACGCCGTCCCGCACCGGCCCTGGCTGCCCGCCGGAGAACTGCCCCGAAAGCCCGCCGCCGCACAGCTGCCGCCGCTGCTCCGCGGGTATCTGCGGCTCGGCGCCTGGATCGCCGGACCGCCCGCCCACGACCCGGACTTCGCCGTCGCCGACTTCTTCGTCGTCCTCGACATGGAACGCCTCGGCGACCGCTACCGCCGCTACTTCCTCGGGACGGACACCGCCCCGCGCACCCCCGTGACGCCCGGCCCCCGCGGACCGGAACGCCGCTCCCCGGAGCGCGCGGCATGACCGGCGGCCCCTGGGACGTCACCCCCGGCTGCGGCCGCCACTGCGCGCGCCACGCCCTGCCGCCCGTCCCGGCGGTCACCACGGCGCTGCGCGGCGCCGCGTTCGCCGCCACCGTCCGCCGGGCGCTGGCCGACGGCGGGCACCTCGCCGACCCGGCGCGGCTGCGCGACCGGGCCCGCGCCCTGCTCGCCGCCCTCGGCGTCCGCCTGGACGGCGGCGGGCCGCTGCGCGCGCCGTCCGCCGGGTCCGGCACCCTCATCGTCGCCAACCACATCTCCTGGCTCGACATCCCGGCGCTGCTCGCCGTGGACCCGGCACCGGTGCTCGCCAAACGCGAGGTCGGCACCTGGCCGGTGGCCGGCGGCCTCGTCCGCCGCGCCGGTACGCACTTCATCGACCGCGCCAGCCCCCGCCAACTCCCGCATGTCGTCGGCGCGTTGACGGACATCCTGGCCTCGGGCCGGTCCGTCGCGGTGTTCCCGCAGGCCACCACCTGGTGCACCGCTGACGGAGGCGTCTTCCGGCGCGCCACCTTCCAGGCCGCGCTCGACGCCGGCGCCCCCGTCCGCCCGGTGACCTTGACCTACACCCAGGGCGCGCGGCCCTCCACCGTCGCCGCGTTCTGCGGCCCGGACAGCTTCCTCGCCTCGCTCCGCCGCGTCCTGACCGCCCGCGGCCTCGCCGTACGGGTCACCGCGCACCCGGCGCTGCCCCCGGGACGCTGCCGCGACCGCCGCGAACTGGCGGCCCTCGCCCGCTCCGCCGTCCTCGCCGCCCCGCACCCCGGCGCACCGGAGCGCCCCCACGCCCCCGCGTGCCACGGATACTGACCCCGGACAGACGGACGGCCGGGCCCGCACCCTCGTGCGGACCCGGCCGTTCGCCGTACGGATCAGGCGCTGGGCACGTACTTGTAGCCGACGCGCCGCACCGTGACGATCGACGCCCGGTGGTCGGCGCCGAGCTTCCGCCGCAGCCGGGCGATGTGGACGTCCACGGTCCGGCCGTCACCGACGTGCCCGTACCCCCACACCGTCGTCACCAGCTGATCACGGGTGTGCACCCGGTGCGGATGCGCCACCAGATGCGCCAGCAGCTCGAATTCGAGATACGTCAGATCCAGCGGACGGCCCAGCACCTGCGCCGTCCGCTGCTCCGGATCGATCCGTACGACCTCGTCACCGGTGTGCGCACCGGGGGCGGGCGCGGTCTCGTGGGCGGACCCACCGGGCGGTCCGGCGGCGGGTGCGGGGGCGGCGGCCGGACGGTGGCCCGCCGCCGCGGCCTGCTCGGCCGGTACGAGGACGAGGTAGCCGACCATCGGCGGGCGGCCCGGGAGTACCGGCAGGCTGCCCTGCGGTGCGGGCAGCCAGGTCGCGCCCGAGGTCAGCAGCTCGGCGACCGGCGGCACCTCATCGGGTGCCACGGCGCGCAGCCGCTGCCGGCCGACGTGCGGGGGAGGGGAGGAGGGGAGGGGAGCCGTCGCGGAAGTGGCAGGCAGCGGGCGGATGTTCGTCATGGAATTCAGCTCTTTCGCGCAGAGAAGCGTCAGGGGACGTCGTGCGCGCGGGCAGGGCCGACGGCGCCGTTGAACGGCGTCGGACGGAAGAGGTGCGGGCCCGCGCTCAGTGCGCGCGGCAACACAGACGATCGAAGGCGTGCGCCTGGCGGGACGGCCAGAAGGGCTCCAGGTCGCTGCGACCCGTCGCGCTGTCATTGAGGCTGGCCATGTCGCCCATTGAAGCAGACGGCAGTTGATATGTCCTTCACAAGGACCGAGGTGTGAGACGGATCGCCCACATGGTGTCGCCCTGCCCCGGAGCCCCCTGTCACCCGCGCCCGGTACGGCGTCAGTTCGCCCACGTCCCCGGTACGGCGTGGTACGGGCGGGGCGTACGGCGACGGTCCGGGGGAGCGCGGAGCCGCCGCCCGCGCCCCTCCGGAACGCGTCGCCGACCGGCCTCCCCCGGGCCCCGGGCCGGTCCACCGCCGGATGCGCGCGGCCCCGGGTGATTCCGGCCCCCGCGCCGGGTTCGGTCACCCCGGGGAGCGGCACCCCGCGGGGCAGACTGGCCCCATGACGACCCCGCGTATCGGACTTCTCGGCACCGGCTTCTGGGCACAGCGCGTCCACGCACCCGCCCTGGCCGCCCACCCCGGAGTGGAACTGACCGGCGTCTGGGGGCGCCGCCCGGAGGCGGCCGAGGAACTGGCCCGCGCCCACGGTGCCCGCGCCCACACCTCACCGGACGCGCTGTTCGCCGACTGCGACGCCGTCGCCCTGGCGCTGCCGCCGGCGGTCCAGGCATCCCTGGCGACCCGCGCCGCCGAGGCCGGCTGCCACCTTCTCCTCGACAAACCCGTCGCCCTCGACCCGGACGCCGCCCGGACCCTGGACGAGGCGGCCACCCGCGCACACGTCGCCACCATCGTCTTCTTCACCGCCCGCTTCGGCACCCACGAGGCCGAGTGGATCGCCGGCCGCGCGGAGGAGGGCGGCTGGTTCACCGCCCACGCCGACTGGCTCGGCTCGGTCTTCGCCGAGGGCAGCGACAGCCCGTACGCCGTCTCCGCCTGGCGCCGCGAGAAGGGCGCCCTGTGGGACGTCGGACCGCACGCGCTCTCCGTCCTGCTGCCGGTCCTCGGCGACGCGGTGGACGTCGCCGCCCGCCCCGGGCCCGCCGACACCGTGCTGCTGACGCTCCGCCACCGGGGCGGCGCGGCCAGCTCCGCCACGCTCAGCCTGACCGCGCCCCCCGCCGCCGCGGGCGTCGCCGTCACCCTGCGCGGCACCGCCGGCGTCGCCGTCCTGCCGCACCGTCAGGACGGCCCGCTGCCCGCCTACCACCGCGCCGTCGACGCCCTCCTCCTCGCCGCCCGCACCGGCCGCCCGCACCCTTGCGACCTCCGCTTCGGCCGCCGCGTCACCGAGATCCTGGCGGCGGCGGAAGCGGCGCTCGGCTGACGTACCGCCGGGCCCCGATGGCGCATTCGCGCAGGTACGGGCCGTCGCGGGCCGTAGCGTCGGCGTACCGGCGGGCCGTCACACGCCGGCGCCCCGCCCGCGCCGGCCCGCCGCACCGCACCGCACGAAGGAGCCCGCCCGTGACCGTCCCCGCCTCCCCGGACGCCGCCTACCCCGACGTCCTCCTCGCCGCCCTGCGCCGCGATCCCGCCCGTACGGCCCTGATCGCCGCCGACGGCGGGGAGTTCACCGCGGGTGAGCTGGCCGACGCCGTGCACCGGACGGCCGCCGTGCTGGCCGCCCGGGGCGTCGGCCGCGGCACCACCGTCGCCGTGCTCAGCACCACCCGCCCCGCCGCGCTCACCGCCCGCTACGCCGCGGGCCACCTCGGCGCCCGGGTCGTCCTGCTCTACGACGGGCTCGCCCCCGCGACCCTCGCCACCCTCGTCGAGGGTGTGGACGCCGCGTTCCTGCTCGTCTCGCCGGACCTGGCCGGCGCCGCCCGCGCCCTCCTCGGCCACCTGTCCGGGCCCCGGCCCGCCGTCCACACCCTCGGCCCCGTCCCGGACGCCCCAGCGGAGCCGTCACTGGGCGACGACCTGGCGGCCGCCTGCGACGCGCTCCCCGCAACGCCCGACATACCCGGGGCGGCGCTCCCCGGGGACGACTGGTGCATCCGCCACACCGGGGGAACGACCGGCGTCCCCAAGGGAGTCCGGATGACGCACGCCCCCTACGCCCGCATGCTGACCCGCCCGATGGCCGCCGCCGGGAACCCGCCCCGCTTCCTGGCCGCCACCTCCCTCGCCCACCTCGCGGGCATCTTCACCGATGTGACGCTGGTGTCCGGCGGCACCGCCGTCCTGCTGCCGGGCTTCGAGCCGGGCGAGGTGCTCGCCGCCGTCGCCCGCCACCGCATCACCCACCTGTGGGCCCTGCCGCCGCTCCTCTACCGCCTCCTCGACCACCCCGACCTGCCCGCCACCGACCTCTCCTCCCTCACCCGCGTCACCTACGGCGGCTGCCCGGCGTCCCCGACCCGGATGCGGCACGCCGCCGAGGTACTGGGCCCGGTCCTCTACGGGGAGTACGGCCAGTCCGAGGCGCTGTCGATCGCCGAGGCGGTCCCCGCCGACCTGGACGTCACCGGACCGGGCGGCCGCCTCACCGTGGGCCGGGCCCGGCCCGGCGTCGAGATCGCCGTACGGGACGCCGGGGGCCGCACCCTGGCACCGGGGGAGACGGGCGAGATCCATGTCCGGTCGGCGGGCGTGATGTCCGGATACTGGAAGCAGCCGGAGCGCTCCGCCGAGGTGCTGGTGGGCGACGGCTGGCTGCGCACCGGCGACATCGGCACCCTGGACGAGGAGGGCCGGCTCTACCTCGTCGACCGTGCCAAGGACGTGATCATCGTCGTCGGCGGCCACGTCCACCCGCTGGAGATCGAGGATCTGCTGCACACCCACCCGGACGTCGCGCAGTGCGCCGTCTACGGCGTGCGCACCGACGCGGGCGAGGAGGTGCACGCCGCGGTGGTCGCCGCGCCGGGCCGCACCGTCGACCCGGAAGAGCTGCGCGCGTTGGTGGTTCATGACAAAGGCGCCATGTACGCGCCGGTGGCGTTCCGGATCTGCGACGCGCTGCCGCTGACCCCCGTCGGCAAGCCCGACAAGGTCCGGCTGCGGGCGACGGCGCAGGCGCCCGGCGAGGCGGCCGCGGCCCGCTGACCGGATCCGTCCCCGGGACGTCATATCGCTGCTGGTCAGGGGCGATTGTCAGTGGCCGGCCGTAGAATGGGGACCAGTAAGTGAGGGTTCACCCAGCATCTGGAGGTTGCCCGATGGCCCCTGCCGCTCTGACGACGAAACCTCTTCCGGCGCATGCGCCGGCCAAGAAGCCGCTGCCCGCCGGTTGGCCCCGCGAGCGGTATGAATCCCACAACCGCCGCCTCAAGGCCATGCGCCTGGCGATAGCCCTGCTCGACACCGGCGTCCACGGCCCCGACCAGGCGCCCAACGGCCGCATACGCGCGATGGCCGACACCATCGGCGTCCACCGCCCGTCCGACACCACCTGCCGTCTGGTACGCGCCCTGCTCTACGACAACTGCTGACACCGGGAGCATCCGGTGCGGGGGAGACCGGCACCGGATCAGGAGATCGGGCCCTCGCGGGCGTCGTGCTGACGCCCGCGAGGGCCCGGTATCCCCCCGATTCCCCCGTCGGACGGTTTCCGCGCCGAGGGCGCGGAGCCTGGGCAGCGAGCGGTCCGTCGCCTCCGGGCCCGGTATGCAGCCGGAAAGCGGCCCGTCGCACGTCCGCGGATGCGAACGCCCCCCCCTGTGGGCATCCGGAGCCCGCTGCCCGCGCCGTGATCACCAGCCTTCCAGCCGCCCGCACGGCCCGCAACGCCGGTCCGATGCCACTTCAACTCGCATTGATTGCAAGGAGGTTATGAATCCTGGAGGGTAGGGGCATGACGAGGAACGGCGCGCCGCGCGACGCCCATGTGCGGCATCTGAGGGCCTTCCTGGTGCCGGCCGAGGAACTCCACTTCGGGCGCAGCGCCGCCCGGTTGTTCCTCACCCAGCCCGCCCTCTCCCAGCAGATCCGCACCCTCGAACGCGACCTGGGCGTCCGGCTGCTCGACCGCTCCACCCGCCGGGTCGAGCTGACCCGCCCCGGCAGGGAACTGCTCCCGGCGGTACGGGAGGCGGTACGCGCCGCGGACCGGCTGCGGGAGGAGGCGGCGGCCCGCTCGGGCGCCGGGAGCCTGGTCATCGGCTCGTTCGAGAACATCGCGCTGATGGAGCCGGTGCCCGCCGTCATCGACACCTTCCGGGCGGCGCTGCCCGAGGTCGGCGTACGGATGCGGCGCGCCGCGTTCGACACCGCCACGGTGCTGCTGGAGGGTGAGGTCGACGTCGCCTTCCTCTTCCTCCCGGTGCCGGACGGCATCCAGTACCTGACGCTCGCCGGGGGCGCGCGGTGCGCGGCGATCAGCGCGGCGGACCCGCTGGCGCAGCGGACGGCCATCAGCCTCGCCGATCTCTGCGATCACCCGCATCTGGGCTGGTCACCGCGGGTGCCGCGGGTCTACCGGGAGCACTGGTCCGCCGACCCGCGGCCGGACGGCGGCCCGGTGCGCTACACCGACCACGGCGTCGTCGACTACGCCGGATCGCTGCTGGCCATCGCCATGGGCGAGGGCATCCAGCTTCCCCCGGAGGCCGCCCGTCACCTGTATCCGAGGGCCGGGGTCTCCTACCTCGACGTCAAGGACCTGGCCCCCTGGTGGATGGCGCTGGCCTGGCTCCCCGCCAAACGGGACCAGCCCCAGGTCAAAGCCTTGCGTGAAGCCGCCCACCGGGTGGTGGCGGAACGGGAGGGGGCCGGGCGGCCCTGACCCCGAGCCCTGGGATGCCCTGGCCGGGCCGTTGCCGGTGCCCGAGCTGACGCCGGGGCCCGTGCCGGGGGAGTACCCCGGGCTTCCCCTAGGGGGCCTCGCCCGAGTCCGCCGTGCCCCCGGCGCTCTCCGTACCTCCGGCGCTCTCCGTACCTCCGGCGTCTTCTGCGGCGGTCGCATCCGCAGCAGCGTCCGCCGCGTCCCCGGCGCTCTCCGCACCGGCCGCTTGCGCCGTGTCCGCCGCGTCCGCCGGATCCGTCAGTTCCGCCACCTCCGCCAGCGCCGACGTCAGCCAGGTGATCCAGAAGGTCTCCAGGTCGATGCCGGCGCGGAGGACCAGTCGGCGCAGCCGGTCGCCGGGGGCGTCGGCGGACCGGAAATCACGCTCCTCGATCGCGGTGTACTCCGCCAACTGGCGTCGGTGCAGGCCGAGATGGCGGCGCAGTTCCTCGTCGAGCCCGACGTGGCCGACCACGGCCGCGGCCCGTATCCGCAGCAGCAGGGCGTCCCGGGGCGGCTTGGGGTCCTGCGGCTCGGCCGCCCACGCGGTCAGCGCGGCGCGGCCGGACGGCAGCACCTCGAACTCCTTCTTCTGCCCCCGGGCGGGCTGCGCGGCGGGGAGCGCCCGGATCAGCCCGGCGGCCTCCAGTTTGCCCAGTTCACGGTAGATCTGCTGGTGCGTCGCCGACCAGAAGTAGCCGATCGACCTGTCGAACCGCCGCGTCAACTCCAGCCCCGACGACGGCTTCTCCAACAGGGCGGTGAGGATCGCGTACGGCAGGGACATGGACGCATCCTAGGCCGGTCCGGACGCCTGGCGAGGGCCCCGTCCGCCCGGGGCCCCGCCCGTGCGGGCGGCCCGGACCTGCGCGGATCCGCGGCCGCCCGGAGCCCGGAGCCCGGCCCCGCCCCGCCCCGCCCGCGCGCCTGCACGTGACGGCGGCCCGAGTCCGGTGCCGGCCGCCCGGAGCCGCACCACGCCCCGCGTCCGCCGTTCCGCCCTCACAACCGGGCCGCGAGCCGTGTCCCTCCGTCGATCGCGCGCTTGGCGTCGAGTTCGGCCGCGAGTTCCGCGCCGCCGATCAGATGGACGGAGTGGCCGGCATCTGCCAGCGCGTCGTACAGGTCGCGGCGGGGTTCCTGGCCGGTGCAGAGGACGACGGTGTCCACCGCGAGGGTCCGGCGCTCTTTGCCGACCGTCAGGTGCAACCCGTCGTCGTCGATGCGGTGGTACGTGGCGCCGGCGGTCATCGTCACGCCGCGGTGGCGCAGTTCGGTGCGGTGGATCCAGCCGGTGGTCCTCCCCAGGCCCGCGCCGACCTTGGTGGTGCTGCGCTGGAGGAGGTGGACCCGGCGCGGCGGCGCGCTCCGGCGCGGTGCGGTGAGGCCGCCCGGGGCGCCGTACCCGGTGTCGACGCCCCACTGACGGAAGAAGACCTCCGGGTCCCGGCTCGCCGGTTCGCCGCTGTCGGTCAGGAACGCCGCCACGTCGAAACCGATGCCGCCGGCGCCGATGACCGCGACGTCTTCGCCGACCGGTGCGCCGTCCCGGAGGACGTCGAGGTAGCCGAGGACGCTCGGGTGATCGGTGCCCGGGATCGGCGGGGTGCGCGGAGTGACGCCGGTGGCCAGCACGATCTCGTCGTACCCGGCGCCGTCCAGCGCCTCGGCGGTGACCGGGGTGCCGAGGCGGACGTCGACCCGCGAGCGCTCCAGCGCGTGGCGGAAGTACCGCAGTGTCTCGGCGAACTCCTCCTTGCCGGGGACCCGGCGGGCGATGTCGAGCTGCCCGCCGATCACCGCGGCGGCGTCGAACAGGGTCACGTCGTGGCCGCGTTCCGCCGCCGTCACCGCGCAGGCCAGTCCGGCGGGCCCGGCGCCGACCACGGCGACGCGCCGGCGCCGCCGCGTCGGCGAGAGCACCAGCTCCGTCTCGTGGCAGGCCCGCGGGTTGACCAGACAGGAGGTGATCTTCCCGCTGAAGGTGTGGTCGAGGCATGCCTGATTGCAGCCGATGCAGGTGTTGATGGCCGCCGCCTCGCCCCGTCCGGCCTTGGCGACGAACTCCGGGTCGGCGAGGAACGGCCGGGCCATCGCGACCATGTCGGCGGCCCCGCCGGCCAGCACCTCCTCGGCGACCTCGGGGGTGTTGATGCGGTTGACGGCGACCAGCGGCAGCTTCACCGCACCGCGCACCCGCCGCGTCACCCAGGTGTACGCGCCGCGCGGCACGGACGTCGCGATGGTCGGGATACGCGCCTCGTGCCAGCCGATCCCGGTGTTGAGCAGCGAGGCGCCGGCCGCCTCGACCGCCCCGGCCAGTTCGATGACCTCCGGCAGTGTGGAGCCGCCCGGCACCAGGTCCAGCATGGACAGCCGGTAGATGATCAGGAAGTCCGGCCCGGTCCGCTTCCGCACCCGGCGGACGATCTCCACCGGGAACCGCATCCGGTGCGCGTACGAGCCGCCCCACCGGTCGGTCCGCCGGTTGGTGGCGGTCACCAGGAACTCGTTGATCAGATAGCCCTCGGAGCCCATGATCTCGACGCCGTCGTACCCGGCGGACCGCGCCAGCTCCGCGGCGCGCACGAAGTCCTCGACCGTCCGCTCGACCTCCTCGTCGGTCAGCGCGTGCGGGGTGAACGGGCTGATCGGCGCCTGGAGCGCGCTCGGCGCCACCAGGTCCGGATGGTGCGCGTACCGCCCGAAGTGCAGCAGCTGGAGCGCGATCCGGCCGCCTTCGCGGTGCACCGCGTCGGTGATCAGCCGGTGCTCGGCGGCCTGCGCCTCGGTGGTCAGCGCCGCCCCGCCCTCGTACGGCCGCCCGGCGTCGTTGGGCGCGAACCCGCCGGTGACGATCAGCCCGACGCCGCCGCGCGCCCGCTCGGCGTAGAACGCCGCCATCCGCGCGAACCCGCCGGGCGCCTCCTCCAGTCCGACGTGCATCGATCCCATCAGGACGCGGTTGGGCAGCGTCACGGGCCCCACATCGAGCGGGCTCAGCAGATTCGGGTACGGGCTCGGGCTCATCGGGCCTCCTGGCGCGGCGACGGTCGTCAGGGACGTTCTAGGGCACCCGAACGGTCTTGTGCAACAAGTTGCATAAAAGAGTGACCCAGGCGACGGCGCGCGGGCCCGGTCCGCCGCCGGCCCCGCGGCCCGCCCGGCGTCCGCTGTCACCCGACGGCTCTGCGGGCGCCGCCGTTCGCCCGCGCCCGGCCCGGGACCGGTGCCCGCGCCCCGCCGACCGCCTCCGCGAGCCCGCGCCCACCCGGCGCGCCCCGCCCGCCCCCGCCGCACCGTGGGCCGTCTCACAGCGGACTTCCCGTTCGCCCGGCCCCAACTGGGTTACCTCTCAGTAGAGTTGCCGCATTCCGAGGGGTGGCCGACGGCGCGTTCCGTACGGGGACGACGGCGCGCGGCGCGCAGGCCGCCCGCCCGCACACGGAAGGGACCGCATGAGCACACCGTCCACGACGCTCACGCTCGACCACGTGGTCGACACCGACCGCTACCCCCTCGCCGACCCCGAAGCCCCCGCCGCCCGGACCGTCATCGAGCGGGCCCGCCGCGAGCTGCGCACCCACGGCTGCACCGTCCTCGCCGACTTCCTCCGCCCGCCGCAGCGCGACGCCCTGCGCGAGGAGTGCGCCGGCCTCGCTCCCCGCGCCCACTTCGCCACCGAGACCGTCAACGTCTACAACATCGCCACCGACACCCCGCTGCCCGACGGTCACCCGGGGCGCCGCACCTTCCTGCGCGGCAACGCCTTCGTCCCCCGCGACCGCATCCCCGCCGACGCGCTCATCAGCCGGCTCCACACCGACCCGGACTTCCAACGCTTCCTCGCCGCCTGCTTCGGCCTGCCCCGGCTGCACCCGCTCGCCGACCCGCTCGCCGGACTCGTCCTCAACGTCGTCGAACCGGGCATGGAACACCCCTGGCACTTCGACACCAACGAGTTCACCGTCAGCATGCTCACCCAGGAGGCGGCGGAGGGCGGCGAGTTCGAGTACTGCCCCGGCATCCGCTCCGCCGACGACGGACGCTTCGACGACGTCCGCGCCGTCCTCGACGGCGACGGCGGCCACCTCGTCCGCCGCCTCCCGCTGCGCCCCGGCGACCTCCAGCTCTTCCGCGGCCGCTACGCGCTGCACCGGGTCAGCCCGGTCCGCGGCACCCGGGCCCGGCACTCCGCGATCTTCGCCTACAGCGAGCGGCCCGGCGTCATCGGCAGCCTCGCCCGCACCCGCCAGCTCTTCGGCCGCGTCCTGCCCGCCCACGAGGCCGCCGCCCGCCGCGCGGTCCGCGGCGACACCCTCCTGGACTGACCAACCCCCGTACGATTCCCGCTCGTTGAGCACGTCGCCCGTACGCACCCGTCGAATCGAGAGCCGCCATGCCCACACCCGAGGACACCGCGCCCGGCACCACCTTCGCCCACGACGACCAGCTCCCGAAGGTGCCGCTGCCCACCCTTGAGGAGAGCTGCGCCCTCTTCCTGGAGTGGTGCCGCCCGCTGCTGACCGACGCCGAACGCGCCGCCACCGAGGCCGAGGTCGCCGCCTTCCGCGCCCCCGACGGCCCCGGCCCCGTCCTGCACGCCGCCCTCGCCGCCTACGACGCGCTCCCCACCACCCACAGCTGGCTCGACACCTTCTGGCCCTACCGCTACCTCGGCCGCCGCGACCGCATCGCCCTCAACGCGAACTTCTTCTTCCTGTTCCGGGACGAGTTCCGGGACGGGAAGGCCGCGCCGGGGACGGGCGCCGCGCCGGGCACACCGGACGCCGCACCGGCCGAGGGCGAGAGCGCCCCGGCCACGGCCTCCCTCGCCGCCGACCCCCAGCTCTCCCGCGCCGCCGGCCTCATCGCCGGCGCCCTCCACCACAAGCGCCTCCTCGACGAGGAACGGCTCCCGCCCGTCCTCCAGCGCGGCCGCCCGCAGTCGATGGACCAGCACCGCTACCTCTTCTCCACCACCCGTATCCCCGGCACCGACCAGGACACCGTCCGCTCCCCGTACTCCGCCGAGTGGCCCGGCCCCTCCCGCGCCCGCCACATCGTCGTCTTCTTCCACGGCCGGATGTTCCGCCTCGACGTCCTCGCCCCCGACGGCACCCCCTACGGCCTCGACGACCTGCGCGCCGGGCTCGCCGCCGTACGCGAGGCGGGCGCCGCCCCCGCCGAACCGGGCACCTCCGTCGGCCACCTCACCACCCTGGCCCGCGCCGAATGGGCCGACGCCCGCACCGCCCTCCTCACCGACCCCGGCAACGCCGCCGCCCTCGACACCGTCGAAACCGCCCTCTTCTGCGTCTGCCTGGAGGACTTCGCCCCCGACGGCGTCCAGGAGGCGTGCGACGAGCTGCTGTACGGCGACCGCGGCAACCGCTGGTTCGACAAGGCCGTCTCCCTCATCGTCTTCGCCGACGGCCGCGCCGGCATCAACATCGAACACTGCGAACTCGACGGCACCACCGTCCTCGCCTTCGTCGACGGCCTCCTCGCCACCACCCCCGAGGAGCACGCCCGCCTCGCCGGCGCCCGCACCCAGGGCCCGCCCGCGCCGACCCCGCTCACCTTCACCACCGACCCCGCCACCCGGGCCCGCGTCCGCGCCGCCGCCGACGCCTTCGCCGCGTACGGCCGCGCCACCGCCACCCGCACCGTCACCTTCGACGACTTCGGTGCCGACACCGCCAAGGCCCTCGGCGTCTCCCCGGACGCCTTCGTCCAGCTCGCCTACCAACTCGCCCACCAGCGCGCCAAGGGCCACCTCGGCGCCACCTACGAATCGATCGCCACCCGGCAGTGGCGGCGCGGACGCACCGAGGCGATGCGGGTGGTCACCGAGGAGATCCGGCACTTCGTCGCCGCCATGGAGGACCCGGCCGCCGACCCCGCCACCCGCCGCGCCGCCTTCCGCGCCGCCGCTCAGGCCCATGTCGCCCGCGCCAAGGACTGCCAGGCGGGCCGCGCCCCCGAACAGCACCTGTGGGAACTGGAGCTGATCCAGCGCCGCCGTGGCCCGGAACTCGGCCTCCCCGACCAGCCCGCCCTCTACCGCTCCCCGGGCTGGCTGACCCTGCGCGACGACTACCTCAGCACCAGCTCCGCCCCCTCCGCCCACATCCAGTTCTTCGGCTTCGGCTCCACCAGCAGCCGCTGCATCGGCGTCGCCTACGTCCTCCTGGCCGACCGCTTCCACCTCTACCTCAGCACCCCGGAGAAGGTCGCGGAGCCGATGCACACCTTCGCCGGCCGGCTCCGCCGGGCAGTGACGGAACTGCGGGACCTGCTGGGCGAGGAGGGATGACCGCGGCCATCCGCGACTGACGGGGCCGGCTCACCCCGTGAGACGGGCGGGGCCGCGGGTACGCGCGACCGCGGCCCGCCCACGGCTGACGGGGCCGGGCGCCGCGTTCGGCCGTGCCCGCCCCCGTCAGGGGTCCGGCAGCTACGGTCCCGTGGCCGCGGCCGAGGAGGCCGCGTCCGGTTGCGCGGGCCGGTTGCGCGGGCTCCGGGCGCCCGGCCGGCCGTACGGGGCCGGGCGCCGTATTCCGCCGCGCGGCGCCCGCGTCGTCCGGAGGCCCGCCGGCCGGTCGCCCTTCCGGCGGGCGCCGCCCGCACCGCGCGGCGCCCGCCGCCCCCTCCCCCCTCCTCACTTCAACAACCGCGACATCCGCCGGTCCGCCAGAATCTTCCCGCCCGTCTGACACGTCGGGCAGTACTGCATCGACCGGTCCCGGTACACGACCTCCCGCACCGTGTCCCCGCACACCGGACACGCCTGGCCGGCCCGCCCGTGCACCCGCATCCCGCTCTTCTTCTCCGCCTTCAGCTTCCCCGGCTCCAGCCCGCCCGAGCGCGCCACCGCGTCCGCGAGCGTCGACCCGATCGCCGCGTACAGCACATCGGTCTCCTCCTCCGACAGCGACGCCGCCGCCTTGAACGGCGACATCCGCGCCACGTGCAGGATCTCGTCCGAGTACGCGTTCCCGATCCCGGCCAGCACCCCCTGATCCCGCAGTACGCCCTTGATCTGCCGCCGCTCGCCGCTCACCACCGCCCCGAACGCCTCCCGCGTGAACGCGGCGTCCAGCGGATCGGGCCCCAGCCGCGCCACCCCGGGCACCTCCCGGGCGTCCCGCACCACATACACCGCGACCTGCTTACGGGTCCCCGCCTCCGTCACGTCGAACCCGTCCCCCTCCGCCAGCCGCACCCGCAGCGCCAACGGCCCCTTCCCCGGCCGCGGCGCCCCCTCCGGCACCTCCTCCCGCCACCGCACCCACCCCGCCCGCCCCAGATGCATCACCAACCGCAACCCCCCGACCCCCACATCCAGAAACTTCCCCCACCGCGCGACGCCCCCGCACACCTCCCCCTCCAACTCCGTCACCGCCGGCTCATACGTCTTCAGCACACTGACCGCCACCGGAAACACCCGCTCGACGGTCTTCCCTTCGACCCGCCCCCGCAGATACCGGACGAGCGACTCAACTTCTGGCAATTCAGGCATGGGGTCAGTGTGGCGCGATCGGGGGACTCCGGCACGGGCGGGAGCGCCGTCCGGCCGGGGCGGGGCCGCCCGCACGGGCCGACGGCCCCCGCGCGGGTGCCGAGTGTCCGCCGCGTACTCGGACATACTCATCCAGGAGCCGTCCGGGTGCAGCCGGCGGCCGGGGCGAAGGGGGCGCATGCCGGTGGACGAGCAGAGCGTTCACAACGACATCAGCGGGCAGGTCCTGGGCCCGAGCCTGCAGGCAGGCATCATCCACGGGGATGTGTACATCGGGAGCCAGGGGGCCGCCCTCCCACCGGTGCCCAGGCAGTTACCTCCCACCGCACCGCTCACCGACCGCGCGGACGAGCTGCTGTTCCTGACCTCCCACCTCGATCGCTGCGCCCGCCGCGGACACCCTTTCCTGGCAGCCATCAGCGGCCTGGGCGGCGTCGGCAAGACCGCTCTCGCGCTGGACTGGCTGCACTCGCTGAGACCCTCGCCGTCCGGCGGTCAGCTCTACGCCGATCTGGGCGCGCGGTCGCCGAGCGGGCCGGCCGACCCGGCGGAGATACTCAGCGGCTTCCTGCGCGGCCTCGGCGTCGCACCGCAGCAGGTGCCGCACGCCCTCGCCGAACGCGCGGCGCTGTACCGCTCGCTGACCTCCCGGCGCCCGGTCGCGGTGCTGCTCGACGACGCCGAGAGCGCGGCGCACGTCCGCCCGCTGCTCCCCGGCGGGGGCAGCGTCACCCTGGTCACCAGCCGCGCCCGCCTGACCGGTCTCACCCTCGAAGGCGGTCAGCAGCTCCACCTCGAACCGCTCGCACCGGACGACGCCGTCGCGCTGCTCGCGGACACGCTCGGGGACCACCGGGTGGCCGAGGACCCCGACGACGCCCGTGCCCTGGTCCGCCTCTGCGCCGGCCTCCCGCTCGCCGTACGGCTCGTCGGCGCGCGTCTGGCCGCCCGGCCGCGTCGCAGCATCGCCGTGATGGTGGGGGCCCTGTCCGAGGAACGCGGACGCCTCGCCGCCCTCGCCATCGACGGGGACCGCAGCGTACGGGCCGCCCTGGACCTGTCCTACAGCGGTCTGCCCCCGGACGCCGCCCGGCTCTACCGGCTGCTCGGCACCCACCCGGGAAGACACATCGACAACGGCCTCGCGGCGGCCCTGCTGGCCCCCACCGGAGTGACGGCGGGCGAGGCCGCGGAGCTGCTGGACGTCCTCCACGACACCCATCTGCTCACCGAGACGGGGGAGGGCCGCTACCGCTTCCACGACCTCGTACGGCTGCACGCCCTGGCGCGGGCCGAGGAGGACGAACCGGCGGCGGAACGCGCCGGGGCGCTGCGCCGTACAGCCGGTCACTACCTCGCCCTCGCCACCCTCGCGGAGCAGGCCGTCGAGCCGCGGCGGACCGCCCTGGAACGGGACCCGGCCTCCCGGGAGGTGTACTGCGCGCCGTTCGGCAGCCGGGACGCTCAGGCGGCGCTGGACTGGCTGGAGCGGGAACTGCCCGATCTCGTCGCGGTCGTCCGGCGCGTCAGAACCACCGGCTTCCCGTGGTTCTGCTGGCAACTGGCCGATGCCATGTGGCCGCTCTTCCCCCGCCGCAAACACTACGAACACTGGCGCACCGTGCACGCGGAGGGCCTGGCCGCGGCCGAGGAGTACGGGGACCGCGTGGCGCAGGCCAGGATGCTGACCTCCGGAGGTCTGGGCGAGCTGGGACGCGGAGAGCACGGCCGGGCCCTGGACATGTTCGAGGCGGCGGCGGAGATCCTGGCCGAGGACGGCGACGCCCTGGGGCACGCCCGGACGCTCAACTACCGCGGCCTCGCCCTCCAGCGCCGCGGCGACACGGCGGCGGCCGAGGCGCTGTTCGTCCGCGCCGCGTCCGAACTGCCCCGCCACGGAGATCCGCGCGCCGGCGCTCTGGCCCGTCTCAACGCCGCGGGCATCGCCCTCGACGCGGACCGGCGCCAGGAGGCCGCGGACGCCGCCGCGGCGGCGCGGGACGCCCTGCGCGAGGCGGGCGACACCTACAACGCCGCCCGCGCGACGACTCTCCTGGGCCGGGCCCGGATGCTCGCCGGTGCGGCGCGGGAGGCGGAGGACCTGCTCTCCGAGGCGCTGACCGAACTCCGCGGCGTCAACGCCGGCTACGAGATCGCACGGACCCTGGAAGCCCTGGCCGAGATCGCCGAGGGCCGGGGGGAGATCCCCTTGGCCAGGGCCCGCTACGAGGAGGCGCTCGACCTCTACGCCGGAGTGAACCGCACGGAACGCGCCGACGCGGTACGCGCCCGGCTGAGCGCGCTCGACACCGCCGGTTGACCGGCCGGGATCACCCGCACCGCCGCCCCGGCCAGCGCCCGCACCGGCAGACCGGTCACCAGCCAGGCGTGTGCCAGCGAGGCCCAGGTCTCCCATGACGCCACGGCGGCGTGCCCGGAGCCCAGCTCCACCCAGCCGTCCCGCCACGGGGCGCACCGCATACGGCACCTGGCGGGCCCCTGGACGAGAGCCAGCACGGCCGCCCCGGAAGCCGGGGACGTCTCCCTGGCCGGCTCAGAGGCCCCGATCACCAGCACATCGGCCAGCAGCGGCCACGGGCGCGGCGCCGGAGGTGCGACCCGCAGATGGTGATCGGTCACCCACCCACCGCCGGGCAACCGCAGCCGCACCGTCGTCCGCACCGCCGTCACGGCCTCGGATACGGGCGTCTCCTCGGCCACGGCGAGCAGCGTGCCGTCACCGGGGCCGGGCCCGTGGACACTCAGCCACCGCGCCGTCATGTCTCCGCCCCGCCCGCGACCCCGAAGTCCAGGGTGACCGGCAGCGACGCTATCTCCGGTACCAACCTCGCGGCCGGCGCCCGCAGCCGCAGCGTCCGGTAGATCAGCGACCGCATCCGGCGGGCGAACCGGCCCGGCTCCGAGGTGAGCCGGGCGGCCACCCGGGCGTAGAGCTCCGGCCGTGCCGCCGCGGCCGGGGCCCGCAACTGCCGCCGCAGCGGGCGGTCGGCCCGCAGCCGGGGCGCGAAGGAGCGCAGTTCCGCCATGGGGGACCCCGGGTCCAACTCCACCTCGGACGAGCCCGTGGTCAGCACCCGGGCGCCGGTCATCGTGCCGTAGAGGGCGGCGGATCCGTGGTCCCCGACGATGATGTCGGACGCGACGACCGCGCCGCACCAGTCCGAGTACTGGCTGATCACCTGCACGCCCGCGCGGCCGAGCCAGGTCAGCCAGCTCTTGATCTGCCACTCCCCGTGCGCGTTCCAGATGTTCGGATGCAGCATCAGCGCGATGCTGTACTCCTCGCGCGGGAGGTCCGCCGCCAGCCGTTCCAGCAGCTCCCACTCCTCGCCCAGCAGCGACTGGGGCCCCCATGTGGAGCAGGCGAGCACCAGCTCCTGGTGCGCCCCGGTGCGCAGCGCCTTCCGGTACAGCGCCCGCGACGGCATGCTCGCCCTGATCCGGTCGTGGCACGGGTCGCCCACCACATGGGCCACCGGGACCGCCTCCGGGCACTCACGGCCGAGCCTGGCCAGCTCCTCGGCGTGGGAGAGCACGATCGCCGACGGGATGACGGCTCCGTCCCGCACCAGTCGCTGCCTGCTCAGCCCGTAGACGCCACGCTTCGCCGGATCGGCCGCGGCGGCGAGGTGTCCGGTCGGCGACGACACGAGCTTGTTGTGCCCCACCCCGTGCGGCAGCACGATCACCGGTGCGTGCAGTTCGTGCAGGCCGCCGTGGCTGGCCGCCAGCGCCAGGTCGAACGGGAAGCTCACCGCCTGCGCCCAGGGCAGCACCAGCGCCCGGGTGCCCTCCAGGAAGGCGTCCACACCCTGGCTGAAGACATCGGGTGCCACCGTGAAGATCACCTGCACCCTGGGGTCACCGTCGAGCAACCGCGCCGCGTCCAGCACCCGCTGCCCCGAGGTGACCGTGTGCACCACCGCCAGGATCTTCTTCCGCACCCTGCGGGTGGCCCACCGCTCGACGTCCAGCCGCAGCGGGACGTGCCGCCACTCGAATCCCGATACCGTCATGTTCATTCGAACTCCCCCACGTTCACATCGGGTTGACCGGGCCCTGTGCCGTGTCCGCGGCGTCCGGCCCGGTGGCCGGGCCCGCGTCTGCGGTCCTTCCGCCGCGCTTCCCACGGTGCGGGGCAGGGCTGTCACCGCGCCTGCAGAATCCTTGTACGGTTCCTGAACCGCCGGTCAGCGCCACGGAGGAGCCGCCGACGGCATGTGCGCCCCTGGCGCGACGGTGCGCCCCTGCCCACCCCCTCCGGTCCCTCCGGCTCCGGGCAACAGTGAGATGAACCCCGCTCAGGCGTCCGGTGACCTCCGGGCCGGGGTGGGAAGGCGAACCATCAGGGGGCGATGGTGGAACTTCTGTTACTGGGGCCGCTCGAACTGTGGCACGACGGCCACCAGTGGCCGCTCGGCTCTCCCAAGGCCCGCCACGTGCTGGCTTCCCTGCTGTACGCGTACGGGGAGCCGGTGGGCGTGGAGACGCTCGTCGACCGCGTCTGGGGCGAGGACGACGTCCCCGACACCCCCGTGGCCACCTTGCAGAGCTACCTGTCGCGACTGCGTGCCCTGCTGGCCGAAGCGGTGGGCGACCGGGCCCGGATCGACCTCGTCTCCCCCCGGCGCTACCGGCTCCGCGTCGCGGACACCGACGACGTCGACCTCTACCGCCTGCGGCGCATCCGCGCCGAGGCGCGTGCCGCGGCGGCGCGCGGTGACCGGGAGGCGGCCGTCGCCCGGCTGCGGTGCGCCCAGGCGCTGTGGCGCGGCGACCCGCTCGCCGAATTCCCCGGAGCCTGGGCCGCGGCGGCGGGCGCCCGCCTGACCGAGGACCGCCGCTCCCTCCAGGAGGAACGCATCCACCTGGAACTGGAACTGGGCCGCCACACCGACCTGATCGGCGAACTCCGCGACCTCGTGGCGGAGAACCCCCTGGCCCAGCGGGCCGTCGCCGCCCTGATGCTGGCGCTCTACCGCTGCGGCCGCGACGGCGAGGCCTTGGAGCTGTACGCCACCACCCGGCGCCTCCTCGGCGACCGCCTCGGCATCGACCCCGGCACGGAGCTGCGGACCCTCCAGAGCCGCATCCTCACGCAGGACGCCGCGCTGGACGCACCCACCGCACCCCGGCCGGACCGCGCCCCCGCCCCCGTCCCCGTCCCCGTCCCCGAGGCGCGCCCGGCCCCCGGCCCCGGGCCGAGCAGCACCCTGCCCCGCGACACCAAGGACTTCACCGGCCGCGCCGTCGAACTGCGGTCCCTGCTCGCCGCCCCGCCGCACGAGGGCCACACCACCGCCCTGCCGCTGACCGTCGTCCACGGCATGCCCGGTGTGGGCAAGACCGCCCTCGTCATCCACGCGGCCCACCGCCTGCGCGCCGCCTACCCGGACGGCCTGCTCTACGTCGACCTGCGCGCCTACAGCGACCAGCCGGCCTACGAGCCCGCCGAGGCGCTGCCCTTCCTCCTGCGCAGCGCGGGAGACCCCGACCCGCTCCCGGAGACCTTCGACGAACAGACGGCCCGCTGGCGGGAGTGGACCGCCCACCGCCGGATACTCGTCGTGCTGGACAACGCCAGGGACGCCGACCAGATCGTCCCGCTGCTCCCCGGCTCCGCGAGCTGCCGGGCGATCGTGGCGAGCCGCAACCGCCTGGCCGAACTGGACGGCGCCACCCACCTGCTGCTCGACGAACTCTCGCTCCCCGAGGCGTCCGCCCTCTTCACCCGGGTGGCCGGACGGGGGCGCTCCACGGACGACGCGGCTCTCCGCCGGATCATGCAGATATGCGGGGGACACCCGCTCACCCTGCAACTCCTCGCCGGCCGGCTGCGGCACCGGGACACCTGGGACCTGGAGCACATCGCCGAACGCCTGAGCCGCGCCGATGACCCCCTGGACGAGATGGGCGAACGCGTCACCGCGGCGCTCCAGCTCTCCTACGTCGACCTGCGTCCGGCGGCCCGACGGCTCTTCCGCTACATGGCGCTGCACCCGGGACCGGACATCACCGTCGACGCGGCGGCCGCCCTGTGCGCCGCGGCGCCGGACGAGATCCGCCGCGCCGCCGACGACCTGCTGGACCGGCACCTCATCGAGGAACCCGTACGCGACCGCTACCAACTCCACGACCTCTTACGGGCCTTCGGGCGCCGCCTGTGCCGCGTGGAGATCCCCCGGTACGCGCGCCGCCAGGCGCTGAGCGGACTCCTCTCCTACTACCTGACGGCCGCCGACCGCGCCGAGCGCTCCGCCCACCCGGGATGGCCGCGAACCCCGGCCCTGGAGCGGGAATCCCCCTACGCCCCGGACTTCACCGCGCCCGGGGACGGCGCCGCGGACCGCGCCACCGTCTGGCTCACCGTCGAGCGCGCCAACCTCCTGGCCGCGGCGCGCACCGCGGCGGCCGAATTCCCGGAGTTCGCCGTCCTGTTCCCGCTCACCCTCGTGCACTCCCTCAAACTGTGGGGCACGGGCGAGGTGGCGGCCGAACTGCTCGACGCCGCCGTCACCGTTCTGCGTGGCACCGACGACCGCGCCACGCTGGCCCGGTCCCTGGCGGCGCGCGCCGACGTCCTGGCCCAGTCGGACCACGTACAGGCCCTGAGCTGCGCCGTGGAGGCGCACACCCTCTTCGAGGCGCTCGGCGACGACCACGGCCGCGCCGACGCCTTCCTGCAGATCGGCCGGGCACATCTGGCGGCCGGCCGCAGCGACGACTGCGGGCACGCGCTGGAGCGCGCCCGGGAGCTCTACCGGGCGACCGGCGACCGGTACGGCGTGGCGGAGAGCTGCAACGTCCAGGGCGCCGCGCTGATCTTCAGCGCCGACTACCCGCGGGCGATGCGCTGCTTCGTCGAGATGCTGGACATCCACCGCGGACTGGGTGATCTGCACGGCCAGGCCAAAGCGCTCAACAACATGGGTGAAATCCATATGCATGAGGGGAAAAGGGAGAAGGCCCTGCACCATTACGAACAGTCCCGGAAACTGGTCCAGCGCTTCGGTGGGCGACGTGAGGCCGCAATCCTCGACAACAACATGGGTGACGCCCATCTCGGGATGAATCACGTGGATCAGGCCCAGGCATTCTTCCGCCGGGCCCTGTCCAGCAATCGCGCCCGCGGCGACGCCGTCGGGGAGATGAACTCGCTGATCGGGCTGGGCCGGGTGCACGCCGCGACCGGCCGGACGGAAGAGGCGATGCGCCACCTCCGCACCGCGGAGGACCTGGCTCTGCGCCTCGGCAACGTCTACGAGCGGCAGCGCGCCATGGTCGGCCGGGCCGATGCGCACCGTCTGGCCGGGGAATGGCAGGCGGCGCTGGAAACCTATGACGACGCGCTCCGCATAGCGCGGGAATTCGACTTCCCGCTCGACGCCGCCCACGCCCTGGCGGGAATGGCCCGCACCCACCTGAATCTCCACGGCAGCGAAACGGCCCGCCCCTACGCGGAACGGGCCCTGATGACCTACCACCGGCTGGGCGCCCGCGCCGAGGCGGACGCGCTCCGCCGCCTGCTCGGGCGGCAGAGCCTGCCGGCTCCCGAACCAGGGGCACCGGTCCGGGAGCCGACGGGGACGAAGGCTCAGCGGTCCGGTACCCGGTGAACCGCCGTCACCACATCACCTGATCGCAGTGGTACAGGGGCGCCGCCCGGTAGGGCATGGTCGCGGCAGGCGCGGCGGCCGACGCGGAAGTCGTCGCGAGGCCGGCCAGTGCCACCGTGAACGCGGCGCACGAGGCGAAGCGGATCACGGCAGCGCGGAAAGTTATGTGAAACAAAATAGGCCGTCTTTCGGTGTGAACCCATCATGGACCCCGCCGGAAACGGAAATTTCAGATGTGTCCGTGATCACCAGCGGGGGCGATAACGTACCCCAGCGCATGATCGAATTCTAATTGGGTCACGGGATGCCCCTGGCATCTTTTTCAGGCATATGCCAGCAGGGTTTTCCGCTGAGGAAAAGGCGGAAATCTCGAATTTCCCCAGACCGGGTCCAGCCCACGCAAAAGCCGCCGACCGCACCCTCCGTGACAGGAGGGCGCAGCCGGCGGCTTGCCGAACCGGTGTCTTTACAGGTCGTAGTAAAGCTCGAACTCGTGCGGGTGCGGGCGGAGCTGGATCGGGGCGATTTCGTGGGTGCGCTTGTAGTCGATCCAGGTTTCGATCAGGTCGGAGGTGAAGACGCCGCCCTGCTGGAGGTACTCGTTGTCGGCCTCGAGGGCGTCGAGGACGGCCGGGAGGGAGGTGGGGACCTGCTGGACGCCCGCGTGCTCCTCGGGAGCCAGCTCGTAGAGGTCCTTGTCGATCGGCTCGGCCGGCTCGATCTTGTTCTTGATGCCGTCGAGGCCCGCGAGGAGGAGCGCGGAGAACGCGAGGTAGGGGTTGGACGACGGGTCCGGGGCGCGGAACTCGACGCGCTTGGCCTTGGGGTTGGCGCCCGTGATCGGGATGCGCATCGCGGCGGAACGGTTGCGCTGCGAGTAGACCAGGTTGACCGGGGCCTCGAAGCCGGGGACCAGGCGGTGGTAGGAGTTCACCGTCGGGTTGGTGAAGGCCAGCAGCGACGGGGCGTGCTTGAGGATGCCGCCGATGTAGTAGCGGGCGGTGTCGGAGAGGCCCGCGTAGCCCTGCTCGTCGTAGAAGAGCGGGTTGCCGCCCTGCCACAGGGACTGGTGGACGTGCATGCCGGAGCCGTTGTCGCCGAAGATCGGCTTGGGCATGAAGGTCGCGGTCTTGCCGTTGCGCC
Organism: Streptomyces sp. NPDC027185; assembly: GCF_055567035.1. Lineage (NCBI taxonomy): Bacteria > Bacillati > Actinomycetota > Actinomycetes > Kitasatosporales > Streptomycetaceae > Streptomyces > Streptomyces sp. NPDC027185. Next base: position 388,528 of record NZ_JBVHRF010000001.1, on the reverse strand, counting down.
AGGCGACGTTCTTCACGATGTACTTGAAGAGCATCAGGTCGTCGGCGGCGGCGAGCAGCGTGTTGAACTTGTAGTTGATCTCCGCCTGGCCGCCGGTGCCGACCTCGTGGTGCTGGCGCTCGATCTGCAGGCCGGCGGCCTCCAGCTCCAGGGACATCTCGGCGCGCAGGTCGGCGTGGTGGTCGACCGGCGGGACGGGGAAGTAGCCGCCCTTGTAGCGGACCTTGTAGCCGCGGTTGTTCTCCTCGGCACCGGTGTTCCACGCGCCGGACTCGGCGTCGATGTGGTAGAAGGACGCGTTCGCCGAGGTGTCGAAGCGCACCGAGTCGAAGACGTAGAACTCCGCCTCGGGGCCGAAGTAGGCGGTGTCGGCGATGCCGGTGGAGGCGAGGTACGCCTCGGCCTTCTTGGCGATGTTGCGCGGGTCGCGGCTGTACTGCTCGCCGGTGATCGGGTCGTGGATGAAGAAGTTGATGTTCAGCGTCTTGTCGCGGCGGAACGGGTCGAGGCGGGCCGTCGACAGGTCGGCGCGGAGCGACATGTCCGACTCGTGGATCGCCTGGAAGCCGCGGATCGAGGAGCCGTCGAAGGCCAGCTCCTCATCGGGGTCGAACGCCTTCGCCGGGATCGTGACGTGCTGCATCACACCGGGCAGGTCGCAGAACCGCACGTCGATGAACTTGACGTCCTCGTCCGAGAGGTATTTCTGTACGTCGTCGGCGTTCTGGAACATCCCTACTCCTCCTTGCCCGGTCACCGGTCGGCGGACGCGGGGCTGATGCGCGGAGCGCGACCTTCGGGGTGGCGCTTGCCCGACCATAGGCAGGCGTGATTTCCCAAGCATGACCCATTTGTTTCGTCGGGGTTAACCGGAGCGCGGTCCGCCTCACTTCCGATCATGCCTGGTCATGGCGTATCCGGCCGCTCGGCGGCGCCCCTCGGGCGGGGAAGAAGCGCGGTCACAGTACGGTGGACGGGTGGACAACAGGCAAGCAATCGGATCGTGGATCTCCGGCCCCCGCGCGGCCGCCGAGGACATGGGCGTCGAGTTCGGCCACCGCGGTGCGCAGCTCGGTCTGCCCGAGGAGGGCCCCGGCTCGATCGCCCGTCCGGGACGCCGCTTCGCCGCCCTCTTCCTCGACTGGGCACTGTGCATGCTCATCGCGTACGGGCTGCTCAGCGGCGGTCGCGCGCAGTCGGCGAGCAACTGGGCGCTGGTCGTCTTCGCGGTCTTGAGCATCCTGACCGTCGGCACCGTCGGCTTCACGCCCGGCAAGCGGCTGCTGGGGCTGCGGGTCGTCGCGGAGGGCGGCGGCCGCCTCTCGCTGCCGCGCGTGGTGCTCCGCACCGTCCTGCTGGTGATCGTCATCCCCGCGGTCATCTGGGACCGCGACGGCCGCGGTCTCCACGACCGCCTCAGCCGCGCGGTACAGGTCCGCATCTGACGCCCCGGGCGGCCGTGCGCCGCCCGTTCCGGCGCCCGTATCCGTTACGTATACGAAACAGCGTGGCTGTGATGTCACGTTCCGTGACCGGCTGCCCTGCGGGCACCGTACCCTCACCGCGCGCCGGCGGAAAGGCCGTCCCGGCGTTCGGCACCGGCGAGCGTCGGAACGCCGTACGGTCACGGGTCTCCGCACGCCCGCGGATCCGGGGAACGCCGTACGACGGCCACGGTTCCGCCGGGAACGCGCCGTACGCCACGCTCCTGGCCCGCCCGCATACCCCATACGGAACGCCCCGGAGCCGTGAAGGCTCCGGGGCGTCGTGGTCGGTGGGGGAGGCGGGCCGGGCGGGCGGCCCGGCCGGGTGGGACGCTCAGCGCATCTTGCCGCGGGGCGGACGCATGTTCACGGGGCCCTTCGGCACCGGCATGTTGCTCATCAGGTCGCCGAGGGCGCGCAGCCGGTCGTTGACCGCGGTGACCTGCGCGCCGGGCAGGACCCGGGGCAGCTTCATCAGCCGGGTGCGGAGCTTCTTCAGCGGGACCTGGTCCTCGCCCTCACCGATCACGAAATCGTGGACGGGCGCGTCGGCGACCGTACGGGCCATCCGCTTCTTCTCGGCGGCCAGCAGCCCGCGCAGCCGGTTCGGGTTGCCCTCGCCGACCAGCACGATGCCCGCCTTGCCGACGGCGCGGTGCACCACGTCCTGGTTGCGGTTCATCGCCACCGCGGGGGTGACCGTCCAGCCGCGGACGTTCTCCAGCACCGCGGCGGCCGCGCCCGGCTGGCCCTCCATCTGCCCGAAGGCCGCCCGCTCGGCGCGGCGTCCGAAGACGATCGCCATCGCGAGGAAGGCCAGGACGAAGCCCAGGATGCCCGCGTAGACGGGGTGGCCGATCGCGAAGCCGACGGCGAGGAGAACGCCGAACACGACGATGCCCACGCCGGCGACGACAAGACCGACCTTGGAGTCGACCCGACGGGTCATCTTGTAGGTCTGGGCGATCTGCTTCAGCCGCCCGGGGGTGCCGGCGCCAGCGCCGTCTGTGTTTGCCTTCCTCGCCATACCAAGAAGTTTACGTGGCCCGCGGACGACGGGTCGCCGCGGCCTCCAGTACGTCCTGCGCCTCCTGCCGTTCGCCGGCCCGGCGGCGGTCCTCCAGGACCGAGTTCCAGGCGTTGCGACGGGCGGTGCGCTGCCCGCCGCCGAGCAGCAGCGCCTCGACGGCGCGGAGCGCGCCGGTGACGGACGGGACGGGACGTGCGGTGGCGCGGAGCGGCGCGGCCTGCATGGTGGCGGTCTCCCTCGGGAGGTCGGCGGGACGGACGCGGTGCGTGGGGCCATCGTCACCGGCGGGTGTTTCCGGCGGATGACCCGCGAGTCACACCCGGGAGCGACGAGAAAACGGCCCGCGCGCCCCCGGCCTGGGGGAGTGCGGGCCGCGTCCTCTTCAGCATGTGCCAGTTTTCACAAAGCGGCACGCCGGGGCGGCTCAGACCGCCTGAGTGGAGGCTTCGACCTCGCGACGCTCGATCGCCTGCTGGTACAGCCGGCCCGCGCGGTACGAGGAGCGGACCAGCGGACCGGACATGACGCCGGCGTAGCCGATCTCCTCGGCCTCCTCCTTCAGCTCCACGAACTCCGCGGGCTTGACCCACCGCTCGATGGGGTGGTGGCGCACGGAGGGCCGCAGGTACTGGGTGATCGTGATCAGCTCGCAGCCCGCGTCGTAGAGGTCCTGGAGCGCCTCGCTGATCTCCTCGCGGGTCTCGCCCATGCCCAGGATCAGGTTGGACTTGGTGACCAGCCCGGCCGCGCGCGCCTCGGTGATGACCTTGAGGGAACGCTCGTAGCGGAAGCCGGGGCGGATGCGCTTGAAGATCCGCGGGACCGTCTCGACGTTGTGCGCCAGCACCTCGGGGCGGGACGAGAAGACCTCGGCCAGCTGGTCGGGGTCGGCGTTGAAGTCGGGGATCAGCAGCTCGACGCCGGTGTCCGGCATCGCGGCGTGGATCTGGCGGACCGTCTCGGCGTAGAGCCAGGCGCCGCCGTCCTCCAGGTCGTCGCGGGCGACGCCGGTGATGGTGGCGTAGCGCAGCTCCATGGTCCGCACGGACTCGGCGACGCGGCGCGGCTCGTCGCGGTCGAGCGCCTGCGGCTTGCCGGTGTCGATCTGGCAGAAGTCACAGCGCCGGGTGCACTGGTCGCCGCCGATGAGGAAGGTCGCCTCGCGGTCCTCCCAGCATTCGAAGATGTTGGGGCAGCCCGCCTCCTGGCAGACCGTGTGCAGACCCTCGCTCTTCACCAGGCCCTGCAGATGGTTGTACTCGGGGCCCATCTTCGCCCGGGTCTTGATCCACTCGGGCTTGCGCTCGATGGGGGTCTGGCTGTTCCGGACCTCCAGGCGCAGCATCTTGCGTCCGTCGGGTGCGACAGCGGACACGTCGGCGCCCCTTTCTGCTATCGCGGCATTCGATTCAGCGGCGTACACCAGGGTACGCCCGGTATTTCGCACGTCTTTACGTGCTCGCCAACCCTGGATACGAGGCCGGCATTCCTTGACGGTGCTCAGACCGCGCGGGGGAGGAGCTCCGCGCCCTCCAGGACGTCCCGCAGATGCTTCTCCACCGAGGGGAGCACCTCGGCGATGGTGATCTCGCGGCCCAGCTCGCCGGAGAGCGAGGCGACCCCGGCGTCCCGGATGCCGCACGGCACGATCTTGTCGAACGAGGTGTTGTCCGGGTTCACGTTCAGCGCGAAGCCGTGCATCGTGACGCCCTTGGCGACGCGGATGCCGATCGCGGCGAGTTTGCGGTCCTCACCGCGCTGCCCGGCGTTGGACGGCGCGTACTCGGGGCCGCGCAGCCGCGCGTCGTACATCTCGTCGTCCTCGCCGTCCTCGCCGGTCTGCGGGGCGAGATCGAGCTGGAGGCCGCCGAGCGACGGGCGCTGCTCGACCGGGTCGCCGAGCACCCACACCCCGCTGCGGCCCTCGACACGGGTGCCCTCGATGCCGAAGTCCGCGCAGACCCGGATCAGCGCCTCCTCCAGGCGGCGGACGTGTGCGACGACGTCGACCGGGCGCGGCAGCTTCTGGATCGGGTAGCCCACCAGCTGGCCCGGTCCGTGCCAGGTGATCTTGCCGCCGCGGTCCACGTCGATGACGGGGGTGCCGTCCAGCGGGCGTTCGTCGTCGGCGGTGCGGCGGCCGGCGGTGTAGACGGGCTGGTGCTCCAGCAGCAGGCAGGTGTCGGGGACCTCGTCGGCGAACCGGGCGGCGTGCACCCGGCGCTGTTCCTGCCACGCCGCCTCGTACGGCACGGCGTCGGCCCCGAAGCCCAGGTGCACAAAGCGCAGCCCCTCGGGTGCGGGGGTGTCCCCCCGAGAGATCGCAGTCACGGCAGCTCCTCTTCGCACTTCTGTCGCAGCGTGCTGCGACGTTCGATGCAGTTCCGCCGCATCCGTTCGATGCGGTGGCTGCATGTCCGATGCCACTTCGCGCCCAGGCCACTGTACGGCCGCGGGGTCCGGTGGCCGGTGGCCGGGGGACCCCGGCGGGACGGACCGGCAGAAAACCGGCCCACGGGTAGGGAAGGCGGGGGCGTGAGCCGGGTGAACCTCGCCGTGGAGTGCATGCTCCCTGCTCACACGATCGGATGAACGCGGTGCTCAGGCGGCCAGAAGAGGCCGGAAGGCCGTTACATTCGCGCCGTTCCACAAGGGCGACGAGCGTGCCGGACAGGGTCAGCCGGGCCCGGCGGCCCGGCCCGGAAGGCAGGAGACCGGTAAAGCTGATGACGGAACGACCCCCGCACCGCACGCCCAACCGCCGACTGGCCGCCCTCATCGCCGAGGCAGGGTTCTCCAACGCCGGACTCGCCAGGCGCGTCGACCAGCTCGGCATCGAGCACGGCCTCGACCTGCGCTACGACAAGACCTCCGTGACCCGCTGGCTGCGCGGCCAGCAGCCCCGCGGCACCACCCCGGCCCTGATCGCCGAGGTCTTCACCCGCAAGCTGGGCCGCCGCCTGTCGGCCCAGGACCTCGGCCTGGACGCCTGCGCGCCCGTCTACGCCGGACTCGAATTCGCCGCGACGCCCACCGAGGCCGTCGACATCGTCAGCGGGCTGTGGCGCAAGGACTCCGGCAGCCACGCCGAGCTGCGCAAGATCGCCTTCACCCCGGCCGGTCTTGTGGTGCCCAGCCGGGACTGGCTCATCGGCCGCCCCGACGAACGGGTGGCCCGCGGCGAACTGGCCCCCGACGGCACCGGCCGGGTCCCGCTCCAGGGCCGGATCGCGGTACCCCGCCAGCGCCGCACCGACCATCTCGACCGGGTCGGCGGCGCCCGCGTCACCGCCGGGGACATCGCGGCGCTGCGCTCGGTCGGCGAGCTGTTCCGCGCCCTGGACCACGCCTACGGCGGCGGCCACGCCCGCCAGGCCCTGGTGCGCTATCTGGAGCACGAGGCCGAGCCGATGCTGCGCGGCACGTACGGCGAGACGACCGGCCGCAAGCTCTTCGCGGCGGCCGCCGATCTGACCCGGCTGGCCGGCTGGACGTCGTACGACATCGTGGCGCACGGGCTGGCGCAGCGGTACTTCGTGCAGGCGCTGCGGCTGGCGCAGGCGGCGGGGGACCGCGCGTACGGCTCGTACGTGCTGGTCACGATGAGCCGGCAGGCGGTCTATCTCGGGCACGGCCGGGAGGCGGTGCAGCTGGCGCGGGTGGCGCAGCAGGGCGTCGGGGGCGCGGCGCCGCCCGCGGTGCTGGCGCTGATGCACGCGGCGGAGGCGCGCGGCCACGGCGTGCTGGGCGAGGTGCGGGCCTGCACGGCGGCGCTGTCGCGCTCCGAGCGGGCGCTGGAGGTCGCCCGGCCCGGTGACGAGACGCCGCACTGGGCGCGCTTCTTCGACGCGGCGCAGCTCGCCGACGAACTGGCGCACTGCCACCGTGACCTGCGGCAGTTCCGGGCCGCCGCCCAGCACGCCGAGCGCTCCCTGGAGCTGCGGGCGCCGGGTTTCGCCCGCAGCCGCCTCTTCTGCCGGGTGGTGCTGGCCACCTCCCGGCTGGCCCTGGGCGAGCTGGAGCAGGCGTGCTCGCTCGGCGCGGAGGCGGCGCTCCAGGCGGCCGACATGCGCTCGGTGCGCGCCCATGAGTACGTCGCCGAGTTCGAGCGGCGGCTGGAGCCGTACCGCGACGCGGCGCCGGTGCGGGGGTACCGGGACCGGGTGGCGGCCCTGGGGTGAGCCGGCGGGGTCTCCCGCCGGGCCGGACGGCCCGCACCGCGCTCACGGCGGTGCGGGCCGTCCGCGTTTTCCGGTTCTTGGGCGACCGGCCCGCACGCCCTCGGGGTGGTGCGGGCCGGTCGGGTCAGGCGGCCGTGTGCAGGGCGGCCGGTTCGGTGGCGGGCAGGCCGAGGTCGGTCAGGAGGGCGCGGGCGGCGCGGCGGCCGGAGTCCAGGGCGCCCTGGACGGTGCTGATGCCGCGGTGGTCGCCGCACACGTACAGCCCGGCGAGCACCCGGACCGGCCGCTCCGGGTCGTGCGGCGCGGGCATCGCGGGGATCGCCGCCGGGGTGTGCCGCACGGCCAGCAGTTCCCAGTCGGTGGTGGCGGTGCCGTGGACCCGGGCGAGCTGCGGGCGGACCGCCGCGTCCAGGGCGGCGGCGGGCAGGGCGGCGGGGGCGCCGAGCACCACCGTCGTCAGCAGGGTGCGGCCCGCCGGGACGCGGGAGGGGTCGATGGCTCCGGCCGCGTAGCTGCAGGCCAGCGGCGACTGCGTGGTCAGCAGCAGCGGCGTCTCGCGCGGGCCCGCCGGCCGCGGGCCGTGGCCGGGCGGGGTGGTGTGGTGCAGCACCGTCGCCGGGTGGAACGGCGGGACCCGCAGCCCCGGCAGCAGCGCCGCCGCGTCCCGGGCGCCGGTCGCGACCACCACCGCGCGGCAGCGCACCTCGCCGTGGTCGGCGGTGGTGACGGAGGTGGTGGCGACGGAGGTGACGCGGACGCCGGTGCGGACGGTGCCGGGCGGCAGGCCCGCGGCGAGCGCGGCGGGCAGCGCGGCGGCGCCCCCGGCGGGCAGGCAGAGCCGTCCCTCGGCGAACGCCCGCAGGGCCAGCGCGGCGCCGCGGCTGGAGCCGCCCAGCCGCGGATCGCCCAGCAGGACGCCGAGCAGCGGCCGCAGGAACGCGTCGTGGGCGCGCGGTGCGAAGGCCGGGCGGCCGGACAGCGCGTCGGCCGCCGGGCGGTCGGGGGCCGTACGGTCGCCGAGGCGGTCCATCCGCCGGTCCTGGGGGCGCTCCGGATGCCGGTCGGTGCGCGAAAGGGCGCGCGCTGCGGCGAGTGCGCCCCTTGTGCTCCGCAGTGCGCTGACCCGCTGGGCGCGCCGCCCGTTGTGCAGCCCGATCCACGGGGCGAACCGGCAGAGCTTCAGCGCCTCCAGACCTGGGGTGCGCAGCAGGCCGGGTGTGGCGACGAGCGGCCTGCCGCCGTGGTCCAGGCGGAAGCCGTCGACGTCGTCGGTGGCCGACCGCCCGCCGATCCGCTCCGCGGCCTCCAGCACGGTGACCGTCAGCCCGGCGGCGGTCAGTTGACGGGCGGCGGCCAGCCCCGCGGGGCCGGCCCCCACGATGACCGCGTCCACGGCCGGTGAGGTGCGCTGCACGAGCCCCTCCTCAGATCGGTCCCGCCCGCCCGCACCGGGCCGGTACACGGGACGCCGGATGATGTGTCCAGGCACGGTAGGGACGGCCCGCGCCGGGCGGCCAGGGATCGCGCGGGGCGCGTCGGAGCGGACCGCGCGCCGGGGCCACGACCGCCGCCGGGACGGGGGCGCGGCCCCGGGGACGCGGGAGCAGGCGGACGGGGCGGGGCGGAGGCGCGCCGCCGCCCGCACGGGGGCCGGAGAGCCGAGCGTCCCGCCCGTCCACGGCTGCCACAGGTCCGCCGCCCCGGACCGTGGCCGCCCGTACGGGGCCGGGCGTCCCCCGGCCCCGCTCCGCGACGCCCCCTCAAGCCGCCCGGATCGCCTGATCGATGCCGGGGTGGGCGAAGGTGAAGCCGTCGTCCAGGAGGCGGCGGGGGATCACCCGCTGGCTGCCGAGGACGTCTCCGGCGAACTCACCGAGGACCAGTCTCAGGGCCGCGGCCGGTACCGGGAACGGTGTCGGGCGGTGCAGCACCCGGCCCATCGCGGCCGTCACCTCACGGTTGGTCACCGGCTCCGGGGCGCTGAGGTTGACCGGTCCGGCGAGGTCGCCGTCGATCAGATGGCGCAGCGCGGCGATGTGGTCGTGCAGCGAGATGAAGCTCCAGTACTGGCCGCCGTCGCCCAGCCGGCCGCCCAGACCCAGCCGGAACAGCGGGAACAGCCGTCCCCAGGCGCCGCCCGAGCGGGCCACCACCAGGCCGGTGCGGGCGAAGGCCGTCCGGATGCCGGCCTCCTCGGCGGGGGCCGCCGCGTCCTCCCAGTCGACGCAGACCCCGGGCAGGAAGCCCTCGCCGGCCGGGGCCGTCTCGTCGGTGCGCCGGGCGCCGGTGTCGCCGTAGTAGCCGATGGCGCTCGCGCAGACGAAGACCCGGGGCGGGGCCTCCAGCGCGGCCAGGGCCGTGGCGACGGTGGCGGTGCCGCGCACCCGGCTGTCGTGGATCTCGCGCTTGTACGCGGCGGTCCAGCGGTGGCCGCCGACGCCCGCGCCCGCCAGATGCACCACCGCCTCGCACCCGGCGAGCCCGGCGGCGTCCACCTCCTGACGCCGTGGATCCCAGCGCACCTCGTCGGGTGCCGCGGGCGGCCGCCGCACCAGCCGTACGGGGGTGTGCCCGTCGGCCCGCAGCGACCGGACGAGAGCTGAGCCGATGAGACCGGTCGAGCCGGTGATCGCGATCCGCATGGCGCCATACTGCCCGCCGGGCACCCGCCCCGGGGCGGGTGCCGCGCTGCGCTAGCCGCGGAAGCGCTCCCACAGGCGGGGCAGCCGGGCCGCCAGGGCCGCGTCGTCGTCGACGTCGACGTACGTGCCCAGCGGTTCGGCGGACTGCGGCGGCAGACCGAGGTCCGGCAGCTCCGCGCCGGTCAGCTGCTCGTAGGAGTCGTCGGCGGCGTACCCCAGCTCCTCGCCGTCGCCGTCCGTCTCCTCGTCGAACTCGTCGAGGAGCACGGCGAGTTCGTCGGGGTCGTGCAGGGCGCCCTCGAAGATCTCCCGGCCCTGGCCGATCAGCCAGCAGCGGAACGCGTCGAAGACGTCGTCGCTCGCGCCGTCCAGCAACACCGCCGCCGCGGCCCACAGGTCCCAGGTGTACGCGCGGTGGTAGCGGGCCTCGAAGTGGCGGGCGAAGTCCAGGACGGATTCCGGGTAGCGGCCCAGCAGCCGCTCGGTCAGCTCGTCGGCGTGGTCGACCGGATCGCCTCCGGCCGCCGCGCGGGAGGCGTCGATCAGCTCCCAGAACTCCGTCTCGTCCATCACCGCTCCAGCATCGGGCCTGACGCAGGCGCACGCATGTGGAGCGGCCCGCCGCCACCCGCGCGGCGGCGTTCGTCCGGTGGCCGGGACCGGGCGCGGGAGGAATGCCCCGGATGCGGCGGTACGCGCGCAGCGGGTCCCGGAGTTGTTGATCAACGGCGGGGTGACCGGTGCAAGAATCACTCGTTGGAAGGCTGGCAACCCCCGGCACCTTCCGGTACCCGATCGGCAGACCCCATCCCTGAAGGGCGCTTCCACGCCATGCCCATGGACGAACGAACCCGCGCCGATGTCGAGCGGGCCGAGGCGGCCATCGTCGAGCACTACCCGCGTCTGGTACGCCTCGCCCACCTCGTCCTGCCGCCCGCGATGGGCCGCCACCGCCGGGTGCTGGCCGCCCACGGCATCGTCCAGCGGGCCCTGCCGTCCACCGGACGCGAACGGGCCCGCGCCGTGCTGCCCGGCCAGCGCGGCCCCCGGCCCGAACCGGGCTATCCGCTCGTCCGCGCGCGCGTCCTGGAACTGGCGCTCGCCCAGGCGAAACCGCCGCGCTGGCGCTCACCGCTGCCGCTGGTGTGGGGGCTGCGGCTCTTCCCGCGGGCCGGCGGCGCCGACGAACTCGCCCTGGACCAGGCGCTCTCCGCGCTCTCCGCCCCCGCCCGCGCCGCCGTCGCCCTGGGACATCTGGAGGAACTGGACGAGGACGAGGCCGCCCGGGTCCTCGACGCGGCGGGCGTCGCCGACCCGGCCGCCGCGCAGCGCGCCGCCGCCGACCTCGTCCGCGACCTCGGCCCGGGGACCGCCGCCCTGCTGAACTCCGGCGAGTTCGACCCCTGCACCGTCCAGGCCCGCCCCACCGACCTGCTCCGGCGCCGCCAGGGCCGGCGGGTCGCGATCGCCACCGCCGCCGTCCTGACGGCCGGTGCGGCGCTCCTCACCGCCGTCGGCGGGACGGACGCCGCCACGCCGCCCGCCCGGCCCGACCCGGCCGCCGTCCGGGCCCGGCAGGTGACGGCCCCCGAGCACCTGGTCCGCGCCCCCGACGACGCCTGGGCCGACACCTCCCGGGTGGACTTCACCGCCTGGTCGCCGCGGGGCGAGTACGCCGGGGACACCGCGCTCCTCGGGCGCGCCCTGCGGGTCTGGGGCGACCCCGACGCCGATGTCCGCGTCACCGCCGCCCACGGCACCTCCACCCGGCCGCCGGACCAGCCGCCCCGGCTGCTCTACGCCGGGGTGATCGACGGCGTGACGGTGGTCGTGCTGCACGACGGCGACCGGCTGGTGCGGTACGCCGAGCCCGAAGGGGCCCCGCCGGAGCTGGAGTTCGCCCGCGTCGACGACGCCGATCTGAGGACCTCCGGGGCGCTGGTGATCGGCCGCGGCACCGGGTGGATGCGCTACCTCATCGCCCCGTGGATCACCGACACCACCACCCGCGACCTGCTGCGCCCCGGCGCCCCCGAGAAGGTGCTGCACGTCGCCCCGGACGGTGTCACCGACCGCATCCCGACACCGCCCGCGGACGGCGCCGTCTGCGGGCGGTGGCCGGTGGCGCGCCTGCACTCCTCGGCGCGGATCACGGACCGGCACAGCTTCCTGCTGACCGACCTCGGCGATCTCACCCCCGTCCACCTGACGTACGGCCCGGCCGGGAACGGCGGGCCGGTCGCCGCGCCGCCCGCCGAGGCGACCGGCCGCGCGGCGCTGCTGAGCTGGGCCCGCACCGCCTGCTCGCTGCGCCGGGAGCGGGGCGCCGGCGTCCGGTCCGTGAACAACTGGGTCTACGCCCGCCAGCGGCTGCCGGAGGACGGCGCCACCGCCGACTGGGTGTGCAGCCGCGCCGACACCTGGCGCGGACCGGGCCGGGTCACCGTGCAGTTCGACCCCGGCCCGGTCCGGCCCGGCCGGCCCGCCCGGATCGTCGGCCGGGCCCGGGACACCGCCGCGTGCGGCCCGTACGGCCGGGCGGTCGTCGGCGCGGCCCGCTGGCGCGCCGCCTCCGGCCACTGGTACCTGCTCGCGGCGGGCAGCCCCGTGGTGCGCGGTCTCGACCTCACCGGCGCGGTGCACCGCACCACCCGCGCCACCACGATCGCCGCCGCCGTCCCGGCGAACGCACCGGTCCGGGTCGCCGGGGTGCTGCGCTCCGGCGGGCTGCTGCACGCGCTGCGGCCGTGAGGCGCCGGGCGGGCCGCCCCGCGCGGGTCTTGGCCGGGCGGCCCGCCCCCGTCCGCCGTCCACCGTGCGTACGCGGGCGCCCGGAGGGAAATTCCGCAGGTCCCGGCGGTACCTGACAGAAGATGTCGGGTATCGCTGGCACGGTCGCCGTGTACGGAACAGCGCACACGCGGCGAGGAGTGGCAGGGATGACGACGGAACGGAACGGCGCGGCGGACACGGGGCCCCTGGCGGGGCGGGTCGCGCTGGTGGCCGGGGCGACCCGGGGCGCGGGCCGGGCGATGGCCGTGGAACTGGGCCGGGCCGGCGCGGTCGTGTACGTCACCGGCCGCACCACCCGGGATCACGTCAGCGAGGTGGGGCGCCCCGGCGAGACGATCGAGGGCACCGCGGAACGGATCACCGCCGCGGGCGGCACCGGTGTCGCGGTCCCCTGCGACCACCTCGTACCGGAGCAGGTCGCCGAACTCGTCGCCCGTGTCGACCGGGAGCAGGGGCGGCTGGACATCCTGGTCAACAGCGTCTGGGGCGGCGACCACCTGCTGAGGTTCGACACCCCGCTGTGGGAGCTGGACCTCGCCGACGGCCTGCGGATGCTCCGCCTGGGCGTCGAGACCCACCTCGTCACCAGCCACCACGCGCTGCCGCTGCTGCTGCGCCGCCCCGGCGGACTGCTGGTCGACATGACCGACGGCACCGCCGCCTTCAACCGCGCCTACCGCGGCAACCTCTGCTTCGACCTCGCCAAGAACGCCCCGCACCGCATGGCGTTCGGCCTCGCCGCCGAGACGGAGCCGTACGGCACGACGGTCGTCTCGCTCACCCCCGGCTTCCTGCGCTCCGAGGAGATGCTCGACCACTTCGGCGTCTCCGAGGAGAACTGGCGGGACGCCGTCGCCCAGGAGCCGCACTTCGCGGTGGCCGAATCACCGGTGTTCGTCGGCCGCGCCGTCGCCGCCCTCGCCGCCGATCCCGACCGCGCCCGCTTCACCGGACAGTCGCTCTCCAGCGGCGGGCTCGCCAAGGTCTACGGCTTCACCGACACCGACGGCTCCCGCCCCGACGGCTTCGGCTACTTCGAGAACGTGGTGCTCGGAGGGGAGAAGGGCACGGCGGAGGAGTACCGGTAGGGGGGCGCCGGCGGTCCGGGCGCGGGGCGGCCCCGGGCCCGCGGACCGGCCCGGACGCCTGCCGCCGCCCTCCGGTCAAGCCCGCCAAACCTGCCGAGGGAGGGGCGCTTTTCCGCCAGAACGTGCGGCCTCCTGGCGCGGGTGCGTCATATGCCGCACGCTCGGTGGCGCAAGTTCCCGAGCGAGACCACATCCCGTGAAAGGAGCGCAGCCATGTCCGTGGTGACCGAGCACAGGCCGGCCGACGAGGCCGTGGTCGAGGCGAACATCGAGGGCGGCGACATCGTCAGTCGACTGGGACACCCTCGGCATCGATCCGGAGAGCGACGGCTTCCACCGTCCCGTCGTCCTCTGCAACTCGCCGGTCTGATCCAGGCCGACGCCGGAGCGGGGCCCGCTCGCGCGGGCCCCGCCATCGGACGGAACGCCCCGTCCGGTGCGCACAGCCGCGGCGCCCGCCGCGCTCCCCGTCCGCACGCCGCCCGGCGGCGCCGGGACCGGCCGCGCCCCGCCGGCCCCGGGACCCACAGGAGGTGCACCTGCCGATGGCCCCCGACAACCGCGTCACGCTGCCGACCCTCAAGGACGGCCGCAGCATCGTGCTGGAGCCGGACCGTCTGACGTTCGCCCGGGTCGACTCCGGCCTCGCCGAACGCGCCGCCCACTACGCCCACCTCGGCCACGGTGAACTCCCCCTCAGCGACGAGGACCGGGCCGTCTGGGCCAAGGTCGAACAGGCCCTGGAGGCGTGCGCCCCGCTGGTGCCCCCGGACTTCGGCGGCACCGCCGTCACCAAGCTCATCGTGGGCAACACCTACCACTGCAACATGGGCTGCACCTACTGCTACAACGAACTGGACCTCAAGGACCGCAAGGGCTCCGAGGTCCCCGCCGGAATGACCTGGGAGACCGCGAAGGCGAGTATCGACGCGCTCTTCGCCCAGACCGAGGCGCCCGCCCTCCAGATGCTCTTCGTCGGCGGCGAACCGCTCCTGGAGAAGGAGATCCTGCGCAGGTCCGTGGCGTACGCCCGGGAACGCTCCGCCGTCACCGGCCAGCGGATGTCCTTCGCGGTGTACACCAACGGCACCCTCATGAACCGCGAGACCATCGCCTGGGCCGGGGACGAGGGCGTCTCCCTCGTCGTGAGCCTCGACGGCCCGCCCGACCTCAACGACACCCACCGCATCTACCTCTCCGGGCGCCCCACCTCCAAGGCGGTGCTGCGCAACATCCGCCGCCTCGTCGACTCCGGCACCCAGCACATCCTCCGCGTCCGCGCCGTCAGCTCCCCGGCGACGCCGCTGGTCGCCCTCCACCGCTACCTGCTCGACCTGGGCTTCAACGAGATCCACGTACAGCCCATGTACGACGAGCACGGCATCGCGGCCGCCGAGGAGGAGGAGATGATCAAACTCCTGGAGTGGTACCGCGACCGGCTCCTGGAGGGCACCGCCATCGGCGTCATGCCCTTCGAGGGCTTCCTCGGCAAGCTGGTACTCCGCGGCCGCGGCACCGGCTCGTGGTACCCCTGCTCCGCCGGGCGCAACGCCCTCGCCGTCGGCCCCACGGGCACCCTCTATCCCTGCCACCACTTCCTCGAAGAGGGCTCCTTCGAGATGGGCGACGTCCGGCAGGGCCTGCCGATCGCCGAGGTGCGCCAGCCGTTCTTCCAGCGCGTCGACGAACGCGAACCCTGCAACTCCTGCTGGGCCAAGCACGTCTGCGGCGGCGAGTGCTACCACCGCGCCCACGCCGCCGGCGCCGGATACACCGGGACGCTCCCGCCCACCTGCCGCCACCGCAAATCCCTCATCGGCCTCACCCTCGACGTCCTCGCCGACGTCGCCGCCCGCCGCCCCGACGTCCTGCGCGCCGTCGTCTCCCAGCAGTACTCCCGCATCGCCCCGAACGACGCGGCGTACGCCCACACCGACCTCTCCCCGTACCGCGTATGACCGCCCCGCAGACCGCCACCGCCCCGCTCGACGCGTTCCTGACCGGCGCGGACTCCGGACCGAAACACGTCTACGCCGGCACCCACCGGGTACGGACGCTCGACGACACCGTCGATCTGGCCTGGGCGCAGCGCCGGCGGGCCGGGATCTCCCGGGTCGCCGACATCACCGGCCTCGACACCCTCGGCATCCCCGTCTTCAACACCCTGCGCCCCCGCGCCGCCGCCGGGAACCTCACCGTCACCTGCGGCAAGGGCGTCGGCCGCACCGCCGCCCTCGCCTCCGCCCTGATGGAGGCCGTCGAGCGGTACTGCGGCGAACAGCACGGCCGCCGCGGCCCGGTCGGCACCCTGCACGCCCTCGCCCGCACCCACAAGGTCCTCCACCCCCAGGCCCTCGTCCCCGACCGGGCCTCCCCCTGGACCCTCGACGACCCCCTCGAATGGTGGCCGTACCGCAACCTCGCCACCGGCGAGGCCACGCTGCTGCCCGCCGAGACCGCCTTCTGGCCGTACACCTCGCCCCACCCGTGGCTGCTGCGCTCCGCCGACGGCCTCGCCGCCGGCAACAGCCCCGCCGAAGCGGTCCTGCACGCCCTGTACGAGCTGGTCGAACGGGACGCCACCGCCTTCGGCGAAGTGCTCCGCAAGGGCCACGCCGTCCCCCTCGGCTCCCTGCCGCCGGAACCCGCCGCCCTCGTCGACCGCTTCCACGACCACGGCATCGCGGTCCGTGTCTTCTCCTTCTCCCACGACATCGGCCTGCCGGTCTTCTACGTCACCACCGACGACCGCCGCGCCGGCGATCCGCTGCTCCTCAACGGCGGCGCGGGCTGCCACCTCTCCCCGCGGGTCGCCCTCCACCGCGCGCTGACCGAGGCGGCGCAGTCCCGGCTGAGCATCATCTCCGGCGGGCGGGAGGACATCGCCCAGCACGTCGCCCGCCGTGACGCGGGGTACGCACAGGCGCGGGAGAGGATGGACGCCTGGGCCGACGGCTGGCCGCCGCGGCCCCACGATGACCACCCCGACCTGAGCACCGGCAGCCTGACCGGAGACCTCACCGCCGTCCGTGACCGGCTCGCCCGCGCCGGTCTCACCTCCGTCTACGCCACCGATCTGACCCTGCCGGAACTGCCGTTCTCCGTCGTCCGGGCCGTCGTCCCGGGCCTGGAGTTCTGCCATCAGGAGCCCGGACGCATCGGCCGCCGGATGGCCGCCGCCCTCCGGGAAGCCGCCGCCCCCGCACACAGGAGCTGACCCCACCCGCCCATGGACGTGTCCGACACCCTCGCCGTCTTCGCCGGTCCCAGCCTGGCCGGTTCGCCGTTCACCGGGCCGCTCGCACCGTTCCTGCGGCCGCCGGTACGCGCCGGTGACCTGCGTACCGTCGCCGCCGGCCTCGCACCCGGCGCCGTACTCCTCGTCATCGACGGGGAGTTCGGCCAGTCCCAGGCGGTGACGGTCACCGAGATCCGGGAGGCGCTCGACGCCGGCTTCCGGATCTACGGCGCCGCCAGCATGGGCGCGCTGCGGGCCACGGAGTGCGCCCCGCTCGGCATGACCGGCCTCGGCTCCGTCGCCGCCGCCTACGCCGCGGGCCATCTGGTCGGCGACGACGAGGTCGCGCTCCTCTACGACCCGGACGACTACGGCCCGCTCACCGTCCCGCTCGTCAACGTCCGGCGGCTGGCCGCGCTGCTGAGGGGCTGGGGCGCCGACGACGGCGACCGGGACCGCTTCCTCGCCGCCGCCCGGGAGCTGCACTTCCGGCGGCGGACCTTCGCCGCGCTGCGCCGCGCCGCCGGCGCCACGCTGCCCGGGGCCGCCGCGGACGCCGCGCGCGGCCTGCTGGAGCCGGCCGCCCGCCGCGTCTGGGACGTCAAACTCGCCGACGCCGAGGCCGCGGTGAGCACGGTGCTCACGGGCCGGTTCCCCGCGCCCCGGCACGACGCGGCGCCGGTCCCGGCCGGGTACGCGGCCCTGCTCGACCCGGAGGCGGTGCCCGGCACGGAGCGGGACGGCCGGTGAGCGGCCCCTCGATCCGCACCGGCGAAGGGCCCGAGGACGGACCGGGGGAGGGGCCGGGGCCGGCCACCGCCTCCGGTGACGCTCCGGCCGGCGCCCGTGACGGCGTCCCGGCCGGAGCCGGTGGTGAGGTCCCGGCCGGGAACCCCGGTGACGCCCCGGCGGGGGGCTCCGGTGACGCCCCGATGAGGGAACCCGGTGGCCTCCCGGCCGGGGGCCGTGGCCTCCCGGCCGGGGGCCCTGGCGACGCTCCCAGGGAAACCTCTGGTCATGGGGGTGACGGTGGCGGGAGTCCGCGCCGGGTCGCCGCGTCCGGCGCCGTGCCCGATGACGGCGGGCGTCCTCATCGGGCCGCCGTGGCCGGCGCCGCCCAGGGCGACAGCGGGCGTCCGCGCCCCGCCGCGGTCCCCGGCGCCGCTCTCGGCGGCCGGTTCCGGCTGCTGCTCGGGGCCGCCGTCGCGACGCGGTTCGCCGACGCCGGGCGGACCGCGGCGTTCGCGCTGGCCGCCACGGTGCTCTCCGGGGACCCGCGGGTCGTCTCGGCCGTCGCGGCGGCGTCGGTGCTGCCCTGGCTGCTGTTCGGGCTGCCCGCGGGGGCGCTGGTGGACCGCTGCGACAAGCGCCGGGCCTTCTTCACCGCCGACCTGTCGCGGGCGCTGCTCGCCACCGGACTCGCCGTCGCCGCACTGACCGGGCACCTCTCCGTCGCGCTGGTGCTGTGCTGCGCGTTCGCCCTGACCACCCTGCAGACCGTCTCCGACAGCTGCTTCAACAGCCTGCTCCCGGCGTTCGTGCCCAAGGAATCGCTGGGGCAGGCCAACGCGCGGCTGAGCATGGCGCAGAACGGCATCGGCCAGTTCGCGGGCGCGCCCGCCGGCAGCACCCTCTTCACCTGGCAGCCGTCCCTCCCCTTCGCCGGGAACGCCCTGTGTTTCCTCGGCGCTGCCGCCGCGGTCCGCAGGCTGCCGCCCTGCCCGCCCGCGGCGGAGAGCGGAGCCGCCTCCGGCGCGGGCCGCCGCCGGTCCTCGATCGGCGCCGACGTACGGGTCGGACTGCGCTGGATCGCCACCACCCCGCTGGTACGGGCGCTCACCCTGACCGTCGGGATCATGAACCTCGCCTCCGGGCTCTCCGCGGGCATCATGCCGCTCTTCGCCCTGCACACCCTCGGGATGCCGAGGGTCGCCTTCGGGGCGCTCGCCGGCGTCGCCGCCGCCGCCATGATCGGCGGCAACTTCCTCGCCGGCCGGCTGATCCGCCGGATGCCGCCCGAGCGCGTCTCCCGGGCCGCGGTGCTCACCCAGATCGGCGCGTTCGCCGGGCTCGCCCTCGCCCCCGGCTACGCCATCGCCCTGTGCTGCGTCGCCCTCCAGGGGTTCACCGCCGGCCTTTGGAACGTGCCGGGGATGACCCTCCTGATGGAGCACGCCCCCGCCGACCTGCGCGGACGCATCATGGCCGCCTACCGCACCCTCTCCATGAGCGCCGTCCCGCTCGGCGCCGTCCTCGCGGGCGCCCTCGCCTACCTCGCCGGAAACCGCGCCCCCTTCGCCGTCGCCGCCCTCTGCCTGACCGTGGCCGCCGCCCAGTTCGTCACGGCACGCCACCGCGCGACCCGCCCGGACCGGGACTGAGAACGGCCGCCGACCGGACGGAGCCGCCGTACGGGCCCCGGTCCGCGGGACCGCCGGACGGAGCTGGTGCACGAGTTCTCCGTACGGAACCGCTGTACGGGCCCGCTGTACGGGCCCGCCCCACGAAGTCGTCGGACCAGGCCGTCGGACGAGGCCGCGGCAGGGCGCTGCCGGCCGGACCGCTGTACGGAAATGCGCGTGGCAGGGCCGCCGCACGGGGGGCAGGGGCGGTGGCACGGGACCCGGCGGCGGGCGACGCCGCTCACCCCCGGCCGGAGGTCACCCGCCGTACCGCTCCGCCATCCGGCGGGCCGCCGCCGTGAAGCGGGCGCGCAGCGGCTCGGGCGCCAGCACCTCGCACTCGGGGCCCAGGCCCAGCAGTTGGGCGTAGGCGACGTCGGTGTCCTCCACCGCGAGGGTGAGCGTCCACCGGCCGTCGTCCGCCGGGCCCCGGACATCCGCCACCGCCTCGCGCGCCGCGGCGGGCTCCGTGACGTACGGCAGCTGCCGTATGCCGCGCTCCGTGAGCCGGAGCACCACCTCCGTCCGCAGCAGCGACCGGGCGAACTGCGCCGCCCGCTCCGCCCAGAACTCCGGCAGATCGAACCCGGCGTCCCGGACGAAGCGATGCCCGGCCACCGTCACACCGGTGAACCGGTCGACCCGGTAGATACGGAACGGAGCGCCGGACGCGGCGGCGTCCGGACCGCCCGGCGACCCGCCCCCACCCGCACCGGGGCCGCCCGCCGCCCTGCCCCGGCCCGTCTCTTCCGCCGGACCGCCCGACGACACGGGCCCGCCCCCGCCCCCGCCCCTCACCGGTCCGGACGCGCCCGCACCGCTGTGACCTCCGGCTTCCGCCGGGCCGGGGCCGTCCGCGCCCGGGTCACCCGCCGGGCCGGCCCGCCCCGCGGCCTTGGCCGGCCCGCCCGACGGCGAACCGGGCCCGCCGTCCACCCGCGCCGCCAGGTACCAGACCCCCGCCTTCAACACGAGCCCGTACGGCTCCAGTTGCCGTTCCACCTCGTGGTCCTTGCGGAGGTAGCGGGCGCGTATCGGGCGGTCGTCCCACACCGCGCTCGCGACGGCGGGGAGTTCGGCGGGGGTCTCCGGGTCGCGGAACCAGGCGGGGGCGTCCAGATGGAAGCGCTGGGCGGCGCCGGACGCGGCCTCCCGCAGCTCGGGCAGGAGCGCCGCCGAGACCTTGAGGCGGGCCGCGGACGCCGCGTCCGCCAGCCCCATCTCACGCAGCGCGGACGGCACACCGGACAGGAACAGCGTCTCCGCCTCGCTGCGGCCCAGGCCCGTCAGCCGCGTGCGGTACCCGCCGACGAGGCGGTAGCCGCCCGTCCGGCCACGCTCGGCGTAGACCGGCACGCCCGCCTCGGAGAGGGACAGCACGTCCCGGGCGACCGTACGCTCGCTGACCTCCAGCTCCCGCGCCAGCTCACCGGCGGTCATCGACGGCCGGGACTGGAGGAGCAGCACCATCTTGATCAACCGGGCAGCACGCATGACCTCATCCTGCCGGGCACCACTGACAACGCCCCCGCCCGGCCGGCACCCCACCGCACGCCCCCCGTCGACCGGCGGCCCCTGCGTACCCCGGAACGGCCGACGGCCCGGCCCGTCGTGCCCGAAGGCGCGACCGGCCGGGCCGGAGGTTTCCCGTGCGAAGCCCGGGCGCGGTGGGTGATCTCCGCACGGGAGCGGGGGAGTGGTCCGCGGTGGGACCATCCGGTTCCGTGGGGCGGTGTCCGGCACGGGGCCGGGCCGCCCGGAAGCGGGGCCGAACCGCCCCGCCCGGGTCACGGGCGGGGCGGCCCTGGTCACAGGCCGTAGCGCGCCTTGGCCTCCTTGACCGTCTCCGGCTTGACCTCGCCCCGGCGGGCCAGCGCGGCCAGCGCCTGGACGGTCACCGACTGCGGGTCCACACCGAAGTGGCGGCGGGCCGCGTCCCGGGTGTCGGAGAGGCCGAACCCGTCGGTGCCGATGGAGGTCCAGTCCTGCTCGACCCACGGCGCGATCTGGTCGGGCACCGCCCGCATCCAGTCGCTGACCGCCACGACGGGACCGGGCGCGCCCGCCAGCGCACGGGTCACGTACGGGACGCGGTCCTCACCGTCGAGCCGGGCGGCGTCGCACTCCAGCGCGTCACGGCGCAGCTCCGTCCAGGACGGCGCCGACCACACGTCCGCGGCCACGCCCCAGTCCTCGGCGAGCAGCCGCTGCGCGTCGAGCGCCCAGTGGATGGCCGTACCGGACGCCAGCAGCTGCAGCCGCGGCGCGTCCTGGGCGGGGGCGGCCGCCTCCTGGAAGCGGTACAGACCCCGCAGGATGGCTTCCTCGTCCAGCCCCGCGGGCATGGCCGGCTGCACCTTGGTCTCGTTGTAGACCGTCAGGTAGTAGAAGACGTCCTCGGCGTCGGGGCCGTACATCCGGCGCAGACCGTCCTTGACGATCACCGCGACCTCGTACGCGAACGCCGGGTCGTACGAGAGCGCCGCCGGGTTGGTGGAGGCGATCAGGTGCGAGTGGCCGTCGGCGTGCTGGAGGCCCTCACCGGTCATGGTGGTGCGGCCGGCGGTCGCACCGATGACGAAACCGCGGCCCAGCTGGTCGGCGAGCGCCCAGAACTGGTCGGCCGTCCGCTGCCAGCCGAACATCGAGTAGAAGATGTAGAACGGGATCATCGGCTCGCCGTGCGTCGCGTACGACGTGGCGGCGGCGGTGAAGTCCGCGAGCGAACCGGCCTCGGTGATCCCCTCGTTGAGGATCTGGCCGTCCTTCGCCTCCTTGTAGTACAGGAGCTGGTCGCGGTCGACCGGGTCGTACGTCTGGCCCACCGGCGAGTACAGACCGGCCGACGGGAACAGCGACTCCATACCGAAGGTACGGGCCTCGTCGGGCACGACCGGAACCCAGCGCTTGCCGGTCTCCTTGTCCCGCATCAGGTCCTTGACCAGCCGGACGAACGCCATGGTGGTGGCGATCTCCTGGCTTCCGGAACCCTTCTTCAGCGCGTCGAACGCCTTCTCGGACGGCATCGGAAGCGGCTTCGGCGTCACCTTGCGGGCGGGCGCGGGCCCGTCCAGGGCCGCCCGGCGCTCGCGGAGGTAGACCATCTCGGGCGAGTCCTCGGCGGGCCGCCAGTACGGGACGGTGTCGCCCTCCAGGGCGCTGTCCGGGATCGGCAGCTCCAGCAGGTCGCGCATGGCGCGGAACTCCTGCCCGGTGAGCTTCTTCATCTGGTGGTTGGCGTTGCGCGATTCGAAACCGGCGCCGAGCGTGTAGCCCTTGACGGTCTGCGCCAGGATCACGGTCGGCGCGCCCTTGTGCGCGACGGCCGCCCGGTACGCGGCGTACACCTTGCGCGGCTCGTGGCCCGCGCGGGAGGTCTGGAACAGCTCCAGCAGCTTGGCGTCGGTGAGCGAGTCGCCCAGCGCGCGCAGCCCCGGCGTGGCGCCGAAGAAGTGCTCACGTATGTAGGCGGCGTCGCGGGTGGCGTACGTCTGGAACTGCGCGTCCGGCGTTTCGCGCAGCCGGCGGACCAGCGCGCCGTCGGTGTCGAGCGCGAAGACCTCGTCCCACGCGCGGCCCCACAGCGACTTGATGACGTTCCAGCCGGCGGCGCGGAACTGGGCCTCCAGTTCCTGCACGATCTTGAAGTTCGGGCGGACCGGGCCGTCCAGCCGCTGGAGGTTGCAGTTGATGACGAAGGTGAGGTTGTCCAGACCCTCGCGGCCGGCCAGCGCCAGGGCGGCGGTCGACTCGGGCTCGTCCATCTCACCGTCGCCGAGGAACGCCCAGACGTGGCTGTCCGCGGTGTCCTTGATGCCGCGGTGCTCCAGATAGCGGTTGAACCGCGCCTGGTAGATCGCGGAGAGCGGGCCCAGGCCCATCGAGACGGTGGGGAACTCCCACAGCCAGGGCAGGCGCCGCGGGTGCGGGTACGAGGGCAGACCCTCGCCGCCGGCCTCCTGGCGGAAGTGGTCGAGCTGCTCCTCGCTCAGGCGGCCGTCGAGGAAGGCGCGGGCGTAGATGCCGGGGGAGGCGTGGCCCTGGATGTAGAGCTGGTCGCCGCTGCCCGTGCCCTCCTTGCCGCGGAAGAAGTGCTGGAAGCCGGTCTCGTACAGCCACGCCGCCGACGCGAAGGTGGCGATGTGGCCGCCGAGGCCGAGCTTGGAGCCACGGGTGACCATGGCTGCCGCGTTCCAGCGGTTCCAGGCCGTGATCCGTGCCTCCATCGCCTCGTCGCCGGGGAATTCCGGCTCGGCGGAGGTGGGGATGGTGTTGACGTAGTCCGTCTCCAGGGGCGCGAGCGCCGGGTCGGCGGTGTGTTCCACCGCGCGGCGCATCAGGTACGCCGCGCGGTGGGGGCCCGCCGCCGCGGTGACGGCGTCGAGCGACTCGCGCCACTCGGCCGTCTCCTCCGGGTCCCGGTCCGGGAGCTGGTCGAGCTGGCTGTACGGCAGGCGCACGGGATCGGGCATGGGTGGCCCCTTTCCGGACAGAGGGGGGAATGCGTTCGGCAGGCATTCGGCAGGCAGGGGTGTCGCGCCCCGCGGGCGACCATACGCCCCTGATCGATGATCGATCAACGCTCCCCGGAAGAATCACCGCAGGTCGGCACGGGGTGCCGCATACCCGGGCACCGCGTGCCAGACGAAAACGGGGCGGGAGCGCCGCCCGACGGCCGCCCCCGCCCCGGGAAGAACCGCCGGTCAGACCCGCGGCGCGCAGCTCAGCACATGGGCCTTGAGCAGCGGACCGATCCGCGGATCACGGCGCCGGAACGCGTCCACGATCTCCTGGTGGTCCTGGGCGTGCGACCGCGGCTCCGGGCTGAACCAGCGGATCGACAGCGTCGTCCACACCTCCACCCCCAGCGACTCCCAGGTGTGCAGCAGCACACCGTTCCCGGCCGCCCGCACGATCTCCCGGTGGAACGCCACCGTGTGCCGCACCTGCGCCTCGCCGTCGCCCGCCCGGTCCGCCTCCCGCAGCCGCTCCACCTCACGCTCCAGCGCCCCGGTGTCCCCGGCCAGCCGCCCGGCCGCCAGCTCCGCCGCCACCTGCTCCAGACCGGCCCGTACGGGGTAGCTCTCCTTGAGGTCGTCCGGGGTCAGGTCCCGCACCCGTACGCCCTTGTTCGGCGCCGACTCGATCAGCCGCAGCGACTCCAGCTCCCGCAGCGCCTCCCGCACCGGCGTCTGGCTGACCTCCAGCTCCACCGCGATCCGCCGCTCCACGATCCGTTCGCCGGGCTGCCACCGGCCGCGGACGATCCCCTCAAGGATGTGCTCGCGGATCTGCTCGCGCAGCGAATGGACGACGGGCGGGGTCATGACGGTGCTCCTCGCGGGTGGGGTGGTGACGGAGACGATACGGGGCGTGGTCATCGCCCGGCGGCGCCCCGGGACGCGGATCACACGTGGCGCTGCTCACGGCCGTCCGGTCCCGGCGCAGGTCACGCGGGGTGGAACGCGAGCGGCCCCGCCCGGGAGAACCCGGACGGGGCCGTTGCACGCGCTGGTCGGCGCCTCGCTCAGAGACCGATCTCGGTCTCGAACTCGGCGGCTTCCAGGATCTGCTTGACCGTGGTCAGGTAACGGGCGGCGTCCGCGCCGTCCACCAGACGGTGGTCGTAAGAGAGCGCCAGGTAGGTCATGTCCCGGACGGCGATGGTCTCGCCGAGGTCGGGGTGGTTGATGACCACGGGGCGCTTGACGGTGGCGCCGATACCGAGGATGCCGACCTGGTTCGGCGGCACGATCACGGTGTCGAAGAGCGCGCCGCGCGAGCCGGTGTTCGAGATGGTGAACGTGGCTCCGGCGAGGTCGTCCGGGGTGATCTTGTTGGAGCGGACCTTGCCGGCGAGGTCGGCGGTCTTCTTGGCGATACCGGTGATGTTGAGGTCGCCGGCGTCCTTGATGACCGGGGTCATCAGGCCCTTCTCCGCGTCCACCGCGATACCGACGTTCTCGGTGTCGAAGTAGGTGATCGTGCCCTCGTCCTCGTTGATCCGGGCGTTGACGACCGGGTGGGCCTTCAGCGCCTGGACAGCGGCCTTGACGAAGAACGGCATCGGGGAGAGCTTGACGCCCTCACGCTGCGCGAAGGCGTCCTTGGCCCGCGCGCGCATCCGCATGATCTTGGTGACGTCCACCTCGACCACGCTGGTGAGCTGCGCCTGGCCGTGCAGGGCCTTCATCATGTTGTCGCCGATGACCTTGCGCATCCGCGGCATCTTGACGGTCTGACCGCGCAGCGGCGACGCCTCGATGACGGGGGCGGCGGCCTTCGGCGCGGCCGCGGCGGCCGGAGCCGGAGCGGCGGCCTTGGCGGCCTCGGCGGCGGCGATGACGTCCTGCTTGCGGACGCGGCCACCGACGCCGGTGCCCTTGACCGTGGCGAGGTTGACGCCGTTCTCCGCGGCGAGCTTGCGCACCAGCGGGGTGACGTACGCGCCGTCGCCCTCACCGGCGGCCGGAGCCGGGGTGACCGGCGCCGGGGCGGCCGGGGCCGGAGCCGCGGGAGCCGGGGCCGGAGCGGCGGGCGCGGCCGGAGCCGGTGCCGGGGCGGCCGGGGCGGCGGGCGCGGGCGCCGGAGCCGCGGGGGCGGCCGGTGCCGGGGCGGCCGGAGCCGGGGCGGCGGGCGCGGCCGGGGCGGCCGGAGCAGCCGCGGCGGCCGAACCGATGACGGCGAGCTTGGCGCCGACCTCGGCGGTCTCGTCCTCGGCCACCAGGATCTCCAGCAGGGTGCCGGAGACCGGCGCCGGGATCTCGGTGTCGACCTTGTCGGTGGAGACCTCCAGGAGGGGCTCGTCCTCCGAGACCTCCTCGCCGACCTCCTTCAGCCAACGGGTGACGGTGCCCTCGGTGACCGACTCGCCCAGCGCGGGCAGCGTGACGTCGGTACCGGAGGCGCCACCGGCCGGGGCGGCGGCGGGCGCCGGGGCCTCGGCCGCGGGGGCGGCCGCGGGCTCGGGCTGCGGCGCGGCGGCGGGGGCCTCGGCGGCGGCCGGGGCGGGGGCCTCGGCCGGGGCACCGGAGCCGTCGTCGATGACGGCCAGCTCGGCGCCGACCTCGACGGTCTCGTCCTCGGCGACCTTGATGGACGACAGGACGCCGGAGACGGGGGCGGGGATCTCGGTGTCGACCTTGTCGGTCGACACCTCCAGCAGGGGCTCGTCGGCCTCGACGCGCTCACCCTCGGCCTTGAGCCAGCGGGTGACGGTGCCCTCGGTGACGCTCTCGCCGAGCGCCGGAAGGGATACGGAAACCGCCATGGTTTCTGTTGCTCCTAACGGATGGTTTCCCGCGCGGGCCGGTCTCGGCCCGCGGGGAGGTGCGGATGTGGTCGCGCCCGGGACTGAGGGTCAGTCGTGGGAGTGGAGGGGCTTGCCGGCCAGCGCCAGGTGGGCCTCCCCGAGAGCTTCGTTCTGCGTCGGGTGCGCGTGAACGAGCTGCGCAACCTCGGCCGGCAGGGCTTCCCAGTTGTAGACCAGCTGGGCCTCACCGACCTGCTCGCCCATACGGTCACCGACCATGTGGACGCCGACCACGGCACCGTCCTTGACCTGGACGAGCTTGATCTCGCCCGTGGTCTTCAGGATCTTGCTCTTGCCGTTGCCCGCGAGGTTGTACTTCAGCGTGACGACCTTGTCGGCGCCGTACAGCTCCTTGGCCTTCGCCTCGGAGATGCCCACCGAGGCGACCTCGGGGTGGCAGTACGTCACGCGCGGCACGCCGTCGTAGTCGATCGGCACGGTCTTCAGACCCGCCAGCCGCTCCGCCACCAGCATGCCCTCGGCGAAGCCGACGTGCGCGAGCTGGAGCGTGGGGACGAGGTCACCGACGGCCGAGATCGTCGGCACGTTGGTCTGCATGTACTCGTCGACCAGGACGTAGCCGCGGTCCATGGCGACGCCCTGCTCCTCGTAGCCCAGGCCCGCCGAGACCGGCCCGCGGCCGATCGCGACCAGGAGGACCTCGGCCTCGAAGGTCTTGCCGTCGGCCAGCGTCACCTTGACGCCGTCGGCGGTGTACTCGGCCTTGTCGAAGAAGGTGCCGAGGTTGAACTTGATGCCGCGCTTGCGGAACGCGCGCTCCAGCAGCTTGGAGCTGTTCTCGTCCTCGACCGGCACGAGGTGCTTGAGGCCCTCGACGATGGTCACGTCGGTGCCGAAGGACTTCCACGCCGAGGCGAACTCGACGCCGATGACGCCGCCGCCCAGCACGATCGCGGACTTCGGCACGCGGTTCAGCTTCAGCGCGTGGTCCGAGGAGATGATGCGGTCGCCGTCGATGGTCAGACCCGGCAGCGACTTCGGCACGGAGCCGGTCGCCAGCAGGACGTGGCGGCCCGTCACGCGCTGGCCGTTCACATCGACCGAGGTCGGGGAGGAGAGCTTGCCCTCACCCTCGATGTAGGTGACCTTGCGGGAGGCGATCAGTCCCTGCAGGCCCTTGTACAGGCCGGAGATGACGTCGTCCTTGTACTTGTGGACGGCGTCGATGTCGATGCCCTCGAAGGTGGCCTTGACACCGAACTGCTCGCTCTCGCGAGCCTGGTCGGCGATCTCACCGGCGTGCAGCAGCGCCTTGGTGGGAATGCAGCCGTTGTGCAGGCAGGTACCGCCGACCTTGCCCTTCTCGATCAGGGCGACGTCCAGGCCCAGCTGCGCCCCGCGCAGGGCTGCGGCGTAACCGCCACTGCCGCCACCGAGGATCACTAGGTCGAAAACGGTGCTGGCGTCGTTCGCCACGTCACGTCCTCCATGCATGGGTACGCCGGAGCCGGTCTCCTATGACCGGTCGGCGGCTGTGGTTCGGCCGCTCTTCACGTCGGCCCTGGGTAAGGGGGGCCCTGTCCTGCCGAGAACCCATCTTCGCACTTGTTCGCGGAAGCTGGGACGGCGGGCCGGGCCTGGCGGTGGTACGTGAGCCGCCTCTCACGGGTTACTCGGGCGTAGCCGGCGCGTACCGCCACCTGAGGTGGGCGGGCGGGGGCCTGCGGATTTCGTCGAGGGCGAACGCCGCACCCGTAGGGCGCACCGGGGCGCGGTCACCCGTGGCACACCGACGGCCCCGGACGGTGAGCCCGGGGCCGTCGGCGCGCGGAGGGGAGCGGGGCTCAGCCCAGGTCGCCCGAGGCGGTGCGCTCGGCCAGCCGCAGCAGGGTGCGGACCGACGAGCCGGTGCCGCCCTTGTGCGTGTAGCCGTACGGCGCGCTCTCGTGGAACGCCGGGCCCGCGATGTCGAGGTGGGCCCAGGTGATGCCCTCGCCGACGAACTCCTTCAGGAACAGACCGGCGACCAGGCCGCCGCCCATCCGCTCGCCCATGTTGGCGATGTCGGCCACCGGGGAGTCCATGCCCTTGCGCAGCTCGGCGGGCATCGGCATCGGCCAGGACTGCTCGCCCACCTCGTCCGCGATCTCGTGGATCGTGGTGCGGAACGCGTCGTCGTTCGCCATGATCCCGAAGGTGCGGTTGCCCAGCGCCAGCACCATCGCGCCGGTCAGCGTCGCGACGTCGACGATGGCGTCCGGCTCCTCCTCCGACGCGCGGGTCAGCGCGTCGGCGAGCACCAGCCGGCCCTCGGCGTCGGTGTTGAGCACCTCGACCGTCTTGCCGCTGTACATCGTCAGCACGTCACCGGGGCGGGTGGCGTTGCCCGACGGCATGTTCTCGGCGAGCGCCAGCCAGCCGGTGACGTTCACCTCCAGGCCCAGCCGCGCGGCGGCGACGACGGTGGCGAACACCGCGGCGGCGCCGGCCATGTCGCACTTCATCGTCTCGTTGTGCCCGGCCGGCTTCAGCGAGATGCCGCCCGAGTCGTAGGTGATGCCCTTGCCGACCAGCGCGAGCGTCTTCTCCGCCTTGGGGTGGGTGTGCGCGATGCGCACCAGCCGCGGCGGGGCCTGCGAACCCTGGCCGACGCCGAGCAGACCGCCGTAGCCGCCCTTCTTCAGCGCCTTCTCGTCCAGCACCTCGACCTTGAGGCCGAACTCCTTGGCCGCGGCCTGCGCCTCGGCGGCGAACGACTTCGGGTCCAGCGCGTTGGACGGGGTGTTGATCAGGTCGCGGGCGCGGTGGATCTCCGCCGCCAGCACCTGGGCGCGCTCGGTCGCCGCCTTGAACTCCTTGTCCCGCGGCTTGCCGCCGACCAGCGTGACCTCGGCGAGCGGCGCGGAGCCGCTGTTGCCGGCCTTCGCGCCCTTCTTCCCCTTGGCCGGGGCGCCGTCGCTGCGGAACGCGGTGAAGGCGTACGCGCCGAACAGCGCGCCCTCGGAGACCGCGGCGGCCGCCTCGGCGTCCTCCAGCGGCAGCGCGAAGGCCGCCTTCTTCGTGCCGTTCAGCGCACGGGCGGCGCTGCCCGCGGCGCGGCGCAGCGTCTCGTTGTCGTACGTCTCGCCCTTGGCCGGCGCGGCGCCGAGGCCGACCGCCAGCACGACCGGCGCCTTGAGGCCGTCGGCGGCGGGCAGCTTGGTCACCTCGCCCTCGGCACCCGTCGCGCCGAGAGTCTCCAGGACGGCGGCGAGCTTGCCGCCGAACGCCTCGTCCACGGCTTCGGCGCCGGTGGCGGCGACGGGGCCCTTGGCGCCCTTGGCCACGCCCACGACGACGGCGTCCGCGCGCGCCGTTGCGGCGGAGGAAGTACTGAGGGTCAGTGCAGTCACGGTGATGAAAGTCCTGTTCCGTCCGGGAATCCGTTCGCGCTCAGCAAGCAGCGTGCGGCCGAGCCTACGCTCGGGCCGCCCGCACGGAACGGGGCACGGCGCGGCCACTCCGCCCCCCGGCGGCCCCGCAGAAGGGTTCCGCGGGGCTCAACACCCTTCTTCGAGCAGGGGAGTTGAGGGGTTTCCGCCCGTTTCGGGTGGCCGGGGCAAAGAGGGGCGAACAGCTTGTTCCGCGGGCGGAATGAGACCGGCGCCACAGTGACGCCGGGCGGATGAGGCGCCGTCAACGGCCCCCGTACGGCGGCCCGGAAGGGCTCAGCCCAGCGCCAGGACCACCAGCGCGGTCAGCGCCGCCGTCTCGGCGAGCGCGCCGAACACGTCGCCCGTCACCCCGTCCAGCCGCCGCCGGCAGTGCCGCAGCAGCGCCTCGGAGACGGCCAGCGCCACCGCCACCGCCAGCGCGGTGTGCACCGCACCGGACACCCCGCCGGTCGCGCCCGCCGCGCCCGCCCCCGCGCAGACCAGCGCCGCGCACCCGGCGGCGGCGCCGCGCGGCACCGCCCCGGCGACCGCGGCGCCCAGCCCCTCCGGCCGCGCGGCGGGCACACCCCGGCGGCAGGCCAGCGTCAGCGCGGCCCGCGCCGCCGTCGCCGACACGACGGCGGCGACGGCGCCGTGCGCCCAGCCGGCGGCGTACAGCCCGGACAGTGCCGCGACCTGTGCCACCAGCGTGAACAGCAGGGTGATGACGCCGAACGGGCCGATGTCGGACTGCTTCATGACGCGCAGCGCGTCCGCGGGCGGCCTGCCGCTGCCCAGACCGTCTGCGGTGTCCGCGAGACCGTCCAGATGGAGACCGCGGGTGAGCGCGGCGGGCACCGCGGCGGAACCGGTCGCGGCGAGCAGCGGCGAGCCGCCCGCCGCCAGCAGCGCCGTACCGGCCGCCGCCGCGACCGCCCCGACGGTCAGCCCGGCCAGCGGGGCGCAGAGCATCCCGCCGCGCGCCGCCGCCCGGTCCCACCGGCGCACCCGCACCGGCAGCACGGTCAGCGTCCCGAAGGCGAACCGCAGCGCGTCCCCGGCACCGGCCCGTTCCCCGGGCGACGGCGGTACGGAGGCGGGGGCGGGGGCGGCGGAATCGGGCGTCTCGGTCATCGCGGCAGGCTAACCCGGCGGCGGGGACGGCCGGCAGGGCGGAAAGCGGCAAAGACGGACGGAGCAGTGCATGTGGGATGGGTCACGGGCGGCGGCGTGACGCCTCCGGACGGCCGGGCACGGCGCCCGCCTCCGCCGCCCGGCGCCGCGCCGCCACCTCCCACACCAGACACGCCACCAGCGTCGCCGCGACCGCCGCGAGGTGCTCCTTGCCCGCGAGGTTGTTCTTGATGAACACCACCTCACCGACCATCGCCACCACCACCAGCGCACACGTCACCCGTGCCCGCAGCCGCCAGCACACGAACACCGCCAGACCCACCACCGCCGCCGACGGCCCGGTGTCCACCACCCACGCGTCCCCGGGCGGCAGCCCCACCGGACTGCCGGGCCCGATCCGCAGGCCCAGCCGCGCGTAGAGCGTCCCGGCGAGCGTCGCCAGATACGCCATCGCCACCGTCCGCCACCGGCCCAGCGTCACCTCCGCGATCCCGAACACCACCAGGACCTGCGCCAACGCACCCCACACCGGCAGGTCGAGCGCCGGGACGAAGAGCGACAGCGGCGTCCGCAGCAGCGCGAGCCACAGCGGCGTCCCGGCGGTCGGCGCCCCCGCGGCCTGCACCGGCCCGTACCCCCACGGCTGGTTCTGCACGATCTGGAGCGTCAGGGTCAGCGTCACCGCCGTCAGCGTGAACGGGATCGCGCGCAGCCCGCGCGCCGCCAACGGCCCCCGCACGGCCCGCCACAGCGGCCCCCACTCGGCCTCCACGGCACGGCGCACCACACCCCGCCGGACCGGCTCGCTCATCGGATGCTCCCCTGCTGCTCACGGCGGGCCGCGCCCGTACCGCTCCCGTCCCGAAGGCCGCACGCCACGGCGCGCCCCGCCCCGAGCATCGCCCCGCACCCCCGCCACCTGCGGCATTTCGCCGGGGCGCGGACGAGCGAATCACCCTGCGGGCCACCGGCCCGTACGGCCCGGACCTCCGTGGGCGGATACGGGCGCGGCGGACGGGCGGCGCGGCCCCGTCCACCGGCCCGCCCGCGCGAGTGCTCACCGGACGGGCCGCTACGGGCCCGCCCCGGGGACGGCGCCCCACTTCCGCCACGGCGCACGGCGCCCCTCCCGCATGATCGGAAACCGGCCACCACCGGCCGGGAGGGGCCGCGGTCAGTCGCGGACCGGCAGCTGCGCCGCCAGATCGGCGGCGGCCCGTACCAGCGGCAGCGCCAGCAGGGCGCCCGTCCCCTCGCCGGCTGTGACGCCGTGGTCGAGCAGCGGGTTGAGCGCGATCCGGTCCAGCGCCTTGGCCTGCGCCGGTTCGCCGCTGAGCTGCCCGGCCAGCCACCAGTCCGGCGCGCGGAACGCCACCCGCTGCGCCACCAGCGCACACGCCGCCGACACCACACCGTCGAGGATCACCGGCGTCCGGCGCACCGCGCTCTGCAGCAGGAACCCGGTGATCGCCGTCAGGTCGGCGCCCCCGGCGGTGGCCAGCAGCGCCAGCTGATCGCCGAGGACCGGACGGGCCCGGCGCAGCGCGTCGCGGATCGCCGCGCACTTGCGCATCCACGCCAGATCGTCGATCCCGGCGCCGCCGCGGCCGGTCACCACCGACGCGTCGGTCCCGCACAGCGCGGCGATCAGCGTGGCCGCCGCGGTCGTCCCGCCGACGCTCAGATCGCCCAGTACCACCAGGTCGGTCCCGGCGTCGGCCTCCTCGTCGGCGACCGCCATGCCGGCCCGGAACGCCGCCTCGGCCTCCTCGGCGCTCAGCGCGTCCTCGATGTCGATCCGCCCCGAACCGCGCCGCACCCGGTGGCGGGTGACCTCGGCGGGCAGCTCCGCGGCGTCGCAGTCCACCGCCATGTCGATCACCCGCAGCCCGGCCCCGGCGCCCCGCGCCAGCACCGCCGCCGGGCCGGTGCCCTCCAGCGCGGCGGTGACCAGGTCCTTCGTACCGCCCGCCGGGCGCCCGGAGACGTTCAGCGCGGCCACCCCGTGGTCACCGGCGAAGAGCAGCACCCGGGCCCGTTCCAGCGGGCGCACCGGCACCTGCCGCTGCGCGGCGGCCAGCCATTCGCCCAGCTCGTCCAGGCGGCCCAGCGCCCCGGGCGGCAGGGCCAGCCGGGCACGCCGCTCCTCGGCGTCACGGCGCGCACCGCCGTCGGGGCGCTCGATCAGGTGGGCGAAGTCATCGAGATTCAGGGCGCTCATTGGGCGCAGATTACCGGCACCGCCCGCCACGGCCGCGCCCGGAGCACGCGCTGCGCCCACGCCCCGCCCCGCACCCCGCAGCCCCTCGCGGCGCGACCTCCCCGCGCCCCTTCACCGCGCGAACCGCACCTCGCACACCACCGGCGTCCACGCGCGCAGCGCCGGGAAGCGCTGCCCGTACCCGCCGGCCGCGCCCGGCAGCGCCAACCGGCCGCCCGGCGGCGGCAGTTCACGGACCGACGCGATGGCCGGATGGACGGCGGCGAGCGCGGCCAGCTGGCCGCGGTCCAGGCTCCAGCGGACCGCGCCGGACGGCGGACCGGGGGCGAGCGCCCGGTACCGGCGGGCCACCACCGCCGCCCGCCGCGGCAGCGCGTCGAAGACCAGCGCCCCGCCGGGCAGCCGCTCCGCGCACGCCGCCAGCAGCGCCCGCACCTCCCCGGGCGCCAGCCGCATCAGCAGTCCCGGCGCTGTCACGATCACCCCGCGGGACGGCTCGCCCACCGCGTCCAGCCAGCCGAAACCCTGCTCCGGACGGACCACCGTCCGGCGCCGCGCCCCGTCCGGCAGCAGCATCCGCCGCACCGCCGCCGTCTCCGGCGACAGCACCGAGAGCCAGTGCAACCGCCCGTTGTCCAGCCGCCAGTAGCTGGTGCCCAGCCCCTCACCGAGCGCCACCACCGTCGCCTCCGGATGCCGCGCCACGTACGCCCGCACCGCCGCGTCCACACACCGGGCACGCCGCCCCGCCGCCCGCACCCCGGGCGGATCGACCGCTCCGGGCCCCTCGGGCGCCTCACGCACCGGACGCGCGGCGGGTGCGGTGGTGCGGGCGTGGGCCCGCGGCGCGGTGCGGTGGCAGGCGCCGACGGGGGCGGCGGTCCCCGGCGCCGTGCCGGGCCCCGTCCGCGCGGTCGGCCCGGTCAGCTCCGTCAGCTCGGATTCGGTCACCGTTCAAGAGCACCCGCCGCCGGGCCGCCGGGCAAGCGGACACGTCCCCCGGCGGCCGCGCGTCATCCGCGCAGCGCAAGCGGCTGCCCGGCGACGACCAGCAGCACCTGTTCGCACTCGGCGCCGAACGCCGCGTTCAGCCGCCCCAGTTCGTCCCGGAACCGCCGCCCGGCCGGGGTCGCCGGCACCACCCCGGACCCCACCTCGTTGCTGACCGCCACCACCTGCCTGCGCGTCGCCCGGACGGCCGCCACCAGCGCGTCCGTCCGCTCCCGCAGCGCCCGCCGGCCCCCGGCCTCCCACGCCGCGTCGTCCCACGCCCCCACCTCGTCCATGGCGTGCGTCAGCCACAGCGCCAGACAGTCGATGAGCAGCGGGGACGCGTCGAAGACCCGGTCGGCGGGGTCCTCGCCGCCCGGTCCGGGCCGCCGGTCGGCGCCCGGCTCCCGCGCCGGACCGAGCGGCGCCCCGCCGGTGCCCCGCGCCCCGCCCGCCAGCAGCGGCACCAGCTCGCAGGTCTCGGCGGTACGCCACCCCGGGGGCCGCCGCTCCCGGTGGAGCGCCACCCGCTGCGCCCACTCCACGTCGCCGTCCCGCGTCCCGCCGGTCGCCACGTACAGCACGTCCGGGAAGGTCTCCAGCCGCCGCTCGGCCTCCGCCGACTTGCCGCTGCGCGCGCCGCCCAGCACCAGCGTCCGCCGCGGCAGCTCCGGCGGCGCCCCGACCGGGAACTCTCCGGCCACCACCGTCGTCCCGTCCGGCACCGCCCGCGCGCCCGCCGCCGCCAGCCTGCGGTGCAGCTCCGGGCCGGGCGGCACCGTGTGGTCGAGGTGGACGGCGATCACATCGGTCGCCGCGTCCACCGCCCCGCTCGCCCGCAGCCGCGCCAGCGCGTCCGGCCGCCCGACGACGTCCAGCAGCACCAGGTCGTACGGACCGGTGCCGCCCATCGCCTCGTAACCGCCCGCCGCCGCACCGTTGACCGGCCCGGCGGGGGCGGCGCCCGGCGGCAGGTACAGCAGCCGCTCGCCGCCCCCGCCGCCGATCTCGTACCCCGTCCCGGGGATGTCCACGGCGATGGCCCGCACCCGGTGCCCGTCCAGCAGCGCCAGCTCCCGCCCGTCCGCGACCCGGCCCGGCTGCGGCAGCCCCGCCGGGACCTCCAGCGCCGGACCGTCGTGCGGATGCGACAGCAGCACCTGCCGCACGCCCGCCAGCGACCGCCCCGCGCGGGCGGCGGCGAACGCCGGGCCGGGCGTCAGGTCGATGAGCAGCGCGCCGTCGATGAGCAGCGCGGTCGCCGCCCGCGCCTCGTCGCCGACGGCGGTGGCGCAGGCCGCGCACGGGCAGCCGGGGCGCGGCAGCCCCCGGGGGGCTCCGGTGCCGAGCAGTGTCAGTTCCACCCGGCGATTTTCCCCCGGACCGGGTCCCGCAGCGCGCCGGGGGACCTCTCGACACGGCCGATAGGCTGCTGCCCGCACCACCTACGACCAGCAGGACAACACGCTCAGCAGCACATCACGGCACGGCGGACCGGGCCCCCGGCGCGCCCGCCGCGCCCAGGACCCAGGAGGCGGACATGGCGTGGACGTGGCGGTTCGAGACGGCGGACGGTACGGAGGCGACACCCACGGTGGAGCCGGAGGAGTTCACGACCCAGGGCGACGCCGAATCCTGGATCGGCGAGGAGTGGCAGACCCTCCGCGACGGCGGCGTCGACCAGGTCCGCCTCTTCGAGGACGGCACCGAGATCTACCCGGCCCCGATGAGCCTCCACGCCGACGAGGGCTGACCGGCACCGAAACACGACGAGGCCCGCGCCCCCTGCACCGGGGACCGCGGGCCTCACGTCGTCACACCGGGCGCGTCAGCCGCCCCGCACCCCGCACAGATGCAGCAGCCCGGCGACCGTACGGTACGGATCGCTCCGCCCGGCCCGCTCCTCCGCGCTCAGCAGCAGCTCCCGGCGGCGTGCGGCGTCCGCACCGCCCTGGGCGGGCACCTGCGGCGCCGCGTCGGCCGAGGCGTCCGTGAAGACGCCGACGCCGTACCACTCCTGGAGCGGGGCGCCGATCCCGGCGAGCGAGGCGGTCAGCGCGTCCAGCCCGGACCGGGGGCCGCCCTCCGGCGCCTCGAACGCGGCGAGCACACCGTGCCAGTCCCCGGCGAGTCCGGGCCGCATCGCCGCGGCGCCGGTGTTGCGGACCACGAGGGACAGCAGACCACCGGGGGCCAGCACCCGCGCCAGACCCGCCAGATGCGCGTCCGGGTCCCGCGCGCCGCTCAGCAGCCCGTGGCAGAGCACCACGTCGAACGAGCCGGGCAGGAAGTGCGCACCGGTGTCCCGGCCGTCCCCCTCGACCAGCCGCACCCGCTCCCGGATCCCGTCCGGCTCCGCGGCCAGCGCGGCCCGTACGCCCTCCAGCGCACCCGGATCCTGCTCCAGCGCCGTGACGTGGTGCCCGGCGCGGGCCAGCCGCAGCGCCTGCACCCCGTCGCCCGTCCCGGCATCGAGCACCCGCAGCCGCTGCCCCACGGGGAAGCGCCCGGCGATCTGCTCCTCGATCTGCCGCCCGAGCAGCTCCTGCCGTACGGACGGCCGGACGACGGGAGCGGCGGGACGCTCCGCGGCGACGGGCGCCACGGGGGCGCCCTGCTGCGCCGGTACGGCGGGAGCCGCTACCGGGGCCCCGGGGACGCCCGGCGCGGGCGGAACGGGCCCCGCGGCGGGTGCGGCGGTCGCGGTCAGGGCCGCTCTCCGCGCTTGACCTGCGGCTTCGGCAGCCGCAGCCGGCGCATCTGGAGCGTGCGCATGACCGCGTACGCCTTGACGCCCTTGTGGCTCTCGTTCGGGAAGCGCTCCTTGAGCTGCTTGCCCATACGGAACCAGATACCGATGGAGTCCAGCACGATCAGCACGATGATCACGAGCCAGAGCAGCAGGGCGATGTTCTGGATCTGCGGCACCCGGATCATGGTGAGCACCAGGATGACCACGGCCATCGGCAGGAAGAACTCGGCGACGCACCAGCGCGAGTCGACGTAGTCACGGGCGAAACGCCGCACCGGACCCTTGTCGCGCACGGGCAGATAGCGCTCATCGCCGTTGGCCATGGCCTCACGCTGCTTGGCCATGTCGGCGCGGCGCGCCTCACGCTGCGCCTTCGCCGCGTCCTTGCGGTTGGCCGGCGTGTGGGCACGCGTGCGGCGGTTGGCCTGCGCTTCACTGCGCTTCGGCGTCGGGCGGCCCTTGGGGGCCTGCGGGTCGCGGGGCTGCTGGGGCTGGTCCGCGGTCACCTTGGCGGTCGCGGCCTGCTCATCCTTCGAACGGCTTCGGAACACAACACCCAAGGGTACGGGGTCGGCGGGTGTGAGCGGCGGTCCGAGCGGGAACGATCCGGCAACGGAACGGACCGGTCACACCGTGCGGAACGGGACCGACCGGACGTGACCGCGGCCCTTCGGAGGCGCGCCTCCACCCTGTGCCGGAGCAATCCTCGTCCTGGAGGAGGAGCACATCCGGCTCCGAACAGTGCGGTAATGGAACCAGGGCCCGTACTGTGGGGTCTGTAGGTGTGCTGGAGTCCAACGCCCGAGGTAATTCGGTCAGAAGGGGGCGCGCGAGGCCCATGAGCGGTGTCATGAAGCGGATGGGGATGATCTTCCGCGCGAAGGCCAACAAGGCCCTGGACCGGGCCGAGGACCCGCGCGAGACCCTCGACTACTCGTACCAGAAGCAGCTGGAGCTGCTCCAGAAGGTGCGCCGCGGCGTCGCCGATGTGGCGACCTCCCGCAAGCGTCTGGAGCTGCAGCTCAACCAGCTCCAGGGCCAGTCCTCCAAGCTGGAGGACCAGGGCCGCAAGGCGCTCGCGCTCGGCCGTGAGGACCTCGCCCGCGAGGCGCTCTCCCGGCGCAGCGCGCTCCAGCAGCAGGTCACCGACCTCCAGACGCAGCACCAGAACCTCCAGGGCGAGGAGGAGAAGCTGACGCTGGCGGCCCAGCGGCTGCAGGCCAAGGTCGACGCCTTCCGCACCAAGAAGGAGACGATTAAGGCGACGTACACCGCCGCCCAGGCCCAGACCCAGATCGGCGAGGCGTTCTCCGGCATCTCCGAGGAGATGGGTGACGTCGGTCTCGCCATCGAGCGCGCGGAGGACAAGACCGCGCAGATGCAGGCGCGCGCCGGTGCCATCGACGAGCTGCTCGCCTCCGGCGCCCTCGACGACCCGACCGGTATGGCCAAGGACGACATCACCGCCGAGCTGGACCGCCTCTCCGGCGGCAGCGACGTCGAGCTGGAGCTCCAGCGGATGAAGGCCGAACTGGCCGGTGGCTCCGGCGCCGGGCAGCAGGCCATCGAAGGCGGTCAGGGCGGCCAGGCGCAGCCCTCCGCCCCGCGGGACCAGCCGCGTTTCGACAAGCAGTGACCCACGCCGGCGGTTAGCCTCACAGGGATCGCCGGACCGCAGACGAGGGAGACCGTCGTGATCGTACGGATCATGGGGGAGGGCCAGGTGAAGCTGGACGACGCCCACTTCACCGAGCTCAACGCGTTGGACGACGAGCTGCTCGCCGAGATGGAGAGCGGTGACGAGGAGGGCTTCCGGCGGACGCTGGGCGCCCTGCTCGACGCGGTGCGCCGGCTCGGCACCCCGCTCCCCGACGACGCCCTCGAACCGTCCGAGCTGATCCTCCCCTCGCAGGACGCCACGCTCGACGAGGTCCGCGAGATGCTCAGCGACGACGGGCTGATCCCCGGCTGACCCCGGTCGGCGCCCGCCCCGGGCGCCCACTCCAGCGCAGCACGGACAGCGCCCCGGCCCCCGACGGGACCGGGGCGCTACCGTGTGCTCCCGTGACCCCTCCCGACACCGCCCGGGAAGCCCCGCGCCCCGGCCGCTTCCAGTGGCACCGGACGCACCCCCTGGCGTTCGACGCCGCCGTCGCCGTCTGCGCCCTCGCGGCGATCCTGTGCGGCGCGGTCGCCGACCGCCACGGTCCGCACGGCCCGCGGCTCGTCGGGCACCCGCCGGAGCCCGCCACCGTCGTCCTCGCCGTCCTGGCGTGCGCCGCGCTGGTGCTGCGCCGCCGCGCCCCGCGCACCGTCCTCGCCGTCACCGGCGCGCTCACCCTCGTCGAACTGGTCACCGCGACCGGGCACTCCCGCGCCCCCGTCGCCGGGGCGGCCGTCCTCGCGCTCTTCACCCTCGCCGCCCGCACCGACCGCCCCACCACCTGGCGGGTCGGCGTGCTCACCGGCGCCGCGCTGACCGCCGCGGCGATGCTCTACGGGCCCGGCCCCTGGTACTCCCAGGAGAACCTCGCGATCGTCGCCTGGACGGGGATGGCCGCCGCGACCGGCGACGCGGTCCGCAGCCGCCGTGCCTACATCGACGCCATCCGCGAGCGTGCCGAGCGCGCCGAACGTACCCGCGAGGAGGAGGCGGGCCGCCGCGTCGCCGAGGAGCGGATGCGGATCGCCCGGGAGCTGCACGACGTCGTCGCCCACCACATCGCGCTCGTCAACGTCCAGGCCGGGGTCGCGTCCCACGTCATGGACACCCGGCCCGACCAGGCCAAACAGGCGCTCGCACATGTCCGGGAGGCGTCCCGTTCGGCGCTCGGGGAGCTGCGCGCCACCGTCGGGCTGCTGCGTCAGTCCGACGACCCGGCCGCGCCCACCGAGCCCGCGCCCGGCCTCGGCGTCCTCGCCCCGCTCGTCGACGGCTTCGTCCGCGCCGGGCTCCCCGTCGACCTCCAGGCGCCGCGGTCCGTCCAGGGGCTGCCCGCCTCCGTCGACCTGACCGCGTACCGCGTCGTGCAGGAGGCGCTGACCAACGTCCGCAAGCACGCGGGCGACGGCGCGCGGGCCCAGGTCCGTATCGTCCGGGCCGGGGACGCGCTGACCGTCACGGTGCTGGACGACGGTGCCGGGCGGACCCCGGTGCCGCGCGGCCGGGCCGCGGACGGCGGCGGGGAGCCGGGCGGCGGGCACGGCCTCATCGGTATGCGCGAGCGCGTCCAGGCGCTGCGCGGCACCGTCGTCACCGGGGCCCGCCCGGCCGGCGGCTTCCAGGTGCGTGCCACGCTTCCCCTCCACCCCGCCCGTACGGAAGAGGCCCCGCTGTGACGATCAAGGTGCTGCTCGCGGACGATCAGGCGCTGCTGCGCAGCGCGTTCCGGGTGCTGGTCGATTCCGAGCCGGACATGGAGGTCGTCGGTGAGGCGTCCGACGGCGCCGAGGCGTACGCGCTGACCCGCGCGCACGTGCCCGACGTGGTCTTGATGGACATCCGGATGCCCGGCACCGACGGTCTCGCCGCCACCCGGCTGATCAGCCAGGACCCGCAGCTCGACGGCGTCCGCGTGGTGATCCTGACGACGTTCGAGGTCGACGACTACGTGGTGCGGGCACTGCGCGCCGGTGCGGGCGGCTTCCTCGGCAAGGGCGCCGAGCCGGACGAGCTGATCGCCGCGATCCGGATCGCCGCCGCCGGTGACGCGCTGCTCTCCCCGGCAGCCACCAAGGGGCTGATCGCGAAGTTCCTCGCCCAGGGGGAGGAGGGGCCCGAGCCCGGCGACCGGTCCGACGCCGGGCGGCGGCTGGCCACCCTCACCGGCCGCGAGCGCGAGGTCCTGGTGCTCGTCGCCCAGGGTCTGTCCAACGACGAGATCGCCGCCCGGCTCCAGGTCAGCCCGTTGACGGTGAAGACGCACGTCAACCGCGCGATGGCCAAGCTCGGCGCCCGCGACCGGGCCCAGCTGGTGGTCACCGCGTACGAGACCGGACTCGTACGCCCACGGGTGCAGTGAGCGCGCGGGGGGCGTACTCCGATCGCGGTACGCCCCGCCTGCGGAAACCGACCTGGGAGCGAGGGAAACGGGCCGCGGGGTGACCGAAGGTGTAACCGGGCCGCTTCCCGTGTCCGCCGGCGCCCGGACGGCCGGGGCGGCGCCCCGCCGCCGTGGCTGCCGCCCGGCCGCCGACCACTTCCGTCCCGCCGCCTTGAGAACCGAAGAAGGGCCGTCACCCATGTCCTGGCTGTCCCGCATCAGCCTCGTGCAACGGGGGCTGATCGCGCTGATGTCGATCGTCGCGATCGCCTTCGGCGCGCTGGCGATACCCCAGCTCAAACAGCAGCTCCTGCCCTCCATCGACCTGCCGATGGTCTCCGTGATCGCGCCGTACCAGGGCGCGTCCCCCGATGTCGTCGAGAAGCAGGTCGTCGAGCCGCTGGAGAACGGCATCCAGGCGGTCAACGGCATCAAGAGCGTCACCTCGACGTCGAGCGAGGGCTCCGGCGTCATCATGGCGCAGTTCGACTACGGCAACGATTCCAAGACCCTCGTCGCCGACGTCCAGCAGGCCGTCAACCGGGCGCGGGCGAAGCTGCCCAAGGACGTGGACCCGCAGGTCGTCTCCGGCGGTACCGACGATCTGCCCACGGTCGTCCTCGCCGTCTCGTCGACCGAGAAGGACCAGCAGACCCTCGCCGACCAGCTGAACCGTACGGTCGTGCCGGATCTCAAGAACATCGACGGCGTCGGCCAGGTCAACGTCGGCGGGGTGCAGGACCGGATCGTCGCGGTCACCCCGGACGACAAGAAGATGGCCGCCGCCGGGATCGACGCCGCCACGCTCGGCCAGGCGCTCCAGGCGGGCGGCACCTCGGTGCCGGCCGGTGCCTTCTCCGAGGACGGCCGCAGCCGGACCGTGCAGGTCGGCGCGGGCTTCACCTCCGTCGCGCAGATCAAGGACCTGCGGATCGCCCCGGCGCCCGGCGCCGGCGGCGCGGCGGGCGGTGGCCGGGGCGGCGGTCCGGTCCGGCTCGGTGACATCGCCACCGTCGCCGAGACGCCGGCCGTCCCGACCTCGATCACCCGCACCGACGGCAGGCCCAGCCTCTCCGTGACCGTGACGATGGACCAGGACGGCAGCGCCGTCGCCATCTCCGACGCGGTCAAGGACAAGCTCGACACCATCCGCGAGGATCTCGGCGCGGGCGCGAGCGTCACCATCGCCTCGGACCAGGGGCCGCAGGTCTCCAGGTCCATCGAGTCGCTGACCACCGAGGGGCTGCTCGGCCTGGCCATGGCCGTGATCGTGATCCTGCTCTTCCTGCTGAGCCTGCGCTCGACGCTGGTCACCGCGGTCTCCATCCCGCTCTCCGTCGTCCTCACGCTGATCGTGCTGTGGACCGGCGACCTCTCCTTGAACATGCTCACCCTGGGCGGTCTGACCATCGCGATCGGCCGGGTCGTCGAC
The DNA here is from genome assembly GCF_055567035.1 of Streptomyces sp. NPDC027185. NCBI lineage: Bacteria > Bacillati > Actinomycetota > Actinomycetes > Kitasatosporales > Streptomycetaceae > Streptomyces > Streptomyces sp. NPDC027185. The sequence goes on along the minus strand of NZ_JBVHRF010000001.1, from coordinate 346,412 downwards.
GACTCGATCGTCGTCCTGGAGAACATCAAACGGCACCTGGGCTACGGCGAGGAGCGGCGCGAGGCGATCCTCGCCGCCGTCAAGGAGGTCTCCGGCGCGATCACCTCCTCCACCCTCACCACCGTCGCGGTCTTCCTGCCGATCGGGGTGGTCGGCGGTATGGTCGGCGCCCTCTTCGGCTCCTTCTCCATCACCGTCACGGTCGCCCTGCTCTCCTCGCTGCTGGTCTCGCTGACCGTGGTGCCGGTCCTGTCGTACTGGTTCCTGCGCGCCCCCGAGCTCCCCGCGGGCACCGACCCCGAGCAGCTGCGCCGCGAGGCGGAGGAGAAGGAGGCGCGGAGCGCGCTGCAGCGGCTGTACGTGCCGGTGCTGCGGTTCGCCACCCGCCGCCGCGCGGTCAGCCTGCTCATCGCCGTGGTGGTCCTCGTCGCCACCTTCGGGATGGCGCCGCTGTTGAAGACCACCTTCTTCGACCAGGGGGCGCAGGACACCCTGAGCATCCAGCAGGACCTGGCACCGGGCACCAGCCTGGCCGCCGCCGACAAGCAGGCGAAGCGGGTCGAGAAGGTCCTCGCCGGCACCGCGGACGTGCAGGACTACCAGGTCACCGTCGGCTCCTCCGGGCTGATGGCGGCCTTCGGCGGCGGCTCCGGCGCCAATCAGGCGAGCTACCAGGTCAAGCTCAAGGACGCCGCCGACTCCGACAAGGTCACCGAGGAGCTCCGCGCGCAGCTGGCGAAGCTCGGCCGGGCCGCCGGCACCACCTCCGTCAGCGCGGGCGGCGGCGGCTTCGGCAACCAGGACCTCAGCGTCGTCGTCAAGGCCGGTGACGCCGATGTCCTGGCGAAGGCGAGCGAGCAGGTCCGCAAGGCCGTCGCGGGCCTGGACCACGTCACCGACGTCAGCAGCGACCTCTCGCAGTCCGTACCGCGGATCTCCGTGACGCCGAACGCGAAGGCCGCCGCGGCCGGTTACACCCAGGCCACGCTCGGCCAGGCCGTCGCCCAGGCCGTCAGCGGCACCCCCAGCGCCAAGGCCGTCCTCGACGACACCGAGCGCGACGTGGTCATCAGGTCCGCCCACCCGGCGACGACCGAGGCGGAGCTGAGGGACCTGCCGCTGCCGACGCCGGCCGGGGTGGCCCGCCTCGGCGACCTCGCCACCGTCAAGACCGTGGCCGGGCCGGTGCAGATGACCCGGATCGACGGCGCCCGCTCGGCGACCGTCACCGCCAAGCCCACCGGTGACAACACCGGCGCGGTCTCCGCGAAGCTGCAGAGCGAGATCAAGGCCCTGAAGCTGCCGGCCGGCGCGACCGCGACCGTCGGCGGGGTCTCCCAGGACCAGGCCGACGCGTTCGGCAAGCTGGGGCTGGCGATGCTGGCGGCCATCGCGATCGTCTTCCTGCTGCTGGTGGCGACGTTCCGGTCGATCGTCCAGCCGCTGATCCTGCTGATCTCGATCCCGTTCGCCGCCACCGGAGCGCTCGGTCTGCTGGTCGCCACCGGCACGCCGATGGGCGTCCCGGCCATGATCGGCATGCTGATGCTCATCGGCATCGTCGTCACCAACGCGATCGTGCTGATCGACCTGATCAACCAGTACCGGGCGCAGGGCTACGGCATCGTCGAGGCGGTCGTCGAGGGCGGCCGGCACCGGCTCCGTCCGATCCTCATGACGGCGCTCGCCACGATCATGGCGCTGCTGCCGATGGCGCTCTCGCTCACCGGCGACGGCGGCTTCATCTCGCAGCCGCTCGCGGTGGTCGTGATCGGCGGTCTGATCACCTCCACCCTGCTCACCCTTCTCCTCGTCCCGACGCTCTACGCGATCATCGAGCTGCGCAAGGAGCGCCGGGCGAGGAAGAAGGCGGACAAGCGGGCCCGCAAGACCGGCAACCCGCCCGCCGACGGCGCCCGCGACGACGAGCGCGCCCCGGAGCCGGCCGGCGTCTGACGTCCCCGGGGGACCGGGCACCCGGCCCCTCCGCGAGCGGGAAGCCCCCGCGACCGCATCCGGCGGTCGCGGGGGTTTCGGCGTGTGCGGGGCGGGACGGCCGCGCCGGGGCGGGCTGTGGGGTGCGGCGGGCCCGGGGCAGGCCGGGCCGGACGGCCCGGTCCGGGGCGGCCTGGCGCGGCCCCCTCCGGCCGACGCACCGGCGCCCCCGCCGTCACCTGCTCCCGCCCGTCACCACCTCGCCCGGACCACCGCCCCCCCTCACCACCGCAGCGCCGTGAAATCCACCGGCCGGGGCCGCATCTGCTGCGCCCGCTCGGTCAACTCCCGCAGCCGGCGGGCCATCTCCGCCTCCGGCAGCCGCTTGCGGTCGCCGTGTCCGGGCAGCAGCCAGGAGAACCGCAGCCGGTCGGCGGTCCGGGCCAGCGACGCGGCCAGCTCGGTGACGGAGTACCAGGTGACGCTCTCCGCCACCTCCAGATCGCCGGTCGTCCGCGACCAGTAGAAGCTGTCGCCGCTGAAGCAGTACCGGTCGTCCGCGATGTAGAGCACACTGCCGCGGGTGTGGCCGGGCAGCGGATGGGCCACCAGCCCCTCGGCGATCTCCACCGGACCGGTGCCCCGCAGGACCTGATCCGCGTCCGGCGCCGCGTCCAGATCGCCCTCGTGGATCCACAGCCGGGCCCCGAAGCGGTCGGCGTAGCGGCGGCCGTGCGCGGCGTGGTCCCGGTGGGTGAGCAGCACCTCGGTCACCGGCCCGTCCGCCGTGAACCGCGCGGCCAGCGGTTCGGCGAACCGGGGCGTGTCGATCATCACCCGGGTGCCGTCCGGCCGCCGCAGCAGATACGCGTTGGCGCCCGCGGTGCGCGGCGAGTTGTGCCCGCACAGGCTGACCGCGTCGTCCAGCCGCAGCGGGTACGGATCGTGCTCCGCCGCCACCCGCCCGCCGCGCCGCCGCACCGACCGCGTCGGGCAGGCGAACGCCACCGCGTGCATCCGCCGCTCCTCCGCCGCGTCGCGCGGCTGCCGGACCACCTCGGACCTGCGGCCGATCTCCTCGATCAGCTCCGGCGCGAGCTGCCGCGCCACATCGCAGTTGGTGCACCGGCCGTCCACGTACCAGTCCCCGCCGTCCGCCATGCCCGCCACGTCCGCCTCCTCGACCCCTGTGACCTATCGGTCCTTCACTTCCCGGGCCCGAGACTTCCGCACCACGCGAGGAAAGAGGAAGGGGGACAGGACCTTGTTTCTGCTGGTCGTGGCCGCTCTGACCCGGGGGCTCCCAGGCCGTGTCCGCGGGCGGGGGGGACGGGTCCCGTACGGACCGCGCCCGCACGGCCGTGGCTACGATGGCGCGATGAGCGACGACACCGGCGACGCCACCTCCGAGAGCGGCTCCGGCGCGTCGCGCGGCTCCGGCGGGGGCCTGCCGAGCCTCGACACCCTGCGCCTCCTCGCCCGTTGGGAGCCCTGGGCACTGCTGCTCGCACTGGCCGTGCTGGCCTTCGTCTTCTCCTGAGCCGGAGCCCGCGGCGGCCGCAACCGTACGGCGGGTCCGGAAGTCTGTTCCCGTATGAAGGCAACGGGAACGGCACGACACCGGCCGAGGGCCTGGGCGGCGCTGCTGCTGAGCGTCCTCGGCCTGACCGTGGCCGCCTGCGGCGGGGCACCGGACGCCGGACGGCGCTCCCCCCGGGCGCGGCTGGACCTCACGTACGCGATCCACACGTACTACCTGCCGCGCCCGGACGGGGAGCACCGGCCCAGCCCGTACGAGATCACTCTGAAGGCCCCGGAGAAGCCGGGCGGCAAAGCCGGGCCGGCCGTGCGGGGCGTCAAGGTGACGCTCGACCTGTCCGCCTTCGCCCGCCGCGCGAAGATCGGCTGGGTGAACAAGGGCTACGGCTGCGTCCGCTCCGGCGACGAGGTGGTCTGCGCCCTCGACGACATCAAGTCCGGCGAAGGCGCGATCTTCACCCCGTTCACACCGGAGGTCCTCCGCGACGCGCCGCAGGGCCCGGCCGGACCCATGAAGATGACCGTGACCAGCGCCAACGCCGCCACCGTGCACCACACCACCGAGCTGGTCGTCGGCGCACCCCGCCTGACCGCCCGGCAGAACGAGCCCGTGACGGACGTGGCACCCGGAGGCGAGATACGGCTGACGCCCGCCTTCGGCAACCAGGGCGACACCGGCACCGGTGACGGCACCGTCGTCACCGTCACCACCCAACAGGCCACGCTCCGCCCCCGCTACCGCAACTGCCGCTACGACAAGCCCGTCCGCCCCACCCGCGCGGAGTGCGCCTTCCCCGGCGCACTGCGCCCCGGCACCGCCTACGAGACCGACGCCCCCCTCCTGGCCGTCGCCGACGAGAGCGCGCAGCGCGGCCGGTTCGACTACGCCGTGTACCGCGCCCACGACCGCTCCGACGCGCGGTACGGCCCCCTCCTCGGCCCGTCGTCCCCGCGCGGTACGGGCGCGGTGCTCGGGCTGCGCCCCGTGGACGGCCGGGGCGAGGAGTTCACGGCCGACAGCAACGATTCCGCCGGAACGGCCTTCTCCGGCCGGGAGTTCACCACCGACCGGGTCGACGACGTACGGGCCGTCCCCTTCCCCATCAAGGGCGCCGTGGGCAGGACCGTCATGGCCGATGTGCCGTTCGCGAAGGACTTCGCCGGTGAGGAGGTGCGGGTCACCCTGCCCGAGGGCCTCAGCACGGCGTCCGCCGACCCCGCGCAGTACCCGAGCGAGCTGACCTTCTGCCGCGCGACGGGCCGCCGGACGGCGGTGTGCCCCTTCACCTCGTACGGCACCGTCCTGCCCGTCCGTATCGACGAACGGGTCGACGGCGCCCGGGGCGAGGTCCGTGCACCGTCCGACCCGGCGACCGACCCCTGGCAGCGGAACAACACGGCGCCGGTGACGGTGGTGTACACCGGCTGACGAAAACGGGGCCGCGTCCGCCCGGCCCCCGGGCGGACGCGGCCCCGGCGGGCGCGCGGTCCGGCTACGGCAGCGCCAGCATCCGCTCCAGCGCCAGCTTGGCGAAGTGCTCGGTCTCCTGGTCGACCTCGATGCGGTTGACGGTCTTCCCGGCGACCAGTGACTCCAGCGCCCAGACCAGGTGCGGCAGGTCGATGCGGTTCATCGTCGAGCAGAAGCACACCGTCCGGTCGAGGAAGACGATCTCCTTGCCCTCGGGGGCGAAACGGTTCGCCAGCCGGCGGACGAGGTTCAGCTCCGTCCCGATCGCCCACTTCGACCCGGCCGGGGCCGCCTCCAGCGCCTTGATGATGTACTCCGTCGACCCCACCTGATCGGCGGCGGCCACCACCTCGTGCCGGCACTCGGGGTGGACCAGCACGTTCACGCCCGGTATGCGGGCCCGGACGTCGTTCACCGACTCCAGCGAGAACCGCCCGTGCACCGAGCAGTGCCCGCGCCACAGGATCATCTTCGCGGCCCGCAGCTCCTCGGCGGTCAGCCCGCCGTTCGGCTTGTGCGGGTTGTAGACCACACAGTCGTCCAGGGACATGCCCAGATCCCGGACGGCGGTGTTGCGGCCCAGATGCTGATCGGGCAGGAACAGCACCTGCTCCCCTTGTGCGAACGCCCACTCCAGCGCCCGCTTCGCGTTGGACGAGGTGCAGATCGTCCCGCCGTGCCTGCCGGTGAACGCCTTGATGTCGGCGGAGGAGTTCATGTACGAGACGGGCACGGTCCGCCCGGCGACGCCCGCCTCGGTCAGCACGTCCCAGCACTCCGCGACCTGCTCGGCGGTGGCCATGTCCGCCATCGAGCAGCCGGCGGCCAGGTCCGGCAGGATGACCTGCTGGTCGTCGCCGGTGAGGATGTCGGCGGACTCCGCCATGAAGTGCACACCGCAGAAGACGATGTACTCGGCGTCCGGCCGGGCGGCGGCGTCCCGCGCGAGCTTGAAGGAGTCGCCGGTGACATCGGCGAACTCGATCACCTCGTCGCGCTGGTAGTGGTGGCCGAGCACGAACACCTTGTCGCCGAGCGCCGCCTTGGCCGCGCGGGCACGCTCGACCAGATCCGGGTCGGACGGGGCCGGGAGGTCGCCGGGGCACTCCACGCCACGCTCGCTCTTCGGGTCGGCCTCGCGGCCGAGCAACAGCAACGCCAGCGGGCTCGGCGTTACGTCCAGGGGCTGGGCGGTGGTCACGACACGCACCCTCTCTTCTCCTCGGTGGGCGCGGCGGGGGCCGCACCGGGGTCCGGGCGGAGGTGCCGCCGGACCCTTTTCGTCTATTTGACGCTATCTATGATATCCGCTTCACGTCACTTTGACGATGGCCATAGTGTCGATGTGACGCATCCGTACCCGCCGTTCCCGGGCGTCACAGCGGCCCCGTGCGCAGGTGTGCGAGCATGAGGAGGGAAGGTCAGCGGAGCCCGGCCGGGGCGGCCCGGAAGGGCCCCACCACCACGCGCGCAGCCGGAATTAATCCGGGACGACGCCGGTTGCAGTTGGGTGCATCCGTTGACAAGCGGTCCGTACAACCCGGGAGAGATCAGATGAGCGTGCAGGACGAGAAGGCCGCCGTCAGTGACGGCATCATCCTGTCCGACGCGGCCGCGTCGAAGGTGAAGGCCCTGCTGGAGCAGGAGGGTCGCGACGACCTCGCCCTGCGGGTCGCCGTGCAGCCCGGCGGTTGCTCCGGCCTGCGGTACCAGCTCTTCTTCGACGAGCGCTCGCTCGACGGCGATGTGATCAAGGACTTCGACGGCGTCAAGGTCGTCACCGACCGGATGAGCGCCCCGTACCTCGGCGGTGCCTCGATCGACTTCGTCGACACCATCGAGAAGCAGGGCTTCACGATCGACAACCCCAACGCCACCGGCTCCTGCGCCTGCGGCGACTCCTTCAGCTGACCGGCTGCGGGACGACAGACGGCGGAAGGCGGCATCCCGCGAGGGTGCCGCCTTCCGCCGTTCGCCGTACGTCCCCGGGCGCGCCCCGCCCGGCCCCGCCGCGCGGACCGGCCGGACGGGGAGATCCGGCCGGCCCGCACGGCCGGGGCCCGGACGGGCGCGCCCGCCGGGCCGCCGGGGCTACTGCGCGGGCACCGGCTCACCCGTCGAGGCGTCCAGCACCTTCCGGTCGTCCAGCGGCGCCTTCAGCGTCACGGACCGGGTGAACTCCTTCGCGCTCTTCACGCAGAGTTGCCCCGGCTTCTTCGCCCTGCCGGTGATCTCCGTCCGTACCGCCGCCTCCGACTCCCGTACGCGCACCGTGTACGTGCTGCACACGCCGCCCCAGAAGTGCAGCGTCAATTTCCGGCCACCGTCGGAGACCGCGTACGCCTCCGCCGCCATCGCGCCCGGCTGTCCGGACGGCGCCGGCGACCCCTTCGCGGGCCCGTCGCCGGGGTGCGTCAGGTACTGCGGCTGCACCGCCGGGTGCGCCACCGTCGACGCCGCGTCCGGACCGTCGCCGGCGCCCGGCTGCCGCACCTCGAACAGCCACGACGGCACCAGCGCCTGACCGCCCGAGACGTACTGCACCGACAGTCCGAAGACCGCGCCGGTCACCTGGGCCGGCTTCTGCGCCCGGGTCGGCGCCGGCTCGCACCGTGCGATACCGCCGGACCTCCCCGGCGCCGCGCCCGACGACGGGCAGTCGCCCGGAGTGTGGCTCCCGTCGCGGGAGTTGAGCCGCGCCAGCGTCCGCTCCGCGCTCAGCACCGGGTACTCGGCACCCTTCACCGGACGCGCCAACTGCCCGCTGCCGCCGACCACTTGACCGTCGGCGCCGACCTGGAGGTCGCTCTGCCAGCCGTACGTCGGCAGCCCGCCGAGCACCGGATCGGCCCGCACCGTGCGCACCGCACCGGACAGCCCGTGCGCGTCCAGCCGGGCGTCGGACTGACCCAGCGCCGCCAGCACCGGCCGCACCGCCCGCACCGCCGCGTCCTGCGAAACGGCGCCCGCGCCGCTGCCGTCGTCCCGCGTCGCGGCGTCCGGCCCGCCCCGGTACGACGGGCACCCCGGCGCCTGTGACGCCCCGCCGTCCGATCCGCCGCCGGGGGAGGCGGGCAGCGCGCAGTTGGTGCCGCCGGGCGTGCCGTACGCGGAGTACGTCCAGGAGCCCGAGCCGGTCTTGGAGACCGTCAGGACCGGGCCCCGGCCGTCCCGCGCCGGCCCGCCGACCTTCCAGGTGGTGCCCTCGGACCGGACCTTTCCGGCCACATCCAGCGCTTTCGCCAGCCGCTTCACCGCATCCGGCGCCACGCCGCCCCGGGGCCGGTACACCGGCGCGGCGCCGGGCCCGTCCGGCAGCGCCTTCACCGGCCGGTACGCGGCACCCTGCGGGTTGGGCTCACCGGCGGCGATCTGCCCCCGGCCCTGGTAGCCGTCGAGCACCAGGGGCGGCGGGCCGCCCGCCGTACCGCGCTCCGGGCCGTCGCCGCCCGCCGCCGAGGCCCAGTACGCGGCCCCGCCACCGGCCACCAGCACCGCCGCGGCCACCGAGACGACCGCGACCCGGTTCCGCCGCGACCGCGTGGCACCGGTCGATTCGGGGGTGGTGTCCTCGCTGTTCACCGCATCGCTCCTTCGGCTCCGCCGTCGTCGTACGCCCTCCGCGGGGGAGGGCACCGGTGGGACGCCGCAGGGGCGCGGGCGGTTCCCGGCCGGTGCGCCCGGCACCGCGGGCGGCGCCTGCGATGACGGGCGGACCCGGGCGCACCGCCGCACGGGCCCGGGGCGCGCGCCGTCGTCCCGGCCCGGCCCTACCCGGTCTCAGTCCCCGTACTCCGCCATACCGTCCACCAGCGCCGCGGACCGCTCCGGGACGCGTACCCCGCGCAGTTCGGCGGCGCGGGGTGACGGGGGAGCGGCGGGCGCCGAGTGCCAGCGCGGCGCCATCCGCGCGCAGTCGCCGCGCAGCTGGTCCAGCGATTCGGGCTCGGCGGCGTCCGGGCGCCGGGCACCGGTGGGGGAGGTGACGTGCTTCACAGGCTTGGTCATACCGGAACCGTACGCATCCGGAACCAGTCGGGAAAGCCCTACTATGGGGTAGTTCCGGCAGGTGGGAGAGGCCCCGGGGAGCGGGTAGCGTGGTGCAACGCCCGCCCCTCCCTACGCCTCCGCAGGAGTAGACAGCCGTGCGTATCGCAGTCACCGGCTCCATCGCCACCGACCACCTGATGACCTTCCCCGGCCGCTTCGCCGACCAGCTGGTCGCCGATCAGCTGCACACGGTCTCCCTCTCCTTCCTCGTCGACCAGCTCGACGTCCGGCGCGGCGGCGTCGCCGCCAACATCTGCTTCGGCATGGGCCAGCTCGGCGCCACACCGATCCTGGTGGGCGCCGCGGGCAACGACTTCGACGAGTACCGCGCCTGGCTCGACCGTCACGGCGTCGACACCCGCTCGGTCCGCATCTCCGAGGTGCTGCACACCGCCCGCTTCGTCTGCACCACCGACGCCGACCACAACCAGATCGGCTCCTTCTACACCGGCGCCATGAGCGAGGCCCGCCTCATCGAGCTGCAGACCGTCGCCGAGCGCGTCGGCGGCCTCGACCTCGTCGTCATCGGCGCGGACGACCCGGAGGCGATGATCCGCCACACGGAGGAGTGCCGCACCCGCCAGATCCCGTTCGGCGCCGACTTCTCCCAGCAGATCGCCCGCATGGACGGCGAGGCCATCCGCACCCTCATGGAGGGCGCCGCCTACCTCTTCTCCAACGAGTACGAGAAGGGCCTCATCGAGTCCAAGACCGGCTGGAGCGACGAGGAGATCCTCGCCAAGGTCGGCACCCGCGTCACCACCCTCGGCGCCAACGGCGTCCGCATCGAACGCGCCGGTGAGCCGGCCGTCGAGGTCGCCACGCCCGAGGAGAACACCAAGGCCGACCCGACCGGCGTCGGCGACGCCTTCCGCGCCGGCTTCCTCTCCGGCCTCGCCTGGGGCGTCGGCCTGGAGCGCGCCGCCCAGGTCGGCTGCATGCTCGCCACCCTCGTCATCGAGACCGTCGGCACCCAGGAGTACGAGCTGCACCGCAGCCACTTCATGGACCGCTTCACCAAGGCGTACGGCCACGAGGCCGCCGCCGAGATCCAGCAGCACCTGGCCTGACCTTCCCCGGCGTCGGGGAAACCTGCGCCGCCCCGAGGTGTGACCGCGGCCCCGTGCCCCGCCCCAGGCGAGGACCACGGGGCCGCGGCATGCCCAGCCCGGGGCGCGGCCCGTGCCTCACTCCGGGGAGGGACCGGTTCCCGGGGAGGGACCGGTTCCCGCGTACGGCCCGGCGCCCGCCCGCAGTCCGGCGAAGAGCGCGGGCACGGCGGCGCGTCCGCCCGGGAGCCCGCCCTGCCCGTCCGCCCGTCCCCTCACACCCGGCGCCGCACCACGTACGCGGCGCCGGGCTCCCCTTCCAGGGGCCGCTCGCCGACGTACTCCTGACCCTGCGTCCAGCACCAGGCGGGGATGTCCAGCGCCGCCACCTCGTCGTCGGAGCGGACCGTCACGGTGGCGCCCACCGGCACCCGGCCGACCGCCTTCGCCAGCTCGATCACCGGCACCGGGCACCGCTCGCCCAGCGCGTCCACCACCAGCGACCCGGGCTCCCCGCCCGCCGGCGCCGCGGCCCGCCCCGGCGCGCCGAGCGCCGCGCGCACCTCCCGCACCGCCTCCGGCAGCACGTCCAGGAACCGCTCCACCTCGTCCGCCGAGGTCCCGGACGGCAGCGACACCCGGACGTTCCCCTCGGACAGCACCCCCATCGCCTTGAGCACATGGCTCGGCGTCAGCGTGCTGGAGGTGCACGACGAGCCGGACGACACCGAGAACCCGGCCCGGTCGAGACCGTGCAGCAGCGACTCCCCGTCCGCGTAGAGACAGGAGAACGTCACCAGATGCGGCAGCCGCCGCTCCGGATCGCCCACCACCTCCACATCCGGCACCAGCGCCGGCACCCGCTCCCGGATCCGCGCCACCAGCCCCCGCAACCGCTCCGCCTCCGCCGCCGCGTCCGCCCGCACCGCCCGCAGCGACGCGGCCGCCGCCACGATCGCCGGTACGTTCTCGAAACCGGGGGAGCGGCCCGACTCCCGCTCGTCCACCGGCCCCCGCGGCGCGAACCGCGTCCCCTTCCGTACGGCCAGCAGCCCCACCCCGGGCGGACCGCCCCACTTGTGCGCGCTGCCCGCCAGCACCGACCACGGGCCCGGCACCGGTCCCCACGGCAGCGACTGCGCCGCGTCCACCAGCAGCGGCACCCCGGCCGCCGCACACGCCTCGGCCACCTCCGCGACCGGCTGCTCGGTGCCCACCTCGTGGTTGGCGGACTGCAGCGCCGCCAGCGCGGTGTCCGGCGTCAGCGCCGCCGCGAACGCGGCCGCCGCGACCCGCCCCGTACGGTCGCACCCCACCTCCGCCACCGTCCCGCCGGCCGCCTCGTGCACCTGCGCCGCGTGCAGGACACAGGAGTGCTCCACGGCCGACCGCACCAGCCGCCGGCCGGTCCGCCGCCGCCCCGCCAGCACGCCGGAGATGCCCGAATGCACCGCTTGCGTACCCGAAGGGGTGAAAACCAGCTCGTCGGCCCGGCACCCCAGCGCCTCCGCGGCGGCCTCCCGGGCGGCGTCCAGCAGCATCCGCGCCCGCCGCCCCTCCCGGTGCAGCCGGGCCGGATCGGCCCAGCCCTCGTCCAGCGAGGCGAGCAACGCCTCCCGGGCGACGGGGTGCAGCGGAGCGGAGGACGCGACGTCGAAGTAAGGCACGTACGAGACGGTAGCGGCCGCCCGAGGAGCCGCGGCGACCCCCGCCGCGGGGGGCCGCCCGGCGGTCCCGGGCGGGGCGTCAGATCCCGGGGGAAGGCGGGCATTCGGGGGCGGGAAGGAGGCCGCGGACCTGCCGGAACCACCCCTTCGGGGAGTGACGCGCCGCGTTGGGCACCCTCCCCGCGCACCCTCAAATAGCGTCCAGTAGGGTTTGGTCCGCATAAACATCCAAACCCCTGCCCGCGCCAGGGCCGGCGACCGACCAGCGAGACGGCCGCAGCCGGTCTCGCGGGCGAGACTCTCGGGAAGGCGCTACGTGAGTCCCAACGGCTCCGACCGCTCGTCGCGGCGCCCGATGCGGCGGAAGCTGCCGCAGGTGCTTGCTGCGGGCCTGGTCCTGGCGACCGCTACTGGTTGCACATCAAAGGACTTCCCCCGCCTCGGTATGCCGACGCCCGTCACGGACGAGGCGCCGCGGATCCTCTCTCTTTGGCAGGGCTCCTGGGCCGCCGCCCTCGCAACGGGCGTGCTGGTCTGGGGCCTGATCATTTGGAGCGTGATCTTCCACCGCCGCAGCCGGACCAAGGTGGAGGTCCCCGCACAGACCCGGTACAACATGCCGATCGAGGCGTTGTACACCATCGTTCCGTTCATCATCATCGCGGTGCTCTTCTACTTCACCGCGCGCGATGAGAGCGAACTCCTCAAGACGTCCAAGAAGCCGGCCCACGTGGTGAACGTGGTGGGCTTCCAGTGGAGCTGGGCGTTCAACTACGTCGAGGACGTGGACGGCAACAAGTCCACCGCCGCGAACAAGGAAGAGCTGAAGCAGCTCAAGGCGATCCCCGACAAGTGGAAGAAGGGCTTCCCGGCCGGCGCCGACGGCGTCCACGACGCCGGTACCCCCGCCACCCGGGACCCCGACACCGGTAACCCGGGCCCGACGCTCTGGCTCCCCAAGGGCGAGCGGGTCCAGTTCATCCTGACCTCGCGTGACGTCAGCCACTCCTTCTGGGTGGTGCCCTTCCTGATGAAGATGGACGTCATCCCGGGACACACCAACGTCTTCGAGGTGACCCCCAACAAGGAGGGCACCTTCATGGGCAAGTGCGCCGAGCTCTGCGGCGTCGACCACTCCCGGATGCTCTTCAACGTCAAGGTCGTCTCCCCCGAGAAGTACCGGGAGCACCTGAAGGACCTGGCGAAGAAGGGCCAGACCGGCTACCTGCCGTCGGGCGAGGACCAGACGGCCCACGCCAGGAACGCGGAGACCAAGACCAAGTGAGCATCCTCAACGAACCCCAGGGTGCCGCCGCCGATTCGGCTCCGGCAGCACCGCCCGTACGGAAGAAGCAACCAGGCATCGCCGTGGTCAAGTGGCTCACCACCACCGACCACAAGACGATCGGCACGATGTACCTGGTCACTTCGTTCGCGTTCTTCTGCATCGGCGGCGTGATGGCGCTCCTCATGCGCGCCGAGCTGGCCCGTCCGGGCACGCAGATCATGTCGAACGAGCAGTTCAACCAGGCGTTCACGATGCACGGCACGATCATGCTGCTGATGTTCGCGACGCCGCTGTTCGCCGGATTCGCCAACTGGATCATGCCGCTGCAGATCGGCGCGCCCGACGTGGCGTTCCCGCGGCTGAACATGTTCGCGTACTGGCTGTACCTCTTCGGCTCGCTGATCGCGGTGGCCGGCTTCCTCACCCCGCAGGGTGCGGCCGACTTCGGCTGGTTCGCCTACTCCCCGCTGTCGGGCGTCGTCCGCTCGCCGGGCGTCGGCGCCGACATGTGGATCATGGGTCTGGCCTTCTCCGGCTTCGGCACGATCCTCGGTTCGGTCAACTTCATCACCACGATCATCTGCATGCGCGCCCCCGGCATGACGATGTTCCGTATGCCGATCTTCGTGTGGAACGTGCTGCTGACCGGTGTCCTGGTCCTGCTCGCCTTCCCGGTCCTGGCCGCCGCGCTGTTCGCCCTGGAGGCGGACCGTAAGTTCGGTGCCCATGTATTCGACGCGGCAAATGGCGGCGTACTGCTCTGGCAGCACCTCTTCTGGTTCTTCGGACACCCCGAGGTGTACATCATCGCGCTGCCGTTCTTCGGCATCATTTCCGAGGTCATTCCGGTCTTCTCCCGGAAGCCGATGTTCGGTTACATCGGTCTGATCGCCGCGACGATTTCCATCGCCGGTCTTTCGGTGACGGTCTGGGCGCACCACATGTATGTGACGGGCGGCGTACTTCTACCGTTCTTCTCGTTCATGACATTCCTCATCGCGGTCCCGACCGGTGTGAAGTTCTTCAACTGGATCGGCACGATGTGGAAGGGCTCACTGTCCTTCGAAACGCCGATGCTCTGGGCGATCGGCTTCCTGATCACCTTCACCTTCGGTGGTCTGACCGGCGTCATCCTGGCGTCGCCCCCGATGGACTTCCACGTCTCCGACTCGTACTTCGTGGTGGCCCACTTCCACTACGTCATCTTCGGCACGGTCGTCTTCGCGATGTTCTCCGGATTCCACTTCTGGTGGCCGAAGTTCACCGGCAAGATGCTGGACGAGCGCCTCGGCAAGATCACGTTCTGGACGCTGTTCGTGGGCTTCCACGGCACGTTCCTCGTGCAGCACTGGCTGGGTGTCGAGGGCATGCCGCGTCGTTACGCGGACTACCTCGCGGCCGACGGCTTCACGACGCTGAACACCATCTCGACGATCGCGTCCTTCCTGCTCGGCCTGTCGATCCTGCCGTTCTTCTACAACGTCTGGAAGACCGCCAAGTACGGCAAGAAGGTCGAGGTCGACGACCCGTGGGGCTACGGCCGCTCCCTGGAGTGGGCGACCTCCTGCCCGCCGCCGCGGCACAACTTCCTCACGCTGCCGCGCATCCGGTCCGAATCCCCGGCGTTCGACCTGCACCACCCGGAGATCGCCGCGCTGGACGCCCTCCAGAACGGCCACGGTTCGGCGGATGACAAGGCTCTCGCCGGCGGCAAGGAGGCTGGCAAGTGAAGATCCAGGGCAAGATGTTCATCTGGCTCTCCGTCTTCGTCCTCGCCATGGCGGTCGTCTACGGCGTCTGGTCGAAGGAGCCGGCGGGCACCACCGCGCTGTTCCTCGCGTTCGGTCTGTGCATCATGATCGGCTACTACCTGGCCTTCACGGCCCGGCGGGTCGACGCGGGCGCGCAGGACAACGAGAACGCCGAGGTCGCGGACGACGCGGGTGAACTGGGCTTCTTCAGCCCGCACAGCTGGCAGCCGCTCTCGCTGGCCGTCGGCGGTGCCCTCGCCTTCATGGGCGTCGTCTTCGGCTGGTGGCTGATC
Organism: Streptomyces sp. NPDC027185; assembly: GCF_055567035.1. NCBI lineage: Bacteria > Bacillati > Actinomycetota > Actinomycetes > Kitasatosporales > Streptomycetaceae > Streptomyces > Streptomyces sp. NPDC027185. The sequence goes on along the minus strand of NZ_JBVHRF010000001.1, from coordinate 331,369 downwards.
TACTTCTCGGCACCGGTCATCCTCGTCGGCCTGTTCGGCTGGGTCTTCGAGTACTACCGCGGCGAGAACCGCACGCAGTGACCACGGCACTCGTGCCGTAAGGGCGGGCCCGGACACCTCAACTGGTGTCCGGGCCCGCCCCGTTTGCAGTCCTCCAGCGCGCCGCTCCCGGGATTTCTCCATATTTTTGGTACATGAGTCCCAGACCCCGAACCCGGACGGTGCTGAGCTGCGGCCTCCTGCTCGTGCCCCTCGCGGTGTCCGCCACCGCGTGCGGGGGCTCGTCGTCGGAATCGCTCTCCGCAAACCCCTACGACGCGGCCGACCAGATCACGTCCAACACCCCGGACGGGACACGGAAGGCGGACCCCAACAAGCCGCTCGAAGTGTCCGTCACGGACGACGAGGCGCGCATCACGGACGTCACCGCCACCGACGCCTCCGGCCGCTCCATCCGCGGCGAGCTGACCGCCGACGGCAAGCACTGGCGCACCACCGTGCCGCTCGCCGCCGGCGTCCGCTACACGGTGCAGGTCAGCACCGAGAACGAGGACGGTGACCCCGGCCGCAAGACGCTCCACGTCGCCACCAGGGGCGGCGGGGACCGGCTCCAGGTCACCTTCGGCCCGGACAGCGGCGAGTACGGCGTCGGCCAGCCGGTCACCGCCAAGCTCAGCCGGGAGATCAAGGACCCGCAGGCCCGCGCGGTCGTCGAGAGCGCCCTGAAGGTCGACTCCACCCCCCGCGTCCAGGGCTCCTGGTACTGGGTCGACGGCAAGACCCTGCACTTCCGCCCCAAGGAGTACTGGCCCGCGCACGCCGCCATCGAGGTGCACAGCAACCTGGAGGGCCTGAAGATCTCCAAGGGCCTCTACGGCGGCCCCGCCAAGCCGGTGAAACTCACCACCGGGGACAAGGTCGTCTCCATCACCGACGCGGCGTCCCACACCATGACGGTGCTGCGCAACGGCCGGCAGATCAACACGCTGCCCGTCACCACCGGCAAGCCCGGCTTCGACACCCGTAACGGCGTCAAGGTCGTCCTCGCCAAGGAGAGTTTCGTCCGGATGACGAGCGGCAGCATCGGCATCCCGGACGGCAGTTCGGACTCCTACGACCTGCCCGTCTACTGGGCGACCCGGGTCACCACCAGCGGCGAGTACGTGCACGCCGCGCCCTGGTCCGTGGGATCGCAGGGCGCGGCCAACGTCAGCCACGGCTGCACGGGCATGTCCACCGGCGACGCCGAGTGGTTCTTCAACACCGTGCGCGTCGGCGACATCGTCAAGGTCGTCAACAGCGGCGGCGAGGACATGGCGCCCTTCGGCAACGGCTTCGGCGACTGGAACATGCCCTGGCAGGAATGGCGCGAGGGCAGCGCCCTCAGGAACGGCGCCGCCACCACCACAGGGGCGGCCGAGCGGCAGCGGGAGCCCGCGGATGCGGCCCGGCTGCGCCCCGAGGTCTGAGGGCGCCTCAGACGGCCGCTCAGCTGCGCGTGAGAACCCGTCCGCGCAGCAGGGACGCCAGCGCGTCGGCGAACGCCACCGGGTCCACCGGATGCGTCACCGCCGCGTCCGCGCGGCTCCAGGTGGCCAGCCAGGCGTCCTGCGGGCGCCCGATGAGCAGCAGCACCGGCGGGCAGCGGTAGATCTCGTCCTTGATCTGCCGGCACACGCCCATCCCGCCCGCCGGCGCGGTTTCGCCGTCCAGCACGCACGCGGCGATACCGCCCTGCTCCAGCGCCTCCAGGACGGCCGGCAGGGTCGCGCACTCCAGGATCTCCACCGGCGGGACATCGGATGCCGGCTGCCGCCCGGCGGCCAGCCTCACCTGCTCGCGGGTGGTGGCGTTGTCGCTGTAGACCAGCACCGTGGCAGTCGCCTGCATCGTTCCTCCACGCTTCGAAGCGGTACGGACCGGGGCGGCGCCCGTGCGGCGGACGCCCCCGCCGTAGGGGGCGCTCGGATGCTACTCCCGCAGGGGCCGCCGACAGGAGGGTCCGTACGCCGTCAAGATCTGTCCGACGGCCCGTCAGGACTGGCCACGGTACGGCACCCGGGCCCCGCGGCGGCGCCCGCTTCCCTCCTTCGGGGGAAGCCGGAAGAGGCCCGCGGGAGCAGGGCATACGGCCTTGACACACCGAACGGCACCCCCCGGAGTGAGGGCGGGATAAGCGACCGACATAATGTCGGTCGTGGCGACAGCAACGACAGTAGAAACCGGGCACGCGCACCCGTCGGTCAATCGACCGAATCTCACCAGCGTCGGAACCATCATCTGGCTGAGTTCCGAGCTGATGTTCTTCGCGGCCCTCTTCGCGATGTACTTCACCCTTCGATCGGTGACCGGTGCCGAGTATTGGAAGGAAACCTCCGATGCGCTGAACCTTCCGTTCTCCGCGACGAACACGACGATCCTGGTACTCAGCTCGCTGACCTGCCAGCTCGGTGTTTTCGCGGCGGAGCGCGGCGACGTCAAGAAGCTCCGTACGTGGTTCGTGATCACGTTCATCATGGGCGCGATCTTCATCGGCGGTCAGGTCTACGAGTACACCGAACTGGTCAAGCACGAGGGCCTCTCGCTCTCGTCCGGCCCCTACGGCTCGGTGTTCTACCTGACCACCGGCTTCCACGGTCTGCACGTGACAGGCGGTCTGATCGCCTTCCTGCTGGTCCTGGGCAGGACGTACGCGGCCAAGAGGTTCACCCACGAACAGGCCACCGCGGCCATCGTCGTGTCCTACTACTGGCACTTCGTCGATGTCGTCTGGATCGGCCTCTTCGCCACGATCTACCTGATCCGGTAACCGGTCCCGACCGGGAACCGCAGTTCAGACAGACATAGCCAAAGCATCGACGCAGAAGATCCTGACACCGGGGTAATCCGTGAAAAAGCTCTCCGCACGACGGCGCCATCCGCTGGCGGCGCTCGTCGTCCTACTCTTCGCGCTGGCGGTCACTGGGGGGCTGTACGCCGCGTTCGCGCCGGCGGACAAGGCTCAGGCCGATGACACCGCCCAGTCTCTTGCCATCAAGGAGGGCAAGAAGCTCTACGCCGTCGGCTGCGCCAGCTGCCACGGCACCGGCGGTCAGGGCTCGTCCGACGGCCCGAGCCTGGTCGGTGTCGGCGCCGCAGCCGTCGACTTCCAGGTGGGCACCGGCCGTATGCCGGCCCAGCAGCCCGGTGCCCAGGTGCCGCGGAAGAAGCCCATCTACAACCAGGCGCAGACCGACCAGCTGGCGGCGTACGTCGCGTCGCTGGGCGCCGGTCCCGCCGTGCCGGGCAAGGACCAGTACAGCCCGGACGGCGCCGACGTCGGCAAGGGTGGCGAGCTGTTCCGCACCAACTGCGCGCAGTGCCACAACTTCACCGGCAAGGGCGGCGCCCTGACCAACGGCAAGTTCGCGCCGACGCTGGAGGGCGTGGACCCCAAGCACATCTACGAGGCCATGCAGACCGGCCCGCAGAACATGCCCTCCTTCGGTGACGGCACGCTGTCCTCGGAGAACAAGAAGGACATCGTCGCGTACCTCGGCGCCGTCAACGGCGATGACACCGCGAGCCCCGGTGGCCTGGACCTCGGTGGTCTCGGTCCGGTCAGTGAGGGTCTCTTCGGCTACATCTTCGGCCTGGGCGCGCTGGTCGCGGTCGCCATCTGGGTCGCTGCCCGGACTACGAAGGCCAAGAAGTCATGAGTGAGACTGGACGACACGCAGACGTGCCAGAAGAATCCCTTCCGAGTGAGCGCACCGCTCACGACAGTGCGCCGGCGAAGGCGGACAACCCCTTCGCGGATCCGGGTCTGCCCGCGCACGAGCACCGCATCCAGGACATCGACGAGAAGGCCGCCCGGCGCTCCGAGCGCGTCGTGGCCTACTTCTTCCTCCTGTCGATGCTCGCGACCGTCGCGTTCATCGCGTCGTACGTGATCTTCCCGATCGACAAGATCGTCTACATCTGGCCGATCGGGCACATCAGCGCGCTGAACTTCTCCCTGGGTCTGACCCTGGGTGTCGCGCTCTTCGCCATCGGCGCCGGTGCGGTCCACTGGGCCCGCACGCTGATGTCGGACGAGGAGATCGCCGACGACCGGCACCCGATCGAGGCGGAGCCCGAGGTCAAGGCCAAGGTGCTCGCCGACTTCGCGCAGGGCGCGAAGGAGTCCGGCTTCGGTCGCCGCAAGCTGATCCGCAACACGATGTTCGGTGCGCTGGCCCTGGTGCCGCTCTCCGGCGTCGTCCTGCTGCGCGACCTCGGGCCGCTGCCCGAGAAGAAGCTGCGCACCACGGGCTGGAAGAAGGGCATCCGCCTGGTCAACCAGTCCACCAACCTGCCGCTGCGTCCCGAGGACATCGCGGTTGGCTCCCTGACGTTCGCCAAGCCCGAGGGCCTGGAGGAGGACGACGAGGAGTTCAACAGCAAGATCGCCAAGGACGCCCTGATGCTCGTGCGGATCCAGCCGCAGAACATCAAGGACAAGCAGGAACTTGAGTGGTCGCACGAGGGCATCGTGGCGTACTCGAAGATCTGCACCCACGTCGGTTGCCCGATCAGCCTGTACGAGCAGCAGACCCACCACGTGCTCTGCCCGTGCCACCAGTCCACCTTCGACCTGTCCGACGGCGGTCGCGTGATCTTCGGCCCCGCGGGCCACGCGCTTCCGCAGCTGCACATCACGGTGAAGGACGGCTACCTCGAAGCCGTCAGCGACTTCGCGGAGCCCGTCGGCCCGAGCTTCTGGGAGCGCGGATGAGTAACGAGACGAGCGCGACCACCGCGCGTCGCGGCCAGGCGCCGCGGGGCGAGCGGATCGCCGACTGGGCGGACGGCCGGCTGGGCATCTACAGCCTCGCCAAGTCCAACATGCGCAAGATCTTCCCGGACCACTGGTCCTTCATGCTGGGTGAGATCTGCCTCTACAGCTTCATCATCATCATCCTGACCGGCGTCTACCTGACGCTGTTCTTCCACCCGAGCATGGCCGAGGTCACCTACCACGGCTCCTACGTGCCGATGCACGGGATCCGGATGACCCAGGCGTTCGAGTCGACCCTGGACATCAGCTTCGATGTCCGCGGTGGTCTGCTGATCCGGCAGATCCACCACTGGGCGGCCCTGATCTTCCTGGCCGGCATGATGGTCCACATGATGCGGGTGTTCTTCACCGGCGCCTTCCGCAAGCCGCGCGAGGTCAACTGGCTGTTCGGCTTCCTGCTGCTGGTGCTGGGCATGTTCACCGGCTTCACCGGCTACTCCCTCCCCGACGACCTGCTCTCCGGCACCGGCGTGCGGTTCATCGAGGGTGTCATCCTGGCGATGCCGCTGATCGGCTCGTACCTGCAGATGTTCATCTTCGGCGGGGAGTTCCCGGGGCACGACATCATCCCGCGGTTCTTCACGGTGCACGTGCTGCTGCTGCCGGGCATCATGCTCGGTCTGCTGGTGGCCCACCTGATCCTGGTCTTCTACCACAAGCACACGCAGTTCCCGGGTGCCGGCAAGACCAACAAGAACGTCGTCGGCATGCCGCTGCTGCCGGTCTACATGGCCAAGGCCGGAGGCTTCTTCTTCCTGGTCTTCGGTGTCATCTCGGTGATCGCGGCCATCGCGAGCATCAACCCGGTGTGGGCCATCGGCCCCTACCGTCCGGACCAGGTGTCCACCGGCGCCCAGCCCGACTGGTACATGGGCTTCGCCGAGGGTCTCGTCCGCGTCATGCCGGGCTGGGAGTGGAACTTCTGGGGTCACACCATCAACTTCGGTGTGCTCATCCCGATCCTGATCTTCCCGCTGGTGCTGGTGGCCATCGCGGTCTACCCGTTCATCGAGTCCTGGGTGCGGGGTGACAAGCGTGAGCACCACATCCTGGACCGTCCGCGCAACGCCCCGACCCGTACCGGTTTCGGTGTGGCCTGGCTGGTCGCGTACTTCGTGATGCTGATCGGTGGCGGTAACGACCTGTGGGCGACCCACTTCCACCTGTCGATCAACTCGATCACCTGGTTCGTGCGGATCGCGTTCTTCGTCGGCCCGGTGCTGGCGTTCATCGCGACGAAGCGGATCTGCCTGGGTCTGCAGCGCCGCGACAAGGACAAGGTGCTGCACGGCCGCGAGTCGGGCATCATCAAGCGGCTGCCGCACGGTGAGTTCATCGAGGTCCACGAGCCGCTCAGCCAGGAGCAGCTGCACGTCCTCACCCAGCACGAGCAGCCCGCGCCGCTTCAGCTGGAGCCCGAGGTCGACGAGAACGGCGTCGAGCGCAAGGCCACGCGGTCGCAGAAGCTGCGTGCCAAGCTCTCGAAGGCGTACTACGGCGAGGACAACGTCATCCCGAAGCCGACCGTCGAGGAGTACAAGGAGATCAGCAGCGGCCACGGCCACCACTGATCACCGAGCCGCCGTGAGGACACGGCGGTAGTGAGACGCCACCCAGAGGGCCCCGTCCGGACACCGGACGGGGCCCTCCGGCCGTTCCGCGGGTCGATAGGGTTCCTCCATACGCAGGCACGAATCAGGAGTGTGGACCATGAACGTTGCGACCCCGGCAGGCGGCGACAGCGTGGCGGCCCGCACCTGGCCGGATGTGCTGAACGCCCTCCTCGGCGGCCGGGACCTCACCGCCGACGACACCGCCTGGGCGATGGACCGGATCATGCGGGGCGAGGCCACCGACGCGCAGATCGCCGGGTTCGCGGTGGCGCTGCGCGCCAAGGGCGAGACCGTCGCGGAGATCTCCGGGCTGGTCCGCGCGATGTACGCGCACGCCCGGCTGATCGACGTACCGGGCCCCGGTGTGGACATCGTCGGCACCGGCGGCGACGGCGCCAAGACCGTCAACATCTCCACGATGTCCTCGATCGTGGTGGCCGGTACGGGCGCGAAGGTCGTCAAGCACGGCAACCGTGCCGCGTCGTCGGCGAGCGGCTCCTCCGACGTCCTGGAGCAGCTCGGCGTCCGGCTGAACCTCTCGCCGCGGCGGGTGGTGGAGGTCGCCGAGGAGGCGGGCATCACGTTCTGCTTCGCGGTGACCTTCCACCCGGCGCTGCGGCACGTCGCCGCCGCCCGCGGCCAACTGGGCATCCGCACCACCTTCAACGTGCTGGGCCCGCTCACCAACCCCGCGCGGGTCCAGGCCCAGGCGACCGGTGTCGCGGACGCGCGGATGGCGCCGATCCTCGCCGGGGTGCTCGCCGAGCGCGGCTCGTCCGCGCTGGTCTTCCGCGGTGACGACGGTCTGGACGAGCTGACGACGACCGCGACGTCGCGGGTGTGGACCGTGCGGGACGGCGAGGTGCGCGAGGAGACGTTCGACCCGCGGGACGTCGGTATCCCGCTGGTGCCGGTGGAGGCGCTGCGCGGCGCCGACGCCGCGTACAACGCTTCGGTGGCGCGGCGGCTGCTGGACGGGGAGAAGGGGCCGGTGCGGGACGCGGTGCTGCTGAACTCCGCGGCGGCGCTCGCCGCGCTGGAGCCGACCGCGGCGCCGCTGGCCGAGCAGATCCGGGCCGGTATGGAGCGGGCCGCGGAGTCCATCGACTCCGGGGCGGCCAAGCGGGCGCTGGAGCGCTGGGCGGCGGCCAGCAACGCCTGAGCGCCGTACGGCCGTTGCGGGGTTCGCTGCCGATTTCCCGTAGCGGCCGGCAACGTCCGGGCGGCGTACGGCCGTTACGGGGAATTCCGGCTGAGCCCGGTCCGATGGATCTCAGTAATCGGACCGGGCTTGCGCCGTTCCATGCATATGGCATGATGCTGCGCAGGTCACGAGTGACAGCGACACAGGCCCCGGCCCGCTGTCCGGCAACCCTCCTTCCGTGGCGGGGTGCCCCGGGTGATGACCAGGCCGCAGGCAGCGAGGTCTGCGGCAAGCGCGGATCCCTCGCCAGGGATCCTGGTCCTCAGAGGGAGAACTTCCGTGAACCAGCGAATGCGATAGGGCTGTAAAGCCCCCTCTCCAGCTTTTCGCTTCTCAGTAATTCCAGCGCTCCGCCGCTGCTTTTCCTGCCGGATTCCGCCGCGCCCTTCCGCGATATCCGTATGCCCGCGCGCGGTGAATTCGCCTTTCTCTCACGGGAGTTCGCCATGTCTGTCTCCACCGTTGCCACCGACCGCCCTGTTTGTGCCCCGCTGGACGTTCTGGGGCGAGATGTCCTGGTTCCGTTGGTCACCGGCGGCGAGGTCGACTACGCGGCCCTCGACTACGCGGCGAGCGCCCCGGCGCTCCAGCGGGTCTGGGACGACGTGGCCGCCTACGCCCCGTACTACGGCAGCGTGCACCGCGGCGCCGGCTACCTCTCGCAGCTCTCCACCGACCTCTTCGAGAACGCCCGCGCCACCATCGCCGGCTTCCTCGGCTGCCGCGACGACGACCAGGTGATCTTCACCCGCTCCACCACCGACTCCCTCAACCTGCTGGCCGCCGCGCTGCCGCCGGGCACCCGCGTCTTCGTCTTCGAGACCGAACACCACGCCTCGCTGCTGCCGTGGGAGCGGCGCGACGGCGTCGAGGTCACCTACCTCGACGCGCCCCGCACCCCGCGGCAGGCCGTCGACATCCTGGAGAAGGCCCTCGCCGCCCGCGACCCCTACGGCCCGGCGCTGGTCTGCGTGACCGGCGCGTCCAACGTCACCGGTGAACTCTGGCCGGTCAAGGAACTGGCCGCCGCGGCGCACGCCCACGGTGCGCGGATCGTGCTGGACGCCGCGCAGCTGGCGCCGCACCACCCCGTCGACCTCGCCGGACTCGACGTGGACTGGGCCGCGTTCTCCGGCCACAAGCTGTACGCGCCGTTCGGCTCCGGTGTGCTGGCCGGCCGCGCCGACTGGCTTCAGGAGGCCGGCCCGTACCTGGCCGGCGGCGGCGCCAGCCGGACCGTCGCACGGCGCCCCGACGGCGGCGTCGACGTCGCCTGGCACACCACCGCCGCCCGCCACGAGGCCGGTTCGCCCAACGTCATCGGCGCCTACGCCATCGCGTCCGCCTGCCAGGCCCTCACCGAGGCCGGTTTCGACACCCTCGTCGCCCGCGAGCAGGAACTGATCGCCCGCGTCCGCACCGGCCTCGCGGACGTCCCCGCCGTCCGGATCCTCTCGCTCTTCGGCGACGACGCCCCCCGCGTCGGCGTGCTGTCGTTCGTCGTCGACGGCTGGAACAGCTCGCACTTCGCCGCGGCGCTCTCCGCCGAGTACGGCATCGGCGTCCGCGACGGCCTGTTCTGCGCCCACCCGCTGGTCCGTACGCTGCTGGGCGGCGCCCCCGACGAGCCCGGCGAGTGCGGCGCCCCCGACACGGCCCCCGGCGAGCGCTCCCTCAACGCGATCCGCGTCAGCTTCGGCGCCGGCACGCCCGACGAGCACATCGACCGTTTCCTCCGCGCCGTCAAGGAACTCGTCACGGACGGCGCCCGGTGGAGCTACCGCACGGAGGAGGGCCGGTGCGTGCCGTACGCGGCCTAGGCCGCGGGTTCTTCCGGCGGGAGGCACGTGCGCGGGGCCTGTTCCGACAGGAATGCCCGGTCGGGCCCGGTCTTTCCGCTTGCGCGGGGGCGGTTGGTGCGCGTGACCTTCCGGCGGGGCCGGCTGTGCCTTTTCTGGCCGTACGGTTTCTGCTCGTACGGTGCGGGTTCGCCGTGCGGCGCGGACTGTGGCGAGTGGTGCGGTTGTCGGGCCGCCCTCTCTCCGTGACGTCGCGCGCGCGGCGGGCGGGGCGCCGCGTACTGCGGGCCGTCGCCCGCTCTCCCTTCGTCGCGCCTGCGGCGGGCGTTGTCGCTGCGCGAGGCTCTTCGGCTGCGGTGCCGGACCTCCGGACTCCGTCCTGCGGCCCGTCCCCTTCCGTGGGTGGGCGGGGAAAGACAGTGGTCGGGGCCGTGGGGGACGGTGCCGCCTGGAGTGGGCACGCCTCAACACCTGCGTCCGGCGGGGGCGAGACCGGTGGCCCAGCCGGCCTGCCCACCTGAGTCACCCTGGCCGAGCCGGCCCACCTGAGCCGCGACACCTGGCTGCTGAAGACAGGAACGGCGGCACGCCCCGACGAACCGAATGACGGGACAGACCGACAACGGCGGCGCACCCAGCAGACCGAACGACCGGGCAAGCCGACAACGGCGGCGCACCCCCACCGGCCCCTCACCACCCACCCACGGGAGGGGGCCCTCCGGAGGACGAAGTCCGCAGGAGGGCCCCCGCTCCCGACAACCCACGCCCGCCGCAGGCGCAACGGCACTCAACCACCACGGCGGAAAAGACGAAAAAAGACAGAGCCCGCCACAGCCGCAACCATCACGGCGGGAAAGCCGAAAGACCCAGGCACCGGCACAGCCCCACAACGCCCACCGCAGGCAACCGGCCCACCGCAGGCGAGGAGACAGGCAACCGGCCACCGCAGGCGAGGAGGAAGGGGAACGGCCCGCCGCCCAGGCGTCAGGTATCGAGCCCGATCGCGAACGCCGCCTCCAGATCATGCTGCGAATACGTACGGAACGCGATGTGCGTCTCGGTGGAGGCGACGCCGGGCACCTTGCTGATGCGGCCGGGGATGACCTCGGCGAGGTCGTCGTGGGCGGCGACGCGCACCATCGCGATGAGGTCGTGGGCGCCGGTGACGGAGTAGACCTCGCTGACGCCTTCCAGGGCGGCGATCCGTTCGGCGATCTCCGGGATCTGGTCCACGCTGGTCTTGATGAGCACGATCGACGTGATCACGGCTGGCTCTCTCCCTCGGTCGCAGGCGTGTTCTCCCTGGTGACCCCCACAGTAGCGGTCCGGTGGCGGGCCCACGCGTAGAGGAAGCCCAGGGCGAAGCCGACGACGTGGGCGAGGTAGGCGACGCCGGGGCCGGCGGGGTCGCGCCGGGCGGCCAGCCACTGGAGGGCGAACCAGAACAGCAGCACCACCCAGGCGGGGAAGCGCAGCGGCAGGAAGAAGAGGAAGGGGAAGAGGCTGGTGACGCGGGCGCGCGGAAAGAGGTAGAGGAACGCGCCCAGGACGCCGGAGATGGAGCCGGAGGCGCCGACCAGCGTCTGGCCGGACGTGGCGTGGGCTGCGGCGAAGCCGACGAGTGCCAGGTAGCCGGTGACGACGTAGAAGACGGTGTACGCGGTGCGGCCCATGCGGGCTTCGGTCATCTGGCCGAAGACGTGCAGGAAGAGGGCGTTGCCGAGCAGGTGCAGCCAGCTGCCGTGGACGAAGAGCGCGGTGAGCGGGGTGAGCCAGGCGGCCGGGTGCCCGGCCCACAGGTCGCGGGGGATGACGCCCCAGCGCGCGAAGTACGCGGTCTGCGCCGCGAGGGCCGCGTCGCCGGTGCCGTACAGCGGATTGAGGCCGGAGGCGGGGCCGAGGACGAAGAGGGCGCAGCAGAGGGCGATGAGGACGGTGGTCACGGGGTACGTACGGCGGGCGTCCGGTGGGAGGTGCGGCCACCGGGGCCGGGGGGAATCGGGCGGTGGGGGAGGCAGGGGCGGCGCCGTCATGAAGGGGATCATGCCGCAATGGGGGCAATCGGGGCGGACTGCCTCGCCGCGTCCCGTCTCCCGGGCGGTGCCCGCGCGGCCGTGCCGTCAGGCCGTAGGGTTACGGTCGGTACTTTGCGTACTTCCCGCAGTTCGACGGCGCACCGCGTGAGGCCGCACCATCCGCACCGCACGAGTAGGAAGAAGGACGATCACGATGGCTGTTCCTCTGCCGACGGACCGGACCCGGTGGCGCTGCACCCTGTGCGGCAACCTCACCCGTTTCGATGTGACCCGTACGTCCAAGGTGGTGGAGTACACCCACCTCGACCTGGCCGGTGAGCCGAAGGTCGAGGAGCGCGAGGTGCTCAGCGACGCCATCGAGTCCGTGCGCTGCCGCTGGTGCAACGCGGTCGACCAGATCGAACTGGTCGACCGTCCGGGCGCGGACGCCTGAGGATCGGAGCGGGTGGAGCGTGGTGGAGCGTCCAGCAGGGGAGTCGGGGGCGAACGGGACGGCGTCCGGCGGCGCGGGCGAGGAGGCCCTCGACCGCCCGCTGCCCGAGGGCGTCCGGCGCCGTGTCGTGGCGCTCACCGCGGACGCGTTCGGCACGCTGACGGTGGCGGAACTCCCGCCGCCGCTGCGGCAGTACGCACGCTTCACCCCGTCCCGGCGCGCCAAGTTCGCGGGTAACGCCATGGCCGCCGCGCTGGCGGGCGACACCGTCTTCCGCCAGCGCATCGCCGGTCAGGTCCGCGAGGCGCAGCCGGAGATCGCCGGGGCGCTGGAGCACGGCACCCCGCCCGCGGCCGCCGATCCGCTGGACGTGGCGGCGGTGGCGTACGTGCTGCGCCCCGACGGCTGGTCGAAGCTGGTCGCGGCGGCGGGCGAGGAAGCGCAGCGGGCCAGCGCCGAGCGGGCGGGCGAGGAGGCGGAGCGCGAACTGGCCCGGCTGCGTGAGGAACTGGCGGCGGTCCGCGCGGACGCCCGTGCCGACGCCGACCGGGTACGCGCCGAGCTGGACGCCGCCCGTAAGGAGACCGACGCGCTCCAGCGGAAGCTGCGCAGCGCCCTCAGCGATGTCAAGCGCGGGGCGGCGGCGGTCCGTAAGGCGGAGGCGGCGCTGGAGGCGGAGCGGTCCCGGGCGGCGACCGAGAAGGCGGCGGCCGACAGTGAGCTGCGCCGGCTCAAGGCGCGGATCGGGGAGAGCGAGGCGGCGCTGGAGACCAGCCGCCGCGCCGCCCGGGAGGGCCGCAGCGTCGAGGACATGCGGGTGCGGCTGCTGCTGGACACCGTCCTGGACGCGGCGCAGGGGCTGCGCCGGGAGCTGGCGTTGCCGCCCGCCGGGGTGCGGCCCGCCGACACCGTCGAGGCGGTGGAGCCGGGCCGGATGACGCCGAAGGATGTCGCGGCCCGCGCGCTGTCGGAGACCGATCCGGCCCTGCTCGATCAGTTGCTGGCGCTGCCGCAGGCCCACCTGGTGGTGGACGGCTACAACGTCACCAAGACCGGTTATCCGACGATGCCGCTGGACAAGCAGCGGCTGCGGCTGCTGGGCGGCCTCGCGGTGCTCGCCGCGCAGACCGGCGCGGAGATGACGTGTGTCTTCGACGGCGCCGAGCTGGCGGCGCCGGTGCTGCTGGCGCCGCCGCGCGGGGTGCGGGTGCTGTTCAGCAAGCCGGGTGTGACGGCGGACGAGTTGATCCGGCAGCTGGTGCGCGCGGAGCCGCCGGGCCGTCCGGTGGTGGTGGTCTCCACCGACCGTGAGGTGGCGGACGGGGTGGCGAAGGCCGGGGCGCGTCCGGTGGCATCGGCCCTGTTGCTCAAGCGACTTGCGCGGGTCTGACGGAGAGTGTGCCCGAGGGGTGACGGGTCGACGATTTGTCCGTTCCTTGATCTCTGACCGTCAAGTGCCCACTACAGCCCGTGTGATGTTGGTAAAACCTGGCCTCGTCGGGGTGTTTTTTACCCGGGAGGATTTGAAGCGATCACAACTCGGTTACTAAGGTCGGGCCTCGAACCTTCATGCAGTTGATCATCCACCCGGGATGAACAGTGAAGGAACCGCCGAGTCCGCGGCGTACGCGCGGAGCCGGGGCCACCACCCCCCCCACTTCCCGGTAGGCGGCTGAAGGAAGAAGGAGATCGCCCCCGTGGCGTCCCACCGTCGACCCAAGCAGCCGAGCCGTACTCGTGTGACCGTGCTCACCGCGACCGCCGCGGCGGCCGTCGCCCTCTCCTCCCAGGCCGCGCAGGCCGCCCCGTCGAAGAAGGACGTCAAGTCCGAGGTCGACAAGCTCTACGAGCAGGCGGAGCAGGCGACCGAGAAGTACAACGGCGCCAAGGAGCAGCAGCAGAAGCTCCAGAAGGAGGTCGCCGACCTCCAGGACAAGGTGGCCCGCGGCCAGGGTGAGCTGAACGAGCTGCGCAAGGGCCTCGGCGCCGTCGCCTCCGGCCAGTACCGCAGCGGCAGCATCGACCCCTCCGTCCAGCTGTTCCTCTCGGGCGACCCGGACACCTACCTGGAGAAGGCCGCCACCCTCGACCAGCTGAGCGGTAAGCAGGCCGACCAGCTCAAGGTCATCGCGGACAAGCAGCGCCGCCTCGCGCAGGAGCGTGCCGAGGCCGCCCGCAAGATTCAGGACCTCTCCGAGACCCGTAAGGCGCTCGGCGAGAAGAAGGACGAGATCCAGGGCAAGCTCGCCAAGGCGCAGGAGCTGCTCAACACCCTCACCGCCAAGGAGAAGGCGGCGCTGGAGGCGAAGGAGAACCGCGCCAACCGCTCCAACGACCGCGTCGACCTCGGCCACGACGTCCCCGCCTCGCAGCGCGGTGCGGCCGCCCTCGCCGCCGCCCAGACGAAGATCGGCTCGCCCTACGTGTGGGGCGCCACCGGCCCGTCCTCCTTCGACTGCTCGGGCCTGACCTCCTGGGCGTACCAGCAGGCCAACCAGTCGCTGCCGCGCACCTCGCAGGCGCAGGCCAATGCCGGTACCCGTATCGGCATGAGCGAGCTGAAGCCGGGCGACCTGGTGCTCTTCTACGGCGACCTGCACCACATCGGTCTCTACGCGGGCAACAACACCGTGCTGCACGCGCCGAAGCCCGGCGCCGCGGTCCGCTACGAGTCGATCAACAACATGCCGTTCCAGTTCGGCGTCCGCGTCTGACGCTCCGGGCCACCCGCCCGGCCGTCCGCACCGCGCACCTCCCGCCCCGTCGGTGACCTCCCGGTCGCCGGCGGGGCGGTGCCGTTGCCGCCGCCCGGCCGGACCCCAGCGGTTTCGCCGCCGTACGCCGCCGCTTACGATCGGCCGCATGGCAGGTCAGGGTGTACGGCGACCGCCCCGGGCCACGGCCGCGGGGTGCGCCGTGCTGCTGACCGCGGTGCTCGCCGCCGCGACCGGCTGTGCGCGGCAGCCGCCGCCGCGGGACCGTTTCCCCGAGGTGCAGCGGATGCTCGACGCCCGCGCGCGGGCGGTGCGGCAGCACGACGAGGCGGCGTTCCTCGCCTCCGTCGCCCCGGGCCGTTCCGGCTACCGCGACCGGCAGCGCCGTGCCTTCCGCGCGATGGCGGCGCTGCCGCTGACCGGCTGGCGCTACGACCTCGTCGCGACGGACGCCTTCCCGCTGGCGTCAGGGGGCGGCGAGACGCTGGCCGCCAAGGTCGAACTCCGCTACCGGATCGAGGGGTTCGACGCCGAGCCGGTGACCTCCGTGCAGTATCTGACGCTGACCCGTACGGACGGCCGCTGGCGGATCGCGTCGGACGGCGACGCCGCCGCGTCCGGCCGGACCGGTACCCGCCAGTTGTGGGATCAGGGGCCGGTGGCGGCGGTGCGGGGGCGGCACGCCCTGGTGCTGGGGGCGGCCGGGGACCGGGGCCGGCTGACGGATCTGGCGCGGCGCGCGGACGCGGCGGTGCCCGCCGTCAGCGCCGCCTGGAAGGGCCGCTGGAGCGGGCAGGTGGTGATCGAGGCGCCCGGTTCGGTCGCCGGGATGGCCCAACTGCTGGGCAGCGGCGATCCGTCCGCGTACGCCGGCATCGCGGCGGTGACGACCGGTGAGGCGGGTGCGCAGGCGAAGGCGCCGGCGGACCGGGTCATCGTCAACCCGGAGGCGTACGCGGACCTCAACGACCTGGGCCGGGCGGTGGTGCTGACCCACGAGATCACCCATGTGGCCACGCGTACGGCCACCACCGGCGAGACCCCGCTGTGGCTCTCGGAGGGGTTCGCCGACTGGGTGGCGTACCGGGGGCGGCGGCACGCGGCGTCCGCGGCGGCGCCGGAGCTGTCGCGGGCGGTCGCCGCCGGGCATCCGCCGCGTCAGCTCCCCGCCGACGCGGACTTCGGCTTCACCGGTGGCGCCGACCGGCTGGCGAAGGCGTACGAGTCCGGCTGGCTGGCCTGCCGCATGATCGCGGACACCTGGGGCGAGGCGAAGCTCCGTGCGTTCTACCGGGCGGCGGGCGGTGTGACGACGGGGGAGGGGCACGGGGGGCCGGGGGCGCCGTCGGCTCCGGCGCCGTCGCCGAAGGTGTCGTCGGGTGGCGCGGCGTCCGGTACGCCGTCCGGTGGTGCAGGGGGCGGTTCGCCGGACGGTGCGCGATCGGCGGGTGACGCGTCCGGCGGGCCGTCCGGGGCGGCTTCCGGGGAGCCCGCCGGGACGGGTACGCCCGGGAAGCGGGTGGGCGCCGGGCATCCGGGGGCGCCCGCGCCCGGGGCGGCGGACGGCCGGCGGCGGGCGGTCCGCGACGCTCGCCTCGACGCCGTACTCCGTTCCCAACTCGGCCTGGACATGGAGCAGTTCACGAAGAAGTGGCGGGCCTACCTCAAAGGGGCGCTGAAGGGGCACTGAGGGGCGGGGGCCGGGGCGGCGCCGGCCTTCCGTCCGCGCCGGATCTTCCGCCCGGGACGCCCCTCGGCGGGCGCCGGCTCCACCGGAAGGTCCGGGCCCGGCGCCGCACCCCGGGGCCGACGTCCGGCCGTACGGCGGCCCCGGCCCTCAGCCGCAGGCCATCGTTCTCGATGTCCGCAGCGGGCGCGGGGGCGGTCCGGTCCCGACGGGCCCGCCCCGGCTCCGCCCCCGGCGGCCCGGCCCGCGTCGTCCCGGCCCCGCCCCGCCCCCGGCTCCGTTCCGCCTCGACCCGGTACTGTCGGCCGGGGGCGAGGCCGGTGGGCCGCGCCCGCCGAGCCGAGCCGACGCCGAGAGAGCAGCGTGCACAAGACCCTCATCGTCACCAACGACTTCCCGCCACGTCCCGGGGGCATCCAGGCGTTCCTGCACAACATGGCGCAGCGGCTGGACCCGACCCAGGTCGTCGTCTACGCCTCCACCTGGAAGCGCGGCGCCGAGGGGCGGGAGGCCACCGCCGCCTTCGATGCCGAGCAGGAGTTCCCGGTCGTCCGCGACCGTACGACGATGCTGCTGCCCACCCCGGCCGTCACCCGCCGCGCCACCGCGCTGCTGCGCGAGCACGGCTGTACGTCGGTGTGGTTCGGGGCCGCGGCGCCGCTCGGGCTCATGGCGCCCGCGCTGCGCGCCGCCGGGGCGCGCCGGATCGTCGCCACCACCCACGGACACGAGGCCGGCTGGGCGCAGCTGCCCGCCGCCCGGCAGCTGCTGCGCCGCATCGGCGAGGGCACCGACACCCTCACCTACCTGGGCGAATACACCCGCCGCCGGATCGCCGCGGCGCTCACCCCCGAGGCCGCGGCCCGGATGGTCCAGCTCCCGCCCGGCGTGGACGAGAAGACCTTCCACCCCGGCTCCGGCGGCGACGAGATCCGCGCCCGCCTCGGCCTGACCGACCGGCCCGTCGTCGTCTGCGTCTCCCGGCTCGTCCCGCGCAAGGGACAGGACACCCTCATCGAGGCGATGCCCGCGATCACCGCCGCGGTGCCGGACGCCGTCCTGCTGATCGTCGGCGGCGGCCCGTACGAGAAGGAGCTGCGGGCGCTGGCGGCGCGCACCGGCGTGGCCGGATCGGTACGGTTCACCGGCGCGGTGCCGTGGGCGGAGCTGCCGGCCCACTACGGCGCGGGTGATGTCTTCGCGATGCCGTGCCGCACCCGGCGCGGTGGCCTCGACGTCGAGGGCCTGGGCATCGTCTACCTGGAGGCGTCCGCCACCGGACTGCCCGTCGTGGCCGGTGACTCCGGTGGCGCACCGGACGCGGTGCTGGACGGCGAGACCGGCTGGGTGGTGCCCGGCGGCTCCCCGCAGGCCACCGCCGAACGCGTCGTGGCGCTGCTGGAGGACCCGGAGCTGCGCCGCCGGATGGGCGAGCGGGGCCGTGCCTGGGTCGAGGAGAAGTGGCGCTGGGACCTGCTCGCCGAAAAGCTGAGGGAACTGCTCTGAGACGTCGAGCCGTACGGCCGGGACGGGAGGGCGCCGGGACCGGAACGCTTCCGTGAAGCCGTGAGCCGGGGGAACGGCCCCGAGGCCGGCTGCGGCCCGCGCCGAGCGGAACGCGACCGTTCCCCTGCCGGGCACCCGGACAGGGGCCCCGGGACACCCCGCCGTCGCACACCCGGCCGCCCCGGACACAGCGACGGGGCGCGCCCCCCGGCCGCGCCCCGTCCACCCGCCGTGCGGGACCTCGTCAGCCCCGGTAGAGCGCCTCGATCTCCTCGGCGAAGTCCTTCGCCACCACGCTGCGCTTGAGCTTCAGGGACGGCGTGACGTGGCCGGAGTCCTCGGTGAGCTGGGTGGGCAGGATGCGGAACTTACGGACCGACTCGGCCTTCGAGACCGCGGCGTTGCCGTCGTCCACGGCGCGCTGCACGGCGGCCAGCAGCTCCGGGTCGCCGGCGAGCGAGACCGCCGTGGAATCCGCGGGGCGGCCGTGCTCGGCGGCCCAGCGCGGCAGGAACTCCTCGTCGAGGGTGAGCAGCGCCCCGATGAACGGGCGGCCGTCGCCGACGACCATGCACTCCGCGATCAGCGCGTGCGCCCGGATACGGTCCTCGATCACGGCGGGCGCGACGTTCTTGCCGCCCGCCGTCACCAGGATCTCCTTCTTCCGGCCGGTGATGGTGAGGTAGCCCTCCTCGTCGAGGGTGCCGAGGTCGCCGGTGTGGAACCAGCCGTCGGAGAGCGCCTCGGCGGTGGCCGCCTCGTTGTTCCAGTACTCGGTGAACAGGTGCTCGCCGTGGAGCAGCACCTCACCGTCGTCGGCGATCCGCAGCACCGAGCCGGGCAGCGGCTGTCCGACGGTGCCGATCTTCTGCCGGTCCCACGGGTTGAACGCGGTCGCCGCACAGGACTCCGTCAGGCCGTACCCCTCCAGGGCGGAGAAGCCGATGCCGCGGTAGAAGTGGCCGAGGCGTTCGCCGAGCGGGGCGCCGCCGGAGATGGCGTGCGTGGCGCGGCCTCCGAGGACCGCGCGGAGCTTGCCGTAGACCAGCTTGTCGAAGAGCTTGTGGCGCAGCCGCAGGCCGAGCCCGGGGCCCGCGGCGGTGTCCATCGCCCGGCTGTACGCGATGGCGGTGTCCGCCGCGCGGTCGAAGATCTTGCCCTTGCCGTCCGCCTGCGCCTGGGCGCGCGCCCCGTTGTAGACCTTCTCGAAGACCCGCGGCACGCCCAGGATCAGCGTCGGCCGGAACGAGGCGAGGTCGTCGGTGAGGTGCTTGATGTCCGGCGCGTGCCCCAGCTTGATCGGCGCCATCACGCACGCGATCTGCACGAGCCGGCCCAGGACGTGTGCGACCGGCAGGAAGAGCAGGACGGACGACTCACCGGTCGAGAACAGCGGTCGCAGCCGTTCGACGACGTTGCCGACCTCGGCGAAGAAGCTGCGGTGGGTGAGCACACAGCCCTTGGGGCGGCCGGTGGTGCCGGAGGTGTAGACGATCGTGGCGGGCGAGTCGGCGTCCGCGAGGGCGGAGCGCTCGTCCACCTCCTCGTCGGTCAGTGCGGCGCCCGCGGCCGACAGCCGGGCGACGGCGTCCCGCTCGATCTGCCAGATGTTCGCCAGCGCCGGCAGCCGGTCGCGTACGGAGGTGACGGCCGCCTCGTGCGCGGGCGTCTCCACCAGGCAGGCCACCGCGCCGGAGTCGCCGAGGATCCACTGGATCTGCTCGGCGGAGCTGGTCTCGTACACCGGCACGGTGATCGCCCCGGCGCTCCAGATGGCGAAGTCCAGCAGCGTCCACTCGTAGCGGGTGCGCGACATCAGGCCGATCCGGTCGCCGGGCTGGATACCGGAGGCCATCAGCCCTTTGGCGACGGCGCGGACCTCGGCCAGGAACGCGGTGGCCGTGACGTCCTGCCACACGCCGCCGACCTTCCGGCCCACGACCGCCACATCCGGGTGCTGCGCGGCGTTGCGGCGGATGAGATCCGTCAGATTGCCGTCTGCTGGGACCTCGTACAGGGCCGGAAGGCTGAACTCGCGCAAGACTGCTGCTCCTCATTGGCGCCGGTGCCACGACGCTGTGTGCTGCACCGGTTCGGTCCATGACTGGCAGGGGACTGGACTGCCCGGACGTTACCCACCGGTATTGCTTTGGGGTAGAGGTCACGGCCAGATGTTCGATGCGTCACATGTCAAGGGTGCGCCGTGGGACTTACGGCCCCACCTGCGAGGCAGGCCGTCCGCGCAGACTAGACCAGCGTTTCGGTGACCGGAAAGTAACCGGCGGGGTGGCCCCCTCCCGTCCGGCGGGCACCGCGTCCTAGGCTGCTGACATGCGACTGCACGTGGTCAGTGACGTACACGGCAACAGCCGGGACCTCGCCCGCGCCGGGGAGGGCGCCGACGCCCTCATCTGCCTCGGCGACCTCGTGCTCTTCCTCGACTACGCCGATCACGCGCGCGGCATCTTCCCCGCCCTCTTCGGCGCCGGCAACGCCCGCCGCCTCATCGACCTGCGCACCGCCCGCCGCTTCGACGAGGCCCGCGCCTTCGGCCGCCGCCTCTGGGGCGAGCTGGACGCCACCGGCGCGTCCCGCGAATCCGTCATCGAGACCGCCGTCCGCGAGCAGTACGCCGAACTCTTCGCCGCCCTGCCCACCCCCACCTACGCCACCTTCGGCAACGTCGACATCCCGCGGCTGTGGCCCGAGTACGCCCGCGAGGGCACCACCGTCCTCGACGGCGCCCGCGTCGAGATCGGCGGCCGCGTCTTCGGCTTCGTCGGCGGCGGCCTGCCCTCCCCGATGCGCACGCCGTACGAGATCGACCACGAGGAGTACGCCGCCAAGATCGAGGCGGTCGGCGAGGTCGACGTGCTCTGCACCCACATCCCGCCCGAGGTCCCCGAACTCTGCTACGACACCGTCGCCCGCCGCTTCGAGCGCGGCAGCGCCGCCCTCCTCGACGCCATCCGCCGCACCCGCCCGCGCTACTCCCTCTTCGGCCACGTCCACCAGCCGCTCGCCCGCCGGATGCGGATCGGCGCCACCGAGTGCGTCAACGTCGGCCACTTCCGCGCGACCGGCCGGCCCTACGTCCTGGAGTGGTGAGCCGGCCCGCCCCGCGCGCCGCCCGCCCCACCGGGCCCGCTGGTGTCCGGCGGCGCCGCGCCGCGCGGTAGCCTTCAGCAGCACCAGGACAGCGGGTTCGACGCGAGCCGGGGGGCCGGGCCGTACCGGCGCAACCGGCATGGAGGAGTCACGGCGATGGCCGAACACACCAGCTCTAGCATCACGATCGCGGCGCCCCTCGCCGAGGTGATGGGAGTGATCGCCGACTTCGAGCGCTACCCGCAGTGGACCGGCGAGGTCAAGGAGGCCGAGGTGCTGGCCAAGGACGACCGGGGCCGCGCCGCCCAGGTCCGGCTGCTCCTCGACGCCGGTGCGATCAAGGACGACCACACCCTCGCCTACACCTGGACCGGCGACGACGAGGTCAGCTGGTCGCTGGTGAAGTCCCAGATGCTGCGCTCCCTCGACGGCTCCTACCGCCTCGCCCCGGCGGACGGTGGCAAGGCCACCGAGGTGACCTACCAGCTCACCGTCGACGTCAAGATCCCGATGCTCGGCATGATCAAGCGCAAGGCCGAGAAGGTCATCATCGACCGCGCGCTCGACGGCCTGAAGAAGCGCGTCGAGGCCGGCCCGCAGGGCACCGCCGACGCGGCCGGGGCCCACTGACCGTGCGGACCGTCCTCGTCACGGGCGCGGGCGGCGCCGGCCGCTCCACGCTCGCCGCGGCCACCGCGCTGGCCGCGGCCCGGCAGGGCGCGCGGACCCTGCTGCTCACCGGCCGGTCCGACGCCCCGCAGACCGTCCTGGGCACCGCGCTGACCACCACGCCCGCCGAGATCGCCCCCGGACTGCACGCCCGCGGCATCGACCCCGGCGCCCGCTTCCGCACCGAGTTCCTCGCCTTCCAGGAGCGCGCGGGCGCCGCCCTCGACCTGCTCGGCGCCACCCCGCTCGACGCCGACGAACTCACCGAACTCCCCGGCGCCGCCGCCTTCGCGCTGCTGCACGCCCTGCGCGCCGCCCACACCGCCGGCACCTGGGACACCGTCGTCGTCGACGCCCCGCCCGCCGACGAAACGATCCACCTCCTCGCCCTCCCCGCCCAGGTCCGCCGCTACCTGCGCCGGCTGCTGCCCGCCGAACGCCAGGCCGCCCGCGCCCTGCGCCCGGTCCTCGCCCAACTCGCCGGCGTCCCGATGCCCGCCCAGAAGCTGTACGAGGCCGCCGAGCGCTGGGAGAGCGAACTCGCCGCCGTCCAGGCCGTGATCGACGCGCCCGGCACCACCGTCCGGCTCGTCACCGACGCCGGTCCCGTCGCCGCCGGAGCGCTGCGCGCCGCCCGCGCCGGACTCGCCCTGCACGGCCGCCGCACCGACGCCGTCCTCGTCAACCGGCTGCTGCCGACCGGCTCCGCCGACCCGTTCCTCGCCGCGCTCTCCGGCGCCCAGCAGGACGCGCTGAAGGAGTTGCGCGAGGAGGTGACGGACGCTCCTGTCCACGAGGTCGCCCACCTCGGCCGCGATCCGCGCGGCCTCGACGACCTCGCCGGACTCCTCGGCCCGGACGCCGCCCGCGTCGGCGCCACCGCGGAGACCGCCACCCGCGCCGCCGACCCCTGGACCGTCGAGGACCGGCTCGCCGACGAGGGGCTGCTGATGTGGCGGGTGCCGCTGCCCGGCGCCGCCCGCGAGGGGCTGGGGCTGGTACGCCGCGGCGACGAGATCGTCGTCACCGTCGGCCGTCACCGCCGGATACGGACCCTGCCCTCGGCGCTGCGCCGCTGCACCGTCACCGGCGCCGGACTGCGCGAGGGCGTGCTCCGGATCCGCTTCACCCCGGACCCGGCGCTGTGGCCGGAGGACGGCTGATCCGGCCACCCCCGTTCGGGTACCGTCGAAGGTGAGTCCCGTCCCGGCCGCCGGGCGCACCGGCGCGCCGCGGCCATCCGCCGCAGGAGCCCACGGAGCCCGTCATGAGTGATGCCACCGACCGCCCGGCCGCCGCGCCCGACGCCGACGCCTGGGAGACGGCCTGCGCCGAGGATCTCGCCGCGGAGAGGGCCCGCCGCCGGGCCGAGCGGGGCGTCCCGCCGGGCAGCGCCGCCGACGAACTGCGCAAGCTCGCCGACGCGGTGACCGACAAGCTCGCCGGTATCCAGCTGCCCGGCGCGCTCGGCGGCGCGGCCGCGTCCACCGCCGTCAGCGGTCTGCTCCGCCAGGCCAAGGCCGCCGTCGAGCCGGTCGTGGAGCGTCACCCGGACGTCTTCGACCACCTCGCCGCCGCCGGTTCCGAGCTGCTGGCCGCCTACCGCTCCGCCGTCGAGGGCGGCGAGGCCCGCTGGACCCGCAAGGAGACCGGCGACCGGCCGCGGGCCGCCGGACGCCCCGAGGACCCCCGCGACGACGGCCCGGCGGGCACCGAGCGCATCGACCTCGACTGACGCCCCCGGGGAGCGGGCCCCGGCCCCGCGCGGCCACCGCTCCCCCGGACGTCGCCCTGCCCCTCTCCCCGCTCCGGTACGGTGGATCACGGCGGGGTTCGAGAGACAACTGAGGGACATATGGGACTCACCATCGGCGTCGACATCGGCGGTACGAAGATCGCGGCCGGTGTGGTCGACGAAGAGGGCTCGATCCTCGACATCTGCACGGTGCCGACCCCGCAGACCGCCGACGCGCTGACCGACGCCATCGCCGACGCGGTCCGCTCCGTCGGCGACGCCCACCGCGTGGAGGCCGTCGGTATCGGCGCGGCCGGTTACGTCGACGACAAGCGCGCCACCGTCCTGTTCGCACCGAACATCGACTGGCGGCACGAACCGCTCAAGGACAAGGTCGAACAGCGCGTCGGCCTGCCCGTCGTGGTCGAGAACGACGCCAACGCCGCCGCCTGGGGCGAGTACCGCTTCGGCGCCGGCGCCGGTCACAGCGACGTCATCTGCATCACCCTCGGCACGGGCCTGGGCGGCGGCATCATCATCGGCAACAAGCTGCGCCGCGGCCGCTTCGGCGTCGCCGCCGAGTTCGGCCACATCCGGGTCGTCCCGGACGGTCTGCTGTGCGGCTGCGGCAGCCAGGGCTGCTGGGAGCAGTACGCCTCCGGCCGCGCTCTGCTGCGCTACGCCCGCCAGCGCGCCGTCGCCACCCCTCAGGACGCCACGGTCCTGCTGGGCCTGGGCGACGGCACCCCCGAGGGCATCGAGGGGCGGCACGTCAGCGAGGCGGCCCGCCGCGGTGACCCGGTCGCCGTCGACTCCTTCCGCGAGCTGGCCCGCTGGGCCGGTGCGGGCCTGGCCGACCTCGCCTCGCTCTTCGACCCGTCCGCCTTCATCGTCGGCGGTGGTGTCTCGGACGAGGGCGAGCTGGTCCTCGACCCGATCCGCAAGTCGTTCCGCCGCTGGCTGGTCGGCAGTCAGTGGCGGCCGCACGCCCAGGTCCTCGCCGCCCAACTCGGCGGCAGGGCGGGGCTGGTCGGCGCCGCCGACCTCGCCCGCCAGGGCTGATCCGCCGCCCGCCGCGTCCCGGACGCGGCGGGCGCCGTCCTTTCCGGGTCCCGCCGCGCAAGGAGCCGCCATGACCGAGCCGTCCACGCTTCCGGAACCGGGTACCGCACCGGACGGTTCGGCCGTCGTGCGGGTGCTCAGCTACAACGTCCGCTCGCTGCGCGACGACGAGGCGGCGCTGGCCCGGGTGATCCGCGGCTGTGCGCCCGACCTCGTCCTGATCCAGGAGGCGCCGCGGTTCTTCCGCTGGCGTAAGGCGGCCGAACGGCTGGCCCGCGCGAGCGGCCTGACGTACGTCACCGGCGGCGCCCCCACCACCGGCCCGATGATCCTCGCCACGCTCCGCGTCCACGTCGAGCGCACCGCCGACATCCTGCTGCCCCGCACCCCGGGTCTGCACCGGCGCGGCTTCGCCACCGCCGTCGTCCGCGTCGGCCGGGCCCGCTTCGGTGTCCTCAGCTGCCATCTCAGCCTCGCCGCCGAGGAGCGGTACGCACAGGCCGGGCGGCTGCTGACGGAGCTGGCCGCGCTGGACGTGCCGTACGCGGTGGCCGGCGGGGACCTCAACGACCGCCCGGACGGCCGGAGTTTCCGGCGGCTGGCCGGGGAGCTGACCGACGCGTGGGCGGCGCGTCCCTGGGGCGGTGAGTTCACCTCGACGCCGTGCGCACCGCACCAGCGCATCGACGCGCTCTTCACCACCGGCGGCGTCGAGGTGCTGGGCTGCGGCGTCCCGCACCCGCTGCCCGGGGTGCGGGCGGCGGATCTGACGGCGGCCACCGACCATCTGCCGGTGCTGGCGGCGCTGCGGATCCCGGTGGCGGCGCGGTAGCGGCCGGGGCGCGGCGCCGCCGGGGAGCGGGCCCCGGCTCCGGGGCCGTGAGGCTGCGGGCCACCACCGCGCCGCCGCCGGGGCGCGGGCGCCGCCCCGCGGGCGGGAACCGGCTCCTGGGCGCCGCGCCGCCGTGGGTCTCCGGTGGCGCCGCCGTAGCGGTCAGACCACCGCGCCGCTGCCGGGCGCGGGCCCGTCGTCGTCCTCGTCGTCGCTCTTCATCCGGGCCACCAGCGTCGCGAAGCCGCCGAGGAAACCGCCGATGCCCAGCACCGTGATCCACCAGGTCACCGGCTGCTGGAGCAGCACCATCAAGATCAGCAGCAGCGGGCCGCCGAGCACCGCGATCCAGGCGAACCTGGTCGTGACGTCGGCCTGCGGGAGCGGCGGCGGCTCGGGCGGGACGAAGTGGCCCTCGTCGGAGGCGTCGAGGTCGTCGTCGGACGGCTCGGCGGCGTTCCAGTCACGCGGTCCGACGCCCGGCGCGTACACCACGAAGCTGCCGGGGGAGCGGGGCGCCGCGGGGCCGGGCGGCTTCGGTCCGGGGTCCGCGGTGTCCTCGGGCCCGCCGTCCTCGTCCGGGGACGCCGGGGCCGCGGGGCCGGACCGCTCGGCGCCGGAGCGTTCGGCCGCGGACCGCCCGGCCTCGGGCCGCTCGCTTCCGGACCGCCCGGCTCCGGGCCGCTCGGCGTCGGGCGTGGCCGGGGTACCGGTCTTCGTGCCGTCGCCGGGCCGTGCGTCGCCGGTGCTCTCGCCGCGCATCTCCCGGCGGGCGTCGTCCCACGCCGGTTCCTCGCCGTAACCCGCGACGATCTGGGCCCAGGCGGCCTCTTCGTCCAGCGGATCCTGGGGATCGCGGGGGCTACGCTCCGCCACGGGCCGCCGTCCCCTCGTCCGCCGGGTCGGTCAGCGCGCCCGGGGCCAGCCGCCCGATGAAGGCGGCGGTGTCGCGGAAGATCCGCTCCGCGTCGTGGTCGAGGGTGGCGACGTGGTAGCTGCGCTCCAGCAGCCGCTGCGTCACGTCCGTCGACGACACCCGGGCCAGGATCCGCTCCGAGTCGGCCGGCCGCACGACATGGTCCTGCGGACTGGTCATCACCAGCAACGGCTGGGTGACCTGCGGGAGTTCGCCGTCCACCAGCCGGAAGAACCGCCGCACGGAGTGCGCGGCGTGCAGCGGCACGCGGTCGTAGCCGATCTCTTCGGCACCGGGCTTGGCGATGTCGCTGACCAGCCCCTTCGTCGTCGGGACGAGGTGGCGCAGCACGGGCAGCAGCGGCGCCGCCGCGTCGTGCACCTTGTTGGCCGGGTTGACGACCACGACGCCGTCGACCGCGTCGCCGTGCCGGGCGGCGAGCCGCAGCGCCAGCGCGCCGCCCATCGAAAGCCCGCAGACGAAGACCTTCGCGCACCGCTCCGTCAGCGACCGCAGCTCGCGGTCGACCTCCGCGTACCAGTCCTGCCACGTGGTGACCGCCATGTCCTGCCAGCGGGTGCCGTGACCGGGCAGCAGCGGCAGCGTGACGGTGGCCCCGCGGTCGGCGAGGTACTCCGCCCAGGGGCGTACGGACTGCGGGGAGCCGGTGAAGCCGTGACACACGAGGACGCCGACCTCTCCGCCGTCACGGCGGAACGGTTCGGCTCCGGGAAGGAGCGGCACCGGGGAACTCCGATCGATGGGGAATCTCGCTCGTCACCTGCAGCGTACGCGGAGTGACGCCGGTGGGGTAAGGGCGATTCCGTGACGCGGGGGCCGCCCGGCCCCGGGCGGCGGCCCGGAGGCGACGAGGCGGGCCCCGGGCCGGGTTAAGGTCTTTGCGTCACACACAGGAGGCAGTCGGTTGATCTACGGCGCAATGAAGTTCTCCCTCGGCGGTTCGCTCAAGCTGGCGTTCCGTCCCTGGGTGGAAGGCATCGAGAACGTTCCCGCCGAGGGTCCGGCGATCCTCGCGAGCAACCACCTGTCCTTCTCGGACTCCTTCTTCCTGCCCGCGGTCCTCGACCGCAAGGTCACCTTCATCGCGAAGGCCGAGTACTTCACCTCGCCCGGCGTGAAGGGGAAGCTGACCGCCGCGTTCTTCAAGGGCGTCGGCCAGCTGCCCGTCGACCGCTCGGGCGCGCGCGGCGCGGGTGAGGCGGCCATCAAGAGCGGCATCGAGGTGCTGGAGCGCGGTGAGCTGTTCGGCATCTACCCCGAGGGCACCCGCTCGCCCGACGGCCGCCTCTACCGCGGCAAGCCCGGCGGTCTGGCCCGGGTGGCGCTGGCCACCGGGGCGCCGGTCATCCCCGTCGCGATGATCGACACCGAGAAGGTGCAGCCGCCCGGCAAGGTCGTGCCGAAGATGATCCGCCCCGGTATCCGCATCGGCAAACCGCTGGACTTCACGCGCTACCAGGGCATGGAGGGCGACCGCTTCATCCTGCGCTCGGTCACCGACGAGGTGATGTACGAGATCATGAAGCTCTCCGGCCAGGAGTACGTCGACATCTACGCGACGGCCGCCAAGCGGCAGATCGCCGACGCGAAGAAGAAGGCCGAGGCCGAGGCGAAGAAGGCCGAGGCGTCCGGCAAGGGCAAGAGCCGCGGCACGGACGGACCGGGCAGGTCCGGGGCGTAGACGCGCCCCGGCGAGGGGTGGGGGCCGGGAATGACGGAGACCGACACAGAGACACAGGCGGGCGGGCGGACGACGCCGGCCGCACCGCGGCCGGGGCTGCGGATGTCCGTGGAGCTGCCGCTGTGGCGGGCGCTCACCGGCTACCGCGTCCTGACGCTGATCTACACGTGCTGCCTGGTCGCCTCGCAGTACGACGAGTACGTCCATCCGCTGGGCGCGGTCGGCTACATGGCGGCGCTCGCGCTCTGGACCGCGTGCACCTGGCGCCACACCACGTCGGCGGAGCGCTGCACCCGCCGCTTCCTGCTGTGCGACATCGCTTTCGCGGTGGGCGGCATCCTGCTGACCATGGTCGTCGAGTCCCATGAGCGGATCATGGGCGGCGCGGCCACCCTGCCGTCGATCTGCACCGCGGGCTCGGTCCTCGGCTTCGCGATCAAGGGCGGCTGGCGGTGGGCGATGGCCGCGTCCAGCGCGGTGGCCGTCGCCAACCTCGTCGAACGCGAGGAGCTGGCCGGGAACACCATCCACAACGTCGTCCTGGTCTGGGTGGCGAGCGTGGCGATCGGCTACGTCGTCGAGGTGGCCCGCGACAGTGAGCGCACGCTCGCCCGCGCGCTGCAGATCGAGGCGGCGACCCGGGAGCGGGAGCGGCTGGCCCGCGACATCCACGACAGCGTCCTGCAGGTCCTCGCGATGGTGCAGCGGCGCGGCGCCGCGATCGGCGGGGAGGCGGCGGAGCTGGGCCGGATGGCCGGGGAGCAGGAGGTCGCGCTGCGGACGCTGGTGGCCGGCGGGCTGGTCCCGTCGCCCCGTACGGGCGGCGGGGCGACGGCGCCGCCGGTGGCCGCCGGGCCGCCCGATGACGCGGCGGACGGCCCGTGCGACGTCCGGGCGCTGCTCGCCCCGTACGCCGGGAGCGGGGTGACGTTCTCCGAGCCCGGCTCGGCCGTGGAGCTTCCGGCGCACGCCGCGGGGGAGCTGGCCGCCGCGGTCGGCGCGGCGCTGGACAACGTGCGGGTGCATGCCGGGGACGGCGCGCGGGCGTGGGTGCTGCTGGAGGACGAGCCGGAGGCGGTCGTCGTCACGGTCCGGGACGACGGGCCGGGCATTCCCGAGGGGCGGCTCGACGACGCCGAGCGGGAGGGCCGGCTCGGGGTCGCGCTGTCGATCCGCGGGCGGCTGCGGGATCTGGGCGGCACCGCCGCATGGCTGTCGGTCCCCGGACAGGGCACCGAAGTGGAGTTGACCGTTCCCAAGGGCGCACCGCCCGAGGGCCGACGCGGCGGAGGGGCGCGCGCATGAGTGACAGGGACGGACCGGACCCGGCGGGCGCCGGTGGCGGCGGTATCCAGGTGATGGTGGTCGACGACCACCCGATGTGGCGGGACGCCGTCGCCCGGGACCTGGCCGCCGCCGGCTGCGAGGTGGTGGCCACCGCGGGCGACGGGCCGCAGGCGGTCCGCCGGGCCCGCGCCGTCGTCCCGCAGGTCCTCGTCCTCGACCTCAACCTGCCCGGACTGCCCGGCGCGCAGGTCTGCAAGGAGGTCGTCGGCTCGCACCCCGGGGTGCGGGTCCTGGTCCTGTCGGCCAGCGGGGAGCACGCCGATGTGCTGGAGGCGGTGAAGTCCGGCGCGACCGGCTATCTGCTGAAGTCGGCGAGCACCGAGGAGCTGCTGGACGCGGTCCGCCGCACCGCCGCCGGGGAGCCGGTCTTCACACCGGGGCTGGCCGGGCTGGTGCTCGGCGAGTACCGGCGGCTCGCGACGGAGCCGGCGCCCACGACGCCGGACGAGCCCGGCGCCCCGAGCCTGACCGACCGGGAGACCGAGGTGCTGCGGCTGGTCGCCAAGGGCCTGTCGTACAAGCAGATCGCCGAGCGGCTGGTCATCTCGCACCGCACGGTGCAGAACCACGTCCAGAACACCCTCGGCAAACTCCAGCTCCACAACCGGGTCGAACTGGTCCGGTACGCGATCGAGCGCGGGCTCGACGACGCCTGAGCGGGGACGCGGCCGGCCGGGCCGCGTCACCCCCGCGCCGCGCCCCCGCCCGTACGGGTGATCGTCGGGCGCCAACTCGCCCCCGGCGCGCGGGAGTCGGCCGCGCACCCGTGCCGGAGTGACCCGGATCACCTCTAGCGTGACCGCATCGGTTCGTGCGGGGCCGTGCGCGGCCCTCTGACGGGATGTAGGTGAAGGCGATGCGGGTCGGAGTGCTGACCGGCGGTGGCGACTGCCCCGGTCTGAACGCGGTGATCAGGGCCGTCGTCCGCAAGGGCACCCAGGAGTACGGGTACGGCTTCGCGGGCTTCCGCGACGGCTGGCGCGGGCCGCTGCGGGGCGATGCCCGGCCGCTGGACATCGCCGCGGTCCGCGGCATCCTGCCCCGCGGCGGTACGGTCCTCGGCTCGTCGCGGACCAACCCCTTCCAGGAGGAGGACGGCGTCCGCCGGATCAAGGAGACGCTGGCCAAGGAGGAGATCGAGGCGCTGATCGCGATCGGCGGTGAGGACACCCTCGGCGTCGCGGCGCGGCTCTGGGAGGAACACGGCATCCCCTGCGTGGGCGTCCCCAAGACCATCGACAACGACCTCTCGGCCACCGACTACACCTTCGGCTTCGACACCGCCGTCGGCGTCGCCACCGAGGCCATCGACCGGCTGCACACCACCGCCGAGTCCCATATGCGGGTCCTCGTCGTCGAGGTGATGGGGCGTCATGCCGGCTGGATCGCGCTGCACTCCGGGCTCGCCGGAGGCGCCAACGTCATCCTCATCCCGGAGCAGCGCTTCGACATCGCGCAGGTCTGCGCCTGGATCGAGTCCCGCTTCCGGGTCCGCTACGCGCCGATCGTCGTCGTCGCGGAGGGCGCGATGCCCAAGGACGGCCAGATGGTGCTGAAGGACGGCAGCACGGACGCGTTCGGGCACGTCCGGCTCTCCGGGGTGGGGGAGTGGCTGGCCAAGGAGATCGAGGCGCGGACCGGCAAGGAGGCGCGGACGACGGTCCTCGGCCACACCCAGCGCGGCGGTACGCCCAGCGCCTTCGACCGCTGGCTGGCCACCCGCTTCGGGCTGCACGCCATCGACGCGGTGCGCGCCCGTGACTTCGGCTCGATGGTGGCGCTGCGCGGCACCGACATCGTCCGGGTGCCGCTGGCCGAGGCGACGGCGCAGCTGAAGACGGTCGATCCGGCGCTGTACGCGGAGGCGGGGGTGTTCTTCGGCTGACGGCGCGGGCGGGGCGGGCGCGGCCCGGAGGTCCGGGGCGTCCCGGGGGCGCGTACCGCCGCCCCGGGCGCTCCGTGCGCACCGTCCGCCCGTCGCTCCACCGGGCGCCCCTCCGTCCGCGCCGCGGCGGTGCCCGGCGTCCCGCCCCGTATATTCGCCCCGGCGGACAAAAGGCGCGAAACGGTCGGAGCGGCCGGGGTGCGGGGCGAGGAGGAGAGCGTATGGAGATCGTCGCGTTCGGGGTGCAGACCGATGAACGGCCCTTGCTGGAGCGGGCGTTCGCCGGGCGGCACCAGGTCCGCTGTCTGGACGTCAACCTCGACCGGGACACCGCGCCCATCGCCCACGGCTACGAGATCCTCACCACCGACGTCAACGCCGACCTCTCCGCCGAGGTCCTCCAGACCCTCTTCGCGGGCGGGACGCGGCTGATCGCCCAGCGCGCCACCGGCTACAACAACATCGACCTCCGGGCCGCCGCCGACCTCGGTATGACCGTCGGCCGGGTCGCCGCCTACTCGCCGTACGCCGTCGCCGAGTTCGCCTGGGCGCTCGCCCTAGCCGTCGACCGCCGGGTCATCCGCGCCGCCCAGCGCACCCGCCTCTTCGACTTCCGCCTCGACGGGCTGATCGGCCGTGACCTGCGGGGACGTACGGCCGGCGTGGTCGGTACCGGGCGGATCGGCGAGGCGTTCACCCGGATCGCGCACGGTTTCGGCATGCGCCTGCTGGGCTGGGACCTCACCGAGAACCCGGTCTGCCGCGACCTCGGGATGGCCTACGTCGACCGTGACCGGCTGCTCGCCGAGTCCGACCTGGTCACCCTGCACGTCCCGCTGACCGACGCCACCCGTCATCTCGTCGACGCCGCCGCGCTGGCCGCCATGAAGGACGACGCACTGCTGGTCAACACCAGCCGCGGCGGACTCGTCGACACCACCGCCCTCGTCGAGACCCTCAAAGCCGGCCGGCTCTCCGGCGTCGCCCTCGACGTCTACGAGGAGGAGGCCGGGATGTTCTTCCACGACCGCTCCCTCGACGTCATCCGCGACGACGTCCTCGCCCGGCTGATGACCTTCAACAACGTCCTCGTCACCTCTCACCAGGCGTACTTCACCGCCGACGCGGTCGGCCAGATCACCGACGCCACCCTCGCCAACGTCGAGGACTACCTGGCCGGCCGCGACGGCGCGAACCTCCTCGTCACACCAGGACGGCCGCCAGCAGCTGAGCGGTGAGCCGCGCCCCGTCCAGCGTCAGCACCGACTCCGGGTGGAACTGCGTCCCGGCGAAGCCCGGCCCGCGCAGCGCGTGCACCTCGCCGGTGGCCGCTTCCCGGGCCAACTCCACGCGGTGCATGGCCAGTTCGGCGGCGGTGGCGTCGTCGCAGCGGGCGGTGAAGGTGTTGTAGAAGCCGACGGTCTCCGGCCGCCCGAAGAAGTCGATCCGCTCCTGCGCCCCCTGGAACGGCACCTCCTTGCGGACGATGTCCAGCCCCAGCTCCGCCGCCAGCAGCTCATGGCCGAGGCAGACCCCGAGGACCGGCCGGTCCGCCGCCCGCCCGCCGATCAGCTCCGCCGCGAGCGAGCGCAGCAGCCGCATCTTCGGATCGGCGGCGTCGGACGGATCGCCGGGCCCGGGGCCCAGCACCACCGGCCCCCGGTGCGCCCGCACCGCCTCGCGCAGCCCCGGCGTGTCGAACCGCCGCACCGTCACGTCGAGCCCCGACGTCCGCAGCAGATGGGCCAGCATCGCCGTGAAGGTGTCCTCCGCGTCCACCACCAGCGCATGGCCGCGCAGCGCCGCCACCGGCTCGGCGGACCGCATCCGCAGCCAGAACGGCGCCAGATCCGCCCGCCGCGCGTCCAGCGCCGCCCGCACCCGCGGATCGTCCGCCAGCCGCGGCGCCGCCCCGTCCGCCGCCCGCCGCGCCGCCGTGCCGTCCGCCGCCGGCCGCACGCCCAGCGCGGTCAGCACCCCCGCCGCCTTCGCATGCGTCTCGGCCACCTCGCCGTACGGGTCCGACGCCCGCACCAGCGTCGCCCCGACCGGCACCCGCAGCCGTCCGTCCGCGTCGATGTCGGCGGTCCGGATGAGGATCGGCGAGTCCAGCGTCTGCGCGCCGGACGCGTCCCGGCCCAGCAGCGCCAGCGCGCCCGCGTAGTAGCCGCGCCCGCGCCCGTCGGCGGCGCGGGGTTCGTGGCGCTCGATGACCCGGCAGGCGTTCTGCACCGGCGAGCCGGTCACCGTCGCCGCGAACATCGTCTCCCTCAGCACCTCCCGCGCGTCCAGCGAGGTCCGCCCGCGCAGCTCGTACTCGGTGTGCGCCAGGTGCGCCATCTCCCGCAGCCGCGGCCCGACGACCACCCCGCCGCCGTCGCCGACGGTGCACATCATCTTCAGCTCCTCGTCCACCACCATCGACAGCTCCTCGACCTCCTTGCGGTCGCCGAGGAACGCCAGCAGCCCCTCGGCGGTGGGGCCGCCCGCCGGGTAGCGGTAGGTGCCGCTGATCGGATTCATCACGACGGTGCCGCCGCCCGGCACGTCCGGCCGCGCCCCGGTCATCCGCACGTGCACCTCGGGGCTGGCGCCGACCAGCGTCCGCACCCCGGGGCGGTGCACCACGTACGTCCAGTACGCGCCGCGCTCCCCGGCCAGCAGCCGCCGGAACAGCGCCAGCGCGTCGGCGGCGCCGAACCCGTCGATCGCGCCCTCGAAGGTCCGCCGGATCACGAAGTTGGCGCCCGCGCCGCTGCCGATCTCGTCCCGCACCACCCGCCCGACGATCTCCGCGTACGCCTCGTCGGACACGTCGAACGCCCCGTCGCGCACCGTCACGCCGTGTGCCGGCAGCGCGGCCAGCACGGCGTCCAGCGGCAGTTCGCAGACGGTGTGCGGGCGCAGGACGGCGAGCGGGGTGGCGTCGTCGTGGGCGGTGAAGCCGCGCTCGCGGATCTGCCGGAACGGGATCAGCGCCAGCGCGTCGGTGACGGGCGCGCCGGAGCCGTCCGGCCCGTCGCCGAGCGGGATGTCCGCCAGCCGTTCGACCTCGGTGACGTCGCCGAGCAGCACCTCGACGTGGCAGCCGTCGCGGCCGGGCGTCCGGCGGCGCAGCAGGGCGAACGGCGGACAGCCGGGGGCCAGCAACCGCCGCACCAGGGCGGCGGCGTCCTGCGGCGCGGCGGGGGAGGGGTGGGACATACCGGGGTTCCTTCCGGGAGGAGGAACGGCCGGTGGACACACCGAAGGCCGCCCCTCGGGCGGCCTTCGCGGAGTTCGGATGAGTACGCGCGTATCAGCGGGCCGCCGGATGAGCGGTCCACCACCAGTTCATGTGCATGAGGCGCGGCGCGTACATGCCGGGCACCCTACCGGAGCCCGGCGGGGCCCGCGGCGGCCGTCCGCACTCCGGACGGGACGGGCCCGGTCCGGGCGCGGCGCGGACCGGTACGGAGCCGAGGGGAACCGGCGCGGAGCCGGGGCGCGGGCGTCCGTCCACCATGTGCGGCCCGTCTCACACTCCGGGCGGCGTCCGGACGGCCTGGCCGGACCCCGTAATGTGGGAGATGTGACCGTGAACGCTGAAACCCACGCCGGTGGCAACACCTGGCGAGACCTGCCCGCGGCGCAGCAGCCCGACTGGCCGGACCACGAGGCTCTGCGCGATGTGATCGCGGAGCTGGAGTCCTATCCGCCGCTCGTCTTCGCCGGGGAGTGCGACCAGCTGCGCGAGCGCCTGGCCGCGGTCGCCCGGGGTGAGGCGTTCCTCCTCCAGGGCGGCGACTGCGCGGAGGCGTTCGACGCCGTCTCCGCCGAGCACATCCGCAACAAGCTCAAGACGCTCCTCCAGATGGGCGCCGTCCTGACCTACGCCGGGTCCGTCCCGGTGGTCAAGGTCGGCCGGATCGCCGGCCAGTACAGCAAGCCGCGCTCCAAGCCCACCGAGACCCGCGACGGCGTGACCCTGCCGACCTACCGCGGCGACTCCGTCAACGGCTTCGAGTTCACCGAGGCGGCCCGGATCCCGGATCCGGAGCGCCTGAAGCGGATGTACCACGCCTCCGCGGCGACGCTGAACCTCGTCCGCGCCTTCACCACCGGTGGCTACGCCGACCTGCGCCAGGTCCACGCCTGGAACCAGGACTTCGTGAAGTCCTCGCCCTCCGGCCAGCGCTACGAGGCGCTCGCCCGCGAGATCGACCGCGCGATGAACTTCATGAACGCCTGCGGGGTCGACCCGGAGGCGTTCCGCACCGTCGAGTTCTTCTCCTCGCACGAGGCGCTCATCCTCGACTACGAGTCGGCGCTCACCCGCACCGACTCGCGCACCGGGCAGCTCTACGACGTGTCGGGCCACATGGTCTGGCTCGGCGAGCGCACCCGCCAGCTCGACCACGCGCACGTCGAGTTCGCCTCGCGCATCCGTAACCCCGTCGGTGTGAAGCTCGGCCCGACCACCACCGCCGAGGACGCGCTGGCGCTCATCGAGCGGATCGACCCGGACCGCGAGCCGGGCCGGCTGACCTTCATCACGCGGATGGGCGCGGACAAGATCCGCGACCGCCTTCCGGAGCTGGTCGAGAAGGTCACCGCGTCGGGCGCGCAGGTCGCGTGGATCTGCGACCCGATGCACGGCAACACCTTCGAGGCGGCCTCGGGCCACAAGACCCGCCGCTTCGACGACGTGCTCGACGAGGTCAAGGGCTTCTTCGAGGTCCACAAGTCGCTGGGCACCCACCCGGGCGGCATCCACGTCGAGCTGACCGGCGACGACGTCACGGAGTGCGTGGGCGGCGGCGACGAGATCTTCGTCGACGATCTGCACCAGCGCTACGAGACCGCCTGCGACCCGCGGCTCAACCGCAGCCAGTCGCTGGACCTGGCCTTCCTGGTCGCGGAGATGTACCGCGACCAGTGAGAGAGCCGGCCGCGGCGTATGCGGCACACCTGTGGGGCGCGGATCTGTGATCCGCGCCCCACGGCGTTGTGCCCCTCCGGCGTTGTGCCGCCCCTCCGGCGACAGGTAAGGTAAGGGTTACCTCACTGAAGATCAACGGGATCGACGGGGCCGACTCGCACGGAGGTGGACCGGGTGTACGTGTGCTCCTGCTTCGGCATCACCGAACAGCAGGTCCGCGACCACGCGGACACCGGCGCCTGCACGCCCCGCCAGATCGCCTCCGCCTGCAAGGCGGGCACCGACTGCGGCGGCTGTGTGCGCCGCATCCAGGCGCTGCTGGGCCGGGGCGCCTGCCCGCGCCGTGAGCTGATCGACAAGGGCGCCGCCGAGCCGCTGACGGCGCAGGTCCCGGAGGTCGCCCCGGAGACCGCGCCGGTGGCCGCCGAGCCGGCGCCGCCGCTGCCCCGGATGGTGCGGACGCCGCCGGCGTTCCGCGAAGCGGCCTGACCGCGCCCGTACGCGGCGGGCTCAGCTGCTGGGCTGCTCGACGAGCTGGGCGATGTACAGCGCCTCACCGAGCTTCTCCACCAGCTCCAACTGCGTGTCCAGGTAGTCGATGTGGTGCTCCTCGTCGGCGAGGATGCTCTCGAAGATGTTGGCCGAGGTGATGTCGCCCTTGGCGCGCATCAGCTCGATCCCGCGCTTGAGGCGGTCGATCGCCTCGACCTCCACCTGCCGGTCCGCCTGGAACATCTCGGTCACCGTCTGGCCGACCCGGACGTGGAACAGCCGTTGATAGTTGGGCAGCGCCTCCAGGAAGAGGATGCGGTCGGTGAGAATTTCCGCGTGCTTCATCTCGTCGAAGGATTCGGCGCGGGTGTACTTCGCGAGCTTCGGCCAGCCGAAGTTCTCCTGCATCTTCGCGTGCAGGAAGTATTGATTGATCGCGGTCAGCTCGGCGGTCAGCTGCTCGTTGAGGAATTCGATGACCTCGGGGTCGCCCTGCATGGCTGCGGGCTCCTTCCGCACGGGAACAGGCAAGTGCGGCGCATCTTTGCATCGCCCGGAGCGTAACGTCCAGTAAGTGCACGCTTACTGTGGATTGCCCGTTTCGTCTCCCGTTGGTCAGGGGCACCCCTTCCGGTCTGACACCATGGAGGCATGGGTCAGCCGGAAAGCCGCGAAGCGGAGCATCCCCAGCTC
The DNA here is from genome assembly GCF_055567035.1 of Streptomyces sp. NPDC027185. Taxonomy (NCBI): domain Bacteria; kingdom Bacillati; phylum Actinomycetota; class Actinomycetes; order Kitasatosporales; family Streptomycetaceae; genus Streptomyces; species Streptomyces sp. NPDC027185. The sequence goes on along the minus strand of NZ_JBVHRF010000001.1, from coordinate 294,196 downwards.
CCTCCGGGGCAGCGACCGCAGCGGGGCTGGCCCGTCACGCACTACGGCCCGGTGCCCAAGTTCCGGCCCGAGCGCTGGGAGTTCCGCGCCTTCGGCGCCACCGCGGACGGCGCCAAGCACTGCTGGACGCACGAGGAATTCGCCGCCCTGCCGTATACGACGGTCGTCGCCGATATGCACTGCGTGACGAAATTCAGCATGCTGGGCGCCGAATGGGGCGGCGTCCGTACGACGACGATCCTCGAACTCGCACCGCCCGCTCCCGAGGCCACCCATGTGATGGTCTGGGCGGAATACGGATTCAGTTCGAACCTGCGCCTGGAGGATTTCGCGGCGGAGAACTGCCTCTTCGCCACCCACCGCTCCGGCGAACTCCTCACCGCCGAACACGGCTTCCCCGTCCGGCTGATCGTCCCGCACCTCTACGCCTGGAAGGGCCCCAAGTGGGTCCGCGGCATCGAGTACATGACGGCCGATCGCCGCGGCTTCTGGGAGGAGCGCGGCTATCACAACCTCGGCGACCCCTGGCGCGAACAGCGCTATTCCTATCAGGAGGAACCGGGGGACGGCCCGGAGCTGTGACCGGGCCCGACCGGGGCGCGAGCCGGAAACGGGCTCCGGCGGGGCATCCGGCCCGGCCCGGCACCTCGTACCGGCGGGTCAGCAGTGGGCGCCCGCGCGCAGTTCCTTCAGACGGGCGACGTCGGCGGCGTGGCCCTCCGGGCCGCCGGGGGTCTCGATCACCAGGGGCACACCGTCCGTCGCGGGGTGCGTGAACAACTCGGCGAACGGTTCCGCGCCGATGTGTCCGGCGCCGATGCCCGCGTGCCGGTCCTTGTGGGCGCCGACGACGTCCTGGGAGTCGTTGGCGTGGATCAGCCGCAGCCGGCCCGCGCCGATGACCTCCGTCACCTCGTCCAGCAGCGCCTTCATCCCGCCCGGCGCGGCCATGTCGTGACCCGCGGCGAACGCGTGGCAGGTGTCCAGACAGACCCCGAGCTTCGGATGGCGCTCCAGCACCTCGAAGTACGGTCCGAGATCCTCGGCGAGCGCGCACAGCGACGAGCCCTGCCCGGCCGTCGGCTCCAGCAGCAGCCACGGATCGTCGTCGTGCACCAGCTCCGCCAGCAGCGGCCGCAGGTGCTCCCCGGCCTGCGCCAGCGCCTCGGCGCGCGGCCGCCCGCCGGTCGCCGAACCGGTGTGCACCACGACGCCGCGCGCCCCGATCTCCCGGCCGCGGCGCAGCGAGTGCCGCAGCGACGCCACCGACTTCTCGACCGTCGCCCCGGTGTGCGAGCCGAAGTTGATCAGGTAGGGCGCGTGCACGTACGCCGGTATGCCCGCCTCGGCGCAGCCGGCCCGGAACGCCTCGTCCTGCGCGGGGTTGCCCACCGGCGTCGCCCAGCCCCGCGGATTGGCGACGAAGACCTGGACCGCCTCACCGCCCATCGTGCGGGCATAGGGAAGACCGGTCTTCGCCAGACCGCCGGCGACCGGCACATGGCCACCGACCGGATTACGGAGCCGGCCGCGCGCGGCGGCGTCTGCGGGGGAGGGATGGTTGCTCACCCCACCAGGGTGCCAGGCCCCACCGGCAACGCGGGGCGGGGGCGGGGCGCGCGGCCCGCTCCCTCCCCCCGTACGGGCTCCCCGGCTCTCCCTACCGGGCGGTGTCCGGTGCGGCGGGCTGCCCGGCGGCGCGATCGCGACGGGCGAAACCGCGGGCGACCGGCTCCGCCGTGACGCCGTGCAGGACGACGCTGAGCAGCACGGTCGCGCCCGTCACCCCGAAGACGAACCCCGCCTCGTGCGGTGGCAGCTGGGTGTACGCGAGGATCGCGAAGACGATCGAGGTCACCCCGCGCGAGCCCATCCAGCCGATCGCGGCGCGCTCGGCGCGGTCGAAGCCGGTGCCGCCGAGCACCGCGTACACCGGGACGAAGCGGATCACCGTCAGGACCAGCAGCGCGTAGCCGAGGACCGGCAGCGGCAGCCCCTCCGCCGCGAACTCGTCCGCGATCAGCTTGCCGAAGGTGAACCACACCGCCAGGGACATCACCTGCGCCGCGTCGTGGGTCAGCTCCAGGGTGCCGGGCCCGACGGCGTGCGCGGTGCGGGCGAACCACAGTCCGGCGACGAACGCCGCGACGAAACCGTTGCCGTCGGCCAGGACGGCGGCCGCGTACGTCAGGAATGGCAGGACCAGCGTCGCCAGGCGCAGTCCGGCGGCGGGCGCCCAGCCGGCGTCCAGCGCGCGCCGCACCAGCCAGGACGCCGTCCAGCCCGCGGCCGTGCCGACGGCGACGGCGACCCCGGCGCCCTTCAGCGCGTTCACGACCAGGTCCGAGAAGGTCTCACCGGTGGCCGAGACCAGGTTGGAGACGCAGAACAGGAAGAGCGGCGAGATCAGCCCGTCGTTGAAACCGCCCTCGACGTTCAGCGCGGCCCGCACCCGCAGCGGCACCCGTACGTCGCGCAGGAACGTCGCGGCCGGAGCGAGGTCCATCGGCATCACCACGAGCGCCGCCACGGCCAGCAGCCACCACCGCGTCCCGGGGAACAGCACCGCCCCGGCCAGCGTCGCCAGCCCCACCGAGACCGGCAGCGCCACGCCGAGCAGCCGGCCCTCGCCCACCGACGTGTCGAGGCGCCCGTACTCCCTGGCCTCGGTGGCGTCGGCGAAGAGCAGGACGGCGAGGACCAGCTCCACGCTCCGCTGGAAGAGGTGGGGGTCCAGGCCGAACGGGATGCCCGGGGGCGCGCCCCGGGTCAGCAGGATCCCGGCCACCGCGAAGGCGATCGGCGCGGTGACGCTCCACCGGGCCATCCGGTCCGACATCAGGGTCCACGCGAACAGCAGCGACATCAGGACGAGCAGAGTGACCACAGGGGACTCACAGGCGCGGGCGGGAAGGTGCTGCGCCGGATGCTAGCCCGGATGTCCGCCGTGCCCCGGCAGGCTCCACGCCCGCCGTGCCCCCGTCACAGCGCCCCCTTGAGCCGGATCGTGATCGTGCTGCCCTTCGGCGCCTGCTCGCCCGGCTCGACCGACTGGGACTCTACGGTGTCCTGCGGGAAGAGGAACGGCTTCTTGACCTCCACCGCGAAGCCCAGATCGCTCAGCTGCTTCTTCGCGTCGTCGACGTTGCGGCCCGTCACCTTCGGCACGGTGACCATCTCCGGGCCCAGCGACAGCGTCAGCGTCACCGTCTCGCCCTTGCCGAGCTGCCCGCCGGCCGGGGACTGGAGGGCGATCGTGCCCTTGTCCTCGGGGGAGTGCACCGGCCGGTCGGCGAACTTCACCACGAAGCCCTCGTCCCGGAGCGTCTCCACGGCGTCGTCGCGGTCGTCGCCCGTCACATCGGGCACGTCCAGCGCCGCGCCGCGGCTCACCGTCAGCGCCACCGCCGTGTCGGGGTGCCGCTCACTGCCCGCCGCCGGGTCCGTACGGATCACCGACCCCTTGGCGACCTCGTCGCTGAACTCGCGGTGCGTCGCCCCGGGCACCAGCCCGCGGTCGCGCAGGGTGCGCCGGGCGTCGGCCAGCGGAGTGCCCGACAGATCCGGGACGCGGACGATCTCCGGGCCGCGCGAGACGGTGAGGGTGACCGTGCCGGTGCCGCGTATCCGCGCGCCGGTGCCCGGGTCGGTGGCCATGACGTGTCCGCGCCGCACCGTGGGGCTGAAGTCCTGCACCACCTTCACGCCCAGCCCCTCGTCCCGCAGCGTCCGCTCGGCCTTCGCCCGGGTCATGTCCAGCACCGCGGGGACGGCGGTGAACTGCCCGGCGGTGACGTACCAGATGCCCGCGGAGCCCCCGAGGACGAGCAGCACCGCGGCGACGACCGCCACCAGCCGGCGGCGCGGATCGGCGAACGGGCCGCGCCGCGCGGGCGGCGCCGGGCGCAGCCGGGTGGTCGGCTCGGACGCGGGGACCTCCAGGCGGCTGGTGCGGTTCAGCGCCTCCTCGGGTGCCGCCCCGCCGCCCGCGAGGCCGGGCAGCGGCGGCTGCACCACGGCCCGGGGCAGCACACTCGTCCGCTCCTCGCCCGCGGCGACCTCCCTGGCCTGCGGCGGCACCGCGTCCAGCTGGGCGTCGGTCAGCGCGGCCCGGGTCTCGCGCGCCGCCGACAGCAGCGCCACCGCGTCCTCGGGGCGGCCCTGCGGATCACGGGCGGTGGCCCGTGCGACCAGCGCGTCCAGCGGCGCGGCGAGGCCGGGCACCGCCTCGGACGGCGGCGCGACGTCCTCGTGCAGATGGCGGTGGAGCACCTGGGCCGCCGTGCCGCCGGTGTGCGGCTTGGCGCCCGTGAGCATCTCGTAGAGCACCACACCGCAGGCGTAGACGTCGACGCGGGCGTCGGCGGTGCCGTCCTCGATCTGCTCGGGCGCGAGGTACGAGACGGAGCCCAGGACCGCGCCGGTGGTGTCGGTGTGCGCGCCGACCGCGCGCACCAGCCCGAAGTCGGCGACCTTGACCCGGCCGTCGTCGCCGACCAGGACGTTCTCCGGCTTCATGTCGCGGTGCACCAGACCCGCGCGGTGCGCGGCGCCCAGTGCGGCGAGGATCGGCTCCAGCACGTCCAGCGCGGCCCGCGGCTGGAGCGCGCCCCGCTCGCGCAGCACGTCGCGCAGCGTGCACCCGGCGACGTACTCCATCGCCAGATAGACGTACGTCCCGTCCGTGCCCTGGTCGAAGACGCCGACGACATTGGGGTGCGAGAGCTTGGCGACCGACTTCGCCTCACGGATGAAGCGGTCCACGAACGCGCCGTCCACGGCCAGCGACGGATGCATCACCTTCAGGGCGAGCACGCGGTCGAGCCGGGTGTCCAGGGCGCGGTAGACCGTCGCCATGCCACCGGCGGCGATGCGCGCCTCGACGCGGTACCGGCCGTCGAGCAACTGCCCGACCAGGGGGTCCTGAAGGGTCGTATCCACGGCAGACGAGTCTACGAGGAGCCACCGACACCGCGGCCCGCCCGGCGGCCCGCACGGGCGCACTGAAGCCGAACGGTGACCGGAACCGAGCCCCGGGGGCGGGGGGGGGGGGGGGGCGCCCCCCCCCCCCCCGGACGGAAAGACGGAAATCCCCGGCCCAGACCCCCGGGGCATCCCCCGGTGTGGGAGAAAAGAAGAAAGAGAAG
>NZ_JBVHRF010000001.1:0-289039 GCF_055567035.1 Streptomyces sp. NPDC027185 | reverse complement strand
GATTCGAGGAGGAACCACCAACACCATTGCCCGCTTGGGGGCCCACGGGGTCGAATTAAAAAAAAATGGTGAGAGGAACCGCTCCTGGGGGGGGGGGGGCCCCCCCCCCCCCCCCCGCCCCCGGGGTCAGAACGCCGGACGCTCCGGGTCCAGCGCCGCGCGGCCGTCCTCGGGTGAGGACGCCAGCGCGAAATGGCGGCGCGGGATGCGCCCGGCGCGGAACGCCAGCCGCCCCGCGTCGACCGCGTACCGCATCGACCGCGCCATCAGCTCCGGCTCCTGGGCGCGGGTCACCGCCGACGCCAGCATCACCGCGGCGCACCCCAGTTCCATGGCGAGTGCCGCGTCCGAGGCGGTGCCGGCGCCCGCGTCGAGGATCACCGGGACGCCGGCGCGCTCGGTGATCAGCTGGAAGTTGTGCGGGTTGCGGATGCCCAGACCGGAGCCGATCGGCGAGCCCAGCGGCATGATCGCGGCGCAGCCGGCGTCCTCCAGCTTCCGGGCCAGCACCGGATCGTCGTTGGTGTACGGCAGCACCGTGAAACCGTCGTCCACCAGGGTCTCCGCCGCGTCCAGCAGCTCCACCGGGTCGGGCAGCAGCGTCCGCTCGTCGGCGACCACCTCCAGCTTGACCCAGTCGGTGCCCAGCGCCTCCCGGGCGAGCCGGGCGGTCAGCACCGCCTCGCCCGCCGTGAAACAGCCCGCGGTGTTCGGCAGCACCCGGATGCCGAGCCGGTCGAGGACGGAGAGGACCGAGCCCTGGACGGTCGGATCCAGGCGCCGCATGGCGACCGTCGTCAGCTGCGTTCCCGAGGCCAGCAGCGCCCGCTCCAGGACGTCCAGGCTGGGCGCGCCCCCGGTGCCCATGATCAGGCGGGAGGTGAACTCCGTTCCCCCCAGGGTGAAGAGATCGTCGGCCATCGGTCAGCCTCCCTGGACCGCGGTCAGCACCTCGACGCGGTCACCGGCGGCGAGCGGGGTGGCCGTCCACCGGGAGCGCGGGACGACGGTCTCGTTGACCGCCGCCGCGATCCCGGACGGGGCGGCGGACAACGTCGCCACCAGCCGGTCCAGGGTCAGCCCATCGGGGATCTCCCGGGCGGCGCCGTTGACGGTGACCGTGACCGGCGCGGACGAGGCGGAGGGGGCGGACGAGGTGGACGGGGGCGGTGTGGTCATGCCTGCTGCTCCTGGAGGACGCGTCCCGGGGCGGCCGGCGCACCGGCCCCCGGGGCGAAGCGGTCGGGGGAGAAGGGGCGGGCCTCCTCGGGCAGCCGCCCCGTGGTGAGGGCCTCGGCCAGCACGTCACCGGTGACCGGCGTCAGCAGCACGCCGTTGCGGAAGTGCCCGGTGGCCAGCAGCAGACCGGGCAGCGCCGTCGGGCCGAGCAGCGGCGCGTTGTCCGGCGAGGCGGGCCGCAGCCCCGCGCAGGTCTCCACCAGCGGCAGCTCCGTCAGGCCCGGCACCAGCTCGTGCGCGTCCCGCAGCAGCTCGTAGACGCCGCCCGCGGTGACGGTGGTGTCCCAGCCCAGCTCCTCCGTGGTGGCGCCGACGACCAGCTCGCCGTTCTCCCGCGGCACCAGGTAGAGCGGCCCGCCGCGCACCACGGCCCGTACGGTGCGCGACAGGAACGGCGGGCTCCCCAGGGGCATGCGCGGCATCCGCAGCCGCAGCACCTGGCCCTTCACCGGGCGCACCGGCGGCCGCACCTCGTCCGGCACGCCCGCCAGCCGCCCGCTGAGGCTGCCCCCGGCCAGCACGGTGCTGCCGGCCGACACGCGGGTGCCGTCGGCCAGCTCGGCGCCGGTGGCGCGGCCCGCGGTGACGGTCAGCCGGGTGGCGCGGGTGCGGTGGAGGACCACCCCGGCGCGTTCGCAGGCCACCAGCAGCGCGGCGGTCAGCCGCCGTGGATCGGTCTGGTGGTCGCCGTCGACCCGCAGGCCCCCGCGCACGCCGGGCGCGAGCATCGGCTCCAGGCGCCGGCACTCACGCCCCGGCAGCCAGTGGGACTCCAGCCCGCACCGGACCTGGAGGGCGTGGAGTTCGCGCAGGTGGGCGCGGTCGTCGGCGTCCAGCGCGACGGCCAGCGTGCCGCAGGCGCGGTATCCGGCGTCCAGGCCGCTCGCCTCCTCCAGCTCCGCCACGAAGTCCGGGTAGCGGCGGGCCGAGGCGAGGTTGAGGCCGAGCAGTGTCTCCTCGCCGTAGTGCAGTTCGGTGACGGCGGCGAGCATCCCGGCGGCGACCCGGCCCGCGCCGCCGCCCGGCTCCGGATCGGCCAGCGCGGTACGCAGACCGCGCCGCGCGGCCCGCCAGGCGGTGACCAGCCCCATCAGGCCACCGCCGATCACCAGGACATCGGGGTGCGGCGGTGGCTGCTGCGGGCTCTGAGGTGTGACGGATGGCGGCATGGGCGTCCAGCCCCTCCCTTCGCCGGCATGACCCGGATCAGGTTCGTACGGTCGGAGGCCGGTCAGCCTCCCTCTCAGCCCGGTGCGTCCGGGCTCCCGCGAGTGCGTGTCCGCCTCACCCTAGTACCCGCCCCCGAGGACCCGTAAGGGAGTGCCCGCCCGCCCCGGGGTGCGCCGGGTGGAGCGTGACGCTGTGTCAGAGATCTCCTTGCGCGGTGCTGCGGACGGCCTCCCGCGCCGCCCTAGAGTGACCGGGTGAGCGAGCAGAGCAAGTCCCCCCAGGCCCCTGACCACACGCCGCGCGTGGTGATCGCCGGCGCCGGTATGGCGGGCGTGCAGACCGCCGTCGCGCTGCGCGAGAACGGCTGGCACGGTGCGATCACCCTCTTCGGCGACGAACCGCACCCGCCCTACGACCGGCCGCCGCTGTCCAAGGCGGTCCTGCTGGGCAAGGCCGACGGCGCCGCCTTCGACGTCGACTTCCGCTCCCTCGGCATCGACCTGGAACTGGACCACCCGGTGACCGGCATCCGCCCCGCCGAACACCTGCTGGACACCGTGCGCGGCCCCGTCCGCTACGACCACGCCGTCCTCGCCACCGGTGCCGCGCCCCTGAAGCTGCCCGGCTCCGAGGGCCACCCCGGTGTGCACCTGCTGCGCACCCTGGACGACGCGCGGCGGCTGCGGCCCGTCCTGGCCGCGCGGAGCGACATCGTCGTGGTCGGTGCGGGCTGGATCGGCGCCGAGTTCGCCACCGCCGCCCGGGAGGCGGGCTGCGCCGTCACCGTCGTCGAGGCCGCCGACCGCCCGCTGGCCGGGGCGCTGCCCGCCGAGGTCGCCGCCCACATGACGCCCTGGTACGCCGCCGCCGGGGCCGACCTGCGCACCGGCGTGCGCGTCGCCGCCGTCGAGGAGCGCGGTGTCGTCCTGGACGACGGCACCGCCCTGCCCGCCGACGCCGTCCTCGTCGGCATCGGCGCCCGCCCCGCCACCGGCTGGCTCGCCGGCTCCGGCATCGCGCTCTCGCCCGAGGACGGCTCGGTCCTCGCCGACGACCGGCTGCGCACCTCCGCCCCGGACGTCCACGCCGTCGGCGACTGCGCCTCCTTCCCCTCCGCCCGCTACGGCCGCCGCCTTTTGATCCACCACTGGGACAACGCCCTCCAGGGCCCCCGCACCGTCGCGCAGAACATCACCGGCGACCCCGCCGAGGCCGCCGTCTACGACCCGGTGCCCTACTTCTGGTCGGAGCAGTTCGGCCGTTTCGTCCAGTACGCGGGTGACCACGGCGGCGCCGACGACCTGGTCCGGCGCGGCGACCCGGACGGCGCCGCCTGGTCGGTCATCTGGCTGCGCGACGGCGTCCTGGTGGCGCTGCTGGCGGTCGGCAGGCCCCGTGACCTGGCCCAGGGCCGCCGCCTCATCGAGCGCGGCGCCACCTTGGACCGGCAGCGCGCGGCCGACGCCTCCGTCCCGCTCAAATCCGCGGTGCGCTGAGCCGACGGGGCGTACGCCGGCCGGTCCGGCGCCCCGCGAAGGCCGTACGCCGGGGCTCCGGCGCGCCGCGCGGGCCTCGCGCGGCGATGCCCGGCTACCGACTGTCAGTGCGAGGTGGCACGCTTGTCCTGTGACCGAGATTGACGCAAACATCGATGGACTCGTCCCCGCCTGGCTCACCCTCCCCGACATCGCCGAAGCGTTCGGCGTCCAGGTGACGCGCGTACGGCAGCTGGTCAAGGAGGGCCAGCTGATCGCCGTGCGCCGCGGCGAGAACAGGGCACTGCACGTGCCGGCCGATTTCATCAAGGACGGCAAGGTCGTCAAGGGCCTCGTCGGCACCCTGACGCTCCTGCGCGACGACGGCTTCGCCGACGAGGAGATGCTGGAGTGGCTCTTCACCCCGGATGAGACCCTGCCCGGCACCCCCGCGCAGGCCCTGCGCGAGAACCGCGGCACGGAGGTGAAGCGCCGGGCGCAGGCGCTCGCCGTGTGACGCCCCGGGCGGGCCGCGCCGCGGCCCGCCCGCACCCATCCGCATCCGTAAACCGCTACGAGGTGGCGTACGCGCCGGACATCCGGCCGTACGCCACCGCCTTGGGGGAGCACCCGATGACGACCCGGACCCACGCCGCCCGCGCCGCGGCCCTCGCCGACGCCCGGCTCTACCTCTGCACCGACGCCCGCACCCGCCAGGGTGACCTGCCGCAGTTCCTGGACGCGGTGCTCTCCTCCGGGGTGGACATCGTCCAGCTGCGTGACAAGGGCATGGAGGCGGCCGAGGAACTGCGTCACCTGGAGACCGTCGCCGACGCCTGCCGCCGCCACGGCACCCTCCTCGCCGTCAACGACCGCGCCGACGTCGCCCACGCCGCCGGCGCCGATGTGCTCCACCTCGGCCAGGGTGACCTGCCGGTCCCCGCCGCCCGCGCGCTGCTCGGCCCGGACGTCCTCATAGGCCGCTCCACGCACGCCGAGGCGGAGGCCGACGCCGCCCTCGCCGAGCCGGGCGTGGACTACTTCTGCACCGGACCGTGCTGGCCCACGCCCACCAAGCCGGGCCGCCACGCCCCGGGCCTCGGCCTCGTCCGGTACACCGCCGCGCAGACCCCCGAGCGCCCCTGGTTCGCCATCGGCGGCATCGACGCGGACAACCTCGACGCGGTCCTCGACGCCGGCGCCCGCCGGATCGTCGTCGTCCGCGCCCTCACCGAGGCGGACGACCCCGCCGCCGCGGCCGCCGCGCTCGCCCGCCGGATACGCGAGCGGGACGCCTGACACGGTGGGTGCCGGGCCGCGCACGTCCGGCCCGGCCCGCTGTCCACTCCGTGGACGGGAACCATGCCTATTCCGGCATTACACCGGAGCCGGTTGGTGACCGACCCAGGGGTGGATAACCTTCCCGTATGGCCCTAGGTACCGCTTCCACCAGGACTGATCGCGCACGTACCGTCCGTGAGCTGCTCGCTTCCGGCAAACAGTCGTACTCGTTCGAGTTCGCCGCCCCGAAGACCGAGAAGGGCGAGCGGACGCTGTGGAACGCCATCCGCCGCATCGAAGCCGTCGCCCCGACCTTCGTCTCCGTGACCTACGGAGCGGGCGGCACCTCCCGTGAGGGCACCGTCCGCGCCACCGAGCGCATCGCCACCGACACCACCCTCACACCGGTCGCCCACCTCACCGCCGTCAACCACTCCGTGGCCGAACTGCGCAACATCATCGGCCAGTACGCCGACGCGGGCATCCGCAACATGCTCGCGCTCCGCGGCGACCCGCCCGGCGACCCCATGGGCGACTGGGTCAGCCACCCGCAGGGCATCACCTACGCCGCCGAACTGGTCCGCCTGATCAAGGAGTCCGGCGACTTCTGCGTCGGCGTCGCCGCCTTCCCCGAGATGCACCCGCGCTCCACGGACTGGGACACCGACGTCGCGCACTTCGTCGACAAGTGCCGCGCCGGCGCCGACTTCGCCATCACCCAGATGTTCTTCTACGCCGAGGACTACCTCCGGCTCCGCGACCGCGTCGCCGCCGCCGGCTGCTCGACGCCGATCATCCCCGAGATCATGCCTGTCACGAACGTCCGGCAGATCGAACGTTTCGCGCAACTGAGCAACGCCGCGTTCCCGCCCGAGCTCGCGGACCGCATCCTGGCGGTCAAGGACGACCCGTCCGCTGTACGCTCCATTGGCATCGAGTACGCGACGGAACTGTGCGCGCGCTTGAGGGCCGAGGACGTGCCCGGGTTGCACTTCATCACCCTGAACCACTCCACGGCGACCCTGGAAATCTACGAGAATCTGGGGCTGCACCAGCAGTCCTGATCACGGTGCCGCAGCGCGGCGGAAGAGGGGCGTACATGGGCTGGGCGGTCCTCTACATCGCATTCGGATGCGTCGCGCTGTGGCTGCTGGGCGAGGTCCTCCTCCAGCACAAGGCCCGGCTCCGGTGGCGGCTGCTGGCCTTCGTCGGATTCCTCGGTGTGGTGGCGGGCGTCCTGCTCCCGTCGGTCCTCGTCATCGCGCTGGGCGCCCTCGCGTTCGCCACCGGCCAGACCTACGTCACGCTCTCCTTCCGCCGCGGCTTCACCACCGGCTGGTCGCTGCGCGGCGCACCCCGGGAGAACAACCGCCGCCGCCGGGCGAAGTCCGGCGCCCGCCGCCCCGCCCTGCACGTCTCCGACATCGAGGAGACCACTCCGCCCCCCGCCGGCCCGGACGCCCCGGAGCCGCCCGCGGACGCCGCCGCCCCCGGCCCGTACGACGCCGTCCCGCCCCACACCACACCGGACGGCCCCCCGCCCCACGACGGCTACGACCTCACCGGGCAGCCGGGCCAGGACACCGCCTGGACCACCGGCGGCCCCGGCACCACGGGACAGCCGGGCCTGGGCGGCGCCTGGACCACCGGCGGCCCCGACGCCCACGGCGCCACCCCCGCCTTCGACGCCCACGGCTCCCCTTTCGACAGCCACGGCTCCCCCTTCGACGGCCAGGGCGCGGCCGCCGTCTACGCCCCGCAGCCGCTCCCCGACGAGACCGGCCAGTACGGCATCTACAGCCCCGACGCCCGCTCCGCACCGCACGGCTCCGACGCCTACGCCCCCGCCTTCGACGGCCGACCGGCGGACCACGACCCCTACGGCCACGGCGGCGGTTACGCCCCCGGCGCCCAGGACGCCTACGCCGACCCCTACGGCTCCTACGCCCCGTACGGCACCGACCCGGGCGCCCCGGCGGCCGGGCCCTACCCCGGCACCCAGCCGTACCCGCCGCACGACCCGTACGCCCCGGTCGACCCGTACGCCCAGCAGCCCTACGGGTACGGCACCTCGCTCCAGGACTACGGCGACACCCCGCCCGGCGGGGTCTGGGTACCCCAGCAGCGCGACGGCGTCCGCCCGCCCGCCGAGCCGCCCCACCCGCAGACACCGCAGTACGACCACGACGGGCAGCAGTACCGGTACTGACGGGGCGTCACTTCCCCGTGCGGTGCGAGGGATACGGGCCCGGGGCGCGCCCCGAGGCGTACGGCCGGGCGCCCGCGGCGCCCGCCCCGCCGAGCCGCGTACGGCGGTACCGGCCGGCAGCGGCCCACAGTTGGCCGCTGCCGCTGCCGCTGCCGCTGCCGCTGCCGCCGTTGGCCGCTGCCGGTCCCGTCGCCATAGTGGGCCGGGGGCGCCGAGAGGCGTCCGCGGAGTCGCCCGCCAGGGGTGCCTGCCGGCGGGCGTGCCCCGGGGTCAGGACGACCCGCGCCAGTCCTCGCCGTTGACGATCAGTCCGGCGACGATCGCCCCGGACATCCCGGCGTGCGCCACACCGCCGCCCGGGTGGGACCAGCCGCCGACGGCGTGGAGCCCGGGTATCCGGGTGCTGTTGGCGGGACGCAGGAAACGGCCCCCGCCACCGGCCAGCGCGGGCCCGGACAGCCGCGCCCGGCCGGACGGCGCCAGCACCTCGCGCCACAGCAGCCGCTCCCGCAGTCCCGGCACCGCGGCCTCGGCGCACTCCGTCATCCGCGCGGCCAGCGCCTCGGCCGCGTCAGCGGTGAGGCCGCCGGCGCCGGGCGCCGCCACCGTCGCGGTCAGCGTCACCGCCTCGTGGGCGTCGTCGGGCCGGGTGGCCGGGTCGTCGGGCCGCAGCACCGTCACCGTCGGCCGCGCCGCCGGGGCACCGCCCCCGCCGAACACCGCGGCCAGCTCCGCCGCACGGTCGTCGGTGTGCACCACCGTGCGGTGGGCGGTGCCCTCGGGCCGGGCGCCGCGCAGCGCCAGCGCCACCGTCATCCGGGCGGGGGCCGGACCCACCGGCGGACCGGCCGGGGCGTCCGAGGGCTCCCACGGCGCACCACCGGGCACCAGCTCCGCCAGCGCCTCGGGGGCGACCCCGGCGACCACGTGCTCCGCCTCCGTCACCTCGCCGCCGGCGGTGACGACGCCCGCCGCGCGGCCGTCCGCCACCATGATCCGCTCGACCGGCGTCCCGAAGCGGAACTCCACCCCCCGTGCCACACACCGCGCGTGCAGCGCGTCGGCCAGCGCCCGCATGCCACCGGCCGGATACCACGTCCCGAAGGTCTGCTCCATGTACGGCAGCACCGCCGCGCTCGCCGGGACGGCGCGCGGATCGAAGCCGTACGCCAGGGCATGGCTCTCCAGCAGGGCGATCAGCCGCGGGTCGGACAGCTCCCGGCGGGCGACCTCCGCGAGCGTCGCGGTCGTCGGGCCCTTGCCGCGGCCGAACAGGCCACGGCGGCGCACCGCCGGATACGGATCGCGCCCCAGCACCTGCCAGTCCGCCCACAGCGGCTCCTCCAGGAGCGGTCTGCGGGTGGCGTCCCAGGCGTCGCGGGCGCGGCCGAGGAAATCGCTCCAGCGCTCCCCGGCTCCGGCGCCCAACGCACCGTCCAGCGCCGCGAGGACACCGCCGCGTGAGGCGTTCGGCAGCGCCACCGCCGTGCCGTCCGGGAAGACATGACGGCTCGCGGGATCGACCTGGGTGAGCGTCAGCACGCTCTCCAGCGGCTCCCGGCCGGTCTTGACGAAGAGATCGCGGTAGACCGCCGGGAGGTGCAGCAACGCGGGCCCGGTGTCGAACCCGAAGCCCTCCCGCACGAAGCGCCCCAGCGCCCCGCCGTACGTCGTCTCCCGCTCGCACACCACCACCCGGTGGCCCGCGACGGCCAGCCGCGCGGCGGCCGCCATCGCGCCCGCGCCCGCCCCGATCACCGCAATCCGTGCCATGTCCGCGACTGTATCCGCACCCACCGACAACGCCCGCACCACGGCCCGGCGGGCGGCCTCAGCGCGGGACGGGTTCCGCCTCCGCGGCGGCCCGCAGCCGCTTCTCCTCCCGGCGCTCACGCCGTCGCCGCAGGTAGCGGCGGATCCGCGACCAGAGCAGGATCACCAGCGCCAGACCGGCGACCAGCAGCGTGGCGGCGATGACCGCGGCCACGACCGGGTGGAACACCGCGAACGCGACGAGCCCGGCGACCCCGAGGTCCTCGACGAGGCTCACCGCGATGTTGCTCGCCGGCTCCGGTGAGGTGTTGACCGCGATCCGCGCCCCCGCCTTGACGAGGTGGCTCAGCAGCGCCGTGGTCCCGCCCACGGCACCCGCCGCCAGCTGCGGCAGCGACCCGTCGTGCCCGGCCAGCAGCGCCGCGACCACCCCGCCCGCGACGGGCCGGACGACGGTGTGCACGGCGTCCCAGACGGAGTCCACGTACGGGACCTTGTCGGCGACGGCCTCGCACAGGAAGAGCACCGCGGCGGCGATCAGCACGTCCGGCCGCTGCAACGCGTCCGGTACCTCGTCGGTGACGCCGGTGGCGCCGAGCAGGCCGAGGAGCAGCACGACGGCGTAGGCGTTGATCCCGCTCGCCCAGCCACTGGTGAACACCAACGGGAGTACGGACATGCCGGAGATCGTAGAACAGCCCGGCGACGGGGTGCTCACGGATGAGTACGCGTACTCAGACGGCGAGATGAGTAGGTACGCGGATGGGCCGGACCCCGCCGGAACGACAGAGTGGGGTGCACCGAAGGGACGCGGCGCCGCACCGCCGGCACGGGGCGGCGGAGCGGCGCGGCATCCCGGACGTGACGGGGGAAACACGGGGGATACGGGGGAAGTACGGGGGACACGGGGGAAGTACGGGGGACACGGGGGAAGTACGGGGGACACGGGGGAAGCGCTGTCCTGGTCGGATCGGTGGGGGAACGATCCGTGCCAGGGCAGCGCGCTTTTTCGTTTCCGGCCCTGGGGACGGCGGCGGAGCCGCGGCGCCTCCGAGGCCGGCGGGACGCCCGAGGGGCCCGGACCGTGCGTCCCGGGGCGGCCCCGGCGTTCCCCGGACAGCGGCCCGTCGGGCCCGTGACTCAGCTCCGGTGGCCGCTCACCCGCCCCTGGAGCAGCCGGGACAGCGCCGCGTGCACCTCGTCGAGGGAGCGGTCCGGCTGGTACGACTGCCAGTCGAGCGCCGCCACCAGCACCATCCCGAACAGCGCCGACGCGGTCAGCGGCACATCGATCTCCTCGCTCAGCTCGCCCTCGGCGACGGCCTCGCGCAGTACGCCCTCCACCACGGCCACGGCCCGCTCGCGCACCACCATCAAGGTGGACTGCCAGGCCCGGTTGGTGCGCCACAGTTCGGCCACGTAGAGCTGGGTGAGCGACGGGTAGCGGGAGATGAAGTCCAGACCGGCGCGGATCATCGCGTCCAGGGCGTCGATGCGGGTGCCGCCGCGGTCGGTCACCTTCTCGGCCGCCTCCTGGAGGGAGGTCGCCAGCAGTTCGATGCCGTGCCGCAGCAGTTCCTCGAAGAGAACGTTCTTGCTCGCGAAGTTGTAGTAGACCGTGCCCTTCGCGACCCCCGCCCGCTCGGCGATCTCGTCCACCGTGGTGGAGGAGAAGCCCTGTTCGGCGATGAGGGTGACCGCGGCGTCGAAGAGTTTGCGCCGGGTGGCGTCGCGGCGTGAGTGGGAGCTGTCCATGCAGGTGATTGTGCCGGTCCGCGGCGCCCGCCGGTTCACGGGAGCGGCCCCGGGCGCAGCTCTTCCGCCCACGCGACGGGCCGGCCGTGGGCGGTCGGTACGGCAGGCTCCGGTGTCCTCGTGGTGGACACCGGCAGCACGTCGCGCCCGGTGCACCGGTCCGGCCCGCTGCCGGTCCTCCGTCGCGGTGGTGGGGGCAACGCTCCTCGTGTGAGGGGGTGTTGGGGGCCGGGGCGGCGCATCGGCCGCAGGCGGCCCGGGGTGGTGTCCCGGCCGGTGACGGCCCCGGGCTGCGCGGTGCGGTTCGTGGCCCGGTGCCGTTCCGCGTGGTCCCCTGCCGGGTGGGGTGGTGGCGGTACGAACGGGAGCGAGGCGGGCGGCGGGGACCGTCCGGGTCGGGCGGCCTGGAGGCCGAGCTGGGTACAGGGGGGCCTGCGCGATCGGGTCCGTACGCCTCCAGACCTCGCGAAAGCCCAGGTCAGGGCCGATTGTCAGTGGTGTGCCGCAGGATGGGGGCAACGGTTCCGAACCGGTTTGCGACGACTGGAGGTTCGTCATGGCAGCTCGTCCCGCAATGGGCAGCTCCGCTGCGTACGGTCCCCCGAGCGATGTCCACCCCGTTCTGCGGCGTTCGGCAGCGCCACCCGCCGCCCTCACCCTGCTCACCCAGGCCCAGCAGGGCCTCACCGAAGCCGAAACCCTGCCCTCCCCGAACGAACGCTTCGCGACGGCCCATCTCGCCGCGTTGCGTACCGCCGCCGCCGTGCTGGCGGTCCGGGGCAGGCCCGAGGCCACCGCGCGCCGCCGCCGGCGCATCCGCAGCGTCTGGGAGGTCCTGCCGGAGGTCGCCCCGGAGCTGACCGAGTGGAGCGCCCTCTTCGCCGCCGGAGCCGAGCGCCGGGCCCGCGCCGAGGCCGGCATACCGGGCGCGGCCGGCCCCCGCGACGCCGACGATCTCCTCCGTGCCACCGCCCACTTCCTCCGCCTGGTCGAGCGCATGCTCCTGCTCCAGCCGTCCCTCCCGCCCCAGCGCGCGGGGTGAGGGTAGGGTCACCGCACGCGGCGCGACGGGCTTCGGTTCGGCAACGCCCAGTGCCTGGGCCCTCGGGCGACGCACGGCGCCCGGCCCTTGAGGGCCCACCGGCGCACCCATCGCAGGCCCCGCCAGGGGCGGGCGGCCCCCCTCGTGGCCGAGTGGTTGCCCGACGGTGGGTCTTGCCTGGTGGGCGTGGAGAGCCAGGGCGGAAGGTGACCGTTTCCCGGGCCTGGCCGGAATGGATGCCCGGTGTCGCGGCCGGAGCCGTGGTCGGGGCCGGCGTTCGCCGTGGAGGGGGGCGGCCCGGGGCCGGGCGGCCCCGGAGCTGGACGTTGTTTCAAGCCTGGGCAGGGGCTGCCTCGGGCCGCCGTCTCCGGGAGCGGCGAGCCGAGGGCCCGTCCCCGTCCGGACCGCCGGCCCCGCCCGTCCTCGCGCCCCGGGGCGGACGCGGACGGCAGGCCGGGTGCCCATGGCGGCCGGTGGCCGTCGCCGGGCTGTGCCCTCCTGTGCGGGGCGTCGGAAGACGCAGGTGGCGCCGCAGGTCGCGGAGGGCGCGGGACGCAATAGGGTGGTGGGCGCCTAGTTGTTCTGCCCCTCCGAGGAGCCACCCGCCGTGTCTGACCCGCTGCGCCCGCGCGCATCCCTCCGTACCGCCGTGGTCTGGGAGGTTCTCAGGGACGCCCTGGAGCGCCGGGCCGGGGCCGCCGGGCGCGATGTCCTCGACGTCCTCGACACCGGGGGCGGCACCGGCAACTTCGCCGTGCCGGTCGCCCGTCTCGGCCACCGCGTCACCGTCGTCGACCCGAGCCCCAACGCCCTCTTCGCCCTGGAGCGCCGCGCCGCCGAGGCGGGCGTCGCCGACCGGGTACGGGCCGTCCAGGGCGACGCCCACGGCCTCTTCGACGTCGTCGAGCGCGGCGGTTTCGACGCCGTCCTGTGCCACGGTGTCCTGGAGTACGTCGACGAACCGGCCGAGGGCGTCCGTAACGTCGTCGCCGCTCTCCGGGAATCCGGCACCCTCAGCCTCCTCGCGGCCGGGCTCGGCGGCGCGGTGCTCGCCCGCGCCCTCGCCGGGCACTTCTCCGAGGCCCGCCAGGCCCTCACCGACCCGTCCGGTCGCTGGGGCGAAGGCGACCCGGTGCCCCGCCGGTTCACCGCCGACCAGCTCTCCGGCCTGGTCACCGGCGCCGGGCTCCAGGTCGGCGCGGTGCACGGCGTACGGGTCTTCGCCGACCTCGTCCCCGGCGTGCTCGTCGACACCGAGCCCGGGGCGATGGAGGCGCTGCTGAAACTGGAGGCGGCCGCCGCCGAGCAGCCCGCGTTCCACTCCGTCGCCACCCAGCTGCACGTTCTGGCCGAGCGCGGCTGATCACCGCCGGTGGCCGGCCGCCGGGTGCGGTCGGCCACAGCCCACCCGATCAGCCCCTTCTCCCCGTATGATCGAGGGACGACGTTCCGGCATGACGGATGGGCGGGTGGGGAATGCAGGCAGCATCACCACCGGCCGCCCTGGCGGCCAGGACAGTGGACTGGCGCAGAGGGGCGGGTTTCACCGGGGCGAATCCCTGCCTATCCTGAAAGGGCCGCACCCGGTCGCCCCCGCGACCGACGAGTAGGAGGACTCCGTGCCGCTCTCGGAGCACGAGCAGCGCATGCTCGAGCAAATGGAGCGAGCGCTGTACGCCGAAGATCCCAAGTTCGCGACAGCGCTTGAGGGAAGCGGGCTGCGCACGTACACCCGGCGACGGGTCTACCAAGCGGTCGTCGGCTTCCTGGTCGGTATCGGCCTGCTCATGGCCGGCATGGTCGCCCAGCAGATCTGGATCAGCGTCGTCGGCTTCCTGGTGATGCTCGGCTGTGCGGTCCTCGCCGTGACCGGCTGGCGCAAGGCCCCCAAGCCCGGTGAGCAGCGCTCCGGCGCCGTCCCGGGCAAGCGTGGCAGGGCGGGCGGCGCGCCCGCGCGGCGCCAGTCCGGCGGTCGCCGCTCGATGATGAACCGCATCGAGGACCGCTGGCAGCGTCGCCGCGACGAACAGGGCCACTGACCTCGCCTTCTGCCGCAGCCGCGTACCGCGAGCCGTCCGTCCCTGTTGAGTGCGGTGACGGGGTCAAGGCCGTTGTTCCGGTGAGGCACGACCGTCCCGGAGCCGGTGGGGGCGGCCCCTGAGACCCGAGGACCGAGCGGTCGGTTCCGGGCCACCAGTGGCCGTCGTCGGTTCGCCGCGTTGCCGGTTCGCCGAGTTTCTCGTCGGTCTCCATGCTTTCGTGATCCCGTTCCTTCGGCGGGGCCGTCCTTACCGGGCGGCCCCGCCGAAGTGCGTCATGGGGCGAGTGCGTCGCGTTCCTCCCGGCTGGGCCGTGGACCCGGGGGCCGTTCCCTGGGCCTTGGTATGCGGCTCGACGTACCGGGCCGGGAGACCGGCGGGCCCGGATCACGTGAGGCCGGGCCCGGCCTGTTTCTTCGCCTCTCGTCACGCTCGCCGTACGCCGAGCGTGTGGGTCACGGCGTACGGCGTTCCGTTCGTTTCAGGTGCGTCGGCCGCCTAGGCGCAGGGCGGTGGTGCGGCTGGATATGCGGCGGCGGAATGTGCGCCACCGAGTGGTGAACGTCCGCAGCAGGCGGTCGGCGGAGCGGGGGAGCAAGGTGGCCCGCCACCGTGTCGTGCGGGACGCCTGGGTGCGCAGGGCAGTGCGGATCAGGCGGACATCGTCGGTCACCTGTGGGGCGGGCCGGGGGTGGGCCGCGTACAGGGCTTCCTCGACCGCGCCGGCCACCCGGCGCACGGCCTCGGCGGGGCGGGGCGATAGCGCGGCGACCTCGATCAGATGGTCGGCGGTCCGGCGCGGGGTGAGGCTTCCGCCCGGAGAGATGCCCAGGTCGCGGGCGGTGTCGGTCAGCTCTTCCCAGGCGGCGAGGGGGGCCGCCGGGCCGTCGGCGGAGAGCCGCCGCGCACGGGCCCGGGACCGCCACAGCGCCGGGAGCGCGGCGACCGCGAGCAGCAGCAGGCCGCCCAGTGTCAGGGCGATGACGCCGGGAGGGGAGAGGCCGTCGTCCGGCGGGCCGTCGCCCGGGAGCGAGGGGGCCGCCGCCATGCAGCCTCCGGAGCCGGCGCGCTGACCCGGGCCGCAGGTCGGATCCGGCCGAGGGGCCCCCGACGGGGTGGTGGGCCGGGTCGGGTGCTGCGCCGGGGAGTCGGGGGAGGTGTCCTGCGAGGTGTCCGGGAGGGCGTACTCCGGGATGGTGCCGCGGCTCGGGGTGGGCTCGAAACGGGTCCAGCCGATGCCCTCGAAGTACAGCTCGGGCCAGGCGTGGGCGTCCCGCAGACCGACCGATGTCGTTCCGTCCGGCTGTTCGGTACCAGGGGTGAAGCCGACGGCGACCCGCGCCGGGATGCCCAGGGTGCGTGCCATCGCGGCCATCGAGAACGAGAAATGGACGCAGAAGCCCTCCTTCTGTGCCAGGAACCGGGTGATGGCCTTCACCCCGGTGCCCGCACGCACCTCGGTGTTGTAGCGGAAGCCGCCGTCGGTCGCGAACCAGTCCTGGAGCTTGACGGCCTTGGCGTACGGGGTGGCCGCACCGCGGGTCACCTGCCGGGCCGTCGCCGCGACCACGGGCGGCAGCGAGGCGGGCACCTCGGTGTACTCGCGCCGCAGCGCGGCGGGCGGCGGCGGGGCCTCGGCGAGCTGCCGTGCCGTGGGCCGCACCCGCAGGCTCTCCACCTGGTACTGCAGGCCGCGGGTGTTCTGGCCGCGGTCGCCCACCAAGGTGCGACCCTGCTCCTCGAACCGCCACCGCCCGGAGATACCGATCCGCGAGGCCGGGAACGGCATCGGGAGCCAGTTCTGGCCGTACCACTCGGCGGTCGAGATCGAGGTGTTGATCCGGGTGGTGGCGACGTCGGGGGAGAGGCCCGCGGGGCGCGGCAACTGATCGGGCACATCGGTCACCGTCCGCTCGGACGGCTTCCAGGCCGTGCCGTCGAACTGGTCGAGCGCCACGATCCGCAGGTACAGGTCACGGGTGTCGTCCGCCGTGGTGCGGTAGTTGAGGACTTCCTTGTCCTCGGGCTGGTTCAGGCTGTTCTGGAGGGAGACGAGAGGGTTGACCGCGGAGATGGTGCCGCCGCCGGAACCTCCGTCCCGGCCACCCGTGCCGAGCAGCCCGCCGCCCAGGGACGGCAGCGCCGCCGGGACGGCGACGGCGACGCCGAGCGCCAGCGCGCCGATCCGCCGCCCGTACCGCACCGGAACGGACCCGGCCGCCGCCTTCTTGGACCATGGCGACCACCGGGAGCCGCGGGCCGCCGCCCCGCCGAACACCCGGCCCCACCGCGACAGCCGTTCGTCCCCCTCGGCCAGCAGGAGCAGCAGATAGCCCGCGGCGGCGATCAGGAACCACAGCCGGCCCGTGCCGCCCGGTGCGAGCCCCGCGGCGACCGAGTAGAGCGCCAGCAGCGGCAGCCCGGCGGGTGCGGCGCTGCGGTACGTGACCGCCAGCGCGTCCACGACCAGGCCGATCAGCGTCACCCCGCCGACCAGCAGCAGCCGGATACCGGGGGTGAGCGGCGCCGGACTGGCGTACCGGCTGACGTCGGCCACCCCGGACCGCCCGAGGCCGATCAGCTCCGCCACCGCGTCCGGGCCCGGCAGCACCCCGAGAATCGCCTGCTCACCGGCGTACAGCGCGGTCAGCGTCAGCAGCGCCGGTACGGTCTGGGCGACGATGACCAGCGGGCGCGGCCACGGCAGGCGCCGTGCCCCCGCTCCCGCCGCCGTCACCAGCGCCACCAGCAGCGCCGCCTGGAGCATCCACCCGGCCGGATCGACCAACGGCACCAGCGCACAGGACGCGCAGAGCGTCGCCACCGCCGCCCACGGCGCAGGCCCCCGCCCGCTCATCCGCACCCTCCCGCCCGCACGGCCCGGCCGTCCACGGCGCCCCGGCCGCCGCCCGGCGTCCGCCCGTCCGCCGCGACGCGCCGTCGCGGCTCTCCGCCGGCCCGCCGGCCGTTCACGTTCCGCCTCATGTCCCGCTCCCCGCCCCCGCTGCCGCGCCGTCCGTGCCCGCCGGGGGGTACGGCGGGGCCGCCGCGCCCGCCCAGGGACCATCGGAGGGTATGCCGCCCGCTCCGTCGGCCGCCCGCCACAGCGCGGGCAGCGAGGCACCGGGCGCCACCGGCAGCGCCGTCCAGCCCGCCGCGCGGAGGATCCGCAGCCCGTCGTCGAGCCTCCCGGGGCGGGCGCCGGACCGCGGCTCCCGGGAGTGCTGCGCCCAGGCGGCTCCGTCCAGGACGAAGGCGACCGCGGCCGTACTGCGCCGCCGCATCCGCGCGGCCGCCTCGGCCGCTGCCTCGTCCAGCTCCCCGAAGAACGCGATCAGCAGGCCCGCGCCGCCGCGCAGCGCCTCGTACGCCGCCGAGAGGTCCGGCTCCCCGGACGGCTCCACCACCGCCAGGGCGTCCAGCAGCAGACCGGCCGTCGCACCGCCCGGCACCTCGGCGCCCTCCGGGCCGGGCACCGAGGTGCCGGTGTCCGTCAGCAGCCGTACCGGGAAACCCTGCTCCAGCAGATGCACCGAGGCGGAGGCGGCGGCCGCCACCGCCCACTCGAACGCCGACTCCGGGCCGCCGCCGTGGTGGGCCCTCTCCCGGGTGTCGAGCAGGACCGTGCACCGCGTCCGCCGCGGCTGCTCCTCCCGGCGCACCATCAGCTCGCCGTGGCGCGCCGTGGACCGCCAGTGCACCCGGCGCAGATCGTCGCCGTGGCGGTAGCCGCGCGGAATGACATCGTCCTCGCCCGCCAGTGCCGCCGCACGCCGCCCGTCGCCGTACCCGGCCGACTCCCCGGCCATCCGCACGGACGGCAGCGGCTGGGTGGAAGGCACCGCCGTCAGCGTGTCCGCGACGCCGAAGGCGCAGGTCAGCTCGCACATCCCGAACGGGTCCGCCAGCCGCAGCTCCAGCGGGCCCAGCGGGAAACGCCCCCGCAGATCCGACCGGACGCGGTACGAGACCTCCCGGCGCCCGCCCGCCTCCACCCGGTCCAGCACGAACCGCGGCCGCGGACCGAGGACGTACGGCACGCGGTCCTGGAGCATCAGCACGCCCGTCGGCAGCCGGGAGAGGTTCTCCACGGACAGTCCCACCCGGGCCTCGGCGCCCACCGGCACCCGGGCGGGGGCGAGCGTGCGGCGGGCGGCGACGCGGTAGCGCGTGCGGTGCAGCACCAGGACGCAGACCAGCGGCAGCGCCGCCAGCAGCAGCCCCACCCGCAGCAGATCCGCCTGGCCCAGCAGATACGCGCAGATCGCGGCGGCGACCCCCGCGGCGAGGAACGACCGGCCGCGCGTCGTCAGCCCGGCGAGGACGGCCCGCAGCCCGCCGCGCCCGCCGGCCTCCGGGCCGCTCCCGCCGGACATCACAGCTCCCGCACGCCGGGCGGGCGGCGGTCCGGGGCCTCCGCCCGGGTCTGCCGCGCGGGGTCCGGGACCGGGACGCGGTGCAGGATCTCCAGCACGATCTGCTCCGCGCCGCGGCGGTTCAACTGCGCCTGCGACGTGGGCAGCAGCCGGTGCGCGAGGACCGGGACGGCCAGCGCCTGCACATCGTCCGGGAGGGTGTACTCCCGCCCGGCGAGCGCCGCGGCCGCCTTCGCCGCGCGGACCAGGTGCAGTGTCGCCCGAGGTGAGGCGCCCAGCCGCAGATCCGGATGGGAGCGGGTGGCCGCCACCACCTCCACCGCGTACCGGCGCACCGCCTCCGCCACGTGGACGGCCCGCACCGCCTCGGTCAGCCGCACCACGTCCTGGGCGCGGGCCACCGGCCGCAGCCCCTCCAGGGGCGACGCCGCGCCGTGCACGTCCAGCATCCGCAGCTCGGCCGCCGGGCTCGGATAGCCCACGGACACCCGCGCCATGAAGCGGTCGCGCTGGGCCTCCGGCAGCGGGTACGTGCCCTCCATCTCGACCGGGTTCTGGGTGGCGACGACCATGAACGGGCTGGGCAGCTCGTACGTCCGGCCGTCCATCGTGACCTGCCGTTCCTCCATGGACTCCAGCAGCGCCGACTGGGTCTTTGGGGAGGCGCGGTTGATCTCGTCGCCGATCACGAACTGGGCGAAGATCGCGCCGGGCTTGAACTCGAACTCCTTGCTCCGCTGGTCGAAGACGCCGACACCGGTGATGTCGGACGGCAGCAGATCCGGCGTGAACTGGATGCGCCGCACCGAACAGTCCAGGGACCGCGCCAGCGCCTTGGCCAGCATCGTCTTGCCGACGCCCGGCACGTCCTCGATGAGCAGGTGCCCCTCGGCGAGCAGCACCGTGAGCGCCAGCCGTACGACCTCCGGCTTGCCCTCGATGACACCCTCGACCGACCGCTGCACCCGTTCGGCAGTGGTGGTCACATCAACGAGGCTCGCTCGCTCGTCATACGTCGTCACCGGCCCTCCTCGGCCCTTCCCCGTGCCCGCGCTGAACAGAGGATCTCCCGCACCGGACCGGCGCCTTCCGTACGGCCCGGCCCGCCCCCTCACGCGGCGCCGGCCCCGGCAGGGGCGACGCCACCCCCGCATTCTCACCGCCGTGCGCGTCCGGCGTCATGGCCTGTGGACAACTGACGGCGTTTCGCCCCGGCGGGTGACGGCCGGGCACCCGCGTCCGGGCAGCACGGCGCCGGGCACGGGACAGAGGTCCCGCACCCGGCGCCGGTGCGAGGTCAGCGGGGGAGGATCTCCCGCAGCAGACCGGTGGTGACGTCGAAGACGAAGCCGCGGACGTCGTCCTTGTGGAGCAGGAACGGCGAGGTGCGTACCCGTTCCATCGACTGGCGGACGTCCTCGTCGAGGTCCTTGAACGCCTCGACGGCCCAGGTGGGACGCTGGCCGACCTCGGCCGCCAGATCGTGGCGGAAGTCCTCGGTGAGGCCCAGCAGACCGCAGCCGGTGTGGTGGATCAGCACCACCGACCGGGTGCCCAGCGCGCGCTGGCTGATGGTCAGGGAACGGATGATGTCGTCGGTGACGACCCCGCCCGCGTTGCGGATCGTGTGGCAGTCGCCCAGCTGCAGACCGAGCGCCGCGTGCAGGTCGAGGCGGGCGTCCATGCAGGCCACAACGGCGACGTTGAGGACCGGCCGGGCATCCGTACCGGGGTCGCTGAACGCTTCGGCGTACCGCGCGTTGGATGCGACGAGGCGGTCGGTGACGGTGGTCCCGGTGGTGTCGTCGGCCGGGGACGGCGACGATGAAGCAGATATGGACATGGCCTCACCGTAGCTCCGGCGGCCGGATCCGGCCGCACCTGGGAGCGGGCCGCAGCGGATGACGTCACCCCTTGTGACGTAATCCACATGGGGCGTTACGGAGCCCCCGTTCGGGTGAGCGGTGGCCCGAACAGCCGCTCCGGGACGCGCGGAACCGGTTGATTGACCGGGGAAGACGGTGGACTAAAGTGGCGCGAAGTGGGAGGCGTGACGCTCTCCTCGGTCCCCGAAGCCCTCGCGTGTCCACCACACGTACGGTTCGGCCTCCTCCCGCTCCAGCGGCCTTCCGACGCCAATTCCCGTCGCCGGAGAGCCACTTCCCCTTCAGAGCGGGCGGGGACCAAGCGGTACGTGCGGCACCCCGCCAGCGGCCGGGGACCCACCTGCCGCTCACCCATCGGAAGGCTTATGAGCGAGCGCAGCGAGCGAATCAGAAAGAGGTGCGCCCGCCCCGGATGCGGGACCGCCCGGCGAAGTGAGGTCCGCGCATGAGCGCCCACACCCGCCACGTCCCCGTCATGCTCCGGCGCTGCCTGGACATGCTCGCCCCCGCCCTCGCCGAGCCGGGCGCCGTCGTCGTCGACTGCACCCTCGGCCTCGGCGGGCACAGCGAGGCGCTGCTCGCCACCTTCCCCGCGGCCCGGCTCATCGCCCTCGACCGTGATCCGTCGGCGCTGCGGCTGGCCGGTGAACGGCTCGCCCCGTACGGCGATCGCGCCACCCTGGTGCACGCCGTCTACGACGAACTGCCCGAGGTCCTCGACCGCCTCGGCGTCCCCCGGGTCCAGGGCGTCCTCTTCGACCTCGGCGTCTCCTCCATGCAGCTCGACGAGGCCGACCGCGGCTTCGCGTACGCGCAGGACGCGCCGCTGGACATGCGGATGGACCAGACGACCGGCATCAGCGCCGCCGACGTCCTCAACACCTACGCCCCCGGGGAACTGGTGCGGATCCTGCGCTCCTACGGGGAGGAGAAGCAGGCCAAGCGGATCGTCGAGGCGGTGGTGCGCGAGCGGGCCAAGGAGCCGTTCCGCAACAGCGCCCGGCTGGTCGAGCTGATCCGCGAGGCGCTGCCGCAGGCGGCCAAGCGGCACGGCGGCAACCCCGCCAAGCGCACCTTCCAGGCGCTGCGCATCGAGGTCAACGGCGAGCTGGCGAGCGTCGAGCGCGCCGTGCCCGCCGCGGTGAAGGCGCTGGCGGTCGGCGGCCGGATCGCGGTCCTCGCCTACCACTCGCTGGAGGACCGGATCGTCAAGCAGGTCTTCGCCGCCGGCGCGGCCAACACCGCGCCGCCCGGCCTGCCCGTCGTCCCCGAGCAGTACCAGCCGCGGCTGAAACTGCTCACCCGGGGCGCCGAACTCCCCACGGAGGAAGAGGTCGCGGAGAACCGGCGCGCGGCCCCGGCGCGGCTGCGCGGCGCCGAACGCATCCGCGAGGACATCGCGTGACCCCCCGGGGGCGTTCGCCGAAGGGGCCCTCCCGCCTCGTGGCGCTGTTCCCGGGCGGGAGCAGCTCCGCCGCGCGAACGCCCTTCGTCCTGCTGATCGTCGTCCTCCTCGGCTCCGGGCTGCTCGCCCTGCTGCTGCTCAACTCGGCGCTCAACCAGGGCTCGTTCGAGCTGAGCCGCCTGGAGAAGCGGACCGACGAGCTCACCGACGACCAGCAGGAACTCCAGCAGCAGGTGGACGCGGTCTCCGCCCCGGGCGCCCTCGAACGCCGCGCCCGGGAGCTGGGCATGGTGCCGGGGGGCAACCCGGCGTTCCTCGCCCCGGACGGCACGGTCCGCGGCAAGCCCAGCGAGGCGACGGAGGAGCCGCGTCCGCTGCACGCCCCGGCCGGCCCCGCGCTCCCCGGTGCGCTCGGCGGCGGCGTCACCCCGCGGGCGACGGCCACCCCGGGCGCCCCCGGCGCCGCGTCCCCGGGTGCCCCCGGCGCCGGGACCACGCCCGCCGGTGCCCCGGCCTCCGGCGCCGCGTCCCGCCCGCCCGGTGCGGCCCCGGCCGGTTCCGTGCGCCCGGCCGCCCCGCCGCCCACCGCGGCCGTCCCTTCCCCGACAACCTCCGGCAGGTGAACCCGGTGACGGACCAGGCCCCCGGGCCGTACGACACAGCAGACCCCGGGCCCCGCCGCCGCACCCCCGCGGCGGACGGGGGCGGGACGGCCCCCGGGGCCGCGTCCACCGGCGTGCCGCACGGGCGGGCCGCGTCATGACCGCACCTCAGGACCCCCGGCGCCGCGTCCCGCGCCCCGCGCAGAGCGGCGGTGCCCGCCGTCCGGCGCCGAGGAGCGGCCGTCCGGCCCCCAAGGGCGGCCGTCCCGCTGCGGGCCGTTCCGCCACCGGCCGTCCCCCGGCCGCCCGCCGCCCCGCCAAGGCCGCGCCGCCGCGGCGCCCGGCCCGCCCCGCGCCCGTGCTCCGGCTCGGCAGCCCCCGGCCCCGGCTGCGGCTGGTCGCCGTGGCGCTGACGCTGGTGATGCTGGTCTTCGTGGTCCGTCTCTTCCAGGTGCAGGCCGTCGACGCCGCCGCGTACGCCGCCAAGGCCAACGTCAACCGCTACGTCCCGGTGACCCTGGCCGCCGAACGCGGCACCATCACCGACCGCTCGGGCACCGACCTCGCCACCACCGTCGACGCGTACGACATCACCGCCGACCCCAGCCTGCTGGCGCCCGACAAGATCAAGATCGCGGATGCCCCGCAGCGGGCCGCGGCCCTGCTCGCGCCCGTCCTCGGCGAGGACCGTGCCACCCTCGCCGCCAAGCTCGCCAAGCCCTCCTCCCGGTACGTCGTCCTCGCCCGGCAGCAGACCCCGCAGGTCTGGAAGAAGATCAAGGACATGCGGACGGAGCTGGAGCGGAAGGCGGCCGCCGCGCCGAAGAAGGCGCCCGAACCCGACGTCCTCGTCGGCATCTTCGCCGACCGGCACAGCAAGCGCGTCTACCCGGGCGGCGCCCTCGCCGCCGGCGTCCTCGGCTTCGTCAACAGTGAGGGCAAGGGCGGCGGCGGGCTGGAGGCCCAGCTGAACAAGGCGCTGGCCGGCAAGGACGGCAAACTCGTCTACGCGCAGTCCGGCGGTCGCCGGGTGCCCACCGCCGACACCCAGGAACACCCCGCCGTCCCCGGCACCGACGTCCGCCTCACCCTGGACCGCGACATCCAGTGGGAGGCGCAGAAGGCCATCACCGAACAGGTCACCAGGTCCAAGGCCGACCGCGGCTACGTCGTCGTCCAGGACACCCGGACCGGCCAGATCCTCGCGCTCGCCAACGCCCCCGGCTTCGACCCCAACCACCTCGACCGGGCGAACCCCGCCGCCCTCGGCAACGCCGCCCTCACCGACGCCTACGAACCGGGTTCCACCAGCAAGCTCATGTCGATGGCCGCCGTCCTGGAGGAGGGCGCCGCCACCCCGGCGACCCGCGTCACCGTCCCCAACCGGCTGCACCGCGGCGACCGGCTCTTCGCCGACGACGTCGACCACGACACCTGGCACCTGACGCTCAACGGCGTCCTCGCCAAGTCCAGCAACATCGGCACCATCCTCGCCACCGGCCAGCTCGGGAAGACCCAGCCCGAGGCCAACCGGGTGCTCCACTCCTACCTCGACAAGTTCGGCATCGGCCGCCCCACCGGGCTGGCCTTCCCCGGCGAGACCGACGGCATCCTGGCGAAGCCGCAGGACTGGAACACCTCGCAGCAGTACACGATCCCGTTCGGCCAGGGCCTCTCCCTCAACGCCGTACAGGCCGCCTCCGTCTACTCCACGATCGCCAACGGCGGCGAGCGCATCGCCCCCACCCTCGTCCGCGGCACCACCGGCCCGGACGGCCACTACCGCCCGGCGCCCGCCCCGGAGAAGACCCGCGTGGTGAGCCCGAAGACCGCCCGGCAGCTCGCCACCATGCTCGAATCCGTCGTCGACGACCGGGAGGGCACCGGCGCCGCCGCGAAGATCGACGGCTACCGCGTGGGCGGTAAGACCGGCACGTCCAACCGGGTGGATCCCAAGACCGGCCGCTACCACGGCTACACGGCCTCCTTCGCCGGTTTCGCCCCCGCCGACGCCCCCCGCATCACCGTCTACTGCGCCGTCCAGAACCCCACCAAGGGCAGCTACTTCGGCGGTCAGGTCTGCGGCCCCGTCTACCAGCAGGTGATGAAGTTCGCGCTGAAAACCCTCCAGGTCCCGCCCAGCGGCAGCGCGCCCCCGAGGCTGCCCGTCACCTTCACGCCAGGCGACTGAAAACGAGGCAACATCGCCGTGACGACGATCACTCCCCACCAAACACCCGACCCGGCGCACGACTCCCGGCCGCGGCCCTCACTTCGCCTCCGAGCCGCCGCGCCCGGTACGCTCACCGCCGTGTCACATGCTGAACAGTCCCCCAACGCCCAGAAGGACGCCTCCGGAACATATCCGGGAGCGCCCCGCCCCGAGGAGGTCCGGCCCACCCCCCTGGCGGTCCTCGCCGAGCAGCTGGGCAACCCGGCTCCGGAAGCGGCAGACGTCCAGGTCACCGGCATCACCCACGACTCCCGGGCGGTCCGCCCCGGTGATGTCTACGCGGCTCTGCCCGGGGCCCGCCTGCACGGCGCCGACTTCGTCGCCCAGGCCGCCGACCTCGGCGCCGCGGCGATCCTGACCGACCCGACGGGCGAGAAGCGCGCCGCCGGGACGGGCCTGCCGGTCCTCGTCACCGAGGACCCGCGCGCCCGGATGGGCGCCCTCGCCGTCTCCATCTACGGCGCGCCGGGCGAGGACCTCCTCCAGATCGGCATCACGGGGACCTCCGGCAAGACCACCACGGCCTATCTCATGGAGGGCGGCCTCAAGGCCGCGGCCGAGGCCGACGGCAAGGGCGCGCTGACCGGACTGATCGGCACCGTCGAGACCCGTATCGGCGATGAGCGCATCAAGTCCGAGCGCACCACCCCCGAGGCCACCGACCTCCAGGCGCTCTTCGCCGTCATGCGCGAGCGGGGCGTGCGCTCCGTCGCCATGGAGGTCTCCAGCCACGCGCTGGTCCTCGGCCGGGTCGACGGCTGCGTCTTCGACGTCGCCGTCTTCAACAACCTCAGCCCGGAGCACATGGAGTTCCACTCCGGCATGGAGGACTACTTCCAGGCCAAGGCCCGCCTGTTCACCCGGGCCCGCAGCCGCGCCGGTGTCGTCAACCTCGACGACGAGTACGGCAAGCGGCTGGCCCGCGGCGAGGCCGAGGTCCCGGTGACCACCTTCTCCGCCGAGGGCCACCCGGACGCCGACTGGCGCGCCGCCGACGTCGAGATCGGCGCGCTCGGCTCGACGTTCACCGTGTACGGCCCGAACGGCGAGAAGCTGCGGGCCGCCTCGCCGCTCGCCGGCCCGTTCAACGTCGCCAACGCGCTCGCCGCGATCACCGCCCTGGTCGTCGCCGGGATCGACCCGCAGACCGCCGCCGACGGCGTCGCCGCGGTCCCCGGCGTCCCCGGCCGCCTGGAGCGCGTCGACGCCGGTCAGCCGTATCTCGCCGTCGTCGACTACGCGCACAAGACCGACGCCGTCGAATCGGTTCTGCGGGCCCTGCGCAAGGTGACCGACGGCAAGCTGCACGCCGTGCTCGGCTGCGGCGGCGACCGCGACCCGCACAAGCGCGTCCCGATGGGCGCCGCGGTGGCCCGCCTCGCCGACACCGCCGTACTGACCTCCGACAACCCGCGCTCGGAGGACCCGCTCGCGATCCTCGCCACGATGCTCGCGGGCGCCGCCGAGGTACCGATCCACGAGCGCGGCACCGTCCTCGTCGAGGAGGAGCGCGGCGCCGCCATCGCCGCCGCCGTCGCCCGCGCCGAACCGGGCGACACCGTGATCGTCGCGGGCAAGGGCCACGAACAGGGCCAGGACATCGCCGGAGTGGTCCGCCCCTTCGACGACCGCCAGGTGTTGCGCGAGGCCATCGTGGCCTCGCTGTCCGAGCAGCAGCCGAACCACCAGGGATGACACACCGCCATGCGCGCACAACCTTTCCGCTGGTCTCTTCCGCCGCTCGCCGGGGGTGAGCTGTGATCTCCCTGACCCTCGCCGAGATCGCGAGCATCACCGGCGGGCAGCCGCACGACATACCGGACCCGGAGCTCCAGGTCACCGGCCCGGTCGTGCAGGACTCCCGGCAGGTACGCCCCGGCAGCCTCTTCGTGGCGTTCGCCGGTGAACGCGTCGACGGCCACGACTTCGCCGCCGGCGCGGTCGCCGACGGCGCGACGGCGGTCCTCGCCGCCCGCCCCGTCGGCGTCCCGGCGATCGTCGTCGACGACGTCGTCGCCGCGCTCGGCGCGCTGGCCCGCGCCGTCGTCGGGCGGCTGGGCACCAACGTCGTCGCCCTCACCGGCTCCGCGGGCAAGACCAGCACCAAGGACCTGATCGCCCAGCTGCTGCGGCGCAACGGCCCGACGGTGTGGCCGGAGGGCAACCTCAACAACGAGATCGGCCTGCCGCTCACCGCGCTCCGCGCCGACGACACCACCCGCCACCTCGTCCTGGAGATGGGCGCCCGCGGCGTCGGCCACATCCGCTACCTCGCGGCGCTCACCCCGCCCCGGATCGGTGTGGTCCTCAACGTCGGCAGCGCCCACATCGGCGAGTTCGGCGGCCGCGAGCAGATTGCCCTGGCAAAGGGCGAACTGGTCGAGGCGCTGCCGGCCGCGGACGAAGGGGGGCCCGAAGGGCTTCCGCAGGAGGGTGGTGGCGGGCGACGGGCGGGCGGAGTGGCCGTGCTCAACGCAGACGACCCCTATGTCCGCGCCATGGTCCACCGCACGAAGGCCCGTACGGTCCTCTTCGGCGAGGCGCCGGACGCCGACGTCCGTGCCGAGAATGTCCGGCTCACCACACTCGGTCAGCCTGCCTTCACGCTCCACACACCCTCCGGGTGCAGCGAGGTGACCATGCGGCTGTACGGTGAGCACCACGTGTCGAACGCGCTCGCCGCGGCCGCCGTCGCCCACGAGTCGGGCATGTCCGTGGACGAGATCGCCACCGCGCTCTCCGAAGCCGGCACGCTCTCCCGCTGGCGGATGGAGGTCACCGAGCGCGCGGACGGCGTGACGGTGGTCAACGACGCCTACAACGCGAACCCCGAGTCCATGCGAGCGGCGCTGCGCGCGCTGATCGCGATGGGCGAAGCCGGCAAGGAGCGGGGCGGGCGCACGTGGGCGGTGCTCGGCGAGATGGCCGAGCTGGGCGAGGACGCCCTCGCCGAACACGACGCGGTCGGACGCCTGGCCGTCCGGCTCAACGTCAGCAAGCTCGTCGCGGTCGGCGGCAGGGAAGCCGCTTGGCTGCGGATGGGCGCTTACAACGAGGGTTCGTGGGGTGAGGAGTCGGTGCACGTGTCCGACACACGGGCGGCGGTGGACCTGTTGCGCAGCGAGCTGCGGCCGGGGGACGTCGTGCTGGTGAAGGCATCCAGGTCGGTGGGGCTCGAACGGGTCGCGGCGGCACTGCTGGAGGACGAGGGCGTACAGGGCGCCGAGAGCGGGTCCGCGACCCGATGAACTCCATGAAGCAGATCCTCTTCTCCGGAATGATCGGGCTCTTCCTGACCCTGATCGGTACCCCGCTGCTGATCAAGCTGCTGGCCAAGAAGGGCTACGGGCAGTTCATCCGCGATGACGGCCCCCGCACCCACGGCAGCAAGAAGGGCACGCCCACCATGGGCGGCATCTCCTTCATCCTGGCCACGATCATCGCGTACGCCCTGACGAAGGTGATCACCTCCAGTGACCCGACGTTCTCGGGTGTGCTGGTTCTCTTCCTCTTCGCGGGCATGGGCCTGGTCGGCTTCCTCGACGACTACATCAAGATCGTCAAGCAGCGGTCGCTGGGGCTGCGGGCCAAGGCGAAGATGGCCGGCCAGCTGATCGTCGGTATCGCCTTCGCGGTGCTCTCGCTGCAATTCGCCGACCTGCGCGGCGCGACGCCGGCGTCCGACCGGATCTCCTTCACCCAGGACTTCGGCTGGCAGATCGGCCCGGTGCTCTTCGTCATCTGGGCGCTGTTCATGATCCTGGCGATGTCCAACGGCGTGAACCTCACCGACGGCCTCGACGGTCTGGCCACCGGCGCCTCGGTGATGGTCTTCGGCGCGTACACCTTCATCGGCATCTGGCAGCACCAGGAGTCCTGCGCCAACGCGATCACCGCGGGCCCCGGCTGCTACGAGGTCCGCGATCCGCTCGACCTCGCGGTCGTCGCCTCCGCCCTGATGGGCGCCTGCTTCGGCTTCCTGTGGTGGAACACCTCGCCCGCCAAGATCTTCATGGGCGACACCGGCTCGCTGGCGCTCGGCGGCGCCCTCGCCGGTCTCGCGATCTGCTCCCGCACCGAGCTGCTGCTGGCCGTCCTGGGCGGTCTGTTCGTCCTCATCACCATGTCCGTGGTCATCCAGGTCGGCTCGTTCCGCCTGACCGGCAAGCGGGTGTTCCGGATGGCGCCGCTCCAGCACCACTTCGAACTCAAGGGGTGGTCCGAAGTCCTTGTCGTGGTCCGCTTCTGGATCATCCAGGGCATGTGCGTGATCGTCGGCCTGGGCCTCTTCTACGGCGGCTGGCAGGCCGCCAAGTGACCGCCGAATTCGCAGGCGCGTACATCACCGTCGCCGGTCTGGGCGTGAGCGGCATCAGCGCCGCCCGCGCCCTGGCCGGCCGCGGCGCCCACGTCACGGTCGTGGACGGCGGCGACGGCGAGCGGCAGCGGGCCGCCGCCGCGGAGCTGGAGGGATGGGCGGCCCGGGAGGCCGCCGAGGGGTCGGTCACCGTCCGCCTCGGCGACGGCGCCACCCTCCCCGAGGGCACCGGCCTCGTCGTCACCTCGCCCGGCTGGAAGCCGGACAGCCCGCTGTTCACCGCGGCCGCCGAGGCCGGGGTGGACGTCGTCGGCGACGTCGAGATCGCCTGGCGGCTGCGCGGCCCCGACGCCGCCGACTGGCTGGCGGTCACCGGCACCAACGGCAAGACCACCACGGTCCGGATGCTCGCCGCGATCCTGGAGGCCGAGGGCCTGCGCACCACGGTCGCGGGCAACATCGGCACCCCGATCATCGATCTGGTCCTCGCCCAGGACACCGAGCGCTACGACGTCCTCGCCGTGGAGCTCTCCAGCTACCAGCTGCACTGGGCCCCGTCCGTACGGGCCCACTCCGGCGCGGTCCTCAACCTCGCCCCCGACCACCTCGACTGGCACGGCTCCATGGCGGCGTACGCCGCCGACAAGGGCCGGATCTACGAGGGCAACACCGTCGCCTGCGTCTACAACGTGGCCGACAAGGCGACCGAGGACCTGGTCCGCGAGGCCGACGTCGAGGAGGGCTGCCGCGCGATCGGCTTCACCCTGGGCACCCCGGGCCCCTCGCAGCTCGGCGTCGTCGAGGGCCTCCTCGTCGACCGCGCCTTCGTCGAGAACCGCCACAAGCAGGCCCAGGAACTGGCCGAGGTCGCCGACATCGGCCGGCCCCTCGCCCACCACCACCCTTCGGAGGAAGGCGCTCCGCGCCGCGTGTCCGTGGCCCCGCACAACATCGCCAACGCCCTCGCGGCGGCGGCGCTGGCCCGCGCGTACGGCGTACGGCCCGCGGCGGTCCGGGAGGGGCTGCGGGCGTTCCACCCGGACGCCCACCGCATCCAGCACGTCGCGGACGTCGCCGGTGTGACGTACATCGACGATTCCAAGGCGACCAACACCCACGCGGCCGAGGCGTCGTTGGCCTCGTATGACCACATCGTCTGGATCGCCGGGGGGCTCGCCAAGGGAGCCACCTTCGACGAGCTGGTGCGTACGGCCGCGGGACGGCTGCGCGGAGCGGTGCTGATCGGTGCCGACCGGGCACTGATCCGCGAAGCCCTGGCGCGACACGCCCCCGATGTCCCGGTGGTCGACCTCGACCGGACCGACACTGGGGCGATGTCCGCGGCGGTCCGCGAAGCGGCCGCCCTCGCCGGGCCCGGTGACACGGTGCTCCTGGCCCCGGCCTGCGCCTCGATGGACATGTATCTGAACTACAACAAGCGCGGCGACGCCTTCGCCGACGCGGTGCGCGAGCTGAACGCACCAGGCCGGTAGCCGCTCGTCCCGCTCCCGTCGAGGATCTGCGGCCCGCACTGTGGAGGGGACGAGATGACGGCCCGATCGGCGAAGGCGGCGCCGCCGCGGCCGCGGCGCACCGCCGCCGCGCCACGGCCGCCGCGTGGTGGCCGCCGCCCGACCGGCGGCGGCCCGCGGCGGCTCTACACCCGGCTCCGGCGGGCCTGGGACCGTCCGCTGACGGCGTACTACCTGATCCTCGGCGGCAGCATGCTGCTCATCGTCCTCGGTCTGGTGATGGTCTACTCGGCCTCGCAGATCAAGGCGCTGCAGTCCGGGCTCGCGCCGAGCTTCTTCTTCCGCAAACAGCTGATGGCCGCGGTCATCGGCGCCGTGCTGCTCCACCTCGCCGCCCGGCTGCCGGTCCGGCTGCACCGCACGCTGGCCTATCCGCTGCTGGCCGTCTCGGTGTTCGCGATGTGTCTGGTGCAGGTGCCGGGGATCGGGGTCGCGGTCAACGGCAACCAGAACTGGATCAGTCTCGGCGGCGCCTTCCAGATGCAGCCCAGCGAGTTCGGCAAGCTCGCGCTCGTCCTGTGGGGCGCCGATCTGCTCGCCCGCAAGCAGGAGCGGAAGCTGCTGACGCAGTGGAAGCATCTGCTGGTGCCGCTGATCCCGGTTGCCTTCCTGCTGCTCGGGCTGATCATGCTCGGCGGCGACATGGGCACCGCGATCATTCTCACGGCGATCCTCTTCGGACTGCTGTGGCTGGCGGGCGCCCCGACCCGGCTGTTCGCCGGGGTGCTGGGCGCCGCGGCGGTCATCGGCGCGCTGCTGATCAAGACCAGCGCCAACCGGATGTCCCGCCTCGCCTGCATCGGCGCGACCGATCCGGGCCCCAGCGACCAGTGCTGGCAGGCGGTGCACGGTATCTACGCGCTGGCCTCCGGCGGATTCTTCGGTTCCGGGCTCGGCGCGAGTATGGAAAAATGGGGTGAACTCCCTGAACCGCACACCGACTTCATCTTCGCCATCACCGGGGAGGAACTGGGACTGGCGGGGACGCTGTCGGTGCTCGCCCTGTTCGCGGCTCTAGGCTATGCGGGTATCCGCGTGGCCGGACGCACGGAGGACCCCTTCGTGAGGTACGCCGCGGGAGGTGTGACCACCTGGATCATGGCCCAGACCATGGTCAACATCGGTGCGGTGCTCGGCCTGTTGCCGATCGCCGGCGTCCCGCTCCCGCTGTTCTCCTACGGAGGCTCCGCCCTGCTGCCGTCGATGTTCGCCGTCGGGCTGCTGATCGCCTTCGCGCGTGACGAGCCCGCGGCACGGGCGGCGCTGGCCGCGCAGGCCACGCGGCGGCCGGGTTCCGGAAGGAAACCGGCCGGGGTGAGATGGAAGACGATGAGACGGCGCGTCACGAGGCGACCGTCCGGAGAGCGGTGAATTTCGGTGCATGTCGTACTCGCCGGCGGGGGGACCGCCGGCCACATCGAGCCCGCGCTCGCCCTCGCGGACGCCCTGCGGAGGCAGGACCCGACCGTGGGGATCACGGCCCTCGGTACGGAACGGGGCCTGGAGACCCGGCTCGTCCCGGAGCGCGGCTACGAACTGGGACTGATCCCGGCCGTACCGCTGCCCCGTAAGCCCACCCCCGAACTCATCACCGTCCCCGGGCGGCTGCGCGGCACCATCAAGGCGGCCGAGCAGATCCTGGAGCGGACGAAGGCGGACTGCGTCGTCGGCTTCGGCGGCTACGTCGCACTGCCCGGCTACCTCGCCGCCAAGCGGCTGGGCGTGCCGATCATCGTCCACGAGGCCAACGCCCGCCCGGGGCTCGCCAACAAGATCGGCTCGCGGTACGCCAAGTACGTCGCGGTCTCCACCCCGGAGAGCAAGCTGCGCGGCGCCCGCTATGTCGGCATCCCGCTGCGCCGCACCATCGCGACGCTCGACCGGGCGGCCGTCCGCCCCGAGGCGCGCGCCGCGTTCGGGCTCGACCCCAACCTCCCGACGCTGCTGGTCTCCGGCGGCTCCCAGGGCGCGCGCCGCCTCAACGAGGTGATCCAGGCGGCGGTTCCGGCGCTCCAGCGCTCCGGCATCCAGGTGCTGCACGCGGTCGGCCCGAAGAACGAACTGCCGCACGTCGACAACATGCCGGGGATGCCCCCCTACGTCCCGGTACCGTACGTGGACCGGATGGACCTCGCCTACGCCGCGGCGGACATGATGCTCTGCCGCGCCGGCGCGATGACCGTCGCCGAACTCTCCGCCGTCGGGCTCCCCGCCGCCTACGTCCCGCTGCCGATCGGCAACGGCGAACAGCGGCTCAACGCCCAGCCGGTGGTCAACGCCGGCGGCGGACTCCTCGTCGACGACGCCCAGCTCACCCCGGAGTGGGTGCAGTCCACGGTCCTCCCGGTCCTCGCCGACCCGCACCGGCTGTACGAGATGTCCCGCGCGGCCTCCGAGTTCGGCCGCCGGGACGCCGACGAACTCCTCGTCGGCATGGTGTACGAGGCGATTGCCCAGCGGAACAGCTAGACGAAAGGCAGGGGGAGCGTGGCCGGACCGACCGCCGCCCGCAGCGGTACCAAGGGGGCGCCGGTCTCCGGCCCGCCCCCCGCCGAACCGGCCCGCGCCCGACGGCGTTTGTGGCCACGCCTCCCCGCCCGTCGCGGTCTGATCATCACTCTGATCGCGGTGTTCCTCCTCGGCGGCTTCGCGGTCTGGGCCCTCTACGGCTCCGACTGGCTGCGGGTGACGGGCGTCCGGACCTCCGGCACCCGCGTGCTGACCGCCCGCGAGGTGACCGAAGCCGCCGATGTCCCGCTGCACTCCCCGCTGGTGTCGGTCGACACCGACGCGATCGGCGCCCGGCTCCGCCACCGGCTGCCCCGGATCAAATCCGTGGACGTGATCCGCTCCTGGCCGCACACCCTCGCCCTGAAGGTGACCGAAAGGGTGCCGGAACTGGTCATGCCAGAAGGCGGCAAGTACGTCGAAGTCGATGCCCAGGGCGTCCGTTTCGCGACGGTGCCCGCCCCGCCCAAAGGTGTTCCCGCACTTCAGCTGGTGGCGGACAACGCCCCGAGCCTGGACCGGTTCGGCCCCGCCCGGCTCCGCCGCGCCGCGGTCGAAGTGGCGTCCAGCCTCCCCGAAACCCTTCGTCATCAGGTCAAAACCGTGCGCGTGACGTCGTACGATGCGATCACGCTCGAACTGAACGGCGACCGCACGGTGCTGTGGGGAAGCAGCGAACGCGGCCCCCGGAAGGCCGCGGCGTTGACCGCTCTCCTCAAAGCCGCGCGTGACGCACGCCACTTTGACGTATCCGTTCCCAGCGCACCTGCGGTGTCCGGGAGTTGACGGCCGTCGTCGCAGGCCAGCCCCCTGGATGGCTATCACCGCGGGTGATCACATAGGGTGAAAAGAAAAACGGGAGGTTCGGCGTGTTCGTTGAACGTGCGCCACTTGTCGACTTAGTGTCTCGTTCCAAAGGGACTTTGCTTCCAAGGAACACGGATACAAGTAACCCTAAACTTCAACGTTAGGGTTCGGGTCGGCATTAACGGACCGTCCCATCGGCATCAGTCGGCGTCCACAAGGAATGTGAGGCGGCGACACGTAACTCGAGGCGAGAGGCCTTCGACGTGGCAGCACCGCAGAACTACCTCGCAGTCATCAAGGTCGTCGGCATCGGCGGCGGTGGCGTGAACGCCATCAACCGGATGATCGAGGTCGGGCTCAAGGGCGTCGAGTTCATCGCGATCAACACCGATGCGCAGGCGTTGCTGATGAGCGACGCCGACGTCAAGCTCGACGTCGGCCGCGAAATGACCCGCGGACTCGGCGCCGGGGCCAACCCGGACGTCGGCCGTAAGGCGGCCGAGGACCACCGCGAGGAGATCGAGGAGGTCCTCAAGGGGGCCGACATGGTCTTCGTGACCGCGGGCGAGGGCGGCGGCACCGGCACCGGCGGCGCCCCCGTCGTCGCCAACATCGCCCGTTCGCTGGGCGCCCTGACGATCGGTGTGGTCACCCGGCCGTTCACCTTCGAGGGCCGCCGACGGGCCAACCAGGCCGAGGACGGCATCGCCAGCCTCCGCGAAGAGGTCGACACCCTCATCGTCATCCCCAACGACCGCCTGCTGTCCATCTCGGACCGCCAGGTGAGCGTGCTGGACGCGTTCAAGTCGGCGGACCAGGTGCTGCTGTCGGGTGTCCAGGGCATCACCGACCTGATCACCACGCCGGGCCTGATCAACCTCGACTTCGCCGACGTCAAGTCCGTGATGTCGGAGGCCGGTTCGGCGCTCATGGGCATCGGCTCGGCGCGCGGCGACGACCGCGCGGTGGCCGCCGCGGAGATGGCGATCTCCTCGCCCCTCCTGGAGGCGTCCATCGACGGCGCCCGTGGCGTGCTGCTCTCCATCTCCGGCGGCTCGGACCTCGGTCTCTTCGAGATCAACGAGGCCGCGCAGCTGGTCAGCGAGGCGGCGCACCCCGAGGCGAACATCATCTTCGGCGCGGTCATCGACGACGCGCTCGGCGACGAGGTGCGCGTCACCGTCATCGCCGCGGGCTTCGACGGCGGTCAGCCGCCGGCCCGCCGCGACACGGTCATCGGCTCCTCCTCGGCCAAGCGCGAGGAGCCGGCCCCGGCCCCGAGCCGTCCGGTCACCCCGCCCGAGCCGCGTTCGTCGTCCTTCGCCGGACTGGGCGCGGTGCCGGTGCGGGACGAGGAGCCGGCCCCGGCCGAGCCCTCCTCGCTGAGCGAGGTGCTCTCCCCGCAGCCCACCACCCCGCAGGTGCCCCCGGCCCGTCCGTACTCGGACACCGCGGCCGAGGAGCTGGACGTCCCCGACTTCCTGAAGTAGCCGAAGCACAGCAGTGATAGGGCAGCAGCGGTACGCGAGCGGCGCGCACTTCGCCTTCACCGACAGGTGGGGCGGGGTGAGCGCCGCTCCGTACGATCAGCTCAATCTCGGCGGCGCGGTCGGCGACGATCCCGCGGCCGTACGGGAGAACCGCGCCCGCGCCGCCCGGGAGCTCGGCCTCGCGCCCGGGGCCGTGGTCTGGATGAACCAGGTGCACGGCAAGGACGTCGCGGTGGTCGACGGCCCGTGGCGCGACGACGACATCCCCTGTGTGGACGCGCTGGTGACCACCCGCCGGGGCCTGGCCCTCGCGGTGCTCACCGCCGACTGCACCCCCGTACTCCTCGCCGACCCGGTCGCCGGGGTCATCGGCGCCGCGCACGCCGGACGGCCCGGGATGGTGGCGGGTGTGGTGCCCGAAACGGTCCGCGCCATGACCGCGGCGGGCGCGCGGCCCGACCGGATCACCGCGCACACCGGACCGTCGGTGTGCGGACGGTGTTACGAGGTGCCCGCCGCGATGCGGGACGAGGTCGCGGCCGTCGTCCCCGAGGCGTGGGCGACCACCTCCTGGGGTACCCCGGCGGTCGATGTGACCGCGGGGGTCGTCGCCCAACTCGCCGCCGCCGGCGTACCGGTCAGTGAAGATTCCCACATCTGCACCCTGGAATCGGCGGACCACTTCTCCTATCGGCGCGACCGCACCACGGGGCGGCTCGCGAGTTATGTATGGCTGGACGGGGCGTTGTGACGGATCGCAGGAGTGAACTGGCCGCCAATCTGGCACGGGTCGAGGAGCGCATCGCCGCCGCGTGCGCCGCAGCCGGGCGCCGGCGTGACGAGGTCACGCTGATCGTGGTCACCAAGACCTACCCGGCGAGCGACGTACGGCTGCTCGCGGAGCTGGGCGTGCGTCAGGTCGCGGAGAACCGCGATCAGGACGCCGCACCGAAGGCCGCCGAATGTTCTGATCTGCCCCTTACTTGGCATTTTGTTGGTCAACTGCAGACCAACAAAGTCCGCTCCGTGGCCGGCTACGCCGGGCTCGTCCAGTCCGTCGACCGCGCCCGTCTGGTCACCGCGCTCTCCAGGGAAGCGGTGCGCGCGGAGCGGGAGATGGGGTGTCTGATCCAGGTGGCGCTGGACGCCGGGGCGGGGGAGCGGGGCGACCGCGGCGGGGTGGCGCCGGACGGTGTCGCCGCTCTCGCGGAGGCGATCGACGGTGCCCAAGGGCTGCGCCTGGACGGTGTGATGACGGTCGCACCGCTGGCCGGGCCGTATGCCGGGCGCCAACGGGCCGCGTTCGAGCGGCTCATGGAAATCTCAACCGACCTGCGCGCCGCTTATCCTGCTGCCACGATGGTGTCGGCGGGCATGAGCGCGGACCTGGAGGACGCCGTGGCGGCCGGAGCGACACATGTGCGCGTCGGCACTGCGGTACTCGGAGTCCGTCCACGCCTCGGGTAACGTCGCCAAGCAAGTCGGACCACAGCACAAAATATGGTCATTCCCGTAAAAAATGGGACAGGCCCAGTGGATCCAGGGCACCCGGTGACGGAGCCGATCCACCACAGAGCGGAGGACGCAGAGAATGGCCGGCGCGATGCGCAAGATGGCGGTCTACCTCGGCCTCGTGGAGGACGATGGGTACGACGGCCGGGGGTTCGACCCCGATGACGAGTTCGAGCCCGAGCTCGATCCGGAGCCCGACCGCGGACGGCGGCAACAGCAGCAAGTGCAGCCGGAGACACGCCCGGAGCGGGAGGAGCCGGTCAGATCCGTACAGCCTCCCGCGCAGCGTGAGCCCGCTCCGCTGCCCGCGGAAAGCGGACGACCCGCCCGAATCGCCCCCGTGGCATCCATCACACCCGACCGTCCGAATCTGGAGAAGAACGCACCGGTGATCATGCCCAAAGTTGTGTCCGAGCGGGAGCCTTACCGCATCACCACACTGCACCCCCGGACCTACAACGAAGCCCGTACCATCGGGGAACACTTCCGTGAGGGCACTCCGGTGATCATGAATCTCACGGAGATGGACGACACCGACGCGAAGCGACTTGTCGACTTTGCCGCCGGGCTAGTCTTCGGTCTGCACGGCAGCATCGAGCGCGTGACGCAGAAGGTGTTCCTGTTGTCGCCTGCTAACGTCGATGTCACGGCGGAGGACAAGGCCCGTATCGCAGAGGGTGGGTTCTTCAACCAGAGCTGAGACGCAACACCGGGCACACCGAGGCCGCGAGGCCGACACGAGGGATCAGGGGAGAGGGACGCGCGAAGATGAATGTCTTTGGGCAGGTGATCTACATCGCGCTGTACTGCTTCCTGATCGTGTTGATCTTCCGGCTGGTGATGGACTACGTGTTCCAGTTCGCCCGTTCATGGCAGCCAGGCAAGGCAATGGTCGTCATTCTCGAGGCCGCTTACACCATCACGGATCCGCCACTCAAGCTTCTGCGGCGGGTCATCCCGCCGCTGCGTCTCGGGGGCGTGGCGCTTGACCTGTCCTTCTTCGTATTGATGATCATCGTATACATCCTGATCACCGCTGTGAGGTCGGTGTTGTTGGTGTGAACGATACGGTCTTGCCGATTGCCGACGACTACGTTGAGGTGAAGTAGAGATGCCGTTGACCCCCGAGGACGTGCGGAACAAGCAGTTCACGACCGTCCGCCTCCGAGAAGGCTATGACGAGGACGAGGTCGATGCCTTCCTCGACGAGGTGGAAGCCGAACTGACCCGTCTGCTGCGGGAGAACGAGGACCTGCGCGCGAAGCTGGCCGCCGCCACGCGGGCCGCCGCGCAGAACCAGCAGCAGGGTCTGCGTAAGGGACCCGACCAGCAGCAGGAGCAGCAGCAGCGCGGCGGGGCCCCGGTGCCCGCCGCCATATCGGGTCCGCAGCCGGTCCCGCCGCAGCAGCAGGGGATGGGTGGACCTCCCCAGCTTCCCGGCGGTGCACCCCAGCTGCCCGCAGGTCCCGGTGGACACGGCCCGCAGGCCGGTCCGCACGGCCCCGGCCCGATGGGCCCCGGCGGTCCGATGGGTGGCGGCCCCCTGGGCGGCCCCGGCGGTCCGCAGCAGCTGCCCCAGGGCGGGCAGCAGCAGGGCGGTCCCGGCGGTGACAGCGCGGCGCGCGTGCTGTCGCTGGCGCAGCAGACCGCCGACCAGGCGATCGCGGAGGCCCGTTCCGAGGCCAACAAGATCGTCGGCGAGGCGCGTTCGCGCGCCGAGGGCCTGGAGCGGGACGCCCGCGCCAAGGCCGACGCGCTGGAGCGGGACGCGCAGGAGAAGCACCGCGTCGCGATGGGCTCCCTGGAGTCCGCCCGCGCCACGCTGGAGCGCAAGGTCGAGGACCTGCGCGGCTTCGAGCGCGAGTACCGCACGCGTCTGAAGTCGTACCTGGAGAGCCAGCTGCGTCAGCTGGAGAACCAGGCGGACGACTCGCTGGCCCCGCCGCGGACCCCGGCGACCGCGTCGCTGCCGCCGTCGCCCTCGATGGCGTCGGCCGGTGCCGGCTCCATGGGCGGTGGCAACCACACCATGGGTGGCGGTCAGTCGATGGGCAGCCACAACGGCGGCTCCAGCGGCGGCCCGTCGTACGGCGGCCAGCAGCAGATGGCGCCCGCGATGACCCAGCCGATGGCTCCGGTGCGGCCGCAGAGCCCGCAGCCGATGGGGCAGGCGCCGTCGCCGATGCGCGGCTTCCTCATCGACGAGGACGACAACTGACGTAGACGGCGCACCGCGTCGCACACGTTCGGCAATCAGGGCCGGG
The DNA here is from genome assembly GCF_055567035.1 of Streptomyces sp. NPDC027185. Lineage (NCBI taxonomy): Bacteria > Bacillati > Actinomycetota > Actinomycetes > Kitasatosporales > Streptomycetaceae > Streptomyces > Streptomyces sp. NPDC027185. The sequence goes on along the minus strand of NZ_JBVHRF010000001.1, from coordinate 250,123 downwards.
CCCCGAGGGACATGTTCCCCCGGGGCCCGGCCCTTTCGCGTACGGGGATGCCGGGCGGCGCCCTCGGGACCGCATCCGGTGGACGGGCCGCGACGCGGTGGACGGAGTCCCTGGACCGGGTCGTTCCGAGGGGTCGTCAGCCCGGGTGCGCCTGCCGTCCCCCGTTCGTGCGGCGCTCTTTCGGGGGCGGTGGTGCGGGGTGGCGCGGTGACGCCGGAAGGGAAATCGCACCGGTCGCCCGGGGTCGCCGGGAGGGGAATCGCCTCGGTCACCGGGCCCGCCGGGACTCGCTGGGAAGAGACACCGGCGCCGCCGCGACGGAACACGGTCGGCGCCGCCGCGGCGGGCCGCGGTCGGGGCCACCGGGGAAAAGCGCCGGGCCCCCGGCGCACGTGGAGTGTGCCGGGGGCCCGTGACCTACGGCGGGCGGTGCCGCCGGAGGTTATGCCTTGCGGAGCCGGAAGGAGAGGCCCAGGGCCTCGTCCGTGAACGGCTCGCCGTAGGCGTCGGCGGTGTCGGACGCGTCCTGTTCGGCGGCGAAGGCGGTGGCCAGGACCTCGTCGGCGATGAGCGCGGTGTGCTCGGCCAGGGCGGTGCGCAGCTCCGTGTCGGTGGTCTCCCAGCGCAGGGCGATCCGGTCGGAGACGTCCAGACCGCTGTTCTTGCGCGCCTCCTGGATGAGGCGGATCGCGTCGCGGGCCAGACCGGCGCGGCGCAGCTCCGGGGTGATCTCCAGGTCGAGGGCGACGGTCGCGCCGGCGTCGGACGCCACCGACCAGCCCTCGCGCGGGGTTTCGGTGATGATCACCTCGTCCGGGGCGAGGGTGACGGTCTCGCCGTCGACCTCGACCGTCGCGGCACCGTCGCGCAGCGCCAGCGAGAGCGCCGCGGCGTCGGCGGCGGCGATGGCCTTGGCGACCGCCTGGACGCCCTTGCCGAACCGCTTGCCCAGGGCCCGGAAGTTGGCCTTGGCGGTGGTGTCGACCAGCGAGCCGCCCATGTCGGAGAGGGCGGCGAGCGAGGTGACGTTCAGCTCCTCGGTGATCTGCGTGCGCAGGTCGTCGGAGAGGGCGGCGAAGCCGTGCGCGGCGACCAGTGCGCGGGAGAGCGGCTGACGGGTCTTCACGCCGGATTCGGCGCGGGTGGCCCGGCCCAGCTCGACGAGCCGGCGCACCAGCTGCATCTGCGCGGACAGCTCCGGGTCGATCAGTCCCGGGTCGGCCAGCGGCCACGACGACAGGTGGACGGAGTCCGGCGCCTGCGGGGTGACCGGCACGACGAGGTCCTGCCAGACCCGCTCGGTGATGAACGGTGTGAGCGGCGCCATCAGCCGCGTCACCGTCTCGACGACCTCGTGCAGGGTGCGCAGCGCGGCCGGGTCGCCCTGCCAGAAGCGGCGGCGGGAGCGGCGCACGTACCAGTTGGAGAGGTCGTCGACGAAAGACGACAGCAGCTTGCCGGCGCGCTGGGTGTCGTACGCCTCCAGCGCCTCGGTGACGCCTTCGACGAGGGTGTTCAGCTCGCCGAGCAGCCAGCGGTCGAGCAGCGGGCGCTCGGCGGGGGCCGGGTCCGCGGCGGAGGGGGCCCAGTTCGAGGTGCGGGCGTAGAGCGCCTGGAAGGCGACGGTGTTCCAGTACGTCAGCAGGGTCTTGCGGACGACTTCCTGGATGGTGGTGTGGCCCACCCGGCGGGCGGACCAGGGGGAGCCGCCGGCGGCCATGAACCAGCGGACCGCGTCGGCGCCGTGCTGGTCCATCAGCGGGATCGGCTGGAGGATGTTGCCCAGGTGCTTGGACATCTTGCGGCCGTCCTCGGCGAGGATGTGGCCCAGGCAGACGACGTTCTCGTACGACGACTTGTCGAAGACGAGGGTGCCGACGGCCATCAGTGTGTAGAACCAGCCGCGGGTCTGGTCGATGGCCTCGGAGATGAACTGCGCCGGGTACCGCTTCTCGAAGAGCTCCTTGTTGCGGTACGGGTAGCCCCACTGCGCGAACGGCATCGAGCCCGAGTCGTACCAGGCGTCGATGACCTCGGGGACGCGGGTGGCGGTGAGCGCGCAGCCTTCGTGGGTGCAGCCGAAGGTGACGGCGTCGATGAACGGGCGGTGCGGGTCCAGGCCCGACTGGTCGGTGCCGGTCAGCTCGGTCAGCTCGGCGAGCGAGCCGACGCAGGTCAGGTGGCCCTCCTCGCAGCGCCAGATGGGCAGCGGGGTGCCCCAGTAGCGGTTGCGGCTCAGCGCCCAGTCGATGTTGTTCTGCAGCCAGTCGCCGAACCGGCCGTGCTTGACGGAGTCCGGGAACCAGTTGGTGTTCTCGTTCTCGCGGAGCAGGGCGTCCTTGACGGCGGTGGTGCGGATGTACCAGGACGGCTGCGCGTAGTAGAGCAGCGCGGTGTGGCAGCGCCAGCAGTGCGGATAGCTGTGCTCGTAGGCGACGTGCCGGAAGAGCAGGCCGCGGGCGTCGAGGTCGGCGACGAGCGCCTCATCCGCCTTCTTGAAGAACTCGCCGCCGACGAGCGGCAGTTCCTCGGCGAAGGTGCCGTCGGGACGGACGGGGTTGACCACCGGCAGGCCGTAGCTCTTGCAGACCTTGAGGTCGTCCTCACCGAAGGCCGGGGCCTGGTGGACGAGACCGGTGCCGTCCTCGGTGGTGACGTAGTCGGCGTTGACGACGAAGTTGGCGCCCTCCAGTTCGACGAAGCCGAACGGGCGGCGGTAGGCCCAGCGCTCCATCTCGCGGCCGGTGAACGACTCGCCGGTGGCGCTCCATCCCTCGCCGAGCGCCTTCTCCAGCAGCGGCTCGGCGACGACCAGCTTCTCGTGGCCGTCGGTGGCGACGACGTACGTGACGTCCGGGTGGGCGGCGACGGCCGTGTTGGAGACCAGCGTCCAGGGCGTGGTCGTCCAGATCAGCAGCGACGCCTGGCCGGCGAGCGGGCCGGAGGTCAGCGGCAGCCGGACGTAGACGGACGGGTCGACGACCGTTTCGTAGCCCTGCGCCAGCTCGTGGTCGGACAGGCCGGTGCCGCAGCGGGGGCACCAGGGGGCGACGCGGTGGTCCTCGACCAGCAGGCCCTTGGAGAAGATCTCCTTCAGCGACCACCACACCGACTCGATGTAGTCGGGGTCCATGGTGCGGTACGGGGCGTCGAGGTCGGTCCAGTACCCCATGCGGGTCGTCAGCTCGGCGAAGGCGTCGGTGTGGCGGGTCACCGACTCGCGGCACCTGGCGTTGAACTCGGCGATGCCGTACGCCTCGATGTCCTTCTTGCCGTTGAAGCCCAGCTCCTTCTCGACGGCCAGCTCGACGGGGAGGCCGTGGCAGTCCCAGCCGGCCTTGCGGTCGACGTGGTAGCCCTGCATCGTGCGGAAGCGGGGGAAGACGTCCTTGAAGACGCGGGCCTCGATGTGGTGGGCGCCGGGCATGCCGTTGGCGGTCGGGGGGCCCTCGTAGAAGACCCATTCGGGCCGGCCCTCGGACTGCTGGAGGGTGCGGGCGAAGACCTTCTGTTCCTGCCAGAAATCGAGCACGGCGTGCTCAAGGGCGGGTAGGTCGACCTGCGCGGGCACCTGGCGGTACTGCGGCTGCTCACTCATCGGGTTCCTCCGGCGGACACCTGCTGCGTTCTCCGTCCGGAGGGACGAGAGCGCTGCTCCCGCGGTACCACCCTCCTTGGCGGTGACCTGCCACCGCCCCCTCATTGGGGTCGCGCTGCCGGTTCTACTCGCCCGGGACGCTGCGCGGGCTTTCTTCCGGCGGCTCCGGGGTGATCTTCACGTCGCGCACGCCTCCGGGCTCCCACCGTCCCCGGATCGCTGCTGGCTGCCTACGACGCTACTCGTCCCATCGACGCCTGTCGCTGCGCCCAGTGTACGGGGCGGCGGGGACGGTGACCGACCGGTTTTCCCCGGCGGGGGCCGGGCCCCGCCGCCACCCGAACGCGGGCGCGGGCGGGTGGTGGCGGCGGCCGGGGCCGTGGGCGGCGGGTCCGGTGGTTGGGCGGGTGGCGGCGGGGGCAGAACCGGGGCAGAGCGGGGATATGGGCGGTGCGTCCCGTTGCCGCACTTCGTGTGGCGATTTATCGTTCCCGTCACGATTCGCGAACAAGATCACATAGGTGAAGGGGTCGCGGCCATGGTGGCGAAAAAGTCCGCCGCGCAGAAGAGCACGACACCCGCCGAGGAACCCGCCGCGGCCCGTCCCGCCGCTCCCCAGGACACCGGGGCGACGGACTCCGGCACCCCGGAGACACCGGCCGGGACCCGGAAGACCCCGGCGAGGAAGACGGCGAGGAAGGCCCCGGCCAAGAAGGCGGCGGCGAAGAAGGCCGCGCCGCGGGAGACGGCCGAGGCCCAGGCCCCGGCGAAGAAGACGGCCGCCGCGAGGAAGACGGCGAAGACGACGGCGAGGAAGACGGGAGCCCGGACGGTGACGGAGAAGACCGCGGCGGCGCACGGCACGGACCCGGCTGCGGCCGCGGCCCTCGCGACCGCCGCCCCCGACGACCTGGCCGTCCGGCCGGGCGAGGACCCCTGGACACCGGAGGAGGTCGACGAGGCGCGGGCCGGTCTGCTGGCCGAGGCGGAGCGGCTGCGGACCGAGATCGCCGCCTCCGAGGACGCCGTCGCCGGGCTGATGCGGGACTCCGGGGACGGCGCGGGCGACGACGAGGCGGACACCGGCACCAAGAACATCACCCGCGAACACGAGCTGGCGCTGGCCTCCAACGCCCGCGAGATGCTCTTCCAGACCGAACGTGCCCTGGGCCGTCTGGACGCGGGCACGTACGGGCTCTGCGAGAACTGCGGCAACCCGATCGGCAAGGCCCGGATGCAGGCGTTCCCCCGGGCCACCCTCTGCGTGGAGTGCAAACAGAAGCAGGAACGGCGCGGCTGAGGGGCGGGGCCCCACGGGGTGGCCGGTCCGGGGCCCTTCCGCGCGCCGGGCACGTTCCCTCGTACGCCGGGCACGCTCCCGGACGCCGGACGCCGGACGCCGGACACGCTCCCGGACCCGGGCACACGCCCGGACGCCGGGCACGTTCCCGAGGTCCGGGGTGCGCCGCCGGGCCGGGACCTCGCCCGCGCCGCCCGGCCCCGGTCGCGACCACGCCCGGCCCCGGTCGCGACCACGCCCGGCCCCGGTCGCGACCACGCCCGGCCCCGCGTCCGGCCGCCCCGTACGCCTCGGCCCCGTACGCCTCGGCCCCGTACGCCTCGGCCCCGGGCCCTCCGGCCCCGGGCCGCGCCGCTCCTGCGCGTATCCGTCCCCCGTTCACGGCCGTCCGGGCCCGGCCGTGTCCGTCCGTCGCCCGGTGCACCCGGCCCCGGCGGTCCTCCGGGTGGGTGCCGTACTCTCGTTCCTCAGCCAGGCGTGGCCTGGCGGGGACGCTACGGGTTGAGGGACGCGCACAGTGGCAGAGGCGGAACGCATCACCGGTACGCCGGAATCCGGATCGGGTTCCGGGGCGGACTTCGACGCGGGTTCGGAGGGGGGACGTCCGGCGGAGCCGGAGCGGGGCGAGAGCCGCGGCAAGCGTCGCATCCCGGCGCTGCTGCTGGTCGCGCTCGTCGCGTACGTCCTGGACCTGGGCAGCAAGCTGCTGGTGGTCGCGAAGCTGGAGCACCATGCGCCGGTCGAGGTCGTCGGGACGCTGCTGCAGCTGTCGGTGATCCGTAACCGCGGGGCGGCGTTCAGCATGGGGGAGGCGCTGACGATCTTCCTCACGATCATCGCGGTGGCGGTGATCGTGGTGATCTTCCGGATCGCGCGCAAGCTCTACAGCCTGCCGTGGGCGATCGCGCTGGGGCTGCTGCTCGGCGGCGCCTTCGGCAACCTCACCGACCGGCTCTTCCGCTCGCCGGGCGTCTTCGAGGGCGCGGTGGTCGACTTCATCGCCCCGGCGCACTTCGCGGTCTTCAACCTCGCCGACTCCGCGATCGTCTGCGGCGGCATCCTGATCGTGATCCTCTCCTTCCGGGGCCTGGACCCGGACGGCACGCTCCACAAGGACTGATCCGCCCCACGCGGGCGGGCCCGTCGGCCGCCGGGCGGGCCACTCCGGTCGGACTGCCATACTCGTGGGGTGAGCACGCTTCCCGATATCCGCACCCTGCCCGTACCGGACGGCCTGGAGGGCGAGCGCGTCGACGCCGCGCTGGCCCGCATGTTCGGCTTCTCCCGTACGAAGGCCGCGGAGCTGGCGGCCGCCGGCAAGGTCCGGGTCGACGGCTCCGAGGTGATGAAGTCCGAGCGGGTGCACGGCGGCGCCTGGCTGGAGGTCGAGATGCCGCAGGCGCCGGCGCCGGTCGAGATCGTCGCCGAGCCCGTCGAGGGCATGGAGATCGTCCATGACGACGACGACGTCGTGGTGATCGTCAAGCCGGTCGGCGTCGCCGCGCACCCCAGCCCCGGCTGGAGCGGCACCACCGTCATCGGCGGACTGGCCGCCGCCGGGTACCGCATCTCCACCTCCGGCGCCGCCGAGCGCCAGGGCATCGTGCACCGCCTCGACGTCGGTACCTCCGGGCTGATGGTCGTCGCCAAGTCCGAGCGCGCGTACACCCTGCTCAAGCAGCAGTTCCGGGAGCGGACGGTCGACAAGCGGTACCACGCGCTGGTGCAGGGCCACCCGGACCCGATGAGCGGCACCATCGACGCCCCCATCGGCCGCCATCCGCAGCACGACTACAAGTGGGCGGTGATCGCCGAGGGCAAGGCGTCGGTGACCCACTACGACCTCATCGAGGCGTACCGCGCCGCCAGCCTCCTCGACATCAAGCTGGAGACCGGACGCACCCACCAGATCCGGGTGCACATGTCCGCCCACCGCCACCCTTGCGTCGGAGACCTGACGTACGGCGCGGACCCGACGATGGCCAAGCGGCTGGGGCTGACCCGGCAGTGGCTGCACGCGATGCGGCTGGGGTTCGAGCATCCGTCGGACGGCCGCTGGGTCGAGTTCGAGAGCGCCTACCCGGAGGATCTGCAGCGGGCGCTGGACACCGTGCGGGACGAGAGTTCCTGACGCTCCATCGTTTTCCGGGTCCGGTCGTCAGCGGAAGGTGACCGTCCGCTTTCTGTCCGGACATGGCAGGCTTGGGACGAAAAGTGATCGATCCCGACACCGGAGCGTAACCCCGTGGACCAGCTCGCCCTGCTGTTCGTGCTTCTCCTGGGGGCGGTGGTCACGGTCCCGCTCGGTGACCGGCTGGGCCTGCCCTCGCCGGTGCTGATGACCATGGCCGGTGCCGTCCTCGCGCTCCTGCCGTTCGTTCCCAACGTCGACATCCCGCCCGAGTACATCCTCCCGCTGGTGTTGCCGCCGCTCCTGTACGCGGCGGTGCAGCGGACCTCGTGGCGGCAGTTCACGGCGAACATCCGCCCGATCTTCCTGCTCGCCGTCGCGCTGGTCTTCGCCACCACGGCGGCGGTCGCGGCGGTCGCCCAAGCCGTGGTGCCGGGGATGCCGCTGGCCGCCGCGGTGGTGCTCGGCGCGCTCGTCGCCCCGCCCGACCCGGTCGCCGCGACGGCGGTCGCCGGCAAGCTGGGGCTGCCCCGCCGCATGGTCTCCATCCTGGAGGGCGAGGGGCTGTTCAACGACGTCACCGCGATCGTCCTCTACCACGTCGCCCTCGCCGCGGCGGTCAGCGGCACCTTCTCCGTGCCGGGCGCGGTCGGCTCCCTGGTGCTCTCCGCCGTCGTCGCCCTCGCCGTGGGTCTGGTCATCGGCTGGGTCGCCAACAAGCTGATGGGTGTCCTCGGCGACCCGACCCTCCAGATCGGCCTGACGCTGCTGGTGCCGTTCGTCGCCTACGTCCTCGCCGAGGAGTTCCACGGCTCCGGTGTGCTGGCCGTGCTGACCTGCGCGCTCTTCCTCGCCGAGTACGCGGTGGACGCCGACGACGTGATGGGCCGCCTGGCCGGATACACCTTCTGGGAGATCGTCGACACCCTCGTCACCGGCGTCGCGTTCGGACTGATCGGTCTGGAGCTGCACAACATCGTCGGCGCCGCCTCCGGCCACTGGAGCGAACTGCTGCGGGCCGGTGCCGCCGTCGTCGGTGTGGTCGTCGTCGTCCGGCTGCTGTGGCTGCTGCCCGCCGCCTGGCTGGCGAAGCGGATGCACAAGCGCCGCGACTACGACGAGGACATCCCGATGTCGTGGCGGGAGACGATCATCATGTGGTGGTCGGGGATGCGCGGGGTGGCGTCGGTGGCGCTGGCGCTGGCCATTCCGTACTCCGTGGACGGCGGCGGGGACTTCCCGGCGCGTGAGGAGATCCTCTTCATCGCCTTCGCGGTGGTGCTCACCACCCTCATCGTGCAGGGGCTGACGCTGCCCTGGCTGGTGCGCAAGCTGCGGGTGAAGGCCGACTCGGAGGCCGAGGACGCGCTGGAGCGGGCGCTGGCGCTCCGCGTGATCAAGGCGTCCAAGCACCGCCTCAAGGAGATCCTGGAGGTCGAGGAGCTGCCCGAGGAGATCAGCGAGCAGCTGGCCCGCCGCGCGTACGACATCGGGGCGCGGATCGCGCCGGACATCGTCGACGACGACCGGCGCGAGCACTTCGAGAAGCGCATCACCCGCATGAAGAAGGTGCAGCGCATCCAGAACGAGATGCTGTCCGCCGCGCGCCACGAGGTGCTCGCCGCCCGCAACGAGCCGGGCGCCGACCCGGAGATCGTCGACCGGGTGCTGCGCCAGCTCGACATGCGCAGCCTGCGCAGCACACCGGAGGCGCACGGGTGAGCCACGTGGGGCCCGGTCCGCCGCCGGACCGGGCCCCACGCGCTCAGCGCTCCTCGGCGGTGCGCTGTCTGCCCAGCTCCGGGCCGTGGCCGGCGGGGGCGGGCGCGGTGGTGATCCGCGGCAGCGCGGCGGGGTGTTCGGCCGCCAGCCAGGCGATCAGCCGCTCGCGGACCCGGCAGCGGACCTGCCACAGGGCGTCCGAGTCGCGGGCGGTGACCAGCGCGCGGACCACCAGCGTCGACGGGGTGGTGTCGGTGACCAGCAGGCTCCAGGCGCGACCGTCCCACTCCGGGCACTCCTGGAGGATCCGGTGCAGCTGCTCGCGCATCTCCTCCAGCGGCGCGGTGTGGTCGAGGTGGAGGAAGACCGTGCCGGTCAGCTGGGCGCCGCCGCGTGACCAGTTCTCGAACGGGGTGGCGGTGAAGTACGACACCGGCATGGTGATCCGCCGCTCGTCCCAGGTCCGCACGGTCAGATACGTCAGGGTGATCTCCTCGACCGTGCCCATCTCGCCGTTGACCACGACCGTGTCACCGATGCGGACCATGTCGCCGAAGGCGATCTGGAGTCCGGCGAAGAGGTTGCCCAGCGTGGACTGGGCCGCGACACCGGCGACGATGCCCAGCAGACCGGCCGAGGCCAGGACGGAGGTGCCGACCGTCCGCATCGCCGGGAACGTCAGCAGCATCGCCGCCGCCGCCACGATGATCACGATCGCGCTGACCACCCGCTGGATCAGCGTGATCTGCGTCCGCACCCGCCGCACCCGCGCCGCGTCGTGCGCGTTGGCCGCGTAGCGCGAGTACGACGACTGGACGATCGCCGCCGCGGCGCGCACCGTCAGCCACGCCGACGCGGCGATCAGCACCAGGGTCAGCGTCCGGCCGATGCCCACCTGGTGATCGCGGACCAGGTCGAGGCCGGTCGCGTCGTACGACCCGCGCAGCAGGGCCGCGCAGAGCAGGACCTGCAGCGGTATCCGGCAGCGCCGCAGCGCGCCCCACAGCGGGGTCTCGGGGTGGGCGGCGTCGATCCGGCGCAGTACGCGGTCGGCGAGCCAGCCCAGGACGGCCGTGACGACGACCGAACCGCCGATGACGCTCAGCGGGCGCAGCACGTCCTCCAGGGACACGTCGCATTTCCTCCTCGGCTCGGGTGTCCGTCCGCCGCACCCCGGCGGGCCCGGCGTACGGCATCAGGGCACCGTACGGCACCCGGCGCGCGGTGGCTGTGACGGGGGCCGCGGCCCCGCCTGGCAGGATGGGAGGCTGCCGTTCCGACCCCAGGGAAGTGATGTACGTGCCGCCCACCAGCGAGTCCGCGACCAGCGGTGCCGCGACGATTGTGCTGTTCCACTCGGTGTGCGGGCTGCGTCCCGCGGTGCACGCCGCCGCCGACCGGCTGCGGGCCGCGGGCCATGAGGTGATCGTCCCGGATCTGTTCGACGGGCGGACCGCGGACTCCGTCGGTGACGGTATGGAGATCAAGGAGGAGATCGGCAAGGAGACGCTGCTGCGGCGCGCGGTGACGGCGGCGGCGCCCTACTCCGACCGCGGTCTGGTCTACGCCGGGTTCTCCTTCGGCGGCGCGGTGGCGCAGAACCTGGCGCTCGCCGACGAGAAGGCCCGCGGGCTGCTGCTGATGCACGGCACCTCGGACATCGCCGAGGGCACCGAGGCCGACGACCTGCCGGTCCAGCTGCACGTCGCCGACCCCGACCCGTTCGAGCCGCACGACTGGCAGACCGCCTGGTACCTCCAGATGCGCCGGGCCGGCGCCGACGTCGAGGTCTTCCGCTACCCGGGCGCCGGCCACCTCTTCACCGACCCGGACCTGCCCGACCACGACCCGGAGGCGGCGGAGAGCGCCTGGCGGACGGCGCTGGGCTTCCTGGAAACGCTCTGAACCTCCTGGGCCGGAACGCGGGCGCGGGCCCGGCCGGGCGGTCCCGTTCCGGCCCGGCGCGAAGGCGTGCGGGGCGCACACGCACGCCCTGCACACGCACGCCCCGCACGCCCCTGACTCACCGCACCGGCGCGTCGCTCCGCTCCACCCGCTGCGTCCCCGACCGGGTCCGGTACGAGCGGACCCACGCGCTCGTCGCCTCCGGGTCCCGCTTGTCGGAGACCGCGAAGTAGTCCATCTGCGTCCGCTCCGCGTCGACGTCGAGGACGCCGTAGCCGTGCGCGTCCATGTCCAGCCACTTCACATGGCGGTTGGCGGCGCGGACGGCGGTGGCCGCGGGCAGTGAGAGGGTGCCCGGGGCGACGTGCAGGATGTCGTCGAGGTTGTCCGAGGTGACGGAGGTGACCACGAACTCCGTCGCCACCGGCGCGGTCGCCGGGTACGTCGCCGCCTTCACCGGCACGTCGTTGGCCCACGCCATGTGGATGTCGCCGGTCAGGAAGACGGTGTTGCCGATGCCCCGGTCGCCGAGGTGGCCGAGCAGCTCCCGGCGGTCGTCGGTGTAGCCGTCCCACTGGTCGGTGTTGACGGCGATGCCCTCCTTGGGCAGGCCGAGGAGTTCGGCGAGCGGCCCGAGCAGATGCGCCGGGACGGAGCCGAACGCCACCTGCGAGATCATCACCGAGGTGCCGACCAGCCGCCACGCGGTGTCCGAGCGCTCCAGACCCGCCTTGAGCCAGTCCAGCTGGGCCCGCCCGGTGAGCGTGCGGCCCGGGTCGTCGACCGCGCCGCTGCCCGGCTTCGCCTGCTCGTCGCGGAACGACCGCAGGTCCAGCAGGTGCAGATCGGCGAGGGTGCCGAAGCGCAGCCGGCGGTAGGTGGTCCCGGCGGTCGACGGGCGCACCGGCATCCACTCGAAGTATGCCTGCTTCGCAGCCGCCATCCGGCTCGCCCACGGGCCCTCGGTGTCCGGCTGGTGGTTGACCGCCCCGCCCGACCAGGCGTTGTCGGCGAACTCGTGGTCGTCCCACATCGCGATCACCGGGTGCGCGGCGTGCATCGCCAGTGCGTCCGGGTCGGTCTTGTGGACGCCGTGCCGGACGCGGTAGTCGGCGAGGGTGAGGAGTTCGTGGGCGGGGGAGTGCGGCCGGACGACCTCCTTGAACTCCGGGTACTCGCCGGACTTGTACTCGTAGAGGTAGTCGCCCAGGTGCAGCACCGCGTCCAGATCGGCGCGGGCGGCGAGGTGGCGGTAGGCCGAGAAGTAGCCGGACTCCCAGTTGGCGCAGGAGACCACCCCGAAGCGGACGTGGCCGGCCGCCGCGTCGTGGGCCGGGGCGGTACGGGTGCGGCCCACCGGCGAGGTCCGCCCGTCCGCGGTGAAGCGGTAGAAGTACGCGGTGGCCGGGCGCAGCCCGCGGACGTCCGCCTTGACGGTGTGGTCGCGCGCCGCGGAGGTCCGTACGGTGCCGTGCGCCACGACGCGGGTGAAGCCGCGATCGGCGGCCACCTCCCAGGTGACGTCGGTGGCGGCGCCCCGGCCCGAGCCGGGGACCGCGTCGGGATCGGGCGTCACCCGGGTCCACAGCAGGACACCGTCGGGCAACGGATCACCGGACGCCACACCGTGGCAGAACTCCGGCGCGGGCCCGGTCGCGCCCTTGCCGGCGGCGGACGGTGCCGCGGACGCGGCGGAGGCGGGGGCGGCCGCGGCGAGCGGCAGCAGGGCGGCGGTGGCGGCCGCGGCCGTCATGGCGGTACGGCGCGAGAGCTGGTCATGATCGGTCACGGCCGCTCACCCTACTGGCCGGTACGGGCGGCGGGCAGCCTCCGGGCGCGCCGGAATCGGGAATTCTTTCGCCCGCCGCCTGCCGGACATCTGCCGCGTCCGCTCAGCGCGCGGCGGGGTCCTTCTCGCCCTTCGCGATGCCCGGCGCACCGTCCTTCCCGGCGCTCGGGTCCTTCTCGCCCTTGGCGACACCGGGCCCGCCCTGGGCCGGGCCGAACTCCTTGTCGATCATCTTCTTGAAGTTGGCGTCGGCGAGCTGGTTGTACTGCTCCCGCGTCATCCGCTGCTGCGGTACCGGCGGCAGCTGAAGCTTCTTGTCGCCGTGCAGGAAGGTCGGGGTGCCCTTGACGCCCTTGCGGCCGAACTGCGCGGTCATGTCCATCGCCCAGCGGTCGTAGGTGCCCTTCTTCACCGCCTGTTCGAAGCCCTTGTTGTGCGCCAGCTCCGGCACCTCGGACGCGATCTTGAGGAGGACGGCGTCCTTGGCGAACGCGTCGTCCTGCTCCTCGGGGTGGTTCTTCAGCGAGTACAGCGCCGACTTGTACGTGAGGAACGCCTCCGGGCTGACGTTCAGCGCCGCGCCGAGCGCGCTGAGCGCGTTCTTGGAGCCCTCGCCGCCCTGGGCACCGTCGAGGAAGGTGTACATCGTGAAGCGGACCTTGTACCGCCCGTCCTCGATGTCCTTGCGCAGGGAGGCGCCGGAGGACTGCTCGAACGAGGCGCACATCGGGCAGCGCAGATCCTCGAAGACCTCCAGGGTCTCCTTGGCGCTCTTCTCGCCGATGACGATCTCGGTGCCGTTCTTGCCCTGCGTGTGCGCCGGGGCGACCGGTTTCGCCTCCTTGGCCGCTTCCCACCCGGTCGGCTCGGTCGCCTTCACCACGGCGAACCCGGCGCCGCCCGCGACGACCAGGACGCCCGCCACGACGGCGGCGACGGTCAGCTGACGCCGGACCCGGTCCTTCTTCTTCTGCCGCTCCCGCTCGGCCCGGATCCGCTCACGGGCGGCCGACGGGGTCTTCCGGCTGGTGCCGTTGCTCATCTGTGTCCCGATCCCTCGGTGCTGCGGCTGGCAGTGGCGTCGATGGCGTACGCACCGGGGAACGGCGGGCCGCGGTGCGGCAGGCAGCGGATCAGGAGGAGCGTGGGGGGCATGCCGGGAGTCTGCCATGTCCACGGCAGACTCCCGGGTCAAGATTTGGCATCGGGCGGCGGGCGCGCGCCCGCCGCCCGGAGCCCTACTTCAGGCCCTCACCGACGATGCGGTTGAAGTCGTCCGGGGTGGACGGGGCGACCTTGCCCGGACCGCTCTGGATCCCGATGACCTTGCCGTCCAGCTTCACCGTCGGGGTGTTCTTGACGTCCTCGTGCGAGTTGAACTCGACGGACATCTCCAGTGCCCAGCGGTCGTAGACGCCCGCCTTCACGGCCTTCTCGAAGTCCTTGTCGCCCTTCAGCGCGGGCACCGTGTCGGCGACCTTGAGCAGGTAGTTGTCGTCGGCGAACTTGTCCGGACCCATCTCGTCCGGGTGGAACTCCTTGGAGTACAGCGCTTCCTTGTACGCCAGGAACGCGTCCGGGCTGACGTTCAGCGCCGCGCCGAGCGCGCTGAGCGCGTTCTTGGAGCCGGTGCCCTTGAGGTTGGCGTCCAGGAAGGTCGCCAGGTGGAACCGCGCCTTGTACTTGCCGTCCTTGATGTCCTTCTGGACGATCTCGCCGACGTTCTGCTCGAAGTTGGCGCAGCCGGGGCAGCGCGGGTCCTCGAACAGCTCCAGGGTGTGCTTGGTGTCCGCCTTGCCGATGACGAGGGTGGTGCCCTTGTCACCGCTGGTGTGCGCGGGCTTGACCAGCTTGGCCTTGGACGCCTTGGCCCACGCCTTGCTGTCGCCGGCCATGTCGCTGACGGTGGCGGTCGCGGAGTTGGTGTCGCCGCCACCGGACTTGGCGACCATGACGCCGATACCGCCGGCGATCGCCAGCACCGCGACGATCGCGCCGCCGACGGTCAGCTGCCGCCGCATCTTGTCCTTCTTCGCCTGCCGCTCACGCTCGGCACGCAGCCGCTCGCGCGCCGCCTGCTTGTTGGCCTGGGTGTTGCGATTGCTCATGACATGTCTCCGGGGAAATCCGTGGGAAGGGTGTGCGGTGCGTACGTGACGCGTACGCACCCGGGAAGCGGGGCGGTACGCGGGCTGCGGCCCGGAAGGGCTCAGGCAGCGGGCACGCAGGGCGGTCCACGGCGGACGACGGAGTGCACCAGCAGCGGCGGGCGGGGCGCGGGCGGACCCCCGGCGCCCCGGCGGACGGCCGGCCGCTGCGGGGCGGGCACCCGCACACACAGCGCGACGGCGGCCAGCAGCGGCCGGAACGCGAAGTGGGCGACCGCGCCGAGCAGCTGCGCCAGCGCCGCCTCGCCGCGGCGCAGCCAGGCGGCGGCCACCAGCCCGACCAGCAGATGCGCGAGCAGCAGCAGCCACCCGGACCCGGCGGGGACGGCGAGCAGCGGCCCGGCGCCCCGCCCGGAGAACTGCGCCAGCGGGGTGCCGACGTCACCGCCGCCGCAGAGCAGATCGATGCCCAGAGTGTGCAGCGGACCGGTCACCGGGCCGCCGGAGAGGCCGTAGCAGGCGTGCTGGCCGTAGCTGAAGACCGCGTCGGCGGCCAGCTCCAGCGGCAGCAGCAGGGCGGCGATCCGTCCGAAGCTCCGCTCGCTGCCGGCCAGCGCGTAGGCGAGGGCGAAGACCCCGCCCGAGACGACGGCGACGGTGGTCAGCGGCAGCGGCATCCGCGTCAGCAGCACATGGGACGCCGCGGACAGCGCCACGCACAGCGCTGTGAAAAGCGCCGCACGCACCGCCCGCAGGTGTGCCGCCGAGATGTCCATTGCCAGCGAGTGTGCCATGAACCCGCGCGCGTGGTCCCCGAGGGTGCGGGGCGGACGCCGTCCCCGGTGGCCGGGGGCCGGTTTCCGCAGCGTGCGGGCAGCTTGCGGGGCGGTGCGGCGGCCGCTGGGACGGGCGCCCGCGGCCGCGCCGTGAGCCGTCCGCCGCCCGTCCGCGGGGGCCGGACGGGCGGGCACGCGCCCCCGCGTCACGGGTCGCGGCGGAGCCGCGTTGTCGGTGCCGGGCCGTAGACTCCGAAGCTGCCCACACCTTCCGCGGTGCGGCGCCGAGGGCGCCGCCCGTAGCTCGTCGTGCCCCCGTCCGCCGCCCTTCTCCGGAGGTCTCCCGCCGTGACCAAGCCGCCCTTCACGCACCTGCACGTCCACACCCAGTACTCGCTGCTGGACGGTGCCGCGCGGCTCAAGGACATGTTCGCCGCGTGCAACGAGATGGGCATGACGCACATCGCCATGTCCGACCACGGCAACCTCCACGGCGCGTACGACTTCTTCCACTCCGCGCAGAAGGCCGGGGTCACGCCGATCATCGGCATCGAAGCGTACGTCGCCCCCGAGTCGCGGCGGCTCAAGCGCAAGGTGCAGTGGGGCCAGCCGCACCAGAAGCGCGACGACGTCTCCGGCTCCGGCGGTTACACCCACAAGACCATCTGGGCGGCGAACAAGACCGGGCTGCACAACCTCTTCCGCCTCTCCTCGGACGCCTACGCCGAGGGCTGGCTCCAGAAGTGGCCGCGGATGGACAAGGAGACCATCGCCCAGTGGTCCGAGGGCCTGATCGCCTCCACCGGCTGCCCCTCCGGCGAGCTCCAGACCCGCCTGCGGCTGGGCCAGTACGAGGAGGCCAGAAAGG
Source organism: Streptomyces sp. NPDC027185 (assembly GCF_055567035.1). Lineage (NCBI taxonomy): Bacteria > Bacillati > Actinomycetota > Actinomycetes > Kitasatosporales > Streptomycetaceae > Streptomyces > Streptomyces sp. NPDC027185. Next base: position 233,926 of record NZ_JBVHRF010000001.1, on the reverse strand, counting down.
CGGCGGGCGAGTACCAGGACATCTTCGGCAAGGACCGGTACTTCCTGGAGCTGATGGACCACGGCATCGACATCGAGCGCCGGGTCCGCGAGGACCTCCTCAAGATCGGCAAGGAGCTGGGCATCCCGCCGCTGGTCACCAACGACTCGCACTACACCTACGCGCACGAGGCCACCGCCCACGACGCGCTGCTGTGCATCCAGACCGGCAAGAACCTCTCCGACCCCGACCGCTTCCGCTTCGACGGCACCGGCTACTACCTCAAGTCCACCGACGAGATGTACGCCATCGACTCCTCGGACGCCTGGCAGGAGGGCTGCCGCAACACGCGCCTGATCGCCGACCAGATCGACACCACCGGCATGTTCGAAAAGCGCGATCTGATGCCGAAGTTCGACATCCCCGAGGGCTACACCGAGGTCACCTGGTTCCAGGAAGAGGTCCGGCGCGGTATGGCCCGCCGCTTCCCCGGAGGCATCCCGGACGACCGCCAGAAGCAGGCGGAGTACGAGATGGACATCATCATCCAGATGGGGTTCCCCGGGTACTTCCTCGTCGTCGCCGACTTCATCATGTGGGCGAAGAACAACGGCATCGCGGTGGGCCCCGGCCGAGGCTCCGCGGCCGGTTCGATCGTCGCGTACGCCATGGGCATCACCGACCTCGACCCGATCGAGCACGGGCTGATCTTCGAGCGGTTCCTCAACCCCGAGCGCGTCTCCATGCCCGATGTCGACATCGACTTCGACGAGCGCAGGCGCGTCGAGGTGATCAGGTACGTCACGGAGAAGTACGGCGCCGACAAGGTCGCCATGATCGGCACCTACGGCAAGATCAAGGCGAAGAACGCCATCAAGGACTCCGCCCGCGTCCTGGGCTACCCGTACGCGATGGGTGACCGCCTCACCAAGGCGATGCCCGCCGACGTCCTCGGCAAGGGCATCGACCTCGACGGCATCACCAACCCCAAGCACCCCCGCTACAGCGAGGCGGGCGAGATCCGGGGGATGTACGAGAACGAGCCGGACGTCAAGAAGGTCATCGACACCGCCAAGGGCGTCGAGGGCCTGGTCCGGCAGATGGGCGTGCACGCCGCGGGCGTGATCATGTCCAGCGAGCCGATCGTCGACCACGCCCCGGTCTGGGTGCGCCACACCGACGGCGTCACCATCACACAGTGGGACTACCCCCAGTGCGAGTCGCTGGGCCTGCTCAAGATGGACTTCCTGGGCCTGCGCAACCTCACCATCATGGACGACGCCCGCAAGATGGTGGAGGCCAACAAGGGCATCAAGCTGGACCTCCTGGAGATCCCGCTGGACGACCCCAAGACCTACGAACTCCTCTGCCGCGGTGACACGCTCGGCGTCTTCCAGTTCGACGGCGGTCCGATGCGGTCGCTGCTGCGCCAGATGCAGCCCGACAACTTCGAGGACATCTCCGCCGTCTCGGCCCTGTACCGTCCGGGCCCGATGGGCATGAACTCCCACACCAACTACGCCGAGCGCAAGAACGGCCGGCAGGAGATCACGCCGATCCACCCGGAGCTGGAGGAGCCGCTCAAGGAGGTCCTGGGCCTGACCTACGGCCTCATCGTCTACCAGGAGCAGGTCCAGAAGGCCGCCCAGATCGTCGCCGGGTACTCGCTCGGCGAGGCCGACATCCTCCGCCGCGTGATGGGCAAGAAGAAGCCCGAGGAGCTGGAGAAGAACTTCGTCCTCTTCCAGGCGGGCGCCAAGAAGAACGGCTTCAGCGACCAGGCGATCCAGGCGCTGTGGGACGTCCTGGTCCCGTTCGCCGGCTACGCCTTCAACAAGGCGCACTCCTCCGCGTACGGCCTGGTCACCTACTGGACGGCCTACCTCAAGGCCAACTACCCGGCCGAGTACATGTCCGCGCTGCTCACCTCGGTCCGCGACGACAAGGACAAGTCGGCGGTCTACCTCAACGAGTGCCGGCGCATGGGCATCAAGGTGCTGCCGCCGAACGTCAACGAATCGCTGGCCAACTTCGCGGCCCAGGGCGACGACGTGATCCTCTTCGGCCTCACCGCGGTCCGTAACGTCGGCCAGAACGTCGTCGATTCGATCATCCGGTGCCGCAAGGCCAAGGGGAAGTACACCTCGTTCCCCGACTACCTCGACAAGGTCGACGCGGTCGTCTGCAACAAGCGCACCACCGAATCGCTGATCAAGGCGGGCGCGTTCGACGAGATGGGCCACACCCGCAAGGGCCTCACCGCGCAGTACGAGCCGATGATCGACAACGTCGTGCAGGTCAAGCGCAAGGAGGCCGAGGGGCAGTTCGACCTCTTCGGCGGCATGGGCGACGACGGCGGTGACGACGGCCCCGGCTTCGGCCTCGACGTCGAGTTCTCCGACGTCGAGTGGGACAAGACGTACCTGCTCGCCCAGGAGCGCGAGATGCTCGGCCTGTACGTCTCCGACCACCCGCTCTTCGGTCTTGAGCACGTCCTCTCCGACAAGGCGGACGCCGCGATCTCCCAGCTGACCGGCGGCGACTACTCCGACGGCTCGATCGTCACCATCGGCGGCATCATCTCCGGCCTCCAGCGGAAGATGACCAAGCAGGGCAACGCCTGGGCCATCGCCACCGTCGAGGACCTGGCGGGCTCCCTGGACTGCATGTTCTTCCCCGCCACCTACCAGCTCGTCTCCACCCAGCTCGTCGAGGACGCGGTGGTCTTCGTCAAGGGACGGCTCGACAAGCGTGAGGACGTACCGCGGCTGGTCGCCATGGAGATGATGGTCCCCGACCTCTCGGAGGCCGGCGCCAACGCCCCCGTGACGATCACCATCCCGACGCTGAAGGTCACCCCGCCGCTGGTGGAGAAGCTCGGCGAGGTGCTGACCAGCCACCGCGGCTCCACCGAGGTACGGATCAAGCTCCAGGGCACCCGCAAGACCACGGTCCTCCGCCTCGACCGGCACCGCGTCACGCCCGACCCGTCGCTCTTCGGCGATCTGAAGGTGCTGCTCGGTCCGTCCTGCCTGGCCGGCTGAGTCCGTACCGCACACCTTCGAGGGGCGCGCCCGTTGCGGGCGCGCCCCTCGACTTCCCCCGGACGGACGTCCGTTGACCTCCGCCCGCGGCGGCGCTCACCGCGCCGCGTCACCTGTGTTCCGGATCAGTTGTGCCCGAAGCGCCGCTGGTGCTTGCGTGCCACGTCCGCCGGGCTGCCCTGCGCCGTGTGCTGCTGCGAGTGCTGGATCGCCTCGATCGTCGACTTCTGCGCTTCCTCGCGGCCCTGCTGGGCCGGGCCGCCCCGCTGCTGCTTACTTCGGTCCTTCTTGTGCTTGGCCATGACCGTGCCTCCTGAGGGGGATCCTGTGATCGGGCCGTGACCAGACTTACACGCGGGATGAATCCCTGCATTTCCGGCAATTACCATGAGTGAGAAGGGGATCCGCGCGCCCCGCCCGCCGCGTTCGCCCGCGGATCCGGCCAATCCGCCACGCCGAAGATCCAGTTCCGGCAGTTAACCCCCGTACGGTCGGGCAGACTCGATGGAAAGCCGAAGGAAACTCGCACCGGGGGGCGATCGGACTTCAGCACCTCCAGGGAAGAGGGTGGATCGTGGATCGCTGCGTCGTCCTGGTGGACGCCGGTTACCTGCTCGGAGCCGCCGCCAGCCTGCTTGCCGGAGAGCCCGCCAGGTCCCGGATCACCGTCGATCACGCGGCCCTGATCCAGGGGCTGCGCCGCCGCGCCGAGGCCGACACCGAGCGGCCGCTGCTGCGGATCTACTGGTTCGACGGCGCCCCCGACCGCGTCCCGCAGCCCGAGCACCGCCGGCTGCGCGTGATGCCCCGCGTCACCGTCCGGCTCGGCGCCCTGACCCGCAGCGACGGCCGCTGGGCACAGAAGGGCGTGGACGCCGCCATGCACGCCGAGCTGACCGAGCTGGCCCGTAACCGCGCCTGTTCCGACATCGTCCTGGTCACCGGCGACGGCGATCTGCTGCCCGGCCTGATGTCCGCCAAGGAACACGGCGTCGCCGTCCACCTCTGGGCCGTCCAGGCGGCCGACGGCGACTACAACCAGTCCGAGGACCTGGTCGCCGAGGCCGACGAACGCCGCGTCCTGGACCGGGCCTGGATCACCCGCGCCGTCCGCGCCAAGGAGCTGGGCGGCCCCTGCGCGCCGCCGCCCGCGCCCCGCCCGGAGATCGCCGCGATCCTCTCCGCGCCGCTGCCCGAGTCAGCGGTGGCCGCGGCGGCCGCCGCCGCGTCCCCCGCCCGCACCGACAGCGACCGCCCCGACACCGGCGGTGCGGCGCCCGCGCCCGCCCGGAACGGCGGCCGCGACACCGCCTCCGACACCAACGGCTCGCCCGCCGCCAAGGTCGTCCCCACCCCCAAGGACCTCGCCGGTCTCGGCCGCGCCCACGGCACCGCCCCCGCCTCCTCGGGGCCCCAGCAGCCCGCCCCCAGCGCCACGCTGCGCTGGTCGTCCGACCGCGGCTGGGTCGAGCGCGGCGGCCCCGCGGGCGAGCCCTCCGAGACCGCCTCGCTGCCCACCCTCGCCCAGCTCACCAGCGCCGAGCAGCGCTGGGCCGACCGCGAGGAGGACATCACCGCCGTCAGCGGCGACCCGTTCGAGGTCGGCCAGGTCTTCGCCCGCCGTTGGACCGAACGCCTCTCGGACACCGTCCACCTCCAGCAGCTCTCCACCGAGTACCCGCGCATCCCGCACCGCATCGACGGTGAACTGCTGCGTTACGCCGCCCGCTTCGGCCTCCTCGCCCACAAGGACGACCAGATCGACGAGCACGACCGGTACGCCATCCGCGCCGGCTTCTGGCGCGAGGTGGACGTACGCACCGCAGCCGGGCACGTCCCCGCCGCCGACTGACCGCGCCGCGCCCGCCGCCCCGCGGGCCGGGAGCGGTCCGCGGGCGCGTACCCTCATAGCTCGTGAGCACGGGCACGGAACAGGCGGAACACGGCGGAACGGTCTGCGCCGTGCGGGACCTGATCAAGACGTACCCCGCGGTACGCGGGCGCCGGGGCGCGGCACGCACCCCCGAGGTACGCGCCAACGACGGCATCACCCTCGACGTCCGCCGCGGTGAGATCTTCGGCCTGCTCGGCCCCAACGGCGCCGGGAAGTCCACCCTCGTCCGCCAGCTCACCGGACTGCTCCGCCCGGACTCCGGCACCGTCCGCATCCTCGGCCACGACGTGGTCCGCCACCCCGAGCGCGCCGCCCGGCTCCTGGGCTACCTCGGCCAGGAGTCCACCGCCCTGGACGAGATGACCGTCGCGCTGGCCGTGGAGACCACCGGCCGGCTGCGCGGGCTGGGGCCGCACGAGGCCCGCGCCGAGCGCGACGCCGTCCTCGCCGAGCTGGCCCTCGACGCGCTCGCCGACCGCCCGCTGAAGAAGCTCTCCGGCGGCCAGCGCCGCCTCGCCTGCTTCGCCGCCGTCCTCACCGGCGACCGCCCGCTCCTCGTGCTGGACGAGCCGACGACCGGGATGGACCCGGTCGCCCGCCGCGCCGTCTGGGCCGCCGTCGACCGCCGCCGCGCCGAGCGCGGCGCCACCGTGCTGCTGGTGACCCACAACGTCCTGGAGGCGGAGACCGTCCTGGACCGCGTCGCGGTGATCGACCGCGGCCGGGTCATCGCCTGCGACACGCCCGGCGGGCTGAAGGAGCGGGTCAGCGACGAGGTCCGGCTCGATCTGGTCTGGCGCGACCGGCCGCCGCTCGACGTCCCCGCGGTCGCGGCGCTGGAGCCGGCCGCACGCGTCGCGGGCCGCCGCTGGACGCTGCGGCTGTCCGCCGACGCCGCCCGCGCCGCCGTCGCCGACGTCACCTCCGGTGCCGCCTTCGCGGCGCTCGACGATTTCACCCTCGCCACCCCGAGCCTGGAGGATGTCTACCTCGCGCTCGGCGGCCGCGCCGAGGGACTGGTCAAGGCGTGAACCGCCGGGCCGCCGAACCGAAAGGCAGAGTGAACGCGTGAGTGGGGTTTCCGCGCGAGCGGTGGCCGGGGCGGCACCGGCGGACGGGCGGGCGCGGCCCGGCGACGCCCCGGACGCGCACCACGACCGGGAGCCGTGGCCCGCGCCGCTGGCCCCGCGCGCCCGGCTGCTGCCCGCGCTCGGCGCCGTCTACCGCGCCCAGCTCTCCCGCGCCCGGGTCGCCCGGATCCCGCTGCTCTTCGTCGCCACCTTCCAGTCCGTCGGGATCATGGCCCTGATGCGCGGGGTGGCCGACGGGCCCGCCGAGGCGCGCGCCGTGGTCGCCGGGTCCAGCGTGCTGGTCGTCGCCTTCGTCGCGCTCAACCTGCTGGCGCAGTACTTCGGGCAGCTGCGGGCGGGCGGCGGGCTCGACCACTACGCGACGCTGCCGGTGCCGCCCGCCGCCGTGGTGCTGGGCGCCGCCGCCGCGTACGCGTCGTTCACCGTCCCCGGCACGGCCGTCACGGCGGTCATCGGCTGTGTGCTGTTCCAGCTGCCGATGGCGCATCTGTGGGTGCTCGCCGCGGTGCTGCCGCTGGCCGGTGCGGCGCTCGCCGGGCTCGGCGCGTTCCTCGGGCTGCTCGCGCCGCGCCAGGAGCTGGCGACGCTCTGCGGGCAGCTCGGCATGTCGGCGGCGCTGCTGCTCGGGGTGCTGCCCGCCGAGCGGCTGCCCGCGGTCCTCGGTCTCGCCCGCGACCTGCTGCCGTCGACGTACGGCGTGGAGGCGCTGATCCGCACCTTCGACGCGGACCCGGACTGGCTCCGGGTCGCCGCCGACCTGGGCGTCTGCGCCGGGGTGGGGCTGCTCGCGCTGACCGCCGCGACCTGGGCGTTCCGCCGCGCGGCGACCCGCTGACGTACCGCCGGCGCGACCCGGGCCCCGTCCTGCCGCCGGAGCCACCCCGCCCACCTGGCACGATGACGGGGTGACCGCACCGCTGACGCCACGCGACAACCAACCGTCCGACGAGCCGCCGACCCCGCCGACCGACGCCGGCGCGGGGTCGTCGGCCGAGCCGCCCGGGTATCCGCCGACCGGTGAGGCGTCCGACGGACCGCCGCTCGGCCAGGAGCTGCGGGAGGCGGCGCTGACCGCCGTCGTCCTCGCGCTGCTCGGCGCGCTGCTCGGCCTGCTCTGGCTCTGGCTGGCCCCGCGCGTCCCGCTGATCGCCAACACCCACAGCGTCTACCTCAAGGACACCGAGGGCGAGGAGGCGATCGGCGCCGACGGTGTCTTCCTGCTGCTCGCCGCCGGTTTCGGCATCGTCGCCACGGCCGTGCTGTTCCGGCTGCGCCGCCGCGGCGGGGTGCCGCTGGTGATCGCGCTGGCCGTCGGCGGACTGCTCGGCTCCGTCGTGGGCTGGCAGCTCGGCATGGTGCTCGGCCCGACCGACGACCTCGCCGCCCACGCCGTACAGGTCGGCCCCGGCGTCGTCTTCGACGGCCCGCTGCGCCTCCAGGCCATGGGCGTTCTGCTGGCCTGGCCGATCGCCGCGATGCTGACCCAACTCGCCCTGACCGGCCTCTTCGCCCCCCGCGACGAGGATCTGCTGCCGGGGACGCCGGTGCCGGGGGCGCCGGACCTGATGAAGGACGATCCGGCGGGCTGACGCCGGGGCGGGTACGCGGCGGGGGCCGGGAGGTGCCGCGTACCCCGGGGACCGTCGCGTACGGGCCGGAGACCGGGGGCCGGGAGCGGCCTGACGCGGCGTCCGGCCCGGAGCCGTCCGCCGTGCCCGGCTGACCCGCCGGCCCGTCCGCCCGGTCCGCTCAGTCCCGTCCGATCGGGGCCACCACGGCGCCGGTGAGGGTGACCAGGTCCGCGGGGGAGAGCTCGACCTCCAGACCGCGGCGGCCGGCCGAGACGCAGATGGTGGAGCGGCCCTCGGCGGAGGCGTCCACGACCGTCCGCAGCCGCTTGCGCTGGCCCAGCGGGGAGATGCCGCCGCGGACGTAGCCGGTGGTCCGCTCGGCGGCGGCCGGATCGGCCATCGCGGCCCGCTTGCCGCCCACCGCCGCCGCCAGCGCCTTGAGGTCGAGGGAGCCGGAGACCGGCACCACCGCGACGGTCAGCGCACCGTCGACGTCCGCCAGCAGCGTCTTGAACACCTGCTCGGGCGCCACTCCGAGCGCCTCGGCGGCCTCCTCGCCGTACGAGGCGGCGGCCGGATCGTGGGTGTAGGCGTGCACGGTGAAGGGCACGCCCGCGGCGGTCAGCGCGACCGTCGCCGGGGTGCCGCCCGCCGCGGCGGACGCGCCCCGGTCCTTCTTCGGCTTCTTGGACAACTCGTCGGCACCTTGCCTTCGGGGGCGGGACGGGCACGCGGCCCGGCCGCGGGCCGCGGCGGGTCAGTTGGGGCTGGTCGGCCGCCGGGTCAGATCCACCGCCGGCAGCGACGGGAGCTTACCGAGCACCGCCGACTCGCGGCGCAGGAGTTCCAGCTCCTGACCGAGCCGGTCCGCGGTGTCGGCCGCCGCCAGCAGCCGCTGCTTGGCCGGGACGTCGAGCACCGCCGCCGCGGCGACCAGGTACGACAGCACCGACGGATCGCCCGGCAGATCCTGCCCGCCGGCCAGCGTCCGCTCGTTCGCCCAGGCCAGCCGCTTCTGATACGTACGGAACGCCCGGACCACACCGGAGGCCAGCGCGCCCGCGCCCTCGCCGCCGTCCTCGGCCAGCTCCTCGACCTCGGCGGTCAGATACGGCCCGGAGGCGTCCACCGACAGCAGCCGGAAGCGGGTGGTGCCGGTGGCCAGCACCTCGTAGCCGGAGTCCTCCTCGGGGGACTTCGCGCGGATCGTCGTCGCGTCGGCGACACAGCCGACGGTGTGGAACGCGGCCATCGGGTCGTCACCGAACCCGGCGGCGGGCCCGTTCGCGGCGGGCAGCGTGGCGTCCGGCATGCCCTGGGCGGTCGGCGCCACCTCGCGGCCGTCGCGGATCGCGATCACCCCGAACCGGCGCTCGTCCTCGGGCAGCTCACCGAGGTCGCGCATCAGCGCCCGGTAGCGGGCCTCGAAGACGTTCAGCGGGAGAACGAGTCCGGGGAAGAGCACCGAGTTGAGCGGGAAGAGCGGCAGCCGTACGGAGGTCACAGCGGGTAAGCCTAGAGGCTGGGCCGCGCCGCCCGGATGCGGGGAGCTACGCGGAGGGCGAAAGCGCCGGTGACGGCGGGTGCGGAGCGAGGCGGCCCGCCCCGCGCCCGGCGGGCGCCGGGCACCGCTCACCGCCGGGCACCGCTCACCGCCGTGCACCGCTCACCCGCCCGGCACCGCCCGACGTCCGACGGGCCGCCCGGTCCGGGCAGCCCGCCCCCGCCCCCGCTACTGCCGCCGCAGCAGCCGCGACGCGCCCGCCGCGACCGTCGTCGCCAGGATCCAGCCCGCGATCACCAGCACCGCCGCCACCCACTGCGCCCCGCCGCGCGGATTCCACGCCGCCCGCTGCCCGAGGTCGATCACCGGCACCAGTAGATCCAGGACGTACAGGTACGGGTTCCACGGCGGCGCCTCGTCGGCCTTGAGCGGTGGGGGCGGCGAGGAGGTGAAGAAGACCGTGCCCAGCGCCCACAGGATCGCCATCCACAGCGAGGCCCGCCCGGGGCGGTAGCCGTACGCCACCGTCCAGTCCTGGAGGTAGCCCCACGCCTTCCCGGCCACCGGCAGTGTCTCCCGGCGCCGCCGCTGCTTGGCCAGCAGCACCACCCGCGCGTCCGCGTCCTCACCACTGGTGCGCAGCGCCGTGGCGAGCATCTCGTACGGCTCCGGCGCGTACTCCGGGGTCGCCGCCGCCACCCACTGCAACCGCGCCGACAGCGGGAAGTGGCCCCGGGGGATCAGCGTCTCGTAGGCGAAACCGGCCATCTGGAGGCTGCCCGCACCGGGCCAGCTGGCGGAGCGGTCGACGAGGTTGACGACCCGGGCACCGGAGACGATCACCCGGCCCCGCTGCGGCCGCTCCCCGAGGAACCGCAGCTCGGGCGTCTGGATCCGGCGCAGCGACAGCTCCTGGTCGGACTCCATCACGAACCGCGCGTGCTCCAGGTCGACCGCGTCGCCGAACCGCCCGTCGTCCAGCCGCATCCCGCCCTCGCACTCGAACCGCTGCATCCGCGTACCGCGCGGCGGGGTGGTGACCGTGCCGTACGCCGGGGTGTGGACGGTGCCGAACGGCGGCGTGGCACCGGAGGCGAACGGGGAGTTCAGCAGGCCCGCGGCGGTCAGGTGCAAGGTGCGCTCGACGGTCAGCTGCGGGGCGTTCAGCGCACGGCGGCCGAACGGGTTGCTCAGCCGGCTGCCGCGCAGACTCAGCGAACCGCCGACGGTCGTCCCGCGCAGCGACAGCTCGCCGTACGACTCCAGCATCTCGGCCTGGAGGTCCTGGGTGACGGTCATCCCGTCCGCCGTGATCGAGCGGCCCTGGCGGTCCTTGTGCACCACCGCCTGGCTCAGCAGCAGGTCCGTGCCGATGTGCGCGTCCGTCAGCCGGACGCCGGAGAGCACCACGCACCGCGGCAGGTGCAGATCGCCCTCGGTGGTCAGCCGCGCCGCCTCCACCCGCGGCATCGCGCAGTTCACCAGCCGCAAGGTGGTGAAGTGCGCCTCCGGCAGGACGACCTCGCCCTCGAACCGGCAGTCCCGCAGCTCCACGAATGGCTTGATCGAGCCCCCCGCGACGTCGAGGATGTCGGTGATGTACGCCCCGGTGACCTTCAGCGCCGAGACCCGTCCGGGCTGCGCCGGCGGCCCGTCGAGCAGCAGCAGCGCCAGCACCCGCGCCCGTATCCGGCGCTCCGGCCCCCACAGGTGGCGGCCGTGCGGATCGTCCCGGGCCGGATCCCCGATGTGCAGGTCGCAGGTGCTGCCGTTGCGGAACGCCTGCCACATGCTCCATTCCGCCGATGTCAGCTGCAGATCCGCCGGTGCGTCCCCGTCCCCGGGTTCGAGCACGTCGCGTCCCCCTTCCGTCCGATGTCCGAATGCGCCCGCGTGTCGCCCGCCGGCCGCGCGCCACACCGGTGCGCGGAGCGGGAACCGGGGGCGGGCGGCGGGACACGCCGAAGCCGTCATCCGGCCTTTGCCCGCCCCGTGACCCGTTGAACACGCGTGGTCAGGGCCAACTCCGGTCAACTTCACGGGCCCGTCCGCAGCGCATTGTGCGGTGTATCACTGGGTGATACGGCGGGCCGGACCGGAGGGCGGGTCTGAGACACTGGGAGGGTGATCTCCCGAATCGATCTGCGCGGTGACGCCCTTCCCGAGGGCGGCGCCCTGCGCGACCTGCTGCCCCGTGCCGAGTTCGACGTGGAAGCCGCCCTGGAGAAGGTGCGGCCCATCTGCGAGGACGTACGCCATCGCGGCACCGCCGCGCTGATCGACTGCGCGCGGCGGTTCGACGGTGTCGAGATCGAGCGGGTCCGGGTCCCGGCGGAGGCGATCGAGCGGGCCCTGGCCGAGCTGGACCCGGCCGTCCGCGCCGCCCTGGAGGAGTCCATCCGGCGCGCCCGCCTCGTCCACCGCGAACAGCGCCGTACGGACACCACCACCAAGGTCGTCCCCGGCGGCACGGTCACCGAGCGCTGGGTGCCGGTCGAGCGGGTCGGGCTGTACGTCCCCGGCGGCCGCGCGGTCTACCCGTCGTCCGTCGTGATGAACGTCGTCCCCGCCCAGGAGGCCGGGGTCGAGGGCGTCGCGATCAGCTCGCCGCCGCAGAAGGCCCCTTTCAACAGTGAGTGGGGCGGCGGTCTGCCGCACCCGACGATCCTCGCCGCCTGCGCGCTGCTCGGCGTCGACGAGGTCTACGCCGCCGGCGGCGCCCAGGCCATCGCGATGTTCGCGTACGGCACCGACGAGTGCCGCCCGGTCAACCTCGTCACCGGCCCCGGCAACATCTACGTCGCCTCCGCCAAGCGCCTGCTCAAGGGCCGGATCGGCATCGACGCCGAGGCCGGGCCCACCGAGATCGCGGTGCTCGCCGACGCCACCGCCGACGCCCGCCACGTCGCCTCCGACCTGATCAGCCAGGCCGAGCACGACACGCTCGCCGCCGCCGTCCTCGTCACCGACTCCGCCGAGCTGGCCGAGGCGGTCGAGGCCGAGCTGAAGACGCAGACGGCCGCCACCAAGCACACCGAGCGGATCACCGAGGCGCTGGCCGGCCGACAGTCCGCGATCGTCCTCGTCGACGGTCTCGACGACGGCCTGACGGTCGTCGACGCGTACGGCGCCGAGCACCTGGAGATCCAGACCGCCGACGCCTCCGCCGTCGCCGCCCGGGTCCGCAACGCCGGCGCGGTCTTCGTCGGCCCGTACGCCCCGGTCTCGCTGGGCGACTACTGCGCCGGCTCCAACCACGTCCTGCCGACGGGCGGCTGCGCCTGCCACTCCTCGGGCCTGTCCGTGCAGTCGTTCCTGCGCGGCATCCATGTCGTGGACTACTCCCGCGACGCGCTGGCCGAGGTCGCCCACCACGTGGTGACCCTCGCCGAGGCCGAGGATCTCCCGGCCCACGGCGCGGCCGTTCTGGCGCGCTTCCCCGAGGGGGAGCGCGAGGATCGCAATGACTGGAAGGTCCCGCAGAGCAAGTGACGAACAGCCCCGACGCGTTCCCCTGGGACGCGCTTCCCATCCGGGACGAACTGCGCGGCAAGTCCCCGTACGGCGCCCCGCAGCTGGACGTACCGGTCCGGCTGAACACCAACGAGAACCCCTACCCGCTCCCCGAGGAGCTGGTCCGGCGGATCGCCGAGCGGGTCGCCGACGCCGCCCGCGACCTCAACCGCTACCCGGACCGCGACGCCGTCGAGCTCCGCACCGAGCTGGCCCGCTACCTCACCCGCACCGGCGGCCACCCGGTCACCGAGGAGCAGGTCTGGGCGGCCAACGGCTCCAACGAGGTCCTCCAGCAGCTGCTCCAGACCTTCGGCGGCCCCGGCCGCGCGGCCCTCGGCTTCGAGCCCTCGTACTCCATGCACGGGCTGATCTCCCGCGGCACCGGCACCGAGTGGATCTCCGGGCCGCGCCACGACGACTTCACCATCGACGTCGCGGCGGCCACGGCGCTCATCGCCGAGCGCCGCCCGGACGTGGTCTTCATCTGCTCGCCGAACAACCCGACCGGCACCGCCGTCGACGCGGAGACGGTCCTCGCGCTGTACGACGCCGCGCAGGCGGCGCGGGCGGCGACCGGCGGCGCGCTGGTGGTGATCGACGAGGCGTACGGCGAGTTCAGCCACCGCCGCTCGCTGCTGCCGCTGATCGAGGGGCGGCGCAACCTCGTCGTCTCGCGGACCATGTCGAAGGCGTTCGGCGCCGCCGGGCTGCGCCTGGGCTACCTCGCCGCCGATCCCGCCGTGGTCGGCGCCGTCCAGCTGGTCCGGCTGCCCTACCACCTCTCCGCCGTGACCCAGGCGACCGCGCTCGCGGCCCTGGAGCACACCGACACCCTGCTGAAGTACGTCGAGCAGCTGAAGACCGAACGCGACCGCCTGGTGGCGGAGCTGCGCGCGGCGGGCTGCGAGGTCGTCGACTCCGACGCCAACTTCGTGCAGTTCGGCCGGTTCGACGGCGCGGGCGGCGCGCACGCCGCCTGGCAGGCCCTCCTGGACCGGGGCGTCCTGGTCCGGGACAACGGTGTGCCGGGCTGGCTGCGGGTCACCGCGGGAACCCCGGCCGAGAACGACGCGTTCCTCGAAGCGGTACGCCAGATCATGAAGGAGCCAAGCGCATGAGCCGCGTCGGACGCGTCGAGCGCACCACCAAGGAAACCTCGGTGCTCGTCGAGATCGACCTCGACGGCACCGGCCAGGTCGATGTGTCGACGGGCGTCGGTTTCTACGACCACATGCTCGACCAGCTCGGGCGCCACGGTCTCTTCGACCTCACCGTCAAGACCGACGGTGACCTGCACATCGACACCCACCACACCATCGAGGACACCGCCCTCGCGCTCGGCGCCGCCTTCCGGCAGGCGCTCGGCGACAAGGTGGGCATCTACCGCTTCGGCAACTGCACCGTGCCGCTCGACGAGTCCCTCGCCCAGGTCACCGTCGACCTCTCCGGCCGCCCGTACCTCGTGCACACCGAACCGGAGAACATGGCGCCGATGATCGGCACCTACGACACGACGATGACCCGGCACATCTTCGACTCCTTCGTGGCCCAGGCGCAGATCGCCCTGCACATCCACGTCCCGTACGGCCGCAACGCCCACCACATCGTGGAGTGCCAGTTCAAGGCGCTGGCGCGGGCGCTGCGGTACGCCAGCGAACGCGATCCGCGCGCCGCCGGAATCCTCCCCTCCACGAAGGGTGCCCTGTGAACGGCCTGTCGACCGTCTTCATCCTGGTCGGTCTCTTCCTCGTCGGCGGCATCTACTCCTTCTGGAAGCAGAAGATGCCCCGCAGCCTGATCACGCTGCTGTCCATCGGCGCGGCGATGTGCCTCGTCGCCGGGGTGATGCGGCTGGAGGTGTGGAATTGACGGCCGCGAAGAAGGTCGTGGTCTTCGACTACGGCTTCGGTAACGTCCGCTCCGCCGAGCGCGCCCTGGCCCGTGCCGGTGCCGATGTGGAGATCACCGGCGACTACGACCGCGCGATGAACGCCGACGGGCTGCTCGTCCCCGGCGTCGGCGCGTTCGCCGCCTGCATGAAGGGGCTGCGCGACGCCCGCGGCGACTGGATCGTCGGCCGCCGCCTCTCCGGCGGCCGTCCGGTCATGGGCATCTGCGTCGGGATGCAGATCCTCTTCGCCCGCGGTATCGAGCACGGTGTGGAGACCGAGGGCCTCGACGAGTGGCCCGGCACCGTCGGCCCGCTCAAGGCCGACGTCGTCCCGCACATGGGCTGGAACACCGTCGAGGCGGCCGGCGGCTCCCGCCTCTTCGCCGGTCTGGACGCGGACGCCCGCTACTACTTCGTCCACTCCTACGCGGCGCACGACTGGGAGCTGGAGATCGGCAACCCGCACATCGCCGCCCCCAAGGTCAGCTGGGCCACCCACGGTGCGCCCTTCGTGGCCGCGGTCGAGAACGGCCCGCTGTGGGCCACGCAGTTCCACCCCGAGAAGTCCGGCGACGCCGGAGCCCAGCTGCTGAGCAATTGGATCGAGACCCTGTGATGGCCCACCCGAAGCTCGAACTCCTCCCCGCCGTCGACGTCCGCGACGGCCAGGCCGTCCGTCTGGTGCACGGCGAGTCCGGCTCCGAGACCTCCTACGGCGACCCGCTCCAGGCGGCGCTGGCCTGGCAGCAGGCCGGTGCCGAGTGGCTGCACCTCGTCGACCTCGACGCGGCGTTCGGCACCGGCGACAACCGCGCGCAGATCGCCGAGGTGGCCCGCGCCATGGACATCAAGGTCGAGCTGTCCGGCGGTATCCGCGACGACGCCTCGTTGGAGGCGGCGCTCGCCACCGGCTGCCGCCGCGTCAACCTCGGCACCGCCGCGCTGGAGGCCCCCGAGTGGGTCGCCAAGGTCATCGCCGAGCACGGCGACAAGATCGCGGTGGGTCTGGACGTCCGCGGCACCACGCTCCGCGGCCGCGGCTGGACCCGCGACGGCGGCGACCTCTACGAGACGCTGGCCCGCCTCGACTCCGAGGGCTGCGCCCGCTACGTCGTCACCGACATCAACAAGGACGGCACGCTCCAGGGCCCCAACGTGGAGCTGCTGAAGAACGTCTGCGCGGCCACCGACCGCCCTGTCGTCGCCTCCGGCGGCGTCTCCTCCCTCGACGACCTGCGGACGCTGGCGTCCCTGGTCCCCGAGGGCGTGGAGGGCGCGATCGTCGGCAAGGCGCTCTACGCGAAGGCGTTCACCCTTCAAGAGGCGCTCGCGGCAGTGTCGTGACCGGATGACCGAAAGGCGGCGTGATGACCATCGAGCGGGTACGGACCAGCAGTCCCTGGGAAGAGACGATCGGCTTCGCCCGCGCGGTGGCCGCCGGCGACCGTGTCCTGGTCGCCGGCACGCTGCCGCTCGCCGACGGCGTGCTCCAGGGCGAGGGCGATCCCTACGAGCAGACGAAGGCCGCCTTCGGCAACGCCCTGGCGGCCCTGGAGCCGTTCGGCCTGGACGCCTGTGCCGTTCTGCGCACCCGGATGTATCTGACCCACGCGCGGGACGTGGACGCGGTCGGCCGCGCCCACCGGGAGATCTTCGGCGCCGCGCCGCCGGCCGCGACCCTCGTCGTGGTCTCCGGCTTCGTCGACTCCCGCGTCCTGGTCGAAGTAGAACTGGAAGCCTTCAAGCAACCCGAAGCCTTCACGCAACCGGAAGGCCGCACGCAACCCTCCGAAGGAGCCTGACGCCATGACCTTGGCGGTCCGAGTCATCCCCTGCCTGGACGTCGACAACGGCCGGGTCGTCAAGGGCGTGAACTTCCAGAACCTGCGCGACGCGGGCGACCCCGTCGAGATGGCGCGGATCTACGGCGAGGAGGGCGCCGACGAGCTGACCTTCCTCGACATCACCGCCTCCTCCGGCAACCGCGAGACCACCTACGACGTGGTCCGCCGCACCGCCGAGCAGGTCTTCATCCCGCTGACCGTCGGCGGCGGCGTGCGCACCGCCGAGGACGTCGACAAGCTGCTGCGCGCCGGCGCCGACAAGGTCGGTGTGAACACCGCGGCGCTGGCCCGGCCCGAGCTGATCCGGGAGATCGCGGAGCGGTTCGGCAGCCAGGTGCTGGTGCTCTCCGTCGACGCCCGACGGGTGCCGTCCGACGGCGGCACCACGTCCTTCGAGGTGACCACGCACGGCGGACGCCGCTCCGCCGGGGTCGACGCCGTCGAATGGGCGCACCGCGCGGCGGAGCTGGGCGCCGGAGAGATCCTGCTGAACTCCATGGACGCCGACGGCACCAAGGACGGCTACGACACGGAGATGATCGAGGCGGTCCGCAAGCACGTCTCCGTCCCCGTCATCGCCTCGGGCGGCGCGGGCCGCCTCGCCGACTTCGCCCCCGCCGTGGCCGCCGGCGCCGACGCGGTCCTCGCCGCCTCCGTCTTCCACTTCGGCGACCTGCGCATCGGCGAGGTCAAGGGCGCCCTGCGGGAGGCGGGCCACCCGGTGCGGTGAGGCGGGACGCGCGGGCGTTCCGCCGGTCCGGTGGGGGAGGCGCGGCGGCCCGTACGGAGCGGGGCCCGGCCCGTAGCGGAATCCGGCCCGGCCGGGCGCGGGGCCGGGGCTCCGGGCGCGGCCGACCGGGCAGGCCCGGCTCCGGGCCCGCCCGCGGCCCCCTCCGTGACGCGCCCGCCCCGACCGCCGGGCCCTCAGATCCCCAGCGCCGCCTGCCGGGCGCCGGCCACCGCTTCCGGGTCGCCGGTCAGTTCCACGTCCACGGCCTGCTGGCGGCCGAAGGCGAAGAGGGTCAGCTCGCCGGGCTCGCCGACGACCGTCACCACCGGCGCGCCCCGGTGGGCCACCGCGGTCCGGCCGTCCGGGCGCCGCAGCACCAGGCCCACCGGCGATTTCCGGCCCAGCAGCTTCGCCGTCCTCTCCAGCCGCGTCCACAGCGCGTCCGCGAAGACCGGGTCCACCTCCCGCGCCGCCCAGTCGGGCTGCGCCCGCCGCACGTCCTCGGCGTGGACGTAGAACTCGACGGTGTTCGACGCCTCGTCGATCTGCTTCAGCGCGAACGGCGACATCCGCGGCGGGCCACTGCGGATCAGCCCCAGCAGCTCCTCGTACGGCTTGGCGGCGAACTCCGCCTGGACCCGCTCCAGCCGCGCCGCCAGCGGTTTGACGAGCAGACCGCCCGCCGCGTCCGCGCGGCGCTCGCGCACCACCACATGGGCGGCCAGATCACGGGTGCGCCAGCCCTCGCAGAGCGTCGGCGCGTCGGGACCGGCGCTCTCCAACAGGTCGGCGAGCAGGAGCCGTTCACGCTTCGCATGGGTCGACATACGGTCAGCCTACGGCCGGCCCCGCCGCCCTGCCACGCGCGGGCCGCCCGCGCCACCGGACCCGCACGGCACAATGGCCCCATGAGCAGCCGCGCCACCGACACCGCCGCCACCGCCCCGCAGGACCGGACCGCCCCGGACGGCCCCGCGGCCCCCGGCAGCACCGCCCTCGACCCCGCCGTCGCCGCCCGCCTCAAGCACGGCGCGGACGGCCTCGTCCCGGCCATCGCCCAGCAGTACGGCACCGGCGAGGTCCTCATGCTCGGCTGGATGGACGACGAGGCGCTGCACCGCACCCTCACCACCGGCCGCTGCACCTACTGGTCCCGCAGCCGCCGCGAGTACTGGGTCAAGGGCGACACCTCCGGCCATGTCCAGCGCGTCCGCTCCGTCGCCCTCGACTGCGACGCCGACACCGTCCTGGTCACCGTCGAGCAGACCGGCGCCGCCTGCCACACCGGGGCCCGTACCTGCTTCGACGCCGACGTGTTGCTCACGGACGGCGACCAGTAGGCTCCGCTGCCATGACCACGGGAACCACCGGCACCGCCACACCGGACCTCGACAGCTTCCGCACCTTCGCCAAGGACCGCCGGGTCATCCCCGTCACCCGGCGCCTGCTGGCCGACGGCGACACCCCGGTGGGCCTCTACCGCAAACTCGCCGGGGAGCGCCCCGGCACCTTCCTCCTGGAATCAGCCGAGAACGGACGTACGTGGTCGCGGTACTCGTTCATCGGCGTCCGCAGCGCCGCCACGCTCACCGTCCGCGACGGCGCGGCCCACTGGCTGGGCACCCCGCCCGTCGGCATGCCGTCCGGCGGCGACCCGCTGGCCGCGCTCCGCGCCACCGTCGAGGCCCTGCACACCCCGCGTGACCTGCTTCAGGACGCCGGTCTGCCGCCCTTCACCGGCGGCATGGTCGGCTACCTCGGCTACGACGTCGTCCGCCGCCTGGAGAAGATCGGCGAGCGGACCGAGGACGACCTCGGGCTGCCGGAGCTGACCATGCTCCTCACCTCCGACCTCGCCGTCCTCGACCACTGGAACGGCACCGTCCTGCTCATCGCCAACGCCATCAACCACAACGACCTCGACACCGGCGTCGACGAGGCGTACGCGGACGCCGTCGCCCGCCTCGACGCGATGGCCGACGACCTCGCCCGCCCGGCGCCCGCGAGCGCCGCCGCGCTGCCGCCGTCGGAGCTGCCGCCGTTCACCGCCGAGTGGGGCGGCGCCGCCTACCAGGACGCCGTCGAGGACATCAAGGAGCGCATCCGCGCCGGTGAGGCGTTCCAGGTGGTGCCCTCGCAGCGCTTCGAGACGCCCTGCACGGCGAGCGCCCTGGACGTCTACCGGGTGCTGCGGGCCACCAACCCCAGCCCGTACATGTACCTCTTCCGCTTCGCCGCCGACGGCGACCGCGGCGCCTTCGACGTGGTCGGCTCCAGCCCCGAGGCGCTGGTCAAGGTCGAGGACGGCCGCGCCATGGTGCACCCCATCGCCGGGACCCGCCCGCGCGGCTCGGGAGTCCAGGAGGACCAGGCCCTCGCCGACGAACTGCTGGCCGACCCCAAGGAGCGCGCCGAGCACCTGATGCTCGTCGACCTGGGCCGCAACGACCTGGGCCGGGTCTGCGCACCGGGCAGCGTCGAGGTCGTCGACTTCATGTCGGTCGAGCGCTACAGCCACGTCATGCACCTGGTCTCCACCGTCACCGGCACCGTCGCCGAGGGCCGCACCGCCTTCGACGTCCTCACCGCCTGCTTCCCCGCGGGCACCCTCTCCGGCGCGCCCAAGCCCCGCGCGCTGCAGATCATCGAGGAGCTGGAGCCGACCCGCCGCGGTCTGTACGGCGGCTGCGTCGGCTACCTCGACTTCGCCGGCGACTCCGACACCGCCATCGCCATCCGCACCGCCCTGCTGCGCGACGGCACCGCGTACGTCCAGGCCGGTGCGGGCGTCGTCGCCGACTCCGACCCGGTCGCCGAGGACACCGAGTGCCGCAACAAGGCCGCCGCCGTGCTGCGCGCCGTCCACACCGCCAACCGCCTCGGCGGCTGACCGGCACACCTCCCGTACCGCCCGCGGCACCGGCCACCCCGTGGCCCGGTCGCCGCGGGCGGTGCGCGATAGTGGGGGAGTGAGTGCCGCAACCCAGCCCCCCGCCGCCACCGCGCCCGTGCCCACCGCCCGGCCCCGCAGCGCCCGGCGCAGCCTCGCCGCGGCCCTGCTGCTGGGCGCCGCCGGCTCCGCTCTCGTCCTGCTCGCGTCGGGCCGCGTCTGGTCCCGGGGCACCGCCGCCCTCGCCCAGGGCGATCTGCCGCGCTCGGTGACCGGCTCGGACGTCACGGGCGTCCCCGCCGCGCTTGCCGTCGTCGGCCTCGCCGCGCTGGTCGCGGTCTTCGCGGTGCGGCGCGCCGGACGGTACGCCGTCGCCGCCCTCCTCGCCCTCAGCGGCGCGGGCACCGCGCTCGCCGCTGCTCTCGGGTACGGCGACACCACCGCCCTGCGCGAGCAGGCCGCCACCGCCGTCGGACTGAGCGGTACGGATGTGCATCACGTCACGCACAGCCTCTGGCCGTGGGTCTCCTTCGCCGGCGGCGTACTGCTGCTGACCGCCGGTCTCCTCGCCCTCCTCCTCGGCCGCCACTGGCCCGCGATGTCGGGCCGTTACGAGCGCGCGCCGGGCGGCGCCCGCACCCCGCGCAGGGCCGCCGCGCCGGTGGACCCGGACCGTCCCGAGGAGCTGTGGAAGTCGCTGGACCGGGGCGAGGACCCCACCCGGTAACGGCGTTTCCCCCGGCATCGGTGACAATGGACGACGAGGTATCACCGCGCCCCGATCCGGCGCGACAGAGCTACGAGGAGCACTCATGTCGAGCAGTGGCCACGGACACACCCCCGCCGCCTGGACCGGCGTCATCATCTCGTTCATCGGCTTCTGCGTCGCGGGCGCCTTCACGGTCCTGGCCAACGTGCCCGGTTTCTGGGCCGGCATCGTCCTCATCGGCCTCGGCGCCGTCGTCGGCGGTGTGATGCGCGTCGCCGGCCTCGGCTCGCAGCCCAAGCGCTCCGCCGCCCCGGTCGCCGTGGCCCGGCCCCAGGAGGGCTGACCTTGTGTGGCGCCCCGCCCGGCGCCACACCGAAAGCTCCGAAGGCGCCGCTTCCCGGTCGCCGTCCGTACTCCGTACGGCTGCCGGGAAGCGGCGCCTTCGCCCGTCCCCGGGGACAATCGGCGGGGTGAACGCACCCGTGGCCCCGCCCCGGCCCGCAGCCGCCCGTCCCGCGCCGCCCGGCGGCCGCCCGGGGCCGCTGCGCCGCCTCGCCGCCCCGCTGGGCACGGCCGCCGCCGCGGTCGCCGCCTTCGGGTACGTCGGCGCCGTCGACCCGAACCGCCCCGGCCACTACCCGGTCTGCCCGCTGCTGCACCTGACCGGCCTGTACTGCCCGGCCTGCGGCGGGCTGCGCAGCGCCCACGCGGTGGCCCACGGCGAGCTGCCCGCCGCGCTCGGCGCCAACGCCGTGGCGGTGGCCGGGTACGCGCTCTGCGCGGTGTTCTGGGTGGTCTGGACGGTGCGCGCGGCACGCGGGCTGCCGACCGCGGGGCCGCGCCCGCGCCCCGTCCACTGGTGGGCGTCGGCCGCCGTCCTCACGCTCTTCACCGTCGTCCGCAATCTGCCCTTCGGCCTCTTCCTGCGGCCCTGACCTGGGGCTCGGCTGTCCAGTTCGTGGGACGGCCGCGGGCGGGTGCCCGACCTCGGGCCGCGGCCGGATACCATCAGAAGTGCCTACGGGGAGTACCGCTCGCCGCCGGCGCCCGTCCCTTCCACCGCTTCAGAAGGAGGCCGCTCGCGTGAGTGTGCTCGACGAGATCATCGACGGAGTCCGCGCCGACCTCGCCGAGCGGCAGGCGCGCGTCAGCCTCGACGAGCTGAAGGAGCGCGCCCGCGCCGCCCGCCCGGCCAAGGACGGCGTCGCCGCCCTCAAGGGCGAGAGCGTGACGGTCATCTGCGAGGTCAAGCGCTCCAGCCCTTCCAAGGGCGCGCTGGCCGCCATCGCCGACCCGGCGGGCCTCGCCGCCGACTACGAGGCGGGCGGCGCCGCGGTGATCTCCGTCCTCACCGAGCAGCGCAAGTTCGGCGGCTCGCTCGCCGACCTCGAAGCGGTCCGCGCCCGGGTCGACATCCCGGTGCTGCGCAAGGACTTCATCGTCACCGCCTACCAGCTGTGGGAGGCCCGTGCGTACGGCGCCGACCTCGCGCTGCTGATCGTCGCCGCGCTGGAGCAGGAGGCGCTGGTCTCGCTCATCGAGCGGGCCGAATCGATCGGCCTGACGCCGCTGGTCGAGGCGCACGACGAGGAGGAGGTCGAGCGCGCGGTGGCCGCCGGCGCCAAGATCATCGGCGTGAACGCGCGCAACCTCAAGACCCTGGAGGTCGACCGCGGCAACTTCGCCCGGATCGCCCCCGAGATCCCCGACCACATCGTCAAGGTCGCCGAGTCGGGCGTGCGCGGCCCGCACGATCTGATCGCGTACGCCAACGACGGCGCCGACGCCGTCCTCGTCGGCGAATCGCTGGTCACCGGCAAGGACCCGCGCACCGCCGTCGCCGATCTGGTCGCGGCCGGCTCGCACCCCGCGATCCGGCACGGCCGGGCCTGAGCACGGAAGACCACCCATGACCGCCACCGGCACCCACCGCACCGCCCGGGAGCAGTTCCCGGGCGGGCCCGGCGTGCCCGGTGGCAGCGGGATGCCTGACGGCTGCGGCCTCGGCACTCCCGCCCTCCCCGGCCACGGGCCCGCCTCGGTGTGCCGGGTCCGCCGGGCCCCGCGCCGCGCGGCCGTCCGCTGCGCGCTGCCGCCCTGGCACCGCGGCTGCCGGGCCCCCGCCCGCCGGGTGCACGGCCGCCGGGTCAGGTACCACATCGGCTCCGAGCCCGGCCAGACCAACGGCATGCGATGGTGCCGGGGGCCCGTGCGCTGACGCGTGCGCGGCCCCGGCGGCCGGTGCGTGGCGCTACCCCGCCGCGGGCCGCCGGTGTGCCCTCCGGCGGGAAGCCGCGGCCGGATCTCCGGCCGGGTGCCTGCTGCCGGTGTCCTCACGGGCCGGTCGCCCGTTAGACAGCGCGCGGCGCCCGCACGGTACGCCGGCGCCCGGTGGCCGTGACCGGCACCCGGGCCCTATCACCGGTCGTCCGGCGAACGCCCGGTGGCCGCACGGTCACCGGGAGCCCGTACGTCCGGAGGCCGGTCCGCCGGCGTACCCCGTCCGCGCCCGGCACCACGCCCGCGGCGGCGCCTACCCCCTTACGTCTCCACACGTCACCCCCTCTTCTTTTCTCTCCGAACGACCCAGATGTCCGGGGCGAGGGCCCCGGCAGAGGAGTGCTCAGATGTCCTCCGAATTCTTCGTGCCCGACCCGGAGGGGCTGGTTCCCGGCCCCTCGGGCTACTTCGGCGCCTACGGCGGCAAGTTCATCCCCGAGGCGCTGGTCGCCGCGGTCGACGAGGTCGCCGCCGAGTACGAGAAGGCCAAGGCCGACCCGGCGTTCGCGGCCGAGCTCGACGAACTGATGGTCAACTACACGGGGCGGCCCAGCGCCCTCACCGAGGTGCGGCGGTTCGCCGAACACGCCGGTGGCGCCCGGGTGTTCCTCAAGCGCGAGGACCTCAACCACACCGGCTCGCACAAGATCAACAACGTGCTGGGGCAGGCGCTGCTCACCAAGCGGATGGGCAAGACCCGCGTCATCGCGGAGACCGGCGCCGGCCAGCACGGCGTCGCCACCGCCACCGCCTGCGCCCTCTTCGGCCTCGACTGCACCATCTACATGGGCGAGATCGACACCGAGCGGCAGGCGCTGAACGTCGCCCGGATGCGGATGCTCGGTGCCGAGGTCATCGCCGTGACCTCCGGCAGCCGCACCCTCAAGGACGCCATCAACGAGGCGTTCCGCGACTGGGTCGCCAACGTCGACCGCACCCACTACCTCTTCGGCACGGTCGCCGGACCGCACCCCTTCCCGGCGCTGGTCCGCGACTTCCACCGGGTCATCGGCGTCGAGGCGCGGCGGCAGATCCTGGAGCGCGCCGGGCGGCTGCCCGACGCCGCGGTCGCCTGCGTCGGCGGCGGCTCCAACGCCATCGGCCTCTTCCACGCCTTCCTGCCCGACGAGAGCGTCCGGCTGGTCGGCTGCGAGCCCGGCGGCCACGGCGTCCCCACCGGCGAGCACGCCGCCACCCTCACCGCCGGCACCCCCGGCATCCTGCACGGCTCGCGGTCGTACGTCCTCCAGGACGAGGACGGGCAGATCACCGAGCCGTACTCGATCTCCGCGGGGCTGGACTACCCGGGCATCGGGCCGGAGCACTCGTACCTCAAGGACACCGGGCGGGGCGAGTACCGCGCGGTCACCGACGACGCGGCGATGCAGGCGCTGCGGCTGCTGTCGCGTACCGAAGGCATCATCCCGGCCATCGAGAGCGCGCACGCGCTGGCCGGCGCCCTGGAGCTGGGCCGCGAGCTGGGCCCCGACGGCCTGCTGCTGGTCAACCTCTCGGGCCGGGGCGACAAGGACATGGACACCGCGGCCCGCTACTTCGGGCTGTACGACAACGCCGGTGAGGGAGAGAAGTGATGACGGGGACGACGGGCAACATCGCGCTGCTGGACTCGGTGCTGGCGACGGCGCGTGAGGAGAACCGCGCCGCGCTGGTCGGCTAC
The DNA here is from genome assembly GCF_055567035.1 of Streptomyces sp. NPDC027185. Lineage (NCBI taxonomy): Bacteria > Bacillati > Actinomycetota > Actinomycetes > Kitasatosporales > Streptomycetaceae > Streptomyces > Streptomyces sp. NPDC027185. The sequence continues at coordinate 209,305 of NZ_JBVHRF010000001.1, read as the reverse complement.
CTCCCGGCCGGATTCCCGACCGTGGAGGGCGGCATCCGGGCGGCCACCGCGATGCTGGAGGGCGGCTGCGACATCGTCGAGGTGGGCCTGCCGCACAGCGATCCGGTCCTCGACGGGCCGGTCATCCAGACCGCGGACGACATCGCGCTGCGCGGCGGCGTGCGGATCACCGACGTCATCCGCACGGTCGGCGAGGCGCACGCCGCCACCGGCGCCCCGGTGCTCTGCATGACGTACTGGAACCCGGTCGACCGCTACGGCGTCGAGCGGTTCGCCGCCGATCTGGCCGCCGCGGGCGGCGCCGGGTGCATCCTGCCGGACCTGCCGGTCCAGGAGTCCGCCCAGTGGCGGGCGGCCGCCGAGCGGCACGGCCTGGCGACCGTCTTCGTCGTCGCGCCGAGCAGCCTGGACGCGCGGCTGGCCGAGATCACCGCGGCGGGCAGCGGTTTCGTCTACGCGGCGTCGCTGATGGGCGTCACCGGCACCCGCGAGTCGGTCGGCCACGAGGCGCGGGAGCTGGTCCGCCGCACCCGCACCACCACCGACCTGCCGGTCTGCGTCGGCCTCGGCGTCTCCAACCCCGAACAGGCCGCGGAGGTCGCGGAGTTCGCGGACGGCGTCATCGTCGGCTCGGCGTTCGTCAAGCGGATGCTGGCCGACGAGGGCGATCTGGAGGCCGCGCTCGCCGGGGTCCGGACGCTGGCCGGGGAGCTGGCGGCCGGGGTGCGCAAGCGCTCCTGACGCCGCCGGGGCGGGCGGGCCGCGGGGCACGGGTGTGCGGCGCGGCGGGATCCGTCCCCCGATAGGGCGAACATCGGTGCGGAGGGGTGCGGCGGCGCCCCTCCGCTTCGTTTTCCTGGGGTGAGCCAGAAGAACGATGACGGTAAGAGCAGCGCCCGTGAGCGGTTGAAGGCACAGCGCGAGAAGGAGAAGGCCCGCGCCCGGCGCAACCGCCAGGCGATCGTCGCCGCGGTGGTGGTCGTGGTCCTGGCGGTGGCCGGCGCCATCGCCGTCTGGGCGTCGAACTCCGGCGGGGACGAGGAGAGCGCCAAACCGCTGGCGGTGCCGAAGGGCGCGCGCGGCGGCGACCGGCCCGCGGTGCCGGTCGGCGCGTCCGGCGCCCCCTCCACCCTGACGGTCTGGGAGGACTTCCGCTGCCCCGCCTGCCAGCAGTTCGAGACCGGCTTCCGCTCGGTCATCCACGAGCTGGAGGACGCCGGGCAGCTGAAGAGCGAGTACCACCTCGTCACGATCATCGACGGCAACGGAGGCGGCACCGGCTCCCTCAACGCCGCCAACGCCGCGCTCTGCGCCCAGCACACCGGCCACTTCCGCGCGTACCACGACGTCCTCTACAGCAACCAGCCGCCGGAGCAGCAGGACGCCTTCGCCGACAAGAAGAAGCTGATCCAGCTCGCGGGCAAGGTCCCCGGGCTGACCACCGACGCCTTCGAGCAGTGCGTCGAGTCCGGTACGTACGACGCCTTCGTCCGGCGGTCCAACGACGCGTTCACCACGTCCGGCTACCGCGGCACCCCGACCGTGCTGCTCAACGGCAAGGACCTGGCGAAGGAGAAGAACGGCCAGTTCACGCCCGCGGACTTCAAGAAGATGGTGCAGGACGCCAACAAGGGCAAGCAGCCGGCCCGCACCGCCACGCCTCAGCCCTGATCACACGGCACGCCACCGCCCGGGACGGCCTTGTTACGCAGCCGTTGCCGGGCGGGTTGCCGCCGACCCCGCCCGGCGGGGTAGCGTCGTGACTGCCATGGACCTCGCATTCATTCCCAGCCCGTCGGTCGGCGTCGTACATCTCGGCCCGATCCCGCTCCGGGGCTACGCGTTCTGCATCATCATCGGTGTCTTCCTGGGCGTCTGGCTCGGCAACAAGCGCTGGGTGCAGCGCGGCGGCCGGTCCGGCACGGTGGCGGACATCGCCGTCTGGGCGGTGCCCTTCGGCCTCGTCGGCGGCCGGCTCTACCACGTCATCACGACGTACGAGCCGTACTTCGGCAAGGACGGCCATCCGCTCGACGCCTTCAAGGTGTGGGAGGGCGGCCTCGGCATCTGGGGCGCGGTGGCGCTCGGCGCGGTCGGCGCGTGGATCGGCTGCCGCCGCCGCGGTATCCCGCTGCCCGCCTACTGCGACGCCCTCGCCCCCGGCCTCGCCATCGGCCAGGCCATCGGCCGCTGGGGCAACTGGTTCAACCAGGAGCTGTACGGCCGGCCGACCGATGTGCCGTGGGCGCTGAAGATCAGCGACGACCCGGCGATCGGCCGCATCGGCGGCACCTACCACCCGACGTTCCTCTACGAGTGCCTGTGGTGCCTGGGCGTCGCCGCGCTGGTGATCTGGGCCGACAAGCGGTTCCGCCTCGGCCACGGCCGGGCGTTCGCCCTGTACGTCGCGGCGTACTGCACCGGCCGTGCCTGGATCGAGTACATGCGGGTCGACGAGGCGCACCACATCCTCGGGCTGCGGCTCAACGTCTGGACCGCGCTCATCGGTCTGGTCCTCGCCGTGGTCTACCTGGTCGTCTCCGCCCGGCGGGTGCCGGGCCGCGAGGAGGTCGTCGAGCCGGGCGCGCAGGAGGCCCTGGCCGGCGGCGAGCCGGCGGACGCGCAGGCGGCGGACGGCGCCGCGACGGCGGAGTCCGGTGCTGCGGCGGAGAAGAAGGACGCCGGGTCCGGGGAGGACGGGCCGGGCGCCGGGGAGTCCGAGAAGGCCGCCGAGGGCGAGGCGAAGACCGCCGGGAGCGGCAAGAAGAGCTGAGCGCGCGCCGTCGCCCCGGGCGGCGGCGTCACGTCCGTGCACCGCGCCGGGCGGAACCGTATAACGGGTTCCGCCCGGCGCGGTGCTGTGTGCGCCCTCCCCGGGCCGGTGTGCGCCGTCCGCGCCCGGCGGCCGGGCGGCGCCGTGCCGCGGTCCGCCGGTCCGGTCCGGACGGCGGTGTGCGGGCGGCCGGACCGGCGGTCCGCACGGGCCTTGTGATCGGGATCTCACGGTGGGCTGCCGGAAGAAACCGCAGGTCAGAGAGGTAAGTTCGGCCTTCCTTGCTAGCGGTGGAGGGGACGTCACGCCTAGTTTCGAGGTGTTGGAGGGGAAAGTGCCGAGCAGCGGCCCACACCTCGTTGAAGGGAGCAGGTCCCTATGTCCGTCATCGATGTCATGGATGTCCCGGCGTCCACCCACGTCGCCCACCGCGACAACCACACCCACCGTGACGTCAACGGCGGCTGGCTGCGCCCCGCCGTCTTCGGCGCGATGGACGGCCTGGTCTCGAACCTCGCGCTGATGACCGGTGTCGCCGGCGGCGCGGTCTCGCAGCAGACGATCATCATCACCGGGCTGGCCGGGCTGGCCGCCGGTGCCTTCTCGATGGCCGCCGGTGAGTACACCTCCGTCGCCTCCCAGCGTGAGCTGGTCCTCGCCGAGCTGGACATCGAACGGGACGAACTGCGCAAGCACCCGAAGGACGAACGGGATGAGCTGGCGGCCCTCTACGTCTCGCGCGGGGTGGAGCCGGAGCTGGCCCGGAAGGTCGCCGAACAGCTCTCCCGCGACCCCGAGCAGGCGCTGGAGATCCATGCCCGCGAGGAGTTGGGCATCGATCCGTCCGACCTTCCGTCGCCCACCGTGGCAGCGGTTTCCTCCTTCGGATCGTTTGCGCTGGGCGCGTTGCTGCCCGTACTTCCTTATCTGTTGGGCGCTTCCGCGCTGTGGCCCGCGGTGGCGCTGGCGCTGCTCGGACTCTTCGCGTGCGGGGCGGTCGTGGCGCGGGTGACCGCCCGCTCGTGGTGGTTCAGCGGGGTGCGGCAGCTGCTCCTCGGTGGCGCGGCCGCGGGTGTGACGTACATCCTGGGAGCGGTGTTCGGAACCGTCGTAGGGTGACGCTCCCATGCGGGAGCTCGCATAATTATTGAGTTACTCGGCGGTTTCATCTCTGTGACCACCGGGCATAAGGCCGGGGCGCCACGCGGGCAATGTCGCTCGGTGGGCGCCCCGTTTCCGGACCGGGTTGGTTGTCCGCGACCTCACACACCGCAGTCACGGTGTCCGCATGTTGGAAGGCTCTATCCGCTTCCCGAGAAGCGAGCCATCCTGTAACCTGCACGAAATTTCGCGGAGGGCCAACGTCGTCCCTCGGCAGTGCCTATGCCACGACGACGTTGGGAGAGCCGATGCGTTCCGCGTCCACGCACTCCGCGGCCACCGCCGGCGCCACCCGCGCCGCCTGGTCGCCCATGGACGGGCGCCCCGCCCCGCAGGGGATGTACGACCCGCGCAACGAGCACGACGCCTGCGGCGTCGGCTTCGTGGCCACCCTCACCGGTGAGCCCGGTCATGCGCTGGTCGAGCAGGCGCTCACGGTGCTGACCAATCTGGAGCACCGCGGTGCGACCGGCTCCGAGCCCGATTCGGGCGACGGTGCGGGCATCCTGCTCCAGGTGCCGGACGCGTTCCTGCGCGAGGAGGTCACCTTCGGTCTCCCCGAGGCCGGCGCATACGCCGTCGGCATCGCCTTCCTGCCGGCCGAGGCCCACCGGGCGGCCGCGGCCGTCTCGCAGATCGAGACGATCGCCGGGGAGGAGGGCCTGACCGTGCTCGGCTGGCGCGTCGTCCCGGTCGCCCCCGAACTCCTCGGCAACGGAGCCCGCGCCACCATGCCGGCCTTCTCCCAGCTGTTCGTCGCCGACGGGGAGAACACCGGTCTGGCGCTGGACCGCAAGGCGTTCGCGCTGCGCAAGCGGGCCGAGCGCGAGGCGGGCGTCTACTTCCCGTCGCTCTCCGCCCGCACCCTCGTCTACAAGGGGATGCTCACCACCGGGCAGCTGGAGCCGTTCTTCCCGGACCTGTCCGACCGGCGGTTCGCGTCGGCCATCGCGCTGGTCCACTCGCGGTTCTCCACCAACACCTTCCCGAGCTGGCCGCTGGCCCACCCCTACCGCTTCGTCGCGCACAACGGTGAGATCAACACCGTCAAGGGCAACCGCAACTGGATGCGGGCCCGCGAATCGCAGCTCGCCTCGCAGCTCTTCGGTGACCTTGATGTCGACCGGCTCTTCCCGGTCTGTACGCCGGACGCCTCCGACTCCGCCTCCTTCGACGAGGTGCTGGAGCTGCTGCACCTGGGCGGGCGGTCGCTGCCGCACGCGGTGCTGATGATGGTGCCCGAGGCGTGGGAGAACGCCCCGGCCATGGACCCGGCCCGGCGCGCGTTCTACCGCTACCACTCCACGATGATGGAGCCCTGGGACGGCCCGGCGTGCGTCACCTTCACCGACGGTACGCAGGTCGGCGCGGTCCTCGACCGCAACGGGCTGCGCCCCGGCCGCTACTGGGTCACCGATGACGGCCTGGTCGTGCTCTCCTCCGAGGTCGGCGTCCTCGACATCGACCCGGCCAAGGTCGTCCGCAAGGGCCGCCTCCAGCCGGGCCGGATGTTCCTCGTCGACACCGCCGAGCACCGCATCATCGAGGACGACGAGATCAAGGCGGAGCTGGCCGGTGCCCATCCGTACCAGCAGTGGCTGGACGAGGGGCTGATCGACCTCGCGGACCTGCCCGAGCGGGAGCACATCGTGCACACCCACGCCTCGGTCACCCGCCGCCAGCAGACCTTCGGCTACACCGAGGAGGAGCTGCGGGTCCTGCTCGCGCCGATGGCGAAGTCCGGCGCGGAGCCGATCGGTTCGATGGGTACGGACTCGCCGATCGCCGCGCTCTCGGCCCGTCCGCGGTTGCTCTTCGACTACTTCACCCAGCTGTTCGCGCAGGTCACCAACCCGCCGCTGGACGCCATCCGCGAGGAGCTGGTCACCTCGCTGATCTCTTCGCTCGGCCCGCAGGGCAATCTGCTGGAGCCGACCGCCGAGTCCTGCCGGAGCGTCACCCTGCCGTTCCCGGTGATCGACAACGACGAGCTGGCCAAGCTGATCCACATCAACGCCGACGGCGACATGCCCGGTATGGCGGCCGTGACGCTCTCCGGTCTCTACCGCGTCGGCGGCGGGGGCGAGGCCCTCGCCGCGCGGCTGGCGGAGATCTGCGCGGAGGCCGCCGCCGCCATCGAGGCCGGTGCCCGGCTGATCGTCCTCTCCGACCGGCACTCCGACGCCGAGCACGCCCCGATCCCGTCGCTGCTGCTCACCTCGGCCGTCCACCACCACCTCATCCGCACCAAGCAGCGCACCCAGGTGGGGCTGCTCGTCGAGGCCGGTGACGTCCGCGAGGTGCACCATGTCGCGCTGCTGATCGGCTACGGCGCCGCCGCGGTCAACCCGTACCTGGCGATGGAGTCCGTCGAGGACCTGGTCCGCGCGGGGACGTTCCTGCCCGCGGGCACCGACCCCGAGGACGCCATCCGCAACCTCATCAAGGCGCTCGGCAAGGGCGTGCTGAAGGTCATGTCCAAGATGGGCATCTCGACCGTCGCCTCCTACCGCGGCGCGCAGGTCTTCGAGGCCGTCGGCCTGGAGGAGACGTTCGTCGACACGTACTTCCACGGCACCGCCACCAAGATCGGCGGCGCGGGTCTGGACATCGTCGCCGAGGAGGTCGCGGCGAGGCACGCCAAGGCGTACCCGGCGTCCGGTATCGCCGCCAGCCACCGCGCGCTGGACATCGGCGGCGAGTACCAGTGGCGCCGCGAGGGCGAGCCGCACCTCTTCGACCCGGACACCGTCTTCCGGCTCCAGCACGCCACCCGCTCGCGCCGGTACGACATCTTCAAGCAGTACACGGACCGGGTGAACGAGCAGTCCGAGCGGCTGATGACGCTGCGCGGCCTCTTCGGGATCAAGGGCGCGCGTCCGGCGGTCCCGCTGGACGAGGTCGAGCCCGCCGCGGAGATCGTCAAGCGGTTCTCCACCGGTGCCATGTCGTACGGCTCCATCTCGCAGGAGGCGCACGAGACGCTCGCCATCGCGATGAACCAGCTCGGCGGCAAGTCCAACACCGGTGAGGGCGGTGAGGACCCGGAGCGGCTGTACGATCCGGCGCGCCGCTCGTCCATCAAGCAGGTCGCCTCCGGCCGCTTCGGTGTGACCAGCGAATACCTCGTCAACGCCGATGACATCCAGATCAAGATGGCCCAGGGCGCCAAGCCCGGTGAGGGCGGTCAGCTGCCCGGCCACAAGGTCTACCCGTGGGTGGCGAAGACCCGGCACTCCACGCCCGGCGTCGGCCTGATCTCGCCCCCGCCGCACCACGACATCTACTCCATCGAGGATCTCGCGCAGCTGATCCACGATCTGAAGAACGCCAACCCGGCGGCGCGGATCCACGTGAAGCTGGTCTCCGAGGTCGGCGTCGGCACCGTCGCCGCCGGTGTCTCCAAGGCGCACGCGGATGTCGTCCTCATCTCCGGCCACGACGGCGGAACGGGCGCGTCCCCTCTGACGAGCCTCAAGCACGCCGGCGGCCCCTGGGAGCTGGGTCTGGCCGAGGCACAGCAGACGCTGCTGCTCAACGGCTTGCGCGACCGGATCGTGGTGCAGACCGACGGGCAGCTCAAGACCGGCCGCGACGTGATCATCGCCGCGCTGCTGGGCGCCGAGGAGTTCGGTTTCGCGACCGCGCCGCTGGTCGTCTCCGGCTGCGTCATGATGCGCGTCTGCCACCTCGACACCTGCCCGGTCGGTATCGCCACCCAGAACCCGGTGCTGCGCGAGCGGTTCAGCGGCAAGGCCGAGTACATCGTCAACTTCTTCGAGTTCATCGCCGAGGAGGTCCGCGAACTCCTCGCCGAGCTGGGCTTCCGCACTCTCGACGAGGCGATCGGTCACGCCGAACTCCTCGACACCACACGGGCGGTGGACCACTGGAAGGCCCAGGGCCTCGACCTCGGCCCGCTGCTGCACGTGCCCGAGCTGCCCGAGGGCGCCGTCCGCCACCAGGCCGTCGTCCAGGACCACGGGCTGGCGAAGGCGCTGGACAACGAGCTGATCCGGCTCGCCGCCGACGCGCTGGCCGCGGACACCCCCGAGGACGCCCAGCCGGTCCGCGCGCAGATCGCGATCCGCAACATCAACCGCACCGTCGGCACCATGCTCGGCCACGAGGTCACCAAGAAGTTCGGCGGCGCCGGGCTGCCGGACGACACCATCGACCTCACCTTCACCGGCTCCGCCGGCCAGTCCTTCGGCGCGTTCCTGCCGCGCGGCATCACCCTGCGCCTGGAGGGCGACGCCAACGACTACGTCGGCAAGGGCCTCTCCGGCGGCCGGATCGTCGTCCGCCCGGACCGCGGCGCCGACCACCTCGCGGAGTACTCCGTCATCGCCGGCAACACCCTCGCCTACGGCGCCACCGGCGGTGAGCTGTACCTGCGGGGCCGGGTCGGCGAGCGGTTCTGTGTCCGCAACTCCGGTGCCACGGTGGTCTCCGAGGGCGTCGGCGACCACGGCTGCGAGTACATGACCGGCGGCAGCGCGGTCGTCCTCGGCGAGACCGGACGGAACTTCGCCGCCGGGATGTCGGGTGGTACCGCGTACGTCATCGACCTCGACCCCGACCGCGTCAACAAGGAGCTGGCCGGTGCGGTCAGCGCGCTGGACGACGCCGACAAGGAGTGGCTGCACGGTGTGGTGCGCCGCCACCAGGAGGAGACCGGCTCGACCGTCGCCGCGAAGCTCCTCGACGGCTGGGACGCCGCCGCTGCCCGCTTCAGCAAGGTCGTCCCGCCCACCTACCAGGCAGTGCTCGCCGCCAAGGACGCCGCCGAGCAGGCCGGACTCTCCGAGTCCGAGACCCACGAGAAGATGATGGAGGCGGCGACCCATGGCTGACCCGAAGGGCTTCCTCAACCACGACCGCGAGGTCGCCACGGCCCGTCCCGTGCCCGAGCGCGTCCAGGACTGGAACGAGGTCTACCGGCCCGGCGCCCTGCTGCCGATCATCAGCGAGCAGGCGTCGCGCTGCATGGACTGCGGCATCCCGTTCTGCCACAACGGCTGCCCGCTGGGGAACCTCATCCCCGAGTGGAACGACTACGCCTGGCGCGACGACTGGAGCGCCGCGTCCGAGCGGCTGCACGCCACCAACAACTTCCCGGAGTTCACCGGGCGGCTGTGCCCGGCGCCCTGTGAGGCGGCGTGCGTCCTCGGCATCAACCAGCAGCCGGTGACCATCAAGAACGTCGAGGTCACCATCATCGACAAGGCGTGGGACAGCGGCGACGTCACCCCGCGCCCGCCCGAGCGGCTCTCCGGCAAGACCGTCGCCGTCATCGGCTCCGGCCCGGCGGGACTGGCCGCCGCCCAGCAGCTGACCCGCGCCGGTCACACCGTCGCCGTCTACGAGCGCGCCGACCGCATCGGCGGGCTGCTGCGGTACGGCATCCCCGAGTTCAAGATGGAGAAGCGGCACATCAACCGCCGTATCGAGCAGATGCGGGCGGAGGGCACCAAGTTCCGTACGGAGACGGAGATCGGCCGCGACATCGACGCGAAGAAGCTGCGCAAGCGGTACGACGCCGTCGTCATCGCCGCGGGCGCCACCACCTCCCGCGACCTGCCGGTGCCCGGCCGGGAGCTGAACGGCATCCACTTCGCGATGGAGTACCTGCCGCTCGCCAACAAGGTGCAGGAGGGCGATCTGACCGTCGCCCCGATCACCGCCGAGGGCAAGCACGTCGTCGTCATCGGCGGCGGCGACACCGGCGCGGACTGCGTGGGCACCGCCCACCGTCAGGGCGCGGCGTCCGTCACCCAGCTGGAGATCATGCCGAAGCCGGGCGAGGAGCGGACCGCGGGACAGCCGTGGCCGACGTTCCCGATGCTGTACAAGGTGACCTCCGCGCACGAGGAGGGCGGCGAGCGCATTTACTCGGTCTCGACCACCCACTTCGAGGGCGACGAGGACGGCAACGTCCAGTGGCTGCACCTGATCGAGGTGGAGTTCAAGGACGGCAAGCTGGAGCAGAAGCCCGGAACCGAGCGGAAGATCCCGGCGCAGCTGGTCACCCTGGCGATGGGCTTCACCGGCACCGACCGGGAGAACGGGCTGGTCGAGCAGTTCGGCCTGGAGCTGGACGCCCGCGGGAACATCGCCCGCGACGCGGAGTTCGCCACCAACGTCCCCGGTGTCTTCGTCGCCGGTGACGCGGGGCGCGGCCAGTCGCTCATCGTGTGGGCCATCGCCGAGGGCCGCTCCGCCGCCCGTGGGGTGGACCGCTTCCTCACCGGAGCCAGCGCCCTGCCGGCTCCCATCAAGCCGACGGACCGCGCACTCGCCGTGTGACGGTACGTCCCTTCCTGTCCCGTACAACGGCGTACGGCGGCATGGGTCCCGGGAGCGATACCGGGGCCCATACCGCGACGCCTGCCTGATTCCCCGACCGGCGGGCGGGCGTCGCGCGTCTCTTGACGGGCCGCCCGGCCCCGGCGTGGGGCGGGCGGCCCGTACCGCTGAAGAGCCCGCCCGTACCTTAAAGCGGTACGGGCGGGCTCGGCGTCGGTGGAGACGGGGCGGTGGGGCTCCGCGCCGGCGGACCGGGGCGTTACTTCCCGGCTTCGTCGTCCTCGGCGACCAGCCGGGCCGGGAAACCGCCGGTGGCGATCGGGCCCCAGCGGCGCGGGGTGACCCGGATCAGGGACTTGCCCTGGGTGCGCATGGCCTCGCGGTACTCGTCCCAGTCCGGGTGCTCACCGGCGATGTTGCGGAAGTACTCGACCAGCGGCTCGACGGACTCCGGCGTGTCGATCACCTCGGCCTCACCGTCGATCTGCACCCACGGGCCGTTCCACTCGTCGGACAGCACGATCACGCTGACCGACGGCGCCCGGCGGGCGTTGTGCACCTTGGCACGCTCGGGATACGTCGACATGACCAGCCGGCCGTCGTCGTCCACCCCGCAGGTCAGCGGCGAGCCCTGCGGTGTCCCGTCGGAGCGGCGGGTCAGCAGGATCGCGCGGTGCCGGGGACGGACGAACTCCAGCAACTCGGGCAGGTCCACTCGGGTGTTACGGGCGATGGAGGGGCTCATGGGCTCAGCCTAGGGCGTGGAGCGCACTCGAAGGCCCGTGTCGCACGGGTACGTACGGGGCGGGTGAGAAGGGTGTGGCCGGGGCGGGGGAGAGGCCGTGCCCGCCGGGTGCCGGTGCGCGGGTGTGCCCGCGGCTTCGGGCCGCGTTCGCTCTGCCCGCAGGGTGGTGACACGGGTGCGCGGGCGCCGGTGCGGCTCCGGCGGGTGGGCGCCCGGTGCGGTGGCCCCGGCGCGTGGGCGCTCCCGTCCGGCGCGTGGCCGCTCCCGGTGCCGCCGGGCCCGGTCGTGCCCCGGCGTCCGGTCGTGCCACCTGGGAACGGGCCGGGGCGGGCCGGCAGAGGTACCGCGGCGCCCCACACGCCGCGGTACCCCTGCCGCCCCGCCCCGGCCCGCCGGTGCCGTCCGGCCCGCCGTCCGCCGGGGCGTCGCGGGAAGGGGCGCGGCGCCGTGCGGACGGCGGGTGCGGCGGCGGTTCAGCGGTGACCGGCCAGCGGTTTGCCGGTGGCCGCGTCGACCAGGGTGCGGTGGCCCAGCGGCTGCTTCAGCTCCACCGTGACCTGGTCGGTGGCGAGTTGGGCGGTGCACATCTTCTTGTCGTCCTTCTTGCGGCTCCAGCCGGACACCACGACCAGCTTCTCCGACTCGCGGACGTGCGCGCCGTACTTCGCGTCGCAGGCGCCGTGCCCGACGGTCACCGTCACCTTCCGCGCCGAGACGCCCGGCTTGTCGGCACCGGCCAGCGGCAGCAGCGCCTCCTTGTGCCCGGCGACCGGCTCGACCTTCGGCCAGTCCCGCACGATGGTGTCGGCGCGCTGCTCGAACGCGCTCGGCTTGCCGGGCGGCGCGGCACCGACGGTCTGCTTCGCCTGGCCGCACCCGGCCAGTGCCGTACCGGCGGCGGTCAGGGCGGTCAGGGCGGCCAGGGTGCGCCGGGCGGCGCGGTTCTTCCCGGCGGGGGTGCGGGTCCGCGGTGCGGTGGGGTTCCACATGTCTGCCTCCTCGGGTCACGCATGGGACGGAGCCGGGGCCGATCGGGTTCCGCCCCCGTCCGCGCGTTCTCAGGGACGGCGGGAGGACACCGCGCCGTGGCGGCCTGTCCGCCGTGCCTTCTCCCCGTACGGGGAGCCGCCGGCCGACCGGCACCGTCCGCCGCGCGCCGCCGGGTCGCTCGCTCCCGTCGCGCCGCCCGGGGCGGGTTCGCCGCCCTCGGCACGGGGACCGTCCGCGTTCCGTACGGAGATCCGCTGGTCGGCGGCGTGCGGGCGGTGGCGGAGGTGGTGGTGGCGGGGGCCGGGTGGCGGTGATGGGGCGTGTGGGGCGGCCGGGGCCAAGGGAGTTGGCGGGTTGTACACCCTTGTCACGCTGAGCGTCCGCTCACATAATCACAGAGCGCTTTACGGACTCATCCCCCACTGGGTCCGCAGGCCGCACGGCAGGCTGCCTGTTCCGCAGCTGTGCCGCGCACCGGCTCCGGTGGGGCACGCGTTCGTCCTCGACGTGCAACCCCCCACGAAAGGAAGCCCGTTGCGCAGCTCCCTGAAGCACCTCAAGAGAACCACCGCCGCCGGCGCCGTCGCCCTGGCCGCCTTCAGCCTCCTGCCCGGCACGGCCTTCGCGGCGCCCGCCCCCGACACCTCCGGCTCGGTGGGCACCAAGGTGGTCGGCGGCACCAAGGCCGACCAGGGTGAATTCCCCTTCATGGTCCGGCTGTCGATGGGCTGCGGCGGCGCGCTGTACGCCAAGGACATCGTGCTGACGGCGGCGCACTGCGTCGACGGCAGCGGTCCCAACACCGGCATCACCGCCACCGGTGGCGTCGTCGACCTGGAGGACCCGGCCGCCGTGACGGTCAAGTCCACCGAGGTCCTCCAGGCCCCGGGCTACGACGGCAAGGGCAAGGACTGGGCGCTGATCAAGCTGGAGAAGCCGATCGACCAGCCCACCCTGAAGATCGCCCAGGACGACAAGTTCAACAACGGTGACTTCACCATCGCCGGTTGGGGCGCCGACAAGGAGGGCGGCGACCAGCAGCGCTACCTCCTGAAGGCGACGGTGCCGTTCATCGACGACGCCACCTGCGAGAAGGCGTACGGCGACTCGCTGACCCCGGGTGACGAGATCTGCGCCGGCAAGCTCGACACCGGTGGCGTCGACACCTGCCAGGGCGACTCCGGCGGCCCGATGTTCCGCAAGGACGACGCGGGTGAGTTCATCCAGGTCGGCATCGTCTCCTGGGGCGAGGGCTGCGCCCGCCCCGGCAAGCCCGGCGTCTACTCCGAGGTGAGCACCTTCGCCGCGGACATCCAGAAAGCCGCGTCCGGCCTGGGCGCCTGAGCCCTCACCGACGCGTCCCCCCACCGGTGTGGCGGACTTCCCCCGGTCCGCCGCACCTGACCGCCCCGGTACCGGCCGGCCCCGCCGGTGCCGGGGCGGTGCGCGAGGTGCTGGTCGACGGGCGGGCGCACGCCCCCGCGGTCACCCACCGCGCCGCCGCCGACCGCGTCGCGTACCCCCTCGCCATGGTGATCGTCACCGGGGACCGCGGCGGCGACGGCGTCGCCGACCGGCGGACGGGGCCGCCGCGCTGCGGGAGACCATGACCGATCCGGCCGGCGCCGGCCCGTCCCGCGCCGCCCGTGTCGCCGGGGCGCGCCCGCCGCCCCTCACGGCACCAGCCGCACCTGCCCCACCCCCGCCGCCCCGGCCAGCTCCAGCAGGAGGATTTCGTTCGGGCCCTCGCGCAGGACCGGGCCCGGGACGTACAGGGTGTGTTGCGGGCCGGCCGACCAGTAGCGGCCGAGGGGGAAGCCGGCGAGCCAGGCGAAGCCGCGGGTCCAGCCGGGGAGTTCGAGCCGGGCGTCGCCGCTGTGGCCCGGCGGGACGGTGACCGTGCCGCGGTGCAGGCCGCGGGCGCCGGGGCGGGGCGGGGCGAGGGAGAGGCGGGCCACGGACGCCGCGTCCTGAAGCGCGTCGAGGCGCAGACCGCGGGCGCGGACGCCGTGCAGATACTGGCGTTCGTGCAGGACTCCGCCGGTGAGGCCCTTGGGTTCGCCGAGGCGGGGGCCGTAGTTGACCCGGCCCAGGGACTCCACCCACAGCTCGACCTCCGCCGGGCCCGGGACGTCGCCGAGCAGCGCGTCCTCGGTCGTCAGCTCCGGGCCCGGCACCCCGTCCACGAATGTCACGGCGCGGTCCCGCAGGCCCCGGACCCGCAGCGGGTACGGCTGCCGGGGGCCGGGCACCCGCAGCCGGTAGCGGACCAGACCGCGGTCCACGTCCAGTTCCTCGAAGGTGGGCGGGACGGGCGCGGTCACCTCCGGGCCGCCGAGCGCGTCCAGGACCGCGCCGGGCGCCGCCCATCCGTCCAGGTGGACGTCGGCGGGCGCGCCGAGCACCGGCCAGGGCGCGGGCGGCGGGGGCGGCGGGGCGTCCGTGTACGGGGCGAGGGCGTCGCGGAAGAGGGCGAACTTGGCGGTGGGGCGGCCGCGTTCGTCGATCGGAGCGGCGTAGTCGTAGGAGGTGACGGTCGGCTCCAGCGGGCCGTCGTGCAGCGCGCCCGCGCGGTTGGCGCCCGCGTGGCCGCCGAAGCTGGTGCCGCCGTGCGCCATGTAGAGGTTGACGGACGCGCCGCACTCCAGGGCGGCCCGCAGCTCCCGCGCCGCGCGCTCCGCACCGTCCGGCGCGGGCTCCTCGCCCCAGTGCGCGAACCAGCCGCACCACAGCTCCGCGCAGAACAGCGGGCCGGACGGGCGGTGGCGGCGGAGCGCGGCGAACGCCTCCCGGGCGCCCGAGCCGAAGTTCACCGCGGCGAGCACACCGGGCAGCGAGCCGCCGGTCAGCATGTGGTCCTCGGGCCCGTCCGAGGTGAACAGCGGCACCGTCACACCCCGCTCGCGCAGCAGCTCCGCCAGCCGGGCCAGGTGGCCGGAATCCGACCCGTACGAGCCGTACTCGTTCTCGACCTGCACCAGCACCACCGGGCCGCCGGCGGTGCACTGCCGGGGGACGATCTGCGGCAGCAGCGCCGTGAACCAGCGCTCCACCGCCCGCAGATACTCCGGATCACCGGTCCGCACGCGGCGTCCCAGCCGCCCGGTCAGCCAGTGCGGCAGTCCGCCGTTCTCCCACTCGGCGCAGATGTACGGGCCGGGCCGCACGATCGCCCGCAGACCGGCGCGCCCGGCCGCGTCCAGGAACCGGCCGACCGCCGCGACGTCCCGCAGCTCGCCGGGGCGGGGTTCGTGGAGGTTCCACGGGACGTACGTCTCCACGCAGTTCAGGCCCAGGGCGCGCAGCATCGCCAGCCGGTGGTCCCACTGCGCCTCGTGGACGCGGAAGTGGTGCAGTGCGCCGGAGAGCAGCCGCACCGGCCGCCCGTCCAGCAGGAAGTCCTGCTCGCCCACCGTGAATCCGGCCGCCTCGTACGCCACCGTGCCGCCCGCCCTCCGCCGTCGCCGTCCGTGCCGCCCACCCTCGCCCCCTGGCCGGGCGGCGGTCCATGGACAAAGATCGGCGCTGTTTGGACGGAGCGGCGGCGGACCGTACCGGCGGACCGCGGGAAGGCCGGAGATGTACCACACCTGGATGCGCTACTTCACACCCACACCGCTTCACCACCGTCTCGGTCTGGTCTGCCTGGGCGTCGGTCTCCAGCACGGCACGCTGCCGCCGGTCGGGCCGCGCACCCTGGACCACCATGTCGCGCTGGTCATCAGCGCCGGACGCGGCTGGTACGCGGGGGCTGACGGCCACATCCGGGAGATCACCGCGCCCGCCCTGCTGTGGCTGCTGCCGGGCGTCGTCCACCATTACGGCGCCGATCCGGACAGCGGCTGGGACGAGAGCTTCGTCGACTTCACGGGGCCGGCCACCGCCACCTACCGGGAGCTGGGGTACATCGAGGCGGACCGCTGCCCGGTGCCGCTCACCGACACCGTCGCCCCGCGCGCCGCCGTCGGCCGGATCGCCCGCGCCGCGCGCCGTGACAACCCGCTGCTGGAGGTGGAGACCTCCGCCGCCGTCCACGCACTCCTCGTGGCGCTGCGCCGGGCCCGCGCCGGGAGCGACACGGACGGCGACCCGGTGCTGCGGGCGCTGGCCCGGGACGCCTTCGCGCCGCTGACGGTGGCCGGGCACGCGGCGCGTAACGGCATGAGCCCGGCCGCGCTGCGCGCCGCGGTGCGCAGCGCGGCCGGGTGCACGCCCAAGGACTATCTGCTGGGCATCCGGCTGGGCCGGGCCAAGGAGCTGCTGGCGGCGACGGAGCTGCCCGTCGCCGCCGTGGCCCGCCGGGTCGGGTACGACGATCCGGCGTACTTCAGCCGGCTGTTCGCCCGCCGGGTCGGCGTCTCCCCGGTGCGCTTCCGCGAGCGGCAGGGGCGCAGTGTGCCGGGCGGCTGGTCCGACACGGTGCCGGACCCGGACGATCCGCCGGTGGTGCGGTCAGGGGGAGACCTCCTCCAGCGGCCGGTCGCGGGTCTCCTCGGTGAAGAGGGCGGCGGCCGGCGCGGCGGCGGCGGCGACCGCGGGGAGCGTCCCGAACACCCCGGGCAGCCCGGTCGCCGCGCACACCGCGCCGACGACGGGCCCGCCGGTCACCCCCAGCCGGCCCGCGGCGCCGCCCGCGGCGTGGCCCGGCGCCCGCGTCCGGGTCGGGTACAGCTCCGGTGTGCAGCGGAGGAGGCAGATGGCGGAGCCGAAGAAGCAGACCGCGGCAAGTGACGTCAGCAGGACGCGGCCCGCGGAGCCGGTGCCCGTCACGGCGAGAACGACCTGACCGCCCTCGGCCCCAACCGCGCGGCCCGGGGCCCGCCCCGCGGTCACGGAAGCCTCCCGTCCGCGAAGTTGTCCACACCCCGTGCGGCCGAACGGGCGCGTACGGCAGCATGAATCCCATGCCCGCACTCCAGCGCGACGAGGCGCAGACCCGAGCCGGACTCCTCGACGTCCGCCACCACTCCATCCACCTCGACCTCACCCAGGGCGAGAAGCACTTCGGCTCCCGCGCCGACATCCGCTTCACCGTCCGCGACGGCGCCCCCGTCACCACATTCTTCGAGGTCAAGCCCGCCGCGCTGCTCTCCGTCACCCTCGACGGCACCCCCCTCGACCCCGCCCTCCTCGACGACAACCGCTTCCCGCTCACCGGCCTCGCCGCCGGCGACCACGAGCTGCGCGTCGAGGCCCGTATGTCCTACTCCCGCACCGGCGAGGGCATGCACCGCTTCACCGACCCCGCCGACGGCGAGAGCTACGTCTACACCCAGCTGTTCATGGAGGACGTCCAGCGCGTCTTCGCCACCTTCGACCAGCCCGACCTCAAATCCGTCTTCGCCCTCACCGTCACCGCCCCCGAGGAATGGTCCGTCCTCGCCAACGGCGTCACCACCCACGAAGGCGGCGGCGTCTGGCGCGCCGCCCCCACCCCGCCGCTCTCCACCTACCTCGTCGCCGTCGCCGCCGGCCCCTGGCACTCCGTCCGCACCGAGCACGCCGGATTGCCCTTCGGCATCCACTGCCGCCGCTCCCTCGCCCCGTACCTCGACGCGGACGCCGAGGAGCTCTTCGACCTCACCCGCCGCTGCTACGACCGCTACCGCGACCTTTTCGACGAGCCGTACCCCTTCGACTCCTACGACCAGGCGTTCGTCCCCGAGTTCAACGCCGGCGCGATGGAGAATCCGGGCCTCGTCACCTTCCGCGACGAATTCGTCCACCGCTCCGCCGTCACCGACACCGAGCGCCAGACCCGCGGCATGGTCATCGCCCACGAGATGGCCCACATGTGGTTCGGCGACCTCGTCACCCTCCGCTGGTGGGACGACATCTGGCTCAACGAGTCCTTCGCCGAGTACATGGGCTACCAGGTCCTCTCCGAAGCCACCCGCTTCACCGACACCTGGGTCGACTTCGGCACCGTCCGCAAGAGCTGGGGCTACGAGGCCGACCAGCGCCCCTCCACCCACCCGGTGGCCCCCGCCCCCGAGGACGTCCCCGACACCGCCTCCGCCCTCCTCAACTTCGACGGCATCTCGTACGCCAAGGGCGCCTCCGCCCTGCGCCAACTCGTCGCCTGGATCGGCGAGAAGGACTTCCTCGCCGGGATCAACGACCACCTCACCCGTCACCGCTTCGGCAACGCCACCCTCGCCGACTTCCTCGACTCCCTCGCCCGCCACACCGACCGCGACGTCCCCGGCTGGGCCGCCCGCTGGCTGCGCACCACCGGCCCCGACACCCTCACCGCCACCGTCGAACCGCAGGGCGGCACCTGGCAGCTCGCCCTCACCCACCACGGCAGCCGCCCGCACCGCATCGCCATCGGCCTCTACGACCAGGACCCCACCGCCACCGCGCACGCCTCCTCCGGCACGTCCCGCCTCGCCGCCCTCGCGGGCACCCGCGTCACCCCTCCCGCCCCCGCCCGCCTCGCCCTGCGGAACCGCTTCGAGGTCGACATCCCCCAGGATGAAGGCACCACCCGCCACACCCTCCCCGGGCCCGTCCCCGCCCTCGTCGTCCTCAACGACGGCGACCTCAGCTACACCAAGATCCGCCTCGACCCGGCCTCCTGGGAGACCGCCGCCCGGTCCCTGTCCGGCATCCCCGCCGCGAACGGCGGCGCGCTCACCCGTGCCGTGCTGTGGACCGCCGCCCGCGACATGGTCCGCGACGGCGACCTGGCCCCCGCCGCCTACCTCGACATCGTCCGCCGGCACCTGCCCGCCGAGCCGGACCCCGCCGTCGTCGCCGGAGTGCTGCGGTTCGCCCGCACCCCCGTCGCCGACCGCTACCTCCCCGCCGCCGAACGCCACGCCGCCCTCGGCACCCTCACGGCCCTGAGCCGCGACATCCTGCGCCACACCGAAGGCGCCACCGACCCCACCGCCACCAGCCTGCGCCTGATCGCCGTCCGCGCCTTCATCGACAACGCCACCTCCCCCGAGGGCATCCGGGACTGGCTCGATGACGGCAGCGTCCCCGGCGGCCCCGACCTCGACCCCGAACTCCGCTGGCGCATCCTCGCCCGCCTCGCCACCCTCGGCGCCCTCACCCCCGAGCGCATCGATGAGGAACTCGCCCGCGACCCCAGCGCCACCGGCACCGAGGGCGCCGCCCGCTGCCGCGCCGCCCTGCCCGACCCGGCCGCCAAGGAAGCCGCCTGGCAGGCCCTGTTCACCACCGACGCCGACGCCGCCCCCTCCAACTACCTCTTCACCGCCACCGCCACCGGCTTCTGGGCCCCCGAACAGCACGACCTCCTCCGCCCCTACGTCGCCCGCTTCTTCACCGACGCGGTCACCCTCGCCGTCCACCGCGGCCCCGCCCTCGCCGAAGCCGCCACCCGCCACGCCTTCCCCACCCCCTTCATCGACGAGGAAACCCTCCGCCTGGGCCACACCTGCCTGACCACCGAATCCCCCACCCCCGCCCTCCACCGCGGCCTCACCGATCAACTCGACGACCTGGCCCGCGCCCTGCGCATCCGCCAGGCCCACACCCCTGACACCCCTGACACCTCTCACATCCCCGAAGCCTGACGCCCGGGTCTTGATGCCTGACGTCGACGCCTGACGGTTGGTGCCCGACGCCGCCGCCGACGCCTGTCTGTTGGTGTCTGGTGCCCGATGCCTGACGGTTGGTGTCTGGTGCTGGCCTGGGGCCTGACGTCTGGCCCGGCAACGGGAGCCGGGCCGACGAGCGGAGCGAAGGCTTGGCCGGATACCTGCTCCGCCCCGGCCTGGCGCCCGTCGCCCTGGTCTGGCTCCGGCCTCGGGCCTCCGGGAGCCGGGGCCGGGCCGGGTCGGCTCCGACTCCGCCCTGGCTTGGGTCGGACCTCGTCCGGGTCTGGCTGCGACCCCGTCCAGCTCGGGCGCCGGCCCCCGGGGGCCGACTCGGCCTCGCTCCGCCTCCACCCGGCTCGGGCTTGGACCTCGTCCGGGTCTGGCTGCGACTCCGCCTTGGCTCGGGCTCCGGCCCCGGCTCGGGCTCCGGCCCCGCCCGGCCTGGCTGCGGGCACCGGGTCGGCCTGGCTGCGACCCCGCCCAGCGCGGGCTCCGGCCGCCGGGCGCCGACTCGGCCTTGCTCCGCCTCCACCCGGCTCGGGCTTGGACCTCGTCCGGGTCTGGCTGCCACTCCGCCCTGGCTCGGGCCGGCCCTGCCCCGGGCTCCGGCCCTGCCCCGGCTGCGGGCACCGGTCTGGCCTGGCTCCGACCTCGCCCAGCTCGGGCTCCGGCCGCCGGGCGCCGACTCGGCCTCGCTCCGACTCGGGCTCCGGCCTCGCCCCGGCCTGACTGCAGGCCCCGACTCGGCCTCGCTCCGATCCCACCCGAGCTCGGGCCCCGGCCTGACACCCGGCCCTCGCCCCGTCCTGGCTCCGGGCACCGGTCCGAACTGGCTCCGACCCCACCCCAGCTCGGGCCCCGGCCGGACACCCGGCCCTCGCCCCGCCCTGGCGCACGGCCTCGCCCTCGTCCGTCCTCCCTTGCCGCCCTGGCCTGCCGGGCCGTCGCGCCACCCCGGCTCGACCTCCGGTGGCCAGGGGCCCGGCCCACCCGGGCGCTTCGCCCGAGGCCGTGCCGCGACCTGCGGATACGGCCCCCGGCCCGGCTCGCCCCGTACCGCTTTCGGGCCACCTGTCCGGTCCTGCCCCGGCCCGGCCCCGCTCGCGCTCCGGCTCCCCCCACGTGGGTCACACAACGGCCGACCGCGCCCTCGCCCTCCGGCCCACCGCCCCGGCCCGCGCGCGCCCCACCCGAACACCTGCGGCACTCGCCTCCCACGAATGGGTGGAACCACCGCCCCCGGTGGCTACGTACCGTACGAGGAAAGTAACTTAGGGCCGCCTAACGCCGGGCCACCCGCGCGACGCGGGGCGGCCGCTCCCCCACCAACTCTCCACACGGAAGGGCACGTTCATGCCTGTGCCCGCCACCGACGCCGCCCTCGCGGGCGGTATCGAAGGCCCCCGCGCGCTCCGCCCCCTCCTCGACACCGTCCTCGGCGCCCTCGCCGACGGCGCCGCCGACCGCGCGGGCCCCCTCCCCGCAGGCGGACCGGATGCCGTCGCCCGTGCCGTCCACGCCGCCTGCGCACCCCTCCTGCCCGACGACGGCGACGGCGCGCACACCGCGCTCGCCACCCTCATCCGCACCCTGGCCGCCGGCGCCGCCGACCCCGCCGACCCGCACTGCGCGGCCCATCTGCACTGCCCGCCGCTGGCCGTCGCCGCCGCCGCCGACCTCGCCGCGTCCGCGCTCAACCCCTCCATGGACTCCTGGGACCAGGCCCCCGCCGCCTCCGCCCTCGAAGCCCTCGCCACCCGCGAACTCGCCGCCCTCGTCTTCCCTCACGCACCCCGGCCCGCACCGACGGCGGACGACGCCTACGCACCCGGTGACGGTCCGGACGCCCTGCTCACCACCGGCGGCACCGAGTCCAACCAACTCGCCGTCCTCCTCGCCCGCGAGGCCGCCCGCGCCGCCCGCCCCGCCACGGGGGAGCGGTACGCCGGGGGAGCGCGGCACTCGGCGGCGGTCCCCCGGACCCACGCCTGCCGTACCACCGCCGGCCCGGCCCCGGCCACCACCCTCGCCCCCGTCATCGGCGCCCCGCGCCGCCCCGCCGACGCCCTCCCGCCACCGGCGGCGGACGCGTCCCCGCTCCGTATCGTCTGCGGCGCCAACGCCCACCACAGCATCCACCGCGCCGCCTGGCTCCTCGGACTCCCCGCACCCGTCACCCTCCCCACCCCGGACGGTGTCCTCGACCCGGCCGCCGTCGATGCCGCCCTCGCCCGCCTCCGTGGCCCCGTCCTGCTCACCGCCACCGCGGGCACCACCGACTCCGGCGCCCTCGACCCGCTCGGGGCCCTCGCCGACCTCGCCGACCACCACGGCGCCCGCTTCCACGTCGACGCGGCGTACGGCGGCGCGCTCCTCTTCAGCGACACCCACCGCCCCCTGCTGGCGGGCCTGGACCGCGCCCACACCGTCACCCTCGACCTGCACAAACTCGGCTGGCAGCCGGTCGCAGCCGGACTCCTCGCCGTCCCCGGCACCGCCGACCTCGCCCCTCTCGACCACCGCGCCGACTACCTCAACGCCGACGACGACACCGAAGCGGGCCTGCCCGACCTCCTCGGCCGTTCCCTGCGCACCACCCGCCGCCCCGACATCCTCAAGGCGGCCGTCACCCTCAAGGCCCTCGGCCGCCGCGGCATCGGTGACCTCGTCGACCGCACCCTGGCCGCCGCCACCACCCTCGCCGACCTCATCGAGGACCACCCCCACCTCGACCTGTACTCCCGCCCCACCCTCACCACCGTCCTCTTCCGCCCCACCGGCGTGGACGACGCCACCGTCGCCGCGATCCGCCGCGCCCTCCTCGCCGACGGGCACGCCGTCCTCGGCCGCGCCGCCACCTCCACCGGACTCTGGCTCAAGGCCACCCTCCTCAACCCGCACACCGACGCCGGTGACCTCGCCCACCTCCTGAAGCTCGTGGAAGGCCACATCCCCTGATGACCACCGCGCACCCCGCCGGCACCGCAGCCCCCACCGACCCCCTCGACCTGGCGGGCATCGGTATCGGCCCCTTCAACCTCTCCCTCGCCGCCCTCGCCCAGCCCCTGACCGGCCTGCGCACCGCCTTCTACGACCAGCGCCCCGCCTTCCACTGGCATCCCGGCCTCCTCATCGAGGGCGCCACCCTCCAGGTCCCGTTCCTCGCCGACCTCGTCACCCTCGCCGACCCCACCAGCCCCTGGAGCTTCCTCAACTACCTCCGCAGCCGCGACCGCCTCTTCCCCTTCTACTTCGCCGAGCGGTTCCACATCCACCGCGCGGAGTACGACGCGTACTGCCGCTGGGTCAGTGAGCACCTGCCCGCACTCCACTTCGGCCACCAGATCGACGCCGTACGCTGGAACGCCTCCCACGCCGTCTTCGAGATCGACTACACCCACCTCGGCGCCGACGGCGAAGCCGAGGCCCTGGGCCGCGGCTACGCCCGCAACCTCGTCCTCGGCATCGGGACCGCCCCGTACGTCCCGGAGGCGCTGCGGCCCCTCGCCGCGTCCCCCGCCGCGCCGGTCCTGCACTCCGCCGACTACCTCGACCACCGGGAACGCCTGCTCGCCGCCGACCACGTCACCGTTGTCGGCGCGGGCCAGTCCGGCGCCGAGATCTTCCTCGACCTGCTGCGCGCCCGCCCCGTGGGCCGCGAACGCCTGCACTGGCTCGCCCGTACGCCCGCCTTCGCGCCCATGGAGTACAGCAAGCTCGGCCTCGAACACTTCACCCCGGACTACACGCGCTACTTCCACGCCCTGGCCGAACCGGTCCGCGACGCCCTCGTCCCCGGCCAGTGGCAGCTCTACAAGGGCATCGACCACGACACCCTCGCCGCCATCCACGACGAGCTGTACCGCCGCACCCTGCACGGCGGCTGGCCGGACGCCGTCCTCACCCCGGGCGTTCACGTGGCGGCCGCCGACCGCACCCCGGGCGGCGGTGTCGAACTCCACCTCACCCACCCCGAACAGGACACCGGCACCCGCCTGACCACCGACGCCGTCGTCCTCGCCACCGGCTACCGCGAACGCCGCCTCGACACCCTCCTCGCCGCCCTCGACCCGTACATCCGCCGGGACGCCGCGGGCCGCCCCCGCGTCGACACCGACCACCGGATGGTCCTCGACCCCGCCGTCACCGGCGCCGTCCACGTCCAGAACGCCGAACGCCACAGCCACGGCGTCGGCACCCCGGACCTCGGCCTCGCCGCCTGGCGCAGCGCCACCATCCTCAACTCCCTCACGGGAAACACCCCTTACCCGCTGCCCGACCGCACCGCCTTCACCACGTTCGGCCTCCCGCACCCCACCGGCCCCGCGACCGTCGTCCCGCCCCGGGCAGCACCCGCCCACCACGCCTGACGCCACGTCATATGACGCCCGCACGCCCCGCCCGCCGCTCATCGGAGCGGCGGGCCGCGCATTTCAATACTCGTCAACAACCTTTCATCCAGCGGTCGTTGGGCAGTCGCCACGGCACCGTTCTCTACCAGTGGGTACGACATAGGGTCGCCCCATGCGCCGAGCAAAAATCGTTTGCACACTGGGACCGGCCACCGGCACGTACGAGCAGATCAAAGACCTCGTTGTCGCCGGTATGGACATCGCACGCCTCAACCTCAGCCACGGCGGCTACGCCGATCACGAAGCACGCTACGCACGGGTCCGCGCGGCGGCCGAGGACACCCGCCGCAGCGTCGGTGTCCTCGCCGATCTTCAAGGTCCGAAGATCCGCCTGGGCCGTTTCCGTGAAGGCCCCGTACTTCTCGAACGCGACGACACGTTCACCATCACCGTCGACCCCTCCGTCGAGGGCGACCGCCACCTCTGCTCCACCACCTACGACGGCCTCGCCGCCGACGTCACCACGGGCGAGCGCATCCTCGTCGACGACGGCAAGGTCACCCTGGAGGTCACCGGCACCGACGGGACCCGCGTTCGCACCCGGGTCGTCGAGGGCGGCATGGTCTCCGACCACAAGGGCCTCAACCTCCCCGGCGTCGCCGTCTCCGTCCCCGCCCTCTCCGGCAAGGACGAGGACGACCTCCGCTGGGCGCTGCGCACCGGCGTCGACCTCATCGCCCTCTCCTTCGTCCGCAGCGGCCACGACATCGAGGACGTCCACCGGATCATGGGGGAGGAGGGCCGCTTCCTCCCCGTCATCGCCAAGATCGAGAAGCCGCAGGCCGTCGAGAACATCGACGACATCGTCGCCGCCTTCGACGGGATCATGGTCGCCCGCGGTGACCTCGGCGTCGAAATGCCGCTGGAGGCCGTGCCGGTCGTCCAGAAGCGCGCCGTCAAGCTGGCCAAGCGCAACGCCAAGCCGGTGATCGTCGCCACCCAGATGCTGGACTCGATGATCGACAACTCCCGGCCCACCCGCGCCGAGGCGTCCGACGTCGCCAACGCCGTCATCGACGGCACGGACGCGGTGATGCTCTCCGGTGAGACGAGCGTGGGGAAGTACCCCACCGAGACGGTCCGCACCATGAGCCGCATCGTCACGGCGGCCGAGGAGGACATCCTCGCCAAGGGCCTGCCGCCGCTGACCGACCGCAGCAAACCCCGCACCCAGGGCGGCGCCGTCGCCCGCGCGGCCGCCGAGATGGGCGACTTCCTCGGCGCGAAGTTCCTCGTCGCCTTCACGCAGTCCGGCGACACCGTCCGCCGGCTCTCCCGCTACCGCTCGCCCATCCCGCTGCTCGCCTTCACCCCCGACCCGGCGACCCGCTCGCAGCTCAACCTCACCTGGGGCGTGGAGACTTTCCTCGGCCCGACCGTCGCCTCCACCGACGAGATGGTCGCGCAGGTCGACGAGCAGCTGCTGAAGATCGGCCGCTGCGAACGGGGAGACCTGGTGATCATCACCGCCGGTTCGCCGCCCGGCGTTCCTGGCTCCACCAACCTCGTCCGGGTCCACCGCATCGGCGAGGACGACGGCGGGAAATAGCTCCGCCGTTCCGCCGGGGGAAACAGCCGCCCGTGCGCGGGCGTTGATGCCGGGCCGAGGTTCTGACCGCCGTTCCTGTCAGTGCTTCGGCCCTCTGCCTGCCATGGCAGGAAGCCGGGGCGGAGCGCCGTACGGGGGCAGAGGCACCGGGCCTCTCGCGAGGGGAGGGCTACCGGACGCGCTCGTCATGACGGGTGAAGATCACCGATCGGCGGAGCGAGGTCTGGCCTTCGAAAGTGAGGCGAAGTGCCCTGGGTGGGATTCGAACCCACACTGTCGGTGGTTTGAGCACCGTCCCTCTAACCGGTTGGGGTACCAGGGCCTTGGGAATCGAAGGCTGAGGAGCCCCCGTCGTGCTCCCACCATACAGGAGCTGGGTACGCTAAAGGGGCACCACCTGCCTGAACGAGGAGACCCGTGAGCGCCGCCGAGCCCGAGCAGCCCGCCGCCGATGATGACCGGTCGCACGTCCCCCCGCTCACGACGCGCGTCGTGATCGCCGAGGACGAGGCCCTCATCCGTCTCGACCTCAAAGAGATGCTGGAGGAGGAGGGCTACACCGTCGTCGGTGAGGCCGGTGACGGGCAGAAAGCCGTCGAACTGGCCCGTGAACACCGTCCGGACCTGGTCATCCTCGACGTGAAGATGCCGATCCTGGACGGCATCTCCGCCGCCGAGCGGATCGCCGGGGAGAGCATCGCCCCCGTCCTGATGCTGACCGCCTTCTCCCAGCGCGAGCTGGTGGAGCGCGCCCGGGACGCGGGCGCGATGGCGTATCTCGTCAAGCCGTTCTCCAAGAGCGACGTCGTCCCCGCCATCGAGATGGCGGTCAGCCGCTTCACCGAGCTGAAGACGCTGGAGAAGGAGGTCGCCGACCTCACCCAGCGGCTGGAGACCCGCAAACTGGTCGACCGCGCGAAGAGCATCCTGCAGACCCAGTACGGGCTGACCGAACCGGCCGCGTTCCGCTGGATCCAGAAGACGTCGATGGACCGCAGGCTCTCCATGCAGCAGGTCGCCGAGGCGGTCATCGAGGACGCCGAGGAGAAGAAGCAGAAGGACCAGAAGGACCGGAAGGACCAGCCGGGGCAGTAGCGGCCCGGAGGTTTTGCCCGTGTGGCCCCGTCACCGTCGTACGGTGCGGGGCCACACGTGTGCCCGGGGCCGGTGCCGGGCGGACGCCCGAGCGAGGCTGCCGGGCGCACGGGCGGGGCGGCCGCGGGCGGGTGGGGCCTCAGCTTCGGTAGGCGTCCTCGGGGGCGTCCCGGAGCATGCAGGTCAGGCGGGCGGTGCAGACCCGCTTGTCCGCCTCGTCGGTGATCACGATCTCGTACGTCGCGGTGGAGCGCCCCCGGTGGACCGGGGTGGCGACGCCGGTCACCAGGCCCGAGCGGACCCCGCGGTGGTGGGTGCAGTTCAGGTCCACGCCGACGGCCAGCTTCGACGGGCCGCCGTGCAGCATCGCGCCGACCGACCCGAGGGTCTCCGCCAGCACCGCGGACGCGCCGCCGTGCAGCAGCCCGTACGGCTGGGTGTTGCCCTCGACCGGCATCGTGCCGACGACGCGGTCCGGACCTGCCTCGATGACCTGCACACTCATCCGGCTGCCGAGGTGCCCGGCGGAGAAGAGCGCGGGCAGATCGAGGCCGGGCCCGGCCCACTGGTCGAGGACCTCCCGCGGGAACGTGGTGGTCTGCTGCGTGCCCAAGTGCTCGCTCCGTCCGCTCGTCCGTGCTGATCGGTGATCCGGATGTTCCTATCAGCCCGCTCCGGCGCCGCCGGGCGCGGGGTCACCGCTCCGGGGCCCCGTCAGCCCTCTCGTCCTCGGGCCGCTCCAGCCGGATCACCACGGACTTCGACGCCGGGGTGTTGCTGGTGTCGGCGGTGTGATCGAGCGGGACGAGCACATTGGTCTCCGGGTAGTACGCCGCCGCGCAGCCCCGCGCGGTGGGGTAGTGCACCACCCGGAACCCGGGCGCGCGGCGCTCGCTGCCGTCCGTCCACTCACTGACCAGGTCGGCGTAGTCACCGTCGGCGAAGCCGTGCTCCCGGGCGTCCTCGGGGTGGAGCAGCACGACCCGGCGGCCGTTCTTGATACCGCGGTAGCGATCGTCGAGACCGTAGATCGTAGTGTTGTACTGATCGTGCGAGCGCAGCGTCTGGAGCAGCAGCCGGCCCTCGGGGACGCGCGGGTACTCCACGGGCGCCGCCGTGAAGTTGGCCTTCCCGGTGGCGGTGGGGAAGCTGCGGCTGTCCCGGGCCGCGTGCGGCAGGGTGAAGCCGCCGGGGCGGGCGACCTTGGCGTTGAAGTCCTCGAAGCCGGGGACGACCCGGGCGATGCGGTCACGGATCGTCCCGTAGTCGCGGGCGAACTCCTCCCACGGCGTACGGCTCCGCTCGCCGAGGACGCGGCGGGCCATCCGGGCCACGATCGCGGTCTCCGACAGCAGCTGCGGACCGGCCGGGGCCAGCCGCCCCCGGGAGGCGTGCACCATCCCCATGGAGTCCTCGACCGTCACGAACTGCTCGGCGCCGCCTCGCACATCGCGCTCCGTACGGCCCAGCGTCGGCAGGATCAGCGCCCGCGCGCCCGTCACCACGTGCGAGCGGTTGAGCTTGGTGGAGACGTGCACCGTCAGCCGGGCGCGCCGTACCGCCGCCTCGGTGACATCGGTGTCGGGGGTGGCCGAGACGAAGTTGCCGCCCATCGCGAAGAACACCTTGGCGTCGCCGTCACGCAGCGCCCGGATGGCCCGGACCACGTCGTACCCGTGCTTGCGGGGCGGCGCGAAACCGAACTCCTTCTCCAGGGCGTCGAGGAAGGCGGGCGCGGGCCGCTCGAAGATGCCCATGGTGCGGTCACCCTGGACGTTGCTGTGCCCGCGCACGGGGCAGACCCCGGCGCCGGGGCGGCCGACGTTGCCGCGCAGCAGCAGGAAGTTGACCACCTCGCGGATGGTGGGCACCGAGTGCTTGTGCTGCGTCAGGCCCATCGCCCAGCACACGATGGTGCGCCGCGACGCGAGGACCATCTCCGCCGCCGCGTCGATCTCCTCCTGGCGCAGCCCGGTGGCGCGCAGCGTCTCCTCGGGGTCGGCGGCGCGCGCGGCGGCCGCGAACTCCTCGAAGCCGTGCGTGTGCGCGTCGATGAACTCCTGATCGAGCGCGCCTTCGGTCTCCAGGACGCGGCGGCACAGGGCACGGAAGAGCGCCTGGTCGCCCCCGATGCGGACCTGGAGGAAGAGATCGGTCAGCGCCGTGCCGCCGCCCGCCAGACCGCGTGGCGTCTGCGGGTTCTTGAACCGCTCCAGACCGGCCTCGGGCAGCGGATTGACGGAGATGATCCGCGCGCCGCCGGCCTTCGCCTTCTCCAGCGCGGTCAGCATCCGGGGGTGGTTGGTCCCGGGGTTCTGCCCGGCGACGATGATCAGATCGGCCTTGTAGAGGTCCTCCAGCAGTACGCTGCCCTTGCCGACGCCGAGGGTCTCGGTCAGCGCCGAGCCGGACGACTCGTGGCACATGTTGGAGCAGTCGGGGAGGTTGTTCGTGCCGAACTCGCGGGCGAAGAGCTGGAAGAGGAAGGCGGCTTCGTTGCTGGTGCGGCCGGAGGTGTAGAAGACCGCCTCATCGGGCGATCCGAGGGCCGTCAGTTCCTCGCCCAGGATGTCGAAGGCACGCTCCCAGGAGACCGGTTCGTAGTGATCGGCGCCCTCGGCGAGGTACATGGGGTGGGTCAGCCGGCCCTGCTGGCCGAGCCAGTAACCACTGCGTCCGGCGAGATCCGCGACGGGGTGCGCGGCGAAGAACTCCGGGGTGACGCGGCGCAGCGTCGCCTCCTCCGCGACGGCCTTGGCGCCGTTCTCGCAGAACTCCGCGGTGTGCCGCTGCTCGCCCTCGGGCCAGGCGCACCCGGGGCAGTCGAAACCGCTCTTCTGGTTGACGCGCAGCAGCGTCAGGGCCGTACGGCGCACGCCCATCTGCTGCTGCGAGATGCGCAGCGCGTTGGTGATCGCGGGGAGGCCGACGGCGGAGTGCTGGGGCGCGCCGACCTCGGGCGCGTCCTGAACCGGATCGGATGCGGGCGGCTTGCCTGCCATGACGCTCTCCCTCGGGCCGTGGGCCGTCCGGCGCACGGGGGCCGGGCCGGATCGTTGCCGTGCACATCCGATCCTGTCATGGACCGTGGCGGGCGGGCAGAGCCTGTGGACAACGCCGCGACGGCGGGACGGACGCCTGTGGAAAACCTGCGCGCGGAGTCCACCGTGCGCAGGGCGGGGCCGGTGGCCGCCGCCTCCCTCCCGGCCGTCCGCCCGCCGCCCGTCCCCGCCGCGGCGGGGATTGTCAGTGGGGCGTGGCAGGATCGGGGGCGTGGCAGCAAAGGCAGCGAAGAAGAGCGAAACGACCGGCACCGCAGCGGCGGGGGGCGACCGTCCCCGCCTGCTCCTGATGGACGGGCACTCCATGGCCTACCGGGCGTTCTTCGCCCTGCCCGTGGAGAATTTCACCACCGCCACGGGGCAACCGACCAACGCGATCTACGGCTTCGCGTCCATGCTCGCGAACACCCTGCGTGACGAGGCGCCCACCCATTTCGCGGTGGCCTTCGACGTCTCCCGCAAGACCTGGCGCTCCGAGGAGTTCCCCGAGTACAAGGCGAACCGCTCCAAGACGCCCGACGAGTTCCGCGGCCAGGTCGAGCTGATCGGCGAGCTGCTCGACGCGATGCACGTCAAGCGCTTCGCCGTCGAGGGCTTCGAGGCCGACGACGTCATCGCCACGCTCACCCGGCAGGCCACCGCCCAGGGCTTCGCCGTCTCCATCGTCACCGGCGACCGCGACTCCTTCCAGCTCGTCACCGACGACGTCACGGTCCTCTACCCCACCAAGGGCGTCTCCGAGCTGACGCGCTTCACCCCGGAGAAGGTCGTCGAGAAGTACGGCCTGACCCCCGCCCAGTACCCGGACTTCGCGGCGCTGCGCGGCGACCCGTCGGACAACCTCCCCGGTATCCCCGGCGTCGGCGAGAAGACCGCCGCGAAGTGGATCAACCAGTTCGGATCCTTCGCCGAGCTGGTGGAGCGGGCCGAGGAGGTCAAGGGCAAGGCGGGCCAGAACTTCCGCGATCACCTGGAGTCCGTCAAGCTCAACCGCCGGCTGACGGAGATGGTCCGTGACGTGGAGCTGCCCTGCGGCCCCGGTGAGCTGGTCCGCGAGGCGTACGACCGCGAGAAGCTCACCGCGTTCCTCAACGGCCTGGAGATCCGTAACCAGGGTCTGCGCGACCGTCTGCACGCCGTCGACCCGGGGGCCGACCAGGGCGCCGACGAGCCCGCCGCGGTCGGCGGCGTCGAGGTGGACGGCACCGTCGCCGGCGCCGGTGAGCTGGCCCCCTGGCTCGCCGAGCACGGCACCGGTCCGCTGGGCGTCTCCACCGTGGACGTCTGGTCCCTGGGCAGCGGCAGCGTCGCCGAGATCGCGCTGGCCACGGCCGAGGGCCCGGCGATCTGGTTCGACCCGGCGCAGCTCGACGAGGCCGATGAGCGGGCCTTCGCCGCCTGGAGTGCCGCCGCGGACCGCCCCAAGGTCATGCACAACGCCAAGGGTCTGATGCGGGTCTTCGGCGAGCACGGCTGGCGGATCGACGGCGTCACCATGGACACCGCCCTCGCCGCCTACCTGGTCAAGCCCGGCCGCCGCTCCTTCGCCCTCGACGCCCTCTCGGTCGAGTACCTCGGCCGCGATCTCGCCCCGGCCGCCGAGGCGGGCGGCCAGCTGGCGTTCGGCGCCGACGAGGAGGCCGAGGCCGACGCGCTGATGGCCAAGGCCCGTACGGTGCTGGATCTCGGCGCCGCCTTCGAGACCCGGCTCGCCGAGGTCGGCGCCGCCGAGCTGCTGCGCGACGTCGAGCTGCCCACCAGCGCCCTGCTGGCCCGTATGGAGCGCGACGGCATCGCCGCCGACCGCGGCTGGCTGGAGCGGATGGAGCAGCAGTTCGCCGGGGCGGTGCAGCAGGCCGTCCAGGAGGCGCACGCCGCGGCGGGCCACGAATTCAACCTCGGCTCGCCCAAGCAGCTCCAGGAAGTCCTCTTCGGCGAGCTGGGCCTGCCGAAGACGAAGAAGACCAAGACCGGCTACACCACCGACGCCGACGCCCTCGCCTGGCTCGCCGCCCAGACCGAGAACGAACTGCCGGTGATCATGCTGCGCCACCGTGAGCAGTCCAAGCTGCGCGCCACGGTCGAGGGCCTGATCAAGACCATCGCCGCGGACGGCCGCATCCACACGACGTTCAACCAGACCGTCGCCGCCACCGGCCGTCTCTCCTCGACCGACCCCAACCTCCAGAACATCCCGGTCCGCACCGACGAGGGCCGCGCCATCCGCCGCAGCTTCGTCGTCGGCGAGGGCTACGACACCCTGCTGACGGCCGACTACAGCCAGATCGAGCTGCGGGTCATGGCCCACCTCTCCGAGGACGAGGGCCTGATCGAGGCGTTCACCTCCGGTGAGGACCTGCACACCACCGTCGCCTCCCATGTCTTCTCCGTCCCCAAGACGGAGGTCGACCCGGAGATGCGCCGCAAGATCAAGGCGATGTCGTACGGCCTGGCCTACGGTCTGTCGGCGTTCGGGCTCTCGCAGCAGTTGGGCATCCAGCCGGACGAGGCGCGCAAGCTGATGGACAACTTCTTCGAGCGGTTCGGCGGCGTGCGGGACTACCTCCAGCGCGTCGTGGAGGAGGCCCGCGCCACGGGCTACACCGAGACGATCCTCGGCCGCCGCCGCTACCTCCCCGACCTCAACAGCGACAACCGCCAGCGCCGTGAGATGGCCGAGCGGATGGCGCTGAACGCCCCGATCCAGGGCACCGCCGCCGACATCGTCAAGATCGCGATGCTGAAGGTCGACGAGGCGCTGCGGGCGGCCGGACTGACGTCCCGGATGCTGCTCCAGGTGCACGACGAAATCGTGGTCGAGGTGGCACCCGGCGAGCGCAAGCAGGTCGAGGAGCTGCTGCGCCGCGAGATGGCGGGCGCGGTCGAGCTGCGCGCCCCGCTGGACGTCTCCGTCGGCGTCGGCGCGGACTGGGAGTCGGCCGCCCACTGACGGACCGCCGGCCGCGGGCGCACCACCCGCCGTGGCCGCCGAGGGCCGAGCCCCCGCTCGCCGCCGCACGCCCCTCCGGCCTGCTTCCTTCCGCAGGCCGGAGGGGCGTCGTGCTTCCCTGGCCTGCCAAGGCTCCCGGCTCTCACGGGGGTTCGCCGCCCGCCGGGTGTCCGGCTGCTCCTGGACAGCAGGTGTGTGTTCCCGGTTCCGGCGGCCTGAGGAGCAGGGCGAAGGCCGTTGTTCCTGTTCCGCGTTTTGTTCCGCGGTTTGAGACGCTCGCCGGGCATGCGGCAGGGCTTTCTTCAAGCTCCTTGCGCGTTCGCGACAAGTGGTCGATAAGCGATCAACTCTGACCGGTACGGTTCACCATCTCGACCGAGGATGGCGGTAGATGTGCGTCTCCAGGTGTCGTAGTGTCGCGTCCGTTGGCGCGCAGGGGAGCACGCAAACGGCGGCTCCGGCGCGGTCCACCACGGCAGGGGAGGCACGCATGGCAGCCACGTTCGGGCGGCGGGTCCGCCGAGGAGCCGGGTCGGCGGCGATCGCGGCCCTGGTGGTGGCCGCCCTGACGGCTTCTCAGGCGCCGGGCACGGTCGAACGCGCCCAGGCCCGGGAGCGCCCGCTGCGGCCGCCCGCGGACTCCACCGTCGACGGCGACTCGCCCTACTACACGGACCTGCCGCCGCTCAACAGCCCCGTACCGCCCGACGGTTCGGGGAAGAAGCCCGGCGCTTCGCGCGGGAAGCCCGGCGGGCCGGTCGTCACCGGGCCCGCCGAGGCCGGAATCCCCGCCACCGTCCTCGCCGCGTACAAGAAGGCCGAGGCGAGTGTCGGCGCCACCGATCCCGGCTGCCGGCTGCCGTGGCAGTTGCTCGCCGCGATCGGCAAGGTGGAATCCGGTCAGGCACGTGGCGGCGCCGTCGACTCCGAGGGCACCACCCTGCGGCCCATCGTCGGCCCCCAGCTCAACGGCGAGGGCTTCGCCCGCATCACCGACACCGACCAGGGCCGTTACGACGGCGATCTCACCCACGACCGTGCGGTGGGCCCGATGCAGTTCATCCCGTCGACCTGGTCCCAGGGCGGCCCCGACGGCAGCGGCTGGGGCGCCGACGGCAACGGTGACGGCAAGAAGGACCCCCACAACGTCTTCGACGCGGCGCTCGCCGCCGGCCACTACCTCTGCGGCGGCGGCCGCGATCTCACCTTCGCCCGCGACCTCGACCGCGCCATCCTCGGCTACAACCACTCCGAGGACTACCTGCGCACCGTCCTGGCCTGGTACGCCTTCTACCGCAAGGGCACCCACGAGGTCCCGGACGGCACCGGCGTCCTGCCCGCCCGCCACCGCGACGGCGGCACCGTCCGCCCCGGAACGGGACCGTCCGGGCCCGGCCGCACACCGGGCGGCCCCACGAGGGGCGCCGCGAAGAAGCCCGGCAAGAAGCCCGGAAGGACCCCGGCCGAGGACCACGGGAACAATCGGCCGGACACGCACGACCCATCCCCGGACACCACCACGCCGCCGGCCACCGGCGGCACCCCGGGTGACTCCGGCGACAACGGCACGGGCGGCGCCGGCACCAAGCCCCCCACCGACCACGCCGACCCCGCGCCCCTCACCGCCCTCGAACGGACCGGGGACAAGGACCTCACCGCCACCACGGGCGGGAAGTTCACCACCCCGCCCCAGGTGCGCGCCCAGGACGCCGCCGGGAAACCCGTCGCCGGTGCCCCCGTACGGTTCACCGTCACCGGCACCACCGACGCCCGCTTCCCGGACGGCGCCACCGCTGCCACCGTCACCACCGGCAAGGACGGTCTGGCCACCGCCCCCGAGCTGCGCGCCGGAGACAGGGCCGGAACGTTCACCGTCCGCGCCACCGCCGTCGGCCGTACCGTGCCGCCCGTCGACTTCTCCGCCACGGTCGAGGCGCCACCCGCCCCGAAGGCCGACACCCTCAGTCGCACCTCGGACAAGGCGCTGACCGTGACCGCGGGCGACAGTTACGCCGCGGGCAGCATCGTGATCGAGGCGAGCCACCGGGGCGAGCCCGTCGCGGGCGTACCCGTCACCGCCACCATGGTCACCGGCGCCCCCGACCTCCCCGTCCCGAACCCCACCGGCCCCTTCTTCGCCGACCCCCACGACGGCGACGCTCCCGAGGGCGCCGCGCGCCGCACCCTGACCGGCCTCACCACCGACGCCCACGGCCTGCTGGAACTCCCGGAGATCCGCACCGACGCCGACCACACCGGCACCTTCCGGCTCCGGCTGACCACCGACGACGGCGCCGTCCTCACCCTCGAACTCAAGGTCACGGCCCCCGCCGGCTGACCGCCCGCCGCGCCGCCACCGCCGCCCCGCCCACCCCGGGCAGGGCGGCGGTGCCACGTGTTCTCATCTCGGCCGCCCGTTGCTACGGTGCCCCCTCCCTGACGAAGCATCAGCTCCCGGGAGCCGCCCATGCGCGCCCTCACCGCGGCCGCCACCGGTCTCGCCGCCGCCCTCCTCCTCGTCCTGGCCATCACGGCGATCGGCGCGCCCGACGGCACCACCTCCCCCAAGCCGCTGCGCACCACCGTCCCCGCCCACCCCTGACGGCACGGACGCCGCACACCCCGGAAGGGAAGGGACGCACCGCCATGCGCCGCAAAGCCAGCCTGATACTCCTCGCCGCCGCCGTCTTCTGCACCGCGCTCTCCCCGCTGCTGCGCTGGTACGCCTTCCCGCGCCTGGCGAAGATCCCGCCCAGCCAGTACCAGGACACCGTCCTGGTCGCCGAGCCCGCCACCCTCGTCGACTACGGCACCATGAAGGCGAAGAAGGTCCCCCGGCTCACCGTCGTCCAGACCCTCAAGGGCAACGTCGCCGCCGCCGACCGCATCGAGCGGACCGCCGACCGCGACGTCGTCGTCTGGGACACCCTCACCTACGTCGCCGGGCCCGACGGAAAAATGGTCTCCCAGATCCCCGAGCGCTACATCTTCGACGCCCACAGCCAGGAACCGGTCCACGCCACCGGCGAAAGCGTCGACGGCGACGCCGTACGCCGCGACGGCATCGAGTACAAATGGCCCTTCCTCGTCGAGAAGCGCGACTACGCCTACTTCGACGCCCAGACCCGCACCTCCGCCCCCATCCACTACAAGGGCACCCGCACCTTCCACGGCATGGAGGTCTACTACTTCGAGCAGACCATCCCCTGGACCCGGGTCGCGCTGCCGAAGAAACTCCCGATCAAGGGCGTCACGGCGGACTCCGTACGGAAGATGGGCACCACCCGCTGGTACACCACCAAGCGCATGTTCTGGGTCGACCCCGTCACCGGCGCACCCGTCAACGGCGAGGAGATCCACAAGGAGGAGCTGCGCGGCGGCGACCTGCTCCCCGGCGGCGGCAAGGTCACCGCCTTCGCCGGACACGTCAAGATGCGCCCCGACTACGTCGACGCCGTCGTCGCCCTCGTCTCCTCCCAGCGCACCCTGGTCCTCCTCCTCACCAGCTACCTGCCCTGGGGCTTCCTCGCCCTCGGCCTGGCCCTCCTGGCCCTCAGCCTCACCCTGGAGGCCCGCTCCCGCCCCACCGGCCCGCCCGCCACGACACGGCCCGCTGTCAGTGGGGGACCGTAAGGTGGAACGGAGATCGAAGGAGGGGGAGCGCCGATGAACGCCCTGCCGGCTCAGCCGAGTTGACCTGCCGCCGCAACGCCCGACGGGCCTTGTACGGGGCCGCCCGAGGGCTCGGCTCCGCCCGCGTCTTCCCGGGGCCCGGCGCGTCGCCGTGAGCCGATGACCGTTCCCGGCCGGGCCGGTTGTCCGCCCCTTTCCTCACGACTCATCACGCCGCTGGTTCTGTCCGGCGCGCCGCCGCCCGTCGGCCGTCCGCCCCGCCACGACCTGGCACCCTCCGCCCCGCGGCGACGGCGCCCGCCGCAGCCGCCACCGCCCGACGCCGCTCCCGCCGGAGAGCAGCCTCCGTCACCCCTGATACCGGCCGTCCCTGGCCCGCCACGACCGACCCGTTCCCCGCCCGCCGGAGCCCGCCGGACAATCTCAGCGCTGCCGTCCTTTCGCCTCCTTCGTCCCCTTCATCCGTGCCGTCGTGTGCCGCGTCGGCTCGGCAGCCGACGGATCCTCCGGCCACGGATGCTTCGGGTAACGTCCCCGCAGCTCCGCCCGTACGGCCCGGTAGCCGTCGCGCCAGAAGGACGCCAGATCCGCCGTCACCGCCGCCGGACGCCCGGCGGGGGAGAGCAGATGGACGAGGACCGGCACCCGCCCGCCCGCCACCCGCGGCGATTCCTGCTGCCCGAACATCTCCTGCACCTTCACGGCCAGCACCGGCTGCGCACCGCTGTAGTCGACCCGTACCCGCGAACCGCTCGGCACCTCGATCCGCTCCGGCGCCAGCTCGTCGAAGCGCACCGCGTCACCGGAGGCCCACGGCAGCAGCCGCCCCAGCGCCGCCCCGGCGTCGATCCGCTCCAGATCCGCCCGCCGGCGCGCCCGTTCCAGCTCCACGCCCAGCCATTCCCCGGCCCGCTCCAGCAGCGCCGCGTCCGACACGTCCGGCCACGGCTGCCCCAGCTCCCCGTGGAGGAAAGCCATCCGCTGCCGCAGCGACACCGCCCCGGCCGACCAACGCAACAGCCCGACGCCCTCCCGCCGCAACCCCTCCGCCACCGCCGCCCGCACCGCGCCCGCGTCCGGCGCCGCCAGCGGACGCGTCACCAGCTCGATCGCCCCCAGCCGCGCCACCTCCCGCGCCACGACCTCACCGTCCGCCCACCGGACCTCCTCGCCACGGGAGTACAGCGCCCCCGCCGCCGCCCGAGCCGTCGCCTCGTCGATCACCGCCGCCAGCCGCACCCGCGCGGACGCCGAAGCCACCGGACGGTCCGCCACCGCGACCGCCAGCCACCGCGCCTCCCGCAACCGCGAACCCGCCTCCCCCGTCTCCGCCCGCGTCCCGGACGCCATCAGAAAACTGCCGCCGCCCCGCGCCCGAGCCACCCGCTCCGGAAACGCCAACGCCGCCACCAACCCGGCCACCGCCTCGTCATCCCTCGCCCCGGCACCCGCCCCACCGGGACGCCCCCGGCCCTCAGCGGAGCCGACCCCGGAGCTTGCCCCCTCACCGCCGGAGCGCCTGTGGCGACCCGGGGAATCGCGCGCGGCCCCTGCACCACCGGAGCGCCCCTGAGGCCCCGAGGAACCGGCCTCGGCCCCCGCCCCACCGGAGCGCTCGAGGGCCTCTGCGCAGCCGACCCCGGAGCTTGCCCCCTCACCACCGGAGCGCCCACGGCCTTCCACCGATCCGGCGCCGGTACGCGCCCCCGCCCCACCGAAGCCCCCCAGGCCCTCCGCGCCCCCGTCCCCATCACCCGTACCGTCCGCGCCGTCCTCCGGCCCCAGCCCCGCCACCGCCGACGTCAGCCGCCGGGCCTCCTGCCGCCACCGCGCGGCATACGCGTCGCCGCCACGCCGTGCCTGCCGCCACGCGGCCGCCAGATCGTCCCCGTACGACCGCGGCGGCTCCTCGCTCAGCAGCGCCACCACCTCGGCGGCGCGCCGCACCCCGACCTCCCGCGCGCCGTCCAGCAGCGCCCGCGCCAGCCGCGGCTCCACGCCCAGCCGCGCCAGCCGCCGCCCCCGCTCCGTCACCCGGCCGTCCGCGTCCACCGCTCCGACCGCGCCCAGCACCTCCCGCGCCGCCGCCATCGCCCCCGCGGGCGGCGGATCCAGCAACGCCAGCCCCGCCGCCGATGGATCCCCCCAACACGCCACCTGCAAGGCGAACGCCGACAGCTCCGCCACCTTGATCTCCGGATCGGGGAACCGCGGCAACCGCCCGTCCTCCCCCTCCGACCAGCAGCGATACACCGCACCCGGCGCCTCGCGCCCGGCCCGCCCCGCCCGCTGCCGGGCCGCCGCCCGCGACGCCCGCACCGTCGCCAGCGCCCCCAGGCCCCGCGCGTGATCCGTCCGCGGCACCCGCGCCAGCCCGCAGTCCACCACCACCCGGACCCCCGGCACCGTCAGACTCGACTCCGCCACCGCCGTCGCCAGCACCACCCGGCGCACCCCGTCACCCCCGGCCAGCACCGCGTCCTGCACCTCCGCCGGAGCCCGCCCGTGGACCTGCAACACCTCCGCCTCCACCCCGGCCAGCAGCCCCGCGACCCGCCCGATCTCCCCGGCACCCGGCAGAAAACACAGCACATCCCCCGACCGCTCCCGCAGCGCCCGCCGCACCACCCCCGCCACATGCGTCAGCAGCGCCGGATCCACCCGCGTCCCGTGCGGCGGCCGCACCGGACGCTCCGGCGGCGCCCACACCACCTCCACCTCGTACGAGGTGCCCTCCGCCGTCACCACCGGAGCGGGCCCTTCCGCACCGCCCAGCAGCGCCGCCCACCCGGCCGCGTCCGTCGTCGCCGACGCTGCCACCAACCGCAGCTCCGGCCGCAGCGCCGCCCGTACGTCCAACAGGAACGCCGCCGCCGTGTCCGCGTCCAGATGCCGCTCATGGCACTCGTCGAGCACCACCACATCGACGCCCGCCAGCTCCGGATCCTGCTGCAACCGCTGGAGCAGCACCCCGGTCGTCACCACCTCCACGGCCGTCCGCGGCCCCACCCGCCGCTCCCCGCGCACCGTGAACCCCACCCGTTCACCGACGCGTTCCCCCAGCAGCCACGCCATCCGCCGCGCCGCCGCCCGCGCCGCGATCCGCCGCGGCTCCGCCACCAGCACCCGCCGCCCCGGCCCCGGCCCCACCAGCCCCGCCAGCTCCAGCGGCACCAGCGTCGTCTTACCCGTACCGGGCGGCGCGCACAGCACCGCGCTCCCCGGCCCGTCCAGGGCCTCACGCAGCGCCGGCAGCGCGGAACGGGCGGGCAGCAGACTCAGTACGTCATCGCGGATCACCCGCCCAGTCTGCCGCCCCCGCCGACGCCACCGGACGGGCCCGTCCCGCAACCCGGGCGGGCCCGCCCCGTCACCGCCGGCTCACTCCGCCTCGCACACGAAGATCGCCGTCCCCGGGATCAGATATCCGCGCAACGGCGACCAGCCGCCCCACTCCTGCGTGTTCTCGTCCGGCCACTCCGGCTCCACCAGATCCACCAGCCGGAACCCGGCCGCCACCACGTCCCGCACCCGGTCACCCACCGTCCGGTGATGCTCGACGTAGACCGCGCGCCCGCTCTCGTCCTGCTCCACGTACGGCGTCCGGTCGAAGTACGACGCGGCCACCGACAGCCCCTCCGGCCCCGGCTCGTCCGGGAACGCCCAGCGGATCGGATGCGTCACCGAGAACACGAACCGTCCGCCCGGCCGCAGCACCCGCCGCACCTCGCGCAACACCCGCACCGGATCGGCCACGAACGGAATCGCGCCATACGCGGAACACGCCAGGTCGAACGCGCCGTCCCGGAACGGCAACGCCCCCGCGTCCGCCTCGACCAGCTCCACCGCACCGCCCGCTGCACCGTCCGCCCCGTCCGCGAGCCGCAGCGCGTGCTGCAACTGCCGGTGCGAGAGATCCAGCGCCACCGGGTGCGCACCCTGCGCCGCGAGCCAGCGCGCACACTGCGCCGCGCCCGCCCCGATCTCCAGGATCCGCCGGCCCTTCAGCCCCTCCGCCGGCCCGAGCAGCCCGGCCTGCTCCTCGTCCAGTCCCTCCGGGCCCCAGATGAACCGGTCGTCCCCGAGGAACGCGCCGTGCTCGCTCTGGTACTCGTCCGCGTTCCGGTCCCACCAGCCGCGGCTGGCCCGGCTGCTTTCCGTCGCCGAGGCATGACGTCGGGTCGCCTCCGGCTCGTACTCTTGGTTCATCGCGCCCGTCGTCGTAGTCTTCGCTGAACTTGCAGCAGTAGGGACGGCGAGGCCCTTCCGGCCCCGCGGAACATCACGCGCGCCGGTAATCGGGCGTTCTGCCCTGGGTGTGCGGCTTCGCGCATTGACCCTGCCCGGCTGCCCCCGTATGCTACAAGTTGCGCTGCGGGCTTGTGCGCCTCAGACGGAGCAGGTCGCGCTCGCATCTGTATGTATGTCCCCTCGGTTTTCGAGGCGTTTCGGTTGGCTCCGGTCCATGCGGGGCTCTCGGGGAAACGCCTCTGACGCTGTCCGGCTTGTGCAGAAGCGATAACGGCTCTCGGCGTAGCAGTACCTACGACTTCAATGTCCGTACCGGAGCCCTTTCCCACATGACGAGCAGCACCGAGACCACCGCCACCACCCCGCAGGTTGCGGTCAACGACATCGGTAACGAGGAAGCCTTCCTCGCCGCGATCGACGAGACGATCAAGTACTTCAACGACGGCGACATCGTCGACGGCGTCATCGTGAAGGTCGACCGGGACGAGGTCCTGCTCGACATCGGTTACAAGACCGAAGGCGTGATCCCCAGCCGCGAGCTGTCGATCAAGCACGACGTCGACCCCAACGAGGTCGTCGCCGTCGGCGACGAGATCGAGGCCCTGGTTCTCCAGAAGGAGGACAAGGAAGGCCGCCTCATCCTGTCCAAGAAGCGCGCTCAGTACGAGCGTGCCTGGGGCACGATCGAGAAGATCAAGGAAGAGGACGGGATCGTCACCGGTACCGTCATCGAGGTCGTCAAGGGTGGTCTCATCCTCGACATCGGCCTCCGTGGCTTCCTCCCGGCCTCCCTGGTCGAGATGCGTCGCGTCCGCGACCTCCAGCCCTACGTGGGCAAGGAGCTCGAGGCCAAGATCATCGAGCTGGACAAGAACCGCAACAACGTGGTCCTGTCCCGCCGTGCCTGGCTGGAGCAGACCCAGAGCGAGGTCCGCCAGACCTTCCTCACCACCCTCCAGAAGGGGCAGGTGCGCTCCGGCGTCGTCTCCTCCATCGTCAACTTCGGTGCCTTCGTGGACCTGGGCGGCGTCGACGGTCTCGTCCACGTCTCCGAGCTGTCCTGGAAGCACATCGACCACCCCTCCGAGGTCGTCGAGGTCGGCCAGGAGGTCACGGTCGAGGTCCTGGACGTCGACATGGACCGCGAGCGCGTCTCCCTGTCGCTCAAGGCCACCCAGGAAGACCCGTGGCAGCAGTTCGCCCGGACCCACCAGATCGGTCAGGTCGTCCCGGGTAAGGTCACCAAGCTCGTGCCGTTCGGTGCGTTCGTCCGCGTCGACGAGGGCATCGAGGGTCTGGTCCACATCTCCGAGCTGGCCGAGCGCCACGTGGAGATCCCGGAGCAGGTCGTCCAGGTCAACGACGAGATCTTCGTCAAGGTCATCGACATCGACCTGGAGCGTCGCCGGATCTCGCTGTCGCTGAAGCAGGCCAACGAGTCCTTCGGCGCCGACCCGACGGCCGTCGAGTTCGACCCGACCCTGTACGGCATGGCCGCGTCCTACGACGACCAGGGCAACTACATCTACCCCGAGGGCTTCGACCCGGAGACCAACGACTGGCTGGAGGGCTACGAGGCCCAGCGCGAGGCCTGGGAGAACCAGTACGCCGAGGCCCAGCAGCGCTTCGAGCAGCACCAGGCGCAGGTCATCAAGTCCCGCGAGGCCGACGAGCAGGCTGCGGCCGAGGGTGCTGCGGCTCCCGTGGCCGGTGGCGGCAACACCGGCGGCGGCAACGCCGGCGGCGGCTCGTACTCCTCGGAGTCGGCGGACAACTCCGGCGCCCTGGCGTCGGACGAGGCCCTGGCCGCGCTCCGCGAGAAGCTGGCCGGCGGCCAGAGCTGACAAGCTCCCCGCTAGGCACTAGCCGATAGGCGAAGGCCCGCCCCACTTCGGGGCGGGCCTTCGTCGTTCCCGGAGAGGCGACCGTGATCGGGGCGGTGCCCGATTCGGAGTCGCCGGTCATCGGCGGTGGAACGGAGTCCGAGTGCCGGGCCGGGGCTCAGCTGTCAGAGTTCTGGCCGCTGTCCCCGCGTCCGGCCGTCGTGGATCAGCCCACCGGGATCCCCGGGTTGGCGACGCCGCGCCCGCCGGTCACGGTGTTGTCACCCGCGATCGTCACGGAGCACTTCTTCGCGTCGTAGTTCGTGATGTTGAAGCCGTAGCGGCCCTTCCCGGAGGCGCCGCTCAGGTCGGACTTGTTGCCCTTGAAGACGGTGCCGCAGCCCCAGCCGTCCTCCTGGGTGTGCGTCTCGTAGCCGTTGTTGGTGGTGTGACGGCCGGTGTTCTTCTCCACCAGGACGTCGTTGCCCTTCACATCGACCCAGGAGTCGTCGAAGTTCGCGCCGGTCAGCCCGCTGCCGTCGAAGGTGTTGCCGACGATCTTCGTGCCCGTCGTGCCTTCCTTCACATCGACGTTCTCGCCGCCGACGCCCGGACCGATGGTGTTGTTGAGGACCTGGACATGGTCGCTGTGATCGTCGGTGCCGCCCGCGCTGCCGACGTACACGCCCTCGCCCATTCCGCTGCCGCCCTTGCCGGTGTCGCGGATCGTCGAGTTCTTGATGACCCCGTTCTTGCTGGACTTACGGAAGTGGACGCCTTCCATGTCCAGGTCGTGCACGGTCACCGAGTCGATCACGACGCCGTTCGCGCCGTCCATCATGATGCCCTTCTGGCCGCCGGTGACGGTGATGCCCTTGATCGTCCAGTACGAGGCGCCGTTCAGGTGCAGACCGTAGCCGCCGCCCGCGGTGAGGATCGCCTTCGGTGATCCGGTGAGCGTGATCCGGGACCCGGAGCTGCCCGCGGCCGATGTTTTGAAGTTGCCTTTGTAGGTGCCGTCGGCGAGGTGGATCGTGTCGCCGGGCTTCGCGTCCGTGAGGGCGGTCTTGAGCTGCGAGGCGTTCGCGACGTCGATGACGCGTGTGGGGGAGGTGGCCGGAGAGGCGCCCGCCGTGCCGGCCAGGGCCGCGCCGACGGCCAGGGCGAGGGCGGCCGAGGTGGTGAGAAGGGGACCGGTGCGCATTCATCTGCCTTTCCGTATATGAACGTGGGGCGGAAATGTGAATCGCGAGGGTGGTCGAGAAGCTAGGGGCGCGGCAGTTCGAGCGTCAAGAGCCCTGCATGGGCATAACTGAAGACGGAGTTCAGAAGAGTGAACGGAAGGTGATGTGCGGCTGCACACACCGCTACCCGGAACCGCGTACCACCATGGGGCCGTGTCACGTCATCGGAAGGACGCGAAGCCGCCGGATCCTCCACAATCCTCTGAGCGCGCCGTTTCCCTTTCCCTGGCCGGAGACCCCGAGCCCGAGTGCGGGAAGACGGCGGTCCGACAGCTCGGCGACCCGGTCCCGCGACGGATCGGCGGCGGAAAACCTGGCCGGACGTTGTCGCGCCGACGATCACAACCGGGAATGTGGCACCCCGGCCGGATGTTGTCCCAGAGGACGCGAGGAGGAGCGGACACTGTGTTGGATCCCCAGGGGTTGTACGAATGGGAGCCGAGCGGGCTCGCGGAGGTGGAAGCCATCACCGCCGAGGACTCCGCCGGACTGGTGCTGCTGTACCACTTCGACGGCTACATCGATGCAGGTGAAACCGGCGACCAGATCGTCGAACGGTTGCTGGACGACCTGCCGCACCGCGTCGTGGCCCGCTTCGACCACGACCGGCTCATCGACTACCGGGCTCGCCGCCCCCTTCTGACCTTCGACCGCCACCGCTGGACGGCCTACGAAACGCCCAGCATCGAGCTGCGGCTCGTCGAGGACACCACCGGCGCGCCCTTCCTGCTGCTGTCCGGACCCGAACCGGACGTCGAATGGGAGCGGTTCGCCGCCGCCGTCCAGTACATGGTCGAACGCCTCGGCGTACGACTCTCCGTCAACTTCCACGGCAT
Organism: Streptomyces sp. NPDC027185; assembly: GCF_055567035.1. Taxonomy (NCBI): domain Bacteria; kingdom Bacillati; phylum Actinomycetota; class Actinomycetes; order Kitasatosporales; family Streptomycetaceae; genus Streptomyces; species Streptomyces sp. NPDC027185. The sequence goes on along the minus strand of NZ_JBVHRF010000001.1, from coordinate 164,898 downwards.
CCCGATGGGTGTCCCGCACACCCGCCCCGTCGGCATCACCCCGCACGGCAACCGCACCGACCTGATGCCCGGCCACGCCGATGTCTTCGAAGAGGCCAAGGTTCCCGGCAGCGCCGAAGCCCTGATCGAATTCCGGCTCGCCGAAGCGGGACACGACGTGCTCGGCGTCGCCGCACACGTCCCGCACTACATCGCCCGGTCGCCGTACCCGGACGCCGCGCTCACCGCACTGGAAGCGGTGACCGCCGCGACCGGCCTGGTTCTGCCCGGCGCCGCCCACTCACTGCGCACCGAGGCACTCCGCACCCAGGAGGAGATCGAACGGCAGATCTCCGAGGGGGACGAGGAACTGGTCGCCCTGGTCAGCGGATTGGAGCACCAATACGACGCGGTGGCGGGCGCCGAAACCCGCGGCAACCTCGTGGCGGAAGCGGTCGACCTGCCGTCCGCCGAGGAGATCGGCGACGAACTCGAACGCTTCCTGGCGGAACGCGAGGCCGACGGCGGGACCGCTTGACGGATGGGGAGACGGGGCGTGGTGTGGCGGGGCGGTCTTTGAGGCCGTCGGCTATGGAGCCCGGCGGTTGTGGGGGATGGTGCCTTGCTCACGGCCGCGGGATGCTGACGGAGCGGTGGCGCGAGGGTCTGGGCTCCATGGCGCGCAAACCTGGCCTTCCGGCTTGACGTCCCCTGGGTAAGGCTTCCCGCGTCTGCGGTGGCCGGTGGTCTGGATTCCCGTGGTCCCGAGCGGAGCCGTGAGCCCTGCGTATAGCGTGGGCGCATGGTGAAGGTGGGACTGACCGGCGGAATCGGAGCTGGCAAGAGCGAGGTCTCGCGACTACTGGCCTCCTACGGCGCGGTGATCGTGGACGCGGACAAGATCGCACGCGAAGTCGTCGCCCCGGGGACACCCGGACTGGCAGCAGTCGTGGCGGAGTTCGGCGAAGGCGTGCTGACGGAGGACGGTGCCCTCGACCGCCCCAAACTCGGCGGCATCGTCTTCTCCGACCCCGCCAAACTGCAGGCCCTCAACGCCATCGTGCACCCCCTCGTCGGAGCCCGCACCGCCCAACTGGAAGCCGCTGCCGGGCCCGACGCCGTCGTCATCCACGACGTACCGCTGCTCACCGAGAACGGTCTGGCCTCCCTCTACGACCTGGTCGTTGTCGTCGACGCGGCCCCCGAAACCCAACTGGACCGGCTGGTACGCCTGCGAGGCATGTCCGAGGACGAGGCGAAAGCTCGGATGTCAGCCCAGGCCACCCGTGAGCAGCGCCTTGCCGTGGCCGACGTCGTGATTGACAACGATGGGCCGTTGGAAGCGCTGGAGCCGCAGGTGCGTGAGGTTTGGGAGCGGTTGGGGGAGGGGTGAGGGGCTTTCCCTCCTCCCCCCTCCCCCTCCTCCCGCCCGCCCCTCCTTGCCGTGTCCGCGTCCGCGCCTTGTGGTGCAGATCCGCGTTTCGGTGACGACGGTGTGGTGCGCCTCGCAGGTCTCTCACCGCCCTCCGCCGGGAATGCGCTGGCGGATGTCGTCGTTGTGCGGTGAGAATCCGACCGGGTGCTCCAAGAGGGGCGCCCGGTACGTACCGGAAGGAGGCCACCGTGCAGCAGCGCAGCCCCGAGACCTACGTCATCGACTACCGTGCCGCGGAGCAGTTGCTGGACGCCCGGGATCCTCGCGGAGCGATCCGGCTGCTCGATTCCGTCATCGCCGCGCACCCGGAGAACACCGCGGCGCGGCTGCTGCGTGCTCGCTCCTTCTTCCTCGCTGCGCAACTCCGTCCCGCTGAGCTGGAGTTCCAGATTGTGTTGGAGCGTGAGCCGGACAACGCGTTCGCGCATTTCGCCCTGGGTCGGACCTTTGAGCGGGCCGGTCGCCCGGAAGAGGCGCAGCGCCACTTCCGCCTTGCTGCGGCCCTCGACCCGCGGCCCGACTTCATCGAAGCCGCTCGCTTCGGCTCCGGTGCTGACGAAGCCGGTCCCGGTCTGCCGCCCGCTCCTACTGCCTGAGCGTGAGCTTTCGTGAACGTGTAGCGCCCCGTCCGCTCCCTTTCTTCTTCCTCTGCTCAGGATGGCGGAAAGGGAGGGGCGGCGTTACGGGGGACGCGTTCTGCGTGGTCCGGACGGCCGACGTCGGGTGCGGGCGTCGTTCTGCCCGTGGTCGGGCTCGTAGGGCGGTACGTCCTTGCCCGGCTGGTAGTGCGGTCCCTGGTGGATGTGCCGGATGACCATGGCCAGGTCCATGAGGGTCACCATGGCCAGGGCGGCGCAGGCCGCTGCCCAGCCAGGTCTGCCGACCATGACGAACGCGACGGTACCGGCGACGGCCCAGACCAGACCCCAGATGATCAGTCCGAAGCGGATTTTCAACGGACTGCGTGCGTGGAGGGGCTCGTTTCCCGTGCGCATTACCATCCATCTCCTGTGTCCATGGTGCTCCTGAAACGTGGCGCCGTCACTCACCGGTCCGTAGCGCCCCATCACCCTGTGTATGCGGCGTGAGCCTGTAGGCGCGAGCGGGTCGGTGAGGGGTGGGGGCAGCGCCGCTCTGTAACTCAGGTCGCTCTCCGTGCCTTTTGGCCCGCCCTGGAGCCGAGAGGTGACGCCCAGGGGAAGGCGTGGGCGGCGCCTCGGCGAGGGGCCTGTTCGTGATGAGACAGCGCCTGTGTCTGCCTTCGGCTGGCGCTTCGTGCGCCGGCACCGAGGGCCGTGATTCTTTTCCGTTCCGGGGGCCGGCGAGGTCGCAAGGTGTGGGTCGGCCGGTAAAGCTTCCTTCGCTGTGGACTGTTCGGCGGCGGGCGTGTCGTGGTGCGGGGACGCATGAATATCTCCTCGACGGAAGGGAGGGCGTGGTCACGGAAAGTGATTTCGTGACTCACTGTAACTTTCTTGTCGCTGGCGTGCGAGGGCTTTCGTGAACTGTGGATAACTCTCGCGTCAGGGCCCGGCGCCGCGTGATGCATGTGAGCGGATGTAGCCGCAGGAGAAGGGGAGAAGCGCAGCTCAGACGCGATTGTCAGTGGCGTCTGGTTCCATCGCTCACAGATCGGTCGAATCGATCCGCGGGCGCAAGGCGCTCGCGACGGAGCGAAGCGAAGCGGGGGAGGGGGGACTGTGCGGGCGACCGTAGACTCGCAGGTCGGGCGCGAACGGCGGACGAGGGCCGCTGGCTCGGCAGGAAATGTAACCGTGAGTGATGATCTGGGAGGAGTGGGTATGGCGGCGGGCAGCGGGCAGCGGGCGGAGCACGCCGGTCCGGCCAGAAGCGCCTTGCCGGCCGTGCCCTCTGCTGTCGGTGGCGCGGCCTGCGAGGACTTGGTCACGTGTGCCGCGATTTTCCTGCCCGGCTCGCCGCCACGCGCGGGAAGCGTCGCGCTCTGGCGGCCGGACGGGGCCCCGCTCCCGTGCGGGAACGGTGACGAACGCGAGAGCGGAGCGGGAGGCGGTGGGGCGGCCGTCGGCAGCGGTCCGTCCGCCCGCGTCGCGCAGCTGACCGTCGCCCGACGTCACGGTAACGGTGCCCGGAGCAGCACGGTCCCGGCTGTGCTCCTGCCGATCGCCGACGCGCTTCCGCTGCTGCTCGACGCCCGGAGTGCCCCTGAGGCTCACCCGGCGGCCGCCTGCTGGGGCGCCGCCGCTCACCACGCACTCCACCTCGTGGCGCGGGGGCGGCTACTGCCCGGCCTCACCGAGGACGACATCGACGCCTGGCGCGCCGGGCCGCTCGACCCGGATGACGCCGCGCACCTCGCCGCCATCGCCGCGGCCATGCCCGGCGAGGCGTACGCCACGCCCTTGCCGGGCACCCGACCTCTGCGACTCCCCGATCCGGCCGCCCTCGTCCGGCTTTTCGTCGACGCCGTCACCGACACCCTGCCGCGCACACCGGGCGCCGCGCTCCTCGCCGGGCCCGCCTTCGCCGCCCAGGCACCGCGGGCGATCCCCGGGGCGCGGGAGTGGGCGGCCGAAACCGCAGCCGGTGCCGACGCCGGAGTACGCCTCTCCCTCCGCCTGGACCTGGCCCCGCACCGGCTCTTCGACAGCCCCGGCACACCGCAGCCCACGGACGGACACGACACGGACGGCACGGAGCGGAACGCCGCCGCGGCCGTACTCCAGGTCCACAGCCTCACCGACCCCACACTGGTGATGGACGCAGCTGACCTGTGGGAAGGGACCGGGACCCACCGGTTCGGCCCCCGCTCCCGCGTCGATACCCTCCTCGCGCTCCGCCGGGCCGCACGGATCTGGTCCCCGCTCGGCCGGCTCCTCGATCGGCCGGTTCCCGATGTCCTACCGCTCGACGAGGACGAACTCGCCGACCTGCTGAGCGCGGTGACGCCCCGGTTGAAAGCCGCCGGAGTGGCCGTCCACTGGCCCCGGGAGCTGGCCCGCGGCCTCACCGCCACCGCAGTGATCCGCCCCGCCCCCGGTACCGCGGCCGACGGATTCGGCTTCTTCGACACCGAACAGCTCCTGCAATTCCGCTGGCAGCTGGCGATGGACGGGGCGCCCCTCACCGAGGCGGAGATGGACGAACTCGCCGAGGCGCACCGTCCCGTGGTCCGGCTGCGCGACCGATGGGTCACGGTCGACCCCGCCCTGGTCCGCAAGGCCCGCAAACGAGAACTCGGCCTTCTGCAACCGGCCGACGCCCTGGCCGCCACCCTCGACGGTGCCACGGACATCGACGGCGAAAAGGTGGAGGTCGTCCCCCTGGGGGCGCTCGCCGCGCTGCGCGACCGTCTCACCGGATCCGCCCGCCCGCTGCCCCAACCGCCTGCGCTCCGCGCCACGCTCCGGGACTACCAGCTCCGCGGTATGACCTGGCTCGACACCATGACCTCCCTCGGCCTCGGCGGTTGCCTCGCCGACGACATGGGCCTGGGGAAGACCGTCACCGTCATCGCCCTCCACCTCCACCGGAACCCCGCCGACCCGGTGCTCGTGGTCTGCCCCGCCTCCCTTCTCGGCAACTGGCAACGCGAGATCGAGCGCTTCGCCCCCGGGACCCCTGTACGCCGCTTCCACGGAGGGGGCCGCAGCCTCGACGGCGCGGACAGCGGATTCGTCCTCACCACCTACGGGACGATGCGGAGCAGCGCCGCCCAACTGGCCGGGCGTCGCTGGGCCTGGATCGTCGCCGACGAGGCCCAGCACATCAAGAACCCCGGATCCGGTACCGCCAGAGCACTGCGCGGCATCGAGGCGCCCGCCCGTATCGCCCTCACCGGCACCCCCGTCGAGAACAATCTCTCCGAGCTCTGGGCGCTCCTCGACTGGACCACTCCCGGGCTCCTCGGACCGCTGAAGACGTTCCGCGCGCTGCACGCCAGGGACGTCGAGGGCGGCGAGGTGCCCGGCGCCGCGGAACGCCTCGCGCGGATGGTGCGGCCCTTCGTCCTGCGCCGCAGGAAGACCGACCCCGGCATCGCCCCGGAACTCCCGCCCAAGACCGAGACGGACCACCCGGTGGCGCTCGGCCGCGAACAGGCCGCCCTCTACCGGGCAGTCGTCCGGGAAACCCTCGCCGCCATCGAGGGAGCGGAAGGCATCGCCCGCCGCGGCCTGGTCATGAAGCTGCTCACCGCGCTCAAGCAGATCTGCAACCACCCCGCCCAGTACCTCAAGGAGGCCGCGCCGGGGCTCGTCGCCCGTTCCGGCAAGCTCGAACTCCTCGACGAACTGCTCGCCACCATCCTCGCCGAGGGCGGCGCCACCCTGATCTTCACCCAGTACGTCGAAATGGCCCGGCTGCTCGAACACCACCTCCACACCCGCGGCATCCCGAACCAACTGCTGCACGGTGGCACCCCCGTCGCCCGGCGCGAGGAGATGGTCGACCGCTTCCAGTCCGGCGACGTCCCGGTCTTCCTGCTCTCCCTCAAGGCCGCGGGCACCGGCCTGAACCTCACCCGCGCCGGCCACGTGATCCACTACGACCGATGGTGGAACCCCGCGGTGGAAGAACAGGCCACCGACCGTGCCTACCGGATCGGCCAGACCCAGCCCGTCCAGGTGCACCGCCTCATCACCGAAGGCACCGTCGAGGACAACATCGCCGAGCTCCTCACAGCCAAGAGAGCACTCGCCGACGCGGTGCTCTCCACCGGCGCCACCGCACTCACCGAACTCTCCGACGCCGACCTCGCCGACCTCGTCTCGCTCCGGAGGCCCACATGAGCCCACGCCCCGCCTCCGGACACCTCGATCCGTTCACCGGCGGCCCCCGCCGCCGCCCGGCGGGCCGACCGGACACCACCGGCACCCCGCCGTTCCGGGACCGGCACGACGCCGGACGCAGAACCGCCGAGGACCGACTCGCCCGCGCCGACCGTTCCCGCACCTTCCCGCCACTGCCACCGCACACCACGGGCGACACCTTCGCCACCACCTGGTGGGGCCGTGCCTGGCTCGACGCCCTCGAAACCACCGCCCTGGACCCCGCACGGCTGGCCCGCGGCCGCGCCTACGCCCGCGACGGCCACGTCGACACCGTCAACATCACCCCCGGGCGCGTCCTCGCCACCATCCGCGGCAGCCGGCCACGCCCCTACAGCGCCGAGATCCGCCTCCGCACCCTCCCCGACGAGGAGTGGGACACCCTCCTGGAGACCGTCGCCGCCCAACCGGACCACCTGGCCGCACTCCTGGCCAAGAAGCTCCCCGAAACACTCGCGCACGGCACCGCCCCCTTGCTGCCGGTGCCCGGGGACCTCACGCTGCGCTGCTCCTGCCCCGACCACGGGCGCCCCTGCAAACACGCCGCCGCTCTCTGCTGCCACCTGGCCCGCCTCCTGGACGCCGACCCCTTCGTCCTGCTCCTCCTGCGCGGCCGGGGCGAACGCGAACTCCTCGGCGAACTCACCCGCCGCAGCGCCGTCCACACCGCCCGGGAGACCCACCGGCACCGCGAGAACCACGTCCCCGACGCGCCCCGGGAAGTCGCCGGGCCGCGTGCGGCGATCGGCCCCGGCCCGACGGAACCGTCCCCGGCTGACGCGCACCGGCCCGGAGGACCGCCCCACCCCCACGCCTCGTACCGGACGCCACCGGAGAGCCTCGGCCCGGCGTCGGACGTCCCCTCGGCGCCGGCGCCTCACCACGGCCGAGCCCAGGCCCCTGCCCACCGATCCGCGGGCACCCCGCGCGGAGTGCCCGCCCGCGACGCCCTCGCCGCTCGCCCCCGCCCGCCGCTCCCACCGCCGCTGCCGCTCCCCGACGCCCCGGGAACCACCCCGGCGCTCCCCGACGGCACCGCCCTGCCCTTCGACCCCGCCGCGCTCGAATTCCTCGCCGCCGACGCGGCGTCCCGGGCCCACACCCGGCTGGCCGGCTCCGGACACCCCGGCGCGCCCCGCCCCGCGGCATCCGACCCGGCCGCCGCACTCACCCCCTGGCAGGACGCCCTCCGCCTCGCCGCCACCGCCCACCCCACCGCCGGACTCACCTCCGCCACCCGCGCCCTCTTCCGCGATCTCGCGGCAGCCACCGGCCGCACCCCCGAGGACGTCGCCCGCTCCGTCGCCGCATGGCGCCAAGGAGGGCGTGAAGGACTCGCCCTCCTCGAAGCCCCCTGGGACCCGCCCGCCGGAGACTTCGACCGGGCCCGCAGCGCCCTGCTCGCCGCAGGCCACCCACCCCTGCGCCCCGAACACAACCGCCTCACCGACCCCGACCGCCGCCACCAGCTCCGTTTCGGCCGCGACGGCCTCTGGTACCCGTACGAATCCGACCCCGGAGCCGACGACTGGTGGCCCACCGGCCCCGCCGACCCCGACCCGCTGACCGCCCTCCACAACCTCCGCACGCGATGACTAACCTCACTACGGTGGAAGGACTCGACACACTCACCCGCTCCCTCGCGCAGCGCACCCCCGAGCAACTCGCCGCACTCCTCACCCGGCACGCGGCCCCGCTCTCCCTGCGCCCCGCAGCCACCGGACTACGGGACCTCGCCACCGCGCTGTGGTCGTACGAAACCCTCCACCACCTGGTACTCCACCTCGACCACCCCCGTCTCCAGGTCCTCGCCACCACCGCCCGCATCAGCCAGGACCACGCCGGCCAGGACGCCCCGGCCCCCGCCGCCCCCTCATCCGGCGCCGACTACCAGGCCCTCATGGCGCACCGGCTCTCCTTCGCCCGGCTGGCCAGCGCCCCCGTCGCACCCGACGCCACCTACACCGCCCTCGGCGCCACTTCCGGGGCCGCCCGAGCCACCGCCGAAGCCGCCCTGCGCTCCCTGTGCGACGACGGCATCGCCGCCCTCACCGAGGACGGCCACATCGTCGTACCGCCCCGGACCGCCCAGCTCCTCGCAGCCGCCCCGCCCGGACCGTTCACCGCGGCTCCGCCCCGCCCCTCCCCGCACCCCGCCACGCTCGGCACCCGGTCGCTCGCCTCCACCGCGCTCCACGACGAATCCGCCGCTGCGGCGGCGACCCTCGCCACCACCGCCGAACGCCTGCTCGCCGCACTCGCCGTCCAGCCCGCCGCACTCCGCAAATCCGGCGGGCTGACCGTCCGCGAAACCAAACGCCTCGCCAAGGCCGCCGGAGCCACCGAACCCCACACCCGCCTCCTCCTCGACCTCGCCCTCGCCGCGGACCTCATCGCCCTGACCCGCACCCCCTCCGGCATCACCGCGCTCCCCACCGCCGCCTACGACGACTGGCTCGCCCGCACCCCCGGCGAACGTCTCACCCCCCTGCTCACCGCCTGGTCATCGCTGTGGGGCCTCCCCACCCACACCCCCTACGGGGAAACCCCGACCGCCCTCGTCCGCGGCCACGACCGGCACGCCCCCGCCCTCAGGCACGCCCTGCTGGCCGCACTCGCCGACGTTCCCCTCGGCACCGGAGCGCCCCTCCCGCCGCTGCCCGACGCCGTACAACCGGACGACGACACCGCCGCGCACACCCCGCTGAGGGAACTCCTGGACGCCGCCCGATGGCACCGCCCCCTCGCCTTCGACGCCCAGCCGCAGATCGAGGAACGCGCCGTCCACACCCTCCACGAAGCCGCCTACCTGGGACTCGTCGCCCACGGCACACTCACCCCGCTCGGCGCTGCCCTCCTCGCCGAACCCCGGCGCCTCGACCCGGCCCTCCACGACCTGCTGCCCGCCCCCCTCGGCCACGCCCACTTCCAGGCCGACCTGACCGCCGTGGTACCCGGCCGCCCCACCGCCGCCCTCACCGACCTGCTCACCGCCACCGCCGACCGCGAATCCGAGGGCCACGCCGTCACCTGGCGCTTCACGCCCGCATCCGTACGCCGTGCTCTCGACGGCGGCCACCGCCCCACCGCCCTCCTCGACGCCCTCGCCGCGGCCTCGGCCGACGGCCGCCTGCCCCAGCCCCTCACCTACCTCGTCGAGGACGCCGCGCGGGCCCACGGCCGGGTGCGGGTGGTCCCCGCCGCCTGCGCCCTCCGCTCCGACGACGAGAGCCTCATCGCCGAACTCGCCGCCCACCGCGCCCTCAGCCACCTCGGACTCCGCGCCCTCGCCCCCACCGTGCTGGTCAGCAACCACCCACCCGCCGACACCCTCGAAGCCCTCCGCGCGGCCGGTTACGCCCCCGCCCTCGAATCCGACACCGGCGTCACCGAGGTGGAACGCCGCCCCACCCACCGCACCCGGACACCCGTCCCCGTCCGCGACCCCGACGCCACACTGGCCCTCGCCCATCGCCTCCTCGGCACCCCCGCCCCGCCCCCCGCGGGTTGTCCACAGCCCTGACACGCCGCTGCTCGCGTCAAGTAGCGTTTCACCGTACGGAGTCGAGCACGGCGAACGGGGAGGGTGAGGCCGGAATGGGGACACACGGTGTGAGCGGCGGAAACGTGGCGAACAGCGTCTCGGGCGACGTCCAGGGCACAGTGATCCAGGCCGGAACGATCGAGAACTTCTGGCAGGCCCCACCACCCCCGCCCCCGAAAGCGCCCACCCCGCGCCAGGTCCCGGCGGAGCACCCCCAGTTCGTCGACCGCGAGCCCGTACTGGAAGCCATCGACAACTGGACCGGCGACCTCCACGCCGCCCCACGCGTCGCCGTCCTCAGCGGCATGGCCGGCGTCGGCAAGACCACGACCGCATGCCGATGGGCACGCCAGGACGAAGCCCGCTTCCCCGGCGGAGCCTTCTACGTCGACTTCGCCGCGTTGCGCAAAGAGGCGGGCGGCGACGTCTCCGCGGGCGTGAGCCAGTGCCTGCGCGCCCTCGGCGTCGCGGATCAGTACCTCCCCCGCACCCTCGGCGAGCTGTCCGCCATGTTCCGCACCCGCACCGCCGGCGACCGGGTGCTCATGGTGCTCGACGACGTGACGGAGCCCGCCCAGGTCCGGGCCCTGATTCCGGGCGCCCCCGGAAGCGTGGTCCTCGCCACGAGCCAGGACCGGCTCGGCGAGCTGACGATGGACGGAGCGCAGCTGATGCCCCTGACACCTTTCACGCCCGAGCACGGCCTCGAACTGCTGCGCCGCTTGTGCGGGGAGGCCCGCATCGCCCCGGACGACGCGGACGCCCGGCGCATCGTGGAGTACTGCGGCGGTTTTCCCGTGGCCCTCCACGTCGCAGCCGCCCGCCTCACTGCCCATCCCCGGCTGACCACCGCGGCCCTCGCCGCCGAACTCGCCGACGAACACCACCGTCTGCAGGCCCTGCGTATCGGCAGGGACCGCAAGGTCGCCGCCGTCTTCTCCATCGCCTACGACGGCCTCCCCGCGCAGGACGCCCGGCTCTACCGGCTCCTGGGCCTCCACCCGGGACGCAGTTGGGACGCCGCCTCCGCCGCCGCACTGGCCGGCACGACGCCCGCCGAGGCCCAGGAACAGCTCGACGGCCTGGAAGAAGCGAACCTGATCACCGTCGCGCCCGACGGCCGCTACACCTTCCACGACCTCATCCGCCTCCACGCACGCGAACAGGCCACCCGCACCGATCCCGGCCCTGAACGCGTCGAGGCCGTAAGGCGGGTGGTGGACCACCTCCTGGCCCGCGCCGCGCAGGCCGACCTCTCCGTGATGGCCGGAAGGATGCGCATCGGAACGTACGTCGAGCGGCTGGACAGCGCCGGGGGAGTCCCCGCCTTCGACGACCGGCAGCAGGCACTGGACTGGCTCGACGCCTGGCGGGGCGAACTCCTCGCGGCGCAGCGCACCGCTGCCGAGCACGGCTGGCACCGGCCGGCCTGGGAGCTCGCCGAGGCCCTCACCGCGCTCTACCTCAACAGGCGCTACCTCCACGACTGGGTCAGGTCGGGTGAGCTGGGCGCCACCCACGCCGCCGCCGACGGCAATCCGGCGGCCGAGGCCCGGTTGCGGGCCCTCCTCTCCCGTCCGCTGATGGACCGCGACGAACCGGAGCGTGCCCGCGGCGAGTTGGAGACCGCCCTCGCCAAGGCCGACCTTTCCGGCCACACCCTGCTCCGTGCCTCCGTCCGGGAGTTCTACGGCCGGTACTGGGACAGCTGCGATCCGTCCCGGGCCATCGCGACGTACGAGGAGGCGATGACGTTCTACCGCGCCGCCGGGGACGCCCGGGGCATCGCCATCGGCCTCTACTTCATGGGCTGCGCCGAGGACGCCGCCGACCGTACCGAACAGGCCCTCAGCACGTTGCGGGACGCCTACGACCGGTTCATGGCTCTGGACGACCGGAGGATGGGGGCCCGTGCCCTGGCGGCCATCGGGAGCGCCGAACACCGGCTCGGCCGGAGCGATGAAGCCGTCGCGGCCCTCGAAGAGGCGGTCGGCATGCTGCGGGAGCGCGGCGCCCTCCACTACGAGGCACCGGCCCGGGAGAAACTGGCCGTCATCGCCGAGGAGCGGGGCGACCGCGAGCTGTGGCGCCGCCACCTGACCACCGCGCTGACCATCTACGAAGAGGGCGGAGCACCCCGGGCCGAAGAACTGCGCCGCCGGCTGTCCCGGACCGGGGAGGAATCCGAGGAACCACCGCGGGCCTGACGTCGATGGCTCCTGGAGCTGCCCTCCTCACGGCACGGCCGAACGCGGCCACCCGCACCGGAAACCGCGCGGCAGGCGGTCCTGCTCAGGCCCGGCCCGCGCACCCCTCGGTGACCGGCGGTGTCCGACACGTATCCGGCGCCGAGGCGGGGTGCGGGGGCGCCGTACCGTCCTGGTCGATGACGCGGAGCTCGGTGGACCCGGAGTGGTCGCCGAGAGCGAAGGTGACGGTTGCCAGCGGGCGTCCCGACCGGAGCAACGCGTAGACGAGCGTTGCCGTGATCATGGCGCCGTGGCGGTCCTCCGTGAGCAAAGCCACGACCGTCCGGCCGTCGCGGAGCCCCACCCGGCAGCCCGCACCGGTGACGGAGGTCGCGGTGAGCAGAGAGCCCGGATAGCGGGAGAAGACCTCCGCGCTCCACCGGTCGGCCTCGGCGGTGGACGCGGCGGTGGTATCTCGTACCAGTACGGACGCGTTCTCCGGCAGTTCCCGGTCGCGTTCCAGGTCGCTGCACGACAGATGCCGGAAGGTGTCGCCGGAGGGCAGCGGGGGGTCCGCGGCAGGGGAATCGTCCCCGCCGCCGGTCTCACCTGTGGTGCCGGTCGTCGCCTCCGGGCCTGCCGCATCCGCGAAGTGGCCGACCGCGGCAGGCGTCCGGCCGATGTCCACCCGCGGGCCGTCGGGCGTGTCACGGACCTCGGTCGTGAGGTGAACCGCGGTGATGTCCGGAAGCGGGTCAGCCGGGCAGGGGGCCTCCGGCGCGAACCGCGGCAGAGGAGCGGGACGCTCAGGAAGGCTGAGGCGGAGAAGACCGTAGATCGCGGTACGCAGCCGACGCAGCGCGTGGCCGGGGGCGACGAGAGCCATCGCCCCCAGGTCGCGCATGGATTCACCGTCGCCCGGCCCATGGGCGGCGTCGCTCAAGGCGCGTTCGATCTGCGGACGGAGCGGGGCACGGGCTTCCAGACGCGGCACCCGCCTGCCCAGTTCGGCCATCGGCGTACCCGGAACCGCCTCCTCCTCGCTGAACGTGCCGAGCAGCAACGGCTTGCCCAGCGCGGCTCCGTAGAACGTCACCGAGCCGTGGTCACCGATCAGCAGATCCGCGGCGATCAGGGTGGCCTGCCAGCCGTCCGTCGGCGGGATGCGCAACAGCCCCGCGCTCAGCGGGGAGGCGAGCAGTGAACGGAGCTGGTAGACGCCGTGCGCGGAAACGATGTTGGGGTGGGTCACCAGCGCCACCGCGTAATCGTCCATCGGCAGTTCGGCGAGGAGCCGGGCGGGCAGTGCGGGGTTCTGCCCGAGGAGCGACCGGTCGCGCCAGGTCGAACTGAGCGCGATGAGACGGCGGTTGCCGGTGACGCCGAGGGCGTCGCGGTACGTGGTGCGCAGGTCCGCGCCGTTGACCAAGGTGTCGTGGCAGGGATCGCCGATGAGCAGCGTGCGGCCCTTCGTCAGGGGGTGAGCGGCGGCCAACTGCTCGGCCTGATCGGGGTGGGAGACGGCGAGCCACGCCCGGCCGCTGCGCAGCAGTGCGTCGGGGACGACACCGGCGAGACGGTCCTGGTCACTGCGGGAGTCCGGTACGACCTTGTGGAATCCGACGCCGTGCGGCAGCACGAGGACGGGAGCGGTGTGCCCCTCGACGGCGAGATCGGCATTCTCGGTGGCCGTGATGACCAGGTCGGGGGCGAGATCCCGGTACTGGTGCCAGGGCAGTACCCGGGCGCCCACCGAGCGGATCAGGTCGTGGACACCGTCGTTGAAGGCCGAGCTGGGGTCGAAGGCGAAGACCAGGTCGACGCGGGACTCGTCGCGGAAGACCGGGCCCAGGACATCGAGCACCCGGACGGTGGAGGTGACCGTCCGGGCGATGACCACGACGGTCCGCTCCGTGGGGAAGGTCCGCCAGCGCTCGGGGTCCGCCCCGACCGGCACCCGCAGCGGAGGGATCAGGCCGTGACTGGTGTCGAGCATGTCCCCGCACCGGCATCCGCACTCCGCGCGGTTCGCGGTTCGCGGTTCGCGGTTCGCGGTTCGCGGTTCGCGGTTCGCGGTTCGCGGTTCGCGGTTCGCGGTTCGCGGTTCGCGGTTCGCGGCCAGCCTGCCATTAGCGCCTTTCACCGGTTCCCGCAACCCTCTGTCCTTCTCCGATGTTTCCGTGAATCCACCACCGTAAGTCAGTGGCTGAGACACCGTCGGAGCAGGTACGCCCCCGCCCGCTTCGTACGAGTCCGTGCCGCGAGGGGCCGGGCCGGAAAGCGGGGCGCGCAACCGCAGGGGAAGCGGGGGTGTGAGGGGCGGTCAGGAACGCGGCCCCCTCTCACCACTCCGTCGCCGTCTCGTCCCCCGCCCCCGTCCGCCCCGGAGTCGGTCCCGACTCGCGCGGTGGGACCGGCGGCATTCCGTCCGCCACCGGTTCGCCGTCGGCGAGACGGGACCCGTCGGCGAAGGCGCCGGTGGGGGACACCGGGCGGCGCGGAGGCAGGGCCGTCGAGGGGAGGGACGCCGAGGGCGGCGGAGTGATCAACGGGTGGGGGGAGGCGACGGGCAGCCGTCCCCCGGGCACGGGGCGGGTGCCGAGCGTGGCCGGAGCCGCGAGGTCCGGGTGAGCGCCGCGGTCCGTGGGCCGGTTCGCGGCCGAACGCAGCATGCGGTGCACCGGCCCGCGGGCGAGGCGCGCGACCGCAGAAGGGAGCGGCCCGGAGGCGTTCGGCCGCCGCGTGTCCTGGCCGGTGGCGAGCGTCCACGGCGTGTGGAGGAGACGGCCGACGGTCCGCTGCAGCCCGCGGGCGAGCGCCGGAGCGTCCAGACCCTGGCGGTGCAGCCCGTCACGCAGCGCCACGGCGGCGTGCGCGGTGGCACTCAGCCCTCGGCCGTCCGCGGCGGGGAACGTGGCCACGGCGTCACCCAGCACGACGAACCCCGTGGGCCAGGCCGCCAGCTCCTCGTACCACCGCCGGTGGTACCTCGCGCTCCGGGAGAGCCGCACCTCGCTCAACGGCTCGGCGTCGGCGATGAGCTCTCCGATGACGCCGTCCCCCACCTCGCGGGCGAAGGGCACGAAACGGTCGGCGGTGTGCGACGGCTCCGCACCCGGCGCCCCCGCCAGTGTGACCAGCCAGCATCCGTCCTCGATCGGCACCAGGCTCGCGTACCGGTCGAGCCCGCGCCCGGCGCCGGGGGCCGTGCCGAGTACCGCTGGGCCGCTTCCGGAAGGGGCGCGGAAGACGCGGGTGGCGAAGGTGAAGCCGTCGTCCACGACCGTCTCGCGGACCTCCGGCAGGCCCAAGGAGACCAGATGCTCCGGGGTCCGGGAGGACCGCCCCGTCGCATCGATCACCAGATCCGCGTCGAGCCGCTGCGCCACACCGCTGAGCGTCTCCCGGATCCGTACGCCCGTGACGTCCTCCGGCGTGCCGGTCAGGCCCTCGGCCTCGGCGCCGTCGAGGAGGGTGACGCCCGGTAGCGACAGCACCTGCTCGCGGACCACCCGTTCGAGCAGATCGTGGGAGGAGGAGAGGAGCGAGCCGGGCACTGTCCGGCGCCGCACCCGGCTCGCTGCGGGGGCGGGCTCCGCGGCCGGCGGCAACCGGCGGGCGCCCACCTCCAGCAGCCGTCCCGTCACCCCCGGCAGTAGCTCCTCGACGGTTTCGGCGACCGCGGCGGAGAGGAACGGCGCCTGCCGCGGATGGGGGAGCGCCCGCCGTGACGCCGACTCGCGAGGCACCGTCTCCTCCTCGACGATCACCACATCGGCGTGCCCGGACAGCGCCGCCGCCGCGAGCATCCCCGCGACACCGCCCCCCGTCACCACGGCGAGATACGGGTGGGTGAAGTGGAGCCCGCCGCTGCTCATACCGCTGGGCGTGTTCATGGGCAGCCTCTTTCTCCGCAGGTGCGCGCGATGACCGGGCGGGCGAGGGGTGCCGGGAGGAACGGGGGCACCGGCGCAGGGCGCGCCCGGCGCCGCGCGGCCGCCACGACGGCGCCGGAGACAGCCGTGAAGGAGGCTGATACCGACGGGAGGGCGGACAGCCTCGCGCGCACCCGGCGGACCCCCGCCGTCAGGGGTAACTCCGGTAGCTGAACGTCCTGACACCGCGGCGCGAACGCCGGTACGCCGACGGATTTCCGCATCATGACCCCCCTCAGCCCGTGCACACCCCGTGAAACCGCCCGGTGGTGCGCCCCGTCGTCCGCCCGTCGCGCACCCCGTGGGCGGCTGCCCCGTGGCGGAGCGCGTGCAGCCCCTGGGAGCGTGGCCGTCCCGGCCCGGCGACGGCGGACACGACACCGGATCGTAGGCCGCGGAGATCGCATGCGATACCCGCAAGTATCCGAGGGGCACACGGGAGCCACCCCGCTGATACCGGTGCGTAGATCTGATGCAAAACGACGCAATGGGCGGAAAGCGTGCGGGCAGTTTCTCGCGAGGAGAGAAAAGCCGGCGGACTTTCTCGTCTGACGCGGCACAACGGGCCGGGAAACCCACTGGGGTTGGCGTGAAATGGTCGGACGGGACCTGGAACACGGGAGGCGTGCCTACCCTGTGCGGGCACAGCACCGAGACCCCTGAGGGAGAGTCGTGCACGCGATCGTGATGCGAGAATTCGGCGGCCCCGAGGTGCTGCGGAGCGAGGAGGTCCCCGAACCCGGACCCCGCCCCGGCCACTTGGCGGTCGAGGTACACCTCGCCGGGATCAACTACGCCGACATGCACGTCCGGGGCAACACCTACCTGGCGCCGGTCGACCTGCCGTACATCCCCGGCAACGAGGTCATGGGAACGGCGGACGGCGGACGCCGCGTCATCGGGCTGTCCCGGGGCGGCGGCTACGCCGAACAGGCCCTGCTGCACCGCCGCGTCACCTGGGACGTCCCCGACGGCGTCAGCGACGAGCAGGCCGTCGCGCTGGCGCTCCAGGGCAACAGCGCCTGGCACCTGCTCTTCACCACGCTGGGCGTCACCGCCGGGGAGAAGCTGGTGGTGCCCGCCGCCGCGGGCGGGGTCGGCTCGCTGGCCGTCCAGCTCGCCGCGCACGCCGGGGTCGAGGTCATCGCCCTCGCCGGAAGCGAGGAGAAGCGGAAGCTGGCCGTGGAGCTCGGCGCCCGCGCGGCCGTCGACTCGACCACCGAGGACCTGACCGAGCAGATCCTGGAGGCCGCCGGCGGACCCGTCCACGCCGCCCTGGAGATGACCGGTGGCGACACCTTCCACCGCACCCTCGACGCCGTCGCCCCGCGCGGCCGCCTCGCGGTGTACGGCTACGCGAGCGGCGAGATGGCGCAGGTACCCACCCGGCACCTGATGGAACGGTCCCTCACCGTCTCCGGCTTCTGGCTGCCGCAGCTCTACGGCGACCGGACCGCCCTGCCGACCTCGATGCGAGCGCTCTTCGACGCGGTCGAGGCCGGCACCCTCACCCCTCTCACCGGGGCCCGCTACCCGCTCGACCAGGCGGCGCGCGCCCACCGCGATCTGGCCGCCCGCACCCCGACCGGCAAGCTCACGCTCGACGTCAGGAACCGGACCACCGCGGCCGTGCCGGGGAGCGTGGCCTGAGACCGGTCCGGGCGTCCGCCACCGGCGAGCCGCGTGGCATCCGGCGGCGCCCGGCGCCACCACCGTGCGCCCACGGGCGCTGACCACTGCCAGGGGAGAGAGCACACGATGGGTAACCGCATCACCGCGCCCGACACCGTCGCCATGTCCACCGGCCCGGCCGCTGCGGGCGCCACCGCCCGCAGGAAGACCACACGGCGTCCGCGCGTCGCCGGGGGCACCGCGCGGACGACAGGATCCGGCCATGCGGAGCGGGTCTTCCTCGTCCAGACCGCCTTCGCCGAACTCGGCGGATCCGCTCACGGCCCCGGCGAGATCGCGGAGTTCACCGGCCTGGACGACTCCGTCGTCTACCGCATCCTGCAGTCCGGCATCTACCAGCAGATCTTCGAGCGCGTCGACCGCGGCCTCTACCGGCTGCGCACCTCGGCCGCCCGGCTCGCCTTCACCGCCCTCGACCACCGCCTCGACGGCGCCGTCTCGCAGACGGTGCTGCGCGAGCTGCGGATGGCCACCGACGGCGGCCTGGCGTTCCTCTACATGGTGGCGCCGTTCTCCGGGGCACAGCGGCAGTGCGTCGACATGGCCGTCGGCGACTCCGACCTCGCCGAACTGGGCATGACACCCCGCGACGTGCTGTCCGTGACGCGTTCCCTGCGCACCGGGGCCTCCGGTCGGACGATCCTCGCGTACCTGCCGGAGAAGCTGCAGCAGCGGGTGCTGGCCGAGCCCGTGCCGGACCAGGCGGGGCCCGGCGTCTACCGGGACAACGACGCGCTGAGCGCCTCGCTGGCCGAGGTCCGTGATCTCGGCCACGCCCTGGGCTACGAGGAGTGCATGGCCGGGTGGAACTCCTGCGCGGCGCCCATCATCTGGGACGGCGCGATCATGGGGGCGGTGCTGCTGCTCAAGCAGAAGTCGGTGATGCCGGAGGCGCCGCACAGCGTCATCGAGGCGACGAAGGAGGCGGCGGCCGAACTCAGCCGCTACGGCGCGGCCCGCCCGGGAGCCGACGAGAGCTGAGCCGCCGGACGCCGCCGTCCCCCGCTCACCGCCCCGCGGCCCGGACGCGGTGACGCGGGCGGCGGCCGCGGCGTACCGTCGGACGGCCGCCGCACCGACGACGGCACCGGAACGGCAACGGGGACAAGGGGAACCGATGGACGCGGAGTTGACGGCACTCGCCACGGCCGGGGCGACGGCCCTCGTACAGCAGATGGCCACGGAGGGCTGGGCACAGGTGCGCGGGCGGTTCGCCGCCTTCCTCGCCCGGCGGCGCGGGGACGACGAAGAGGCGCTCCGGCAGGAACTCGACGCCTCACGGGAGGACCTGACGGCAGCGCAGCAGGACGGTGACGAGGAATCGGCCGCCGACGTCCTCGCCACCTGGCGGAGCCAGCTGCGCCGGCTGCTGCGCGAGGACCCGGGCGCCGCCGAGGAGCTGGCGGCCCTGGAGGCGGAGTGGCGGCCCGCACCGGACGCGGTGTCGGTCCGCGACGTGCACAACGTCATGAGCGGCACCGTGCAGCAGGGCACGGTGATCCAGGCCGGGGTGATCTCCCACCTCCACAACGGAGGCGGGCCCTCCCCGCGCTGACCCACGGGAGGCCGCACCCCGCCGGCGTGCACAATGACGGGGTGCGGCTCCATCCGATCACCTGGGAACGACTGACCGACGCGCTCGCCGAACGCATCGCCGCCACCCCGGCGCAGGACGGCGGCCCCTGGCTGCGGATCGCCATCGACGGCGCACCCGCCGCCGACCCGGGACAGCTCGCCGCAGCGCTCGCGGAGGCCCTGCGGCTGCGCGGCCGGCCCGCGCGCCGCATCGGCACCCACGGCTTCCTGCGCCCCGCCTCGCTGCGCCTCGAGTACGGACACACCGACCCGGACGCCTACCACGACGAGTGGTTCGACCGGCGTGCCCTGTGGCGTGAGGTCTTCCAGCCGCTGGACCCCGGCGGTACCGGCCGGATCCTGCCGGACCTGTGGGACCCGGCCGCCGACCGGGCCACCCGCAGCGCCTACGTGACCCTGCCGCCCGGCGGTGTCCTGCTGCTGCACGGACCGCTGCTGCTCGGTCATTGGTTCCCCTTCGATCTCACGGTGCACCTGAAGCTGTCCGCCGCGGCCCTCGCCCGCCGCACTCCGCAGGAGGAGCGCTGGACGCTGCCGGCCTTCGCGCGCTACGAGGACGAGACCCGTCCGGCCGACGCCGCGGATGTCGTCGTACGGGCCGACGATCCGCGCCGCCCGGCCTGGAACGGACCGGCCTGACCCGGGGGACCGGGGGTGCTCCGTGCCGGGGCCCGGATCAGACCAGCTGCCGGATCTCGCCCCGCACGCGGTAGAAACCCCCTGCCGCCGGAGCGAGTCCGTCGACGACGTAGCGCGCTCCGGGGCGGCGTATGTGACGGGGGAACTGCACGTTCCAGGACGGCTCGAAGCCGTCGGACACGACGTGCACCCGCAGCCGCCCGCCCTCCTGGGCACACTCCACGACGATGCCGGAGGCGGCGGTCGCCGTCACCGTCTGCACCGTGGCCGACGGGGTGTAGGTGGGCAGCGCGGCGGCCGACTTGACGTCCCTGGCGACCGGGACCGTACCGGCCCGCGCGGCCGTCACGGCGGCGTCGCTCGCGTCCACGCAGACCAGCGAACCGTCCGTGGTCACCATGTACAGCTTCTCGTCGAGGTACTGCATCGACAGGGCGGAGCCGCCGCCGGTGCCGAGCTTCCACAGCCGGGTGCCGTCGGCGGCGAAGCAGTACACCGAGGACGCCGAGTCACCGGCGAAGACGTACCGGCCGCCGGGCGCCGTGGCGCAGGAGTAGACGACGGTGTCGCAGGCGTACGTGGCCTCGACCGCGCCGTCCCGCTTCGCCAGCCGCTGCACCACACGGCGGTCCGTACCGGCGTAGACCGAACCGTCCTCCTGCCAGCCGAAGAGGACCGCGCCCCGGGTGGGGGCGTGCCACAGCTCCCGGCTGCCGTCGGCGGCGTACGCGGTCACGCCGCAGCTGTGGCCGTGGAAGACGGCGCGGTCGTCGCGGCGCACCATCCAGGCGGCGCTGCCACTGCTGCGGCGCGACCACTGGTACTCGTCCTCGTGGTCGATGACCGTCAGACCGCCGTCGCGGTCGGCGACGTTGAGGACGCCCTCGCGGATGTCCAGCCAGAAGATGTCGACGTCGGGGGCGATGTCGTACGCGGCGAACGGCAGTTTCGAGGAGAGGTCGTACACCGAGCCGTCGTCGCAGCCGGCGTAGATCCAGAAGTCGTCCGCCACCAGGCACTTGACGCCCGCCGGGAGCTGGTAGCGGGCCAGCACCTCGCCGTCGTGGCCCAGGGTGTGGACGTCGCCGTTCTGATTGCCGACCCAGCAGCGGTCGGCGTCGACGTGGATACCGAACGCGGCGGAGCCGGTGCGGAACCGCCACAGGACGGGAGCGACCGCGCGCGCCGTCGACGGCGCCGAGGTGACCTGGCGGCGCGTCACCGGCCGGGCGGCGCGCTGCCCCTGGACCGCCGGGGCGTACCCCTTGCGGACCTTCTCGCCGATCTTCTTGGCCGCCGCCGCCCGCGCCTTCTCCGCCGTCGGGAAGGAGGAACGCTGCGACTGCCCGGCCGCGCCGATCCGGCCGTAGCGGACCGCCACCTCCGTCCCGTCCACCGTCACCTCGTAGAACTTGTGCGCCCCGCCGCCCTCCTGGGACAGCTCCAGATACGTCGTGGATTCGGACATGGTGATCCCCTCCCCGGGCGGTCCCGTTGACCTTCCCCGCTGCTGAAAACCGTACGGCCGACCACTGACAACGGACCGGTTCCGCGGCCGCCGCCCGGCCCCTGACGGGCGCTCAGCGGGCGGCGGTTAGCGTTGAGCCCGTGACGTTTTCGAGCAACGCGACCGGCGACGGCCCGGCGCTCCCCGGCAGCCGGGGACCCCACGCGACGACGGACGCCCTGCCCGCCTCCGTCGGCGCCGTACGGATGTCCTACGCGCCCGACCCCGACGGCGACCCGGACCCGGGCGAGATCGTGTGGACCTGGGTGCCGTACGAGGAAGGGGACGGGAGGGGGAAGGACCGGCCGGTGCTGGTCGTCGCCCGGGAAGCGGCGGGGACGCTGCTCGCCGTGCGGCTGTCCAGCAAGCCGCACGACCAGGACCGGGAGTGGCTGGCCATAGGCACCGGGCCGTGGGACCGGGCGGGCCGTGACTCGTGGGTCGATCTGGACCGGGTCCTGCGGATCCACGCCCGGGGCATGCGCCGGGAGGCGTGCGCGCTGGACCGGGCCCGCTTCGGCCTCGTCGCACGACGGCTCCAGGAGCGCTACGGCTGGCGCTGAACCGGCCGGGCCCGGCCTGCGACCGGCGGCCCACGGGACGGCCGGTCGCACGGCGCCGGACCACGGCGCCCCGGGCCGGACGGTCAGACCCCGGCCAGCGCCAGGATCTTGCTCACGGTGTTCCAGTTCCGGGAGGTGGCGGTGACGCCGAGCGGGGCCCGGCCCACCGCCTGCGCGAGCTTGGAGCGGCCGATGCCGTCTGCGCAGTACAGATACAGCTCCCGCCCGACCAGCCGGAAGCTGTCGGGGGCGAACGCCGCCTGATCGAGGGCGTCCAGCCGTGAGGTGTCGGCGGGCGCCGCGGACAGGAACGTGACGTGCAGGGTGCGGGGCTCCGTCACCGCCTGCGGGTACGGATTCGCCGCCACGGCCGCGGCGAACTCCGCCGCGGTGCGCACCACGACCGGGACCGTCAGCCCCAGGTCGGCGAGGATCCGCTCCTGGAGCAGCCGCGCGGTCTCCTCGGGCGGCGTGCCGGGATCGGCGAAGACGAGATTGCCCGTCTGGAGGAGGACGGTGACGTCCCGCAACCCCGCCGACCGCGCCAGCTCCAGCTGACGGGCCTTGGGGAAGGCGTTGTGCCCTCCGACGTTGATACCGCGCAGCAGCGCGATCTGTGTGGACATGGTGCCGCCTTCCGGGCGCCGCGCGGTCAGAACAGGGGAGCGGGCAGGACGCCTTCCAGGGCCAGCAGGATGCGCTTGGCCTCCAGACCGCCGCCGAAACCGCCGATACCGCCGTCGCTGGCCACCACCCGGTGGCAGGGGACGACGACGGGCAGCGGATTGGCACCCATCGCCGCGCCGACCGCCCGTGCCGCGCCCGGCTCACCGACCCGGTCGGCGAGGTCCTGATAGCCGACCACGCTGCCGTACGGCACACCCGCGTCGAGCGCGTGCAGCACCCGGGCGTGGAACCCGGAGGTCAGTGACCAGTCCAGGGGGACGGTGAAGACGGTCAGCTCACCGGAGAAGTACGCCGTCAGCTCCGCCACCGCCACGGACAGATGCGGTATCTCCACGCGCGGGGCGGTGCCGAAGAGCCCCTCCAGCCGGGCCAGGGCCCGCCGGGTCGTCCGCTCGTCGGCGTGGAAGGAGACCTGGACCAGGCCCTGCTCCGTCGCCGCGAGCAGCAGTGGCCCGATGGGGGAGTCCGTCCGCGTCCACGCCCAGTCGCGCCGCGGGTTCCGCGCTGATTCCTGCGCTGCATCCGTCACGCCTTCAGCGTAGGGCGTGGCACTGACAACGCGGCGGCGGGCGGATCCGGGAGCTGCTCCCCGGATCCGCCCGCCAGGCCGTACGGCCAGGTCAGAGACCGTTCTTGCGCAGTGCGGCGCGGATCGTGTCCGCGGTGTTGCTGATCACGCCGTCCGCGCCGGCACCGGCGAGCTTCACCGCCGTGGCGGCGTTGTCGACGGTCCAGGTGTAGACCTCCAGCGGGCGGCCGTGCGGCCCGCGCAGCGCGTGCACCGCCTTGATGTACGCCGGGGTGGTCACCGTGTAGGAGGGGTTGATCTGGTCGCAGAACCGCGCGTACTCGGGCAGCTCGGCGACGGTGGGGTTGCCGAGGAAGCCGGTCTTGATGTCCGGCCGCAGCAGGTGGACGGTCTTCACCGCGTCACCGTTGAAGCTCTGGATGATCAGGCGCTTCTTGACGTGCTCGCGGTCGAGCCAGCCCTGGTGGCGCAGCTGGGACAGGACCTGGAGCTCGATGCCCGGGTACAGCTCAGGCGACTTCAGCTCCAGCAGGAGCCGCTGGTGGTTGTGGGTGACCGCGGCCATGTACTGCTTGAGGGTCGGCACCCGCTCGCCGGTGAACTTCGCGCCGAACCAGCTGCCCGCGTCCAGCTTCTTGATCTCGCTCAGCGTGAAGTCGGCGACCTTCCAGGGCGCGCGGCCCGGGAAGACCTTCTCGACGTCGGTCGTCCGGTTGAGCGTCGTGTCGTGCATGACGATCAGCTGACCGTCCTTGGTGCGCTGCACATCGTTCTCCACCCAGCGGGAGCCGCGCCGGTGGGCCTCGTCGACGGAGGCCAGGGTGTTCTCGGGCGCGTGGGTGGGGGCGCCGCGGTGGGCGACCGTCACGGTTCTGTGGCCGCCGCCGGCGGCCTGGGCGGTGGCTGGGGGCAGGACGAGCGTGGACAGCCCCAGGAGTGCGCCGGTGAGGGTGGTGGCGACGGTGCGAAGACGCATACGGACTCCTCGTGGACGTCGTGGACGTGACCGGGTGTGAGGTGTGCGGAGAGGGGTGCGACGTGGCCTGACGCCGTGCCGGACGGCCAGAGGTTCGCAGCCGGGCGGTACGGAGAGGGAGGCGAGGGATGGACAGAAACTGAACGAGAAGTGGCCGGTGTTCCGTGTTTGAGACGCGCGGTGACAGGTTGTCCGGAATCGCCGTGCAACAGATGGACGCTCCGGCGCCGTCCAACTTGCCGGAGTGACGGCGAACCCGCATCCCGACCGACGGTTCGTCACCCTTCGCGTCTCTGACCGGTTTTGGCCTTACCGGAAGACCGGAGGGTGTTACTCCGGATCATGGGAGTGGCGCCTGACGGCCACGGGGGAGAGTGGGGTTCGCGAGGTCCGACGGATCAGGCCGCCGTGGGCGGCCCCGGAGCGCCTGGCACCCGGATGCCACGCCCATGGCGCCGGGCGTGCGCTCCCGTCCTCCCGGCCGGCCGCTCCCGTCCGCCCTGCTGGCCACTCCCGGCCGTCTGTCCTCTCCGCCGGGCACCTCCGCCGCGCGCCCGGCCGTGCGGCGCCCGCCCGGACCTCACGTCCCGCCGCGCCCGTAGCGGGAGACAGCGGGCGGTTGCGCCGTACGGGCGTGTGCTCCGGTAACCGCGCGTGGCCCGGGTGCCGCCCGGCGGGCCGGGCATCCGGTGGGCCGGCGGGGTCCGCCCACCGGATGAACGCGCTGGTCGGACGGGTTTCCCGGCCGGATGTCAGTGGTGGGTCGTACGGTGGTTTCCATGCGGCCCGTATCGAAGATCGAACGCACGGTGGCGCCTTTCGAGGTCGTCAGCCCCTATCAGCCCAGCGGCGACCAGCCGGCGGCCATCGCCGAGCTGGAGCAGCGCATCCGCGGCGGTGAGAAGGACGTCGTCCTGCTGGGCGCGACCGGCACCGGGAAGTCGGCGACCACCGCGTGGATGATCGAGAAGCTGCAGCGCCCGACGCTCGTCATGGCGCCCAACAAGACCCTCGCGGCCCAGCTCGCCAACGAGTTCCGCGAGCTGCTGCCCCACAACGCCGTCGAGTACTTCGTCTCCTATTACGACTACTACCAGCCCGAGGCGTACGTCCCGCAGTCCGATACGTACATCGAGAAGGACTCCTCCATCAACGAGGAGGTCGAGCGGCTGCGCCACTCCGCGACGAACTCCCTGCTCACCCGGCGGGACGTCGTCGTGGTCGCCTCGGTGTCCTGCATCTACGGCCTGGGCACACCGCAGGAGTACGTCGACCGCATGGTGCCGCTCAAGGTCGGCGACGAGATCGACCGCGATCAGCTGCTGCGCCGTTTCGTCGACATCCAGTACACCCGCAACGACGTGGCGTTCACCCGCGGCACCTTCCGGGTGCGCGGCGACACCATCGAGATCTTCCCGGTCTACGAGGAGCTGGCCGTCCGGATCGAGATGTTCGGTGACGAGGTGGAGGCGCTGTCGACGCTCCATCCGCTGACCGGCGAGGTGATCAGCGAGGACCGTGAGCTCTACGTCTTCCCCGCCAGCCACTACATCGCCGGGCCCGAGCGCATGGAGCGTGCCATCGCCGGGATCGAGGCGGAGCTGGCCGACAGCCTCGCCACGATGGAGAAGCAGGGCAAGCACCTGGAGGCCCAGCGGCTGCGGATGCGGACGACCTACGACATCGAGATGATGCGCCAGGTCGGCTCCTGCTCCGGCATCGAGAACTACTCCATGCACATGGACGGCCGCGAGCCCGGCTCCGCGCCGAACACCCTGCTGGACTACTTCCCCGACGACTTCCTGCTGGTCATCGACGAGTCGCATGTGACGGTGCCGCAGATCGGCGCGATGTACGAGGGCGACGCCTCGCGTAAGCGGACCCTTGTCGAGCACGGCTTCCGGCTGCCGTCCGCCATGGACAACCGCCCGCTGAAGTGGGAGGAGTTCCTGGAGCGGATCGGCCAGACGGTCTACCTCTCCGCGACCCCGGGGAAGTACGAGCTGGCGCGGTCCGACGGTTTCGTGGAGCAGATCATCCGCCCGACCGGGCTGGTGGACCCGGAGGTGGTGGTCAAGCCCACCGACGGGCAGATCGACGACCTGGTGCACGAGATCAGGGCCCGGACCGAGAAGGACGAGCGCGTTCTCGTCACGACCCTCACCAAGAAGATGGCCGAGGACCTCACGGACTACTTCCTGGAGCTGGGCATCCAGGTCCGCTATCTGCACAGCGACGTCGACACCCTGCGCCGGGTGGAGCTGCTGCGCGAGCTGCGGGCGGGCGAGTACGACGTCCTGGTCGGCATCAACCTGCTCCGGGAGGGACTAGACCTCCCCGAGGTGTCCCTCGTCTCCATCCTGGACGCCGACAAGGAGGGGTTCCTGCGGTCCGGTTCGGCGCTGATCCAGACGATCGGGCGCGCCGCGCGGAACGTCTCCGGTCAGGTCCACATGTACGCCGACAAGATCACCCCGGCGATGGAGCGGGCGATCGACGAGACCAACCGCCGCCGGGAGAAGCAACTCGCCTACAACAAGGCCCACGGCATCGACCCGCAGCCGCTCCGCAAGAAGATCGGCGACATCGTGGCGACCTTGGCGCGCGAGGAGATCGACACCCAGGAGCTGCTGGGGACGGGCTACCGCAAGGGCGACTCCGGGGGATCGGCCAAGGCGCCCGTTCCGGAGCTGGGCGGCAAGGCGGCGAAGGGCGGCAAGGCCGGTAAGGGAGCCAAGGCGGGCAAGGCGACGGCGCCGACCGACCGGCCCGCCGCCGAGCTGGCCGAGCTGATCGAGGAGATGACCGAGCGGATGCGGGCCGCCGCCGCGGATCTTCAGTTCGAGGTCGCGGCGCGGCTCCGGGACGAGGTCGGCGAGCTGAAGAAGGAGCTGCGTCAGATGCGGGAGGCCGGTGTGAGCTGACCACCGGGCGCCGTACCGCCGCGCGCCGGCCCCGGCCGGGCGCGCGGCGCACCTGCCTCTCCGCACGGAAAGCTCGCTCCCACCAGCAGTTTTTACCTTTCCATTTACTTTCTCTTGGTGTTCTTTTACTCTTACTCCGCGGAGGGGAGTACTCCTGCAACGACGTCCCCGTCATCACGGATCACGAGTGTGACGCGATCCCGGGGCGTCGGCCCGGCAGCCTTCGGGAGCCGGGCGGAAGAGACCTCCGGCAGCCACGACGCTGTACGTGCCGTACGACTCTGCCGGAGGAGCAGTGGACGTTTCCCTGACCCTGTGGGTGCTGACCATCCTCGGTCTCTGCGCCCTGATCGCCGCCGATTTCTTCATCGGCGGCCGCACCCCGCACGAGGTCTCCCTCAAGGAGGCCGGAATCTGGACCGGCGTCTGGATGACGCTCGCCGCGCTCTTCGGACTCGGACTGCTGCTGTTCGGCGGCAGCGGCCCGGCCGGTGAGTTCTTCGCCGGTTTCATCACCGAGAAATCCCTGAGCGTCGACAACCTCTTCGTCTTCGTCCTGATCATGGCGAAGTTCGCGGTCCCGGCCGCCTACCAGCAGCGGGTGCTGATGGTCGGTGTGCTGATCGCGCTCGTGCTGCGCGCCGGTTTCATCGGCGCCGGCGCCGCGATCATCGCCAACTTCTCCTGGGTCTTCTACCTCTTCGGCGCGTTCCTCATCTGGACCGCGTGGAAGCTCGTCAAGGAGGCCATGGCCGGTGAGGAGGACGAGGAGTTCGAGGAGAACCGCTTCCTGAAGACCGTCGAGAAGCGCTTCCCGTCGACGGACGTCTACCACGGCACGAAGCTCTTCGTCGTGGAGAACGGCAAGCGGCTGATGACGCCGATGCTGATCGTCATGCTGGCGATCGGCACCACCGACGTCCTCTTCGCCCTGGACTCCATACCGGCGATCTTCGGCCTCACCCAGGACCCGTACATCGTCTTCACGGCCAACGCCTTCGCCCTGATGGGGCTGCGGCAGCTCTACTTCCTGATCGGCGGGCTGCTCAAGAAGCTGGTCCACCTCTCGTACGGCCTGTCGGTCATCCTCGGCTTCATCGGGGTGAAGCTGGTGCTGCACGCGCTGCACGAATCGGGGGTCGCGGTGCCGGAGATCAGCATTCCGGTCTCGCTGGGCGTCATCTGCGCGGTCCTCGTCGTCACCACCGTCACCAGCCTCATCGCCGCCCGGAAGCAGACGGAGCGGGAAGCGGAGCAGCGGGACACCGCGGGCGTCTGACGCCGACGCCGAACGGGCCGGGGGCGTTCCGGTCGCCGGACGGCAACGGCGGGCCCCGCACGCCGGAGCGTGTGGGGCCCGCCGCCCGGATGCTGCGGACGCGGCTACCAGCCGCGCTCGCGCCACTCGGCGAGATGCGGGCGCTCCGCACCGAGCGTGGTGTCGGCGCCGTGCCCCGGATAGACCCAGGTCTCGTCGGGGAGCTGATCGAAGAGCTTGGCCTGGACGCCGTCGATCAGACTCGTGAAGCGCTCCGCGTCGCCCCAGGTGTTGCCCACGCCGCCGGGGAAGAGGCAGTCCCCGGTGAACACGTGGGGCGCGCCGTGCGGGTCGTCGTAGATCAACGCGATGCTGCCCGGGGTATGGCCGAGCAGATGCCGCGCGGTCAGCTCGACCCGGCCGACGCGCAGCACGTCGCCGTCGTCGACCGGTACGTCAGTGGGCACCGGGATGCCCTCGGCGTCGTACCGCCCCGCGTACGTCCGGGCGCCCGTCGCGTCGACGACCTCGCGCAGGGCGCCCCAGTGGTCACCGTGCCGGTGCGTGGTGACCACCGAGGCGATGCCGCTGTCGCCGATCAGGGCGAGCAGGGTGTGCGGCTCCGCCGCCGCGTCGATCAGCAGTTGCTCATCGGTCGCCCGGCATCGCAGGACGTAGGCGTTGTTGTTCGACGGACCGACCGCGACCTTCGAGATCATCAGGTCGGTCAGCTCGTGCACGTCGGCCGGTCCGCCGACCTTCACTGCTCCGCTGTAGGCCATGACGCCAGCTTAGAGCGGGGGTACGACGGGCAGCGCGCCGCCGTCGACGGTCAGCTCGTCCGGCTCGGCCCGCCCGGTGAGCCAGCCCAGCAGCGCGGTGGCGGGACCCGCCACCACCAGCGGTGAGGCGCCCTCCGCCGACTGCCCGGTGCGCCGCGATCGCCCGTCCGGCGTGCGCAGCTCCAGTGCCGGAAGCTCCGGGTGGCCTGCGAACTTCACGCCGGTCAGGAAGTCCAGCTCCGAGTCGGTGAAGGCCGCGGGAAGCCGGTCGAGGGTGTAGCCGATCCCCAGGTCGACGTGGTGCAGCTCCACCTCGCCGAGCCGCCGCAGCGGCAGCCGGTCGGCACGCTCCGTCACGCCGTTGCGCATCTCGACCCGGAAGCCCCGCCGGTCCGCCGGGAGCGCCCGTACGGCGGCGGTGAACCGCTCCCCGCTCTCCCGCAGATCCTCCAGATGCGCCGCCAGCGGACGGAGCGCGTCCCGCCGGATGTCGGCGGCGCGGGTCGCGGCGTCGGCGTACATCGGTGTGGGGACGCCCGTACGCGCCCAGGTGAGGAGGTTGACCAGGGCGTCCGCGTTACGGGACAGATGGGCCAGGACATGGCCGCGGGTCCAGTCGGGAAGCAGGGACGGTTCGGTGATCGCGGCATCGTCGAGACCGGCGACGGCGGTCAGCAGCCGCTCGGTGGCCTCGTGGACGGCGGCCACATCGTGCGCGAAATCAGGCGCGGTATCGGTCATGCCCCGACGCTAACGCCGCGGACGCGGCTGCGGGAGACCGCCGCGACCGGCCGCACCGCTCCCCCGAGCGCCCCCGGTACGAGCCGGTGCGCCCGGGGGAGCCCGGCCACGTCCGGAGCACGCCGGTGGCGCGGCACCACGGCGCAGCAGGCTCGGGGCCCGTACGCACCCGCTGGCTGTCCGGGGCCGCACCGCGCACGCCATCCCGGGGTGCGCCCCCTTCCCGAGGTGTGCGCCCCGGCTGCCATCGGGTGCGCCGTCACACAGCGACCTCGCGAGGCGCACCGAACCACCGCAGCAGCGCGTCGTCCAACCCGTCCAGCGGCACCGGGGAGCCGTCCCCGGGGGCCGCCACGGCCCACGCCGTACAACCGTCGGGACGTATCAGCATCCCGGCGGGCGCGGGCCCGGTGGGGCGGACGGTCAGCACCCGCAGCCGGTCCGTGTGGCCGGCGGCGCGGGCGCGCAGCGCGGCGTCGTCCGCCAGGTCGAGCAACAGGCCGCGTCCGGGGCGCAGCTGGTCGCCGAGCCGGGTGCCGTCGGAGAACAGCAGGTCGGGGGCGCTGCGGCCGATCAGCGGATGGTCGCCGGGCAGATCGACGCGGTGCAGGACGCCGGAGATCCGCTTCGCGAAGAAGGCGGTCGCCTCGGCGGTCCCGGCCAGCTCCGTGAGGATGCCGCGCAGCGCCCGGGCGTGCGACTCCGGCCGCATCAGCGCCACCTGGGCCCGCGTCCAGTCCAGCACCCAGGCGCCGAGCGGGTGCCGCTCCGCCGTGTACGTGTCCAGCAGGCCCTCCGGGGCCCACCCCTGGAGCGTCGCGGCGAGCTTCCAGCCGAGGTTCACCGCGTCACCGATGCCGAGGTTCAGTCCCTGGCCGCCGAAGGGCGCGTGCACATGGGCGGCGTCCCCCGCCAGCAGCACCCGCCCCTTGCGGTACTCGGGGACCTGCCGGGCGTTGTCCGTGAAGCGGGTCGCCGACAGCACCTTGGTGACCGTGACATCGACGCCCGAGGTGCGCCGCAGCGACGCCTGCAGCTCCGCCGCGGTGACCGGCGCCCCGCGGTCGGCGGGCGGACCGTCGAACTCCACGGTGAGCATCCGCCCCGGCAGCGGCCCGTACACGTAGATGCCGGTGTCCGTGCCGTTCCACCCGGGCTTCAGGCCCTCGCCGCCGGTCATCTCGACGAGTGCCTGACGGCCGGTGATCTCCGGTGCGGTGCCCGGGAACGGGAAGCCCGCGAGCCGCCGGACCGTACTGCGCCCGCCGTCACAGCCGACCAGCCACCCGGCGCGCAGCGTTCCGCCGCTGGTGTGGACGGTGACATGGTCCGCCGCCTCGTCGAAGCCGGTCAGCTCCACGCCGCGGCGGACGGTGACGCCCAGTTCCGCGGCGCGGTCGGCGAGCAGCCGCTCCAGCTCCGCCTGGGGGACGAGATGGATGCCCTCGACGGCACCGGCGGCGCGGAAGTCCGGATCCTCGGGGTCCAGCAGATCGCCGCGGAGCGTGATCCCCGCGAAGTGCCCGGCGAAGCGCGGTGGCCGTACCGGGCCGTCCCCGTACGCGACCCCCTGCTGCCGCAGGAACGACGCGAACTGCTCCATGGCCGCGCGCTGCACCTCCTCCAGGGCGGGCAGCAGGCCGCGCCGGTGGAGGGCCTGCGCGGTCGGTGTGTTGATCGCTCCGGCCTTGATGGTGGTGTCCACCTCCGTCAGCCGCTCCAGAACCACGACGCCGATCTCGGCCAACGCGAGTTCGCAGGCCAGCATCAGCCCCACCGGCCCGCCGCCCGCCACGACGACCTCCGTGTCCGGCCCGATGCCCGCCGCGATGTCCGTGCGCATGTCCCACCCCTGTCCGTATCGCTTACCGAACCAAGAGTGTAGTGACTAAAAAAATATGGCAAGTAAAATATCGCCCATGGATGCGACGGGAGCGGTGGACGAGGGGGCCGGCGGCGGGCCGGCGGGCGTGGATCCGGAGGAGGCGGGCCTCACGCTGCGGGAACGCAAGAAGCGGCGGACGCGGCAGCGGATCTCCGGCGAGGCGACGCGGCTGTTCATCGAGCGCGGCTTCGAGCAGGTCACCGTCGCCGAGGTGGCCACCGCCGCCGAGGTCTCCGCGATGACGGTCTTCAACTACTTCCCGCGCAAGGAGGATCTCTTCCTCGATCGCGCGCCGGAGGCCGCCGGGCTGCTCGTCCGCGCGGTGCGGGAGCGTGAGCCGGACGAGACGCCGCTCGCCGCGTTGCGGCGGCTCGCGACCGGGCTGCTGGCGTCGGGGCATCCGCTGGCGCAGGTGGGGGAGGGGTTCGGGAGCTTCTGGCGTACGGTTCTCGACTCGCCCGCGCTGCGGGCCCGGGGGCGCGAGGTCCTGGAGGAGCTTGAGGAGTTGCTCGCGGTGGAGCTGGGCCGGGCCGCCGGTGCGGCGCCGGGGGATCCGGAGCCCCGGCTCGCGGCCGCGCTGATCGCCGCGGGGTGGCGGGCCGCGTACGCGACGGCGGTGCGCCGGCAGCTCGACGGTGACCCCGCGGAGGCGGTCGCCGTTGAGCAGGCGGAGGTGCTGGAGCGCACCTTCGATGCGCTGGAACGGGCCCTGCCGGTGCTCGGCGGGCGGTGACGGCCCGGCTGACCTGCGCGGCTGCGGGCGGGGCGGCGGGCGGTGGTGATCGGGAAGGATCCGGCGCCGCCACACGTTCGAGTGAAGCGGGGTAACGACGACCAGAATTCGAATGCGCGTGCTATAGGCTCGTGTGTGGCATCACATCAGACAGTGCCGTGGCGGTCCCCATACCCTGGGAAGGGGTTCCGCTCCGCTCCGCCGCCTCTGCTCATCACCCGGGCGGCGGACGCGGTACCCGCGGCTCCCCGCCCACTCCAAGAAAGGTGCCGACCGGCGTGGCCGACCGTCTCATCGTCCGTGGCGCTCGCGAGCACAATCTGCGCAACGTCTCGCTCGACCTCCCCCGCGACTCCCTCATCGTCTTCACGGGGCTCTCCGGGTCGGGCAAGTCCTCGCTCGCCTTCGACACGATCTTCGCCGAGGGGCAGCGGCGTTACGTCGAGTCGCTGTCCTCCTACGCCCGGCAGTTCCTCGGGCAGATGGACAAGCCCGATGTGGACTTCATCGAGGGGCTCTCCCCCGCGGTCTCCATCGACCAGAAGTCGACGTCCCGCAACCCCCGCTCGACGGTCGGCACCATCACCGAGGTCTACGACTACCTCCGCCTGCTCTTCGCCCGGATCGGCAAGCCGCACTGCCCCGAGTGCGGGCGCCCGATCGCCCGGCAGTCGCCCCAGGCCATCGTCGACAAGGTGCTGGAACTGCCCGAGGGCAGCCGC
The DNA here is from genome assembly GCF_055567035.1 of Streptomyces sp. NPDC027185. Classification (NCBI taxonomy): domain Bacteria; kingdom Bacillati; phylum Actinomycetota; class Actinomycetes; order Kitasatosporales; family Streptomycetaceae; genus Streptomyces; species Streptomyces sp. NPDC027185. Next base: position 131,774 of record NZ_JBVHRF010000001.1, on the reverse strand, counting down.
TTCCAGGTGCTCTCGCCGCTGGTCCGTGAGCGCAAGGGCGAGTTCGTCGACCTCTTCGCCGATCTCCAGACCAAGGGGTACAGCCGTGCCCGGGTCGACGGCGAGACGATCCAGCTCGCCGAGCCGCCGAAGCTGAAGAAGCAGGAGAAGCACACCATCGAGGTGGTCGTCGACCGCCTGACGGTGAAGGAGAGCGCCAAGCGCCGGCTGACCGACTCCGTCGAGACCGCCCTCGGACTCTCCGGTGGCATGGTCATCCTCGACTTCGTCGACCTCGACGCCGACGACCCGCAGCGCGAGCGGATGTACTCCGAGCACCTCTACTGCGCCTACGACGACCTCTCCTTCGAGGAGCTGGAGCCCCGCTCCTTCTCCTTCAACTCCCCCTTCGGCGCCTGCCCGGACTGCACCGGCATCGGTACCCGCATGGAGGTGGACCCGGAGCTGATCGTTCCCGACGAGGACCGCTCGCTCGACGAGGGGGCCATCCACCCCTGGTCGCACGGCCACACCAAGGAGTACTTCGGCCGTCTGGTCGGCGCGCTCGCCGACGCCCTCGGGTTCCGTACCGACATCCCGTGGGCCGGCCTGCCGCAGCGTGCCAAGAAGGCCCTCCTCAACGGCCACCGCACGCAGATCGAGGTGCGCTACCGCAACCGCTACGGCCGGGAGCGCGCCTACACCACGCCGTTCGAGGGCGCGGTGCCGTTCGTCAAGCGGCGACACAGCGAGGCGGAGAGCGACAGCAGCCGCGAGCGCTTCGAGGGCTACATGCGCGAGGTGCCCTGCCCGACGTGTGAGGGCACCCGGCTGAAGCCGATCGTCCTCGCGGTGACCGTGCAGGGCAGGTCGATCGCCGAGGTCGCGGCCATGTCGATCAGCGACTGCGCCGACTTCCTGCGTGAGATGACGCTCAACGCCCGCGAGAAGAAGATCGCCGAGCGGGTCCTCAAGGAGGTCAACGAGCGGCTGAAGTTCCTGGTCGACGTCGGTCTTGACTACCTCTCGCTCAACCGCGCCGCGGGCACCCTCTCCGGCGGCGAGGCCCAGCGCATCCGGCTCGCCACCCAGATCGGCTCCGGTCTGGTCGGCGTCCTGTACGTCCTCGACGAGCCGTCGATCGGCCTCCATCAGCGTGACAACCACCGGCTGATCGAGACGCTGGTGCGGCTGCGCGACATGGGCAACACCCTGATCGTCGTCGAGCACGACGAGGACACCATCAAGGTCGCCGACTGGGTCGTGGACATCGGCCCCGGCGCCGGTGAGCACGGCGGCAAGGTTGTGCACAGCGGCCCCATGAAGGAGCTGCTGGCCAACAAGGAGTCGATCACCGGCCAGTACCTCTCCGGGCGGCGGTCCATCGTGACGCCGGAGATCCGGCGCCCCGTCGACCCGGCCCGCTGCCTGACGGTGCGCGGCGCGAAGGAGAACAACCTCCGCGACATCGACGCCTCATTCCCGCTGGGTGTGCTGACCGCCGTCACCGGAGTCTCCGGATCCGGTAAGTCCACGCTGGTCAACGACATCCTCTACACCCACCTGGCGCGCGAGCTGAACGGCGCCAAGACGGTGCCCGGACGGCACACCCGGGTGGACGGCGACGAGCTCGTCGACAAGGTGGTCCACGTCGACCAGTCGCCCATCGGCCGTACGCCGCGCTCCAACCCGGCGACGTACACCGGGGTGTTCGACAACATCCGCAAGCTCTTCGCGGAGACGATGGAGGCGAAGGTCCGGGGCTATCTGCCGGGGCGTTTCTCCTTCAACGTCAAGGGCGGCCGTTGTGAGAACTGTTCCGGCGACGGCACCATCAAGATCGAGATGAACTTCCTGCCGGACGTGTACGTGCCGTGCGAGGTCTGTCACGGGGCGCGCTACAACCGCGAGACGCTGGAGGTGCACTACAAGGGCAAGTCCATCGCCGAGGTGCTGGACATGCCCATCGAGGAGGCGCTGAGCTTCTTCGAGGCGGTGCCGGCCATCGCCCGTCACCTCAGGACGCTGCACGACGTCGGTCTGGGCTATGTCCGTCTCGGCCAGTCCGCGCCGACCCTCTCCGGCGGTGAGGCGCAGCGCGTCAAGCTGGCCAGCGAGCTCCAGAAGCGGTCCACGGGCCGCACGGTCTACGTCCTGGACGAGCCCACCACCGGGCTGCACTTCGACGACATCAGCAAGCTGATCACGGTGCTGTCCGGGCTGGTCGACAAGGGCAACACGGTCATCGTCATCGAGCACAACCTCGATGTGATCAAGACCGCCGACTGGATCGTCGACATGGGCCCCGAGGGCGGCAACGGCGGCGGCATGATCGTCGCCGAGGGCACCCCGGAGCAGGTCGCCTCCACCCCGGCCAGCCACACCGGCAAGTTCCTGCGGGACATCCTCGGCGACCGGGTCAGCGACGCGGCCACCTCGGGAGCGCCCGCGGTGGCGAAGCCCGCGAAGAAGCCCGCGGCGAAGAAGGCGGCTGCCAGGACCACCGCCGCCAAGACCACGGCCAAGAAGGCCACCGCCAAGAAGAGTGCGGCGAAGACCACGGCCAAGAAGGCGACCACCAAGGCCCGCCGGTCCTCCTGACACCGCGTCGGCGTACGGGTCGCCGCCCCGCCCGCTCCCCGGAGCGAGCAGAGCGGCGACCCGTACGCCCACCACCACCCCGAGACGGCTGCGCCGCCTCGCCCCGCCGCCTGCGGAGCCACCGGCCGCGGCCCACCTCCCGTACGGAACGCGAACCCCCGGACGGCCCCGTACCCACTTACGGAACACCGACCCCGTACGAAACCCGGGGGCCAAGCGATTCACAGCCCCGGCACCCACAGGAAACCGCACAGCCGCCCATGGCCCCGGCTCCACGGAATCCCGTACAGCCGGCCCCGTTCCCGGGCATCAACGTCCCCTGGGCACCCAAGCGCCCGGGGCACCCACGCCCCGCAGAACCGCAGCCCCGGGCACCCGCAACTCGGGGGGCACCCATGGCCGCAACCCGGTCTCACCCCCGCCGCCCCGGTGCGTTACCGCGTCAACTCCGAGGCCCACGGCGGTTCGGCGCCCGCGCGGGCGCAGGTGAGGGCGGCCGCACGGGCCGCGAAGGTGAGGATGTCGCGCCAGTCGTCGGCGCCGAGTGCGGTCAGGGCGGCGCGGGAGAGCGCGTCGTGACCGCGGAGCCGGTGCAGCAGCGCCGCGTTGACGGTGTCGCCCGCGCCGATGGTGTCCACCACCGGGCCCCGTACCGCGGGCACCGACACCGCGGAGCCGCCCTCGGTCCACACCGACAGTCCGTCGCCGCCGCGGGTCAGCACCACCGCGGCGGGCCCGGCGGCCAGCCACTCCCGGATCGCGGACGCCACCACGGAGTCACCGTTCCCCGCCCCGTCACCGTCCTCCGCCCCCGCGAGCCAGCGGGCGTCCTCCTCCGACAGCTTCAGCAGCGTCACGTGGGGGAGCCAGGTGCGGAACCGGGCGCGGTAGGCCGCGGGATCGGGGATCAGCGCGGGCCGGACGTTCGGGTCCAGCGCGGTGAAGAGCCCGCGTCCGGCCTCGCGCCGCAGCAGCGTCTCGTACGCCGTCGCGCCCGGCTCCAGCACCAGCGAACAGGTGCCGAAGGAGAGCGCGCGCACCGCGTCGGGCAGCGCGTCCGGCACGGTGAACAGGCGGTCGGCGGTGCCGTCGGCGTAGAAGCCGTAGCCCGCCGAACCGCCGGGGGAGATGTCCGCGACGGCCAGCGTGGTTGGCTCGTCCCCCCGCTGCACCAGCGTGGCCTCCACCCCGGCCGCACGCAGACCGCCGAGGAGCGCGGTCCCGAAGGTGTCCCGGGAGAGCCGCGAGCAGAAGGCGACCGCGGAGCCGAGACGCCCCAGGGCGACGGCGGTGTTGTACGGTCCGCCGCCGAGCCGGGGCAGCAGGGCGGGCAGCCCCTCCTCGGGAGAGCCGTCCCGCGGCGCGGGAACGAGGTCGATCAGTGCCTCACCGGCGACAACGATCACGGGGCGGACTTCCTTCCGTCGGTGGCCGGGGTGGTCGGCGGCGCCGTGCCCGGCCGGTGGGTGGTGACGGCGCCGTCAGGAGGCTCGGGACAGCCGCACGAGGTGCGGTGCGCCAGCGTGCACGGCAGCCGCAGGGTGCGCGGCGCACGGCCGGGGTCGGCCAGCCGGTCCAGCAGCAGCCGGACCGCCGCCGCCCCGATCTCCCTGCCGGGCTGGGCGACGGCGGTCAGCCGGGGCGTGAAGAGATCGGCCCAGGAGAAGTCGTCGAAGCAGGCCAGCGCCACGTCGTGCGGTACCCGCAGACCACGGGTGCCCAGGGCGCGCAGGGCGCCGATGGTCATCGCGTTGTTGGCGGTGACCAGGGCGGTCGGCGGATCGGCGGCGGCCAGCACCTGATGGGTGGCGGCCTCGGCGCCCGCCGCCTCGGAGTTGCCGCCGGCCAGCAGCGCGGGGTCGTCCGGCAGCCCGCGCGAGCGGAGCCCCGCGCGGTATCCGGCGACGCGTTCGGTGGTGGTGCTCAGCCCCGGCAGCCCGGCGATCAGCCCGATACGGACGTGCCCCAGGTCGGCGAGGTGTTCGACGAGTTGCCGCATGGGCGCGGTGTTGTCCGCGCACACCTGATCGTGTGCGTCGCCGGCCAGCCGGTCCAGGAAGACGGCGGGCACGGACCGGCGGGTCAGATAGCTGACCGTCTCCGACGGCTCGGCGGACGGCGCGACGATCACACCGTCCACCCGCCGTTCGTGCAGCAGCTGGACGACCTTCCGCTCATGGACGGGATCGTCGTGCGGATCGGCGAGCAGCAGGCCGTACCCCGCCTCCAGCGCGCTCGCCTCGACGCCCTGGAGGATCTCGGTGAAGTACGGATTGCTGGTCGGGGAGACCGCCAGCCCGATCGAGCGGGTCCGGGCGGTCACCAGCGAACGGGCCAGGGTGTTGGGGGTGTAGCCGAGTTCGTCGATGGCGCGGAGCACCGCGGCGCGGGTGGTGTCACGCACCGGACGGGTCCCGTTGAGAACGTGCGACACCGTGGCGACGGAGACCCCCGCGTGCCGTGCCACGTCCGCCATCGTCGTCATCCGGCTCCCCCCTCCGGTCCTTGTGCACGTGCGGCGCCGCGGGCGGGTGCCGTGGCGGTTCCGCGCCCGCAGGGGCGCACGGCCGGGCACCGGGCGCCCCGTACGGGTCCGCCCCGTACGGGTCCGGGGGCGCAGCCGAAGAGGCTCCGGTCGTCCGCCGCCGCGGGCGGCGTGCGGCGCGGGAACGGGGCGTGAGCGCGGGGGCCGGGAGGGTGCACCCGCCCACCGTAGCGGCCCCCGCACAGGGGCGTAAACGCTTGCGTAAGCGTTTACGCGCGGGCTACCTTCCCGGCATCGAACCCGCACGACGTCGTGAGGAGGCGCCGATGCGCGCTCTTGTGGTCACCGAACCGGGCACCCCCGACGGCATCGCCGTCACCGAGGTGCCCGATCCCCGTCCGGGGCCCGGTGAGGTGCTGGTGCGCGTCGCGTCCTGCGGGCTGTGCGGTACGGACATGCATCTGCTGGACGGTGAACTGCCCGCCGCGCGCTACCCGTTGATCCCCGGGCACGAACTGACCGGCGAGGTCGTCGAGCTGGGCGAGGGGGTGAGCGCCCCGCCCGTCGGCACCCGGGTCGCGGTGGACCCCAACATGCCGTGCGGCACCTGCCACTACTGCCGGATCGGCCGCGGCAACCTCTGCGCCGACTACCGCGCCGTCGGCGTCACCCGGGACGGCGGTTTCGCCGAACTGGTCGCGGTCCCCGCGGGCTGCGCGTACGCACTGCCCGACGGGCTCTCGGCCGCCGCCGCCGGGCTCGTCGAACCGCTCTCCTGCGCGGTGCACGGCCTCAACCGGCTGCCCCGCCGCCCCGGGGAGCACTACCTGATCTACGGCGCCGGGACGATGGGCCTGATGATGGCCGCGCTCGTGCGGACCGCCGGCGCCGCATCGGTGTCGGTCGTCGACCTCAACGCGGACCGGCTGGCCTTCGCCGAGTCGTTCGGTGTGGACGCGGCGGTGACCGACGCGGACGCCCTGGGGCGGACACCCGGATTCGAGGTGGTGATCGACGCCACCGGTGTCGTCGCGGCCATCGAGGACGGTCTCGGACGGGTGCGGCGCGGCGGGACGTTCCTCCAGTTCGGCGTCGCCGACCCGGCCCGTACGGCGTCGTTCTCGCCGTACCGCGTCTACCACCACGAGATCGACATCCTCGGCTCGATGGCGGTGCACCACAGCTTCGGGCCCGCCATCGACGTGCTGGCGGCCGGGCTGGACCTCGACCCGCTGGTCAGCGATGTGCTGCCGCTCGATGACGCCGCCGAGGCGGTACGCCGCTTCCGCGCGGGCAGCTGCCGGAAGATCCACCTGGCGCCCGCTTGAGACGGCCGGACCGGAGCCCCCGGGCCCGCCACTCGCGGAACGGCCTCCGCCGGACACGGCCGGACGGAAGGCCCCGAGGGGGTGCCGGTAAGGTCGGGATCCGGTAGACGCCGACCCCGTGACCCCTCTGGAGCAGCCATGAGCCAGCCACCCGCCCGCCGAACCGTCCTGCGTGGCGCCGCGCTGGTGGGCGCCGCGGGCTTCGGGGTGGCGGCCTGCTCCGGCGGCGGCCGGAAGGACGACGGCATGCCCGACAAGGCGATCGAGCTGGGGGACGCCGCCGAGGTCCCGGTGGGCGGCGCGAAGCTCTACCGCGAGAACCGGCTGGTCGTCTCGCAGCCCTCCGAGGGCACGTTCAAATGCTTCAGCGCCAAGTGCACCCACGCCGGCTGTGTGCTCTCCGAGGTGACCAAGAAGGAGGGCGACTGCCCCTGCCACGGCAGCCGCTTCGACGTCACCACCGGCCAGGTCCTCCAGGGCCCGGCCACCGAGCCGCTCCCGGAGGTCCCGGTCAGGAACAAGGGCGGCAAGCTGATCGCGGGCTGAGCGCCCGGCCGGTGTGCTTTTGGGGCGCGCGGCCCGGTCGCTCACGCCCCGGAGTGGACCTTCCCCGTGGCCTGGCACGCCGCCGCCCGGGGCACCGTCCGGCCGCTCATCCCCAGTCCCACGCGATCCCCACGATCCCGGGCCGTACGCCCTGCTCCACCAGGTGGACGGCGCGGTGGCGGCCGCTCAGCGTCAGCTCCTGGCGGCCGGCGGGCGGGGCGCCGGCCGAGGAGCGGGTGAAGCGGCGGCAGCGTACCGGGAGCGCCGTCTCGTCGAAGCGCACCTGGAGGACGTACTGTCCGCCGGCGAAGCGGAAGCCGCGGAAGTACTCGGCACTGGGGCCGCCGGTGCCGTCCTCGAAGGCGTAGGCGAAGACGTGGGTGTCCCCGGCGCGCAGCCGGGTGTCGAACAGCAGCTCCGCGACCACCACCCCGGCCTCGGCGTCGCCGCGTACCCGTCCCAGGCGGCAGTTCTCCGCCGCCCGGACCGTCACCCGGGACGGATCGCAGCCCACGTCGCCGCGGTGGATGGCCACATAGCGGTCCACCCCGTCCCGGTGTGCCCGGACCACCTGGAACGATTCGCGTTCGCCCAGCTCACGGCGGGGGCCGATGTGTACCCGCTCGTGGTGGCCGACGGTGTGCAGCCCGTCGTCCGCGGGGGTCTCCAGCTCGGCGAAGAGCTGCTGGAGCGCGTCGGCGGGCTCCACCAGCGCGCGGTACGAGCGCGCCGACGGGCGGTCGCCGTCCCGGGCGCCGCCCTCCGGGACCAGCAGCCGGTGCAGCGACCGCTCGGGCAGCTCCAGCACCTCCTCCAGGGCGCGCACCGCCCGCAGCGACTCGGGGCGCTGCGGGCGCCGGGCGCCCTGCTGCCAGTAGCTGAGGCTCGTCACGCCCACCTTGATGCCGCGCTGCGCGAGTTTGTGCTGCACCCGGTTGAGCGCCAGACCGCGGACGCTCAGCGCGCTCCGCAGGGCCAGGTGGAAGGGGCCGGTCCGCAGCAGTTGTGCCAGCTCGGCCGCCTCGGGAGTGTTCCGTGCCATCTCTCAACCTCCGGCGCGCGGGTGAACGTTCACTACCGGATCGCACGGCGCGCGCCCTGACCGCTGATTCACTGCAGTACGCCGGGCACCGGCCGTTCACACCCGGGCCCGTTCGTCCACACCCCCATGTCACCCCGCATTGAAGCGTGTTGACCTGCCTGCGACAACACCGGATGCTCCTTCGCAGCATCCGGATGCGCTCCTCCACACCCCACCGCCCTGTCCGGGAGGAACGCCATGTCCCGTCCCCGCACCGTACGCCGCAGACGGCTGCCGGCCGCCGCGCTCGCCGCCGTCGCCCTCACCGTCCTGCCCGCCGCCTCCGCCACCGCGGCGCCCGCCGCGTCCGCACCGTCCGCCACGCCGCACCGGGCCGCCCCGCGCGCCGCCGCGAACAGCCTGGACATCGCCATGCAGGCCCAGGAGAACAGCAACTGGTGCTGGGCCGGCTCCGGCAGCACCATCGCCGCCTGGTTCGGCAGGCACTACAGCCAGAACCAGTTCTGCAACGCCGCCTTCGGGCGCCCCCAGAACACCGACTGCCCCAACGACCAGGCCACCTTGGGCAACGTCCAGAACGCCTTCGACTGGATGGGCCTCAACCCCGGCTCGTACGTCAGCGGCTACCTCAACTACGCCACCGTCCGCGGCGAGATCGACGCCCGGCGCCCCGTCGAGACCCGCATCCAGTGGGCCTCCGGCGGCGGCCACATGCACGTCCTCTACGGGTACGACGCCGACCGCAACTGGGTGCGCTGGGGCGACCCCTGGCCCTCCAACAACCGCTACAACTGGGGAGATTACGGCTACTACGTCAACGGCAGCGACTTCTCCTGGACCCACTCCCTCTACCGGATAGGAGCCTGAGGCCATGACGCAGCGCACCGTCCTGCGGGCCGCGGCCGCCGGCGCCCTCGCCACCGCGCTCTGCGGCCTCGCCGCCCAGACCTCCTGGGCCGCCGTGCCCGCGCCGCCCGCGGCGCCGTCCCGTGCGAGTGTCACCGCCGCGCACGAGGCCGCCGCCGCCCCCGCCACCGTCGCCACCCTCGCGCAGTTCTTCGCCCACGACGGCTCGCTGACCGCGGCGAAGGCCGCACCGCGCGTCGGGGACCGCACCGTCCCCGTCTACACGCTGTCGCCCGACTTCGTCCGCCGCACGCCCGGCGCCCCCGTGGCCCGGCTGGACTTCCTCGCCACCGGCGCCACCGCCTCCGACGGCCGTACCGCGTCGGTGTGGACGGTCCGGCGCGGCGGCTCCTGGAAGGTCGTCAACATCGCCACCGGCGACGACGAGACCCGCGCCGTCGCCGCCGGATCGCGCCTCGCCGCCGGGGGCACCGTCTTCCACGAACCGCAGATCAACGCCTGGTACGTCCAGCAGGGCGACCGCATCCGGCCGCTCGGCACCGAGGCGCGCAAGGCCATCGGTGACCGGGGCACCACCGTCGCCGCCTACCAGCGCCGGGTCGCCGCCGCCTACGGCGACAAGCTGCCCGGCTCCGCCTACGACCGGCGCGGCGAGGCCGGCGGCTACGGCGCCCCCGCGGCGGAGGACCCCGCACCGCGGACCGGCCCCCGGGAGGAGCCCGTCGCCGCGGCCGGGGACAGCGTCCCGGTGACCGCCGCCTCGGCCGTCGCCGGCGCCGCCGCCCTGGCCGCCCTGGGCCTGACCGGCGCCACCGCGGTACGCCGCCTGCGCCGCCGCTGACCGGGCGCCCCGTCCGTCCGCCTCCCCGCGGCGGGCGGGGTGCCCCGTGCCGCACGGGGCCACGGGCCCGGGACGCACCGGGCCGTGGCCCCCGTCCGCCGCCCTCCCCGGACGCGCCGCCGCGGTCCCGCCTCCCGCCCCGCACGGGCCCGCGGATTGTCAGTGGCGGTCAGTAGGGTGGTGGTCATGGCAGACCCCAGCAGCTACCGACCCAAGCCGGGACAGATCCCCGACTCGCCGGGGGTCTACAAATTCCGCGACGAGCACGGCAGGGTCATCTACGTCGGCAAGGCCAAGAGCCTGCGCCAGCGCCTGGCCAACTACTTCCAGGACCTGGCCGGCCTCCACCCCCGTACCCGCACGATGGTCACCACCGCCGCCTCCGTGGAGTGGACCGTCGTCTCCACCGAGGTCGAGGCGCTCCAGCTCGAATACAGCTGGATCAAGGAATTCGACCCGCGTTTCAACGTCAAGTACCGCGACGACAAGAGCTATCCGTATCTCGCGGTCACCCTGGGCGAGGAGTTCCCCCGCGTCCAGGTGATGCGCGGCGCCAAGAAGAAGGGCGTCCGCTACTTCGGCCCCTACGCCCACGCCTGGGCCATCCGCGAGACCGTCGATCTGATGCTCCGCGTCTTCCCCGTCCGCACCTGCTCCGCGGGCGTCTTCAAACGCTCCGCGCAGATCGGCCGCCCCTGCCTGCTCGGCTACATCGGCAAGTGCGCGGCACCGTGCGTCGGCCGCGTCTCCCCCGAGGAGCACCGCGAACTCGCCGAGGACTTCTGCGACTTCATGGCCGGCCGCACCGGCGCCTACCTCCGCCGCCTGGAGCGCGCCATGCAGGAGGCCGCCGAGGAGATGGAGTACGAGCGCGCCGCCCGCCTGCGGGACGACATAGGGGCGCTCAAGCGGGCCATGGAGAAGAGCGCCGTCGTCCTCGCCGACGCCACCGACGCCGACCTCATCGCCGTCGCCGAGGACGAGCTGGAGGCCGCCGTCCAGATCTTCCACGTCCGCGGCGGCCGGGTCCGCGGCCAGCGCGGCTGGGTCACCGACAAGGTCGAGGCCGTCACCACCGCCGGTCTGGTCGAGCACGCCCTCCAGCAGCTCTACGGCGAGGAGCGCGGCGACGCGGTCCCCAAGGAGGTGCTGGTCCCGGCGCTGCCCGAGCCCGTCGAGCCGGTCGCGCAGTGGCTCTCCGAGCGGCGCGGCTCCCAGGTCTCGCTGCGCATCCCGCAGCGCGGCGACAAGAAGGACCTGATGGCCACCGTCGGCCGCAACGCCCAGCAGGCCCTCGCGCTCCACAAGACCAAACGCGCCTCCGACCTGACCACCCGCTCCCGCGCCCTGGAGGAGATCGCCGAGGCCCTCGGCCTGGACGCGGTGCCGCTGCGCATCGAGTGCTTCGACATCTCCCACCTCCAGGGCGACGACGTCGTCGCGTCCATGGTGGTCTTCGAGGACGGGCTCGCCCGCAAGAGCGAGTACCGCCGCTTCCAGATCAAGGGCTTCGAGGGCCAGGACGACGTCCGCTCCATGCACGAGGTGATCGGCCGCCGCTTCCGGCGCTACCTCCAGGAGAAGCAGCGCTCGGGGGAGTGGACGGAAGAGCCCGCGGCGCCCGAGGGGGGCGACGGCGAGGCCGGTGCCGCCGCGCGCGCCGAGGCCGCGTCCGGGGAGCCGGATCCGATGGCCGGCCGCCCCACGGACGAGGAGGGCCGCCCCAAGCGGTTCGCCTACCCGCCGCAGCTCGTCGTCGTCGACGGCGGCGCCCCGCAGGTCGCCGCCGCCCGCCGCGCCCTGGACGAGCTGGGCATCGACGACGTCGCCGTCTGCGGTCTGGCCAAGCGGCTGGAGGAGGTGTGGCTGCCGGGGGAGGACGATCCGGTCGTCCTGCCGCGCTCCAGCGAGGGCCTCTACCTCCTCCAGCGCGTCCGCGACGAGGCCCACCGCTTCGCCATCCGCTACCAGCGCACCAAGCGCGGCAAGCGGCTGAAGTCCTCGCCGCTGGACGCCGTGGCCGGGCTGGGCGAGAGCCGCCGTCAGGCGCTGCTCAAGCACTTCGGCTCGCTCAAGAAGCTCCGGGCGGCCACGGTCGAGGAGCTGTGCGAGGTCCCCGGCGTCGGCCGGAAGACCGCCGAGTCGGTGCTCGCCTCACTGGCCGGTGCGACACCCGCCGGACCCGCGGTGAACACCGCCACAGGAGAGATCATTGAGGATGACGGGGCCGCCCCGGCCACGTTGTCATCCGAACGGGGGCGGGATTGATGAGCACACCGCACAACACGCACGAAACCGCGACATCCGAGAAAGACGGTGCACAGGTGAGTACGGGCACGATGCGCGAGTCCGACCAGGGGGAGAGCGCCGCCATCCCCGAGCTGGTGATCATCTCCGGGATGTCCGGCGCCGGCCGCTCCACCGCGGCCAAATGCCTGGAGGACCTCGGCTGGTTCGTCGTCGACAACATTCCGCCCGAGCTGATCCCCCCGATGGTCGACCTCGGCGCCCGCTCCCAGGGGAACGTCGCCAAGATCGCCGTCGTCGTCGACGTCCGCGGCCGCCGCTTCTTCGACAACCTCAAGGAGTCCCTCGCCACGCTCGACGCCCAGAACGTCAAGCGCCGCATCGTCTTCCTGGAATCCTCCGACGAGGCGCTGGTGCGCCGCTTCGAATCGGTCCGCCGTCCGCACCCCCTCCAGGGCGACGGCCGGATCGTCGACGGCATCGCCGCCGAGCGCGACCTGCTGCGCGAGCTGCGCGGCGACGCCGACCTCGTGATCGACACCTCCAGCCTCAACGTCCACGAGCTGCGCGCCAAGATGGACGCCCAGTTCGCCGGCGAGGAGGTCCCCGAGCTGCGCGCCACGGTCATGTCCTTCGGCTTCAAGTACGGCCTGCCGGTCGACGCGGACATGGTCATCGACTGCCGCTTCATCCCCAACCCGCACTGGGTCCCCGAGCTGCGCCCGTTCACCGGTCTGAGTGAAGAGGTCTCCGACTACGTCTTCGACCAGCCGGGCACCAAGGAGTTCCTCGACGGCTACGCCGACCTGCTCCGCATCGTCGCCGAGGGCTACCGCCGCGAGGGCAAGCGCTACGTCACCATCGCCGTGGGCTGTACGGGCGGCAAGCACCGCTCGGTGGCGATGTCCGAGAAGCTCGCCCGCCGCCTCGTGGGCGAAGGGGTGGAAACCGTCACCGTCCACCGCGACATGGGGCGCGAGTGACCGGCCGTGCCCTGCGGCTGCGCCGCGTCCGCAAGCTGGTCCCCGGCGCCCGCCCGCACAAGGGCACACCCAAGGTGGTGGCGCTCGGCGGCGGCATGGGGCTCTCCGCGTCGCTGACCGCGCTCCGCCGGATCACCGGCGATCTGACCGCCGTCGTCACCGTCGCCGACGACGGCGGCTCCAGCGGCCGCCTCCGTGACGAGCTGGGTGTGCTCCCCCCGGGCGATCTGCGCAAGGCGCTGGCCGCCCTGTGCGGTGACGACGACTGGGGCCAGACCTGGGCGCGCGTCATCCAGCACCGCTTCCAGAGCGGCGGTGAGCTGCACGACCACGCGGTCGGCAACCTCCTCATCGTCGCGCTGTGGGAGCAGCTGGGCGATCACGTCCAGGCGCTCGACCTGGTCGGCAAGCTGCTCGGCGCGCACGGCCGGGTGCTGCCCATGTCGGCGGTCCCGCTGGAGCTCCAGGCCCAGGTCCGTGGGCACGACGCGGCGCGGCCCGAGGAGGTCACGACCGTCCGTGGCCAGGCCACCGTCGCGCTCACCCGTGGTGAGGTGCAGTCCGTCCATGTCGTCCCGGAGGCGCCGCCGGCGGTCCCGGAGGCGGTCGCCGCGGTGCGCGACGCCGACTGGGTGGTGCTGGGCCCCGGCTCGTGGTTCTCCTCCGTCATCCCGCATCTGCTGGTGCCGCAGCTGCGCGAGGCGCTGGAGGAGACCAAGGCGCGCAAGGTCCTCTCACTCAACCTCGCACCGCAACCCGGTGAAACCGATGGCTTCTCCCCGCAGCGTCATTTGGAGGTTTTGGCCCGACACGCCCCTAAACTCGCCTTCGACGTGGTGCTGGCCGACCGGGACGCCGTGCCCGACATCGAGGGTCTGACGACTGCCGCCAAGCAGCTCGTCGGCAGCGAGGTCGAGCTGGCGGCGGTCGCCGCCCGGGGCGACGCCGCCCGGCCGACGGGCGGCGCCCCCGACCGGCACGACCCCGAGCTGCTGGCCGCCGCGTACGACCGTATTTTTCGGATGCATGGAAGGATCGGCCCATGGCGATGACGGCAGCGGTGAAGGATGAAATCTCCCGGCTCCCCGTCACCCGGACCTGCTGCCGGAAGTCGGAGGTCTCGTCGATCCTGCGGTTCGCGGGCGGTCTGCACCTGGTGAGCGGGCGCATCGTGATCGAGGCGGAGCTGGACACGGGCATCGCGGCCCGCCGGCTCCGCAAGGACATCCTGGAGATCTTCGGGCACTCCTCCGACCTGGTGGTGATGGCCCCGGGCGGGTTGCGGCGCGGCAGCCGGTACGTCGTCCGGGTGGTGGCGGGCGGTGATCAGCTGGCCCGTCAGACCGGTCTGGTCGACGGCCGCGGCCGCCCGATCCGCGGACTGCCCCCGCAGGTGGTGTCCGGGGCGACCTGCGACGCCGAGGCGGCCTGGCGCGGGGCCTTCCTCGCCCACGGTTCGCTGACCGAGCCGGGCCGTTCCTCGTCGCTGGAGGTCACCTGCCCCGGCCCCGAGGCGGCGCTCGCGCTGGTCGGCGCGGCGCGGCGGCTGGGCATCGGCGCCAAGGCGCGCGAGGTCCGCGGGGTGGACCGCGTCGTGGTCCGCGACGGTGACGCGATCGGCGCCCTGCTGACCCGGCTGGGCGCCCATGAGTCGGTGCTGGCCTGGGAGGAGCGCCGGATGCGCCGCGAGGTGCGCGCCACCGCCAACCGCCTCGCCAACTTCGACGACGCCAACCTCCGCCGCTCGGCCCGCGCCGCGGTCGCCGCCGGAGCCCGGGTCCAGCGGGCCCTGGAGATCCTCGGCGAGGAGGTCCCCGAGCACCTCGCGGCGGCCGGGCGGCTGCGGATGGAGCACAAGCAGGCGTCCCTGGAGGAGCTGGGTGCCCTCGCCGACCCGCCGCTCACCAAGGACGCGGTGGCCGGCCGGATCCGCCGTCTGCTGGCGATGGCCGACAAGCGCGCGCAGGACCTCGGTATCCCCGGTACCGAGTCGAATCTCACCGAGGAGCTGGCCGACGGAATGGTCGGCTGACCGCGTCACAGTATGCGGAAATCCCGCTGATTCGCAGGTCAGAGGCGGTCTGTCCCCGGTGTCCGAGGTGGTGCCGGGGGCTTTTCGTCTTCGGTGGTGAGTGTGCGGTGGCGGCCGATGTCAATGTCACGTATGTCTCGCAATGGGGGTAGGGTCGAAGTCGGTCGGGGACATCCCATACAGCTCGCCGGTATCGCTGCCGGCGCACCAACGAGGAGATCGGTTTCGTGACGATCCGCGTAGGCATCAACGGATTCGGCCGCATTGGTCGCAACTACTTCCGCGCGCTCCTGGAGCAGGGTGCGGACATCGAGATCGTCGGTGTCAACGACCTGACCGACAACGCCACCCTGGTCCACCTGCTGAAGTACGACACCATCCTGGGCCGCCTCAAGCAGGACGTCAGCCACACGGCCGACACGATCACCGTCGGCAACATGACGTTCAAGACCATGGCGGAGCGCGACCCCGCCAACCTCCCGTGGGCCGAGCTGGGCGCCGACATCGTCGTCGAGTCCACCGGCATCTTCACCAAGCGTGCCGACGCCGCCAAGCACCTCGCCGCCGGTGCCAAGAAGGTCCTGATCTCCGCGCCCGCCAAGGACGAGGACATCACCATCGTCATGGGCGTCAACCAGGACAAGTACGACGCCGCGAAGCACGACGTCATCTCCAACGCCTCCTGCACCACCAACTGTGTGGCACCGATGGCCAAGGTTCTCCTGGAGAACTTCGGCATCGTCAAGGGCATGATGACGACGGTCCACGCCTACACCAACGACCAGCGCATCCTCGACTTCCCGCACAAGGACCTGCGCCGCGCCCGCGCCGCCGCGGAGAACATCATCCCCACCACCACCGGCGCCGCGAAGGCCACCGCGCTGGTGATCCCGGAGCTGGCCGGCAAGCTGGACGGCATCGCCATGCGCGTGCCGGTCCCCACCGGCTCCGTCACCGACCTCGTCATCGAGCTGGAGCGCGAGGTCACCAAGGACGAGGTCAACGCCGCCTTCCAGAAGGCGTCCGAGGGCCAGCTCAAGGGCATCCTGGAGTACACCGAGGACGCGATCGTCTCCTCGGACATCGTCAACTGGCCGGCGTCCTGCACCTTCGACTCCTCCCTGACCATGGTCCAGGGCAAGAGCGTCAAGGTCATCGGCTGGTACGACAACGAGTGGGGCTACTCCAACCGCCTGGTGGACCTGACCACCTTCGTCGGCGGTCAGCTCTGATCTCCACCGGCTGAGGCCGGCGGGTGC
The DNA here is from genome assembly GCF_055567035.1 of Streptomyces sp. NPDC027185. Classification (NCBI taxonomy): domain Bacteria; kingdom Bacillati; phylum Actinomycetota; class Actinomycetes; order Kitasatosporales; family Streptomycetaceae; genus Streptomyces; species Streptomyces sp. NPDC027185. The sequence continues at coordinate 115,564 of NZ_JBVHRF010000001.1, read as the reverse complement.
CCCGTGCCACGGGCACCCACGCACCGAGATGTACGGTCGGGGCTCGTACGACGCGACGACGCGTCGTACGAGCCCCGAGCCATGGCTGATCTGATGCAACGGAGTCATTCCTCAATGAAGACGATCGACGAACTCATCGCCGACGGGGTCGGGGGCAAGCGGGTGTTCGTCCGCGCCGACCTGAACGTGCCGCTCGACGGCGCGACCATCACCGACGACGGCCGTATCCGCGCCGTCCAGCCGACGATCGCCAAGCTCGCCCAGAACGGCGCCAAGGTCATCGTCGCCTCCCACCTGGGCCGCCCCAAGGGCGCCCCGGACCCGGCGTTCTCGCTGGCCCCCGCCGCCGCCCGGCTCGGCGAGCTGCTGGGCCGCGACGTCGCCTTCGCCACCGACACGGTCGGCGACTCCGCCCGCGCCACCGTCGCCTCCCTGGGCGACGGCGAGGTCGCCGTGCTGGAGAACCTGCGCTTCAACCCCGGCGAGACCAGCAAGGACGACGCCGAGCGCGGCGCCTTCGCCGACCAGCTGGCCGAGCTGGCGGACCTCTACGTCGGCGACGGCTTCGGCGCCGTGCACCGCAAGCACGCCTCCGTCTACGACCTCCCCGCGCGTCTCCCGCACGCCGCCGGCGACCTGATCGCCACCGAGGTCTCCGTCCTCAAGCGCCTCACCGAGGACGTCAAGCGTCCCTACGCCGTGGTGCTCGGCGGCGCGAAGGTCTCCGACAAGCTCGGCGTCATCGACCACCTGCTGGAGCGCGCCGACCGCATCCTCATCGGCGGCGGTATGGCGTACACCTTCCTCGCCGCCCAGGGCCACGAGGTCGGTATCTCGCTGCTCCAGAAGGACCAGATCCCGGCCGTCCAGGAGTACCTGGAACGGGCCGCGGCCAAGGGTGTGGAGTTCGTGCTCCCCGTCGACGTCCTGGTCTCCGCGGACTTCCCGGACCTGAAGACGAAGGCCCCGGCCAACCCGGACACCGTCGCCGCGGACGCCATCCCGGCGGACAAGGAGGGCCTGGACATCGGCCCCCGCACCCGCGAGCTGTACGCCGCGAAGCTCGCCGACGCGGCCACCATCTTCTGGAACGGCCCGATGGGCGTCTTCGAACACCCCGATTACGCGGGCGGTACCAAGGCCGTCGCGCAGGGACTGCTGGACTCGTCCGCCTTCACGGTCGTCGGCGGTGGCGACAGCGCCGCCGCGGTCCGTCAGCTCGGCTTCGACGAGAATGCTTTTGGCCACATTTCGACCGGCGGCGGCGCCAGCCTCGAATACCTCGAAGGCAAGACGCTCCCCGGCCTCGCCGCTCTGGAGGACTGAACCACCGTGACTGCTCGTACCCCGCTGATGGCGGGCAACTGGAAGATGAACCTCAACCACCTCGAGGCCATCGCCCACGTCCAGAAGCTCGCCTTCGCGCTCACCGACAAGGACTACGACGCCGTCGAGGTCGCGGTCCTGCCGCCCTTCACCGACCTCCGCTCGGTGCAGACCCTGGTCGACGGCGACAAGCTGAAGATCAAGTACGGCGCCCAGGACATCTCCGCGCAGGACTCCGGCGCCTACACCGGTGAGATCTCCGGCGCCATGCTCGCCAAGCTGAAGTGCACGTACGTGGCGATCGGCCACAGCGAGCGCCGCCAGTACCACGGTGAGAACGAGGAGATCTGCAACGCCAAGGTCAAGGCCGCCTTCAAGCACGGCATCACGCCGATCCTCTGCGTCGGTGAGGGCCTGGACGTCCGCAAGGCCGGAAACCAGGTCGCGCACACCCTCGCCCAGGTCGACGGCGCCCTCAAGGACGTCCCCGCCGAGCAGGCCGGGACCCTCGTGATCGCCTACGAGCCCGTCTGGGCCATCGGCACCGGCGAGGTCGCCACGCCCGAGGACGCACAGGAGGTCTGCGGGGCGATCCGCGGCCGCCTCGCCGAGCTGTACAGCCAGGAGCTGGCGGACAAGGTCCGCATCCAGTACGGCGGTTCCGTCAAGTCCGGCAACGTCGCCGCGATCATGGCGCAGCCCGACGTCGACGGCGCCCTGGTCGGCGGCGCGGCGCTGGACGCGGACGAGTTCGTGAAGATCGTCCGCTTCCGCGACCAGTAGCAGCTATGACGACGGGCCCGGCCCGTCGTACCCTGTCGGGGCCGGTCCGGCGCTCAGCGCGCGGTCCGGCCCCGCACGATGTCGCCGCCGTGTGCCGCGCGGCCCGCACCGGCGCCATCGATACCGTCCGCAGTCCTAGAGAGTTGGTCCAGCCGTGGTCATCGGGTTCTCGATCGCCCTCATCGTCTTCAGCCTGCTGCTGATGATGCTGGTGCTCATGCACAAGGGGAAGGGCGGCGGCCTGTCCGACATGTTCGGTGGCGGTATGCAGTCCTCCGTCGGCGGCTCCTCCGTCGCCGAGCGGAACCTCGACCGCATCACGGTCGTCGTGGGTCTCCTGTGGTTCGCCTGCATCGTCGTGCTCGGTGTCCTGATGAAGCTCGGCAGCTGACATGGTGTCGGGGACGCGGCCTATCATGGGGGCGGCGTCCTGTCGCGGGCGGTAACTCCCGTCGCGGGGCGCGCGTTGGGCCTTTCAGAGACCGGAGCGCCCGCAGCGCAGCTGCCGCGCGATGCTGTGCAGCACCATTACGCAGGGAGTTACGACCGTGGCAAGTGGCAACGCGATCCGAGGAAGCCGGGTCGGGGCGGGGCCGATGGGGGAGGCCGAGCGCGGCGAGTCCGCGCCGCGTACCCGGATCTCCTTCTGGTGCGCCAACGGGCACGAGACGCAGCCCAGCTTCGCCGGCGACGCACAGGTTCCCGACACCTGGGACTGCCAGCGCTGCGGCTTCCCGGCGGGCAAGGACCGGGACAGCCCGCCGGACCCGCCGCGCACCGAGCCGTACAAGACCCACCTCGCGTATGTGCGTGAGCGCCGCAGCGACGCGGACGGCGAGGCGATCCTCGCCGAGGCGCTGGCCAAACTCCGCGGCGAGATCTGACGCCGCATCGCCCGCACGACCGGCCCGGCCGGGGGAGGGAACACCCTTCCCCGGCCGGGCCGTTGGCGTTCCGGGCGCGGTACGGGGCGGTGCGCGGCGCCGTCCGGCGACCCGTGTGCCGACAGCGGACAGACCCCTCATATCGCGCCCTGATCAACTAAATTGGAGAGCGGCGGGGCCGGTACGAGACGAAGAAGGCTGATGTCCGAGATGAACGCAGAAGGCCGCAGCAGGCTCGATCAGATGCCTGAGTGGGCGGCGCTGGGCGCGCACCGCGCGCAGCTGGGCGATCCCCAGCTGCGGGATCTGTTCGCCCAGGAGCCGGAGCGCGCCGGGCGCTACACCCTTCAGGTGGGTGACCTGCACATCGACTACTCCAAGCATCTGATCACCGACGAGACGCTGCTGCTGCTGAGGGAGCTGGCGGCGGCGACGGGCGTGAGCGAACTGCGGGACGCGATGTTCCGCGGCGAGAAGATCAACGTCACCGAGGGCCGTTCGGTGCTGCACACCGCGCTGCGCGCCCCCGGCTCCGCGGTGATCGAGACCGACGGGCAGAACGTCGTCCCCGCCGTCCACGCCGTCCTCACCAAGATGGCGACCTTCGCCGACCGGGTCCGCTCCGGCGACTGGACGGGCCACACCGGACGCCGTATCAAAACGGTCGTCAACATCGGCATCGGCGGCTCCGACCTGGGCCCCGCCATGGCGTACGAGGCGCTGCGCGCCTACACCCACCGGGAGATGCAGTTCCGCTTCGTCTCCAACGTCGACGGCGCCGATCTGCACGAGGCGCTGCGCGATCTGGACCCGGCCGAGACGCTGTTCGTCATCGCGTCGAAGACCTTCACCACCATCGAGACGCTGACCAACGCCACCTCGGCGCGTGCCTGGCTGCTCGACGGGCTGGGCGCCGACGAGAAGGCGGTGGCCAAGCACTTCGTGGCGCTGTCCACCAACGCCGAGAAGGTCGCGGCGTTCGGGATCGACACGACCAACATGTTCGAGTTCTGGGACTGGGTCGGGGGCCGCTACTCCTACGACTCGGCGATCGGCCTGTCGCTGATGATCGCGATCGGTCCGGAGCACTTCCGGGAGATGCTCGCCGGGTTCCACCTCGTCGACGAGCATTTCCGTACCGCCCCTCCCGAGGAGAACGCGCCGCTGCTGCTGGGTCTGCTCGGCATCTGGTACGGCAACTTCTTCGACGCGCAGTCGCACGCCGTCCTGCCGTACAGCCACTATCTGTCGAAGTTCACCGCCTATCTCCAGCAGCTCGACATGGAGTCCAACGGCAAGTCGGTGGACCGCGAGGGCCGTCCGGTGCACTGGCAGACCGGCCCGGTGGTCTGGGGCACGCCCGGCACCAACGGCCAGCACGCCTACTATCAGCTGCTCCACCAGGGCACGAAGATGATCCCGGCGGACCTCATCGGCTTCGCGCGGCCGGTGGCGGATCTGGAGCCCCGCCTCGCCGCCCAGCACGATCTGCTGATGGCCAACCTCTTCGCCCAGGGCCAGGCGCTGGCCTTCGGCAAGACGCCGGACGAGGTGCGCGCCGAGGGCGTCGCCGAGGAACTGGTGCCGCACAGGACGTTCCGCGGCAACCACCCCACCACCACGATCCTCGCCGCCGAGCTGTCCCCGTCCGTCCTGGGCCAGCTGATCGCCCTCTACGAGCACAAGGTGTTCGTCCAGGGCGCGGTGTGGAACATCGACTCCTTCGACCAGTGGGGCGTGGAGCTGGGCAAGGTCCTCGCCAAGCGGGTCGAGCCGGCGCTCACCGAAGGCGCCGAGGTGCCGGGCCTGGACGCCTCGACGGCAGCCCTGGTCACCACGTACCGCGAGCTGCGCGGCCGGTGATCCCACGGGCCGTGCGCCCGTATGACGCAAGGGCTCCCGCACCGTCGGACGGTGCGGGAGCCCTTGCGTGTGTGCCGGGTGTCAGGCGGAGGCCGGCGGGTAGAGGTCGCGCGGCAGCCGGGCGGCCGCCGCCTCGTCCAGCAGCCACAGGGTGCGGCTGCGGCCCCGGGCCCCGGCGGCCGGCGCCTGGATCTCCCCGGCGCCGGAGAGCGCCATGGCCGTGGCCTGCGCCTTGTCCTCACCGGCGGCGAGCAGCCACACCTCCCGCGCCGCGCGGATCGCGGGCAGCGTCAGCGAGACGCGGGTGGGCGGCGGCTTCGGCGCGCCGCGCACCCCGACCACCGTCCGCTCGGTCTCCCGCACCCCCGGCAGCTCCGGGAAGAGGGAGGCGATGTGGGTGTCCGGCCCGACGCCCAGCAGCAGGACGTCGAAGGACGGCACCGGGCCGTGGTCCTCCGGGCCCGCCGCCGCGGCGAGTTCGGCGGCGTACGCCTCGGCCGCGGCGTCCACGTCGTTGCCGTACGGGCCGCCGGCCGGGGCCATGGCGTGGACCCGCGCCGGGTCGAGCGGGACGGAGTCGAGCAGCGCCGTGCGGGCCTGGGTCTCGTTGCGCTCCGGGTCGCCGTCCGGCAGGAACCGTTCGTCGCCCCACCACAGGTCGAGGCGGGACCAGTCCACGGCGTCCCGGGCGGGCGCCGCGGCGAGGGCCGCGAGCAGCCCGTTGCCGTTGCGCCCGCCGGTCAGCACGACGGAGGCGGAGCCCCGGGCGGCCTGGGCGTCCACGATCTTCGTGATCAGCCGGGCGGCCGCGGCCTGGGCCATCAGCTCCTTGTCGCGGTGGACGACGACCTGCGGTGCGCTCACTTGGCGGCCGCCTTCTTCGCCGCGGACTTCTTCGGCGCGGGCTTCGCCGCCTCCTGGCCGCCCTCGGCCGGCGCCTCGGCCGCCGTCCCGGGCGCGGTGGTGCGGGCCGCCTCGCCCAGCCGCTCCACGCCGTACTTCAGCGCGGCGGCGAAGGTGTCGTCCGGGTCGAGCCGGCGCAGCTCCTCGGCGAGGAGTTCGGAGGTCTCCCGCCGCTTGAGCGCCACCGCCCGGTCGGGCTGGCCCTGCATCGACAGGGTGGCCAGCGAACCGTCCGCCCGGTCCAGCACGATCGGCCCGCCGTCGGTCTCCAGCCGTACCGCGGTGAGGCCGGGGCCGGACGAGACGGTGCGCTCGACGGGGACGTCCAGCCGGCTGGCGAGCCACATGCCGAGCAGCTCGCAGCTGGGGTTGAACTCCTCGCCCTCCACCACGGCGGAGGTGATCCTGCACGGCATCTGGTCCAGCGCCGCCGCCAGCATCGAACGCCACGGCGTGATCCGGCTCCAGGACAGATCCGTGTCCCCGGGGGTGTACGTGGCGGCGCGGTCGGTCAGCTCCTGGATGGGCTGCTCGGAGGCGTAGGCGTCGGTGACGCGGCGCTGGGCCAGCGCACCGAGCGGGTCCTTCGCCGGGTCCAGCGGACCGTTGACCGCCCACCACACGACGACGGGCGCGTCCGGCAGCAGCAGCGGCAGCACCACGGACTGGGCGTGGTCGATCGCCTCGCCGTACAGCCGCAGGACGACCGTCTCGCCCGTACCGGCGTCCGCGCCGACCCGGACCTCGGCGTCCAGCCGGGCCTTGGCCCGGTCGCGCGGGGTCCGGCTGACCCGCTTGATGACGACCAGGGTCCGCGAGGGGTGCTCGCGGGACGCCTCGTTGGCCGCCTTCAGGGCGTCGTAGGCGTTCTCCTCGTCGGTGACGATGACGAGGGTGAGCACCATGCCGACGGCGGGCGTGCCGACGGCGCGGCGGCCCTGCACCAGCGCCTTGTTGATCTTGCTGGCCGTGGTTTCCGTCAGGTCGATCTTCATGGGCGACGCCAGCTCCGTCCGTCTCGTGCGAGCATTTCGTCCGCCTCGGTGGGCCCCCAGGTGCCGGCCGGGTACTGCGCCGGCTTGCCGTGGCGGTCCCAGTACTCCTCGATCGGGTCGAGGATCCGCCAGGACTGCTCGACCTCCTCCAGCCGCGGGAAGAGGTTGGCGTCGCCCAGCAGCACATCGAGGATGAGCCGCTCGTACGCCTCCGGGCTCGACTCCGTGAACGACTCGCCGTACGCGAAGTCCATGGAGACGTCTCGCACCTCCATCGAGGTGCCGGGCACCTTCGAGCCGAAGCGCACGGTCACGCCCTCGTCCGGCTGCACCCGGATGACCAGGGCGTTCTGGCCCAGCTCCTCCGTCGCGGTGTGGTCGAAGGGGGAGTGCGGCGCCCGCTGGAAGACCAGCGCGATCTCGGTGACCCGGCGGCCCAGCCGCTTGCCGGTGCGCAGGTAGAAGGGGACGCCCGCCCAGCGGCGGTTGTCCACCTCCAGCTTGATCGCGGCGTAGGTGTCGGTCTTCGACTTGGGGTCGATACCGTCTTCCTGGAGGTAGCCGACGGCCTGCTCACCGCCCTGCCACCCGGCGGTGTACTGCGCGCGCACCGTCTCCTTGCCGAGGTCGGCGGGGAGCCGTACGGCGCCCAGCACCTTGGTCTTCTCCGCGACCAGCGCGTCCGCGTCGAAGGAGGACGGCTCCTCCATGGCGGTCAGCGCGAGCAGCTGGAGCAGGTGGTTCTGGATGACGTCACGCGCCGCGCCGATGCCGTCGTAGTAACCGGCCCGGCCACCGATGCCGATGTCCTCGGCCATGGTGATCTGTACGTGGTCGACGTAGCTGCGGTTCCACAGCGGCTCGAACATCGTGTTGGCGAAGCGGAGCGCCAGGATGTTCTGGACGGTCTCCTTGCCGAGGTAGTGGTCGATCCGGAAGACCGCCTCGGGCGGGAAGACCTCGTCGACGACCTGGTTCAGCTCCTGGGCGCTCTTGAGGTCGTGGCCGAAGGGCTTCTCGATGACCGCGCGGCGCCAGCCGTTCTTCTGGTCGGCGAGTCCGTGGTTCTTGAGCTGCTTGACGACCGTGGGGAAGAACTTGGGCGGGACGGACAGGTAGAAGGCGAAGTTGCCGCCCGTGCCCTGCGCCTTGTCCAGCTCCTCGATGGTCTCCTTCAGCGTCTCGAACGCCGCGTCGTCGTCGAAGTTGCCCTGGACGAAGCGCATCCCCTGGATGAGCTGCTGCCAGACCTCCTCGCGGAACGGCGTACGCGAGTGCTGCTTGACGGCGTCGTGCACCACCTGCGCGAAGTCCTCGTCCTGCCATTCGCGGCGGGCGAAGCCGATGAGGGAGAAGCCGGGCGGGAGCAGACCGCGGTTGGCGAGGTCGTAAACCGCCGGCATCAGCTTTTTACGCGACAAATCGCCCGTGACGCCGAAGATGACCAGGCCCGACGGCCCCGCGATACGCGGGAGCCGTCGGTCCGCGGCGTCACGAAGCGGGTTCGCTCCATGAACTGCGGTCAAGGTGTCAGCCCTCCGAAGGAGCGAGGCGCTTGAGCTCCGCCTCGGTGGACTTGAGCAGGTCGTTCCAGGAAGCCTCGAACTTCTGCACGCCCTCGTCCTCCAGGAGCTGCACGACCTCGTCGTACGAGATCCCGAGCTTCGCGACGGCGTCGAGGTCCGCACGGGCCTGCTCGTAGGTCCCGCGGACGGTGTCACCGGTGATCTCGCCGTGGTCACCGGTCGCCTGGAGGGTGGCCTCCGGCATGGTGTTGACCGTGCCCGGGGCGACCAGCTCGTCGACGTAGAGGGTGTCCTTGTACGCCGGGTCCTTGACGCCGGTCGAGGCCCACAGCGGACGCTGCTTGTTGGCCTGCGCCTTGTCGAGGGCGGCCCAGCGCTCCGAGGAGAAGACCTCCTCGTACGCCTCGTAGGCCAGCCGGGCGTTGGCGAGCGCCGCCTTGCCCTTGAGGGCCTTGGCCTCGTCGGTGCCGAGGGCGTCCAGCCGCTTGTCGATCTCGGAGTCGACGCGGGAGACGAAGAACGACGCCACCGAGTGGATCTTGGAGAGGTCCAGGCCGGCGGCCTTCGCCTTCTCCAGACCCGTCAGGTAGGCGTCCATCACCTCGCGGTAGCGCTCCAGCGAGAAGATCAGCGTGACGTTGACGCTGATGCCCCGGGCGATGACCTCGGTGATCGCCGGCAGACCCGCCTTGGTGGCCGGGATCTTGATGAGGGTGTTGGGCCGGTCCACCAGCCACGCCAGCTGCTTCGCCTCGGCGACGGTGGGCGTGGTGTGGTGCGCCAGGCGCGGGTCGACCTCGATGGAGACCCGGCCGTCCTGGCCGTCGGTGGCGTCGAAGACCGGCCGCAGGATGTCGGCGGCGTCCCGGACGTCCGCCGTCGTGATCATGCGGATCGCTTCCTCGACGGTGACCTTGCGGGCGGCCAGATCGGCGACCTGCTGGTCGTAGCCGTGGCCGTCCGAGATCGCCTTCTGGAAGATCGACGGGTTGGTGGTGACGCCGACGACGTGCTGCTGGTCGATCAGCTCGGCGAGGTTGCCGGACGTGATGCGCTGGCGCGACAGGTCGTCCAGCCAGATCGCGACGCCTTCGTCGGAGAGGCGCTTGAGTGCGTCTGTCATGGGGATTGCATCTCCTACTTGTTCGTGTACCGGCGTCAGCGCGCGGTGGCTTCCAGCGATTCCCGGGCGGCGGCGGTCACCGCGTCGGCGGTGAAACCGAACTCGCGGAAGAGGACCTTCGCGTCGGCCGAGGCGCCGAAGTGCTCCAGCGACACGATCCGCCCGGCGTCACCGACGTAGCGGTGCCAGGTCAGGCCCACGCCCGCCTCGACGGCGACGCGCGCCTTGACCGACGGGGGCAGGACGCTGTCGCGGTAGGACTGCTCCTGCTCCTCGAACCACTCGACACAGGGCATCGACACCACGCGCGTCGGGATCCCCGCGGCCTGGAGCTGCTCGCGCGCCTCGACGCAGAGCTGCACCTCGGAGCCGGTGCCGATCAGCACGACCTGCGGTGCGCCGCCCTCGGAGTCGAAAAGGACGTAGCCGCCCTTGGCCGCGTCGTCGTTCGCCTCGTACGTCGGCACGCCCTGGCGGGTCAGCGCCAGGCCGTGCGGGGCGCCCACGCCGAACTCCTTCGTGTAGCGCTTCAGGATCTCGCGCCACGCGATGACGGTCTCGTTGGCATCGGCCGGGCGTACGACGTTCAGGCCCGGGATGGCGCGCAGCGAGGCCAGGTGCTCGACCGGCTGGTGGGTCGGGCCGTCCTCGCCCAGACCGATGGAGTCGTGCGTCCAGACGTACGTCACCGGCAGGTGCATCAGCGCGGACAGCCGGACGGCGTTGCGCATGTAGTCGGAGAACACCAGGAAGGTGCCGCCGTAGATGCGGGTGTTGCCGTGCAGCGCGATGCCGTTCATCTCCGCGGCCATGGAGTGCTCGCGGATGCCGTAGTGGATCGTGCGGCCGTACGGGTCGGCGCCCGGCAGCGGGTTGCCCACCGGCAGGAACGACGAGGTCTTGTCGATCGTGGTGTTGTTGGAGCCGGCGAGGTCGGCGGAGCCGCCCCACAGCTCGGGCAGCACACCGCCCAGCGCGGCCAGCACCTTGCCGGAGGCGGCGCGGGTGGCGACCGCCTTGCCGGTCTCGAACGCCGGGAGGTGGTCCTCCCAGCCGACCGGCAGCTCGCCCGCGCTGATGCGGTCGAACTCGGCGGCGCGCTCGGGGTTGGCGGTCCGCCAGGCGGCGAACGCCTTGTCCCACTCGGCGCGGGCGTCGCGGCCGCGGTCCAGCGCCTCACGGGTGTGGGCCAGGACCTCGGGGGCGACCTCGAAGGACTGCTCCGGGTCGAAGCCGAGCACCCGCTTGGTGGCGGCGACCTCCTCGGCGCCCAGGGCCGAGCCGTGCGCGGCCTCGGTGTTCTGCGCGTTCGGCGCCGGCCAGGCGATGATCGACCGGGCCGCGATGAACGACGGACGCTCGGTCTCCGCCTTGGCCGCCTGCAGCGCGCGGGCCAGACCGATCGGGTCCAGGTCGCCGTTGGGCAGCTGCTCGACGCGCTGGACGTGCCAGCCGTACGCCTCGTACCGCTTGAGGGTGTCCTCGGAGACCGCGGTCTCGGTGTCGCCCTCGATCGAGATGTGGTTGTCGTCCCAGAGGAGGACGAGGTTGCCGAGCTTCTGGTGGCCGGCGAGGGAGGACGCCTCGGCGGAGATGCCCTCCTGGAGGCAGCCGTCACCGGCGATGACCCAGATGGTGTGGTCGAACGGGGAGGTGCCCGCGGGCGCCTCCGGGTCGAACAGACCGCGCTCGTAACGGGCGGCCATCGCCATGCCCACGGCGTTGGCGACACCCTGGCCCAGCGGGCCGGTGGTGGTCTCGACGCCGGTGGTGTGGCCGTACTCCGGGTGGCCCGGGGTCTTGGAGCCCCAGGTGCGGAACGCCTTCAGGTCGTCCAGCTCCAGGCCGTAGCCGGCGAGGAAGAGCTGGATGTAGAGGGTCAGGCTGGAGTGGCCGGCGGAGAGGACGAACCGGTCGCGACCGGTCCACTCCGCGTCGGCCGGGTCGTGCCGCATCAGCTTCTGGAAGAGAAGGTAGGCGGCAGGAGCCAGGCTCATGGCCGTACCAGGATGGCCGTTTCCGACCTTCTGCACGGAATCCATGGCCAGGACACGGCCCGTGTCGACGGCCCGCTTGTCCAGTTCGGTCCACTCGATGTCTGTGGTGGTCGGCTTGGTGCTCACCCTGATTCAGGGCTCCTCTCCACATGTCGAAATGCCGCGGACGGTATGTCCGCCAGGCGGTGTCGAGCCTACCCCTGCCGGTGCGTGCGTCTTTTCGACTTCTCGACGCGGAACCGGCGCCGCCGCCCGGTGGAGTACACCTTTCCTCCGGGGAACCGGCGCCGTATCCCCGGCATTCCGGACGTGCGGGACACGGCCTTCGTCCCCCAGACTGCCGGGCGCGGTCCGCCTTCGCCTCTTGTAGGAGGAGAGCGGGGCGCCGGAGCGGGTACCCGGCGGCGCGGCCGGCGAACCCAACACGAGCGGACCCCCGCGAAGATCGCGGTATGGCCAACGTCTAAAGTGGCGTGGTACGCGCAAGCCTCGCGGCCGCCAGGGCCGGATGTGCTTGCTGGCCTTTATCTCCGCGGTGAAAGCCGCTGATGTTACTTCCAGGGGTGTGCGTGACGGCCGTCGAATCCCGTCCTGCGGGGGCGCTCTCTCAGAGCCCCGGGAGTCCGAACCCCGGCCACCGGCCGTTCGGCGCCCGCGTCAAGGCGTTCATCGCGCTCACCAAGCCGCGCGTCATCGAGCTGCTGCTGATGACGACGGTTCCGGTGATGTTCCTGGCCGCCGGCGGCGTCCCGGACCTCTGGCTGGTGCTCGCCACCTGTATCGGCGGCTACCTCTCGGCGGGCGGCGCCGCGGCGTACAACATGTACATCGACCGCGACATCGACGCGCTGATGGACCGCACCGCCCAGCGCCCGCTGGTGACGGGCATGGTCTCGCCGCGTGAGTGCCTGGTCTTCGCGAGCGCGCTCACGGTCGGCTCCACCGCGTGGTTCTGGTACCTCGTCAACCCGCTGTCGGCGATGCTCTCGCTGGGCGCGATCCTCTTCTACGTCATCGTCTACACGATGATCCTCAAGCGGCGCACCAGCCAGAACATCGTCTGGGGCGGTATCGCCGGCTGTCTGCCGGTGTTCATCGGCTGGTCCTCGGTGACGAACTCGCTCTCCTGGGCCGCGGTCATCCTCTTCATGGTGATCTTCTTCTGGACGCCGCCGCACTACTGGCCGCTGTCGATGAAGGTCAAGGACGACTACGAGCGGGTCGGTGTGCCGATGCTCCCCGCCGTCGCGGGCAACAAGGCCGTCGCCCGGCAGATCGTCCTCTACAGCTGGGTCATGGTCGGGGTGTCGCTGCTGCTCCAGCCGCTGGGGTACACCGGCTGGTTCTACACCGTGGTCGCGCTGGCCTGCGGCGCGTTCTGGCTGCGGGAGGCGCACGGTCTCCAGGCCCGCGCCAAGGCCGGCATCACGGGCCCCAAGCTCAAGGAGATGCGGCTCTTCCACTGGTCGATCACGTACGTCTCGCTCCTCTTCGTCGCCGTCGCGGTGGACCCCTTCCTCCGCTGACCTCGTACGTTCCTCCGCAAGACCCGTCCGGCACGCTCCGGGCGGGCCTTCGCGCGGTCCGGGGGCGCCCCGGGGACGGGATGGGCGGGCACCTCTCCCCAAGAGTCCTACCGGTGGGTAGCATCGGGGTATGGCAGACACCAAGCAGGCGGACGAGCAGCCGGCGGCCGAGGAGCGGGCGGACGCGCGGGCACAGAGGCGGACGGAGCGGCACGCGGCGCGGCTCGCCAAGGAGATGCGGGCCTTCGCCGCCGCGCACGGCGGCAGCGCCGAGGGGCAGCTGGCCCACATCGGCCGCGGCCGGATCCGTATCGCCCTCGTGGGCGCCGACGGCGGCTGGGGCAACCTCGTCGCCGCCTCCCGGGAGGAGGCGCGCACCGGCGCCGAGCGGGCCGGGATCACCCTCCAGGACGACTTCGACGGCGATCTCGCCGCCAGGGTGCGCACCGGCCGCTACGAGTGGACCCGGATGGCCGGGATCCAGATCGGCGGCCCGGCCGACGGCTGAGCCCGCCCCGGACGAGGTCGTACGCCGGACACACGGACGCACGAAGGACGCGGACGTACGCCGGACACGAACGTACGAAGGAGCCCACCGGGCGCGTGAGGCGCGCGCCCGGTGGGCTCCTTCCTGTACGGGGCGCCCCGAAGGGCGGCGGTCAGCCCGCGGCGGCCGGTTCGGCGGACCGGACCGGCTCGGCCTCGTCGCTCTGCTGCTCCGGCAGTTCCACGAGCGGGCCGCGGTCGCGCAGCGCCAGCACCACGCGCAGCGCGGCGATCCACACCAGCGTCGAGCCGAGCATGTGCAGCCCGACGACCAGCTCCGGCAGCCCGAAGAAGTACTGGACGTAGCCGATGACGCCCTGGAGGAGCAGGCAGACGACGAGGTCGCGGACGGCGCGGCGGGGCGCGGCGGGCGCCTTGACCGCGCGCAGCGTGAACCACAGGGCGATCGTCAGGCCGACGACGATGTAGACGAAGTCGACGTGCAGCTGGGTGACCTCACGCCAGTCCAGCGGGATGCGATGGACCTTCCGGGCGTCGCCCGCGTGCGGCCCGGTCCCCGTGACGAGGGTGCCGACCAGCGTCAGCACGGCGGTCGCGCCCAGCAGCACCCACGCCAGCTGGCGCACCGGCCGCGCGACCAGGTCCCGCGGCGTCTCGTCCCCCTCGGCCGAGCGCCGCCAGGTCACCACGGCCACCGTGAGCAGCCCGGTGGAGAGCAGGAAGTGCCCGGCGACGATGTACGGATTGAGGCCGGTCAGGACGGTGATGCCGCCGACGACGGCGTTGCCCATGACGATCCAGAACTGTGCCCAGCCCAGCCGGGTCAGCGACCGGCGGTGCGGGGCCCGCGCCCGCGCCGCGATGATGAACACGCCGATCACCACGCAGAGCACGTACGTGAGCAGGCGGTTGCCGAACTCGATCAGACCGTTGACGCCCATCGCCGCCGTCGGCGTCAGGCTGTCCGGCGTGCAGCGCGGCCAGGTGGAGCAGCCGAGGCCGGACTGGGACAGCCGCACCGCGCCCCCCGTGACGACGATGACGACGGCCATCACGACGGTGGTCAGCGCGGCCCGTCGCACCAGGCGCGCGGAAGGCTGCCAGACGCGGGAGATCAGCTCAAGGGGGTTCAGCGTTTTCGGCACGGGGGACATCGTAGGCGCCGCCTTGTGCAAAGTTTCACGAGGGGTGCACAGGGCCCAGGGTGGTACGTAGCACGACGGAACGGCCGGGGCGGCGGACGCGTGCGGGACAGCGGGTCCCGGGGCGCGGGGGCGCCATCGGGCGACGGGCGACGGTCCCGGGGCCGTGGGCGACCGGGTCGGCCCCGGGCGCGCCGGGGTGTCCGCCGCGCCCGGGGCCGCCCGTCACTCCCAGCGGAAGAACCGGGCCGCGGCGCCCAGCCCGAGCACCGCCCAGACGGCGAGGACGCCGACATCGCCCCAGGGGAGCGGGGCCCCGTGCTGGAGGACGGCGCGCAGCCCGTCGGAGAGCGCGGAGATCGGCAGCAGGCCGAGGACGGTCTGCGCCGCCTCCGGGAACTTCGTCAGCGGCACGATGACGCCGCCGCCCACCAGGAGCAGCAGGAAGACGAGGTTGGCGGCGGCCAGCGTCGCCTCCGCCCGCAGCGTCCCGGCCATCAGCAGCCCGAGTCCGGAGAACGCCGCGGTGCCCAGGATCAGCAGCACGGCGACCGCGAGCGGATTGCCCCGCGGCGACCAGCCCAGCGCCAGCGCGACCACGGTCAGCAGCGCGATCTGGAGCACCTCGGTCACCAGCACCGCGCAGGTCTTCGCGGTCATCAGACCCCAGCGCGGCAGCGGCGAGGCGGCGAGCCGCTTGAGGACGCCGTAGCGCCGCTCGAAACCGGTGGCGATGGCCTGCCCGGTGAACGCCGTCGACATCACCGCGAGCGCCAGCACGCCGGGCGCCAGGAAGTCGACGGCGCTGCCGGCGCCGGTGTCGATGATGTCGACGGCGGAGAACAGCACCAGCAGCAGCGTCGGGATGACGACCGTCAGCAGCAGCTGCTCGCCGTTGCGCAGCAGCATCCGGGTCTCCAGCACCGCCTGCGCACGGATCATCCGCGCCAGCGGCGCGGCCCCGGGCCGCGGGGTGAACGTACCGGTCGCGGTCATACCCGCAGCTCCTTGCCGGTCAGGTCCAGGCTGTGCTGTCCCGGGGGGCGACCCCCGGGCCCCCGGCCGGACGGTGTGTGGTGCCGGCTCATACCCGCAGCTCCTTGCCGGTCAGGTCCAGGAAGACGTCTTCCAGGGTGTGCCGTTCGACGGCGATGGAATCGGGCAGGACGCCGTTCTGGGCGCACCAGGAGGCGACGGTGGCCAGCATCTGGGGGTCCACGGTGCCGGTGACGCGGTAGCTGCCGGCGGCCGGTTCGGCGGCGGTGCTGTCCTCGGGCAGCGCCTTGCGGAGCGACGCGAGGTCCAGACCGGGCCGCCCGGTGAAGCGCAGGGTGTTCTCCGCGCCGCCCCGGCACAGCTCCTCGGGGGTGCCCTGGGCGATGACCCGGCCGCCGTCGATGATCGCGACGTCATCGGCCAGTTGCTCGGCCTCGTCCATGAAGTGCGTGGTCAGCACCACGCTGACGCCGTCGGTCCGCAGCTCGCGGACGAGGTCCCAGGTGGCGTGGCGGGCCTGCGGGTCGAGGCCGGCGGTCGGCTCGTCCAGGAAGACCAGCTCGGGGCGGCCGACGACGGCCATCGCCAGCGCGAGCCGCTGCTGCTGACCGCCCGAGAGCCGCCGGTAGGTGGTGCGCCCGCAGCTGCCCAGACCCAGCCGTTCGATGAGCAGCCCGACGTCGACCGGGTCGGCGTGCAGGGACGCGGTGTGCCGCAGCATCTCCTCGGCGCGGGCGCCGCTGTAGACGCCGCCGGACTGCAGCATCACGCCGATCCGGGGCCGCAGCCGCGCGGCGTCGGCGACCGGGTCCAGACCCAGCACCCGGACCCTACCGGCGTCGGGGCGGCGGTAGCCCTCGCAGATCTCGACGGTGGTGGTCTTCCCGGCGCCGTTGGGGCCGAGGAGGGCGGTGACGCCGCCACGTGCCACGGTCAGGTCGAGGCCGTCCACCGCGGTCTTGGGGGACCGGGAGCCGTACCGCTTGACCAGGCCGGTGACCTCGACGGCGGGCGCGCGGCCGGAGGTCCGGGGGCTCCCCGGGGAGGTGCTGGGCATGCCCGGCAGTCTACGGAGCGCGCGGCGGGCGGCCGCCGCCGGGCCGGGCTCGCGGGGTGCGGGGCGGCGGCGGGGCGGCCGTCCCCGGGTGCGGCGGTCCGGCGAAGATTTTTTCCGGGTTCCGCCGGGCGTCCGCACGAAGATCGCGGCCCGGCGCGCTTCCGCTCAACAGAGGGCTTCCGGGCCTCCCGGCACCCCTGCATTTAGGTAACCCTAAGTGATCGAGGACACCGTGGGGTGGCCCCGTCGAGGGTTGTCGCGGCTCGTGGAATTACGCAACAATGGCGTTGTGAAAAACGCGAGCGAGGAGCGGAAGGGGTCCCCGGCCGGTACGGCCGCCGGGGCGCGTCCCGCTGTCTCCGAGCAGTCCGCCCGGGGCGCCGCCGCGCAGGACGAGCAGCAGGGCACCCGTAACCGCGTCGCCCGCTCCATCCTTGATCACGGTCCGTCGACCGCCGCCGAGCTGGCCCTGCGTCTGGAGCTGACCCAGGCGGCCGTCCGCCGCCACCTGGACGCGCTGGCCGCCGACGGCGTCGTCGAGCCCCGCGAGAAGCGGGTCTACGGCACCCGCGGCCGTGGCCGCCCCGCCAAGGCGTTCGCCCTCACCGACTGCGGCCGGGACGCCTTCGACCAGTCCTACGACGAGCTGGCCGCCGACGCCCTGCGCTGGATCGCGGAGAGCGCCGGCGGCGGGGAGAAGGGCGAGGCGGCGGTCGCCGAGTTCGCCCGCGCCCGGCTCGCCGCGCAGGCCGAGGGGTACCGCCGGGCCGTCGAGGCCGCCGGTCCCGAGGGCCGCACCCGGGCCCTGGCCGAGGCATTGACCGCGGACGGGTACGCTGCTACGGCGCGCAGCGCGCCCAATTCCCAGCTCGGTGAACAGCTCTGCCAGCACCACTGCCCGGTCGCCCATGTCGCCGAGCAGTTCCCGCAGCTGTGCGAGGCGGAGACCGAGGTCTTCTCCCGTCTGCTGGGGACCCACGTACAGCGGCTCGCCACCATCGCCCACGGCGACGGGGTGTGCACGACCTTCATCCCGAAGGCGGGCGCGCACGGCACCGCCGCGCCCGACACCACGAAGACCACCACAGCATCTGCAAGCACGGCCGGGAGGAACCCCGCATGACGCTCCCCACGGAGACTGCCCACCCCGAGCTCGACGGACTGGGCAAGTACGAATACGGCTGGGCCGACTCCGACGTGGCCGGCGCCTCCGCCAAGCGCGGTCTGTCCGAGGCCGTCGTCCGCGACATCTCGGCCAAGAAGAACGAGCCGGAGTGGATGCTCAAGCTCCGTCTCAAGGGCCTGAAGCTGTTCGACAAGAAGCCCATGCCCAATTGGGGCTCCGACCTCTCGGGCATCGACTTCGACAACATCAAGTACTTCGTCCGCTCCACCGAGGAGCAGGCCGCCTCCTGGGAGGACCTGCCCGAGGACATCAAGAACACCTACGACAAGCTGGGCATCCCGGAGGCGGAGAAGCAGCGCCTGGTCGCCGGTGTCGCCGCGCAGTACGAGTCCGAGGTCGTCTACCACCAGATCCGTGAGGACCTGGAGGAGCAGGGCGTCATCTTCCTGGACACCGACACCGCGCTCAAGGAGCACCCGGAGCTCTTCCAGGAGTACTTCGGCACGGTCATCCCGGTCGGCGACAACAAGTTCGCGTCGCTGAACACCGCGGTCTGGTCCGGCGGCTCCTTCATCTACGTCCCCAAGGGTGTCCACGTCGACATCCCGCTCCAGGCCTACTTCCGGATCAACACCGAGAACATGGGCCAGTTCGAGCGGACGCTGATCATCGTCGACGAGGGTGCCTACGTGCACTACGTCGAGGGCTGCACCGCTCCGATCTACAAGTCGGACTCCCTGCACTCCGCGGTCGTCGAGATCATCGTGAAGAAGGGCGGCCGCTGCCGTTACACGACGATCCAGAACTGGTCGAACAACGTCTACAACCTCGTCACCAAGCGGGCCGTGGCCTACGAGGGCGCGACGATGGAGTGGATCGACGGCAACCTCGGCTCCAAGGTCACCATGAAGTACCCCGCGGTGTACCTCATGGGCGAGCACGCCAAGGGCGAGACGCTCTCCATCGCCTTCGCCGGTGAGGGCCAGCACCAGGACGCCGGTTCCAAGATGGTCCACATGGCGCCGAACACCTCCTCCAACATCGTCTCCAAGTCGGTGGCGCGCGGCGGCGGCCGTACCTCGTACCGCGGTCTGGTCGAGATCGGTGAGGGCGCGGCGGGCTCCAAGTCCAACGTGCTGTGCGACGCCCTGCTCGTCGACACCATCTCCCGCTCGGACACCTACCCCTACGTCGACGTCCGCGAGGACGACGTGTCGATGGGCCACGAGGCGACCGTCTCCAAGGTGAGCGAGGACCAGCTCTTCTACCTGATGGCCCGTGGCCTGACGGAGTTCGAGGCCATGGCGATGATCGTGCGCGGCTTCGTCGAGCCGATCGCCAAGGAGCTCCCGATGGAGTACGCGCTGGAGCTCAACCGGCTGATCGAGCTGCAGATGGAAGGCGCGGTCGGCTGACGGCCACAGCACACCCCTGACCGACGCGGCGGCCTTCCTCGGGGAAGGCCGAGTAGCGCAACCAGAAAGCGAGCACGACGACAGCCATGGCTGAGGCTCAGAACATCCCGGCGGGTTCCACGACCACCGGTTCCATCGCGGTGGCCGCGGAGTCCACCGTCGCCACCCGCATGAGTGCGCCGCCCTCCTACGACGTGGCGGACTTCCCGGTGCCGCACGGCCGGGAGGAGGAGTGGCGGTTCACCCCCCTCGCGCGCCTGAAGGGCCTGCACGACGGCACCGCCGTCACCGAGGGCGGCGTCCTCGTCGAGGTGGAAACCCCGGCGGGCGTCACCCAGGAGACCGTGGACCGCGACGACCCGCGGGTCGGCAAGGCGGGCAAGCCCGTGGACCGCGTCGCCGCGCAGGCGTACAGCTCGTTCGACAAGGCGTCGGTCGTCACGGTCCCCAAGGACACCCAGCTCACCGAGCCGATCCGGATCTCCGTGCACGGCCAGGGCGGCACCGCCTTCGGTCACCAGGTCATCGAGCTGGGCGCGTTCGCCGAGGCCGTCGTCGTCATCGACCACACCGGTGACGCCACCCTCGCCGCCAACGTCGACTACCTCCTCGGGGACGGCGCCAAGCTGACCGTCGTCTCCGTCCAGGACTGGGACGACGCCGCCGTCCACGTCGGCCAGCACAACGCGCTGGTCGGCCGCGACGCGAGCTTCAAGTCCGTCGTCGTCACCTTCGGCGGCGACCTCGTCCGGCTGCACCCGCGCGTCACCTACGCGGCGCCCGGCGGCGAGGCGGAGCTGTACGGCCTGTACTTCACCGAGGCCGGCCAGCACCAGGAGCACCGGCTCATGGTCGACCACGACACTCCCAACTGCCGCTCGCACGTCACGTACAAGGGCGCCCTCCAGGGCGACGACGCGCACGCGGTGTGGATCGGTGACGTCCTCATCCAGGCGGCCGCCACCGGCACGGACACCTACGAGCTCAACCGCAACCTCGTCCTCACCGACGGCGCGCGGGTCGACTCGGTCCCCAACCTGGAGATCGAGACCGGCGAGATCGTCGGCGCCGGCCACGCCTCGGCGACCGGCCGCTTCGACGACGAGCAGCTCTTCTACCTGATGGCCCGCGGCATCCCGGCCGAAGAGGCCCGCCGCCTGGTCGTGCGCGGCTTCTTCGCCGAGCTGATCCAGCAGATCGGTCTGCCGGACGTCGAAGAGCGGCTGATGGCCAAGATCGAGGCCGAGCTGGAAGCGGCCGCGGCATGAGCTACGTACGTGTGGCGACGCTGGGCGAGCTGGCGGAGGACACCCCGAAGCGGGTGGAAATCGACGGCACGCCGGTCTCCCTCGTCCGTACCGAGGGCGAGGTGTTCGCGATCAACGACATCTGCTCGCACGCGAACGTCTCCCTGTCGGAGGGCGAGGTCGAGGACTGCTCGATCGAGTGCTGGCTGCACGGATCGGCCTTCGACCTGCGCACCGGCAAGCCGTCCGGCCTCCCCGCGACGCGCCCCGTCCCCGTTTACCCCGTCAAGATCGAAGGAGAGGGCCCGGAAGCCTCCGTGCTCGTCTCCGTCACCCAGGAGTCCTGAGTTCCCCATGGCAACGCTTGAGATCCACGACCTGCACGTCTCCGTCGAAGCCGAGAACGGCCCGCGCGAGATCCTGAAGGGCGTCGACCTGACCGTGAAGCAGGGCGAGACGCACGCCATCATGGGCCCCAACGGCTCCGGCAAGTCGACCCTCGCGTACTCCCTCGCAGGTCACCCCAAGTACACGATCACCGGCGGCACCGTCACCCTCGACGGCGAGGACGTCCTGGAGATGTCCGTCGACGAGCGCGCCCGCGCCGGTGTCTTCCTCGCCATGCAGTACCCGGTCGAGGTCCCCGGCGTCTCCGTCTCCAACTTCCTGCGCACCTCCGCCACCGCCGTCCGCGGTGAGGCCCCCAAGCTGCGGCTGTGGGTCAAGGAGGTCAAGGAGGCCATGGAGCGCCTGCACATGGACCCCGCGTTCGCCGAGCGCAACGTCAACGAGGGCTTCTCCGGCGGTGAGAAGAAGCGCCACGAGATCCTTCAGCTGGAGCTGCTCAAGCCGAAGATCGCGATCCTCGACGAGACCGACTCCGGCCTCGACGTCGACGCCCTGCGCACCGTCTCCGAGGGCGTCAACCGCGTCCGCGAGACCGGCGAGGTCGGCACTCTGCTGATCACCCACTACACGCGCATCCTGCGCTACATCAAGCCCGACCACGTCCACGTCTTCGCGGCCGGCCGCATCGTCGAATCCGGCGGCGCCGAGCTGGCCGACAAGCTGGAGGCCGAGGGCTACGAGGAGTACACGAAGGGCGGCGCGACCCTGTGACACAGATTCCGGGCCTCCTCGACACCGAGGCGATCCGCAAGGACTTCCCCCTCCTGGAGCGTCAGATCCACGAGGGCAAGAAGGTCGTGTACCTGGACAACGCGGCGACGTCGCAGAAGCCGCGCCAGGTGCTCGACGCGCTGAACGCCTACTACGAGCGCCACAACGCCAACGTCCACCGCGGCGTGCACGTCCTCGCCGAGGAGGCCACGGAGCTGTACGAAGGCGCCCGCGACAAGGTCGCCGCCTTCATCAACGCTCCCAGCCGCGACGAGGTGATCTTCACCAAGAACGCCTCCGAGTCGCTCAACCTCGTGGCCAACATGCTCGGCTGGGCCGATGAGCCCTACCGCGTGGACCACGACACCGAGATCGTCATCACGGAGATGGAGCACCACTCCAACATCGTGCCGTGGCAGCTGCTCTCGCAGCGCACCGGCGCGAAGCTGAAGTGGTTCGGCCTCACCGATGACGGGCGGCTCGACCTCTCCAACATCGACGAGGTCATCACCGACCGGACGAAGGTCGTCTCCTTCACCCTGGTCTCCAACCTCATGGGCACCATCAACCCGGTCGAGACGATCGTCCGGCGGGCCCAGGAGGTCGGCGCGCTGGTCGTCATCGACGCCTCGCAGGCCGCCCCGCACATGGTGCTGGACGTCCAGGCGCTCCAGGCCGACTTCGTGGCCTTCACCGGCCACAAGATGTGCGGCCCGACCGGCATCGGTGTGCTCTGGGGCCGCCAGGAGCTGCTGGAGGACCTCCCGCCGTTCCTCGGCGGCGGCGAGATGATCGAGACCGTCTCGATGCACTCGTCGACGTACGCCCCGGCGCCGCACAAGTTCGAGGCGGGTACGCCCCCGATCGCGCAGGCCGTGGGCCTCGGCGCGGCCGTGGACTACCTCACCGCGATCGGTATGGAGAAGATCGCCGCGCACGAGCACGCGATCACCGAGTACGCCGTCAAGCGGCTGCTGGAGGTCCCCGACCTGCGGATCATCGGCCCGAGCACGGCCGAGGACCGCGGGGCGACGCTCTCCTTCACGCTCGGCGACATCCACCCGCACGACGTCGGTCAGGTCCTCGACGAGCAGGGCATCGCGGTCCGGGTCGGCCACCACTGCGCGCGGCCGGTCTGCCTGCGGTACGGAATTCCTGCGACCACCCGTGCGTCGTTCTATCTGTACTCCACCCCGGCCGAGGTCGACGCCCTGGTCGAGGGCCTGGAGTACGTCCGCAACTTCTTCGGTTAGTACAAGACGACGCGGTTGACCACGCACAGCGGATGAGGACGAGGACTGACTGAGCCGTGAAGCTGGATTCGATGTACCAGGACGTCATCCTGGACCACTACAAGCACCCGCACGGGCGCGGTCTTCGGGACGGCGATGCCGAGGTGCACCACACCAACCCCACCTGCGGGGACGAGATCACCCTGCGGGTGCGGCTGGACGGCACGACCGTCGCGGACGTGTCCTACGACGGCCAGGGCTGCTCCATCAGCCAGGCCAGCGCCTCGGTGCTCAACGACCTGATCGTCGGCAAGCAGCTCGGGGAGGCACAGCGGATCCAGGAGACCTTCCTGGAGCTGATGCAGTCCAAGGGCAAGATCGAGCCGGACGACGCGATGGAGGAGGTGCTGGAGGACGCCGTGGCGTTCGCCGGCGTCTCGAAGTACCCGGCACGGGTGAAGTGTGCCCTGCTGAGCTGGATGGCCTGGAAGGACGCCACGGCCAAGGCCCTTTCCGAGGAGGCGACGACCGCATGACCGACACGCCCGAGAACACCCTGACCAAGCCGGCCTCGGAGGAAGAGGTCCGCGAGGCCCTGTACGACGTCGTCGACCCCGAGCTGGGCATCGACGTCGTCAACCTCGGCCTGATCTACGGCATCCACATCGACGACGCCAACATCGCCACCATCGACATGACGCTGACCTCCGCGGCCTGCCCGCTGACCGACGTCATCGAGGACCAGGCGAAGTCCGCCACGGACGGCATCGTCAACGAGCTGAAGATCAACTGGGTCTGGATGCCCCCGTGGGGTCCCGACAAGATCACCGACGACGGCCGCGAGCAGCTGCGCGCCCTGGGCTTCAACGTCTGACCGACGCCCCGTCGCCCCGTACGGCCGTGCCCTTCCGAAGACCTCGGAAGGGCACGGCCGTCGGCGTGTGCGGACCCGCTATGTGTACGCCTGTACGTATCGCCGGTTAGGCTCCCGCCATGGGCTATCTGACGCTGGCCGGGGCGATCGTCTCGGAGATCCTGGCGACCACCGCGATGAAGTACAGCGACGGCTTCAGCAAGCTGTGGCCCTCGCTGGCCACCCTGGCGGGCTACCTCGTGGCCTTCGCCCTGCTCGCCCGGACGCTCAGGACGATGAGCGTCGGCACCGCGTACGCGATCTGGGCCGGGGCCGGTACGGCGGTGATCGCGGCGATCGGCATGATCTTCCTCGGGGAGAGCGCCGGTCCGCTGAAGATCCTCGGGGTGCTGCTGGTCATCGCGGGCGTCGTGGTGCTCCACATGGGCGGTGCGCACTGATGGCCCGGCGGCACGACCCCGAGCGGCGGCAGCGGATCATCGACGCGGCGATCGGCGTGGTCGCCGCCCACGGCATCGCCGGGCTCAGCCACCGTGCGGTCGCCGCGGCCGCCGATGTGCCGCTCGGTTCGACGACGTACCACTTCGCCACCCTCGACGATCTCCTCGTCGCCGCGCTGGAGCAGGTCAACGCCGCGTGGCTGGCGGACTTCGGCCGCTGGGCGGACGGGCCGGCCGGCGACGCCCCGGCGGCCGACGACATCCTGCGGCTGGTCGCCGACCTGCTCGCCGGGGACCGCTCCCGGGTGACGCTGGAGTACGAGCTGTACCTGGCGGCGCTGCGCCATCCGCGGCTGCGTCCGCTGGCCGCCGACTGCCTCGACGCGATGGCGCGGCTGCTGGCCCGCCGTACCGGCGATCTGCCCACCGCCCGCGCCCTGGTGGCCTTCGCGGACGGACTGCTGCTCCAGCACCTGCTGACGGGCCGCCCCTTCGAACCGGACGCGCTGCGGGCGGGGTTGACGGCGGCACTGGTCTGAGGCGGACGGCCGGCGCGGGGCGTGCCCGGTGAGCGTGGCGCCCCGGCGGGCCGGGCGGCCCCGGGGTGCCACGCCGCTGTGCTCGGGGGCCGTGTGCCGGGCGGGTTCCGGGCGGCGGGCCCGATCGATGAGACCGGTTCGCCTCGGCGGGTGCCCTCCGGTTAGGTTTTCGGCATGACCGATGCTGCTACCTCCCGTACGACCGGCGCCGTCGCCGCCGGGCTCGCCACCGTCACGCCCGACGGCACCGTCCTCGACACCTGGTTCCCCGCGCCCGTTCTGGACGCCGCGCCCGGCCCGGCCGGTACCGAGCGGCTGACCGCCGAGCAGGCGGCCGAGCTGCTGGGCGAGGCCGCGCCGCAGGCCGTCGGCCCGGACCCGGTCCGTGGCGTCGAGGTCGTGGCCGTCCGCACGGTCATCTCCTCGCTCGACGACAAGCCGCTCGACGCACACGACGTCTACCTGCGCCTGCACCTGCTCAGCCACCGGCTCGTCGCGCCGCACGGCCTGAGCCTGGAGGGCCAGTTCGGACTGCTGGCGAACGTCGCCTGGACCTCGCTCGGCCCGGTCGCCGTCGACCAGGTGGAGACGGTCCGCCTCAACGCCCGCGCCGCGGGTAAGCACCTCCAGGTCACCAGCGTCGACAAGTTCCCGCGGATGACCGACTACGTCGCGCCCGCCGGGGTGCGGATCGCCGACGCCGACCGGGTGCGCCTGGGTGCCCACCTCGCGGCCGGTACCACCGTCATGCACGAGGGCTTCGTCAACTTCAACGCCGGGACGCTCGGCACCTCCATGGTCGAGGGCCGGATCAGCGCGGGCGTCGTCATCGGCGACGGCTCCGACATCGGCGGCGGCGCCTCCACGATGGGCACCCTCTCCGGCGGCGGCAAGCAGATCATCTCCATCGGCGAGCGCTGCCTGCTCGGCGCCGAGTCCGGCATCGGCATCGCCCTGGGCGACGAGTGCGTCGTCGAGGCCGGTCTGTACGTCACCGCCGGGACCCGCGTCACGCTCCCCGACGGTCAGGTGGTCAAGGCCCTGGAGCTGTCCGGCGCCGACAACATCCTCTTCCGCCGCAACTCCACCACCGGAGTCGTCGAGGCCCGCCCGAACAAGGCGACGTGGGGCGGCCTCAACGAGGTGCTGCACAGCCACAACTGAGTGGTCCTCCCGGCCCCGGCGCACGCCCCCGTACCCAGTGGTGCGGGGGCGTCCGCATGCGGTGACGCGGAGTTATCCACAGCCCTACCGGCCGGGCGCGGGCCGATCGTAGGGTTGCCCCATGCGTGATCTTGCAGTGGGGATGCGGTATCTGGCCAGGGGCCAGCGGTGGGTCGCCGGGCACGGGCGGTGGTGGGGCTTCGGGATGATCCCGGCGCTCATCGCCCTGGTGCTCTACGGGGCGGCGCTGACCGCGCTGGCCCTCTTCTCGGGGGACGTCGCGGCCTGGGTCACGCCGTTCGCGGACGGCTGGGGCGCGCCGTGGCAGGGGCTGCTGCGCGGTCTGTTCGTGGCGCTGCTCGTCGCCGGCGGGCTGCTGCTCTCCGTGCTGACCTTCACGGCGGTGACGCTGCTGATCGGCGATCCGTTCTACGAGTCCTTGTCGGAGCGGGTCGAGGAGTCCGAAGGGCACTGCCCGCGCGGGCCGGAGCGGTCGCTGTGGCGGGAGATCTGGATCGCGCTGTGCGACAGCGTCCATGTGCTGCTGCGCGCGGCGCCGTTCGGGATCGCGCTGTTCGTGCTGGGCTTCCTGCCGTTCGTCGGGCAGACCGTCGTCCCGGCCGTCGGCTTCTGCGTATCCGGCTTCTTCCTCGCCGTCGAGCTGACGTCGGTGGCGATGCAGCGCCGCGACATACCGGTGCGCGAGCGGCTGCGTCTGCTGCGGGGCCGCAAGGCGCTCGCCGTCGGCTTCGGCACCCCCGTCGTCCTGCTGTTCCTCATCCCCTTCGCCGCGGTGTTCCTGATGCCGGGCGCGGTGGCCGGGGCGACGCTGCTGGTACGCGATCTGGTGCCGGCCGTGGACGAGGGGGACGAGGGCGATGAGGCGGACGGGCCCGGCGTGGAGGTGCCGGGTGCCGCCGGGCCGGTGGGCGCGGCGGCACCGTGGCCCGGTGCGGACGGCCCGGCCGGTGCGGACGGCGGGTTCGGGCCGCCGCCCGCACCGTTCACCCCGGGGACGTGACGGGGTCCGGGGCGCCGCCGGCGGGCGGGCCGTGACCCTCGCGTGGACCGCGGCGGGCCGGGCTGCCGACGGCGCCCAGGGCGGGGCGGCTCAGGGGCGGATCCGCAGCACCTGCGGGTCGTGGTCGCTGGCCTGGTCGGCGTACTCCGCGTTGAGGTGCACCACGTCGTAGTCGGCGTTCTTCAGATGGGGGCTGGTGAGCATGTGGTCGAGGACCTGGGAGTTGCCGGCGTAGACGTAGCCGTAGCGCTCCGCGCGGGGCAGACCGTTCACCCGGTCGGTGAGGACGCCGCCCGAGGTGAGGGTCTTCAGGGCGGGGGAGAACTGGTAGTCGTTGAGGTCCCCGGCGACCACCACATCCGCCTCGGGGTCCTTGGCCAGCAGGTCCTTGACGAAGCCGTTCACCAGACCGGCCTGGGCGGTGCGCTGCTTCTCGGAGCCGCGGGCGGGCCGCTGGAAACGGCTGTCGAGGCCCTGGTCGCCGCCCTTGGAGTTGAAGTGGTTGGCGACGACGAAGAGCCGGCTGCCCGGACGGCCCTTGACGGTGAACTGCCCCACCAGCGGCTTGCGGCTGTCCTGCCACGCCGGGTCGGCCGGTGCGATCCGCCCGGGGGAGGCGGAGAGCGTGGCCCTGCCGTGGTCGGCGCGGGGCTCGACGGGGGTGGTGGCGTCGCCGCCGGGGATGTCGGTGAAGCCGACGGTCGCGGGGTTGTAGAGGAAGGCGACCCGGATGTTTCCGCCGGGCTGCCCGCCGTCCTTGTCGTTCTCGGGGTCGATCTGCCGCCACGCGTAGGCCGGGCCGCCCGCCGCCTTGACGGCGTCGGTC
The DNA here is from genome assembly GCF_055567035.1 of Streptomyces sp. NPDC027185. Lineage (NCBI taxonomy): Bacteria > Bacillati > Actinomycetota > Actinomycetes > Kitasatosporales > Streptomycetaceae > Streptomyces > Streptomyces sp. NPDC027185. Next base: position 87,933 of record NZ_JBVHRF010000001.1, on the reverse strand, counting down.
AGCTTCTTGAGCGTGCCGTCGGCCGCGACCGTGCCGTCATCGGTGGGGCCGCTGTTGTCCTGGACCTCCTCCAGGGCCACCACGTCCGGTGCGGCGAGGTTCTTCACCAGCCCCTTGGCCAACCGGTCGAACTTCGCCTGCGGGGTGGCGGGGGAGAGGTTCTCGACGTTGTACGTCGCGACGGAGACCTCGCCGGGCCGGGCGGCGCGGGTCGTCTCCGGCGCCGGGGCGCGGCCGGTGAGCTTGCCCAGCGCCGTGGCCTGGAGGGTGTAGCCGCCGAAGTTGTCGTAGTCCAGCGGGCCCTCGGTGGTGCCGCCGAGGGTGGTGCCGACATCGGCCACCGGGAAGGGGTGGGTGGCGAGCGGCAGCAGCGAACCGATCTTGATCCGGGCCGGGTTGGGGTCGGCGTAGGAGCCGTAGAGGACGCCGCCGCGGGCGGTGCGGGAGTGCTTCGGGTCGGCGGTCACCCACAGCTCGTGGTGGGCGTTGGACGGGCCGACCACGGGCGCGTCGGCGACCGAGACCCGCATGCCCTCCAGGGATTCGTAGCGGTCCAGGGCGTAGGAGCGGGGGCGCAGCGGCAGCGATTCGATGCTGCCGCCGTGCGCGTCGGGCGCGTAGGCGCGGGGGATCACGGCGGCGTCGAGGCGGACGGCGGCGGGCAGCGGCCGGCCGGACGCGGTGACGTTCCAGGTGGCGCCGGTCAGTTCGGTGACGGACTGGAGACCGGCGTCCTCGCCGCCCGGGTAGTACTCCTCGACCGTGCCGTCCAGCGTGACCGCGTCACCGACGGTGACCTGCGGCGTGGTCTTCCCGGTGAAGACGAAGAGCGCCTCGCTGGTCGCGGGGGAGCCGTCCGGCTTCGGGTCCTGCACCCAGAAGCCGCGGGCGGAGCCGAAGGCGCGCAGCGCGGTGACGGTGCCGGGTACCCCGGAGACCCGCTTCCCGGCGAGCGGGGAGAGGCGGGTGGTGCCCTGGATGTCGTGGATACGGGTGCCGGCGGCGTGGGCGGTCTGCGGGAGCGCCACCAGCCCGGCGGCGAGCGCGGCGGCCACCGCGGCGGCGACGGTGACCGGTCTGCGGAGCGGACGGCGGGACGGTGAGGACGGCATGGCAGGCGCCTTCCGGAGGGTGGGAGAGGACGGTGCGGAGCGGGGCGGGACGCGGGATCCAGCCTTCTACGCGCGTCAATCTCTTGTGTGCCCGGGGGAGTTGTCAAGGTGTTCCGGATGGCCGGGAGGGGGCCGCGGGGTGAAGCGTCCGGCATGCGCGGAATTCCGTCTACGCTGGGGCGCGCACGAGCCGAAGTCCCTTGAGGAGCTGAGCCCCAGATGTCCGCAGACCGCCCGACCCTGCCGCCGGTGCGGCTGCACTCCGACGCGGAACTGGCCCGGGACGCGCTGAGCGCTCCCTTGATGGCACGGGCCGCGCAGCTCGCCCGCTGGGCGGAGCGGGGCGTCCCCGTCGGCGTCGGCGGCGAGATCCTGGAGGAGTCGCTGGGCGCCGCCACCGAGCACCTGGGCCTGGCCGCCGACGAGGACGGCGCCGGGCTGACCGCCGAGGCGTGGCAGCTCGCCGTCGACACCGGGCTGGTCGAGGTCGAGGAGACCGCCGCGGAGGACGACACCGAGGACGGCGCCGCCGTCGGTCTGGCCCGGCCCGGTGAGGAGCTGGCGCAGCTCACCGGCGGCAGCCCGCAGGACATCCTCGACATCTGGCTCGGCGGTATGGAGACGGTGCTCGCCGACGCGGTCGCCCCGGACCTCGCCGACCTCGCCGACCAGCTCGCCGACGGCGGTGAACTGGACCTCGACGCGCTCGACTGGAACCCCGAGGAGGAGGCCGAACTCCTCGACGGCATCCTCGGCAACCTCTACCTGCTGACCGCGCTCGGCGACGCGTCCGGCCAGAGCGTGCCGCTGCCCGCACTCGCCGCCTCCATGATCGTCCCCGACGACATGGAGGAGCCCACCGACGACATCCTCGAAGAGGTCTCCGAGGCGATGATGCGCCTGGACGATCAGTTCCGGGTGCTGGAGCCCATCGGTCTGGTGGCGTACCAGCCGGTCGACGAGGCGCTCATCGAGGAGCTGGACGACGCGGGCGAGACGGTCCGTCACGCCGAGCCGCTGACCGATGAGGACGTCACCCGGTACGGCATGGTCCGGCTGACGCCGCTCGGCATCTACGCGGTCCGCGCCCGGATGCAGGAGGCCGGTGTGTACGCCCCGGCCGTCGGCGATCTGCGGGACGCCGCCGGCGGGATGCTGCTGGACGCGCTGCCCGACTACCCCGAGGAGCTGGCGCGGGAGGAGTCCGAGCAGTGGCTCGCGGCCCGTACGCCCCTGGACGCCGCGCGGGAGCTGCTGGTGGCGGCCCGCGGGGACGACGAGCGGGCCCCGCTGCGCCGGCTCGCCGCGCAGCAGACGCTGGCGCTCGCCGGCGCGGACGCGGAGCCCGCGCTCCGCGAGGTGCTGGACGACCGGCAGCTGGGCGGGCTGGCCCGGGTCTGGCTGGCGGAGCGCGGGCTGCCCGGCATCCCCGAGCCGTCCCAGGACATGATCTTCTGGCTGACCGTCGACACCATCGCCGCCCAGCTGGGCACCGCCGACGAGGACACCGAGGAGCTGCGTGACCTGATCACGGGGCTGACCGGTGGGCACAGCGGCTTCTTCGACGCGGTCTGGCAGGTGGACCACCCGGCGACCCCCGACGTGCTGGAGGCGATGGGCCGCCTGCACCCCGACCGCAAGGCCGCCAAGGAGGCCCGGACGGCCGCCTTCAAGGCGCGCTCCCGCGCGGAGGGCTGACGCGGGCGGCAACCCGGCACGGCGGGCGGCGCGGACACGGGGTGTCGGCGCCGCCCGCCGGCGTTCCCGGGGGCGTGGGCCGAGGCGAGCACGACTCCGGGGCGGAGCCGGGGCGCGCGTACGTTCCGGGGCCCGGCGGCCGGGTGACGCCCGGCCGTACGCCACCCGCCTCGGTGAGGACCGGCAGACCTGGAACGCGGCCCTGCCCCGGGGCCGGCGGTACCGCACGGCCGTGCACCCGGCCGCCGGGTGCACGGCCTGCCGGAGGCCCCGGCCGGAGACCGTCCCCGCCCAGGCCGCTCGGGCCCCAGGCCCAGCCCCAGCCGCACGGCCTTACCGCCGGGGCGGCCCGGGGTAGGCATCTGTCCGCCCCGGCCATCCGGGGCGCCACCCTGCCGCCGGGCCCCGGCACCGGCCCTGGCCCGAGCCCCGGCAGGCGCCCGGCCCCGTCCGGCCTCGCCCCCCAGACGGCGGCCTCAGCCCGCGCGCCTGTGCCCCGCTCCCGGGCTGCCGTGCGGCGTTCACCTTCCGTTCGCAGCGGGACGGCACGGTGGGCACCGTAGGTACAGGGGACCGAATCGGGCCGTCCAGGAGATGACCATGCCGCTGAGCCGGAGAGACTTCGCCAAGCGTTCCGCCGCCACCGGCGCCGGGGTCGCCCTGGCCGGAAGCGCGGGGGTGCTGGCCACCGCACCCGGCGCGGTCGCCGCCGGGGCCGCGGAGGGCGGCGCCGCGGACGGCCCGGGGTACGGGCCGCTGCTCCCCGACCCGGAGGGCATCCTCGCGCTGCCGGCCGGATTCTCGTACCGCGTCGTCACGCGTACCGGTGTCACCCGGCTCGACAGCGGGGAGCCGACGCCCTCGCACCACGACGGCACCGGCGCGTTCGCGGGGCCGCGCGCCACCACCCTGCTGGTCAACAACCACGAGCTGAAGGGGCACCGCGCCGATCAGCCGTATCCGGTGCCGCTCGCCGCGGGGCTGGTCTACGATCCGGCGGCGGCCGGCGGCTGCACGGTCGTGGAGGTGGCGCAGGACGGCGTTCCGGTCGGTGAGCGGGTCGGCATCGCGGGGACGTCCACCAACTGCGCGGGCGGCACCACACCCTGGGGCACCTGGCTGACCTGCGAGGAGACCGAGGACAAGGCCGGGCAGCGGGGCATGACCCGAGACCACGGCTACGTCTTCGAGGTCGATCCGCACGACCTCGCGGCGGGCCGTGACCCGCGGCCGGTCAAGGCGCTGGGCCGCTTCGCCCATGAGGCCGTCGCCGTCGATCCGCGCCGCGGCCACCTCTACCTCACCGAGGATGCCGACGCCCCCAACGGCCTGCTGTACCGCTGGACCCCGCCGTCCGGCTTCCGGCACGGCCGCGGGCGGCTGCGGACCCTCGCCGACGACGCCGGGACGCTCGCCGCGTTCCGCTGCTTCGACTCCGGCGGCCGGTTCGTCGACGACCTCTCCCGCGCGACCCGGCCCGGTACGGTCTACGGCGTCGACTGGATCGAGGTCCCCGACCGCGACGCCCGCACCACCTCCGTGCGGCGGCAGTTCGCCGACGGTGAGATCACCCGCGCCCGGAAACTGGAGGGCCTGTGGTGGGCGGACGGCGGCGCGTACGTCGTCGCCTCGTACGCCCGGGACGAGAGCCCTGTCCACCACGACGGCCAGGTGTGGTTCTACGATCCGCGCCGCCGGACGCTGACGCTGAAGCTGCGGTTCGGCGTCAATCCGGACCCGGGGCGGGACGGCGCGTTCGACGGGCCGGACAACATCAGCGTCTCGCCGCACGGCGGGCTGATCATCGCGGAGGACGGCGACGGCGTGCAGCACCTCTTCGGCGCCACCGACGACGGCCGGACCTATCCGATCGCCCGGAACGAGCTGAACCTCGGCACCGCGCAGGAGCCGGAGTACAGCGAGTTCACCGGCCCGGTCTTCGCGCCCGACGGCCGCACCCTCTTCGTCAACATCCAAGAGCCCGGCCTGATGCTGGCGATCACCGGCCCGTGGCGCCGCCAGGAGGGCCCCGGCCACCGGCGGTGACGCCTGCGTGACCGCCGGTCCGGGCGGAATCCCCGGCGCCCACGGGCGTTGAAGGAGAGATGAGCCCGACGACACGGACGACCCGCTTCTCGGTCCTGGACCGCTCCCGCACCCGGCAGGGACACCCGGACGCGGCGGCGCTGCGCGACACGGTGGCGCTGGCCCGCCACGCCGAACGCCTCGGCTACCACCGCTTCTGGGTCTCCGAACACCACGGCGTGCCGGGTGTCGCCGGGTCCGCGCCCACGGTGCTGGCCGCCGCCGTCGCCGCGGCGACGGACACGATCCGGGTCGGTACGGGCGGGGTGATGCTGCCCAACCACCGGCCGATGGTGGTCGCCGAGCAGTTCGGGGTGCTGGAGGCGCTGTTCCCCGGCCGGATCGACATGGGGCTCGGCCGGTCGGTCGGTTTCACCGACGGCGTCCGCCGCGCCCTGGGCGCCGACAAGGCGGCAGGTGAGGACTTCGCCGGTCAACTCACCGAGCTGACCGGCTACTTCGACGGCACCCAGCGCGCCCATCCGCAGGTCCGCGCCCGGCCCGCCGAAGGGCTCCGCGTCCCCGCGTTCGTCCTGGCGACGGGCGCCGGGGCACGGGTGGCGGCCAAGGCGGGGCTGGCGCTGGTCATCGGGGAGGTGCGTGGCCGGAGCCGGATGCGGGAGGCGATCGACGGCTACCGCGCGGCGTTCCGCCCGTCGGCGCTGTGGCCGCGGCCGTACGTCGTGGTCGCCGCGACGGTCGCGGTCGCCGCCACGACCGGCGCCGCGTACCGGCTGCTGCTCCCGGAGGCGCACGCCATGGCCCACGCGCGCACCCACGGTGTCTTCCCGCCGCTGCGTCCGGTGGCCGACGCGGTGGCGGCCGGCCCGGGGCTGGGCGCACGCGAGCGCGGTTACGTCGAGGAGGAGTTGCGCGGCCGGATCCATGGCACGGAGGCGGAGGTGGCGGACGCGCTGAAGAGGCTGACCGAGGAGACCGCGGCGGACGAGGTACTGGTGACCACCAGCACCTACGACCGCGAGGCACTGCTGGAGTCGTACGCCCGACTGGCCCGGGTGGCGGGGCTGCGGGGACGGCCGGGGGAGGAGTGACCGGGCGGTGCCGTGGAAGGACCGTCCCGGGAGTTCCGGGCGGGGGTGGACGGCAGGTACCGGAGCAGGCGGGGGCCCGGGTGCCGGGTGACCGGTCGCGGGACGGGGCCGGCGCCGGTGCGGCGAGGCGCGCCGGGGCGCCCGGGGGCGCGCGGGCCACGGCCTGTGCTCGGGCCGGGCGGGGGCCGGGCGGGCTCGGCTCCCGCCCGGCCTCTTCGCCTCAGAGCGCCGCGCCGCCCGGCTTGATCATGCCGCGGACGGTGCGGGCGTCGACGAACTCGCCCAGGGCCGTCATCTCCCACTCGCCGGAGTACTGGCGGATGAGCTTGGCCATCAGGACGCCGGTGCGGGGCTCGGCCGAGGTCAGGTCGAAGCGGACCAGCTCCTCGCCGGTCTGCGCGTCGCTGAGGCGGCAGTACGCCTTCGCGACGTCGGTGAACTTCTGGCCGGAGAAGGAGTTCACGGTGAAGACCAGGCCGGTGACCTGCGGGGGGATCCCGCCGAGGTGGACGGTGATCACCTCGTCGTCACCGGAGCCGTCGCCGGTGAGGTTGTCGCCGGAGTGCTGGATGGCGCCGTTGAGGACGGACAGTTTGCCGAAGAAGCAGTTGTCGATCTTCTTGCGGTCGGGGCCGTACGCGATGACGGAGGCGTCCAGGTCGATGGACTTGCCGCGGAACGCGGGCTCCCAGCCCAGCCCCATCCGGACCGAGCTGAGCAGCGGGCTGCCGTTCTTGACCAGCGAGACCGTCTCGTTCTTCCGCAGGCTGACCCGGCCCTTGTCCAGGTTGACCTTGCCGGGGGCGGGCGGGGCCCCGGGTGTGACACCCGGCGGCGGGGCCAGCGGGGCGGGGGCCCCGGCCGGCGGCGCCCACTGCCCGGCGGGCGGCGCGGGGGCGGCCTGCGGCGCGGGGGCGGGCGGTGCGGCCGGAGGGGCGGCGGGGGCCGCGGGGGCGGCTGCCGGGGGCGCCGCCGGTTCCTCGACGGTGACGCCGAAGTCGGTGGCGATACCGGCCAGTCCGTCGGCGTAGCCCTGACCGACGGCGCGGACCTTCCAGGCGCCGCCCCGGCGGTAGATCTCGACGACGACCAGCGCGGTCTCCGGGCCGAGGCCGGGCGGGGTGAAGGAGGCGAGGACGGCGCCGCTGTCCGCGTCGCGCACGGTGCCGGTCGGCTCCGTACCGGCGAAGGTGGCGCCGGGGGCGTCCGGGCTCGCGGTGACGACGATCTTCTCGATCTCCGCGGGGATCGCGGTGGTGTCGACGGTGATGGTGTCACCGCCGCCGGGCGCCCCGGCGGCGTGGGTCACCCCGGGGCCGCCGCTGGGCTGGTTGTAGAAGACGAAGTCGTCGTCGGAGCGCACCTTGCCTGCGGCGGTGAGCAACAGGCCCGAGACGTCCAGCCGTACGGGGGCGGTGACGTCCACCGCCACCCGCGCGGCGCCGAGCGGGAGATTCGAGCCAGGAGTCATTGCGGTCATGCCAGCAGTAACGAACGGCTCGCTTTTGCGGTTCCATTACCCGCCCCGCCCGGGGGAGCGCGGTTGTGCGGGCCCCGCCGGACGTGTTCCGGCGGGGCGGGCGGTCAGCGGCGTTCGCGGGAGTTGCCGAAGAGCAGCCGGTAGAGGATGAGCAGGACGAGGGAGCCGGCGACGGCCGCGACCCAGGTGGACAGGTCGAAGATGTCCTTCGGTATGGGACGGTCCAGGATCTTGACGGACAGCCAGCCGCCGACGAACGACCCGACGATGCCGGTGAGCGTGGTGCCCACCAGCCCGCCCGGGTCCCGTCCCGGCAGCAGGATCTTGGCGATGACGCCCGCGATCAGCCCCAGGACGATCCAGCTGACGATTCCCATGGTGTGTTTCCTCGTTCCTGCGCGCCGTGGCGCCGGTGTGACGTGCGGTTTCGGTATCTGACGTGCCGCCCTCAAGGACGCCGTGGAGGGCCCGCGAGTTCCCTCCGGCGGCGGACCGGGCAGGCCGAGGACCCGACCGTACGGCGTGCCCGGGTCAGTGCTGCCAGCGGGGCGGGTCGGTGCAGAACGCGCCGCCCAGGTGCGCCTGCGCCGGATCGTCCGGGTCCAGTTCCCCCTGGGCCGCGATGAGCGCCGCCGCGTACGGCTCGGAGTCGTCCTGCGGCTCGTACCCCAGGGCGCGGGCGGTCGACAGGTCCCACCACAGGCGGGTGTTGGCGGACGAGCCGTAGGCGACGGTGTGGCCGACGTTCTCGGCGGTGAGGGCGGCGTGCAGCAGCCGGGCGCAGTCCGCCGGGCTCAGCCAGATCGACAGCATCCGCACGGAGGTCGGCTCGGGGAAGCAGGAGCCGATGCGCAGCGAGACGGTCTCGATGCCGTGCCGGTCGTGGTAGAGCGAGGCGAGGTCCTCGCCGAACCCCTTGGACAGGCCGTAGAAGGTGTCCGGGCGGCGCGGGGTGCCGACGCCGATCGCGGCGGAGCCGTCCGCCGGGCGCGGGGTGTAGCCGACGGCGTGGTTGGAGGAGGCGAAGACGACGCGGGGGACGCCCTCCTCGCGGACCGCCTCGTAGAGCCGGTGGACGCCCTCGATGTTGGCCCGCAGGATCTGCTCGAACGTCGCTTCCAGGGAGATCCCGGCGAGATGGATGACCGCGTCGGTGCCGCGGACCGCCGCGCGCAGCGCCTCCCGGTCGGCGAGCGGCGCGGTGACGGCGTCGGGCGCGCCCGGTACGGGGCGCTCGTCGAAGAGGCGCAGCCGGTAGCCGTACGCGGGCAGCAGTTCGCGCATCAGGCTGCCCATGCCGCCTGCGGCGCCGGTGAGCAGGACGGTGCGGGGTGCGGGCATGGCGGATCCTCCGGCGGGAACGGTGCGGCCCCGGGGGCGACGGCGATGCGTGCGCGCGGGGTGGCGTTCAGAGGTGTGGACACGGTCGTCAGCACCGTAGGGAGCGTGATCGCCGGTGGTCAAGACGCCGAAGGCGGCGGGGTGTTCGCTGTACGGAGGGGCGGCGGCCCGTTCTCTTGACCGGCGGTCGCGGGCTGCTCTAGCGTGGCGCTGTTCAGAAATATGGACATTGGTCAGAGACGTGCACGTCGGGGGTGGTGGGCCGCCGTCCGTCCGCGACCCATCCGCAGTCCGCCGGTGCCGCGGGGCCTCGCACCGCGCCGGCGCCGCATGCCAGGGAGGGCCCGTGACCCCAGCCTCGCCGCTCGCCGACCGCCTCGACGGAGTGCTGTTCTTCCCCGTGACCACCTACGCACCCGACGGCGAGGTGGATCTGGACGCCTACCGCGCCCATGTGCGGCGCGGTGTCGAGGCCGGGGCGGGCGCCGTCTTCGCCTGCTGCGGGACGGGGGAGTTCCACGCCCTGACGCCCGAGGAGTTCGCGGCGTGCGTCGGCGCGGCCGTCGAGGAGACCGCCGGACGGGTACCGGTGGTCGCCGCGGCGGGCTACGGCACGGCGCTCGCCGTCCGCTTCGCCCGCCTCGCCCGCGAACAGGGCGCCGACGGACTGCTCGCCATGCCGCCCTACCTCGTGCGCGCCGGGCAGGACGGACTGCTGCGCCACTACCGGGCGCTGGCCGCCGCCACCGACCTGCCGGTCATCGTCTACCAGCGGGACAACGCCGTCTTCACCCCGGACACCGTCGTCGCGCTCGCCCGCACCCCGGGCATCATCGGCCTCAAGGACGGACTGGGCGACCTCGATCTGCTCCAGCGCATCATCAGCGCCGTCCGCACCGAGGCCGCCGGCTCCCGCTTCCTCTACTTCAACGGCCTGCCCACCGCCGAACTCACCGGCCCCGCCTACCTGGGGCTGGGCGTCCGCCTGTACTCCTCCGCCGTCTTCGCCTTCGCCCCCGAGATCGCCCTCGCCTTCCACCGCGCGCTCACCACCGGCGACCGGGAGACCGTCGACCGCCTCACGGACGGCTTCTACCGCCCCCTCGTCGACCTGCGCAACCAGGGCCACGGCTACGCGGTCTCGCTGGTCAAGGCGGGCGTCGGACTGCGCGGACCGGACGCGGGCGAGGTCCGGCCGCCGCTCGCCCCGCCGGATCCCCGGCACGTCGAGGAGTTGCGAGCCCTGCTCGACCACGGACTCACCCTGCTCCCCGGTACGGACGGCCCGGCGGGCCGCGCCTGATGCGTGCCGCCGCCTTCCTCTACCCCTGGGACGTGGTCGGCGACCCCGGGGCCGCGCCCCGCCTCGCCGCGCTGGGCATCCGTCAGGTCACCCTGGCCGCCGCCTACCACTCCACTCGCGCCCTGACCCCGCGCCACCCCCGCCACCGCGTGGTCACCGCCCGCCACGCAGCCGTCCTCTACCCGCCCGACCCGCGGCGCTGGGCCGACCGGGCGCTGCGCCCCGCCGTCCAGGACTGGATGCCGGAGCCCGATCCGTACGGCGCGGCCGCGGCGGCGCTGGCGGACGCCGGGATCGAGGTGCACAGCTGGGTCGTCCTCGCCCACAACTCCCGCCTGGGCGAGGAACATCCGGACACCTCCGTCCGCAACGCCTACGGCGACCGCTACCCCTGGGCGCCGTGCATCGCCCGCCCCGAGGTCCGCGACCACCTCGTCACCCTCGCCGCCGAGGCCGCCGTACGGCCCGGCGCGCACGGCACCGAGCTGGAGTCCTGCGGCTGGTACGGCATGGCCCATCTGCACGCCCACGACAAGACCGGCGGCGTGCCGCTCACCGGCGCCGCGCAGTACCTGATGTCGCTCTGCTTCTGTACGGAGTGCCGCCACGGGTACGCCGGACTGGGGCTGGACGCCGACGAGTTGGGCGCGGCGGTGCGCCGGGCGCTGGAGCCGGTGTGGTCCGGCGCGGAGCGGCCCGCCGCGGTGGACCGGGCGGGGGAGTGGGCCGCCGTCGAGGCGCTGCTCGGCGCCGACCGGGCCGCCGTGGTCCGGGGCTGGCGGGCGCGGGCGGCCGGGGGGCTGCGGCGGGCCGCCGTCGCCGCCGTCCGGGAGGCAGCAGCCCCCGGCTTCCGGGTGCTGCTGCACGCCGATCCCGCCGCGCACCGCTGCGGCGCCAACGCCGGCGTCGATCCGGCGGGGGTGTTCGGGTACGCCGACGGGGTGGTGGTGCCGTGCGGTCCGGACGCGGCGCAGCGGGCCGGTGCGCTCGGACCGTTCGCTGCCGCACCCGGCGCGGCCGGTGCGACCCTCGCCGCCAACTTTCCCGTCGTCTCCGGGATGGGCGGCAGCCCCGCCACCCTCGCCGCGGACGCCGCGCACGCCGCGGAGCTGGGCGCCGGTGAGCTGCGGCTCTACCACGCGGGCCTGGCGAGCGACGCGGATCTGGCCGCCGTCGGCACCGCCCTCGAAGCGCTGGCCGCGCGCTGACGAACGGTTGACCGGGGCGGCTCCCGCGGGCCGCCCCGGCCGTCTGTGACCCCCCTGGAGGGTGGCTATCCGGCGCCCGCGAGAGGGACGGAAACCCTCCCGCGCCCGGCGTCCCCGCAGGTCAGCAGGGGTCTCACCGGCCGGGAGGCGGTGGCCGGCGCCCCGCCGTCCCCCTCGGACGCGACCGCGTCGGCGGTGAGGAGCGCGATACGGCCGTCCGCCCGGCGTACCGCGGCGCCGGCGCGCGGCGCCGGTGCGGCCGGAGCGCGCCAGGCGGCGGGTCCGGTGGCGCGTCCGGGGACGGCGGTGGCGCCCGGACAGCGGGGCGGGACGCCGTCGCGGTACCGGCCCGCGGGCGGCACCGGGAGCGGGCCGCCGCGGCCGGGCCCGGACGGCGCGCCGTCGGTCCCGGCGGCCGGTACCCGGAGCCGGAGGGGCGGCGGCGCCGTCTCCCGGGCAGCCGAGCGCGCCGCCGGGCCGCCGAGCCCTTGGGCGGCGAGCGGCCGGTGCGGCGTCGTGGTCCGGGCGCCGACGGATATCAGCCACCCCCCGGTGCCCACCGCGGCGAGCGCCAGGAGCAGCGTGCCGCTCCCCGCCCTCCCGCGCCGCCGCCTTCCGGGTGCGGCCCCGGGCGCGCCGGACATCTCAGGCCCGCCCAGCGGTGCGGCGGAACGGTCCGGGGACACCGGCGGGGCACCCCGGGACGGGCGGGCGGCGCGCGGCGGCGGCACGCCCCGGGCCGGTGGCGGCCGGCGCGGTACCGGTGCGCGGGCGGGTGGCGTACACGACGAAACCTCCGTGCGGTACGGACGCGGCGCCCTCGCGCCGCCGGACTTTCCGTACCTGCTGCTTCGAGATAAACCGCCCGGCGCGCCGCGAGCCTGCTGACGTCTTGTCAGAACGCCCCCGACCGACCGGCACACCAGCCGCCGAATTCGCGATCTTCGCAGGTCGGACGGCGTGTCACGGCGTGTCGGGCCCGCCCGGGGCGCGCTGGGGTGAACGGGTGAGCAGCCGCGGCCCGCTCACCGCTCGGCCCGCAGGTGGCACGGCGTGGCGCGGCCACGGCGGCGGCCGGCCGGGCTCAGAGGCGGCGGGTCGCCAGCAGCAGCCGGTCGCGGGCGTCGAAGAGCGTGTCCTTGAGCAGCTGCTCGTGATCGGGCGTCAGCCGCGCCACCGGCACCGAGCAGCTGATCGCGTCGCGCGCCGGGGAGCGGTAGGGGATCGCGATGCCGAAGCACCGCAGCCCCAGCGTGTTCTCCTCGCGGTCGACCGCGTACCCCTGCTCGCGGACCGTGTGCAACTCCTCGATCAGCTGCTCGCGGTCGGTGAGGGTGTGCTCGGTCAGCGCCGTCAGCTTCGCCGGGAGCAGCTCGCGGACCTGCTCGTCGGAGTAGGTGGCCAGCAGCGCCTTGCCCAGCGAGGTGGAGTGCGCGGGCAGCCGCCGTCCGACCCGGGTGAACGGCCGCAGGTAGTGCTGGGACTGACGGGTCGCGAGATAGACGACGTCGACGCCGTCCAGCCGCGCGAGGTGGATGGTCTCGGTGGTGTCGTCCGAGAGCCGGTCCAGCGTCGGCCGGGCCGCGGCGACCACGTCGTCACCGTCGATGTACGCCGTGCCGACCAGCAGCGCGCGCACCCCGATGCCGTACCGCGTACCGGTCGCGTCGGTCTCCACCCAGCCCAGCTCGACGAGGGTGCGCAGCAGCATGTAGAGGCTGGACTTGGGGTAGCCGACGGCCTCCTGGACGGTGGCGAGGCTGTGCATACCGGGGCGGCCCGCGAAGTACTCCAGCAGTTCCACCGTCCGTACCGCGGACTTGACCTGCGCTCCACCCGTCTCCGCAGCTGACATCGCCCTTGACCCCTCTGATCGGCCCGCCCTAGAGTCCCAGAGGTTCAGCATCCGGGACGCCGTTCACCATATCGAACGGCCTCCGGCCTGCGGCAAGAGTTGCGCTCGGGAGGAATACGCGGTGACCACAGCGGCGGCAGCACCAGTCTGGAGTGTCGACCCCCGAACCGGGAAGCGGCGCGAACAGGTCGCGGTGGAGGCCACCGCCGCCGAGGTGGACACGGCGGTCCGCGCCGCCCGCGCCGCCCTCCCGGCCCTCGCCGACCGCACCGCCCGCGCCGCCCTGCTGCGCCGCGCCGCCGATCTGCTCGACGGCGCCGGCACCCGCGTCATCGAGGCGGCCGACGCCGAGACCGCGCTCGGCCCCGGCCGCCTCACCGGCGAACTGGCCCGCACCACCTACCAGCTGCGCGCCTGCGCCGACGCCGTCGACGAGGGCGCCTTCCTCGACGTACGGATCGACCACGCCGACCCGTCGCTCACCCCGCCCCGCCCCGACCTGCGGCGCCACAAGATCCCGCTGGGCCCGGTCGCGGTCTACGCGGCCAGCAACTTCCCGCTCGCCTTCTCGGTCCCCGGCGGCGACACCGCCAGCGCCCTGGCGGCCGGCTGCCCGGTCGTCGTCAAGGCCCACCCCGACCACCCGGCCACCTCCGAACTGGTCGCCGCCCTGCTGCGCCGGGCCGCCGCCGACACCGGGCTGCCCGAGGGCGTCGTCGGACTGGTCCACGGCTTCGACGCCGGGGTGGAACTGGTCCGCCACCCGCTGATCGCCGCCGCCGGGTTCACCGGCTCGGTCCGCGGCGGCCGTGCCCTCTTCGACGCGGCGGCGGCCCGCCCGCACCCCATCCCCTTCCACGGCGAACTGGGCAGCCTCAACCCCGTCGTCGTCACCGGGGCGGCGGCCGCGGAGCGCGCCGAGGAGATCGGCGCCGGGCTCGCCGCGTCGGTGACGCTCGGCACCGGCCAGTTCTGCGTCAAGCCCGGCCTCGTCCTCGTCCCCGAGGGCCCGGACGGCGACCGGCTGCTGACCGCGCTCACCGCCGCCGTCAGCGACACCGAGGCGGGCGTCCTCCTCGACCACCGGATGCGGGACGCGTTCATCGACGGGGTCCGCGCCCGCGCCCAGCTGCCCGGCGTCGAGGCGCCGGTGACGCCCGGCGCGGGCGGCGAACACACCGTCGGCGCCGGATTCCTGACGGTGCCCGCCGCCCGCGTCCTCGACGACCCGGCCGCCTACGACCTGCTGCTTCAGGAGTGCTTCGGCCCGGTGACCGTCGTCGTCCGCCACACCGGTGACGACGCGGTCGGCGCGGTCCTCGCCCAGCTGCCCGGCAACCTCACCGCCACCCTCCACCTCTCCGCCGAGGAAGGCGCGGGCACGGACCCGGCGGGCCGCGGCGCCCGGCTGCTCGCCGAGGCCACCGCGCTCGCCGGACGCGTCGTCGTCAACGGCTGGCCCACCGGCGTCGCGGTCGCCCCCGCCCAGCACCACGGCGGCCCCTACCCGGCCTCCACCTCCACCGCCACCTCGGTCGGCGCCACCGCGATCGAACGCTGGCTGCGCCCGGTCGCCTACCAGGACACCCCGCCGGCGCTCCTGCCGCCCGAACTCCGCGACGGCAACCCGCTCGGCCTGCCCCGCCGGGTGGACGGGCGGACGGAGCGGAGCTGACGGGCGCCCGGTGAACGCCGAGAGGGACGCGCGGCCCGAGGGCCGCCGCGCCGGTGCCCGGCTCCGGCCGGTGGCCGCCCGGCGCGCTCCGGCGGCGCGTGTCCCGGCCGGGCCCGCGCGGTGACCCCCGCCGGCATCGGCGCCGTGACCGTCCGCGCGGGCGGCCCCGGGGATCTGGGACCCGTCACCGCGCTGCACGCCCGCGCCCGCGCCGCGTACGACCGGGCCCGCCACCCCGGAAGCGCCACCGGCCCGGACCCGCACCGCCCGGCCGCCGACCGGGACTGGCGGTACGCGCTGGCCGGGCCGGGCGCCCGGATGCTCTGCGCCGAGCGGGACGGTGCCGTCGTCGGCGCCGCCTGCCACGGACCGGCCGCCGCGCCCGGCACCGTCACCCTCCACCAGCTCCAGGTCGATCCCGCCCACTGGGGCACCGGCGTCGGCCACGCCCTGCACTCGGCGTGCCTGCGGGCCTGGCGGGCGGCCGGGCACACCGCAGCCACCTTGGACGTGGTGTGGCACAACCGCCGCGCCCGTGCCTTCTACACCGCCCGCGGCTGGTACCCCGACCCGTCCCGGGGAGCCGCCCCGGACGCCACCCACCTCAGGCTGGCGCTGCTGCTGGACGACGTACCGCGGCCCCGGCAGGCGCGTCCGGACGCCCTGTCGCCGGGCCGGAACCGGTAGGCCGCGGGCCGTACCGGGCCCCGCCGTACCGTCCAAGATCACCCGGTACAGAATGGGCCCTATGCCGATATCGCACCCGCTGTCGACGGCCACCCCCGACGACGCCCCGCTGATCAGCCGGACCCTGGTCCGCGCCTTCGACGACGACCCGATGATGCGCTGGTTCTTCCCCGACGACGCCACCCGCGAGGCGTCGCTGGGCCGCTACTTCACCACGCTCTTCACCCGGCAGTACGTCCACGCCGGGGTGTGCGAGCACACCGGTGCGGCGGTGTCGTTCTGGGTGCCGCCGGAGGCACAGGACCGGGCCGTGCCCGACGCGGCGACCATCGCGGAGCTGACGGCCATCCTCGGCGACCGGGCGGACCTCTTCGGCGAGGCGGTCGAGGCCGCCGCCGCGTACACGCCCGCCGAGCCGCACTGGTCCCTGGCGCTCCTCGGCGCCGACCCGGCCGTCCAGGGCCGGGGCCACGGCGCCGCCCTGCTCCGCTCCGGCCTGGCCAAGGCCGACGCGGCCGGCCGGCCCGCCTACCTCGAATCCTCGAAGCCGGCCAACATCCCCGTCTACGAACACTTCGGGTTCACCGTCCGCGACGAACTGCGCCTGCCCGGCGGCGGCCCCGTCCTGTGGACGATGTGGCGGGAGCCGGCGGCTTAGACATCCGTTTCCGGCGCGTTGCGCGGGCGCGCCGGAATTCCGTGGGAGCTGCTCCCGGCCCGGAATAACCTGCCCGCCGTCCGGGTTCTCCCCGTGCCCGCCCCGTACGAGGAAAGAAACCCCATGCGCGTCGAAATCTGGTCCGACATCGCCTGCCCCTGGTGCTACATAGGCAAGGCCCGCTTCGAGGCGGGGCTCGCCGCGTTCGCGCACCGGGACGGCGTCGAGGTGGTGCACCGCTCCTTCGAGCTGGACCCGGACGCGCCCGCGCCCACCGACGTGCCGGTGCTGGAGATGCTGGCGGCCAAGTACGGCGTCAGCCAGGAGCAGGCCGAGGCGATGGAGGCACGGGTCGCCGAGGCGGCACGCGGCGAGGGCCTGGGCTACCGCTCGGACCGTGTTCACGGCAACACCTTCGACCTCCACCGGCTGCTCCACCTCGCCAAGGCCCACGGGGTGCAGGACGCCCTGCTCGGCGCGTTCTACCGTGCCAACTTCGCCGAGGCCCGCCCGCTCGGCGACCGGGACACCCTGGTCGCCCTCGCCGCCGGGGCCGGCGTCCCCGCCGAGGAGGCCGCCCGGGTGCTGGCCGACCCGGACTCCTACGCCGACGCGGTGCGCGCCGACGAACGCGAGGCGGCCCGACTGGGCGCCACGGGCGTCCCGTTCTTCGTCATCGACCGCCGCTACGGCATCTCCGGAGGCCAGCCCGCCGAGGTCTTCCGCCAGGCCCTGGAGCGCGCCCACGAGGAGAGCGCGATCCAGGTGCTACCGAGCGGGAACGCCGGTGTCTGCGGGGACGACGGGTGCGCGGTGCCCACCGCGTAGCCACACGGAGGGGCGCCGCCGGCCGGAGCCGCCATGGACGCGGCGTCCCCGGCGGCGCACAGTGGTGCCATGCAGCGACACGACTCACTCGGCGGAGCCGAGTTCGCGCCCGGGACCCCGTACCTCAACACCGCCTCCGGCGGGCTGCTCCCGGCCCGTTCGCGGGCCGCCCTGGGCGCGGCGATCGAGGAGGCCGCCACGTACGGCACGATGGGCCGCGACTACTTCGGACCGGCCGAGGAGGCCCGGCGGGGGTTCGCCCGGCTGCTGGGGATCCCGGCCGAGCGGGTCGCCGTCGGCAGTTCCGTGGCCGTGCACTCCGCGTTCGTCGCCACCACCCTGGAGCCGGGCGCGGAGGTCCTGGTCCCCGAGGGCGACTTCAGCTCGCTGGTCAACCCGCTCGCCGCCGTCCCCGGCGTCACCTTCCGCACCGCGCCGCTCGACGCGCTCGCCGACGCGGTACGGCCCACCACCTCGCTGGTCGCGTTCAGCGCCGTGCAGTCGCTCGACGGACGGATCGCCGACCTCGACGCGGTCCGCGCCGCCGCCCGCGCGCACGGCGCCCGTACCTACCTCGACGTCACCCAGGCCGCGGGCTGGCTGCCGCTGCGCCCCGCAGGCTTCGACCATGTCGTCTGCGGCGCCTTCAAATGGCTGCTCTGCCCGCGTGGCACCACCTTCCTGGCGTTCGGTGACGGCTCCCTCGGCGAGGCCGGACCGCCCGCCCGGCACGCCGGATGGGTCGCGGGCGAGGACCCGGCGAAGTCCTGCTACGGCACGGTCACCCACCCCGCCACCACCGCCCGCCGCTACGACGAACCGCACGCCCTGCTCTCCTACGTGGGCGCCGCCGCCTCCCTCGCGCTGCTCGGCGAGATCGGCGTGCCCGCGGTGCACGCTCACAACACCGCGCTGGCCGACCGCTTCCGCGCCGGGCTGACCGCCCGCGGCCTCACTCCCCGCCCGGCGCCCGGCTCCGCGATCGTCTCCGTACCGGCCCCGCCCGGCGCCGCGGACCGGCTGGCCGCCGCGGGCATCCGCGTCGCGCTCCGCGGCGGTCTGCTGCGCGCCGCCTTCCACCTCTACAACGCCACCGACGACGTCGACCGGGCCCTGGCGGTCATGGGAGAGGGCTGACCGGACGAGGGCCGGGCGCGGGCACCGCCGCGCCCGGCCCTCCCGGCTCACACCTCCCCGCGCACCATCCGCAGCAGCCGGTCCAGGACCGCGCCGTCGCTCACCCGCAGGCCGTCGTGCTCCCACTCGTTGGTCACCCAGACCCGCATCCCCCGGATGCGCTCCGCCGTCGCCAGGGAGTGCGCGGTGTCGACGTACATGTCGTCGAAGTAGACCGCCGCGGCGGCCGGTACGGTGTTGGCCGCCAGTTGGGCGGTGTCGTACAGATCCGGCCAGTCACGCCGTTCGGCCAGCTCCTGGGCGGTCTCCTTGAGCGGACGCAGCGCCGGATCGGTGTCGAAGAGCCAGGGGTACATCATCTCGCCGGTGAAGTGGAGCGGCCCGTCGCCGTCCAGCACCGTGTCCACGTCGAACTGCGGATACGCCGTCAGACCGTCCCGCACCCGCTGCGCCGCCCACGCCGTCGGGCCCGGATCCACCGACCGCTGCCCGTAGATCGCCTCGTGCACCACGGCGAACAGCGGCGACGCGGCGTGCGACAGCTGCGCCCGGACGCCCTCCAGGAACGCGTCGCCCAACTCCCGTCCGGCCGGGCCCACCACCCACGCGTCGGCGAGCAGATGGTGCAGGACGTGCGAGCCGCTGCCGCTGCCCAGCAGCATCCCCAGCGCCTGGAACGCCCGCGGTGTCAGCGTCCCGCCGCCCGGCAGTCGCACCTCCCGCTCCCGCAGGTACCCGGCGATCTCCCGCGCCGCCGCCACGTCCTGCGGATACCGGGCGTAGTGCGCGGCGTTCTTCCGGGCCACCCGCGGATACGCCGCCCGGTAGACGTCCTCGGCGCTCACGTCGAGCCCCGGCAGCCCGCCGGTCACCAGCGCCTCGCGCAGCCCCTCGGGCGCCCGTGAGAGGTACGTGACGGTGCAGAACCCGCCGAAGCTCTGCCCCAGCACGCTCCACGGGGTGTCCGCCCCCGCCAGCCGGCGGCGGAACAACTCGGCGTCCCGCACGATCGCGTCGGCGCGGAAGTGCGCCAGGTACGCGGCCTGTTCGCGGGGCCCGCCGCGCAGCGGCAGCGTCTGCCGGTTGGCGGGCGTGGAGCGGCCGGTGCCGCGCTGGTCGAGGAGGAGGACCCGGTAGTCCTCCAGCGCCCGGCCCAGCCATGATTCCCGGCCCGGCGGACGCGGCGCGGCGTTGCCGGGGCCGCCCTGGAGGTACACCAGCCACGGCAGCGCGTCGCCCTCCCGGCCCGCGGCGACCGCCTCCCGGCCGTAGACCTCGATCCGCTCACCGCCCGGGTCGTCATGGTCCAGCGGCACGTCCAGCACATGGTCGGTCAGGGTCACCCCGGGCAGCCGGTCGACGTTCATGGCCCGTCCTCACTCCCTCTCACGGGTGCGCCCGCCACCGCCGGACGGGCCCGAACACCCTGGCCGGACCCTACGAGGTGACGGTCCGGCGGCGGATACGCGCCCCGGGAACGCACCGCGCGGCCGTCGCACGGAGCAGGCTGTGCGACGGCCGCGCGGATGCGGCGGCGGGTGACTTCAGCGCACCGGCGTGAAGTCCCGGGCGCCGATGTACTCCGGGCGCGGTATGGGCGCCGCGAACGGGTCCACCGCGGCGTTCTCCACGCTGTTGAACACGATGAAGACGTTGCTGCGCGGGTACGGCGTGATGTTGTCACCGCTGCCGTGCATCGCGTTGCAGTCGAACCACGTCGCGGAGCCCGCCTTGCCGGTGAACAGCCGGATGCCGTGCTCGTCGGCCATCCGCGTCAGCGCCGCGTCCGACGGGATCCCGGCGTCCTGCATCTGGAGGGAGCGCTTGTAGTTGTCCTTCGGCGTCTCGCCCTCGCACCCCACGAAGTGCCGGTGCGAACCCGGCATGATCATGAGGCCGCCGTTGGTGTCGAAGTTCTCGGTGAGCGCGATCGACACCGACACCGTCCGCATGCGCGGCAGTCCGTCCTCGGCGTGCCAGGTCTCGAAGTCGGAGTGCCAGTAGAAACCGGACGCGCCGAAGCCGGGCTTGACGTTGATCCGGGACTGGTGGACGTAGACGTCGGAGCCGAGGATCTGACGGGCCCGGCCCACCACGCGAGGATCGGAGACCAGCCGGGCGAACACCTCGCTGATCTTGTGCACTTCGAACACGGACCGGATGCTCTGGGACTTCGGCTCGACGATGGAGCGCGGGTTCGCGCGCATCTCCGGGTCGTTCACCAGCCGGTCCAGCTCGGTGCGGTACACCGCGACTTCTTCCGCCGTCAGCAGTTCCCCGATGGCGAAGAAGCCGTCGCGTTCGAAGTCGCTCAGCTCGGACGGCTGGAACGGGCCCGCCGTACCGGGCTGCGACCACACCACCGGGTCCTTCCGCGGGGTGATCACCTCGGAGGTGCCGCGGCTCGGGTACAGGTCGGCGGTGCGCTCGGGTGCGATGGTCATGGTGTTGCCTTCCTCTCCTCTCGTACGTGCTCCGTGGATGCCGGGGGCCGTCCGGCGGCTACCGGACGCGGGGGCGCCGTTCAGGCGTCGGCGCCGTCCTCGGTCAGCAGCGGGTAGACGCCGTTCTCGTCGTGGTCCTCACGTCCGGTGACCGGCGGGTTGAAGACACAGACGCAGCGGAAGTCCGTCTTGGGCCGCAGGGTGTGCTTCTCGTGGCCGTTGAGCAGGTACATCGTGCCCGGGGAGATCCAGTGCTTCTCGCCGGTCTCGTCGTTGGTCAGCTCGGCCTCGCCCTCCACGCACAGGACCGCCTCGATGTGGTTGGCGTACCACATCGACGTCTCGGTACCCGCGTACAGCGTGGTCTCGTGGAGGGAGAAGCCGACGCGCTCCTTGGCGAGCACGATGCGCTTGCTCTCCCAGGTGCCGGAAGCCGCCTTGACGTGGCGGTCGGTGCCCTCGATGTCCTTGAACGAGCGAACGATCACGGTGAGTCGGTGCCTTTCTGTGGAACGGTGACGAAGTGCCGGGCGCGGTGCGTGGTCAGACGCGGTCGCGGACGGCGCGGGCGAGGATCCGCAGACCCTCGTCCAGCTCTTCGGGGGTGGTCGTCAGCGCCGGGAGCAGCTTGACGACCTCGCTCTCCGGCCCGGAGGTCTCGATCAGCAGACCCAGGTCGAAGGCGCGCTTGGCGATCTTGTTGGCGAGGCTCTTGTCGCGGAACTCCATGCCCCACACGAGTCCGCGCCCGCGGTACTCGACGATGGCGTCCGGGTGCTCCTCGGCGATGGCCTTCAGGTGCGACTCGACGATCTCACCGCGGGCCAGCGTCTGCTTCTCCATCTGCCCGTCGGCCCAGTACGTGTCGAGCGTCGCGGCGGCGGTGACGAACGCCGGGTTGTTGCCGCGGAAGGTGCCGTTGTGCTCGCCCGGCTCCCACAGGTCCAGCTCCGGCTTGAACAGCGTGAGCGCGAGCGGCAGCCCGTAGCCGCTGATCGACTTCGAGACGGTGACGATGTCCGGGACGATGCCCGACTCCTCGAAGGAGAAGAACGCGCCGGTACGGCCGCAGCCCATCTGGATGTCGTCGACGATCAGCAGCATGTCCTGCCGGTCGCACAGCTCGCGCAGCGCGCGCAGCCACTCCGGGCGGGCGACGTTGATGCCGCCCTCGCCCTGGACCGTCTCGACGATGACCGCGGCGGGCTTGTTCAGCCCGGAGCCCGCGTCGTCCAGCAGCCGCTCGAACCAGAGGAAGTCCTCGGTGGCGCCGTCGAGGTAGTTGTCGAACGGCATCGGGGTGCCGTGCACCAGCGGGATACCGGCGCCCGCCCGCTTGAAGGCGTTGCCGGTCACCGCGAGGGAGCCCAGCGACATGCCGTGGAAGGCGTTGGTGAAGGACACGATCGACTCGCGGCCCTTGACCTTACGGGCCAGCTTCAGCGCCGCCTCGACGGCGTTGGTGCCCGTCGGGCCCGGGAACATGACCTTGTAGGGCAGGTCCCGCGGCCGCAGGATGATGTTCTGGAACGACTCCAGGAACGCCCGCTTCGCGGTCGTCGACATGTCCAGACCGTGGGTGACGCCGTCCCGCTCGATGTAGTCGATCAGGGCGCGTTTGAGGACCGGGTTGTTGTGGCCGTAGTTGAGCGAACCGGCGCCGGCGAAGAAGTCCAGGTAGATGTGGCCGTCCTCGTCGGTCATGCGGCTGCCCTGCGCACGGTCGAACACGGTCGGCCAGCTGCGGCAGTAGCTCCGCACCTCCGACTCGACGGTCTCGAAGACACTGAGGTCGGGCTGGGTGATGGTCACAGCATGCTCCTGGGAGATGAGTGGCGTGGGGGATTGCGAAGTCCGGGGTGCGGGCCCGTCCGGCCGGTGGCACCGGGTGCCACCGCGGGGCCCGCGGGGTGGCGCGGTCAGAGACAGGGGGCGTCGGGTGCGGTGAACGGGCCGATGAGGTGCAGGACCTCCGGCTCGTGCCCCTGCTCGGGGAAGAGCGCCGCATCGAAGAGCGGCTCGCGGCGGTGGGGCGCGCCGTGGCGCTCGGCGAACGAGGAGAAGAGCCGGTTGGACGCGGTGTTGTCCGCGGTGACCGTCGTCTCCAGACGGCTCACGCCCCGCTCCCGCGCGGTACGGGTGGTCAGCCCGTCGAGCAGGGCGGCCGCCAGGCCACGCCCGCGGTGCGCGTCGTCGACGGCCACCTGCCACACGAGCAGGGTGTCCGGACGGTCGGGGCGGATGTAGCCGGTGACGAAGGCGGCCGGCACTCCCTCGGTGTCGCGGGCGACGACGGAGGTGGCGGCGAAGTCACGGCACCACAGCAGGTAGCTGTAGGAGGAGTTCAGGTCCAGTGTCCGGGAGTCGCGGGCGATTCGCCAGATCGCGGCTCCGTCCTCCATGCGTGGGGCGTCGAGCTTGAAACCCTCCGGCAATTCCTTGATATCGCTTCGGGCACGTGCATGGTCTGCTTGTGCGGCGGTCATGGGAATTAAATTTACCGAGGGAAAAAGCAAATTGCATCGCGGGCAGGGGTTACGGGGGAGGGGGGTTTTGTGTTATCGCGCGGGGGCGCCCGAGCGCGCGGACCCCTTGCAAGATGTATGCTTTTGTACCGGAAATCTCGGACGAAGCGGACGGTGTGTGGAGTCGGTCACAGGTCCGTAACGTCCCCGAAGCGGATCTGAATTCTGGCTTCCGGCGCTAGCGAAATCTTGGCGTTTGAGGTCGGGAAAAGCGGGAAGGAGAATACGGGAAGCTGGCATCCAAAGAATTGGGAATTTGCCAGCGGAAGATTCTTCGCAAGGTTGCCTCGGACGCCCCGGGAAGAACGTTCGGGAAAGCGCCGGAGTGCATTTGCGTTCACGGAAATGAACCGGCGTGCGCCCCTTCACGCGGGCGCGCGGACGAGCCGGTGTGAGCCTGCGCATAAAGTGCCATCATGACGTCGAAGAGTGAAGGTGCGGCGCTGCACCTCAAGGGGCGGATCCTGGTCGGGCCGGACGACGTGCGCGACGAGATGTGGGTCGTCGGCGGCCGTATCACCTACGCGCGCCCGACCGCCGCCCACGAGTTCACCACCGTCGAGGGCTGGGTGCTGCCCGGTCTCGTGGACGCCCACTGCCACGTCGGACTCGACGCCCACGGCCCCGTCGACGCGGCCACCGCCGAGAAGCAGGCGCTCACCGACCGCGACGGCGGCGCGCTGCTGCTGCGCGACGCGGGCTCCCCGTCCGACACCCGCTGGATCGACGACCGCGCCGACCTGCCCCGGATCATCCGCGCCGGACGCCACATCGCCCGCACCCGCCGCTACATCCGCAACTACGCCCACGAGATCGAGCCGGACGACCTCGTCACCTACGTGGCGCGGGAGGCGCGGCGCGGTGACGGCTGGGTCAAGCTCGTCGGTGACTGGATCGACCGTTCCACCGGCGATCTGGGCTCCTGCTGGCCGCCGGGTGAGGTCGCCGCCGCCATCGCCGAGGCGCACCGGCTCGGCGCCCGCGTCACCGCCCACTGCTTCGCCGAGGAGTCCCTCGCCCCGCTGGTCGAGGCGGGTATCGACTGCGTCGAGCACGCCACCGGACTGACCGAGGAGACCATCCCGCTCTTCGCCGAACGGGGCGTGGCGATCGTCCGACGCTGGTCAACATCGCCACCTTCCCCGACCTCGCCGCCGGCGGCGAGAAGAAGTTCCCGCGCTGGGCCGACCACATGCGCCGCCTGCACGCCCGCCGCTACGACACCGTCCGCGCCGCCTACGACGCCGGGGTGCCGGTCTACGCCGGGACCGACGCGGGCGGTTCACTGGCGCACGGGCTGATCGCCCAGGAGGTCGCCGAGCTGCGCAGGGCCGGACTGCCGGCGAGGGCCGCGCTCTCCGCCACCACCTGGGGCGCCCGCGACTGGCTGGGCCGCCCCGGCCTCACCGAGGGCGCCTCCGCCGACCTGGTCGTCTACCCCGAGGACCCGCGTGCGGACGTCCGGGTGCTGGCCGCGCCCCGCCGGGTCGTCCTGCGCGGGCAGATCATCGGCTGAGCTTGGCACCGGGTGCCACAGAGGAGTGCGGGACGGCCGGGAGAGGTGGGCGCGGACGGTGAACGGTGCCGGGTGACGCGTCCGGGTGCGGACGCGGCGCGGGCGACGGGCGGTAACGGTGGTGCGGGGCGGCGGGCGCCGGGCGCCGCCGACGGCGCGGGCGCCGGGCGCCGGGCGGCACCGACAGTGCGGGGCCGGGCGCTGTGCGCACCCGGCCCCGCCGCGGTCCCGGGGCGTTCGCCCCGGATCCCTCACGCCTGCCGGGCGTCCCGCCGTCCCGTACGCGCCATCCACGCGGCGACCAGGGCGCCGGAGATGTTGTGCCACACGGAGAACACCGCGGCGGGCAGCGCGGCCGCCGGGCTGAAGTGCGCGGTGGCCAGGGACGCGGCCAGACCGGAGTTCTGCATACCGACCTCGAAGGCCATCGCCCGGCTCGCCGGACGGCCCAGCCGTGCCAGCTTGCCCGCGCCGTAGCCGAGCGCCAGGCCCAGACCGTTGTGGAGCAGTACGGCGACGATCACCAGGAGCGCCGCGTCCTTGATCGCGGCGGCGCTGCCGGAGACCACGGCGAGCACGATGGCCGCGATGGTCACGGCGGAGAGCCAGGGCAGCGCCCGCAGCACCTTGTCGACATAACGACCCGCGATCAGCCGTACCAGGAGTCCGGCCACCACCGGCAGCAGCACCGTCTTCAGGATGTCGGTGACCATCACCCCGGCGTCGACGTCCAGGAACTGCCCGGCGAGCAGCAGTGTCAGCGGCGGTGTGATCAGCGGCGCCAGGACGGTCGAGACGGTGGCGACGGAGACCGACAGCGCCACGTCGCCGCGGGCCAGGAACGTCACGACGTTGGACGCGGTGCCGCTGGGCGCGCAGCCGACCAGGATCACACCGGCCGCCAGCTGCGGCGGCAGATCCAGCACGGTGGCGATCAGCCAGCCGAGCCCCGGCATGATCACGTAGTGCGCCACCAGGCCGAGACCGACCGCCCAGGGCCGCTTGGCGACGGCGGTGAAGTCCGGCAGCGTCAGCGTCAGGCCCATCGAGAACATCACCACGCCGAGCAGCCACGGCACCGCGGGCGCCCAGCCGGTGAAGTGCGACGGCCACAGCAGCCCCACCGCGCCAGCGGCGATCACCAGCAACGGGAAGACCGTGACGGCGCGCCGGGCCGCGCGGTCGGACGAGGGCAGATCACCGTGGGCCGCGGCCGGTGCGTCACCGCCCGCCGGGGGCGCGGTGGCGCCGGTCGCGGCGGGGCGCCCGGCCGTCCCGCCGGAGGGCTCTTTCGGGGGATTCGTCTGCTCGTTCGACACGGCGGCACTGTAGCCGCCACCTCCGTGTACGGCGCAACAGATCCGGATGCTGGACGCCCGGCCCGTTCCGCGCCCCGTGCTGCCCCCTTCGCGGCGCGGATGTGTGCGCGGCGGCCGTCGGCGCACTTCTGTGGCGGCCGTGGCGGGCGGGCCCCTGGCGTTCCATGATCCGAACATGCAAGCGAAAAACACTCATACGAATGAAATCACCATTCGTGGCTGACCGTTCACCCTGTGTGCGTACAGTATGGATGGGTCGAGGTCACCGGCCGTCGCGATGTCCCCCATTGGCGCGGACGGTGGCTCCATTCCTCTGTGGGGGTTCCACACACGTGTCCACGAGTTCCACCAGTCCGTCCGGCCTGCCCGCCTCCCCGCGGACCGGCCCTGACTTCACGGCCCCGACACGTCGTCCCGCGCGCCGGCTGGCCCACGCGGCGGTCGCCACGGCGCTCGCCGCGGGCCCCGTCCTCCTCGGTGCCGCTCCGGCCCACGCCGCCGACCACGGCACCGCCGGTGCCTCCGTGCTCCGCACCGGTCTGGACGTCAGCCTGCTCAACAAGGCCGTCACGCTGCCGCTGAACGTCACCCTCAACGAGGTGCACGCCCCGGCCGACGCGAAGAAGACGGCGCTCAGCGTCGATCTGGACGGCGTCGACGGCGGCAAGCCCTTCTCGGTGCTGCGCGCGGACGTCGCCACCGCACGGGCCACCGCCGACGCGGCGAAGGCCGAGGGCTACAGCAACCTCGCGCACGCCAAGGTCAACGTCCCCGGTCTGCCGCTGCTCTCCCTCATCGAGGTCGAGAAGGTCACCTCCCGCGCCGTCTGCGCGGCGGGCGAGCGGCCCACCGCCTCCTCGAACGTGCTCGGCACCGTCAAGATCCTCGGCAAGACCGTCACGCTCACCGCGGGCGGCACCACCGAGGTCAAGGTCCCCGGTCTGGGCGAGGTCCGCCTCGACCTCTCCAAGACGCAGACCACCTCGAAGAGCGCCGCGGCCACCGCGCTCGACCTCAAGGTCGGCGTCAACCCGCTCAAGCTGAACGTCGCCGAGGTCAACGGCCGGGTCCGGCTCGCCGAGGCGAGCTGCACCACCCCCGGGACCGACCCCGGCCAGGGCACCGCGGGCGGTTCGACGACGGGCGGCTCCGGCGGCTCCTCGGACGGCGGCGCGACGACCGGCGGGCAGAACGGCGGCGCCACGACCAGCGGTTCGACGGCGGGCGGTGACGGCGGCTCGACCGGCGCCACCACCGGCGGCTCCGGCTCCGGCGGCGCGAACGGCGGCTCCGGCGGCCAGGACGGCGGCGCCTCCGGCTCCGGCGGTTCCGACCCGCGGCCCCAGGGCGGCGGCGACGGCAACCTCGCCGAGACGGGCAGCAGCTCCACCACCCCGTACCTCGCGGGCGGCGCCGTGGTGCTGCTCCTCGCGGGCGCCGGCTCCGTCGGCTACGCCCGTAAGCGCAAGGCCGCCGCGAGCGGCTGATACGACCCCGTACGCCGGGCCGGTGCCGTGGGGGCGCCGGCCCGGGGTGCGGTCCGGGCGCGGTCCGCAACCCCGTGCCCGCCAACGGTCCGTGTGCCGTCTCCCGCCCGCAGCCCGGGTGGGAGACGCCACCGGTGCCAGGGCGGGACGGACGGCGCCCGACGATGCGGGGCCGGCCAGGTGGCGGTCGGCCCCGCATCTTTCTGTCCGGCCCAGGGGAAGGCGGCGCGGCCGTGCGTCGCCGTATGAGCCGTCGCCGTACGAGCCGTCAGTTCCGGCCCGGAGCCGCCGCGTTCACCTCACCCGGCCCGGCCCGCCCGGCGCCCCGCGCTCGGGTCCTCGCCGCGGTCTCAGCCCCGGGCCGACCCGGCCTTCACCTTCGCCATCGCCTCCGCGAGGGCGGCCGTGAAGCGGTCCGTCGTGGTGCGGTCGCGGACCGCCAGACGGAGCCAGTCGGGGCCCAGGCCCGGGAACGTATCGCCGCGCCGGACCGCGAAACCGCTGGTCCGCAGGGTTTCCCGGACGGCCGCCGCGTTCGCCAGCCGGATGAGGACGAAGGGGGCCTCGGCGGGGCCGATGACCTGCACGCCGGGGAGCCGCGTCAGCCGCGTCACCAGATGGGCCCGGTCCGCCGCGGTCCGCCGCGCGGCGGCCGCCGCCTCCGCCAGCGCCGCCGGGCCGGAGCACGCCTCGGCCGCCGTCAGCGCGGGCGACGACACCGGCCACAGCGGCTGCGCCCGCGCCAGCTCCGTCACCGCTCCCGGCTCCGCCAGCAGATAGCCGATCCGCAGCCCGGCCAGCCCCCAGGTCTTCGTCAGACTGCGCAGCACCACCAGACCGGGCAGGTCCGTCCGCCCGGCCAGCGACTCCCGCTCGCCGGGCACCGCGTCCATGAACGCCTCGTCCACCACCAGCGTCCGCCCCGGGCGCGCCAGCCGGGCCAGGGTGTCCGCCGGGTGCAGCACCGACGTCGGGTTGGTCGGATTGCCGACGACGACCAGGTCCGCGCCGTCCGGGACCGCCGCCGGGTCCAGCCGGAAACCGTCCCGTTCGCGCAGGAGCACCCGCTCCACCGTGTGCCCGGCGTCCCGCAGCGCCGCCTCCGGCTCGGTGAACTGCGGATGCACCACCACCGGGCGGCGCGCCCGTACCGTCCGCGCCAGCAGCACGAACGCCTCCGCCGCACCCGACGTCAGCAACGTCCGCGCCACCGGCACGCCGTGGCGCGCCGCGACCGCGTGCCGCGCCGCCGTCCCGTCCGGGTACGCGGCGAGCGAGTCCAGCGAGGCGGTGAGCGCTGTTTTCAGCCACTCCGGGGGTGTTCCCGTGCGGACGTTGACCGCGAGATCGGTCAACGCGGCGGCGGCGCCGCGGACCTCGGCGTCGCCGTGGTGGCGCAGATCGGGTTCGGCCGCCGGACGCGGCGCGGGGTCAGCCGACGGCGACACGGCGCTCCGCCTCCGCCCGGACCGCCTCGCGGTAGCGCGCCACCACCGCGTCCGCCACCTCCGCCACCGCGCCGACCGGTTCGGCGCAGGTCACCTCGGACTCCGGGTGCGCCGCGCCCCAGCCCTCGGTCTGCAGCCGCAGCCGCTCCTGCTCGGCGCCGGGCAGCGGGAAGCACGGCAGCACCACGATGCGGCCCGGCGCGTCCGGACCGGGCACCGCCGCGCCCAGCACCCGGCAGCGCTCAAGACCCGCCGGGACGTCCGGCGCCGCGTACGACAGGAACGCCGTCTCCACCCCGGCCAGACCCCGGCCCTCCCACAGGAGCCGGGCCGCCCGCACCACCTCGGCGTTGGCGTACGGGTCCCCGGAACCGCCGCCCACCAGCAACACCGTCGTCCGGGCCCGGTCGCGCGGGCGCCGCGCACCGCCGCCGAGCGCCTCGTCCAGCCGCCGCTCCCACGCGCCCAGCAGCGCCGGGTGGCCGTCGGGGGCCCGCCCCTGGACGAGCGACAGTCCGGCATGGCGCGCGGTCGCCGCTGTCAGTTCCGCGGCCGGCCCGCGCCGTACGGGCCCCTCGGGCAGCAGCGGCACCGTGACGACCTCCGCCGCGCCCCGGGCGGCGAGCCCGTCGACCGCCTCGGCCAGCGGCAGCGCCGACGGCGCCCGCCCGGGGAAACCGGCCGCCGCCGGCACCTCGGGGCAGCGCTCGGCGACCGCGTCCAGCAGCGTGCGCAGGGCCTGCGCCCCGCCGTCGTCACGGTCGCCGTGACCGGAGATGAGCAGGGCGGGAGGGGTGGTCACAAGATCTCCTTGGGGGCCGTACGCCGGCGGGGCCGGGCCGGGTGACGAAGGGATGACGATAACCGAGGGGCGGGGCGGACCCGCGTGGTGGTGGCCGGTGGGCGCCGCGACCGCGCAGGTGGCCCGCGACGGTCCCGCGGACGGTGCCGACTTGCGTTTGCCGACGAGCAGTTGGGCACCGGGTCCGGCCGCCCGCAGCGCCGCCGCCTCGGCCACGCTGGGCGTCCCGACGGCCGCCAGCGCCGCCGCCGAACCACCGCTCGGCACCCGCACACCGGACAGCTCCCTGGCCGAAAACGTATGCAGGGTGACGCCCAGCCGCCGGGCCGCGCCGGTCAGTCCCGGTTCGGCCGCCTTCGCCTCGACGGTGGCCAGCGCGGCCACCGCCCCGCCCGCCTCCGCCAGCGCGGCGCGGACCAGCGTCAGCACTTCCTCCTCCGGGACGCCGCGCGCCGCGCCGACGCCCACGTACCGCGGGGCGTCCGGGGCCGTCACCGGGCGTCCGCCGGGCGGCGCGCGGAGGTGCGGGGAGCGCGGCGCGTCAGTAGGAAGGGGGCAGAGCCGGGGGCGAACCGGCGGGAAGGGGTGCGGCGGTGCCGGTCCTCATCGCGTGCGGCGCGGTCCTGATGACGCTGCTGGGCGGCTGGGTCGCCCAGCGCGTCACCGACCGCCGCCACCTCGTGCTCGGACTGGCGGGCGGACTGATGCTCGGCGTCGTCGGCCTCGATCTGCTGCCGGAGGCGCTTCACGCCGCCGGGCGCCCGGTCTTCGGCGTCCCGCTCGCGCTGCTCTGCTTCGTCCTCGGCTTCCTCGCCGCCCACGCCCTGGAGCGCCTCCTCGCGGTGCGGCGCGCCGCCCGCGGCAGCGGTCCGCCGGGCGCCGCCGGGGCCGTCGCGCCGAACGGCGGCCGTGTCCCGCAGGTGGGGCTGACCGCCGCCACCGCGATGGTGCTGCACAGCGTCATGGACGGTTTCGCCATCGGCCTCGCCTTCCAGGCGGGCCATGGTATGGCCACAGCGGTGGCGCTCGCCGTCATCGCCCACGACTTCGCCGACGGCTTCAACACGTACACGATCACCAGCCTGTACGGGAACGCCCGGCACCGGGCGCTGCTGATGCTGGGCGCGGACGCGGTGGCGCCGCTGGTGGGGGCGGCGGCGACCCTGTTCGTCACCCTTCCGGAGCAGTGGCTCGGCGGCTATCTCGGGTTCTTCGGCGGCATCCTGCTCTACCTGGCGACCTCCGGGATCCTGCCCGAGGCCCACCACGACCACCCGGTGCTGCCCACCCTGGCCTGCACGGTCGCCGGGGCGGGCGCGATCTGGCTGGTCGTCGGCCTCGCGGGCTGACCGGCCCGCGAGGCCGCCCGCCACCACCGCGCTCATACCGCGACGGCCCCGTGCCCGAGCCGTACCGCGCCGCGCGGGCCCCGCACCACGGCGGTCAGCGCGGCGGGTCCGCCGGTCACCGCCGCGTCCGGCCACCGTCCGCCGAGCGCCGTCAGCCGCGCGGTGGCCGCCGTCGGGTCGGGGTCGGTCACCGTGAACGCCTCCAGCGCCGCCGCGGGCAGGTCCGCGGCCGCCGGATGCGGGGTGGCGCCCCAGTCGAGGAGGAACGGGGTGGTGGTGCCGCCCGCGCACGGCGGCGTCAGCTCCCAGGTGATCCGCCGCCCGTCCGGGGTGCGGCGGCCCATCGCCGCCGCATCGCCCGGGTCGTACCCGGCGGCCCGCGCCCGCGCGACCCGGGCCGCGAGACCGGTGGTCCGCAGCGCCCAGGTGACCAGCCGCGGACCGGTCAGCGCGTCGATGCCGAACCAGCGCGGACCGTCCGGCTCCGGTTGCTCCGGGTCCGGGCCGATCAGTTCCAGATACGCGCCGTCGCCGAGGGGACCGGCCAGCTTGAGCAGGCGGTTGCGGGTGCCGCGACCCGGATGGCCGCCGCCCGTCACCGGCCGCAGCCCGGTCAGCCCGGCCACCTCGTCGGCGGCGGCCGCCAGGTCCGGCGCCGCGTACACCAGATGGTCGAGGACGACCGGTGCGGCGCTCACCGGGCGCCCGCCGCGGCGGCCACGAAACGGGTGGCGAGCGACGGCACCGCCGCCCAGTGGACGTGCAGATACGAGGCGTGCACCCCGCCGGAGGTGAAGCCCTCCACCCGCCGCGCGGGGTGCGTGACGCCCCACGCCGGGGACGCGCCCGCACCCGGCTCCACGGCGGTGCGGTGGAACTCGTGCCCGCGCACCCGGGTGCCCGCCGCGGCCAGCGCGTTGTCCGTCAGCGCCACCGCCTCGCGGTAGCCGAGCGTCAGCCGCTGTGTCATCCGCGCGTCGGCCGGCAGCACCCCGCACATCGGCCGCCCGTCCAGCGACCGGGACAGGTACAGCAGCCCGGCGCACTCCGCCGCGACCGGCGCGCCCGTCGCCGCGAGCGCGGCCACCGCCGCCCGCAGCGGCGCGTTCGCCGACAGCTCCGGGGCGTGCACCTCCGGGAAACCGCCGCCGATCACCAGCCCCCGCACACCCTCCGGCAGCCGCGTATCGCGCAGCGGATCGAACGGTACGACCTCGGCGCCCGCCGCCCGCAGCAGCTCGGTGTGTTCCGCGTACGAGAAGGTGAACGCGGCGCCGCCGGCCACCGCGACCACCGGGCGGCCCGCCACCGGACCACCCGCCGCGGCGACCTCCCCGGCCGGGTCCCACACCTCGTCCGGCAGCTCGCCCGCGCTGCGGGCCAGCGCCAGCAGCGCCTCCAGGTCACAGCCCTCGCGCACCCGCGCGGCCAGCTCCCGTACCGACTCCACCGCCTCCGCGCGGCGTTCGGCGACCGGGATCAGGCCCAGGTGGCGGGAGGGCGTACGGACCTCGCCGGTGCGGCGCAGCGCGCCCAGCACCGGGACGCCGGACGACTCCATCGCCTCCCGCAGCAGCGCCTCGTGCCGGTCCGAGCCGACCTTGTTGAGGATCACGCCGGCCAGCCGCACCTCCGGGTCCCAGGACGCGAAGCCGTGCACCAGCGCGGCCACCGACCGGGACTGCGAGGACGCGTCGACCACCAGCACCACCGGCGCCCGCAGCACCTTCGCGATCTGCGCCGTCGACGCCAGCTCGCCCTGCCCGGACGCGCCGTCGAACAGCCCCATCACACCCTCGACGACGGCGAGGTCGCAGCCCCGCGCACCGTGCCGGAACAGCGGCGCGATCCGCTGCGTCCCGCACAGGTAGGCGTCGAGGTTGCGGCCCCGACGGCCGGTGGCCAGCGCGTGGTAGCCCGGGTCGATGTAGTCCGGGCCGACCTTGTGCGGCGAGACGGCGAGACCCGCCTCGGCGAACGCGGCCATCAGGCCCGTCGCCACCGTCGTCTTGCCCGCCCCGGACGCGGGCGCGGCGATCACCAGCCGGGGGACCGTTCCGCTCATGCCGCGTTCACCATTCGATGCCCCGCTGGCCCTTCTGGCCGGTGTCCATCGGGTGCTTCACCTTCGACATGTCGGTGACCAGATCCGCGAAGTCCACCAGCGCCTGCGGCGCGTTCCGCCCGGTGATCACCACATGCTGGGTGCCGGGCCGCTCCCGCAGCGCCGAGATCACGTCCTCGGTGTCGATCCACCCCCAGTGCAGCGGGTAGGCGAACTCGTCCAGCACCAGCAGCTTGTACGTCTCGGCGGCGAGATCCCGCTTGACCTGCTCCCAGCCCTCGCGCGCCGCCTCCTCGCTGGAGGCCAGGTCGCGCTGGACCCAGGACCAGCCCTCGCCCATCTTGTGCCACGCGACGGTGCCGCCCTCGCCGGTCTCGCCGAGCACCTTCAGCGCCCGCTCCTCACCGACCTTCCACTTCGCCGACTTCACGAACTGGAACACCCCGACCGGCCAGCCCTGGTTCCAGGCCCGCAGCGCGAGCCCGAACGCCGCCGTCGACTTGCCCTTGCCGACGCCGGTGTGGACGAAGACCAGCGGCCGGTTCCGGCGCTGGCGGGTGGTGAGCCCGTCGTTCGGTACGACGGACGGCTGTCCCTGCGGCATTTACGCCACCTTCCTGGATTCCGGGATGTGAGGTGCGGCGGGCGCGCCCCGTCCGCCGCGGAGAGTGCGTACGAGCCCCGAGACGCTGTCCGCGCGCAGCTCGTCGAGGGTGACGGCGGTGCCGCCCAGCTCGCGGGCGAGGGTCCCGGCAAGACCCAGCCGTACCGGACCGCTCTCGCAGTCCACGACGACGGAGGCGACGCCCGCGGCGCCCAGCAGCCGTCCGGCGCGCGCCGCCCGCTCCAGCGGCGACGGCGCCCCGGAGCCGGTGGCCCGGCCGTCCGTGACGACCACCAGCAGCGGCCGGCGCGACGCGTCCCGCATCCGCTCCACCCGCAGCACCTCGTGCGCCTTGAGCAGCCCCTCGGCGAGCGGGGTGCGGCCCCCGGTCGGCAGCGACGCAAGCCGCGCCGCGCCCGCCTCCACCGACGACGTCGGCGGCAGCGCCAGCTCCGCCTCCCGCCCCCGGAACGTGATCATGCCGATCTTGTCGCGCCGCTGGTACGCGTCGAGCAGCAGCGACAGCACCGCGCCCTTGACCGCGCTCATCCGCTTGCGCGCCGCCATCGACCCGGAGGCGTCCACCACGAACAGCACGAGGTTGCCCTCCCGCCCCTCGCGGACCGCCTCCCGCAGATCGTCACGGCGCACCACCAGGCCCGGCCCGCGCCGCCCGCGCGCCCGCTGGTGCGGCGCGGCGGCCTGCAACGTCGCCGCCAGATGCAGCTTGCCGAGCGCACCGCGCGGCCGCCGCGACCCGGTGGTGCGGCCGTGCGCGGTGCGCGCCCGCGAACGGCGGCCGTCCGCGCCCTCGCCCAGCCCCGGCACGTCGAGGCGCCGGGTGGCGAACGGCTCGCCCGCCGCCACCGCCGCCTGCTGCGCCGCCGGCGCCCCGGCCGGCCGGCCGTCGGGCTCACCGCCCGGCTCCGCGCCGTCGCCGTCCCGGCCCGGCGCGGGTTCGCTCTCCCGCGGCCTCGGCACGGTCTCCTCCCGCGGCGGCGGCGTACCGCCCCCGTCGGGACCGCCCCCGTCCGGGCCACCGCCGTCCGGCCCGCCCCCGGGCCCGCCGTCCGGCCCCTCCGGCTCCCCGTCCGGACCGCCCTCGGGACCGCCGTCCTGCGGACCGTCCGGTTCCGGGTCGTCCTCGGGGGCCGACTCCTCCAGCAGCCGGTCGAGCTTCTCCTCATCCAGCCCCGGCGCGTCGAACGGCGCCCGGCGCCTGCGGTGCGGCAGCGCCAGCAGCGCCGCCTGCCGCACGTCCTCCGTGCGCACGTCGGTGCGCCCGGCCCACGCGGCCAGCGCCGTCGCGGTCCGCGCCATGACCAGGTCCGCGCGCATCCCGTCGACCTCGAACCCCGCGCAGACCGACGCGATCTGCCGCAGCGCCCCGTCGCCGAGCCGCACCGAGGAAAGCAGCGCCCGCGCGGCGGCGATCCGCTCCCGCAGCGCCGTCTCCTCGTCCGCCCAGCGCGCCGCGAACGCCGCCGGGTCGTCGTCGAACGCCAGCCGCCGCCGGACCACCTCCACCCGCCGCGCCGGATCCCGGTCCGCGGCGACCTCCACGGTCAGCCCGAACCGGTCCAGCAGCTGCGGCCGCAGCTCGCCCTCCTCCGGGTTCATCGTCCCGACCAGCAGGAACCGCGCCGCGTGCCGGACCGAGACGCCCTCCCGCTCGACGTGCGAGGCGCCCATCGCGGCGGCGTCCAGCAGCAGGTCGATCAGGTGGTCGTGGAGCAGGTTGACCTCGTCGACGTAGAGCAGCCCGCGGTGCGCGCGGGCGAGCAGTCCGGGCTCGAAGGACTTCACGCCCTCGGCCAGCGCCCGCTCGATGTCCAACGCGCCGACCAGCCGGTCCTCGGAGGCGCCCACCGGCAGCTCCACCATCCGGGCGGGCCGGTGCGCCGCCTCGTCCGCACCGTGCGGCCCGTCCGGGCAGCCGGGGTCCGGCGCGGCCGGATCGCAAGCGAAGCGGCAGCCGTCGACCACCGCCACCTCGGGCAGCAGCTCGGCCAGCGCCCGGACGGCGGTGCTCTTGGCGGTGCCCTTCTCGCCGCGGACGAGGACGCCGCCCACCGCCGGGCTGACGGCGTTCAGCAGCAGCGCCAGCCGCAGGTCGTCCATTCCGACGACGGCGGTGAACGGATAGCGGGCGCTCATGTGGCGATCACTCCTTCATGCGAGGTGGTGCGGCCGTCACCGGCCGCCCGGTCCGTGCCCTCGGGCACCCGTGCGTGACGTCCTCCTGCTCCGTGGCCCTTCACGGCGCCCCCGGCGGGACGAACGGCAGCCCCGACGGGACGCCCTTCTCGATCAGCCGCAGCAGCGCACCGGTGTCGGCGTGCTCCTCGATCAGATCGCCGAGCCGGTCCAACTGCTCCTCCCGCAGCGCGCCGAAGCTGGTGTCCGGCGCCGGGACGAACGCCCGCCCCGCGTCCGCCGCCACCCGCGCGAGGAACGCCCGCCGGAACGCGTCGCTCTCCAGCGACCCGTGCCAGTGCGTCCCCCACACCGCCCCCGACCGGCAGCCGTCCAGCGGCCGCCCGGCGCCGTCGGTGAAGAACGGCTCCCCGCCGCCCACCTCGGCCACCCCGTGATGGATCTCGTACCCCTCGGCGGCCGCGCCCAGCGCCCGACCGACCGGCCTGGCCAGCGTCTTCTCCACGGCGAACCGCACCCGCAGCGGCAGCAGCCCCAGACCCGGCACGGTGCCCGCGCGGGACTCCACCTCGTCGTCGATCACCTCGCCGAGCATCTGGTAGCCACCGCAGATGCCCAGCACCGGACGGCCCTCCGCGGCGCGCCGGGCGACCGCGTCGGCCAGCCCCCGCTCCCGCAGCCAGGCCAGCGCCCGCACCGTGCCGCGGGTGCCCGGCAGCACCACCAGATCCGCGTCGGCCAGCTCCTCGGCGCGGTCCACGAACCGCACCACCACGCCCGGTTCGGCGGCCAGCGCGTCCACGTCCGTGAAGTTCGACATCAGCGGCACCGCCGCCACCGCCACCCGCAGCACGTCCGCGCCGTGCGGCGGCGCCACCACGGACTCGCGGACCGCGCCGCGCAGCGACACCCGCAGCCCGTCCTCCTCGTCGATGCCCAGCCCGTGCGCGAACGGCAGCACACCGAGCGACGGACGCCCCGTCAGCTCCCGCAGCATCTCCAGACCCGGCTCCAGCAGCGTCACATCGCCGCGGAACTTGTTGACGAGATACCCGGCGATCAGCGCCTGGTCCTCCTCCGCCAGCAGCGCCGTCGTCCCGAAGAACGACGCGAACACCCCGCCGCGGTCGATGTCGCCGACCACCACCACCGGCAGCCGCCCGGCCCGCGCGATCCCCATGTTGACGATGTCGGTGCGCCGCAGATTGATCTCCGCCGGGGAGCCCGCGCCCTCACAGATCACCACGTCATGGGCGCGCCGCAGTTCGGCCAGACAGTCGGTGACGGTGCCGAGCAGCTCCTCACGGCCGGCCGGGCGGGCCCCGCTCCCGGGGCGTCCGAAGTACCCGCGCGCGCTCATCTCGCCGACCGGTCTGCCCAGCAGCACCACCTGGCTGCTGCGGTCCCCGCCGGGCTTGAGCAGCACCGGGTTCATCAGCGCCGACGGCTCCACCCGGGCGGCCGCCGCCTGCATCGCCTGCGCCCGGCCGATCTCCGCGCCGTCCCGCGTCACGAACGAGTTCAGCGACATGTTCTGCGCCTTGAACGGCGCCACGTCCACGCCCTGCCGCACCAGCCAGCGGCAGATCCCCGCGGTCACCACGCTCTTGCCCGCGTCGGAGGTGGTCCCCGCGATCAGCAGTCCGCCGCCCGTCACCGCACCCTGCCCTTCCGCCGGGCGAGGGCCGGACGCACCGCGCCCGCCAGCAGCCGCCCGGCCACCGTCACCGTCAACGCCCCCACGCTCACCCGCCGCGAGAGCCGCACCGCCCGCGCGATGTCCCCTGTCGCCACCGCACGTCCCCCGTCGTTCAGCCGTGGCCGGTGCTCGACCCGTCCGCCGTACGCCAGCGTCCCGCCGAGCCGTACGCCCAGCGCGCCCGCGAACGACGCCTCCACCGGGCCCGCGTTGGGGCTCGGATGCGCGCCGCCGTCACGCCGCCAGGCCCGCAGCGCGCCGCGCCGGTCCGGGGCGGCGAGCACGGTGAGCGCGGCGGTCAGCCGGGAGCCGGGCCACCCGGCGACATCGTCCAGCCGCGCCGACGCCCAGCCGAACCGGCGGTAGCGCGGCGACCTGTGACCCACCATCGCGTCGAGGGTGTTCACCGCGCGGAACGCCACCAGCCCCGGGACGCCGCCGACGGCGCCCCACACCAGCGCGCCCACCACCGCGTCCGAGGTGTTCTCCGCGACCGACTCGACGACCGCCCGCGCCATCTCCGCCTCGTCCAGCGCCTGCGGGTCCCGGCCGCACAGATGCGGCAGCCGCCGCCGCGCCCGGTCGAGGTCCCCGGCGGCCAG
The DNA here is from genome assembly GCF_055567035.1 of Streptomyces sp. NPDC027185. Taxonomy (NCBI): domain Bacteria; kingdom Bacillati; phylum Actinomycetota; class Actinomycetes; order Kitasatosporales; family Streptomycetaceae; genus Streptomyces; species Streptomyces sp. NPDC027185. Next base: position 49,797 of record NZ_JBVHRF010000001.1, on the reverse strand, counting down.
CGCGTCACCGACGGCCCGCGCCTCCCGGCCCAGCGAGGTACCGCCCAGCACCGACCAGACGGTGGCGGCGGTCAGCGCGGTGGCGGCGGCGGTCCGTACGGGGGAGGAGGCGGGTGCGGCGCCGCGCACCGCGCGGGTCAGCAGCGCGGCACCGGCGGTCGCGCCGCCCGCGCAGAGCAGGGCGTGGACGGTGCCGGAGCCGCGGTGGTCGCGCCAGAGCCGGGCCTCGACGGCCGCCGCACCGCGCCCGAAAGCGGCGACCGGATGGCCGCGCCGCGGGTCGCCGGCGAGCAGATCACCGAGGAAGCCCAGGACCGCACCGCACGCGTAGCCGGCGTGTTCGCCGCGCATCGGATCAGACCGCCGTCACGCCTCGGCGGGGCTGCGGCGGGAAGGTTCTGGCAGGGCGGCCGGGCATGGCGGTATGTCCTCACTCAGGGTCCGCGCCCTGGTTCGACGTGACGGCGGCAGGAGTCTCCTGGCTTCCCGGATCGGCGCGTCCCCCGGCCTTCCAGCCCCCTCGTGCGCCCGTCGGGCGTGCACGGGGCGGACCGTGACCTTTCGTCGGAGGTGCGCTCCCCGGTGACAGTGGCGGGACCGCGCCGGATTCACACCGGACTTCCTCTGCTGTCGCCGATTGGCGTGGGAAGTCCACCACGCCCCGCCAACCCCGTCAACTCACCCGTGACCTGCGACGCCGTGGTATCGCGGGCCGTGTGGCAGAGGCCACAGAACCCCCGCGACGCACAGCGCCCGGCCACCGCTTGCGCTGCGGTGACCGGGCGCCGGATACGCCGTGCCGGACGGGTCAGGCGGCGACGATCAGATAGATGCCGTACGCCACCGCGGCCGCGCAGACCGCGTACGCGGCGAGGCCGCCGATCCGCGCGCCGGCGCCCGGGGCACCCGCCGTGGCGGGCGCGCCCCCGGTCCGGGTACGGGCCGTGCCGACGATGCCGACCGTGAACAGGCCCACGATCCCGACCGTCACCACCAGGGTGACGCCGAAGACCTGGCCGAGAGCTGCCCAGTCGATGCTCATGCTGCGGTTCCTCAGGTTCGGGCGGTCAGCCGGCGGCTGTCGCGGTCTTGGCGCGCGGAGCGCTCGCGGCGGGGGCGGACTCCTCGCCCTCGACGGGGTTCAGCGACCCGGCCGGGGGAGGGGTGACCGTCTGGAGGGCCGCGGTGACCACACCGGGCGACTCCGTGAACTCGGTCTCGTTGACGTTGTTGTGGTCGATGGGCTTGCGGCGGGACGCGGCCCAGATGGCGCCGCAGATACCGAGCGCGAGGATCGCGACGGCCGTGACGCCCCAGTCACCCTGGTCGGCCAGGAGCGCGGCGCCGGCGGACACCAGGCCCGCGGCCGGCAGCGTCAGGCACCAGGCGACGACCATCCGGACCGCCGTCGACCAGCGGACCACACCGCCCTTGCGGCCCAGACCCGAGCCCATCACCGAACCCGAGCAGACCTGGGTGGTGGAGAGCGCGAAGCCGAGGTGCGAGGAGGCCAGGATGGTGGCCGCGGCGCCGGTCTGGGCGGCGAAGCCCTGCGGCGGCTGGATGTCGGTGATGCCCTTGCCCATGGTGCGGATGATCCGCCAGCCGCCCAGGTACGTGCCCAGGGCGATGGCCAGACCGGCCGAGGCGATGACCCACAGCGGCGGGTCGGAGTGCGGGGCGACCACACCGCCGGTGATCAGCGCGAGGGTGATGACACCCATCGTCTTCTGCGCGTCGTTGGTGCCGTGCGCCAGCGAGACCAGCGCCGCCGAGGCGATCTGCCCGGCGCGGTAGCCCTTGGCCGTCTCCTGCTCGTCGCGGCCCCGGGCCAGCCGGTACGTCAGCCGGGTCGCGGCCATCGACGCGATACCGGCGACCACCGGGGCGGCCACGGCCGGGATCAGGACCTTCATCACCACGGCGCCGCCGTGCACACCGCCGGTGCCCACGGACACCAGCGTGGCGCCGATCAGACCGCCGAACAGGGCGTGGGAGGAGCTGGAGGGGAGGCCGGCGAGCCAGGTGAGGAGGTTCCAGACGATCGCGCCGACCAGACCGGCGAAGATCACTTCAGGTCTGATACCGGCGCTTTCGTCGATGATCCCGCCGGAGATGGTCTTGGCGACCTCCACGGACAGGAACGCGCCGACGAGGTTGAGGACCGCCGACATCGCCACCGCGATCTTGGGCTGCAGCGCGCCGGTGGAGATGGTGGTGGCCATGGCGTTGGCCGTGTCGTGGAAGCCGTTCGTAAAGTCGAACACCAAGGCCGTGACGATCACGATCCCGATGAGAAGCGTGATGTGTTCCATTCACCCAGGCAATCAGTTCGATGGTCAGTGACGCCGGAAACGTACGAAGGGTGGGTGAACGGGAGATGAACGTGGCCGGGCCCGGCAATGACGCCGCCGCAGTGTTCGGGAGGAGGTATCTCACACGTCACTTGCACCCCATCTGTATGTGGCTCGAATGAGCTGCGGCTAGGCCCGAATATGGCTTGTTCCGCCGCCCGTGAACAGCATCCGAACGACCCCGTCGCAATCCGTCACCCCGCTGGTGGACGCCCCGCGCCCCGGTCCGCCCCGCACACCCGCACCCGCCCGGACCTGACGCGATCACACGGCCCCGCCCACCCCGCACACCTGGCCGGAACCCTCGCCCCCGAGAACACCCCGCTGTTCGAGCACGGCGCACGCCGCCCGGCCCCCCGAGCCTCCGTACGCCCGTCCCGGACCCCACCGGCACCCCGCGTGAACCGGCCTCCCCGCGCACACCGCCGCCCGGCCGCCCCGGGCCCGCGCCGCCCTGCGAGCGGAGGAGCAGCCGTACCGCCCCTTCACGCGACGGGCTGCCGCGCGGGCGGACCCCTGCGGCGACCGCCCGGCCCGTCTGCCGCCGGGCCATCGGCGACGCCCCGCAGGAACGGGCTCCCGGAACGCCACCGTCCTCGACCGCCCTGCAACGGACCCGCGCCCCTCGGGCCCCGGAGCAGCCGCGTCCCGCCCCCGCGCGCCGGGCCACCGCGGGAGCGGACCGCCGAACGGCCACCCGGCCCGTACGCGACGGCCCACCGGCGTCCCTCCTCACGCCGCACCCGGAAGGGCCGCCCCGCCCGTACGGTGACGGCGACCCGTCGCCCACGCACCGGAGGAACCCGTGACCCGTCCCAGCGTCCCCGCCCCGCAGCCGGACCGGCCGGGGGCCGACGCCCTCGCGGCCGCCTGGGAGGAGGTCGTCGCCACCGCCCGCCGCACCGTCGCCGACGGGCTCGTCGTCGGCACCTCCGGCAACGTCTCGGCCCGCGTCGGCGACACCGTCCTCGTCACACCCAGCGGCGTCCCCTACGACCGCCTCGGGCCCGGCGACCTCACCGCCGTCGGCCTCGACGGCCGGCAGTGCGCGGGCAGCCTTCCGCCGACCAGCGAACTGCCCATGCATCTCGCCGTCTACCGGGCCACCGGCGCCACGGCCCTCGTCCACACCCACGCCCCGCACGCCACCGCCGTCTCCGTCCTCACCGGCGAACTCCCGCCCGTCCACTACATGACCGCCGCCCTCGGCGGCCCCGTCCGCGTCGCCCCCTACGCCCCGTACGGCAGCGACGAACTGGCCGCCCACGCCCTCGCGGCGCTGCGCGACCGCTCCGCCTGTCTCCTCGCCCACCACGGCACCCTCGCCCTCGGCGCCACCCTCGACCAGGCCCTTGACCGCACCGCGCAACTGGAGTGGATGTGCCGGGTCTGGCTCCTCGCCTCGTCCGTACCCGGCCGCACCCCGTCCCTCCTGACCGCCGCCGACCTCACCGAGACCGCCACCCGCCTGCGCGGATACGGCCGCCATCCCCAGGACACGCCGTAGCCCGCGGGGCCCGGCTCACCCGTACGCCCCGTCCGCTGGCCGCCCCCGGCACCCGGCTCCACACTGAAGAGGTGCGCCTGGCTCCTGCGGCGGCTGTGGCCGCCACCACCGTGATCGGCGCCGGTGCGGCCGCGGTGGCGGCCGGCCGGTACGCCGGGGGCGTCGCCCTCCGGCCCTCCCCCCAGGTGCCGTTCCCGGGGGACTCGCGCCTGACCGTCCACGCCACCGGCGACGGCACGGTCACCCTGACCCGCAGCCTGGCGTCGTTGCGCCCCGGCACGTACGGCCTCTCCGGCCCCGGCTGCCACGCGATCGTCGGCGGCGTGGTGCACCACACCCCGCACCCCGCCGACACCGTCGTCCGCCGCCTGGAACGGATCACCCACGGCGCGCTCCCGCCCGGCACCCGGGTGCGGCTCACCCCGCAGGTGTACGCCGGGAACCCCCGCGACGCCCTCGGCCTGACCTGCGCCGACGTCGACGTCCCCGGCGAACTCGGACCGCTGCCCGCATGGTTCCTGCCGGGCGTACGCGACACCTGGGTGATCACCGTGCACGGCCTGGGCACCACCCGCGAGCACCCGATGAACGTCATGCCGTTCCTCCACCGCCACCGGCTGCCCGTCCTCGACCTCGCCCACCGCAACGACGCGGGCGCCCCGCAGACCTCCGACCGGCTGCACCACCTCGGCGACTCCGAATGGCGCGACCTGGACGCCGCGATCCGCTACGCGGTCCGCTACGGCGCCCGCGACGTCGTCCTCCACGGCTGGTCCACCGGCGCCACCATGGCGCTGCGCGCCGCCGCCCGCTCCGGTGTGCGCGACCGCATCCGCGGCCTCGTCCTGGACTCACCCGTCCTCGACCGGCACGCCACCGTCCGCGCGCTGGCCGCCGCCCGGCACGTCCCGCGGGCCCTGCTGCCGCTCGCCGTCCGCGCCGCCGAGGGCCACACCGGACTCCCCGTCGACCGGCCCGGCGACGCCGTCGACCCCGACACCCTCACCGTCCCCACCCTCCTCTTCCACGGCCCGGACGACACCCTCGCCCCCTGGGCCGCCTCCCGCGCCCTCGCCGCCCGCCGCCCGGACCTCGTCACGCTCCGCCCCGTGCCGCACGCCCCGCACGCCGCCATGTGGAACGCCGGCCCCGCCGCGTACGAGGAGTCCCTGCGCCGCTTCCTGACCCCTCTCATGTGACGGTCCGCACGGGACGGCCCTCCCGCTCCGGCGCCGCACGCCACGACACCCGGACGTACGGGGGGACAACTCCCCACAACCGTGATGGGTCGCCTGGGTGAACCCCGCTGAGCGGGCCGTTTCCCGCCGTCCGATTGGGTTTTCGGGCCATCAGCGGCAAGACTGCTCCTGTGACGTCCCGTACTCCGCGCGACTCCCGGCTCCGACTCGTCCCCAGGCAACCGATTGCCGCCGCCCGCCGGGCGGTGAGCACCCGGACGGCCCGTCCGGCCCCACGCCCGCCCGAGGGCACCCCGCCGCCCGCGGAACTGGCGCGCCAGGCCCGCGCCGCGCTCTCCGGCGCCGCCCGGCTGGCCCGCTGGGCCGACGGCGCCACTGCCGGACTGCGGGCCGGGCGCGACGGCGCCCTCCCGGCGGCCGACGTGGAGCGCGCCGCCGAGGCCCTCGGCCTGTCCCCCGCCGAGGTGCGCGCCGACTGGGACCGCGCCCGCCTCGCCGGGCTGATCGAACTGCACGGCCCACTCGCCCGCGCCGGGTGGCGGCTGCGCGCCTGGGACCGCGACGACACCGCCGCCCTCCGCGGCTGGGTCGCGCTCTTCGACGCCTGGTCGCTGGCGCTGCCGTCCCCCGAGGGCGCCGGGCCCGCCATCGTCGGCGAGGTCGTCGAGGCCGTCCCGCAGTTGCTGTCGCTGCTCCACCTGTCGGCCGGACCGGTCCGCCTCCAGGCCCTGCTGGACATGCTCGAACAGCGCGTCGCCGAACTGCGCACCGAGCGCTGCGAGGTGCCGTACGGCCCCCGCGCCGAGCCCGCGGACGGCGACGCGGCCGGAGAGGAGGCCCAGGCCCCGCTCACCGCCCTGCTGGACTGGGCGCTCGCCGCCCTGACCGCGGTCGGCGCGCTGGTGCCCGCCGACGGCGCCCCGGCCCCCGCCCCGGACGACGGCGACGACGCCCGTGAGGCGCAGCTGACCCCGCTGGGCCACTGGTCGGTCTGGGTCAAGCTGGAGCAGATCTGCGTCGCGGCCCAGAGCCCGGCGGGCAACATCGAACAGACCGCCGCCGCCATGCTCCGCGGCTGCGCCCGGCTCACCCCGGGCCCGGCCCGCGCCGAGTACCGCGCCTGGCTCGCGGCCCGCTCGGTCGGCTCGGCCGTCGAGGAGCTGCTGACCGTGGCGCGCGGCGAGGACGCCCTGCTGCGCGGGCTCGCCTTCGAGGCGCTGCGCGCCGTCGGCGCCCCGGCCGAGGCCGCCGTCCGCGCGGCCGCCGACGAGGCGGCGCTGCGGCCGTACGTCCTGCTGTGGCTCTTCGAGCACGAGGGCGGCGACCCGGACAACGCCCCCGACGTGCTCACCCGCGAGGAGTCGACCTGGCTGTGGGTGGACACCGCCGCGGCCGTCGCCGACCACGGCGAGAGCCAGCTGCTCATCCGCCACCTCGACTCGGCGGTCCAGGGCTCCGTCCCGCGCCTCCTCGAAGAAGTACGCGCCGTGGGCCACCCCCGCACCGTCCAGGTGCTGGTGGCGCTCGCCGCGGCGCACCCCGACCCGGCGCTGGCCAAGGCCGTCCGCCGCGCCGCGTTCCAGGTGCACACCGGCGGCGTCTGACGCCCGGGGCCGCCGGCCACCACGGCCCGGCGGCCCGGCGGCGGGGCGGGTGGACGGGCGGCCCGCCGCTCCCGGTCAACCGTCCGCGCCCGGCGCATACGTACCGAAGCTCCAGACATTGCCCTCGGCGTCGCGCGCCATGTAGTCGCGGGAGCCGTACTCCTGGTCCCGGGGCTCCCTCAGGATCTCCGCCCCGGCGTCCCGCGCCCGCGCGTGATGGGCGTCCACGTCCTCGACCACGACGTAGACACCGCTCGGCCCGGCACCGGCCATCGCCGCGTCGAAGGCGCCGCCGTGCCCCTTGGAGCCGAGCATCACCCGTCCGTTGCCGTAGGACAGCTCGGCGTGGGCGACGGTGCCGTCCTCACCTCGGTACACGGCCTCCTCGGTGAAACCGAAGGCTTCGGTGAGGAAGCGGATCGCGGCCGGTGCGTCGCGGTAGAGCAGGGCGGGGAAGAGGGTCGGGTGCTGCGGGGTGTCCGGCATGGTGTCCGCCTTTCCGGGAGCGCGTCCCGTTCCGCACGGCCCCGCGCGCCGCTCGCGCGGGGCATCCGTGAGATCTGCCTCACAGTCTGCCGGGGACCACTGACAACGCACCCGCGGCAGCCGTGCACGCCATCGCGCCGGGCGGGGCCCGTACCGCGTCCGCGGCCGGCCCGGCGGCCGGGAAAACCAGTTGTGCGGCACCGTTAGACTGCCTCGTATGGCAGTTCTCCTCTGGGTTCATTAGACGGCGTAGACCGCTCTCGGACCGTCCGTCCATTCCGCCGTCACCCTGCCCTGGAGTTTTTCCGTGATCACCGCTTCCGGCCTTGAGCTGCGCGCCGGCGCCCGCGTTCTCATCGAGTCCGCCTCCTTCCGTATCGCCAAGGGCGACCGCGTAGGCCTGGTCGGCCGCAACGGCGCGGGGAAGACCACCCTCACCAAGGTCCTGGCCGGTGAGGGCATCCCCGCCGCCGGTTCCGTCACCCGCTCCGGCGAGGTCGGCTACCTCCCGCAGGACCCGCGCACCGGCGACATGGACGTCCTCGCCCGCGACCGCATCCTCTCCGCCCGCGAACTGGACACCGTCCTGCGCAAGATGCGCGAGAACGAGGACCGGATGGCGAACGGCAAGGGCGCCACCCGCGAGAAGGCGATGCGCAAGTACGAGCGCCTGGAGACGGAGTTCCTGACCAAGGGCGGATACGCCGCCGAGGCGGAGGCGGCGACCATCGCCGCCAGCCTGGGCCTGCCCGACCGGATCCTCGCCCAGCCGCTGCACACCCTCTCCGGTGGTCAGCGCCGCCGCGTGGAGCTGGCCCGGATCCTCTTCTCGGACGCCGACACCCTGCTCCTCGACGAGCCGACCAACCACCTCGACGCCGACTCCATCGTCTGGCTGCGCGACTACCTCAAGACCTACCGCGGTGGCTTCATCGTGATCTCCCACGACGTCGACCTCGTCGAGACCGTCGTCAACAAGGTCTTCTACCTCGACGCCAACCGCGCCACCATCGACGTCTACAACATGGGCTGGAAGCTCTACCAGCAGCAGCGCGAGGCCGACGAGAAGCGCCGCCGCCGTGAGCGGCAGAACGCCGAGAAGAAGGCCGCGGCTCTCAACTCGCAGGCCGACAAGATGCGGGCCAAGGCCACCAAGACCGTCGCCGCGCAGAACATGGCCAAGCGCGCCGAGCGGCTGCTGGCCGGTCTCGAAGAGGTCCGCGCCGCCGACAAGGTCGCCAAGCTGCGCTTCCCCGACCCCGCGCCGTGCGGCAAGACGCCGCTCACCGCCGAGGGCCTGTCGAAGTCGTACGGCTCGCTGGAGATCTTCACCGACGTCAATCTCGCCATCGACAAGGGCTCCCGGGTCGTCATCCTGGGCCTGAACGGCGCCGGCAAGACGACGCTGCTGCGGCTGCTGGCCGGGGTGGAGACCCCCGACACCGGCGAGGTCCGCCCCGGCCACGGCCTCAAGCTGGGCTACTACGCGCAGGAGCACGAGACGCTCGACCCGGACCGCACGGTCCTGGAGAACATGCGCTCCGCCGCCCCGGACATGGACCTCGTCGACATCCGCAAGACGCTGGGTTCCTTCCTGTTCTCCGGCGACGACGTCGACAAGCCCGCCGGGGTGCTCTCCGGCGGTGAGAAGACCCGCCTGGCCCTGGCCACGCTGGTCGTCTCGTCCGCCAACGTCCTGCTGCTCGACGAGCCGACGAACAACCTCGACCCGGCCAGCCGCGAGGAGATCCTCGGCGCGCTGCACACCTTCACCGGCGCCGTCGTCCTCGTCTCGCACGACGAGGGCGCGGTGGACGCCCTGGAGCCGGAGCGGATCATCCTGCTCCCCGACGGCGTCGAGGACCTGTGGGGTCAGGAGTACGCGGACCTCGTCGCACTGGCGTGACGGGCGGCGGGCCGCAGGTCCGCGCATCGATCATTCGGCCGACGGGTGATCCATCATCTGAGTGAGAACGGCTCGTACACCGGCGAGCCTCCGAGACGGAGCCGGGCCCCTGTGGCCCGGCTTCCGGCGTTTCCGACGTACCCCCGTTGACCTGCGGTTTCCCGGGTCGCAGCGGCGTGGTGCGGCGATTTCGGTGGGTGTCGGAGGCCCTTGGGCAGATTGTCCGGACGCGTACGGTCTCGGACGGCTCCTCACAGACCTTGCCGAATGGGTGGCCAGGAACGCGGGGAGGGGTGATCATGAGAAGTCCAGAGCGCACTTCCCATGAGGAGGCACGGGTGGCCGAGACTCTGAAGAAGGGCAGCCGGGTGACCGGCGCCGCGCGCGAAAAGCTCGCGGCAGACCTGAAGAAGAAGTACGACTCCGGAGCGAGCATCCGGGCGCTGGCCGAAGAGACCGGTCGCTCCTATGGATTCGTCCACCGGATGCTCAGCGAATCCGGTGTGTCCCTGCGCGGTCGGGGCGGAGCAACGAGGGGCAAGAAGGCCGCCTCGGCCTGACGACCGCGACTCCGACGGGTGTCCCCCCGGTCGGTCGAGCAGACGACCGGGAGGTTACCGTTCAGTCACTTACGCACCCTGGTGTGCGACGGCTGACTCGGAGGCATTCTGATGACTCTGCTCGACAAGGACGGTGTGCGGCTCACCGTGGACGACGCGCTCGCCACGGTGACCCTCACAGGCGCCGCCAAGCGCAACGCCCAGTCGCCCGCCATGTGGCGGGCGCTGGCCGAGGCCGGGGCGCTGCTGCCGGGGAGCGTCCGCGTCGTGGTGCTGCGGGGCGAGGGCAAGTCCTTCTCCGCGGGCCTCGACCGGCAGGCGTTCACGCCCGAGGGATTCGACGGCGAGCCGTCGTTCCTCGACATGGCGCGCGGCCCCGAGCACGAGATGGACGCGATCATCGCCTCGTACCAGGAGGCGTTCACCTGGTGGCGGCGGAACGACCTGGTGTCGATCGCCGCCGTCCAGGGCCATGCGATAGGCGCCGGATTCCAGCTGGCACTCGCCTGTGACCTGCGGGTATGTGCCGATGATGTGCAGTTCGCGATGCGCGAGACGAGCCTTGGTCTGGTGCCCGACCTCACGGGGACCCACCCGCTGGTCCATCTCGTCGGCTACGCGCGGGCCCTGGAGATCTGCGCCACCGGTCGCTTCGTCCACGGTGAGGAGGCGGGCCGGATCGGTCTGGCCAACCTCGTGGTCCCCGGTGCCGAGCTGGACGGTGCGGTCGCCGATCTGGCCGCCGCTCTCCTGGCCCCGCCGCGGGACGCCGTCATCGAGACCAAGGCGCTGCTCGCCGGTGCCGTCGGCCGTGGCCCGGAGGAGCAGCGTGCCGCCGAGCGCGCCGCCCAGGGCCGTCGCCTGCGTGGTCTGGCGGGCCTGGGGGAGTGACCCCTTGAGGACGTGGGCCGGGGGCCCGTGGCGTCGTACGCCCGGTTCCCGGTCACCCGTCGTCGACGGCGGTGACCAGCACCGCCACGGCCACCGCCGGGGTGCGGACCGTGGCCGCGGCGGCGCGGACCGCGTGGGCGACGTCCGCCACCCGGTGGCCCGGACCGGTCGCCACCTGGATCAGGAGCCCGCCCGGCACCTCCCGCACCGGGCGTGAGGCGCCGCCCAGGGCGGCGGCGAGGCGCGTCACCCCGGGCACGGCGCGTACCGCGTCGGCCACCGGGTCCGGGGCGCCGGCCTCCCGCGGGCTGAGACCGATGTCCGGTCCGGGCGGCGCGGGGCGCTCCCGGGCCGGTCCTTCCGCGGGGACGAGTACGCCGGTGATCCGCAGGTCCACGGCCGTGACCGGCAGCCCCAGTGCCCGGTCGGCGGTCTCCAGCAGGGCCGCGCGCAGGGCACCGGCGGTCTCAGGGAAGGGGCGTGCGGAGGTCGCCGTGAGGTCCGCGGTGATGCGCAGCGGGCCCGGGGGCAGGGCGCTGGGCGGGGCCGGTGCGGGCGGCCGGGCGCCGCTGTCGTCCAGCGGGGCGAGCCGCAGTGCGCCCGGACGCAGACCGGGCAAGGCGGTGGCGCGGGCCCGTAGCAGCCGCGCCGCGGCCGCCTCGGTGATCCAGCAGCCGTCCGCGCCGCCCAGGGGGAGCACCCGGCCGGCCCCCAGCTCCCGGCGCACCCTGTGTGCCCACTCCGCCGCGGCCACCGCGTCACCCCCAGGACTGTCGTCACCGTTCCGCCTGCCGCACGTGCGTGTGGCGGCCGTGCTTCCAGCCTGCCGCAGCCGGGCCCGTCCGGCAGGGGGGCGCGGCCCGGGGAGCGGGGGCGCAACCCGGGTGCCGCAGCAGGTCGGGCGGTTCCGGGCGAGCGGCCCTAGCGTGGGTGGCGGCGGTGACGTCTTCCCCGGAAAGGGACGATCGGCGATGGCGGACGAACAGTGGAACCGGACCGAGCCCTCCTCGGGCGGCGCGTCCGAGACGAAGGCCCCGGGCGGTAAACGCGGCGGGGGCGACCCCGCGTCCCGTGGGCGCACCACCATCGCCGACGGCGTGGTGGAGAAGATAGCCGGGCTCGCCGCCCGGGACGTGGTGGGCGTCCACGCCATGGGCAGCGGGCTGGCCCGCACCCTGGGCGCGGTACGTGACCGGGTGCCCGGCGGCTCCCGCTCCGCGCCCGTCGCCCGCGGGGTGAAGGCCGAGGTCGGCGAGGTGCAGACGGCGCTCGACCTGGAGATCGTGGTGGAGTACGGCGTGGCCATCGCCGAGGTGGCCCGCGACGTACGGGAGAACGTCATCTCCGCGGTGGAGCGGATGACCGGACTGGAAGTCGTCGAGGTCAACATCGCGGTCAGCGACGTCAAGCTGCCCGACGAGGAGGACGAGGACGAGGAGCCGGAGAGCCGTCTGCAGTAGACGGCGGACAGCGGCTCCGGCCGGAGCGGGAGCGAAGGAGCGCACGATGAGCATGGCCGTGGTCGGTCTTCTGGCCGGTATGGCGCTGGGCTTCGCCGGATACTTCGGCGGCTTCGGGGCCTTCGTCCTGGTGGCGGCGCTGGGCGCGATCGGATTCGTCGCGGGACGGTTCCTCGACGGGGACCTCCAGGCCGGGGACCTCTTCCGGCCCCGGGCCCGCGACGACCGGCGGCGGTGAGCCGCGGTGGCGACGGCGTCGACGGCGCCCGCGGCGGCGGTCGTCGCCGAGGTGGCGTCCGGGGAACGGGGCGCGACCCGCGTCGCGGACCGGGTGGTGGCGAAGATCGCCGCGGCGGCGGCCCGCGAGGCGCTGCGCGCCGCGGCCGACGGTGCCCGCACCGGCGCCCACGCGAGTGTCACCGTCCGGCGGCGGGACGGGCGGCTGCCGTTCGGCGAGGCCCATGTGCACGTCACCGTCGAACTGGGCTACCCCGCCGCGATCGGCGCGCGGTGCGCCGAGGTGCGCCGTCAGGTCACCGCGCGGGTGGCGGAGTTGGCGGGCATGACGGTGCCCGAGGTGACGGTGGAGGTGGAACGGCTGCGCTCGCCGCTGGAACGCGACCGGGAAAGGGTGCGATGAGCGACGACGAACGCGCCGCCCCCGGGCGGGCGGTGACCTTGGAGAAGGAACCCGGGCCCGTACCCGGCGGCGGGCACGGGCGGGCGCGCCGGTTCTGGTCCGCCCGCCGCGCGCCGGCCGCCGTCGTGGCCCTGCTGGCGCTGGCCGGGGCGGGGATCCTGCTGTACGACGTGGCGGCGGTGCGCGCCGACCGGCCCGCGATGGCCTGGCGCCGCCGCCTCGCAGGGGAACTGGCGACCCGTCCGCTCGACGACCCGTGGGTGCTGGGCTGCGCCGCGGCGGCGATGGCGCTCGGGCTGTGGCTGCTGGTTCTGGCGCTCACTCCGGGGCTGCGGAAGGTGCTGCCGATGCGCCGCGCCACCCCCGACGTCCGCGCCGGACTCGACCGGGCCGCCGCCGCCCTGGTGCTGCGGGACCGGGCGATGGAGGTCTCCGGCGTCCAGTCCGTCAAGGTGACGGCCGGGCGCCGCAAGGTGAAGGTGGCGGCCGTCTCGCACTTCCGGGAGCCGGACCGGGTACGGGCCGATCTCGACGCGGTGCTCGGCGAGGCGACGCACCGGCTGGGGCTGGCCCGGCCGCTGCGGCGCTCCGTCCGTGTCCGCCGTCCCAGGAAGAGGTGAGCGAGGGATGCGTAGGGTCCGGCGCGGCGTCAACCGCGTACTGCTGGGGCTGATCGGCGCGGTGTTGCTGGGCGGCGGCGCCGCGGTGCTCACCGCCGGTCTGGGGCTGCCGTCGGCGTGGCACTTCACGCTGCCCGACGGCTGGCCCTGGACGCGCGGTGACGAGGTGCTGCTGCCGGCGGCGGACCGCACCCGCTACACGGACCGCGGCTGGTGGTGGCCGGTCGTCATCGCCGTCCTCGCCGTCGTGGTGCTGCTGCTCCTGTGGTGGCTGCTGGCGCAGTTGCGCCGCCGCCGGCTGGGGCAGCTCCTGGTGGACAGCGGGGACGGCGAGGGCGCCTCGGTCCGCGGCCGGGCGCTGGAGGACGCGGTGGCGGTGGAGGCGGGCGCGCTCGACGGGGTGGAGCGCGCGGACACCCTGCTGTGCGGCCGGCGGACCGCGCCGCAGCTACGGGCCGTGGTGGCGCTCGCCCCGCACGCCGACCCCGGCGCGGTCCTGCTGCGCCTGTCGGACGGGGCGGTGGCGCACGCCCGCACCTCCACCGGACTGCCCCGGCTGCCCGCCGAACTCCGGCTGCGGGCGGTGCGGCACCGGGCGGAGCGGGTCAGCTGACGCGGCGGGCGGGGCGGGCGGCACGGAGCCGGCCCGCGTGCCGCACGCCGTAGCGCCTCGCACGCCGTACCGCCTCGCGCGCCGTAGCGCCTCGCGCGCCGTAGCGCCTCGCGCGCCGTAGCGCCTCGCGCGGCGGCCGGGCCCCGCGCCCGGCCCGTACCGTCCGGCCCCGCCGGAACCGGCCCCGCGCCCGCGCCGCCCGTGTCGTCAGAACCCGCGCCGGGCCCCGCCGTCCACCGGCACCATCACGCCGGTGAGGTAGGACGCGGCGGGGGAGAGCAGGAACGCCGCGGTGCGGCCGAACTCGTCGGGGGCGCCGTAGCGGCCCAGCGGGATCGCCGCGCAGTTGCGGGCGCGGCTCGCCTCGGGGTCGCCGGAGGCCGCGTCGAGCTGTGTCATCCGGTCGGTGGCGATCCGGCCGGGCAGGATGCCGACGACGCGGATGCCGCGCGGGCCGACCTCGTCGGCGAGCGACTTGGCGAATCCGGCGAGCCCGGGGCGCAGCCCGTTGGAGATGGCCAGGCCGCCGATCGGCTCGTACACCGAACCGGAGAGGACGAAGCCGATGACGCCGCCCTCGCCCAGTTCGGCGGCGACGGCGCGGGCCAGGCGTACCGCGCCGAGGAAGACGGTCTCGAAACCGTCGCGCCACTGCTCGTCGGTGAGGCCGGCGGTGGGGCCGGGCGGCGGGCCGCCGACGCTGATGAGGATGCCGTCGAGGCGGCCGAAGTGCTCGCGGGCGGTGGCGATCAGCCGCTCCGGCGTCCGCGGGTCGGCGTTGTCGGCGGCGACGCCGACGGCCCGTTCGCCCAGCTCGGCGGCGGCCGCGGCGGCGCTCCGGGCGGTGCGGCCGGTCAGGACGGTGCGCGCGCCGTCGGCGGTCAGCGCCCGTGCGGTGGCGAGACCGAGGCCGCGGGTGGCTCCGGTGACGAGGTACGTCCGGTCGGTGAGTCCTAGATCCATGGGGCCTAGTCTGCCCCCGCCCCGCCGAAGAGGGTGAAGGCGGTTCCGACCAGGCCGATGTGGCTGAACGCCTGCGGGAAGTTGCCGAGTTGCCGGCCGGCCACGGGGTCGTACTCTTCGGCGAGCAGCCCGACGTCGTTGCGGAGCGCGAGGAGGCGGGAGAACAGATCGCGGGCCTCGCGCCGGCGGCCCGTCAGGTGGAGCGCCTCGGCCAGCCAGAAGGAGCAGGCGAGGAACGCGCCCTCGTCGCCGGGGAGTCCGTCGGCCGCGCCGTCGCCGGTGGCGTAGCGGAGGGCCAGCCCGTCGTGGGTGAGCGCGGCGCGGACCGCGTCGACGGTGCCGATGACGCGGGGATCGTCGCCGGGCAGGAAGCCGAGGCGGGGGATGAGCAGGGTCGAGGCGTCCAGCGCGGTGGAGCCGTAGGACTGGGTGAAGGTGGACCGCGCGGCGTCGTAGCCCCGGGTGCAGACCTCGTGGTGGATGGTGTCCCGCAGCTCCCGCCAGCGGCGCAGGTCGCCGCGGGCCCCGGGGACCGCTTCGAGGGTGCGGACCGCGCGGTCGACGGCGACCCAGGCCATGACCTTGGAGTGGACGAAGTGACGGCGCGGGCCGCGGATCTCCCACAGGCCCTCGTCCGGTTGGCGCCAGGTGCCGGCGAGGTACTCGACCAGGGCGCGCTGGATGTTCCAGGCGTGCGGCTGGGACGGCAGTCCGGCGACGCGGGCGCCGTGGAAGGCGTCCAGCACCTCGCCGTAGACGTCGAGCTGGAGCTGATCGACGGCGGCGTTGCCGAGCCGGACGGGCGCGGAGCCGGCGAACCCGGAGAGCCAGGGCAGTTCGGACTCCGGCAGCCGCCGCTCGCCCGCGACGCCGTACATGATCTGGAGGTCCTCGGGCGCGCCGGCCACCGCGCGCAGCAGCCAGTCCCGCCAGGCGGCCGCCTCGTCGAGGTAGCCCGCACCGATCAGCGAGGTGAGGGTCAGTGAAGCGTCGCGCAGCCAGCAGTAGCGGTAGTCCCAGTTGCGGACGGAGCCCAGCGACTCGGGCAGGGAGGTGGTGGGCGCGGCGACGATGCCACCGGTCGGGGCGTACGTCAGCGCCTTGAGGGTGATCAGCGAGCGCAGGACGGCATCGCGGTGCGGCCCGGTGTAGCGGCACCGCGCCGACCACTCGCGCCAGTCGTCGAGGGTGCAGTCGAGGGCGTCGTACGGGTCGATGATGCGCGGCCGCGGATGGTGCGAGGGGTGCCAGGTCAGGACGGAGGCGTAGCGCTCGCCGGGCGCGACGGTGAACTCCGAACGGGTGCTGAAGTCCTTGCCGTACGTCGTGACCTGCGGTTCGGTGCGCAGCCAGACGGCGTCCGGGCCGGCGACGGCGGACCGGCAGCCCTCGGCGCGGCGCATCCACGGCATCACCCGGCCGTAGTCGAACCGCAGCCGCAGCACCCCGCGCATCGGGACGTGGCCGCGCAGTCCCTCGACGATGCGGACGACGTCGGGGGCGCGGTCGCGCTGCGGCATGAAGTCGGTGACCTTGACGCTGCCGTCCGGGGTGTCCCAGACGGTGTCGAGGACGAGGGAGTCGCCGCGGTAGGAGCGGGTGGCGCGGGCGTCGGGGTGGGCGGGTGCCATCAGCCAGTGGCCGTTGTCGCGGTCGCCGAGGAGGGCGGCGAAGCAGGCACCGGAGTCGAAGCGCGGCAGGCAGAGCCAGTCGATCGACCCGTCCCGGCCGACGAGGGCGGCGGTCTGCAGATCGCCGATGAGCGCGTAGTCCTCGATGCGTGGGGGCACCCAGCGGGCCTTCCCGCCGGGCCGCGCCGCTATTCGGGGGTGGCGGCCGTCCGGGCTACGGAGGTGTCGGACGGAGCGGCGTCCGCGTCCCGGGTGTCCGGGCCGGTCCCGGTGGTGCTCGGCTCCGCCGCGTCCGTGCCGTCCGGGTCCGCCACCGCGGCGATCCGGTCGCGGCGCTCACGGCGGACGAGGACGACCCAGCCGACGGGCACCGCCGCCGCGAACAGCCACCACTGCACGGCGTACGCCATGTGCGGGCCGATGCTGTCGTGGTCCGGGTCCGGGACCAGCTCGGGCGTGTTGTGCGGGGTCTTCGGCGCGGTCTGCTCGATGTACCCGGCGAGGACCGGACGGTGCAGCAGCTTCGCCTGCTGCGCGCTGTTGATCAGCATGACCTGGCGGTCGGGCAGACCCTGCCGGTCCTTGATCCCGCTGCCCTCGGTGGTCTCGTCGGCCATCATCCGGCCGGTCACGGTGACCGTGCCGCGCGGTGCGGCGGGCACGTCCGGGAACTTGGTCAGGTCGCCGCCGGCCGCGATCCAACCGCGGTTGACCAGCACCGTCCGGCCGCGGCCGAGGTCGAGCGGGGTGAGGACGTAGTAGCCGATGGTCGACTCGTCGGCGGCGGTGCGCTGGCGGACGACGACCTCGTGCGCGGTGTCGTACGTCCCGGTGGCGGTGACCGTGCGCCACATGTCGGCGCGGGGCAGCGGGCGCCCCGGGGCGGTCAGGTCGGTGACCGGTACCGGCTTCGCGTGGAGGCTGCGGTCGATGAGCTGGTTCTGCGCGACCCGGTGCTCATGACGGTGGAACTGCCAGAAGCCCAGCTTGACCATGGCCGGGATCATGGCGAGGCCCACGAGGGTGAGGATCACCCACTGCCGGGACAACAGGAAGCGGTACACGGCTTCGACGGTACCTGGCGCGCGAACGCCGCCGAGCAGGGGGTCCTGCCCGCGGCGCTCGGGTACGGGGCGGGCGGCGGCGCCGCTCAGACCCGGTCGACGATGCCCTGCTTCCCGGCGGCGCGGGCGCAGTGGGCGCCGCAGAACCACTGTCCCTCGGCCTCGACGCCCTGGCCGATGATCTGCACCCGGCAGTGATCGCAGATCGGCGCCATGCGGTGGATGGCGCAGGCGAACGAGTCGAAAGTGTGCCGGGCACCGTCCTTGGTCTCCACGTGGAAGGCCAGGTCGTAGTCGTTTCCGCATACCTCGCAACGAGTCATGCGCCGCATCGTGCGGACCGCGGCGGGGCGGGGCAAGGCCATCGGCCCCGGGTCGCGGACGCGGCACCCGACCGGCGCAGCGGACCCCGGCCGGCCGCCGCGGTCACCCGGCGGCGGGCCGGACGTCCTGGAGGAGCTGCATGAAGGCCGCCTCGTCGATGACGGTGGTGCCGAACGTGCGGGCTTTGGCGGTCTTGGAGGTCTGCGCGTCCGGATCGTTGGTCACCAGCAGGCTGGTCAGGCGCGACAGGCTCGTCGCGACATGCAGCCCGGCCTCGATCGCACGGTCCTCCAGCAGCTCCCGGTCGACGGAGGTGTCCCCGGAGAACGCCACCCGCATCCCCTGCACCAGCTTGCCCCCGGCCTCGTACCGCCCCGGATTGGGATACGGACAGGCCGGCCGCTTACGGGCGGGACGCCAGGAGGTGGGACGGTACGAGGAGGAGGCACCCGGATACCGGCGGGGCGCCGGGGTGTCGGACCACTCGGTGAGCGGCTGGCAGGCCAGCAGCGGCAGCCGGAGGTTCTCCCGGGCGGCGCGGCGCAGGCTCGGCCGGAACGTCTCGGCCAGCACCCGGGCGTCGTCCAGCGCGTGGTGGGCCTGCTCCTGGACCACGCCGTAGTGGGCGGCGAGGGTCTCCAGCTTGTGGTTGGCGAGCGGCAGGCCCAGCTCCTTGGAGAGGGCGATGGTGCACAGCCGCCGGCTCACCGGGGCGACCGCCGTGGCGCGGGCGTACTCGCGGGCGATCATCGACCAGTCGAACATGGCGTTGTGGGCGACCAGGACGCGGCCTTCGAGGCGCCGGGACAGCTCGGGCACGATCTCCGGGAAGAGCGGCGCGCCCGCCAGCACCTCGCTGGTCAGGCCGTGGATCCACACCGGCCCGGGGTCGCGCTCGGGGTTGACCAGGGTGTACCAGCGGTCCTGGAACTCGCCCCGGGCGTCGAGCTGGTAGACCGCGGCGGAGATGATCCGGTCGTCCCGGGCGAGGCCGGTGGTCTCGACGTCGACCACGGCGTACCCCTCGGGGTAGGCGTCCGGCCAGGGGACCGGCGGGGTCTGCGGGCCCGGCTGCTGCCCGATCCTCGGCGCGATCGGGTCGGCTGCTGTGTGGTCTTCGAGCATGGTCACTGAGGATACGGGCCACCACTGACAGCCACCGCACCCCCCGTCGCCCCCGTGGCTGGACTCCGCCCGTCGCCGCGTCCGCCCGGCCAACGGCGGTCACCACAACGGGAAACGGTCAAATGACAAGCAAATGGGGCATTCTCCCGACGGTTCGTTACCGACGGTAGCCCTTGCCGGGAACTGACACCCTGTCTTACATACTTCTTGGTAACTCCCTCTGGTCCGGCCCCCGGAACCGCGCTTATGGTGCCGGGCATGCCGCACCTTCCCGATGTCGTGTTGTGGTCCGTCCCCGCGTTCGTCCTGCTCACCGCCGTCGAGGTGGTGAGCTACCGGCTCCGTCCCGACGAGGACGCCGCCGGCTACGAGGCCAAGGACGCGGCCACCAGCGTCGGCATGGGGCTGGGCAGTCTCGTCTTCGACGCCCTGTGGAAGATCCCGATCGTGGCGATCTACTCCGCCGTCTACGCCCTCACCCCGCTCCGGGTGCCCGTGGTCTGGTGGACGCTGCTCCTGATGCTCCTCGCCCAGGACTTCCTCTACTACTGGTCGCACCGCGGGCACCACGTCGTACGCGTCCTGTGGGCGTGCCACGTCGTCCACCACTCCAGCCGGAAGTTCAATCTCACCACCGCGCTGCGGCAGCCCTGGACGAGCTGGACGGTCTGGCCGTTCTACCTCCCGATGATCGTGCTCGGCGTCCACCCGGCGGCCGTCGCCTTCTGTTCCGGCGTCAACCTCGTCTACCAGTTCTGGGTGCACACCGAACGGGTCGGCAAACTCCCCCGGCCTGTCGAGTACGTCCTGAACACGCCCTCCCACCACCGGGTGCACCACGCCTCCCAGGGCGGCTACCTGGACCGCAACTTCGGCGGCATCCTCATCGTCTGGGACCGGATGTTCGGCTCCTTCGTCCCGGAGACCGAACGCCCCGTCTACGGCCTCACCAAGAACATCGCCACCTACAACCCGCTGCGCGTCGCCACCCACGAGTACGCCGCCATCGCCCGCGACCTCCGCACCGCCGGCAGCTGGCGCGAACGGGCGGGCCGCGTCTTCCGCGGCCCCGGCTGGCAGCCCGCCGGACCGGCAGGGGCGGACGCCGCGGGGCCGGGCCCGGAAGCGGTCGCGGAACTACCCGCCCCGGTGCCGTCCGCCCCGGTGCCGTCCGCACCTGGATCGTCCGCCCCGGGACCGTCCGCCCCCGCGCCGCCGTCCGCCGCCGAATCGCCCGCCCCCACGTCCTCCCCCGCCGAGCGGGGTGCCGCGTGAATCCGCCGCGCCCCCGGCCGCGGGCCGCCCGCGCGCTGGCGGCCGTGTTCGCGGTGCTGGCCGCCGTTCACCTTCTCGCACTGCTCGTCCGTGCCGCCGCCGGGCCCGACGGCGGCGCGGGGGGCGTCGCGCACGCCGTGGTGCTGGCCACCAAACCGGCGCTGATGCCGGTCCTCGCCGGGTACGCCCTCGCCCGGGGCGGTCCGCCGCTGGTGGTGGCGGCGCTGCTCCTCGGCTGCTGCGGCGACACCCTGCTGCAGATCGGTGGCGACCTCCTCTTCCTGCTGGGCATGGCCGGGTTCGCCGCCGGACACGTCTGCTACCTCGTCCTCTTCGCCCGGCACGGCACCGCGCCCGGCCGGGCGCGCACCGCCGCGGCGGCCGGGGCGTACCTGCTCGCCTGGGCCGTCCTCGTCGCCCTGTTGTGGCCCGGCCTTCCCGCGGACCTGCGGGGGCCGGTCGCCGGGTACAGCCTGCTGCTGACCGGTATGGCCTTCGGGGCGCTGCGGGCCGGCCCGTACGCCACCGCCGGCGGGCTGCTCTTCCTGCTCTCCGACACCCTCATCGCCACCGGGATCGCCGCCTGGCCCCAGGCTCCCGCCCCGCAGTTCTGGATCATGCTCACCTACCTCGCCGCCCAACTCGCCCTGACTCTGGGCTTGTTGAGGGCCACGGCACGCACCGGACCGGCCGTACCCGCCAGGCCGCACCCCGTCCGCGTCTGAACTCACCGGCCGCCGGGCCGCGTCGGACGGCCCGCACCCGGCCCGCACCCCGTCCGTGCCCGACCGCGTCCCGCGCCGAACCGACCGCCGAACTCCGTTGAGCCGTCCGGCCGGAGGCCGCCGCCCGCGCGCCCGCCGCCCTCCCGCGCCCCGGGGCTCCCGGTGCCAACACCCCTGCGCGCCGCTGCGCTGCCCGGCAGCGGCCATGTGACCTCGCTCTCCGTCCGCCGGAGCGCCCGCCGGAGGGCGGCGCGCACCGTGCCCCCGGGCGCCCCCTACTCCGGTGGATTTCCTCCAACACCCCCTGTCGCCACACCCGCACCACCTCTACGATGCGTGATCCATATCACTTACGCGCCCTTTACTATCGGGCCCGCGGTGGACCGGGTCCGCCGCGGTCACCATGCGTCAGGAGAAACCGTGAGCAGCGCACCGCCCACCGGCCCCGGGCCGCAGGAACCGCCCGGCCCCGCCGGGCCCCCGACCGCCACCGCCCCGCCCGCCGGCGACGCGGCCCCGGCAGGCGCACCGCACCCGTACACCGAGGTCCAGCAGAGCGCGGAATTCGGCGAACTGCGCCGCGGCCACCGCGCGTTCGCCTTCCCTCTCACCCTCGCCTTCGTCCTCTGGTACCTCGGCTACGTCCTGCTGTCGAGCTATGCGGGCGGCTTCATGGCGATCAAGGTCGCCGGGAACGTCAACGTCGCCCTCGTCCTGGGCCTCGCGCAGTTCCTGACGACCTTCCTCATCGCCTGGTGGTACTCCCGCCACGCCGCCAGGCGCCTCGACCCGAAGGCCGAAGCCATCAAGAACCGCCTGGAGGGCGACGCATGACCGCCGCGCACCCGCTCGCCCTGCCGCTCGCCGCCGGCGGCGCGGGCGAGCACCGCACCCTGATCATCAGCCTCTTCGCCGTCTTCGTCGCCGCCACCTTGGCCATCACCCTCTGGGCCGGCCGGCAGACCCGCGGCGCCGAGGACTTCTACGCCGGAGGACGCCAGTTCAGCGGTTTCCAGAACGGCCTCGCCATCTCCGGCGACTACATGTCCGCCGCGTCCTTCCTCGGCATCGCCGGAGCCATCGCCCTCTCCGGCTACGACGGCTTCCTCTACTCCATCGGCTTCCTCGTCGCCTGGCTCGTCGCCCTGCTCCTGGTCGCCGAACCGCTGCGCAACTCCGGCCGTTACACCATGGGCGACGTCCTCGCCTACCGGATGCGCCAGCGTCCGGTCCGCACCGCCGCCGGCACCTCCACCATCGTCGTCTCGATCTTCTACCTGCTCGCCCAGATGGCCGGCGCCGGCGCCCTCGTCACCCTGCTCCTCGGCATCACCAGCGAGACCGGCAAGATCCTCGTCGTCGTCCTCGTCGGCATCGTGATGATCCTCTACGTCACCATCGGCGGGATGAAGGGCACCACCTGGGTGCAGATGGTCAAGGCGGTCCTGCTGATCGCCGGCACACTGCTGATCACGTTCCTCGTGATGCTGAAGTTCCACTTCAACATCTCCGCGCTGCTCGGCGCCGCCGCCGAGAACAGCGGCAAGGGCGCCGCCTTCCTGGAGCCCGGCCTGAAGTACGGCGTCACCGCCACCTCGAAGATCGACTTCATCTCCCTCGGCCTCGCCCTCGTCCTCGGCACCGCCGGACTGCCGCACATCCTCATCCGCTTCTACACCGTCCCCACCGCCAAGGCCGCCCGGAAGTCCGTGAACTGGGCGATCGGCATCATCGGCGTCTTCTACCTGATGACCATCGCCCTCGGCTTCGGCGCCGCCGCCCTCATCAAGCCCGGGGAGATCACCGCCGCCAACAAGGCGGGCAACACCGCCGCCCCGCAACTCGCCGAGGTCATCGGCGGCGGCGCCGGATCCACCGGCGGCGCGATCCTCCTCGCCGTCATCTCCGCCGTCGCCTTCGCCACCATCCTCGCCGTCGTCGCGGGCCTCACCCTCGCCTCCTCCTCGTCCTTCGCCCACGACATCTACGTCAACGTGATCCGCAAGGGGAACGCCACCGAGAAGGAGGAGGTCGGCGCCGCCCGCTGGGCGACCGTCGGCATCGGCGCCGTCGCCATCGTCCTCGGCGTCTTCGCCCGCGGCCTCAACGTCGCCGGACTCGTCGCCCTCGCCTTCGCCGTCGCCGCCTCCGCCAACCTCCCCACCCTCCTCTACAGCCTCTTCTGGAAGCGGTTCACCACCCAGGGCGCCCTCTGGTCCATCTACGGCGGCCTCACCGCCTCGGTGCTCCTGGTCCTCTTCTCACCCGTCGTCTCCGGCAAGGAGACCTCGATGTTCCCCGCCGCCGACTTCGCCTTCTTCCCGCTGGAGAACCCCGGCCTGATCTCCATCCCGCTGGGCTTCCTCCTCGGCTGGCTCGGCTCCCTGCTCTCCACCGAGAAGCCGGACGCCGACAAGTACGCCGAGCTGGAGGTCCGCTCCCTGACCGGCACCGGGGCGCACTGACCGGCACCTGACCGGGGCGGTGGCGTCGTAGGGATCTACGACGCCACCGCCCCGTTCTCGTGCCTCTCACGTCCTGCCCGCGCTCACCCCCATCGCGTAGTCTCGAAGGAGCGACGAACACCACAGGGACCGCACCCGGGGAGGGGGCCTCGTGCTTATCGACACCTTCGGACGTGTCGCCACCGACCTGCGCGTCTCCGTCACGGACCGCTGCAATCTGCGCTGCACGTACTGCATGCCCGAAGAGGGCCTGCAGTGGCTCGCCAAACCCGATCTGCTCACCGACGACGAGATCGTCCGCCTCATCACCCTCGCCGTCGACCGCCTCGGCATCGACGAGGTCCGCTTCACCGGCGGCGAGCCCCTGCTACGCCCCGGGCTGACCGGCATCATCGCCCGCGTCGCCCAGCTCGGCCGGCGCCCCCGGATGTCCCTGACGACCAACGGCATCGGCCTGGAGCGCACCGCCGAAGCCCTCCGCGACGCCGGGCTCGACCGCGTCAACGTCTCCCTGGACACCCTCCGCCCGGACGTCTTCCAGGCCATGACCCGCCGCAAGCGCCACGCCGACGTGCTCCGCGGCCTCGCCGCCGCCCACGCCGCCGGCCTCACCCCCGTCAAGGTCAACACCGTCCTGATGCCCGGCCGCAACGACGACGAGGCCCCCGACCTCCTCGCCTGGGCCATCGAGCACGGCTACGAGCTGCGGTTCATCGAGCAGATGCCGCTCGACGCCCAGCACGGCTGGCAGCGCGACGGCATGATCACCGCCGGCGACATCCTCACCTCGCTGCGCACCCGCTTCACCCTCACCCCCGAGGGCGAGGAGCGGCGCGGCGCGGCCCCCGCGGAACGGTGGATCGTGGACGGCGGACCGCACCGCGTCGGCGTCATCGCCTCCGTCACCCGCCCGTTCTGCCACGCCTGCGACCGCACCCGGCTCACCGCCGACGGGCAGATACGGACCTGCCTGTTCGCCACTGAGGAGACCGATCTGCGCGCCGCCCTGCGCTCGGGCGCCCCGGACGACGCCATCGCGCGCATCTGGGAGCGCGCCATGTGGGGCAAGAAAGCCGGATCGGGCCTCGACGACCCGTCGTTCCACCAGCCGGACCGCCCCATGTCGGCGATCGGCGGCTGACCGCCGCGCGTCCGCCACCGGCCGCGCGGCGCGCTCAGCCCTCCCGGTCCGCGGACTCCCACTCCTCCAGCGTCACCACGTCCTTGAGGAATCCGCGGACGCCGAGGAACTGCGACAGATGCTCCCGGTGCTCGTCGCAGGCGAGCCAGGTCTTACGCCGCTCGGGCGTGTGCAGCTTCGGATTGTTCCAGGCCAGCACCCACACGGCGGGCGCCCGGCAGCCCTTGGCGGAGCAGATGACGGCACTGTCGCCGGAGTCCGGCACGTTCGGGAGGTTCACGCCCTTCACCCTACGTTCCGCAGAACGGCGCGGCGCGGGCACATCGGGCGGGCCACCGGACGGTACGTCAGCTCCCGTGCCACGGCGGCGGATACAGGACGACGCCGGGCAGCCACGGGGGGAGCCGCCCGGCGTCGATCCAGCGCTCCGACGGGGGATGCGGAGCGCGTACGCAGTATGTCACGCGCCGCTCGGCGAGGTGCACCGGAACGGAATGATTGAACTGAGGTTTTCCTGAGCCCGCGCGGGGCGCGACGCCACCCGCCCGCTGCCCCGCAGGTCAGTCGGCGGCCGGACCCCGACCGCCCGGGTCCGCCGCCCCGTCCGCCGGATCCGCCACCGGTCCGCCGCCGGACGCGAGCGCCGGCCGCGTCGGCGCGGCGACGAACGTCGACGGCAGCGACGTCACGTTCTCCCGGCCCGCGTTGGCGATGACCACCGCGACGTACGGCAGCGCGAAACCCAGCACCAGCGTGGCGACGGCGACCGGCCGTTCGACGTTCCACAGCACGACGGTGAGCACCACGGCCAGCGTCCGTACGGTCATCGAGATCACATAGCGCCGCTGCCGCCCGCGCACATCCTCCGACAACCCCCGCCGGGCCCCCGTGATCCGGAAGGTCTCGGCGCTGCTCTGCTTCCGCATCACGCTCCACCATCTGCCAGGCCGCGTCCCGCGGCCGCCGACTGTCCGCCCGCCGTCCACCGGGACGCCGCGGGATGGGCGGGACGGTACGGAACACGACCGGAGTCCCGCCGGATTCTCCCCGGTTCCGGACAGTGACACGGTACGCCGCCCCCGTACCGCGGACGAGACCGGGGCCGCCACCGGGGTCCGGCCCGTGCGCGCTCCGGCTCCGCGTGCGGCGGGGCGGGTACGGCGTGACACTGGCGGGGCACGGTCCGCTCCCGCGCCGAACCAGGAGGCGACATGAATTGGTTGTGGGCCCTCATCGTCGGTCTGATCCTGGGGCTGATCGCCAAGGCCATCATCCCCGGCAAACAGCAGATCCCGCTCTGGTTGACGGTGCTGTGCGGTCTGATCGGCAGCGTCCTGGGCAACTGGGCCGCCACCGGCCTCGGCGTCAACGACACCCGGGGCATCGACTGGATCCGCCACCTCCTCCAGCTGATCGGCGCGATCATCATCGTCGCCGCCGGGGACCGCCTCTGGGTCGGCCTGCGCGGCAACCGCGCCCGCCGCACCTGACCGGGGCGGGCCCCGAACGCGCCGGACGGCCGGTGCGCACCCGCGCACCGGCCGTCCGGACGAGCCGTGAGGAAAGGGGCGTCAGACGCCCTCGACCTTGGCGAGCTTGCGGCCCGCCTTGAGGTACACGCCCTCGCCGGACGGCGCCTCGGCGACCACCTCGGCGAGCGGCCGCACCGCGTCCGCCTCGGCGATCACCACCGTCTGCTGCCCGTCGGCGCCCTCGACGACCAGCTTCAGCGCGTTCTGCTTCGCCAGCCGCCGGGCCGCCGAGGCGCTCGGCGTGAACTGAAGGATCTTCGTCAGCACCGCCGCGACGCTCTCCGCGCCGTGCGCCGTGACGTCGACGGACGGCAGCGAACCGACATCCGTGAACGACTTCTTGGAGAACTGCGCGGTGAACCCGGCCCGCGCGGCCATCGCCGCCTCCAGGCCGTACAGCGCGGTCACGACCTCACCCGCGAGGATCTTCTTCAGGTCCATCGGGTGCAGCGACCGTTCCTCGACCCGCTTGAGGGCGAGGGCGATCTCGTCGTCGGTCCACTCCGTCCATGCCTTGAGGTAGGGCTCCATCAGCCGGTCCGGCACCGACATGATCTTGCCGAAGACGTCGTCGGCGGGGGCGCTGAGGCCGACGTAGTTCCCCTTCGACTTCGACATCTTGGCGCCGGTGCCGTCGGTGCCCTCGATCAGCGGCATCGTCACGACCAGCTGCGGCTGCTGCCCGCGCAGCTCCATCAGCTTCCGGCCCATCTGGAGGTTGAGCAGCTGATCGGAGCCGCCCAGCTCGACGTCGCAGGCGAGCGCCACGGAGTCCAGGCCCTGCGCGATCGGGTACAGCAGCTCCGTCATCGTCAGCCCGGACCCCGCCGCCAGCCGGTTGCGGAAGTCCTCGCGCTGCAGCAGCTGCGACGCCGGGACCTGCGAGAGCAGCGACAGCAGCTCCGGGAAGGTGTACGGCGCCAGCCACTCGCTGTTCTGCCGGAAGCTGACCTTCTCGAAATCGAAGAACGGGCGGACCTGCTCGCGGTAGGTGGCGAGGTTGGCCGCGATGTCCTCGTCGGTCAGCGGCGGACGCTCGGCGGTACGGCCCGACGGGTCGCCGATCTTGGCGGTGAAGTCACCGATGATCAGCGTGACGGAGTGGCCCAGCCGCTGGAACCGGCTCAGCACGATCAGCGGCACCGCGTGCCCGAGGTGCACATCGGTCGCCGTCGGGTCGATGCCCAGCTTGATGTGGAGCCCCTCGCCCGCGGCGCGGCGCTCCTCGATCCGCTCCGCCAGCTTCTCCACACCCGGCAGCACCTCGACGGCGCGCCCCGCGATCAGCGCCGCCTGCTCCTTCGGCGGCAGGTCCGTCAGGTCGAGATAGCGCCGCGCGCCCGTCTCCCGGAGCAGCTCCTGGACGGTGGCGTCCGTGGAGAGATCGGCGGAGAGCAGGGTCGTGGCGCGGGCGACGGATTCGCCGAGGCGTGTCATGGCGTTCCTGATCGGTTGTGGTTCCCGGACGGGAGGACGAGGCGACAGTCTATTCGCTGCGTGTCCACCGCCCTCGCCTCCCCGGACCGCCCGCCCGCGCTCCCCGTACGGGCCCGGGGCCGCGACCGCCCCCCGCCGCCGTCCGGGGCCCGCCCGGCCGACCTGTCCCGCCGCTCGTGCGCATACCGGTCGCGGATTGGAGGGATCCACCACACGACGGTCCGTACCGGGCGCCGGACGGGCAGCGCCACGGTCGCTGTGGACGGTGCGGACAGCCGCTTCTGTAGGGACCCGACAGTCAGGGCGCGCCGCCCCTGTGCGGCCTCGATTCTCCGTACGGGCCCGGTGACCGATAGTTTCGTTCCAAACGCAGGACGGATCAGGAAACGAAAGGGTGATCTCGTGAGCCGCTCGGTTCTGGTCACCGGAGGCAACCGCGGCATCGGCCTCGCCATTGCCCGCGCCTTCGCCGAGGCCGGCGACAAGGTCGCCATCACCTACCGGTCGGGCGAGCCCCCCGAGGGGTTCCTCGCCGTGAAATGCGACATCACCGACGCCGAGCAGGTGGACCAGGCGTACAAGGAGATCGAGGAGAAGCACGGTCCGGTCGAGGTGCTGGTGGCCAACGCCGGTGTCACCCGCGACCAGCTGCTGATGCGGATGTCCGAGGAGGACTTCACCTCCGTCCTCGACACCAACCTCACCGGCGCCTTCCGCGTGGTCAAGCGCGCCAACCGCGGCATGCTGCGGGCCCGTAAGGGGCGCGTCGTGCTGATCTCGTCCGTGGTCGGGCTGCTCGGCGGCGCGGGCCAGGCGAACTACGCGGCTTCCAAGGCGGGTCTGGTGGGCTTCGCCCGCTCGCTCGCCCGGGAGCTGGGCAGCCGTAACATCACCTTCAACGTCGTCGCCCCCGGGTTCGTCGACACCGACATGACCCGTGCGCTCACCGACGAGCAGCGGGAGAGCATCGTGAAGCAGGTGCCGCTGGCGCGCTACGCCCAGCCCGAGGAGATCGCCGCCTCGGTCCGCTTCCTGGCCTCCGACGAGGCCGCGTACATCACCGGAGCCGTCATTCCCGTGGACGGCGGATTGGGCATGGGTCACTGATCAGCATGAGTGGAATCCTCGCAGGCAAGCGCATTCTGGTCACCGGAGTGCTGACCGAGTCGTCGATCGCGTTCCAGGCGGCCAGGACCGCTCAGAACGAGGGCGCCGAGGTCATCCTCACCGGCTTCGGCCGGCTCTCCCTCGTCGAGCGGATCGCCAAGCGGCTCCCCAAGGAGGCGCCGGTCATCGAGCTGGACGTCACCAACCAGGAGCACCTGGACGGTCTCGCCGACAAGATCCGCGAGCACCAGGGCGAGGACGCCCGTCTCGACGGCATCGTGCACTCCATCGCCTTCGGCCCGCAGGGCGCCTTCAACTTCCTGGAGGCGAGCTGGGAGGACGTCGGCACCGCGGTCCAGGTCTCGGCGTACTCCTACAAGGCGCTGGCCATGGCCTGCCTGCCGCTCATGGAGCGCGGCGGCGCCATCGTCGGTATGACCTTCGACGCGCAGATCGCCTGGCCGAAGTACGACTGGATGGGCGTGGCCAAGGCGGCGCTGGAGGGCACCAACCGCTACCTGGCGCGCGACCTCGGCCCCAAGGGCGTCCGCTGCAACCTCGTCTCGGCCGGTCCGATCAAGTCGATGGCCGCCAAGTCCATCCCCGGTTTCGAGTCCCTGGCGGACGTGTGGAACCACCGGGCCCCGATCGGCTGGGACCTCGCCGACCCGGAGCCGGCCGGCCGCGGCGTCGTCGGCATGCTGTCGGACTTCTTCCCGCGTACCACCGGCGAGATCGTGCACGTCGACGGCGGCGTGCACATGATGGGCGCCTGACGGCCCCCGCCCGCACCGCCCGGTGCGCGGACGGTCCCTGACTACCGTCCCGCCCGCTCTCCTGCCCGTCCCGGTCCGCCGGGGCGGGCAGGACGCGTTCGGGGGCCGTACGGCGGCGGGGGAGCGGGTCAGCCGGGGCCGCGCAGCGCCGCCCGGCAGCCGAACGGCAGCAGGGTCGCCTCGGCCGCCGCCCGCTCACCGTCGCCCTCCCGGATCGCCGCCACCAGCCGCGCGTGGTCCATGTGGGCCTCCGGGCGCAGTTCCTCCCCGACGTCGGCGCGCAGGAAGTCACGGAGGACGCCTCCGAGGTCGGCGTAGATCTCCGCCAGTACGTCGTTGTGCGAGGCGGCCACCACCGCCATGTGCAGCGTCGCGTCCGCCTCGACGAACGCATCCGCCGCCCCCGACTCCCAGGCACGCTCCCGGCGCTCCAGAAGGGTGTCGAGCTGCCGCAGGTCGTGTGCGGTGCGGTGGCGGGCGGCCAGCCGCGCCGCCGACGCCTCCAGGGCGCTGCGCACCTCGGCGACGTGCCCGGGGTCGGCGTCGGCGAACCGGCGG
Organism: Streptomyces sp. NPDC027185; assembly: GCF_055567035.1. NCBI lineage: Bacteria > Bacillati > Actinomycetota > Actinomycetes > Kitasatosporales > Streptomycetaceae > Streptomyces > Streptomyces sp. NPDC027185. Next base: position 19,834 of record NZ_JBVHRF010000001.1, on the reverse strand, counting down.
TTCATCACCCCGGCCAGCTCACTGGTGGCCACCACGTAGGTGCCCGAGCCCTGCCGGATGTCCAGCAGCCCGTTGTGCGCCAGCGCCCGTACGGCCTCCCGCACGGTGTTGCGGGCCACTCCGAGCTGTTCGGTCAGTTCCGGTTCGGTGGGGATGCGCGCGCCGACGGGCCATTCGCCGGAGGTGATCTGGGCGCGCAGCTGCGCGATCACCTGATCCGCCAGCGCGGAGCGGCGGGGGGAGGTCAGGGGCATGGCTGCGCTCCGGGGGAGGGGGCGGCGGCGGACGGCGTCGCAGGGGGCGGGCCCGGGAGGGCGCGGGGCGGAGCGGCGTGGGCGTCACCGACTGGACAGGCAATCATCCTATGATTCTATGATGAGGCCATGGCAGAAGACGATCTGGCGACACTCCACGCCGCCGACCGGCCGGCCCCCGGCACCACCGCACCCACCACCGGCAGCACGGCCGACGACGGACGCTCCGTGACCAGCGCCCCGGCCACGCCCCGCTGGCTCGGCGGCGTCCTCGTCGCCGGACTCGTCCTCGCCGCGCTCAACCTCCGCCCCGCCATCACCAGCCTCGGCGCCCTCATGGAAGAGGTACGCGCCGGACTCGGCATGAGCGGCACCGTCGCCGGACTCCTCACCTCCGTCCCCGCCCTCTGCTTCGCCGCGTTCGGCATCGCCGCACCCCGGCTCGCCCGGCGCCTCGGCCCCGCCGCCGTCGTCTGCGCCGGTATGGCCGCCATCGCCGTCGGCGTCGCCGTACGCCCCTTCACCGGCAACACCGCCGGCTTCCTCACCGCCAGCGCCCTCGCCCTCGCCGGGATCGCGGTCAGCAACGTCCTCCTGCCCGTCGTCATCAAAAGCTGGTTCCCCGACCGCGTCGGGGCGATGACCGGCGTCTACTCCATGGCGCTCGCGCTCGGCACCTCCCTCGCCGCCGCCACGACGGTTCCGCTGACCGCCGCGGTCGGCGGCTGGCGCCCCGGCCTCGCCCTCTGGGCCGTCCTCGCCGTCGCCGCCGTGATCCCCTGGGCCCTGGTCCAGCGCCGCCGCGGCACCACCGCCGCACCCGGCGCCGCCGGCCGCGCCGCGGAACGCCCGATCCGCATCGCCACCTCACCGACCGCCTGGTCACTGGCGGTCTTCTTCGGCCTCCAGGCCACCGCCGCCTACATCACCATGGGCTGGATGCCGCAGATCTTCCGCGATGCCGGGGTCTCCGCGGGCACCGCGGGCGTCCTGCTCGCCGTCACCATGGCGATCAGCGTGCCGCTGTCGTTCGTCCTGCCGCGCATGGCCTCCCGCATGCGCCACCAGGGCCCGCTCGCCGCCTCCCTCGGCCTCTGCGGCCTCGCCGGCTACGCCGGGCTCTGGTTCGCCCCCGCCTCCGGCGCCTGGCTCTGGGCCCTCCTCATGGGCATCTCCAACTGCGCCTTCCCGCTCGCCCTCACCATGATCGGGATGCGCGCCACCAGCGCCGCCGGCGTCGTCAAGCTCTCCGCCTTCACGCAGTGCGTCGGGTACCTCATCTCGATCCCCGGCCCCCTCCTCGTCGGCGCCCTCTACCAGCACAGCGGCGGCTGGGGCACCCCGATCGCGCTGATGGCGGGCCTGATGGTGCCGCAGATCGCGGTGGGCGTGCTCGCCGGCCGGGACCGCCGCGTCGAGGACGAGACCTGAGTGCGACACTGACCCCATGCCTGTACTCGAACCCAATCCCCAGGGCGGCCAGAAGAAGCTGCTCACCGTCCTCGGCGTGATGCTCGCCGTCACCGCCGTCATCGCCGTCATCGCGAGCATCGCCGCCAACTGACACACCGGACCGGCGTCCGTGCGCGGACGCCCGGGACGGCCGGCCCGGCGGTGCCGGGAGGCGCGGCCCCAGCGGCCGGCGGCGGGAGTCCGGTCGACGGCACGGCGTGACGGAAAGACTCCGGCGGGTGGCGTGACGTGCGGCTTCCGGGACCGTTCCCGATGCCGCCCCCTGACGGCACCGGCCGGACGGCGCCCGCCCGCGTTCGCCCCGGGCCAAGGGCGAACAGATCCCCTACGGGATCACTGGGGGTCTTCCCGGATAGGAACGCTCACCCGCCCCTCGTACCGTCGAAGAACACCGCACCCCGCGGTCGCGCGCCACCCACCCGAGGCGCGCTCCGATCCGTACGGAGGCGACCCATGCCCGCCGCACCCCGCCACACCACCGGCCCCGTGCCCTCGCGCGACGCCACCCGGCCCTTGCCCCGCACCCGGGCCGCAGGGCAACATCTCCCGTGATGGGCGCCGGCGCTCCCCGTCGCCGCCTTCGCGGTCCTGCCCGCCCTGCCGGCGGCCTCCGCCGCACCGGCACCCGCCGCGGTGACGCCCCTCCGGGAGAGAGCGGCCCGCCCCCTCTCCGCCTGACCGCCGCGGACCACCGTCACCCCTGGAGGGAGCCTCCCAACACCCCGCGCCTCGCGCCGTCTTTCATGCGAAGCTGGGACGCATGAGCGCCGATACACCTCGCCGGATCGTCCTCCTCCGACACGCCAAGGCCGAATGGACAGAAGGGAGCGACCATGAGCGCCCGCTCGCCGAGCGCGGTCGTATGGACGCCCCCGCAGCCGGACGACGGCTGGCCGGAGCCGGGATCACCCCCGACCTCACCCTCTGCTCAAGCGCCGCCCGCACCCGCGAGACATGGAAGCTCTTCGTCGGCGAGCTGCCCCAGCGCCCCAAGACCGTTTACGACGACCGGCTCTACGAGGCGTCGCTCGGCGAACTCATCGCGGTGCTCAACGAAACCTCCGACGAAGTCACCGACCTGCTCGTCGTCGGCCACAACCCGGGCGTGCACGCACTCGCCGACGCGCTGGCCGGCGAGGCGGAAGGAGATCTGCTGGCGCGCATGAACCGCGGCGGATTCCCGACCTCGGCGATGGCCGTCATCGAGTTCAACGGTTCATGGAAGTCCGTCGAGCACGGCGTGGGACGCCTCACCGCGTACTGGCCGCCCCACGAGTAAGGACCGCACGCCCCCGCACACAAGGCGGAACGGGCCCTGCCCCGAGGCGGAGAGCCGGGGGCAGAGCCCGTGCGGGTAAGGCCCGTCTTCCCGGATGAGCGGGGCGGGAGGCCGGGCCGGCAGTGCGGGAACCGGCCCGCGGGGAGAAGCGGGCTGCGCGGGAGTCGGCCCGGGGAGGAAGGGGCCCAGGGAGGGGCCGGTCCGTACCGGTCGGTTCGTACGCGAACCGCGGGGCCGACGGGCTGACCGCTTGGGGAGGGGAGGGTGGGGGAGGGGGAGGGCCCCCAAGAGGCTCCGAAGCCCAGCCCCACCGCCCCGCCCTCACCCCAGATGTGTCTCCGCCGCCTCGACCTCTTCGCGCGTGATGCCGAGCAGGTAGAGGACGGTGTCGAGGAAGGGGACGTTCACCGCGGTGTGGGCGGCTTCGCGGACGACCGGTTTGGCGTTGAAGGCGACGCCGAGGCCCGCGGTGTTGAGCATGTCCAGGTCGTTGGCGCCGTCGCCGATGGCGACGGTCTGGGCCAGCGGTACGCCGGCCTGGTGCGCGAAGCTGCGCAGCAGCCGTGCCTTTCCGGCGCGGTCGACGATGTCGCCGGTGACCTTGCCGGTGAACTTGCCGTCCGCGACCTCCAGGGTGTTGGCGGCGGCGAAGTCGAGCCCCAGCTCCTCCTGGAGCGCGTCGGTGACCTGCGTGAATCCGCCGGAGACGACGCCGACCTGGTAGCCGAGCCGCTTGAGGGTGCGGACGAGGGTGCGGGCGCCCGGGGTGAGCCGTACCTCCTTGCGGACCTTCTCCACGACGGAGGCGTCGAGGCCGGCCAGCAGGGCGACCCGGGCGTGCAGCGACTGCTCGAAGTCCAGCTCGCCGCGCATCGCCTGCGCGGTGACCTCGGCGACCTCCGCCTCGCACCCGGCGTGCGCCGCGAACAGTTCGATGACCTCGTCCTGGATCAGCGTCGAGTCGACGTCCATGACGACCAGCCGCTGTGCCCGGCGCTGGAGCCCCGCCGACACCACGGCGACATCGACGCCGAGGAGCGCCGCCTCCGGTGCCAGGACGGAGCGCAGCGCGTCCGTGGCGGCGCCGGAGACCGCGAATTCCACGGCCGTCACCGGGTACTTGGCGAGCCGGAAGATCCGGTCGATGTTGCCCCCGCAGGACGTTATGGCGGCGGTGATCGCGGCGGTGCACTCGGCGGTCAGCGGGTGGCCCAGCACGGTGATGTGGGACCGTCCGGTGCCGCGTGGCCGGTTGTCGCCGCGGCCGGAGATGATCTCCGCCTGGAGGCTCAGCGACTCGGCCCAGCTGTGGACGGTGGCCCGCAGGCCGCCCTCGGAGGCACCGTCGGCCCCGGAGGCGGGCACGGTGACCAGCGCGCACAGCACTATGCGGCCACGGGTCACGACCTGCTCGATGTCCACGACATCGACGGAGTAGGCGGCGAGGGTGTCGAAGAGACCGGCGGTGATGCCGGGCCGGTCCTTCCCGAAGATCTTCACGAGAAGGGTCGGTACGTCATCGCCCGGTACGGCGGTGGCAGGCGGGGTCTGCGATGCGCTCATGGTGCCTTTACGGTAACCGCCCGCCGCGTGAGCCCGTACATCTGTCCGTCGTTCGGACCGCCGCACAGGGCGCCCCGGGCACGGTCCCGGAGCTGCGGTACCGGCGCGCCGCGCGCGCCCGGGGCCGCCCGGGAAAGCCCCGTCCCTGATCGTTATGGACTCGTGTCCGCGCCTGTCCACCGGTCCGTTCCGGCCCTCCCGACGGCTGGAACGGACCGGTCCGGAGCGGCTCGCGGTGCACGGTTTCGCCGCTCCGGTGTGGTTTGACGGGTGCCGTCCGGGCCTTCGCACGGGCGTGCCGTACGCGGGGTGCGCCGGGCCCGCGTCCCGGTTTCCGGTAGGCGGGCCGAGCCTGAAATAGTTCCCCACGATGTTCGCCAACCCTGGATTCCCATACAGGGCGTCACTCGGGGGACTATGTAATGGGGCGTGGAGTGCCTGAACTCGTACTGGAATTGAACGGTAGGACCTGGACGCTCGATCCGTCCCGGTCCTACAGCGTGGGCCGTGATCCGCAGGGCGACATGGTGCTCGACGACGCCAGGGTCTCCTGGCGTCACGCCGTCGTGCGGTGGGCCGGACACAGCTGGGTGATCGAAGACCAGGGCAGCACCAACGGCACGTACGTCCAGGGGCAGCGGATCCAGCGGACGGAGATCGGCGCCGGATCGGCCGTGCACCTGGGCAACGCCACCGATGGTCCGCGGCTCGTGCTGTCGGGCGCCGCCGCACCGGCCGCCGGTGCCTACAGCGCGCCCGCCGCACCGCAGCAGGCCGCAGCCCAGGGCTGGCAGCAGCCGCCCGCGCAGCAGCAGCCGCCCGTCCCGCAGGGCCACCAGCCGCCGGCCGCGCAGCAGCCCTACGTCCCGCAGCAGGCCCAGCAGCAGCCGCCGCCGGCCCGGCAGCCGTCCCCGCAGGCGGGCGGGGGTTCCCGGCAGCCGCAGGGCGACCGCAGCCCCACCACGTTCCACCGGCTGGAAATGGACCGGGTGATGCGCATCGGCCGTGCGCTGGAGAACGAGCTGGTCGTCTCCGACCTCCAGGTCTCCCGCCACCACGCGGAGTTCCACGCCACTCCCGACGGCCGTTTCGAGATCCGCGACCTCGGCAGCCACAACGGCACCTACGTCAACGGTCAGCCGGTCCCCAAGTCCGGCTCCGCCCTCATCGGCCCGAACGACATCATCGGCGTCGGCCACTCCACGTTCCGCCTGGTCGGCGACCGGCTGGAGGAGTTCGTCGACACCGGCGACGTCTCCTTCTCGGCGCGCCACCTGACGGTCACGGTCGACGGCGGCAAGCAGATCCTCAAGGACGTGTCGTTCGGCGTCCCGGAGAAGTCGCTGATCGCCGTCATCGGCCCGTCCGGCTCCGGCAAGTCGACGCTGCTCAAGGCGCTCACCGGCTACCGCCCCGCCAACGAGGGCGATGTCCTCTACGACAACCGGAACCTCTACAAGCAGTTCGCCGAGCTGCGGCAGCGCATCGGTCTGGTCCCGCAGGACGACATCCTCCACAAGGAGCTGACCGTCCAGAAGGCGCTGCGCTACGCCGCCAAGCTCCGCTTCCCCGGCGACACCGCGGAGGCCGAGCGGGAGGCGCGGATCGACGAGGTGCTGCACGAGCTGAAGCTCCATGTGCACCGGGACAAGAAGGTCACCTCGCTCTCCGGTGGTCAGCGCAAGCGCGTCTCGGTCGCCCTGGAGCTGCTGACCAAGCCGTCGCTGATCTTCCTCGACGAGCCGACCTCCGGCCTCGACCCGGGCATGGACCGCGACGTCATGCAGCTGCTGCGCGGTCTCGCCGACGACGGGCGGACCGTCCTGGTCGTCACGCACTCCGTCGCCGAGCTGGGCATCTGCGACAAGCTGCTGGTCATGGCGCCGGGCGGCGGCGTCGCCTACTTCGGCCCGCCCGAGGAGGCGCTGAACTTCTTCCAGTACGACACCTGGGCCGACGTCTTCTCGGCGTTCGAGAACTACCGCGACTACGACTGGATGGGCCGCTGGCGCGGCTCCCCGCACTACCAGATGTACGCGGCGGACATCGACGCGGTCGCTCCGCAGTCGGTGCAGATCCAGGCGCCGCCCGCCCGCGCGCAGCAGTCGCAGAGCTGGGGCTCGCAGCTGTGGACGCTGATGCGCCGCTACGTCTCGGTGCTCGCCTCCGACCGCGGTTTCCTCGTCCTGATGCTGGCGCTGCCCGCCGTCCTCGGCATCGTCTCGATGCTGATCCCCAGCGACTACGGCTTCGGGTACGGACCGGCCAACCGGCACGGCGCGAACCGCGACGCCTCCACGATCATGCTGATCCTCGCGGTCGGTATGTGCTTCTCCGGCGCCGCCAACTCCGTACGTGAGCTGATCAAGGAGCGGGTCATCTACGAGCGCGAACGGGCCACCGGCCTGTCGCGGTCGGCGTATCTGATGTCCAAGGTGATCGTCCTGGGCGTGGCCACCGCCTTCCAGGGCGTGATCATCTCGGTGATCGGTTTCTCCACCCGGACGATGCCCGACGAGGGCGTGCTCTTCCGCAACGCGCCGGGCGTCGAGATGACGCTGGCGATCATCGCGCTCGGTTTCACCTCGATGATGTTCGGCCTGATCATCTCCGCGCTGGTCAAGACCGCCGAGAAGACCATGCCGCTGCTGGTCATGTTCGCCATCGTCCAGGTCGTCTTCACCGGCGTGCTCTTCCAGCTGTTCGACACGCTCGGCGTCGCGCAGTTCTCCTGGCTGATGCCGTCGCGCTGGGCCGTCGCCGCGATGGGCGCGACCGCCGACATGAACCGTCTGCTGCCGTGGGAGCCGGCCAACCCGATCAAGGGGACGCCCGCCAACCCCGATCCGCTGTGGCAGCACCAGCCCGGCGTCTACGTGATGGACATGATCATTCTGATCACGCTCGGCGTCGCCCTCGCCTTCGTCGTGGCGCGCCTGCTGCGCCGCCACGAGCCGGAGGTCATGCGCAAGTGACCCGGCGCGCCCGTGGCGCACCACCGCCGAGGGGCGGCACCCGATCGCGGGTGCCGCCCCTCGGCGGTGCGGACGCGGTCCGGCTCAGTAGGCCGAGTTGACGTTGTCCATCGAGCCGTACTTGTCGGCCGCGTAGTTGCAGGCGGCGGTGATGTTGGCGACCGGGTCGTAGATGTCCCAGGAGGTGCCGTCGACGTGGTACGCCTGGAAGGTCGGGGCGATCACCTGGAGCAGGCCCTTGGAGGGCACGCCGTTGACGGCGTTGATGTCCCAGTTGTTGATGGCCATCGGGTTGCCCGCGGACTCCCGGATGATGTTGCGGTAGATGCCGTCGTACGAGCCGGGGATGCCCTTGCTGTTCATGATGTCGAGGGACTGGCGGATCCAGCCGTCGAGGTTGTTCGCGTAGGTCTTGACCGGCGTCTTCGCGGCGGTGGGCAGCGCGGCGCGGTCGGTGGACCGGCTGGCGGTCCGCTCGGCGGCGCGCTCCTTCGCGGCCTTCGCCTTGGCGGCGGCCTCGGCCTTGGCCTTCGCGGCGGCCTTCGCCTCGGCGGCGGCCTCGGCCTTGCCGGCCTTCGCGGAGGCGTCGGCCTGCTTGGCGATGGTGGCCTGCTGGGTCTGTGCCGCGCTGCCGACGGTGGTGCTGAAGGCGACCGGCTGCACGTTCGCGGCCGTGCTCCGAGCGGTGGTCTGACCGGCGTCCGCGCCCGGTACGACGGTGAAGGCGAGGGCGGCGGCCCCGGCCGCGGCGATGCCGGCGGCGGAGAGCTTGTGGGTCCGCGTCAGGCGGTCAAGGCCGAAAAGGGCGTGCTTGGACATGGCGAAGTAGACCTTCCGATGGGGGACGTCGCAGGGAGCCGTGGTGGCGGAGAACGCCGGGTGGGGACCGCGGCGCCGAGCGACGGGAGCCATTCTTAGCGGCCGTAAATTCGCCGAGCAACGAGGTGACGTACGACCCCGGGTAGTGGAACCCGGGTGCCCGATCTTGCGTCCCGCAGGCGAGAGCCCCAGCTCATACGGGTTTGAGGGGCGACTAAAGAGCGTCGTAGGTGACCTGTGCCCTATGCGCGGCGTCACACCCGGCGGACGTTTACCTCGCCGGGTGTGATCGCAACTGCACAGTATGTGCGGGGGTGGCTGTGGCTCAGACCTCGACCAGCACCTGGTCAAGGGACTTCCGGACCAGATCCGGTACCTCACAGTCCTCCGCCGGGTATCCGACGGGGATCACCGCGAACGCCTTCTCGTTGGCCGGCCGCCCCAGAACCTCCTGGAGGAACCGCATCGGGCTGGGCGTGTGCACCAGCGCCGCCAGCCCCGACAGATGCAGCGCGGACAGCAGCATCCCGACCGCGATGCCCACCGACTCGTCGACGTAGTAGTGCTTGCGCTTGCTGCCGTCCTCGCCCAGCCAGTACCGCTGCTGGAACACCACGATCAGCTGCGGCGCGTCGGTCAGGTGCGGCTTGACCGCGTCCGTCCCCAGCGGGCGCAGCGCGGCCAGCCACTCCTCGCCCAGCCGCCCGTCGTACGAGACGCGCTCCTCCTCTTCCGCCGCCGCCCGGATGCGTCGCCGCACCTCGCCGTCCTTGACCAGCACGAACGTCCACGGCTGCTGATGCGCCCCGGACGGTGCGGTGGCCGCACAGGCGATGGCGTCCCGTACGACCTGCTCGGGCACCGGATCGGTGGAGAACTGCCGCACGGTCCGCCGGCCGTCCATCCGCTCCCGCAGCTGAGCCGCGCGGGCGAGCGACTCCGCCGCCGGTATGCGCGCGGGCCGGTACGGAACGGTCCGGTAGGGGTCGCCGTGGGTCGGGGTCCAGGTCCTCGTCGGTTGTGTCATGCGCCGAGTCTGGAACCGGGCGCGGCCCTCAGGGGCGCGGACCGCCGAATCCGCGGACTTCGGCGCGATCCGCGTGGTCGGAGCAGGCACGGGTCCCCGAAGGAGAAACACAGTGCCCCTATATAGGGGACTCAGGGGCATTCAGGGTGAGTGCGAAAAATGAGTGGCATGTCCCTTATGTGAAGAGGGGGCGCGTGAGTCCGCGCCGTCCTCCGCCGGCGCGCGACCGTATCCCGTACGGGACATGCCTAGCGCGCCGCGGCAGCCGTACCCGGACCTACGCCCCGGCCGGTCCTCCGGGCGTAGGTCCGCAGGCCGAGGACCTACGCGGCGGTGGACCGATACCTCCCCCGCCGGGCGCCGGTACCGTGAAGCCATGACCAACGGACCGGGAGCCGGAATCCCCGCGGTGAGCAGCGCGATCCTCGCGATGAGCCGGCACCTGGAGGTGCGGGACGTCCTCAAGACGATCGTCGCCTCGGCCCGGGAACTGCTCGACGCCGAATACGCCGCCCTCGGCGTGCCCGACGACCACGGCGGCTTCGCGCAGTTCGTGGTGGACGGCGTCAGCGAGGAGCAGTGGAAGGCCATCGGCCCGCTGCCGCGCCAGCACGGCATCCTCGCCGCGATGCTGCACCACGCCACCCCCGAGCGCCTCGCGGACGTCCGCGAGGACCCCCGCTTCGGCGGCTGGCCCGCCGCCCACCCCGACATGTCCGACTTCCTCGGCCTGCCCGTCGCCGACGGCGACGAGATCCTCGGCGCCCTCTTCCTCGCCAACAAACGCTGCCCCAAACCGGCCGGGAGCTGCGGCTTCACCGCCGAGGACGAACGCCTGCTGGGCATACTCGCCCAGCACGCCGCCATCGCCCTCACCAACGCCCGCCTCTACGAACGCAGCCGCGAGCTGACCATCGCCGGGGAACGCGCCCGCCTCGCCCACGAACTGCACGACGCCGTCGCCCAGAAACTCTTCTCGCTCCGGCTCACCGCCCAGGCGGCCACCGCGCTCGTCGACCGCGACCCGAGCCGCGCCAAGGACGAACTGCACCAGGTCGCAGCCCTCGCCGCCGAAGCCGCCGACGAACTGCGCGCCGCCGTCGTCGAACTGCGGCCCGCCGCCCTCGACGAGGACGGACTCGTCGCCACCCTCCGCTCCCAGGCCCAGGTCCTGGACCGCGCGCACACCGCCCAGGTCACGTTCGACGCACACTGCGTCCGCGCCCTGCCCTCCTCCCAGGAGGAGGCGCTGCTCCGCGTCGCCCAGGAGGCGCTGCACAACGCGCTGCGGCACAGCGGCGCCGAACGCGTCGAGGTCACCCTCGCCCGGCACGGCCAGGGCGCGCTCCTCAAGGTCGCCGACGACGGCTGCGGATTCGACCCCGGCGCGGTCCGCACGGCCGGCCGCCACCTGGGCCTGGTGTCCATGCGCGACCGCGCCAACGGCGTCGGCGGCGTACTCACCGTGACATCGGAGCCCGGCAAGGGCACCGCTGTGGAGATGGAGGTGCCCGGTGGCTGAGCACGCCGGAATCGGCAACCACGACGGACAGGGCGGTGCCCGCGCCCGGCGGCACGCCCCGCCGGGCGGTGCCCCCGCCCCCTCCGGCGCCGACGAGCAGCCCGCGGAGCCCACAGGCGCCACCGCGACCATCCGGGTGCTGCTCGTCGACGACCACCAGGTCGTCCGCCGCGGCCTGCGGACGTTCCTGGAGATCCAGGACGACATCGAGGTCGTGGGTGAGGCGGCCGACGGGACGGAAGGCATCGCCGCCGCCGAACGGCTGCGCCCCGACGTCGTCCTGATGGACGTCAAGATGCCCGGCACCGACGGCATCGAGGCCCTGCGCACCCTGCGTGAACTGGCCAACCCCGCGCGGGTGTTGATCGTCACCAGCTTCACCGAACAGCGCACCGTCGTCCCCGCCCTGCGCGCCGGGGCCGCCGGATACGTCTACAAGGACATCGACCCGGAGGCGCTGGCCGGCGCCATCCGCTCCGTCCACGCCGGGCACGTCCTGCTGCAGCCGGAGGTGGCCGGTGCCCTCCTCACCCAGGACGAGGGCACGGGCGGCCAGGGCCGCGGCACCACACTCACCGAGCGGGAGAGCGAGGTGCTGGGCCTGATCGCCGACGGACGCTCCAACCGCGAGATCGCCCGCGCACTCGTCCTCTCCGAGAAGACCGTCAAGACCCACGTCTCCAACATCCTCATGAAGCTGGACCTCGCCGACCGCACCCAGGCCGCCCTCTGGGCCGTCCGCCACGGCATCGGCGCCTGAACGCCCCGGAGCCGGGCCCCGCCACCGGGGCCCGGCCCCGCCCTATTTGCCCGCCGGAGCCCGGCCCCGCCACCTGAGAGCCCGGCCCGGCCCTGCCCGCCGGAGCCCGGCTCCGCCCTACCTGCCCGCCGGAGCCCGGCCCCGCCACCGGGGCCCGGCCCCGCCACCGGAGCCCGGCGCGCACCGGTGTCCGGGCCCGGTCCGCACCGACGTCCGGTCGTGCCGGGCCCGGGTGCCACCCCGATCCACGGCAGGCCCCGGCCCGTACGCAGCCCGATCCGCTACGAGCCCGCTCCGCCGTACCGAACAGCTCCGGGGCGCGGGCCGTGCCACGCCCCGGGGCACCACGGCCTCACCCCCGCCGCTCCCGCTCCTCCACCGCCGCGTTGTACGCCGCGACCTGCGCCCGCCGGGCCGTACGCTCCACCGGGCGCAGCGCCTGCGCACGGGCCGCGATCTCCGACGAACTGACCGCGCCGCCGTGCTCCCGGCCGTCCCCGCCCGCGCTCCGGGCGATGGCGATCAGCGCCCCGACCCGCTGCGCCAGCTCCAGCACCCGTACCGCACGCGGCGGATACCCGGGTGCCAGCACCTGCCGCCCGGCCTCGGACCGCGCCCGGTACGCCTCCAGCGCCGCCTGCGCCACCGGCCCGGAACCGGCCACGTCCAGCCGGGTCAGCGCCTCGGTCGCCTCCCGCAGCGCCTCCGCCAGCTCCCGCTCCGCCTCGCCCAGCGACGGCACGTCGGCGGGCGGCGCCTCCCGTACCGGCAGGCATTCCCACACCACCTCGACGTGCACATCCAGCCCGGCGCCGCCCTCCGGCCCGGCCCGGTGTATCCCGGGCACCAGCCCCACCCCGGCGCCCGTCGCCAGCACCGCCTCACCGGCGTCCAGCGCGCGGGCGTTGAACTCCGGCGGACCGCTCAGCCCCAGCGGATGCCCCGGCGCGGGCAGTGCGACCCGCAGCCCCACCGCACCCATGGCCCGCAGGCGGCCGAGCGCCAGCGTCAGCCCCACCGGCGCGGACTCACCCGGCAGACCGCGCACCCGGTGCACGGCGTCGTCGTCCGCGATCCGCTCCGCGGCGTCATCAAGCGAGACAAGTCCGGCCAAAAGGGCATTTCCCCATGCCGCCAGCCGTCCCGAACGAGGTTCATCGAGCATGGTCCCCAGCCTAGGGAACGGCACTGACAACGAGTGGCGTAGGTTTGCAGGGGGGAGGCGCCCACAGGCGCCGTGACGACCGAGAAGCAATGGGAGACAGGGCACTCATGAGCGATGTGCTGGAGCTGGTGGACGTATCCGTGGTCCGCGAAGGGCGGGCTCTGGTGGACCAGGTCTCCTGGTCGGTGAAGGAGGGTGAGCGCTGGGTCATCCTCGGCCCCAACGGCGCCGGCAAGACCACCCTGCTCAACCTCGCCTCCAGCTACCTCTTCCCCACCAAGGGCAGCGCCACCATCCTCGGCGAGCGCCTCGGCAAGGTCGACGTCTTCGACCTCCGCCCCCGCATCGGCATCGCCGGAATCGCCCTCGCCGACAAGCTCCCCCGCAGCCAGACCGTCCTGCAGACCGTTCTCACCGCCGCCTACGGCATGACCGCCCACTGGCAGGAGAACTACGAGGACATCGACGAGCAGCGCGCCCGCGCCTTCCTCGACCGCCTCGGCATGACCGAGTACCTCGACCGGAAGTTCGGCACCCTCTCCGAGGGCGAGCGCAAGCGGACCCTCATCGCGCGCGCCATGATGACCGACCCCGAGCTGCTCCTCCTCGACGAGCCCGCCGCCGGACTCGACCTCGGTGGCCGCGAGGACCTCGTCCGCCGCCTGGGCCGCCTCGCCCGCGACCCGTACGCCCCCTCGATGGTGATGGTCACCCATCACGTCGAGGAGATCGCGCCCGGCTTCACCCACGTCCTGATGATCCGTCAGGGCAAGGTGCTCGCCGCCGGCCCCCTCGAACTCGAACTGACCTCGGCCAACCTCTCCCGCTGCTTCGGCCTCCCGCTCATCGTCGAGCGGAACGGCAGCGACCGCTGGACCGCCCAGGGACTGCCCCTTTCCTGACGCTTTACGCCCTGTTCCCGCGGAGCGCCCCCGCCCTACCATGAAGCGGTGGACGCATGGGTGTGGTGGCTGATCGCCGCCGTGGGACTGGGAATTCCGCTCGTCGTGACCGCGATGCCCGAGTTCGGGATGTTCGCGGTCGGCGCCGTCGCAAGTGCCGTCACCGCAGCGCTCGGTGGCGGCACCGTCATACAGTTCCTCGTCTTCGCCGCGGTCTCCGTCGCACTCGTCGCTGTGGTCCGCCCCCTCGCCAACCGCCACCGGACCCAGCGGCCCGGCTTCGCCTCCGGCATCGACGCGCTCAAGGGCAGGAGCGCCACCGTCCTGGAGCGCGTCGACGGCGCGGGCGGCCGCATCAAGCTCGGCGGCGAGATCTGGTCGGCCCGCGCCCTTGACGGCGACCGCGCCTACGAACCCGGAACGCAGGTCGACGTCGTGGAGATCGAAGGCGCCACCGCCGTGGTGCTCTGACCGGAAAACGTTGTGGTCATCTGACCGGAACGCGCTGACGACCCACCACGAGTCTGAAAGACTCGATCAACACCCAAGCCGGCCACGGCCGGAGGACCAGACGAAGGGCACGGGAGCTGCAGTGGCACCGATCATCATCGTCCTGATCATCCTGGTGGTGCTCGTGTTCATCGCACTCATCAAGACGATCCAGGTCATTCCCCAGGCGAGCGCCGCCATCGTCGAGCGCTTCGGCCGCTACACCCGCACCCTCAACGCGGGCCTCAACATCGTCGTCCCGTTCATCGACACGATCCGCAACCGCATCGACCTCCGCGAACAGGTCGTGCCGTTCCCGCCGCAGCCGGTGATCACCCAGGACAACCTCGTCGTCAACATCGACACCGTCATCTACTACCAGGTCACCGACGCCCGCGCCGCGACCTACGAAGTCGCCAGCTACATCCAGGCGATCGAGCAGCTGACGGTCACCACCCTCCGCAACATCATCGGCGGCATGGACCTGGAGCGCACGCTCACCTCCCGTGAGGAGATCAACGCGGCCCTCCGCGGCGTCCTCGACGAGGCCACCGGCAAGTGGGGCATCCGCGTCAACCGCGTCGAGCTGAAGGCCATCGAGCCGCCGACCTCCATCCAGGACTCGATGGAGAAGCAGATGCGCGCCGACCGTGACAAGCGCGCCTCCATCCTCCAGGCCGAAGGTGTCCGCCAGTCCCAGATCCTCACCGCCGAGGGCGAGAAGCAGTCCTCCATCCTCCGCGCCGAGGGTGAGGCCAAGGCCGCCGCGCTCCGCGCCGAGGGTGAGGCCCAGGCGATCCGTACGGTCTTCGAGTCCATCCACGCCGGCGACCCGGACCAGAAGCTGCTGTCGTACCAGTACCTCCAGATGCTCCCGAAGATCGCCGAAGGCGACGCCAACAAGCTCTGGATCGTGCCCAGCGAGATCGGCGACGCCCTCAAGGGCCTCGGCGGCGCCCTCGGCAACTTCACCCCCGGCGGCGGCAAGAGCGACCCGCTCGTCAAGTCCCCGACGCCCCGCCAGGCACCGCCCATCGACTGACGCACCCGCACTCAGGGGGTGTCTCCCCGGTCGCACGGACCGGGAAGACACCCCCTGCTGCATGATCGACCACAGCCGCACCGCACCGATACGGGGGGACCGCGTGACCACCTGGGAAGCACTCGCCGTCCTCGCCGCGGGCCTCGGCGCCGGAACCATCAACACCGTCGTCGGCTCCGGCACCCTCATCACCTTCCCGGTGCTGCTGGCCGTCGGGCTGCCGCCGATCACCGCGAACGTCTCCAACTCCCTGGGCCTCGTGCCCGGTTCGCTCAGCGGCGCCTTCGGCTACCGCCGCGAACTGACCGGCCAGCGCTCCCGCATCCTCCGCTTCGGCACCGCGGCCCTCCTCGGCGGCGCCACCGGCGCGGCCTTGCTCCTCGCGCTGCCGTCCGACGCCTTCGACGCGATCGTGCCCGTCCTCATCGGCATCGCGCTCGTCCTCGTCGTCGTCCAGCCCCGCCTCGCCGCGGCGCTCCGCGCCCGCCGCGCCCGCAACGGCACCACACCCCGCCGCGACGGCGGCCCCGTCCTCCTCGCCGGACTGACCCTCGCCAGCGCCTACGGCGGCTACTTCGGCGCCGCCCAGGGCGTCCTCTACCTCTCGATGACGGGCCTGGCACTCGACGAGGACCTGCAGCGGCTCAACGCCCTCAAGAACGTCCTCACCCTGCTCGTCAACGCCGTCGCCGCCGTACTCTTCCTCTTCGTCGCCCACTTCGACTGGACGGCCGTCGCGCTGCTCGCCGCCGGCTCCGCCCTCGGCGGCCGGATCGGCGCGCTCCTCGGCCGCCGGCTGCCGCCCGTCGTCCTGCGGGCCGTCATCGTCGTCGTCGGCGTGGTGGCCATCGTCCAGCTCGTCCGCTGAGACAGCCGCCCCGCGGAGAGGCCGGACGACGGCCACCCGGACCTGCGCTCATGCCGCAGGCGACGCCCAGCCCGGCAACTCCTCGCGCACGGACACCCCGAGCGCCGACAGCATCGCCTCCGCGGGCGTCGGCTCGAACGGCCGCCGCAGCAGCCGCATCCCGGCCTGCTCCGGCGTACGGTCCGCCTTCCGGTGGTTGTCCTCCGCGCACGAGGCGACCGTATTCAGCCAGGTGTCCTCACCGCCGTGCGACCGCGGCACGACGTGATCGACGGTCGTCGCCCGCCGCCCGCAGTACGCACACCGGTACTGATCCCGCACCAGCACGCCCCGCCGCGACCACGGAGCCCATCTTCGGAACGGCACCCGTACGTACCGGCTGAGCCGGATCACCTGAGGCACCGGCACCTCCACCGAGGCGGCCCGCATCCGCAATCCCGGGTGGGCGTGCTCGACGACGGCCTTCTCCTGCATCACCAGCACCACGGCCCGATGCGACGTCACCGTCGACAGCGGTTCGAAGCTCGCGTTGAGCACCAACGTCTCCCGCATCCCGCCCACCTCCCGGCCGTTCGCCCCCGCGGCGAAGTGGCTCCACTGTGCAGGGGAAGCATTTCCCGCCACAACGCAATTTCCCCATGCCACAAGGGAAATGACGGGTAATCGGCGAACGAAGGAAAGGCGCCGCACGCACGCGCGAAGAGGGCCCGGAACACCACGGGCGACAAGTCCGTACGGGAGACCGGGCGCGGCCCGGAGAAGCGCACTCCACGGACAGGGGGGTGCGCCCCGGATCCCACCCCCGTGTACCTCTCGGATCCGGAGCGTACGGCCGGCGAGGCGACCGGACGCACCACGCGCCCGGCCTCCGGCGAACGGGGGGCGACACACCTGCGCCCCGGCGCTCCCGCCGCGGCGGTACCGGCTGCCCGGCGACTCGAACGAGCCGCCGACCGGAACCACCCTGCGTGCGAGGAACACCGGGGCGCAACGCAATTACGGGCCTCAGCCCTCCGCGGGCACCTCGAACTCGGCCACCAACTGGGCCCGTCCGAGCGTGTGGAACCGCAGGTTGAAACCGACCACCGCGGGCGACGCGTCGCCGTCGGGACCGAGCTTCTCCTGGTCGACGGCGTACACCGTGAAGACGTACCGGTGCGGGCCGTCCCCCGGAGGCGGCGCCGCGCCGCCGAAGTCCCGCGTCCCGTAGTCGTTACGGACGTGGACCGCGCCCTCGGGCAGACCCTTCATCTCACCGGACCCGGCACCCGCCGGCAGCTCCGTCACCGACGCCGGGATGTCGAACACCGACCAGTGCCAGAACCCGCTGCCGGTCGGCGCGTCCGGATCGAAGCAGGTGACGGCGTAACTCTTCGTCCCCGCGGGCGCGCCCTCCCACCGCAGCTGCGGCGAACGGTTGCCCTCGGCGTACACCTGCGCGGAACCCAGCGTCCCGCCCGGTGCCACCTCGTCGCTCAGCACCGTGAACTCCGGTACCGGCGGGTGGAAATCGTGCGGGAGCGGCCGCCGCTTCAGCTCGGACACCTCGACACCTCCTGGTCGCTTGCTGACACTGTCCGGCCAGGTTAGAGCCAGTTCCGCTTCCCGCCGACCTCGGCCAGCCAGTGGTGGAGATACCCCGCCCAATCGGTCTGCTGGTAGTCGTGCAGCCCCACCGTGAACGACCGGTACGTGTCCGACCCGTCGCTGATCAGCCCGCCCTTCTTGTCCATCTCCAGCACCACGTCCATCTCCCGGTCGTCGGCGACGAACGACAGCTCGACCTCGTTGAGCCCGCGGTACTGCTGCGGCGCGGAGAACTCGATCTCCTGGTAGAACGGCAGCCGCTGCCGCGTCCCCCGGATGTGCCCCTGCTCCAGATCGGCCGCCTTGAAGCGGAAACCGAGCTGCCCGAACGCGTCCAGGATCGCCTGCTGCGCCGGAAGCGGGTGCACGTTCACCGGGTCGAGGTCCCCGGAGTCCACCGCCCGCGCGATGGCCAGCTCGGTCGTCACCCCGACGCTCATCCCGCGCAGATGCTGCCCGAGGAACGTGGTGATCGGCGTCTCCCAGGGAATCTCCAGCCCGAACGGCACGGTGTGCGCCGCACCGGCCTGCACCTGGAACGCCCCGCCGAGCTGCACCGACGTGAACTCGATGTTCCGCTTGACCTCCTCCTCGCCGCTCTCCACCTCGACGCGCGCCTGCAGCCCGACCGACAGCCCCTGGATGTCCTGGGCCACCGATCCGCCCTGGATCTGCACCTCGCCCTGGACGACGCCACCGGGCACGACGTTCTCCTCGAAGAGAACCGTCTCCACCGACGCGCCTCCGGCCCCCAAGCTCGCCAGCAGCTTCTTGAACCCCATGTCCGTCCTCCCCAGGCCCGACGCCTGACCTCGTTCCGGCAGCCGCGATCACGGCTCGCCGCTGTCAACGGAAACCGGCGGCCGCCGGTTCCCCCGCCCTAGCCTCCCAAGGGCGCCCGCCCACGCCACGCCGCCCCCCTCTTCCCTGCACTACTCTCGGCGCACATGACCGACGTACCGGAACGTATGCCGCTCACCCACGCCTTCTTCGACCGTCCCGTCCTGGAGGTCGCCCCCGACCTCCTCGGCCGCACCCTCGTGCGCACCACCCCGGACGGCCCGATCGAACTGCGCCTCACCGAGGTGGAGGCATACGACGGCGACCGCGACCCCGGCTCGCACGCCTACCGCGGCCGCACCGCGCGCAACGCCTCGATGTTCGGCCCGCCCGGCCACGCGTACGTCTACTTCATCTACGGCATGTGGTTCAGCCTGAACTTCGTCTGCGGTCCCGAGCACCACGCGAGCGGAGTCCTGCTCCGCGCCGGCGAGATCCTCACGGGTACGGAGCTGGCCCACGCCCGCCGCCCCAAGGCCCGCCGCCCCCACGAACTGGCCCAGGGCCCGGCCCGCCTCGCCACCGCCCTCGACATCGACCGCACCCTCGACGGCACCGACCTCTGTACCGGCCCCGGCGCCCCCCTCACCGTCCTGCACGGCAGTCCGCCGGCCCCGGAGCGCGTACGGAGCGGTCCCCGCACGGGAGTGGGCGGCGAGGGCGCGGCCCATCCGTGGCGCTACTGGATCGACGACGAGCCGACGGTCAGCCGCTACCGACCGCACGTGCCGCGCCGCCGCACCGCCAGGGCCACGTGACCCGCACCTCAGCTCCTTGACGCAGCCACCTCGAACGTCTAACGTGGCCCGAGCCGCTGGACAAGGGCAGCGCTATCTGCGCAGCCGGTCAGCGGCACCACCACTACCCAAGCACGATTCCCCAAACGGGGTCATTTTGGCGTTGCCGAAATTCGACCGCGTCGCTCGATTATGAGCCGTCCGGGAATTCCGCTAAAGTAGTGACCCGCCAAGGCCCGCAAACGAAAGTGCGCAGGCCGAAGCAAACCCTCCGACGGGTAATCGGAAACGAATTCGGGCCGGAAACGGCGAGAATCGGATCTGCTAGAGTCGGAAAGGCCGGAAAGCGAAAGCCGAAGGCCACCCCGCCTCCCACCGGGGACCGGAAACGCCCAGCGGATCTGGTAACGTGGGAAACGCGGAAAGCCGAAAGGCCGGACCGCACCGGCGAAAATCAGGACCGAAAGGATCTGATAGAGTCGGAAACGCAAGACCGAAGGGAAGCGCCCGGAGAGCCTGGTGAAACAGGCAC